>NZ_JAGXJV010000030.1:0-4434 GCF_019091145.1 Lysinibacillus sp. GbtcB16
GGAAGAGTTTGGTTTTCAGAACCTGGGCTAGTATATATAATGGACTTCATGAAATTTTTAGGCATACCAGTCCAAATCTTTTTCTTAGTTATAGCATTTCTTATACAGTATTTAATTTATAAGGCAATAAAGCATTACAGCGACACAAGAGAAGTATATTACATGGCTGTATTCTTTTATATTAGTTTATATTATTTTAATACCTCTTTAAATACAATAAGGCAATTTATAGCAATGGGTCTGTTTTTAATTAATGTAAATAATATAATCAATAAAAAGTTCATCAAATATAATTTAATGTTTATTGTAACAATTATGTTTCATAAGAGTGCGATATTTTTCTATCCAATGTATTTTTTGCATAATTTAGTAACGAGATATATTAATACGAATACTAAAAGAGTTACCTTACTAGTTATTTCTTTTTCTTTGATGTTTGTTAGATTTGACGAATTAATTATTAAAATAATATCTAAAGTTTTTGGTAATCAATATTCCTATTATACAGAATGGGCTTCAAGTCAATATTTAGAATACTCATTATCATGGAAAATGGCAGTGCTATTAATTGTTAAATTGTTATTAAGCATATGGTTAGTAAGCAATAAAGAAAAATTTATTCATCTAAAGAAGCATGAAGTTATATTTGGTATATACTATATAAGCTTAATATTAACATTCCCTTTGTATCCAATGCTAATATTTAGACGTTTACTTTTCTATATTAGTATTACAGAAATTATTATTTTTGCGTTATTTATACAAAAAAATCCAAAAGCAAAGATTGTATTTATTCTTTTTGCACTAAGTTATTATTTTGCTAACCTATTATTGGGATATAGTACGCCGCTTCCCTATGAAATCAGGTTGTGGTAGTGTTTTTGTAAGTTAACATATTAAAAATAGACATAATGAATTTAGATTCATTATGTCTATTTTTAAATAAGAAAATAATTTATTAAATTATTTTATAGAATGGAGTATAGTGAAATGAATAAAATTCCTAAGGTAATTCATTATTGTTGGTTTGGAAAAAATAAGAAATCGGAATTTATAGAAAAATGCATAGAGTCGTGGAGAAAACATTTACCAGATTATGAATTTATAGAATGGAATGAGGAGAATTTTGATATTAATTGCAATCAATTTGTAAAAGAAGCTTATGAGGAGAAAAAATGGGCATTTGTTTCTGATTATGTACGGCTATGGGCACTTTATAATTATGGTGGTATTTATCTTGATACAGTTGTGGAGGTTTTAAAGGGGTTTGATGCATTTTTAGAGCATGACAGCTTTAGTGGGTTTGAAGATGATATTACTATCCCAACAGGGATTATAGGAGCTATGAAAAATAGTCAGGCAATTAATATGTTTTTAAAATACTATGATAATAGAAGTTTTTATTTGGAAAACGGGGATCTTGATACAACTACGAATGTAGAAATTATCACTGAAATTTGCTCTGATCAAGGATTTGAGCCTAATGGAAATTATCAAGTATTAAATAATGGGATGCATATTTATCCTAAAGAGTACTTTTGTCCTAAAGAATATAAAACGGGGATTTTAAGAGTAACTAAAAATACTTATTGTATTCATCACTTTAATGGTTCTTGGATTACCAAGGATAAAAGATTTAAAAAGAACATCAGATTATTTATGTTTAGGGTTCTGGGAGAAAGAACGACTAATTTTCTTTTGAATATTGCGAAAAGATAACTAAGGAAGAAGTTTTTATTGTTGTTACATTGAAAAATAGTAATCTAGGAGAGGAAATATGAGGAATAGAATTACATTTTTAATCGCTAGAATTATTTTCTGTTTTTTAAGAATGAACCCCAAAAAATTAATTTTTATACATTATGCACCAGGTTCAGGTTCCAATGTGAAAGTGCTATATGATTTTATGACTAAAGAATATAATGATCTAGATTTAATATATATAAATTTTCAAAAAATGCTGGAAAAACCGATAGAAAATGCTATGCATTTAGGGACGGGATCTATTGTTATCACATCGCATGGCCCTATAAAAAAAATGAAAAAGAAACAAAAATTCATTGAATTATGGCATGGAATACCCTTGAAAAAAATGGGGTTATTAGAAAATGAAACTACTATGAATAAAAAGAAAATCGATACATTAGATCGAGTAATTTCTAGTTCAGAAACGTACACTACGTTATTGAATGCCTGTATAGGAATAAATAATAAATATGTTATCACTGGATTCCCACGAAATGATCTTTTAAATTTGAGGGGAGGAGAAAAGAGAGACATCATATTGAAATACTTTTCAGTTAGTGAAAACAATAAATTAATGGTATTTATGCCGACATTCAGAAAAGGATATATCAGAGAAGAATCGGATTTAAACAGGGAATATAATATATTCGGTTTAGGTGATATGAATATCAATGAATTTAATGCTTATTTAGTAAAAAACAGAATTACAGTTATTGTGAAATTACACCCTAAAGAGGAAGAGTATTATAAAAAAACATTTGAGGGATTTTCTAATATCAAGTTATGTACTTCGGAATTTTTAGCAAAATATAATTTAGATATATACCAAATATTATCTGAAACGGATTTGTTAATAACCGATTATTCAAGTGTTTATTTTGATTATCTTTTATTAGATAAGCCGATATTATTTTTGAATACAGATTTAGATCAATATCGTAATAATAGGGGATTCCTATTAAATCCATTTGAATTTTGGACTCCTGGTCCAAAGGTGAACATATACAATCATTTTATCTGTGAATTAGAGAAGTTGCTTACTGATGAAAAATATTATAAAACTGAAAGGGAAAATATAAAAAAGATAGTTCATGAATATACTGATTTTAAGTATTCAGAAAGGGTAGCTAAATATATATATAGTAATTATTTAAATTAAAGTAATTATAAATAAATTAGCTAAAATTATAATATGAAAAAAGTATTACGTGACTTTTTATATAATGCTTTATATCAATTATTTATTATAATCACTCCAATTCTTACTATGCCATTTCTTTCTAGGGTCTTAGGAGTAAAGGCATTAGGAATAAACAGTTATACTTTTTCAGTTGTCCAAATTTTAGGTGTATTGGCCTTTTTAGGAATTGGTCAACTGGGTATTAGAAGTATAGCAAAAAATAGAGATTCTCAAAATAAAGTAAATGAAACATTTTGGGGACTATGGTTAATTCAATTTTTAGCAGGAATTGTAGTTATAGGGTTATATACATTCTATATTATAAATGTAAATAAAGAATATAGAATGTATTTTTTATTGCAACTGCCATTTCTTTTTGGGGTTATTTTTGATATTTCATGGTTTTATATTGGTATTGAAAGGATTAAACAAGTAGTTTTAAGAAATATGCTAATTAAATCTGTATCAATTATATTGATCTTTATTTTAATTCGTGATGAAAATGACTTGTGGAAGTATATGCTTATAATGTCCTTAGGAGCCTTGCTAGGAAATATAGTATTTTGGATGGGGTTATCTAAATATGTAACCAAATTCTCATTTAATAGACAGTACCTGAAGGATAACTTTAGGGCTGCCTTACTACTACTAATTCCACAATTAGCTATTCAAGTATATATTACATTTGATAAAACAATCTTAGGAATGATAGCTGGGCCTGTCGAATTATCCTATTATGATCAATCGCAAAAAATATCTAGAATTATTTTGGCTGTCATTACTTCGCTAAGTATGGTGTTATTACCTAGACTCGCTAATATGGTTGTTAATAATCAAAATGAAGTTCTTCATAAATACTTGAAAAAGTCTTTAGATTATACGATAGTGCTAGCGCTATTATTCTGTAATATCGTAATGCTCAATTCTTATGAATTTGTTCCTTGGTTCTTTGGAGAAAGCTTTATTCCTATGTCACCTTTAATGTTCTGGGTAAGTTTCATTATTATTTTTATTCCAATAGGCGGTGTCTTTGCAAATCAATATGCACTTGCTTTTGAAAAGGATAAACAATACGTATTACCATTAGTACTAGGTGCAATAATTAGCCTGATACTTAATATAATATTTATACCGCGATATGGTGCAGTAGGTGCAACATTTGTTATAGTATTTGTTGAATTTATGGTTTGCTTTTTTAGGGTATATCTAATTCGAAAATATCTAGATTTAAAGTTTATGTTCCAAGGAGTATATACTTATTTTCTAGCCGCATTGATAACTTTTATTTTCGTATATTTCATCCCAAAAATGTTTGTAAATGATTTTATAAACATGACGATTAAATCATTAGTCATTGGCATGGTATATATAATAATTATTTTGGTTTTACCTAATATGATTTCTCGGGATTTAAAAAGGCTAATCTTAAAAAATAAATAAGTAGATTTTAGGAGTGTATTTTAAAATATGAAGCGAATTTTAACTTATGGAACATTTGATTTACTACA
>NZ_JAGXJV010000298.1:0-279 GCF_019091145.1 Lysinibacillus sp. GbtcB16
TGTTTGCGATCGTCGGAGCGAAATTATAGAACTCACACAACCCTTCAGCGCCAGGTTTCAATAAGGTTGGCTTGTCCGTTCCTGGAATGATTCCGTAGTCAACGCCCTCTTGCATGACTTCACGGAAAAATTCTTTAGTCAGATTAAGTTTTTGCTTCATGTCGGCCAACTTCTTCCGTAAATCCGTCGCACTTCCGAATTCGTAATCAATGATAGCTCCACTACCAGCTTGTCCTCCTGCAGTTTGAGGTTGAATAACAGTGACTTCGTTCAAGTTAC
>NZ_JAGXJV010000299.1:0-278 GCF_019091145.1 Lysinibacillus sp. GbtcB16
GTCGTCCCTTCCCCGAGCGTGGATTGAATGCGCAGGCCATAGAGATCTCCGGCGAACAATTTAATTCGCTCGTTGACATTGTACAGACCATAGGAGCTTCCAGACCCGTCGGATTTCATCGTTGGCCGTGGTTCTGTCAGAAGGCTGTGGACAAGCTCCTCGTCCATGCCGATGCCATCGTCCGTGACGGAGAGGATCAGGACGTTCTCTTCTTTACGGGCGCCGATGGTGATCGTTCCCGTCTTGCCTTTGGATCTGCGGATGCCGTGCAGCAGCGC
>NZ_JAGXJV010000300.1:0-278 GCF_019091145.1 Lysinibacillus sp. GbtcB16
GGATGACGGGAGCGATTGCTTGGGGGTATGACTGGCTGCACGGCCAGCTTTCGGATACGGAAAGGGTGCTGGTCCGCGGCGTGCTGCTCGCTAGGGCGCGCCAAATCGCGACGCACGTGATCGATCACTCCAAAATTCATCACGTGCCATTCGACAGTCATGCCGTCCGTTCGCTTTCAAGTGTGCTGGTGCCAAGCTGTATTGTCCTGCTGGACGAAGAGCCGGAAGCGCGTGAATGGCTGGACTACACCCTTGAATATTATGCTTGCATCTATTCC
>NZ_JAGXJV010000301.1:0-278 GCF_019091145.1 Lysinibacillus sp. GbtcB16
CAGGATTTCCAGATTGAGCGGCATGTTTTGTTTCGTGCGTCCATTCAGAGTGTACGATCTTCCCGTTCTGCGCATCTCCTCTTTATTCTCGCTAGACAGCAAATCGACGCGGGCAACGCCGTTCCACGAAATGACACCTGCGATTTGTTCTGGGTGATCAAGCGCATAAATGAGACAAACACCCGCTCCCCGGCTATGTCCCAGCAGTAGAACAGGCTTCTCTTTGCCCGCCTCACGCGTCCTGATTGCCGACACAACAGCTTGCAAGTCTTCAAGAT
>NZ_JAGXJV010000302.1:0-278 GCF_019091145.1 Lysinibacillus sp. GbtcB16
CTCATATATACGACATTTTTAAAGCCTTTCAACGCGATCGATCTCCTTTCGGCGGATGATGATGACTCTGCAAGCATGTCTTGCCCTATTCCAATACTATGAGACAAGTCCTTGCAATATGAGTCTTTGCCGAAAGTTTCGCTCACCTGGCAGCTTGGCTTCTCACGCCTCACCGAAGCCCTGCGCTTGCAGGAACGCCTTCATGTGTTCTCTCGTCCGCAGCGCCTTGCCCGCCATTTCCTTGGACGACGTCGTGTCGACCTTGCCCCCGGTAGGAT
>NZ_JAGXJV010000303.1:0-278 GCF_019091145.1 Lysinibacillus sp. GbtcB16
TGCCCGGTTGCCGCGGAAGCTCGTAAAGAACAGCAGATCTCCCCGCTTCGCCTGCTTGATGTCGCGGTACTTCCGCTTGGACAGCGCCTCGACGTAAGCCGCTTGGTTCTTCGCATCCCACGGCAGGTCCATCCCGAGTGCGTACAAGTACACCCACCGTGTAAAATCCGAGCAATCGAAAGAGGTCGGGTCCAGACGGTTGGAGCCGTAGACGTAGGGAATGCCGAGAAAGCTCTTGGCGGTCTCGATCACGTTCTCTGCATATCCGCCGGGTTTCG
>NZ_JAGXJV010000304.1:0-278 GCF_019091145.1 Lysinibacillus sp. GbtcB16
GCTACCATGATCAAGCTTCCCTGTCTATCATCGTTCTTGTTACTTTTCTGTTTGCGATAGGCTAACAAGTGATACCCACTGTGGACTGCTACTGGTTCCCAATCTTGTTGATTGGTCTGGTCCAATTCTATTGACAAGCTTATGTAGGTGTTACGTGGATGTTTTTGTTTGACCTACCATTAGTGTCTTCACCGACATCTTAGCCACTGCTAATGATTTGAAAATGTGACATTCCAGTTATGAGATTGTAAAATTCTACTTGGTCATCTCAAGTATAG
>NZ_JAGXJV010000305.1:0-278 GCF_019091145.1 Lysinibacillus sp. GbtcB16
TTTCGAAGAGGAGGAGCCGAGTGATACTCCGGGTTTTATGCTTCAAAATTTTTCAACTTCAAAGGGCAATGATTTATTTTGGGATTTAAGAATATTCTCTATACGCATCATCCAAAATAGAACAATTTCTATCGAAAATAGATTAATTATACTGGGATTATTTTTTCAAAGAATATCGAATATTTCTCCAAACGAGTTAAGGAATCAACTGCAAGATATAATGGACGAATATTTTACTTGTATATCAGATGAGGATTTTTTAATATCAATTGAAAATA
>NZ_JAGXJV010000306.1:0-278 GCF_019091145.1 Lysinibacillus sp. GbtcB16
TCTCGCCATAACGTAAGTCTTGCTTTTTCTCAAATGTCACAGTTAATGTTTCTGGACCTTCTTCACCCATTTGCTCTGTTAAGTAGTTAGAGATTAACGCAGCATATGCCGCTGTATGACGGAATACTTTCGCTGCTAATTTACGTTTCGTTTCTTCTTTTACTTCACCGTCTTCTTTCAGTTCTGCTAATACAACATCGTAATCTACTGGATCTACAATTACCGATACAAATTTATGATTTTTCGCAGCAGAGCGAATCATTGTCGGGCCACCGATA
>NZ_JAGXJV010000031.1:0-4416 GCF_019091145.1 Lysinibacillus sp. GbtcB16
GCGGATGGACTGCAACTATATTTATTGAAGAAGTAAATAATTTTCTGTTTTGCAGTTAAATAACAGGGATGATTATTTTCGCTAAAGTAAAATTACTATCAAAAAAAGAAGGAAGAGCAGAAGGTTATGTGTAGCGGTATATCGGCTTCTAATGTCTCCAAGTGTACGAGCGTGGGCAGCTAGGAATCTGTGATATTGAGTGTCGAACTGAGAACTTCCAAGAAGCCATAGAAAAGGGTTATAGGGACAAGGATAAGAACGATATGATTAAAGACTATTGGAGTCCTTACAATATTAAAGGTTATTGGCAAAATAGACAATAAGGGTGGATATTGTAAATTAATTAAAAATACTAGCAAAAGAGACGGTGTAGGTTCATGATTAATTTTAAGTTTGTCGATGGAGTCTTTATAGAGTTAATGGAATTGCTAACCAACAGCTTAAGAAGTAGAAAGAGACTTAGAATTTTTGTACTAATAGCATCATTAGTACTTCTTGTAGGTATTGTTATTGCAATTTTATTTTACAGAGAATATTTTGAAGACTATCAAGTTGCAATTGGTATCTTTGCATCTATATTTTTAGCAATCATATTAATACCAGCTTCAATATTAGCTTTTTCTAAAAATCCCATTGATTTTAAAAATCCGTTTGATGTTGAATTAGAGAAACTTTCTGTGGAAAGAGAAAAGTTAAAAGAAAAAGTCCAAGACAAGGATTCCGAAGTGGAAAACAACGTATTTAATACGATACAATTAAATCTTAATCAGACTACGGAATATTATACTATAAACAAGAGTCAAGCAAGACAAAGCTTTAGAGCAAGTATGATTGCAATAATTGCAGGACTAATAACAATTTTGATTGGCATATGGTTTATGTATTTCAAAGGAAATGTTACAGCGTCTACCATATCTATCGTATCATCAGTTCTACTTGAGGTAATAGGTGGAATGTATTTTTATGTTTATAAAAAGAGCTTAGAACAATTAAACTTTTTTTACGAAAAACTAGAAAAAACGCAAGATACTATGGTGGCAATCGAACTAACAAATAGCATAAATGATGAAGCTAAAAAAATAGAGTTACAAGAAAAAATAATTGTTAATTTAATAGAAAGAAGTAGCAACGCTAAATAAAAGAGCAATTATTTATAATAAGACTCAGATTTTTTTATGAATAATTGCTCTTTGAATTGAGTGAAATAAGAGTTCTATCTAAAGGAGTGGAAGCAATGACAAGTCCAACAGTGAATTTAAATATCAAAGATGTGGAAGTAGATATGAGTGTAGATGGTGCTTTTGGGAATGAGAATGGAACTTCACTAATGAAGATAACTACAATAGAAGAACATTCTATTTGTCTATACTTTTTCATTAATATAAAAAACAATGCTATTGGAGCAGTAAATGCCCATACAATCAGAGATATTTGTCCTTGTTGTAAAGTAAAGATATTGCAGTGTGAAGTGCTAAATAAATCAGAAAACAAGAAAAAAGTTTTACAAGATGCATATGCTTGGATGATAAAAGCAGAAAAATATCGTCTTCAATTATCATTAGGTAATTATGGAAACTTAAATGTGATAGGGTAAAATTCTCGTTTTACCTTAAAGGAGGGGGAGTATGATAGTACTAATTAATAACAACACATATTAATGTCTATCTAGTGGAGAGGTAAGCTGGTCTTTTACTTCTACTGGAGAAACAAGTTTATGTCTTTGTTGTGCAGTAGAAGAACTGAAAGGTGAATTAATTTATTGATATAATTCAGATTTTTAAATGGAGATCTTATAAGGAAGAGAATGTATGAATACATTAAATAACCTTCTTCCTAATAAGTATTATGACGTTGTTTTTATAGTATGTATTATTTTACTTTATATCGCGTAAAGGTAGGTAGGTAAACTCTAAAGGTTCTTTTGAGAGTGCAAATATTGCCTGTTCATATGTATCATGCCAATATTTTCGCTTTTCTTCCATTTTGCTTTTTATAATTTCCCATGTATCTTCTGCGTTTAAACCTCTTGGATCAAGGAAGTATTTTTCCTTTGATTCCTCATATCTCTCCTTGTAGCACAAGAAATCTAATTGTTTTGCCAAAACAGGTGCTAGCACTAAGCTCGATATGTTTTTTAATGGATTCATAATTATATTCATGGAAAAGCAAATATCTAACCTCACTAAATTCATATACCTCTTTTGAAATATTATGATACAATCGCTGATTTTTACAGTTTATGCAGATGGAACTGTAAATTTCATTATCATATTTCACTAATTCTATTGAATAATGTATTTTATAACGATTGCCTATAAAATTTGTATCCTCTAAAAAATGAATAAAAGAATTAGCGTGTTTAGCTACTTTTATCGCATTAATAATTTCTTCCTTTACAACATCAATAAGAATGTTTCCCTTGTTTTCTTCTGTTCCTGAAACTTTAGTACGGAACATAAATACTACTTCATTTAAAACAGTATTACCATAATCTATTTTTAAAAAATCGTATCAATACTCATCGTTTAAATTTAAATGATTGTTATGATCTAATCATTATACATTCTACGATTTTTGTAAAATATATCTAGCGTGTAAAATATTAACATGTTACCATTTTGATTAAAGGGCGTTTTTAATTTTGTTCCGCAATCGGGCCAGATTGTTGAATAACATTTATCAAGATAAATTACATATTTATCATATAATATTATATAAAATAACCAATTAAGGTTATAAATGGAATTCAATAGTTGGAGCAGATGAAAATGATAATATTAAGAAAGGCCTTTTAAATGAAAAGATATTTTGTGAAAGAAAGGGGAAAACTTAATTGCTTGATCACCTAAAAAATTATGCAATTTATAGTTATGAAAGACTTAGACTTTTACAACCACATATACAAACAACTGGCATATTCAGGGTAGGAGATAAGTATATTATCCACTGTGAAAATCCAGGTTTACCCGCAATCGAGGGAAATGGAAAAAGTATAAAAGATGTATTTAATAATGAAATAAGAGTTGCAGGTTGTCCAGTAACAATATCAAATGTAATACCTAATAATGCATCTAGAATTAATGAACGATCATATACCGAAATAATAAATTTAAAAGGTAATCCATTTAATATATTCGATTTAAATAAACAATTGTCTTTGTTATTATCTAGGGAATTTCCTTTGTTTTGGCTAGATTTTAATAACAATAATCAAACTTTGGATGTAAAAATAAAGAGGGAACTGTCAAAAGAAGAACAAGTTAGATTTGAACTATCGTTACACAAGTTAATAGGTGATAATGCAAAAATTAATTATATTTTCGAACAATCTTTAAATGTCCAGATAAAAGAAAGTAAACATGACCCCTTTTCCATTTCTGTGAGTAGGTTCTCAAATCAAAATTTTTCTAAAGACCTAATGGAAAAGTGGGAATCAGATGAGCAGATTTGGTCAGATAATAAAGAGATATTGTTTACTGACACGGAAAATGATAAAACTCAGTCTAATCAAAGAGAAGAAAAAACAAGTTGTCTAATCAACGGTCAAATGGCTACTGCCGAGAATATTAGAAACTATTTAACATTATTTGATAAGCTACAAATTATATTGCCTATTGAATCAATGTACTTAGACTTTATTAATTCTTTAGGAGTTACAGAAGAAGAATTAATAAAGTTAATTGAACTAGGGAAGGTAAAGCTTATACTACCACATTCAATTTTTAGATACAAAACAGATTTACTTGAAAAAGCTGTTGCGATAGACCCTTCTTCTATTATGCTTTCAAGAGAATTGGCTTGTAAGACTATTACAGATTTGAAAATAAGGAACCCTCTTTTATTTGTTCCAAATAGTCTAGAAGAAAAGCAAGCTATATTACAGGAATTGCTATCTCTTGCATCGAGAATGAATGGTGAAGGAGTTTGGTTAAACGGTTTGGTAAAAGAATTATCTAACTCCTGGAGTTCAATGCATGAGTTATTATCTGTTAGGGGGGCGCTTGCCACGTTTAATGTGGGATTAGGACCATTTATAAGTAATATGATTAAAAACATATCTGGTAAAGATTATTTTATTGAGATTATGCAAGCATCCAATTCAATTGAATGGGCAGCTGCAACTGGGGCAGTATTATGTCCAACAGGTCCGTTAACGTTTAATGAAGAGAATTTGGCATATTTATATTCAGGTGTAAAACAAGACTGGGAACTAGAGATTGAAACTACTCCTAATATTGCGACAGGGAAATTACTAACAATTGCCCAGCATGTGCCTGTGATTGATTTAGCTCAAACGTTTACAGGTAATGAAGTAAGAAGGTTTAGAGCATTGATAGGTAATCTAACGCATAACAAAACAGCACAAGAGATTGATGTTATTGTGAGTAATTTTAATGAAAGTGTTAAACAGTATGA
>NZ_JAGXJV010000307.1:0-278 GCF_019091145.1 Lysinibacillus sp. GbtcB16
CTTGTCATTTCGGATTAGCTCGCTAGGTCCGATTGGAGCTGCGCCGATATGGAATTTCTCCTGTTGGAGCTCATTCCATTGGTCAATCGTAAAGACGAGAATAGGGATATCCTGTCTCGGTTGTTCGGATGTCCATTCGGGATGGCGGATGCTAATCTTCGCGCCGCTTTCCACCACGTTCCCGCTTTGCGACTCCACGGTTGAAAGACCTTCCCACTTGTCCGTTACAATGGTGTAACCCTTCCAGCTATCAGGAAGCGCGAAACGGAAGCCGTATG
>NZ_JAGXJV010000308.1:0-278 GCF_019091145.1 Lysinibacillus sp. GbtcB16
GCGCCTCACCCTCAGGAATCGTCCCCTTCCCTGTTGCAAGCAGTCATGTATTTGCTGATATTCGGTATAAATTGCATTGCATCCCACAGAAATCGTCCCATCCTTATTGGAAGCAGTCATGATTTTGCTGTCTGGTATACAACACTAGCCCCCCGCAGGAATCCCCCTTCCCTGTTGTACGCAGTCATGCATTGCTGATATTAGGTATAAATTCATTGCCCCCACAGAAATTGTCCCATCCTTGTTGGTGCAGTCATGTTTTTGCTGATATCTCGTAT
>NZ_JAGXJV010000309.1:0-277 GCF_019091145.1 Lysinibacillus sp. GbtcB16
CGGAAGCCCGCATTACTTGGGGCAGCAATTGGACATCTGCACGTATAGTCGTTGAGTGCTCCCATACACTTGGATCCTTCCCAATCATGGCATGGAAAATGGACATTCCCGTATTCACGCAAGCCCGGCTTGGGGCACAGACGGCACCGGTCAGCCCACCGAAAATATGCATGTTTCGATAGGCTACAGCACGATTTGCCAATTCATCTAACACCGGCGTTTGTACAATCGGATTACCGAACGCACCGATCGCTTCGTCTCGATGATCATCTGCAAT
>NZ_JAGXJV010000310.1:0-277 GCF_019091145.1 Lysinibacillus sp. GbtcB16
GACACGATATTAATAACTTTATTAGTAATGTATCAAAGGTTAGTTTTTGGCTCATTTATGTATACATCCCAATCCTATTTATTATTGTGTGGGTGAAAAGAAAATGGAAAAAATCAAAAGCACAAGCAAATTAATACTTATTTCTTGTATAACATTCTTCAGTCTAATTGGATGTTTACAAAAAAATATTATCGACGATGTACAACTTATTCAAGGATCCGTATTTGACGTTGCAAAAGATAATAAAGTAAAAGTGACATTCGTTTGTCCCATTCAA
>NZ_JAGXJV010000311.1:0-277 GCF_019091145.1 Lysinibacillus sp. GbtcB16
ATGACCAAATTGCTGCTTGAAGTAGCGCTGGGGACTTAATCAGGAGGAGTGCAAGTGGGAGAGAAGATGCATACGATTTATGTTTGTTCGGATTCCGTGGGGGATACGGCGAATACCGTCGTACAGGCGACAATTCGTCAGTTTAACGCAAGCTTGGTGCAGGTGAAGCGTTACGGTTCAATCCGGACGGAGGACGAGGTCCGCGCGTTGGTGGAGGAAGCTTCGCGGGCAGGCGGATTCATCGCTTACACGCTCGTTCTGCCGGAGCTTAGAGAAA
>NZ_JAGXJV010000312.1:0-277 GCF_019091145.1 Lysinibacillus sp. GbtcB16
GCCAGGGGGGAACCAAACCACATCACCGGGACTTATTTCCTCGATCTGACCTCCCCAGCGTTGAACCCGTCCTTTTCCTGCCGTTACGATTAACGTCTGACCCAATGGATGCGTATGCCATGCTGTCCGCGCACCCGGCTCGAACGTAACGCTTGCTCCTGCTACACGAGCAGGATCTGCAGCTTCAAACAGTGGATCAATGCGAACCGTGCCAGTGAAATATTCAAACGGTCCTTTGCCCGAAGGTTGAGACCCGACTTTTCTGATTTCCATTTTT
>NZ_JAGXJV010000313.1:0-277 GCF_019091145.1 Lysinibacillus sp. GbtcB16
GCCTTCGCTAATCATACCGTTGCCAAGAAATTTCGCTGCAATGAAACCGACGAGCATCGCGGTAACAATTTTCGTTCCGAGCAGTGTACCGCCTTTTTTCAAAATATACGGGGTTGCTTTAAAATTGATGGTCGAACCCATACAAACATAGAATACAGCCAGGATCGGCAAGGATCCGGTCATTAGAGCGCCTGTGAAGGAGCCAAATGTTTTGCCCATCGCAGGGAATAATGTCGTTATAATCGCCCCTAAAATAAGCGGCACAATCATCATGCCT
>NZ_JAGXJV010000314.1:0-277 GCF_019091145.1 Lysinibacillus sp. GbtcB16
CCGTGTTTTCTTCTGTTAGCTCTCTGATTGTCTTATCACCAAAAACCTCTTCGAATGGTCCGCCGTATTTTTGTTCCAGTTCTTGAATGGATTTCTCTAGATATGTAACCTCATGTACTTCAGGTTCTTGGTTTTCTGCTTCCCAATTCGCTTTAAGGACTGAAATTGGAACCGATTACCCGTTTGCGAAGTGAACGATTGAATTCTCCGGAATTTTGGTCCAACGCTTGCCTTCTTTTTCAACTCCGCTAATTTTACCATCACGAATCCAGCTATT
>NZ_JAGXJV010000032.1:0-4205 GCF_019091145.1 Lysinibacillus sp. GbtcB16
ATTTAATGTTCCGAGAATAATTGGACATTTATTACATGCATGTTATTTGGATAGGGTTTCTAAAGGAATTAAAATTAATTTACAATCAATAAAATTAGCGTCGAAGAAATATTTTGAGCATACTGTAAGCTTATATTTTGATAGGTTAAACCCATTTGCGCTTGAACCCTTTGAAAATAAGCTAGATCGTTTTAATCAAAAAGCTCTTCTAGATACACTAATAAAAGAAGCAAGGGATACTCGTAAGAAGATAATAAGTGGGGAGGTTGGAGGGAATTATTTCTCTGATATTTCGAATCCGCCTACAAGTCATTTCATTGTTACACCTACATTCAATGATTTTTTTGCTTCCCTGGAATCAAATTTCTTTTTATCAAAATATAAAAATACAAGGGATAAGAATGGTCAGCAGGTGATAGTATATTCTCTATTTTTAGGTTTAGTTGAAAGTGAGAGAATGAATTGGGGCTATCCTTTAGGAAGAGAATATCGAAATTATTTCGTCCAACGTTGTTTTGACTACACTAGGGTTGTTCATCACTATCTTTCAAGTAATCAAACCATTGAATGTAATAATTGCGGAACCTGTTATCCATTAGAAAAAAGGGATAGTTTTGAAATGTTCCATTGGAGATGTCCAGAATGTTCAACTGGAGAATGCTCTGTTGTATATATTGCAGATAATTTTAAAGAAGAGTTCACTGAATTAAATAAAGATATCATGTTGGATCCTATTGAAGTAGAAATATTATCAACATTATATACTGAGCAAAGAAAAATGAGGGCTGGAGAAATATCTCACTTAATTGACAGTACCCATCAAATGGTTGGTAGAAGAACGAGTAAACTTAAGGATTTAGGATTGATTGAAAAAACAAGGGATCAGCATGATAAACCAGTAAACGAGATTACCACACGAGCAAAAAACCTATACTTTGATAATTAAAAAGTGGATAAGGGGATTGTATTTCCCACCGACCACACCACCAAAATAGTATTGTGCTCAAAGAAATGCTGTAAAATAAGGGGATTGGGAGTATCATCTACTATTGAGTGGGAATAGTAGCAAAAGCCCTAAAAACCCTGAGAGGTTTTTAGGGCTTTTTTAAATTAATTCTTTCTGAATTTATGGAGAAATAAAGTATCTCAATATGGAAAAATTGCTGGTAAAGTGTTGTGTGTAGTAAACTAAATGAATGCAAAAGAAATGATACTATTCAGATTTGGGGGGAATTAAATGGAGAAAAATAAACCAATAATTCATACATTAGCAGTTGGGATGCCAAAAGAATTGATTGATAGTAAAGGGCGTTCGATGATGACAGGTATTGAAAAGCAAAAAATGCAAGAAGTTTATTTGTCAGCTCATGGCTTCCACGGAGATGATGTTGCTGATAAAAAACATCATGGCGGACCTGATCGTGCAGTTTGTTTATATCCTGCGGAACATTACATACAATGGGAACAAGAACTTGGTAATCCATTGCCAACTGCTGCTTTCGGTGAAAATTTAACGGTTACAAATATGCTAGAAGAGGATATTTGTATCGGTGATATTTATAAAATAGGAGATGCTGTCATTCAAATTACTCAAGGGCGTGTTCCTTGTAGTACGATCGACAAATATACTGAATCAAACACATTGCTCAAACGCATGATTGAAACTGGTTATACTGGCTTCCTTGCGCGCGTACTAGAAGAGGGGACAATCTATGCGAACTCGAATATTGAATTAGTAGAAAAGCATCCTGCCCGAGTTTCTGTTTTGTATTGCAATGAAGTATATTTTAAAAACAAAGATGCAGATGCGATGAAACATATCCGAGCAGTTGATGCATTGGCGGAAGATTGGAAACAGAAGTTAGAAAAAAGAATTCAGGTCTTGCAAAGTAAAGTGATGAATTAAAAATTGTCGGCAAGGGAATCGAAATATGTCTTAAAATCCTTTAGAATTCGAGTGAGTTCTGAGGGATTTTTATATTATTGCGTTCGATGAATTGTTCAGTACTTAGACTTTTTAGTAGACGTTTATTAAAATATGAACATTAAATAAGAAATTTACACGAACTTTCGTATTTTATTTTATAAAATTGTTCGGAAATAGGGTTGAAATCTAAAAAGTGAAATGATATATTACGAATGTAAATTAAATAAGTCGTCGTATAATGTCGGGAATAGGGCCCGTGAGTTTCTACCAAGTTACCGTAAATAACTTGACTACGATTGAGGTTTATATACGTATGTATAAACCCTAATTTATTTCACACATTAATGTGGATGAAATATATCGTAGACATGCGACTAGTAGATTAGTCAGCGTGTCTTTTTTGTTTTCGATATTGAGGACGACCATACGGAGGATTTTTTTATAATGAAAAAATATTTCATGTTTGATGAATTAGGAACTAATTACCGCCGAGAAATAATAGGTGGTATTACAACTTTCCTTGCGATGGCATATATTCTAGCTGTTAACCCAGGTATACTAGAAAATGCAGGGATGGATAAAGGTGCTGTTTTCGTAGCAACAGCATTAGCTGCAGCAGTTGGTTCTTTAATAATGGGTATTTTCGCTAAATTCCCAATATCACTAGCTCCTGGTATGGGATTAAACGCATTCTTCGCCTTTACAGTAGTTGGGGCTTACGGTATTCCATGGCAAACAGGTTTAACTGGCGTATTCTTCTCTGGGATTATCTTTATCGTTTTATCTCTAACAGGTATTCGTGAAACCGTTATTAATGCTATACCAGTACAACTTAAATATGCTGTTTCGGCAGGTATTGGATTGTTTATTACTTTCGTAGGTTTACAAGGAGCAGGGATTATTGTAGATAGTCCAGCTACATTAGTAACTTTAGGAACTTTCACGGGCGCTACATTACTAGCGGTATTCGGAATTGTTTTATCTGTTATTTTAATTATTAAATTACGCAGTGTCGGTATTTTCTTAGGGATGGTTATTACGGCGATTATTGGTATGGTGACAGGTATTATTGAACCTCCAACGGCAATTGTTTCTGCTATTCCAAGTGTGGATTCTACATTCATGGTGGCACTACAGCCACTTGGAGATATTGAATCACTATTTAACGTGAAGTTTTTAGTAGTTGTATTAACGTTCTTGTTTGTAGATTTCTTCGATACAGCAGGTACTTTAATGGCTGTGGCAACACAGGCTGGCTTAGTAAAAGATAATAAATTACCACGTGCAGGTCGCGCATTAATGGCAGATGCACTTGCAACAACAATTGGTTCTTTATTTGGTACATCTACGACTACTGCCTATGTAGAATCAACTTCAGGGGTAGCAGCTGGAGCTCGCTCTGGGTTCTCAGCAGTAGTAACAGCAGTACTTTTCTTAGTAGCATTATTCTTCTCTCCGTTATTAGCAGTAGTAACACCAGCAGTAACAGCACCTGCTCTAGTTATTGTAGGAGTACTGATGGTATCATCATTACGTTTAATTGATTGGGATAAATTTGAGATTGCAGTACCAGCATTCTTTACCGTATTAATGATGCCTCTTGGTTATTCCATTGCTACTGGTATTGCAATTGGCTTCGTGTTCTATCCGATCACAATGTTATTAGCGGGACGTAAAAAAGAAATTCACCCTATGATGTATGGTTTATTCTTTGTCTTCCTAGCGTATTTCATTTGGGTACGATAAATTAAATACATGTTGAAAATCACCTCCATTGTTAAGGATAAGTTCTAACGATGGAGGTGATTTTTTATTATTGGGTTATGAATAGTAAATAATTAAATACTTTTCTTGTTATTCTATTCGTCTCTTTTTTACTACAAATAATAAAGCATAACTATAACGAATTATATAAAGTTATTTTCACCATTATATAGAAGAAACTCACTTTGTAATAATAAGAATAGTTTTACTTTAATGAAACACTTGCAAACTTTATTCTATGATGATATATTTAAACACGTTGTTACGAAACAAACGAACAACTTAAAAGATATTAACGTAGACAGTTGACAACGAGTTAACAATATGTTAAATTATAAAAAGTTACTTGAAAGTAACTAGCAAATGAACCTTGAAAACTGAACAAGCAAAACGTAATCAATAATTTTTTAGTAGCTAGCTTAGCTAGTGAACGAAACAAATTTTGGACATCAAAATTGATGCCAGCAAAACAATTTGAGCTAATCAAATTTCTTTTATGGAGAGTTTGATCCTG
>NZ_JAGXJV010000315.1:0-277 GCF_019091145.1 Lysinibacillus sp. GbtcB16
GGCTCATTATCGACCTTCAGCCGATTCGAGCAGCCTGCCGCTGGACCTGTAAGCGACGTTCTGCAATGCACGGTCGCCGGGCTTGATCTCGTAGAGTGCCAAGTCTGGGCAAGAACGTTGGCGCAGCTGGGGATAAAAGAGGGGCTGACGCTCATGGCAGCACGCACCTCGGTGTGTGAAGCGGTTGTGCTTTCATCCGAACAGGAGCTTCATTATTTCGGGAAGAAAGCTTCTCTTCATCGCAGATGGTTGGATATGCAGATTGATCACTTTCACT
>NZ_JAGXJV010000316.1:0-277 GCF_019091145.1 Lysinibacillus sp. GbtcB16
GACGCTTACCTCGCTCAAAACATGGATAAATTTATTGTGACAGACGGCGCGCTGAACGATTGGGATAATTTCGTCAAACAAACCAAAGCCAAAGGTGCTGATGACATCATCAAAATCTACAATGATGCTTTAGCACGTGTGAAGTAACTTGAATTTATTGCACAGAAGGGCAGGTTGCTATAGCTAACCGGGCAGCCTGCCCCTTTATTTGTTCGGAAAGGAGAGGAACGATTTGACACCAGCTGCTGAGATTAAAAGGAACATCCGCAAGAGCATG
>NZ_JAGXJV010000317.1:0-277 GCF_019091145.1 Lysinibacillus sp. GbtcB16
TATCTTTGGAAAACGTACGGCACCATCCACTCCGACACGGAAGACGTCACGATCCCGATCCTGCGGTCGGGGAAATCAACGATGCTGGAGTTTATGGGTTCTGCGGTCATGGCCAAAGGTAAAATGAAAGGTGAAATCAAGAAAGAGCAATCTCTGCTGATCAATCTTTACGAGGAATTGTTTCAAGGCTCCGTTGTTCAAGTAACCGGCAAGGCGAGCGTAGCGATTGTCAAATGCAATAACAGCATTCATACCGATTGGCATGGGGAGCATCCCT
>NZ_JAGXJV010000318.1:0-277 GCF_019091145.1 Lysinibacillus sp. GbtcB16
TGATAAAGTGAATATAAAACTAATGAAATGCGGTGGCATACATCCAGCTGTAAAGCTCGCTCATCAAGCTGAAATGGCCGGCATTGAATGCCAAGTGGGATCAATGGTCGAATCATCTGTTGCCTCTTCCGCAGGATTCCATGTCGCTTTCCCAAAATAAATCATTACTAGCGTCGAGCTAACAGGGCCATTAAACTTCACAAAAGACATCGGACACCTACATTACGACGTACCATTTATTCGCCTAAACGATAAACCGGGATTAGGCATTGAAATA
>NZ_JAGXJV010000319.1:0-277 GCF_019091145.1 Lysinibacillus sp. GbtcB16
GTCATCGCAAGACCGCGACCAGAAGGTGAGGATGCTTTCCGTAAAAATGAGATCAATGACCGCTTAGTAGCGCATAACTTTTCTCAAATTTTCTCACGATACGCGTCTATTTCTCGTACACAGCAACAAGTAAATACACATGGTGTGTCTAACGAATTGAACTACCAAGTAGACCTACGTCTAAAAGAAATGATTCGTGAAGCGAATAACTCTTTAATTTATGGCCGTAGAAATGCAGGTTCTCCAACACAGCCACGTACTACAGGTGGATTATTCG
>NZ_JAGXJV010000320.1:0-277 GCF_019091145.1 Lysinibacillus sp. GbtcB16
TCAGCTTCCAGCCGTTCGCCAGGCCGAATGCCGCCCGCAATTGTGCGGTGTTAGCCCCGAGCTCGTTATCGGTGGTGAAACCGACCGTGTCCTTCTTCCCATTTTTGTCCGGATCATTCAAGGCAAACGCCTTCATAATCTGATAAAATTCATCGACGTTAAACGTCTCTTCCTTCGGCATGGGAAGTCCTACGTTGCTGATCCAGTCCGCCCGAATTTGAAAGCTGTCGCGATTCTCGATTTCCCACAGCGGAATTCCGTACACCTTCCCTTGCGG
>NZ_JAGXJV010000321.1:0-277 GCF_019091145.1 Lysinibacillus sp. GbtcB16
GCAAGGTGTCTCCAACTTTAGTGCGCTTGGTGCTGGATTTGCTTTTCTGCCTATGACCGGCGATATGTTCGGAATGGTTTATGCTGTGCCAAGCCTTCTGAAACGTTTCGGCAGCACCCGTGTGTTAATCGGCGGTGTGTTGATTGCTCTGACGGGGATGATCTGGATTAGTCGCATTTCCATGGACACTTCCTATTTTCCAAATATCGCGATTCCTTTAGTCAACCTTGGGATCGGCGCAGGGGTTGTCTTCATCCCCCTCACCTCATCCGGCATT
>NZ_JAGXJV010000322.1:0-277 GCF_019091145.1 Lysinibacillus sp. GbtcB16
TGGCTCGATACGAGCTCGACTTCGTGGTTGAGATTCAAGCTTAGCGAACCGTCTGCAGTCGTCAGATATGCCTTATCCTCTGCGAACGATTCGCCGGGAAGGGACCCGAAGAACTGGCAGTTCGAAGGCTCCAATGACGGCAGCGCCTGGACGACGCTGGATACGAGAACGAACCAATCGTTCAGCGAACGGTTTCAGACCCAAGTCTATGACTTCGCGAATGAAACGCCGTATCTCTATTACCGGTTGAACATTACGGCGAACAGCGGCGATGCTT
>NZ_JAGXJV010000323.1:0-277 GCF_019091145.1 Lysinibacillus sp. GbtcB16
TCGCCTCAAGCGAATGATGCGACGCATCGATCATGACGGAAGTAAATCCGGCATGTATCGCTCGCACACATACCTCGAAGGTAGAGCCGTGATCCAGATGCAGCGCAACCGGAACTGTAATGCCGTAGTGCTCAATAAGACTGTTCACCATACCGGAGATGCAGGGGAGGCCGCCCATATAAGGAATGTAAGGCTCGCTCACACCAAGAATGACGGGAGCCTCCTCCTCCTGTGCCGCTTGCAGAATCGCTTGTGTAAATTCCAAGTTATTCAAATT
>NZ_JAGXJV010000033.1:0-3215 GCF_019091145.1 Lysinibacillus sp. GbtcB16
TTGGACGAATAAAGGATACAGGAACAGTTGGAAGAAACACAACAACTCCAAGTCCAAAGCCGTCTAATTCCCAACCACCACAAAATGGCTCGAATAAAAAGCCTAACGAGGATAAGGGTACGGGTAAAGTTCAAACTGGTGGTAGAGAACTTTCAGTAGATGAATATTTAAAACGACTTGATGAAGCGGATGATATGTACGAATCCTTTAGAAAATCCAAAACGGATGTAAATTCTATTGCTAAAAATACAGGAATGAACGAACAAAGGGTACAAAGAATCAAAGATCATTTATTGTTCAAAGAGCACATTAAAGAACATGGAGTTGGACGTTTTGATTCAGATTATGAAATTGCACAAGCATGGGATAGGCTCCAAAAAGGGACCCACAAAAAGAATGATATTGATTTATTAAATCATGAACTTTTTGAGTCAAGATTTGAAGGGATATTTAAAACGGACTATAGGACGGCCCATGATAAAACAGTAGAGTCTGGGCGTCCATGGCATCCACCAGAGGAGGAATAAAAATGGCTTCATACGTTTTATTACTAAAAGAATATGAAGATAATGAAACTGTAGTTTACAGATTCGGACCTAATGAAAATATTATGGGGAAAATTGAGTTAAATAAATTTACTAGAAAATTTTCAGAGTTAGAAGTTATCCCAGATAACAATTTTCCATCTAAGTTTTATTATGATAGAGCTGCTCAAAGATTGGCAGTTTGCCTAGTAAAAGAAGGTGGTGTATTTCCTGATAGAACAGCTTTCGAATCATAGTAACTTAAAATTACCTTGATTGGCTAAATGCCTTTCAAGGTTTTTTCTTTAATTTATATTAAATCAACTGAAATTTGAGTGAGACAATAAGAAAATGATTCGTTTGAGAATCGAAAACTCATGAAGGCTGGACCATCAAGGAGTACTATGTAAACAGTTGTCTAGGAAGAAAAGTGTGAGAATTAGGCGAGATGACATTTTACATGCAGGAGGTAGTTTTGTATGGAATAGTGACTAAATAAACGATAATGACAAAGCTCGTGGCGATGAACAAGGATATAAATAGATTTTAATTGTGTACAGTTAAAGATATCCTTGAATTTGAATTAATAACTCATGAAGGCTAGGCCATCGAGAAGTGCTATTTTAACGCTAATGTAATAAGAGCGAGAATAGGAGAGATGACATTTTACTTACAAGGGACCACTTATGGATGTCATAGGGACGAAACACACGAGATTAAACAAGCTAAAGTGTTTAAACGTTACACTTGCCAAGTAGTATAAAAGATGTCATACTGTCGATATAAAAATAACTTATAAAACTTTCAAATATATTAATAAACTTAGAAAATTTATAAACTTAAAGCACTTGATTGTCTATAATAGGCGACAAGTGCTTTTTCATGTTTAAATACGTAAATTGAAAAGATTACGATTATTTAATTAGTGTACTAAGTATTAAATTTTATACAAGTACTTGCATACAAGGGGAAGAAAATACGATGGAAATAGAGGTTTCGATAGATAAGTTCGTTATAGATTATAAGGATGTACCACATTCAGCATTTTTACGTGTTTATATGTTGGGGGTGAAGAAATATCAAGTGAAAATGAAGATTTATAGTGGAACATATAGCTATGAATTGCACATGCGGAAAAGTGACGATGTATATATTCATATGTATTTTAAAAACTTTAGAGAAACAGAAGGTCACTTACATACCCTAAGGATTGAAACAAGGCCAGAGCATTACTCACATTTCAGAGAAATAATAGAGATGATAGGGAAGCGGGCAAGCCGAGTAGAATTTGTGAGCTGTGATGTAGCGTACGATATACCAACGAAACTAGAAAATGTGGTCGTTATACCAATAGATGTGCGGAGGAAAATGAGTCATTGTGAAACGACACGTTATTTTGGTGAAGGTTATCAAAGAAAACAGAATGGATATTGTCGAATTTATGATAAGAGACTAGAGCTATTTAGAAATAAAGGTATTTATTTGGAAAACGATTTGAGTAGGATTGAAGTCGTCTATAAACCAGATGAAAAAATAGAGCTTAAAGATATAGAGAGACATTCGCCAAAACAGAATAAACAATACTTTGCGGCGGTGATAATGGATTGGCAAGCGTTGGAGAAGAAAGAAGTAGAACGAGTCATTAATTTACGAGATGGAAAAGACATGTACACGCAGTATATACGTAGAGCAATAAAAAAGCCCCTTGCGAACCAGTATCGAGTGGATTTCGACGAGTTAGCAGGAGCAGTATGGAAACAACTGATAGATGAGCCATGTTCGATGGTACTTGGGGTTGCTTAGTCAATTGGCTCTAATACAAGGAGGTCTTGAATAGAAACTTGTAATGTATCGCATAAGATAGAGAGAATACGTGTATGCAGACATTGTACAGGGCGAGTACATAGGTCATTTACCGTATTCGGACGTAAAGCGGCTTGTCTGGCAAGTTGCCGACGGCTCATTTGTTTTTCAATTAAAATTTCATTGAGACGTAAACGAATAGTAGAAGACATAATAAAAACACCTCTTTTTAGATTGTAACGGTTATGTATAGTGTACGACCATACTAGAGAAAAAACGACTGTAAAATAAAGGGTTGTGCAAAATTTGGGTAAGGTCGTACAGTATGTTGTAACGGATAGACGTTACACACAAGTTATCCGCAAAAAGCGAATAAGCGTTACAGGGACTTTAATTGCTGTAACGGGAGAGGGCATTATGAAAGAGAAAGTAGTTGGATATGTACGAGTTTCAACAGAAGGGCAAGTACGTGAAGGATATAGTTTAGCGTATCAAGTAGAAGAAATTGAAAGGTATTGTGACAAAAATAAGCTACAACTGCTCCACATATATGAAGATAGAGGACTCAGCGGAGCGACAGTTGATGAAGATGGATTAACAATTGAGCGAGAAGGCTTGCAAGAGCTATTAGCAGATATAGAATATCATCAAGTGAGCCAAGTAATTGTATTAAATACATCTCGTTTGTGGCGCTCTGATATGGCAAAAGTATTGATACAACGAGAGTTGAAAAAAAATAACGCAGATGTGAAAGCGATTGAGCAGCCAAAATACAGCATATACACACATGAAACAAATGATTTTTTAGTGAATGGGATGTTGGAGCTATTAGACCAATATCAACGATTACAGATTTCAATGAAACTAAGTAGGGGCAAAAAGAAAAAG
>NZ_JAGXJV010000324.1:0-277 GCF_019091145.1 Lysinibacillus sp. GbtcB16
TTATCAATTTCATTAGCATGTAACTGTGTGTACGCGATTCGCTCCATATGTTGCATGCGTAAACAGTCTTTGATATAACCATCATCCATCTTACCGATATGTACATCAGCAACTTCAGCATACGATGCCATAGCACTATACCTTTGGTTATCATATTCAGCTGCCATTAGTAAGGTATTTAATAACACCTGACACTCCGAGTCTGATGAAACACGAGTCTCGTAGATTTCTTCCAACAAAATCTGACCCTTTTTTCTATTCATATTTCGATGGTTAT
>NZ_JAGXJV010000325.1:0-277 GCF_019091145.1 Lysinibacillus sp. GbtcB16
TAATTTGCGGGCCATCTACTTGCAATTGTTCGCAAAACTCCACTAATTCCGGCATCGGCAGCGAATCCACCATGCCCATATCATCGATACGGGAAACGAGCTCACGGTATTTGGACTGCTTGAGCGTCAGCGGCGTGGCTAATACAAGCACCCTTTTGCCGGATGAGCGGTTCATCTCCAGCGCAGGCTTCACCGCAGGTTCCATGCCGATAATCGGCATGTCGTAGCTTTTCCTGAGCTCAGCAATAGCGATGCTGGTGGCGGTGTTGCAAGCAAT
>NZ_JAGXJV010000326.1:0-277 GCF_019091145.1 Lysinibacillus sp. GbtcB16
CCGTTATTCCAACCTACCGTGCTGTCTTGATTCCATTGTCCATTCTCAAAGTTCTCTTTGTACAAAATCGTGCCTGAAGCAGCTTCGGGATTTGCTTCGATATGCAGCTTATACTCCGTCGTCGTACCTGCTTCCGAGGTCACCAGCACCTTCGCCAGCCCGGTCCCATTCGATAGAGTGGCATCCGTAATTTGCGCATTGGCTACATTGCTTGCCGTCGGCACAGCCTCCACAATCTTCACATAACCGGTTCGGGAAGGAACCTTAATCGTGTAAT
>NZ_JAGXJV010000327.1:0-277 GCF_019091145.1 Lysinibacillus sp. GbtcB16
ATCTCCCCCTCCGTTTCTTTAAAGTCAATACTGACTGTATCCCCTGCATCCAGACCAAGCTGCTTTAAGGCATCAGTCATCGTGATACCCAAGCTGTTGCCGAATTTAGTGACTTTTCGCTCCATATCAATCACCTTACTCACGTGGAATCAACTCCTTACTAATATACGCTAACGGTATTACAATTATACAATTATACATCAATATTTCATATGTAGAGAACCTTCCAAACCTAAAAAAGTACCTTAATAGGTTCCTTCTTAGTTTATTCTACTCT
>NZ_JAGXJV010000328.1:0-277 GCF_019091145.1 Lysinibacillus sp. GbtcB16
GTCTGGCTAGGCTCATTCTGCTCTGTTTCTGGTAAAGAATCCACTAGCTTTGAAGCGGGAAGGAGAAGGCCATAACACATAATTCAAGCTTGAGTGGAGTAAGTAAACACTCTTCTTAAAGGTAGGGTTGACCGGGCAGTAAGTGATAGGCCAGTTCAAGTTCTAGTTGTTGGCTTAGAAGCGCTAGGTGAATGAGTTTAATAAGTTCTCTGGAATCCTATATCCTATATTCTAAGATAGAATAAGATAGAATGAATGGAATGATGATATGACCATT
>NZ_JAGXJV010000329.1:0-277 GCF_019091145.1 Lysinibacillus sp. GbtcB16
GTTTTTCTTTGTAAGAAAGGAGAATTAACATGCAACAAAACGCCCGTATTCATTCTTTAGACATAATAAGAGGTATCGCCATACTATGTATCCTATTTGCGAATCTACCCACTATGACGGGACTAGAACCCTTTAATCAGGCAGGTTACACCGGTACAGATAAGACGATTCGTTTTTTAGTAGATTTGTTTATACAAGCAAAGTTCTACACTATTTTCGCATTCTTATTTGGAGTAGGATTTTATATCTTTATGAAAAATACAGAAGCAAAAGGATA
>NZ_JAGXJV010000330.1:0-276 GCF_019091145.1 Lysinibacillus sp. GbtcB16
GTTCTCTGCAGCCAGGTTTCCGGTATTGGATACCCGAATCCGGAAGTTAACAGGGGTTCCGGGCTCTGCAATCTGCGGGCTTGCTGTGATCACAATAGCAAGCACGGGTATTAACAATTGCGTTCTGGTGGTATTGGTCAGAACCGAATTCGAGACGGTCTGATCGTCCGGCAGCTTGAACGTGAACAGCACGGTAACCTGATCCGTCAGCTGCTCCTGATCTGCCGATTGATGGACCGTCACCAGGAAGGTAACGGTCAGCCGGCTCTTCGCCGG
>NZ_JAGXJV010000331.1:0-276 GCF_019091145.1 Lysinibacillus sp. GbtcB16
CGAGAATGATGGGCAGCCCTAACGTCTGCGGGAATTTTTGAAGAAAAGTAAGCATGCCTGCAAAGGGAGATACTCCTGCATTGACATTGACCATGCCGCTAGCATTGATGATTGGAAGCAAAAGGAATACGCCCATCCCCTCCAGCAAGCTTATGAGCACCATGCCAAGTACGCTGAGGATCAATTTGTTTCCCGAATAAGCATACAGCCTTTTGGTGAAATGGTAGATATGTTTCATGAACTCCCCCCCTTATTGCCATGCCTGTTTCCTGGTCT
>NZ_JAGXJV010000332.1:0-276 GCF_019091145.1 Lysinibacillus sp. GbtcB16
TCAGTTTGATTTTTATCAACGACGAACATTACAAGCCGATTCAGCTTGGCATTATGCGGTTTCAAGGCAACTTCTCTACGCGTTATTCATATCTATTGTCAGCGATTGTGATTGCGATCGTTCCAAGCATTGCAGCTTATATGGCTCTGCAGGACAGAATCGTATCCGGTATTACAGCGGGAGCAGTCAAAGGTTAAAACCAAGGAGGAGCGTTATGGGACAAAAGATTAGCCTAAACGGCACGTGGAAGCTGTTCTATCGTGTAGAAGAGGGAGC
>NZ_JAGXJV010000333.1:0-276 GCF_019091145.1 Lysinibacillus sp. GbtcB16
TGAAGCTCAATCAGAAAATGGACTGCCCCCTTCATCAAAAAATGGTCTGCGCCTAGCTCACCTTGTTGCAGCTTATGAATGCGATCATTCACCTGCTCGAGCAGCCGGCGGTTATACTCCGTTTTGAAATCCCACACATTCCATCCGATTGAATTCCAACCATGATTCTGTACTTGCACTGCGAGCCATTCCATCTGAAGTACAGTTTGAATACCAGCAGATTGCTGAATATACGCATTGATTTGCGCTTCTAATCTTTTCTCCTCCTCCTCATTC
>NZ_JAGXJV010000034.1:0-3168 GCF_019091145.1 Lysinibacillus sp. GbtcB16
ATTAATATTTTTCTTATTCTTCAATTCCTCATTCATATTTTCTATTTCTCTTAAATTTCTATATAGAAATTGAATCTCTTTTACTAATTCATCTTTCTGTTTTAATAACAAATTCTCTTCTTCTTCAAATTGACTATTTTGCCCTTTAACATTATTAATTTCGTATTGCAACCATTTCCCACTTTCAATTACCGCTTGTGCCTTACTATTAATTTCATCAACACCTTGATTACAAATAGGGCATTTATAGCTAGTACAAATTGGATTAGAGTACTGAGATTTGTTTTCTAAACCTTTTAAACCTTTATAATAATCATCACCATAATCTTGACTCTGTTGTAGACTCTTGATTTTTATATCAATTTCATGTCTTTGGTTTCTTTTATCTTCTATTATTTTTTTAAATTTGTGATATTCATTCTCTATTTCATTTGAAGTGTAACTATCTATATCAGATGTAGGCAGTAGTTTTTTATGCTCCAAAAGATATTCAATAGAATGTTCTCCATTAAATGATTTACCAATTAGCGCATAATATTCTTGAAAACTTGTATGCAGTCTTCTTTTTAAATGTTCTATAGCATCATTATAATTTTTCTTTTCTCTCTTTAATCTTCTTTTATCCTTTTCAAGTACGTCTAATCTATATAGTAGAGAATAATACCTTTGTTCAACCCACCCTGCAAATACAGGAAATTGCTTTATAACACTCTCACGTTTTTTATATTCATCAAACCGATAAAATAATGCAAATTTATTAGCTATCAAATTCTGATGCTGAAATAAATATGAAGTCATGCTTCTAATACTAGGTTTCCCTTCTTTTTTCCCCTCTGAATCTATAGTCATATCAGATAGATTTAATCCAAAAGCCAAAGATATCTCGTCCTTTGCATCTTTAAGACTAACAAGACCTTTTTCATGAAAATGTCGTAATTTTAACTGCTTAATAGAAACTTCTTTGCTTGTTCTATAGACATACATTTTATTACGACCATTACCTTTGAAGCTTTCTCGTCCTAATGCAAGATGAAAATTACCTATTTTAATTAATATTACATATAAATGACTAAATTTAGTAATTTCCCCCTTAGGAATTATGTATTTTGCATTTCCAAGACAATAGTCAATTATCTCTAACAAAGCGCTTTTACCACTTTTGGATTGACCTGTAATAATATTCAATCCTCTTTTTAACTCAACAAATCTTTTTTCACCATTTTTATTAAATACAGCAATTCCTTTTATATATGCATTCATATATTATTAACACCTAACCTTCGAAAAATATCTACATTACTACTTTTAGAAAAAATCATACCTAAATAATACGATGCACGTAGAAAACTCTTCATTTCCTTCCCTCTAACATTTTTATAAGTCATTCCTTTAATCAATTTAACCTTATACTCCAAAATAATAGCTCTTTCGTTATGAGCAACTATTAATGCCTCATTAGTTAAACTTTTCATATATTCATATCTCTCTTGCAAATTTCCTAATACGATTCTTTTTTCAGGACTATTCAAAAAGGCTGTATATATAGTACTAGACTTATTCACAGAGGTTAATATTTCCCTAGAATAACCATCAAAAACAAAAGGTAATACTAAATAAAGTAACTCAATATTTACGTATTCTTTTCCATAACCACTCACAAAACTCCTAATAATTTTGCTGTTTAAAAAAGGATTTAAAGATAATGTTTTTAAATGTTCAATCTCCATTGTTATCACCTAACTTCCAATTCACCTTTTTTTCATTGACAATTGTATGTATAATACCATGTTGAAAGTAATCCCTATTAGGGTCAATGGTACCAAATGATTTACTATCCATTAACATAGTGTCATCATAAAAATCTTGAGATTTTTCTATTACATGCTCCTTCTCTTTGCAATTCCTCATACTCTTTTTCTTTAATCTCGTCACTTTTTTCTCCAAATCATTTTTGTACTCTTCTATATCCCTCAAGTAAATAGGGTTATCTTGAAAGTATTTAATAATCGTTTGGCTCATTCTCCAGTAATTCCCTATCGCTTCCTCAATTTCATCAAGATATTCTATTTCTTCAATCGCTTTAACAAAATGCTTATCTTTATATGTTGTATAACTCGGGGGATTTTTATCCTCAAATAAATTTGGTAGTGGTCTTTTAGTATTAGAAAACCTATCTCTCACCTCTATAGCTTTCCGCTTAAAATCCTTTTCTGTTATTTCCCAAATATATGGCGGATTAACAACTTGAGTTAATATATATCCCAATAGCTCTTGAATAAAAACATCTGAGTCTATTTCATTAATTAACTTAAAGATTGGATGTTTTTTTATTTTTCCAATTCGTTCTGAAACTCTAATTTCACTTGTATTTAACTCTATTTTTCCTAACAATTCTAAAATTTGATTTTCAGGATATACAAAAACTTTTTTATATAATTCCCTAAATATCCGTTCATTATTTTTTTCATCTTCACCAATGTTTTTTATTACCTCAAGCTTTTCCATGGGCTTTAATTTATTCCACTTATAGAAAGGGGAGGTTTCTTTCACATCAGATGTTGTTAGCAAGATTAATTTATCAAACCTCTTTACACCCCTGTAATTTTCCATCCAATTTTTTAATGTTTTCCAAAATTCAACATCTCTATCCAGGAAATTCTTTTGTTTAATATGATTCTTCACTTCCATGTTTTTCGATAATTCAGTTGATTCTATAGATAAATCACCGTATCGTTCCACTACTATAATTTCATTTTCTTTAAGGTCTAAGCAATGCTCTAATACTATTAAATAGTGAAAAATATCTCCTAATTTCGTTAAAGTATCATCATTTTTTTGTCTTATCAAAAAGTTACCTCCTAAACTTTATCTTTCTTATCTCACAACTTATTATTTTGAATTACAAAGACATCAAACTACCAACTTAATATTTTTATAATACAATAATAACATTTAATCAATGTACATTTAAGGTTTTTATTACCATTTACACACCTATAAAAAAAGCATAGAAATTCATCTATGCCGCAGCCTTAGTTCCCATAACACTTAAAATTTTACAATATAATCCTCTTTTTCCAGCAATGCAGACCTTGCCCCTTGATAATCAGTTTCCAAAATATTTCTCCAGGTATCTTCCTCTATTGTGCTGTAGAAGTTTATACCATT
>NZ_JAGXJV010000334.1:0-276 GCF_019091145.1 Lysinibacillus sp. GbtcB16
TGCAAATGTATTTGTTAAATTTTATGAACTGTTAAAAACTGTTGATACGTCAATTAGTTACACCTATTTGGACTTAGGAGGACAAGATTTATTGATTGGCTGTTGTTCTGAAGTAGATTTATTGAAAATAATCGAAACTACAAGCTTGGAGTTTAAATGGCTAGTGACAGAATAATAAAAGTAAGAAAGGCATCATCATACGATGGTGCTTTTCGTATTCCCAAACATATTCGCCACATTGACTAGGAAAGTAAGTATTAGATTAGTCGTTGGGGC
>NZ_JAGXJV010000335.1:0-276 GCF_019091145.1 Lysinibacillus sp. GbtcB16
CGTCCAAGGAAGCAAGCAGATGCAAGGGCCTTCCGGATACATAGCCAACAATCATCCCAAAGGTGACGCCAACAGCAGTTGAAAAGAATAATGGCTCCAGCTCAATTCCCGCTATTGTGCCTACAACCAGGCTGGAAACCATAGCAATAGTCATAGCCGCCATCATCCCGGTCATTTTAGTAAGCATGTTTTTCTTAGAACGCAATTGAAAGAGGACAACAACTACCGCCAGCAGGACGAAAATGAGGGAGGCAATACTTGTATTCACTGTTAACT
>NZ_JAGXJV010000336.1:0-276 GCF_019091145.1 Lysinibacillus sp. GbtcB16
ATCGGAATTTCATCCTGCTTGCCGTTGCGGTTGGGATCTTTATCCCGGAACGCTTTCAGCACCTCGTACAGATCGTCCGTCGTCTCAGGCTCCTTCAGATTCAGCTTCTTCAGCCAGTTCTGATTCATCCAGCGCTTATCGGTTCTGGCAGCGTTTACAGTTACAATCCCGGGAAGCGCATAGATATGGCCTTCAGGTGTCGTGATCGCCGAGCGAATCTCCGGATACGTATCCATCAGCTTTTTAATATTCGGCGCGTACTTATCAATCATTTTT
>NZ_JAGXJV010000337.1:0-276 GCF_019091145.1 Lysinibacillus sp. GbtcB16
GAGAAAATCAAGTAAAAGCCTTTCTCTAATAAACAAAAAAAGAAGAGAATCAAAAATAAGATTCTCTTCTTTTTTCCTCATAGAAACAACTATATATTTTCGAGAATTATAATAAAAACATTTCATTTACTACTCTATTACATCAACCCCAACTCTAATTGCTGTATCTACTTGTTGGTTGTATAATGTTATTTTTTGAAAAGGATGTTGCACTAAAATAGACGTTAAATCATACACTCCTTTCTCTTTTTTTATTGGAATTTGAGATTGAACAGT
>NZ_JAGXJV010000338.1:0-276 GCF_019091145.1 Lysinibacillus sp. GbtcB16
TTCATTTTCTATCCTTGGAGACTTCCTACCCTCTTGACCAATGTTAGAAGATTGTTTCGGCTACTGTTTACCGGTAAGAGCTGTTTGAGAGCTAGCTGTAGGAGAGGACAGAATGAGAGCACAGCATACAGCTTCAGGTGCTGCTTAAGGATAAGAAGCCGCTGTGTCGGGTTTCTGCATGAAGCGGGAAGCGGTTGTAACAATAGGAATGAAAGCACCGGCAGTAAGGTAATAGGAAGCATCAGCACCAGTAAGAAAAGCAGCATGGTTACAGTT
>NZ_JAGXJV010000339.1:0-276 GCF_019091145.1 Lysinibacillus sp. GbtcB16
CATCGGCAAATAGTTGTTAAGCACAAGCACCAAAGCTGCCGGCACGATCATCAAGGTCAAATGCCTGAACTGCCAAAAGGTTTTGAAGAAACGGTGTCCTTTTGCTTGAAGCCGGGTTTGATTTGCTTGTCGTGGAGGTACAACTGTCTCTCTCACTGCTGCGTCCACTCCTTTCTCTGTTACATTAAGTATAGGTCACAGAAACCTCTTATTCGATGATGTATCCGCATAAGAACGTGATGAATTCTTCGCAAGTGCATGCCGTCAGCAGTTCCT
>NZ_JAGXJV010000340.1:0-276 GCF_019091145.1 Lysinibacillus sp. GbtcB16
TCCCTCTTTACTTCTCTTCCTCCATCGTGTTATCTTCTTTCTTCCTCCTCTTCCTTCCTCTTCTCAGTCTTATTCCTCTTTGCCACACATTGGTGTACCATGTGTTGGTACACTGATATTGACAATGTGTACCAGTTCGACCAGGGACCTTAGTATAGTAAATTGCAATCCTTGGTCAAAATGTCGACGAATAGACTTAAGTTGTAAATTAATGAGTTACTATCAAAGGCCCTATTTGGTATATGGGCATACTAGATGATGATAATGATATCATTA
>NZ_JAGXJV010000341.1:0-276 GCF_019091145.1 Lysinibacillus sp. GbtcB16
TTTTTACACCAATTATTTCCCTTCTATTTGGGATGATTATCAGCATGAGGAGTTGAACGGATGAACCTCTTCTTCGATCCTAATATCTCGCGTGAGTTCATTATCGAGGAACGGCTGGCCGTCTATACGGAGCATGAGTTTCATACACATGTCTCCCTTGAAATCAGCATTGCTCTCGACAGCTCCATGAAATATCCGATGGGCGATCAATGGTACTACGCGGACCCGGGCGATATCTTCCTGCTTCGTCCCTTTGAGCCGCACTGGAACTTGATC
>NZ_JAGXJV010000035.1:0-3098 GCF_019091145.1 Lysinibacillus sp. GbtcB16
AAATATAATTATTCTTTATTTTTATTTTAATTCAACTAATGCTGACATTAGTTGAATTAGGACTTTTCATCTGTTTTATCGAATAACATTTCATTAGGAAAGAATTTAATAGCGATAGGAGTCTCTATCAAAAGAAAGTACCAGCTTATTAAATTCACATTCTTCAAGGCAATGTTTTCTACTGTACTTAAACTCTAGCAAGAATTGAAGGTAATCATCTTTTACTTCATATACATATTTAAGAATAATATATATAAACTCATAAGGAAATAAAACGCCTTCTATTGGTATTCTAAGCTCTGAAAGCACACCCTCGCCTTTTTCTCCTCTTTCAAATATACCATAGTGCATATGAACATCCGTGTGTACAATGTTCTTTTTACCTTTCAAATCATAATCAATCCTTATATAGTTTGCAGCTGTTATTGAAACCATGAATTGATCTTCAATAGTATAAATATCATCTCTTAAACTTATTTCTGCATCTAGCCCTGGAATGAATGATAAACTATGCCCTACTATATTCCCTTCATTATCGAATTCGTAATAAAAATCAATTATAGAATCGTCATTTAGTAACAAATTATACTTCTCATTTAAAAGCATATCTCTATAGACTTCAACATAGGTTCTAATGGTAAATTTAGGCGTTCTTCTTCCTACAGAATTTTCTTTGATTTCATGAATTCCAATGTTGTTTATAGTAGGTATGTTTTCTTGAACCAAGTACAAACTGGTCAGCTGATTTATAACCAACTCTTTTTCTGAATTAATAACTAATTCTTTAGTCTTAGCCACCATTATTCACCTAAACCATCAAGTTTTGACTGCATTTGTTTAAATAAATATTTTGCTAAGTCTGGATTGGAATTTATAAGTTCTTCAAAAGACTTTTCAGCATTCTCTAATTTAACTTGGTTTTTACTATCTATTTCTCCGTATGTTTTAATCTCTTCTAACTCCTGTTCAGATGGATAATTAAATTTCAGTATATAATTATCATTTTCAACAATTTTAATTTCTTCCATATACGCATTTATATCTTCTGTCCCCATCAGCCATACTGCATACCTAGCTCTCGTCATAGCTGTGAAAATTTTATTCCTAGTAACACTTTGAATCATTTGCAAAGAGTCAGTATTAACAATAAATACAATATTTGCTTCATTACCTTTAGCCCTAAAAATTGTAGTGTAAGGTATCGCATCTTTAATTTTAATGACATTAGGGTTATCTTTATTTATCAAATTTATCGACGCTGCAATCTTATCATCCTTAACAAAATTCTCACTCCGAGCTAAATTATTAAAAACAGTCCTAAAAGTTGCATGATTGTCATTAACTTGTCTAGTTTCTAAATCAATTATCAATATATCTTCTGGTAATACATCTTCGTGTTTAATTAGATGTATTATTTTTTCAGATAACTTTTGATATTGTTCTGTTGCAGTTTTACATACTTCAGTATTTACAATTTGATTATCTTGAACTTTTTCTTCGTTACGTTCAAGTTCAACATATTCTCCATATTCTAATTTACCATTTACGACATAATAACCAACGTCAGTCCAAACTGATTTATCCTTAATCATATTTACAAAGGATAATTCTTTATCGTTGACTTTCCGATGCATACCTAACCCCAATGCATGTGCTACTGTAAGAATTTGAACAGGCGCTCTATAACTAGTTTTCAAATTAATATCTATGCACTCGTCATTACCAAATATTTCAGACTTTGATGGAATAGAATTGTCTTCATTTAACGATTGTAATTCATCATATGCATAGATTAACTTACCATCTTTTTTTAAACTTTTTCTTGCCATCTTAAAGAAATTGATTTTAAAATCTTGTGCTTCATCTATAAACACATAGTCATATAAACCTAAATTTTGATCGCTCACATTTTCAATAATATCTCTACACACAAATTCAAATGGATCTTCCTTAAAGGCTTTTTTTCCATTGGCATCTCCTAGAGATAAAGTTGGTCGATTAGAATATTGGGCTATTTCAGAATAGAATCCTTTTTTATATACTCCACCCCAACTATGGAAAATATCAATTTTACTAAAATCTGGTTCACCATATCTGTCGTAATCTTTATAATACTGTTTAAACATTCTCAATATGGTTTGTCTAAGAGAAACTGTATAAAAAACAAATGCTATCTTTCTATCTCGATCTTTATAATGCAGATAAGCCATTTTCTTAACCATTAATATAGTTTTACCACTACCTGCTAAACCACGCACCCGAATATTCTGATCTTCATGAGAATGAATCATATTAAATTGCTTTTCATCATACATCCCAATGAATGTATTTCTTTCTTTAATCTTAGCACCTAAACTTTCAGGATTCTTTAAATCTCGTTCATCTTCGTTAGTTAAACCATATGCCATTTGAATAGCTCTATTCAATTTCAAAATTATCTCTGAATTAAATTTATTTGAAGCTTCTTCAAAGTAGCTCAACGTTTCATCTAAATCATTTAAATTACATTCCAATATAAAGTCTGGTATTTGCATCAAACTTCCAAATAAAGAAGCATCCTGTGAAATCAATTGAAAAATTCGTGTTTTATATATATTTATCTCTTCCTGATTTTCATAAAGGACTATAACGCCCTTTTCATTTATAATTATCCCCTTAACAAAATCTTTTTTATTTTTTTCATCAATAATTGGATAACCATAATAAATACTATAAGTGTATTTTCTACCATCCATTTTCCCCATTAAAATTTCGATTTTTTCTTTAGTTGTCTTGCCTAAATCATCGAAACTTCCAAATTTCTGGGAATTTTCATTTAAATCCATTAAGATCACCTCTAAAACGCAGTTTTTTATTTTTTTTCATTATTATGCCCTTTTAAAATAACACAACTTTTGACTCTTCCACCTACTGAGCGAAAAATACCATCCAAGTCTGCTTAGTATTTTTTTAAATTCATTCAGTATTTCCTTCAGGTTAAACATGCTGTAGTTAGATAAACTTCTTAATTAATTATAATATACCTGCCATTAGTTAAATAAGAAAATTAACAATCTTTTTTAACAGAGCCTTAAAATAAAAAGCCCTCCCAAGAAATT
>NZ_JAGXJV010000342.1:0-276 GCF_019091145.1 Lysinibacillus sp. GbtcB16
GTTCAAAGCACTCTGGGCGGATCCAAGCCCTGTGAATAAAACTGCCTTTGCTAGTTTGGTTACCCCAACCTTCACCAAAAAACAATACCTTACCGGCGTTTGTCACCCGTATCTAATTAGTCCGGATGGTTACTCGATGGACCAATACTTTCTAGACCGTCCGGGGAATTCGGAAATTCAGTTGGCCTTGGGTTATGACTACCGAAAGAATGTAGAACAATATCCGCGCTGGCAGCATTATTTACAAACTTTTCAGCCGCCTACTTTGGTGGCATG
>NZ_JAGXJV010000343.1:0-276 GCF_019091145.1 Lysinibacillus sp. GbtcB16
ATGTGTTTTACCTATTTTTATTAAGTTTTTTTCCAATTTTGTAGTCATTGTTATACATTCTTTAGAAGGACAATATATTTTCCTTTTCAAATGATTTAGTGTGAACCACACATATGGCTGGTTAAGTTTACAATGTATTATGTTGAATCCTGAGAATGAAATGCTTTTTCCTTTGTACAACATCGCTTCAAGAATTTCTCTCCAGGCTTTTCTGTGACACCAAATTTCATCTGAGAAAGCCTTCGAATTCCTAAGTTCTTATCTTATTTCAATTTT
>NZ_JAGXJV010000344.1:0-276 GCF_019091145.1 Lysinibacillus sp. GbtcB16
GGTTGCTCACTCTCACTACACTTTCAACAAATCTGTCCACTTGCTTTGATGCTGTAAACGGGCTGTAAACGGGCTGTCAACCTGGACTACGAAACTACTAGTTTAAGGGTCGCCAAATATTAAGTAGAGGCCGAACAAAACTCTTAACTGACCGCATCCCTTGCCTACAGTTGTACCATTTACTATTACAAATTCTCTGCATATAGTATAGGTATTCATTATACTACTAAGCAACAAGTTTTAGACTGAGAACCCGCCGCTACAAGGCCACTAATA
>NZ_JAGXJV010000345.1:0-276 GCF_019091145.1 Lysinibacillus sp. GbtcB16
CCGCCGCCGTGCACTCGGCAGGCACCATCGCCCAACCGGTCGATGAAACGTTCGGTAATAGCGAGTGTAAGTGCAATGCCCTGTTCACGTGACACCGATTCTTGGTAGATGTTCTGCAGCCATTTCCACGAGGAATTACCTGAAGCGGTAATATACTTCAGTACATTTTGCCACTCACCTGCTTTAATTGCCTCTACCTGCCGCGCGACGCGGTCATTTTCATCCAGGTAATGAAGGGCTCGCAGCACCGCTCGATCTCCGGTCGTTTCGCGGAGT
>NZ_JAGXJV010000346.1:0-276 GCF_019091145.1 Lysinibacillus sp. GbtcB16
AAGAAGTTTTTTCGGTTGTTCGTCCACCATTGTTTAACGGATTGGACTACACTTATTGGAAAACTCGAATGAGAGTTTTCTTGCTTTAGTTGAATCTCGATTTATGGAATTTAGTCATATATGGTTTTCAAAAGTCTTCTCTTCCAATGAACCATTGGAATGATTTGGAGAAGCAGATGTTTTCTTTAAATGCTAGAGCTATGAATGCTCTATTTTGCGTCCTAGATGTTTAATCGGGTTTCTTTGTGCAAAATGGCTTTCGATATTTAGCACACC
>NZ_JAGXJV010000347.1:0-275 GCF_019091145.1 Lysinibacillus sp. GbtcB16
GATCCGTCTTCGTTCGTATTTTGTGCCCATTCACTTTATGAATGAGCTCTCCGATTTGAATGCCTAGCTCCTGTGCAGGACTCTTCGGCACGACGGATAGCACCATAAGCCCTCGAGTCGAATGCACGTAGAAAGGCGTCTGCTTGTCTTCGAGGCATTGGTTATATCGGATCAATCCCTCATGCAGCGCTATGCTGAGCAAAGCACCAACGATTAGAACCGGTGTCCAGAAATGCGTAGCCAACGCCACACCCAGCATGATGAACCCGTACAAG
>NZ_JAGXJV010000348.1:0-275 GCF_019091145.1 Lysinibacillus sp. GbtcB16
GGCTGCCATTCCCTAAGTAGATTCCTACATGTGTGATCGGCTCTTGAAATACATTCATATTGTCATAGTCGGATGCTTTACTGCCATTGTACGAGGAGAAGAACATAAGGTCTCCGCGCTTTAATTTCGTCCAATCCGTCGAGACAGAGCCAATGGAGCGCACAAATTCGCCTTGTGCTGCTGAATCGCTTGGAACCGTGAATCGAAGCGCATCCCAGAACATCGTTTGCACGAAATCCGAGCACTGGAAAGTTGCAGGATCATTGCGAACGGAT
>NZ_JAGXJV010000349.1:0-275 GCF_019091145.1 Lysinibacillus sp. GbtcB16
TCGTGGAAGCGTGAGCTCTTAGAAGGCATAACGATACTCAGAGGCCAGCCCTGGCTCTGGATCACAATTCTCGCCTTCTGCTTCATTAATATTTGTTATAACGGCATTATTGTTATTCTCGTCCCTTGGCTGTTCAAGGTGCACCTTGGGCTCGATCCGCTCATGTACGGGATTGGGATTACCTGCTCAGGGGCTGGGGCTATTGCGGCGGCGATTATTTTCGGTTCGAGGGCACGGTGGATGCATAGAGGCATTCTGGCTTACGGCGCTGTCAT
>NZ_JAGXJV010000350.1:0-275 GCF_019091145.1 Lysinibacillus sp. GbtcB16
GCTGTTTGAACATATTCATCTCCTGAATGGCTTCTTCTGTTTTAAGAAACTGTCCTAACCTCGTAATAAACGTATGAAGCATACCTTTATAGCACGTATACTGAACCCGTACTCCAGCCTGCTTTAACTTATCCGCATATGCCTTGCCGTCATCTCTTAACGGGTCATACTCGGCCGTAATAATGAGTGCCGGTGGTAAGTTGTTGAAATCTGGGGCAAGCAGCGGAGATGCCCAAGCATTCAGGATATCTTTTGGCGAGCGAAGGTAACAGTCT
>NZ_JAGXJV010000036.1:0-2794 GCF_019091145.1 Lysinibacillus sp. GbtcB16
TTAATCGCGTAGTATCTTGACGTGAATACATAGCGTCTTGAAGGCAGACCCAGGGAACTGAAACATCTAAGTACCTGGAGGAAGAGAAAGAAAAATCGATTCCCTGAGTAGCGGCGAGCGAAACGGGAAGAGCCCAAACCAAGAGGCTTGCCTCTTGGGGTTGTAGGACACTCAATACGGAGTTACAAAAGAGCGAGTTAGATGAAGCGACTTGGAAAGGTCCGCCAGAGCAGGTAAAAGCCCTGTAGTCGAAAGTTCGTTCCCTCCTGAGTGGATCCTGAGTACGGCGGAACACGTGAAATTCCGTCGGAATCCGGGAGGACCATCTCCCAAGGCTAAATACTACCTAGTGACCGATAGTGAACCAGTACCGTGAGGGAAAGGTGAAAAGCACCCCGGAAGGGGAGTGAAAGAGATCCTGAAACCGTGTGCCTACAAGTAGTTAGAGCCCGTTAATGGGTGATAGCGTGCCTTTTGTAGAATGAACCGGCGAGTTACGATTACGTGCGAGGTTAAGCTTTAGAAGGCGGAGCCGCAGCGAAAGCGAGTCTGAATAGGGCGAATTAGTACGTGGTCGTAGACCCGAAACCAGGTGATCTACCCATGTCCAGGGTGAAGGTAAGGTAACACTTACTGGAGGCCCGAACCCACGCACGTTGAAAAGTGCGGGGATGAGGTGTGGGTAGCGGAGAAATTCCAATCGAACTTGGAGATAGCTGGTTCTCTCCGAAATAGCTTTAGGGCTAGCCTCGTGATGAGAATACTGGAGGTAGAGCACTGTTTGGACTAGGGGGCCATCCCGGTTTACCGAATTCAGACAAACTCCGAATGCCAGATATTTATACACGGGAGTCAGACTGCGAGTGATAAGATCCGTAGTCAAAAGGGAAACAGCCCAGACCACCAGCTAAGGTCCCAAAGTAATCGTTAAGTGGAAAAGGATGTGGCGTTGCACAGACAACCAGGATGTTGGCTTAGAAGCAGCCATCATTTAAAGAGTGCGTAATAGCTCACTGGTCGAGTGACGCTGCGCCGAAAATGTATCGGGGCTAAACGATTCACCGAAGCTGTGGATTGACATCTACGATGTCAGTGGTAGGAGAGCGTTCTAAGTGCGTTGAAGTCAGACCGGAAGGACTGGTGGAGCGCTTAGAAGTGAGAATGCCGGTATGAGTAGCGAAAGACGGGTGAGAATCCCGTCCACCGTATGACTAAGGTTTCCTGAGGAAGGCTCGTCCGCTCAGGGTTAGTCGGGACCTAAGCCGAGGCCGATAGGCGTAGGCGATGGACAACAGGTTGATATTCCTGTACCACCTCCTCACCGTTTGAGAAATGGGGGGACGCAGTAGGATAGGGTAAGCGCGCTGTTGGTTATGCGCGTCCAAGCAGTAAGGCGTGTGTGTAGGCAAATCCGCACACTATAACGTTGAGCTGTGATGGCGAGTCCGTATGGACGAAGTTCCTGATTTCACACTGCCAAGAAAAGCCTCTATCGAGGTGAGAGGTGCCCGTACCGCAAACCGACACAGGTAGTCGAGGAGAGAATCCTAAGGTGTGCGAGAGAACTCTCGTTAAGGAACTCGGCAAAATGACCCCGTAACTTCGGGAGAAGGGGTGCTCTTGAGCGTGCAAGCGCATGAGAGCCGCAGTGAATAGGCCCAGGCGACTGTTTAGCAAAAACACAGGTCTCTGCAAAACCGTAAGGTGACGTATAGGGGCTGACGCCTGCCCGGTGCTGGAAGGTTAAGAGGAGTGGTTAGCGCAAGCGAAGCTGCGAATTGAAGCCCCAGTAAACGGCGGCCGTAACTATAACGGTCCTAAGGTAGCGAAATTCCTTGTCGGGTAAGTTCCGACCCGCACGAAAGGCGTAACGATCTGGGCACTGTCTCAACGAGAGACTCGGTGAAATTATAGTACCTGTGAAGATGCAGGTTACCCGCGACAGGACGGAAAGACCCCGTGGAGCTTTACTGTAGCCTGATATTGAATTTTGGTACAACTTGTACAGGATAGGTAGGAGCCAGAGATCTCGGAGCGCCAGCTTCGAAGGAGGCGTCGGTGGGATACTACCCTGGTTGTATTGAAATTCTAACCCATGCCCCTTAGCGGGGCAGGAGACAGTGTCAGGCGGACAGTTTGACTGGGGCGGTCGCCTCCTAAAAGGTAACGGAGGCGCCCAAAGGTTCCCTCAGAATGGTTGGAAATCATTCGTAGAGTGTAAAGGCACAAGGGAGCTTGACTGCGAGACCTACAAGTCGAGCAGGGTCGAAAGACGGGCTTAGTGATCCGGTGGTTCCGCATGGAAGGGCCATCGCTCAACGGATAAAAGCTACCCCGGGGATAACAGGCTTATCTCCCCCAAGAGTCCACATCGACGGGGAGGTTTGGCACCTCGATGTCGGCTCATCGCATCCTGGGGCTGTAGTCGGTCCCAAGGGTTGGGCTGTTCGCCCATTAAAGCGGTACGCGAGCTGGGTTCAGAACGTCGTGAGACAGTTCGGTCCCTATCCGTCGTGGGCGTAGGAAATTTGAGAGGAGCTGTCCTTAGTACGAGAGGACCGGGATGGACACACCGCTGGTGTACCAGTTGTCTTGCCAAAGGCATCGCTGGGTAGCTATGTGTGGACGGGATAAGTGCTGAAAGCATCTAAGCATGAAGCCCCCCTCAAGATGAGATTTCCCATTACGCAAGTAAGTAAGATCCCTCAAAGACGATGAGGTAGATAGGTTCGAGGTGGAAGTGTGGTGACACATGGAGCTGACGAATACTAATCGATCGAGGACTTAACCAAAA
>NZ_JAGXJV010000351.1:0-275 GCF_019091145.1 Lysinibacillus sp. GbtcB16
GATGAACAAAGCAAGCTGGAAGCTGGTTGCCATGTGCGGAACGCTGGCGATCCTCGCATCGCTGATCGTACCCGCAGACCCGGCACAGGCCGGAACACCTTGGAGGAGCTCCTTGTATCCGCCGGATTGGACACCGGGTTACAAGGATGCGCAAGGCAGGTTCCTACAGGACTTTTCCTACGCCGGCTATTGGCGGGGAGAGAAGAGCATTCCTGAAGTCCCTCCAGGAAATACGTATAATGCCGTGACGGGCTACGGCGCGGACCCTAGCGGTG
>NZ_JAGXJV010000352.1:0-275 GCF_019091145.1 Lysinibacillus sp. GbtcB16
ATGAGGTTGGCTTCGATGATGTGAGTAACTTTAATAAGACATTTAAAAGAATTGAGGGGATTTCACCTAGAGAATATCGTAAACAGAATAAAATGCTTTAAGGAACAACGTAATTAATTGTTATTACGTGTTACCGAGGCAACTGACGAACACAATGATCCCATTTGCAGAAGAAAAGTAGTGATGATAACCAGTACGCCTGGAGTTTCCAAGAGATGTTGCCTTAGCTATAACTAATCAACTGTAAAAAAGGGCCGAAGTTCATTAATTTTGAT
>NZ_JAGXJV010000353.1:0-275 GCF_019091145.1 Lysinibacillus sp. GbtcB16
CAAATATGTGAGGAAGCCGGGGCCAATGTGGCTCTGGTTTCCTATTATTTTGGCGGAAAAGAGAGCGTTTTCTATGAGATTTTTCAACAGTATTACCCGCCTCACAAGCTTGCGAACTACTTTGACATCGAAGATCCGGTAGAAGGAATCAAAACGATCATCAGAGAAGTTATTCTGATCCGGAACCAAGATCCTCAGATGGTAAGTATTCTGCAGATGGAGATTATTACGTTATCCCCACGCGTGGAAAAAATAAGAGATCTTCTTTTTCCAAT
>NZ_JAGXJV010000354.1:0-275 GCF_019091145.1 Lysinibacillus sp. GbtcB16
TGAATCCCGCATGCCTACCCTTTAATAGCTCCCGCCACACCTTCGATGAAATAGCGCTGCAAATACAAGAACACAATAATGATAGGAATAAGCGACATGCAGGCTCCGGCCGCAATCCCGGTCCAATCAACCGTATTCGTACCGAAGAAGTTGTACATCCCGACACCCAGCGTACGCAGCTCCGGCTTGCCCAGCGTGAAAATGAGCGGCACCAGGAACGCGTTCCAAGCGGCAATAAAGGTAAAGATACTCACCGTAGCGATAATGGGCTTCGT
>NZ_JAGXJV010000355.1:0-275 GCF_019091145.1 Lysinibacillus sp. GbtcB16
CCGGTTCGCATCGAGACGTTGCCGGCGATCCCGGTCAATATCGATATGGCCCCGTCGATATGCGAGGCAGCCCGTTTCAAGCGGTCAGGCTCCGGCTCTCCGAACAAATCGTTTAACAGAATCGGATCTCCTCCGCCATGGCCTCCGCTTCTTTCCTCAATCACGACCTCATACGCCTTCTGGAACATCGGCTGCACGGTCAGCTGCTTGTAGGAAAGAGCGCCTTCATCCTCCTTGGCCCCCGCCGAGTTGATGTACGAACGTTCCACGACCTT
>NZ_JAGXJV010000356.1:0-275 GCF_019091145.1 Lysinibacillus sp. GbtcB16
CTTGGACTTGTGTCTCAGTCACATGATAGAAGCTTCGATGAGTATGGATGACTTCTCTCCAACCTCACACCACATGGAAGACAAAGATGGAAATCAAGGTGTTAGTGACCTATTATTGGAAGATTCGCCTCTTCCATCCCATTCCATCCATATCAAATCATTGATCACATCATCAAAAATCCATACTTTCCAAACCGATAGTCCCATTGACTTGCAGGTCGGAAACATAAACATTTGTATCTTTTTTTTTTTTTTTTTGTAAATTAATGCTCAAT
>NZ_JAGXJV010000357.1:0-275 GCF_019091145.1 Lysinibacillus sp. GbtcB16
TATAGTAGATAAGTGAATTTGATCTATCTTTATTAAGGAAACAAGAATTGGCTGCTCCTGTTAGAAACAAGTCTTGTGTTCAGGTAGCAACTGTTCGTCCATCTGTTTTCGTTCCTTTCTTCGCATTACAATTTCTGTTTTTGGGAGCTTAGGCCTTCGCTGGTGATAGCTTCTCTCTTAGAATTCCATATTTGGTCGAGACACCATCTATCAAGACAGGCACGAATCGAGCATCAAGGGCTCTCCCCAATTACAATACCTACCGTAGGTCGACT
>NZ_JAGXJV010000358.1:0-275 GCF_019091145.1 Lysinibacillus sp. GbtcB16
GGACACGCTGGCGACAAGCTCCTCCACACGCTGCATCACGAGCGCCGAGGCATCCTGTTCCTGCTCGTAGCGAAGCAGCCAGTTGCTCAGCCAGAGCGTCAAGCAATCGACCAAAACGACAGCTTCCTCGCCCTTCTCCTGAAGCTTCCCTTGAAGCTGCTCCAGAACCGCTTGCAGCTCATACGGCTCTTCGCGGGTATCCCAGGCATACCCGGACAGGAGCCTCTGCTGCTTGTGCAGCTCAACCCGCTCCCTCATTTCCTCATCATAGATGT
>NZ_JAGXJV010000359.1:0-275 GCF_019091145.1 Lysinibacillus sp. GbtcB16
CCGGCCAAATCGCCTGAAGTCGGCTCCACCAGCGCTTCTCTGGCCTTCTGTGGCGATATGCGATCTTTGATCGCCCGAAAATAAGTTCGAGTGATGTCTGTTATTCGGATAAGCTCAACAGGCTCTACAATGTAAGAAACTGCTCCACGGTTAACTCCATCGGCCTTAAACAATTTGCTCAACGCCCGAGATATCTGAAACGGTTTGTTCAGTCTCACCTCTACTTGCCGAGCCCAGATGTCATTCGAATAAGTGGCCGTTCCACTCACGCCTAT
>NZ_JAGXJV010000037.1:0-2694 GCF_019091145.1 Lysinibacillus sp. GbtcB16
GTGTTATCTGGTCTTGCTGCTATCGCCTCTCAGTTTTCAGATATTATTCCTTATGAAACTGTTTTCCATGAGTTGGCTGATTTTGTGAAAGTCGGGGCCTTTTTAATAGCGATATCAGTTATGTTAATTTTAATAGTAGCCTGGGTTGTTTCTGTCCTTATTACCCTGATTAATTACTATGATTATACAGTCCGTATCGAAGAAGATAAGCTGATCATAACTAAAGGACTTTTAGAGAAAAAGCGTATAGCCTTACCTTTAAACCGAATCCAGGCTATTCGTATTGTTGAAAATCCATTACGTCAATTAACGGGCTTTGCAACGGTTGTTGTTGAAAGTGCTGGAGGTAACGGTGAAGAGGGGAAAGATAAAAAAATTACCTTATTCCCACTCATTAAGAAACAAGATTGTATGCAGACATTAGAGGATCTTTTTCCAGATATGAATTGGAATCCTTCCTTTACTCGATCACCTAAAAAAGCAAGACCTTTCTTTTACCGCATAGATTTTATTTGGCTTGTCCCTATTATTGGTGCATGTATTTATTTCTTCTACCCGTATGGTTTATTGTCATTGCTATTAATACCATTAACGATATTACTTGGGGTTTGGCAGCACAAAACAGCAGGCTATCAAATAGATGGGAAGCAACTGGCTTTACAATATAGAGTATTCAGTCGAATCACATTGATAGTGGAGAAAAAGCGTATACAATCGATGGGAAGTACACAATCGTATTTTCAAAAAAGAAAAAATGTTATGTCTATAAAAGCAACAGTCATGTCTGGAGCATCCGGTACAACGGGTATAGTTTCGAGTCTGGAACAACGAGATGCTGAAACAATATTATCTTGGTATGAACATTAAATGCAAAGCTAATTCTTTCAAATTTATGGAAGGATTAGCTTTTTTGCATACAAATATTTGGTAATGAAGTTTATAATAAAATAAATAGAACAAAAGGGGTGGGGACTATGTTTAAATATGATATTAATGAAGACGCTTATTTGAAATTATTGGATTTAAGTGATGTTCATGATTTATTTACATTGACTGATCGTTCAAGGAATACATTACGTGAATGGTTACCTTTTGTAGATGGTGTTCAAACAGTTAAAGATACAGAGGCATTTGTAAAAAAGGCTATGCAACAATACGCTGATAACGATGGGATACAGGCAGGAATTTACTATGATGGACAGCTCGCGGGTGTCATTGGGTATCATCAAATCAACTGGCAACATAAATGGACAAGTATTGGCTATTGGTTAGGGAATGAGTTTGTAGGCAAAGGGCTTGTAACAAATTCAATGAAAGCATTAATTGATTATGCCTTTCATTATTTGAAGCTACATCGTATTGAAGTACGGGTAGCAGTTGGAAATATTCGCAGCCGTACGATTCCAAAAGTGTTGGGCTTTCATGAAGAAGGGCGATTAAGGGATGCGGAGTGGCTGTATGATCATCATGTAGACCAAGTGGTTTATGGTATAACGGCAGCTGAATGGAAAAAAATTAAGATGGCCAATGAAGCGACGGTCGTCCTGTAAAAAGCGATTCATATAAAGAGGAGCAGTGCCATGGGATCTAATTTAAAACCCATGGTGCTGCTCCTCTCTTAAATTATGGTCTACCCGCCATTTTTTGTTTGCGCCAGCTTAAAATTCTTTTTGGATGTAAATAAATAAGCCCTAGAATGAATCCGGTTACCAGCCCACCTAAATGTGCAAAAACGTTTACATTCGGTTGAAGAAAAGTCATAATGACACTGATAATGATGATTGGTAAAATAAGCTTACGAAGCATTGGCATTGTTCTACGTGTATAGTACACTAATGCCCCAAAAGCACCAAAAATTCCAAAAATAGCTCCACTTGCACCAAGGCTCGCATAACTACTATCATAGAATATGTAGGTTGCCATGTTGCCAACAATACCCGATACTAAATAAATTGTAATAAAACGGGCTTTACCTGCAATTTTTTCAAGCTCTGGTCCAAAGAGATATAAGGAAAACATATTAAAAAACACATGCATAAACCCTGCATGTAAAAACATAGCAGAGAATACACGCCACCACTCACCTTTTTGAACGAGGAAATTCGCTTGAATTCCGTAATTCCACAAAAGAGTTCCTACACCGGGTAAAAGAGACAATACATAAAGAATTAAATTGATTGCTATTAACGTTGACACAACAGGGTAATACTTTGTATATTGCTTAAAATTTTCTGTTCTACTAAACATGGCTCCACCTCAATTTACAATTATTATACATGCCTTGTTGGAAATAGGTAAAGGAGAAGGTCACATGATTAAGGGAATTGGTCTTGATATTGTAGAAATAGACCGTATTGAAAAAGCGATGAAGCGTACAGATAAATTTAAAGACCGAATTTTATCAACAAGGGAAAAAAAATTATTTGATGGTTACTCAGAAACTCGTAAAATAGAATTTTTAGCAGGACGCTTTGCTGCGAAAGAAGCATTTTCGAAAGCGATGGGTACTGGCATTGGCGAACAATGTAAACTTCATGATATGGAGATTTTACGAGGAGAGGCTGGAAAACCCGTTTTATATTTTAAGGGGGAGATTGCCAATGGTTTTGTTAGTATTACGCATTCCAAGCAATATGCAGCTGCGCAAGTAATCTTATTAGAATAGGAATGAAGTTGTCTAAAAAGGTTAGCCAA
>NZ_JAGXJV010000360.1:0-275 GCF_019091145.1 Lysinibacillus sp. GbtcB16
CTGATGTATAAGATTCATCAATAAGTAAAGAGTCATGTAATGTATTTCCACCAGTAACATACTTTTCGATCCTCTTTAAAAACACACTCCGTTTTCGGTAATCGTAAATGAGGTATACAGTAAACACAACTGTTCCTAATAAAAGTCCATATAACCACGTACTCCAATCAATGGATTTCTTTTCTAAAAGACTTTGCAGCTGTAAAACGAGCCCAAATAAACAAAGGCTAACAATATAAGAAAGAATTAAAGAAAAGCGGTCCATAAGGTAATTT
>NZ_JAGXJV010000361.1:0-274 GCF_019091145.1 Lysinibacillus sp. GbtcB16
GAATTTTACGCCCCTCACTAGCGGCGAAACGAGTACGGGCATCATCCTCGCCGACTGCGCCGGCAGCCATGCTCGCCGTTTCTCCGGTGGGACCGGCAGCCTTGAATTTGGCAAGATCCGCTTCAAGCTTCTGCTTTTTCAATGTGGTCTGCAGCGAAGCGATTTCGCTTCGCAGCGGTGTGGCGTCGAGCTCGAACAGCAGCTGTCCCTTTTTGACTTGAGCGCCGTCGGCGATTTGCCACGACTTGATCTCGCCGCCGAATGGAGCGTAGAC
>NZ_JAGXJV010000362.1:0-274 GCF_019091145.1 Lysinibacillus sp. GbtcB16
CTTGGTGAATGCATTCGTATTCATATCTTCAATCAGGGAATTGCCCGTAACAAGTACTTTCAGCGTCGTTTTCTCCTGCACGATCGGGAACGTGCCCGGTGCAGAGACGGCTGTTGTCGCGTTAGGTGTTTCGGCTTCTTGCCCATCCGATGACGAGCAAGCCGTCAAAGTTACGCCTGCCGCCAGCAGGACCGCCAAGCTTTTACTAATGGTTAATTGCATCTGTATTGCCTCCCTTATTCGATTAGCCTTTTACGGAGCCGACCATGACCCC
>NZ_JAGXJV010000363.1:0-274 GCF_019091145.1 Lysinibacillus sp. GbtcB16
TGTTTTCGGCGGTAAAGCGAAAGGTAAAATCACCGTATATTCCATTTTCCAAGAGGAAGAAGCGCGCAAGATCCTGGATAAATTCAAGGCAGAAACAGGGATCGACTACGACGTTCTTCGTCTGCCAAGCGGGGAAGCGGTTACACGCGTCCAGAACGAAATGGGCAAGCCGCAGGCTGACTTCCTGATGGGCGGTCCGGCGGATTCGCACGAGGTCCTGAAGAAAGCCGGCGCACTGGAGAGCTACATCTCCCCTAACGCCAAGGATATCGCT
>NZ_JAGXJV010000364.1:0-274 GCF_019091145.1 Lysinibacillus sp. GbtcB16
TGGATCGTCGTCTTGATCAGAGGGATCTGGTCTTGAAAATAAGAGAGTACCCGAGGCAAAATCTGCATCGCAATCGACGTCGTCGTGCCAATGTGAATGTGGCCTTGCGGGGTTTGGTGCAAGTCTGACAAGCGCTGCTTGAGGTCACTGGCGATCCGCAGTATTTTTTCGGCGTGCACAAGAAAAAGCTTTCCGCTGTCCGTTAACGTGACAGGTTGATTGCGATCGATGAGGATTGTGCCGAATTCGTCTTCGAGGCTCTTGATTTGCGCGG
>NZ_JAGXJV010000365.1:0-274 GCF_019091145.1 Lysinibacillus sp. GbtcB16
GAGACCAGCTTATCCTCGCAGTTTTTGGCGGCGATTTTGCACCCGTTCTCATGATAATAAGATAAGTAGGAGCTTTTCGTATCTTGGTAAAACTGCTCGATTTTGCGCATCATGAACAGCACGATATGAAGCATGTAAATGTCGCGCAGCGTGCTCTTCCAATCGGCGGCAAAGCCGGGCAGCGAATCCAGCGCAGACTCATAGAAGGTTTCGATGGAATGCTGATGCGAGATTGAAAACCCGTGAAACCGCCCTTCGAAAAAGCGGTGCCAAT
>NZ_JAGXJV010000366.1:0-274 GCF_019091145.1 Lysinibacillus sp. GbtcB16
TGTTTGGGTGCAGCCGCACTGCTGGGGATCGGGAACGGGGCTGTCTTCAAAATGGTGCCGGAGGTATCCACGGGCAATACGGGAGCGGTGACGGGTATTGTCGGTGCTGCCGGCGGTGTTGGCGGATTCTTCCCGCCGATCGTGCTTGGTATCATTAAAGATTTGTCGGGCGCGTACACGCTAGGATTCATACTTCTTATGCTATTTGCCTTCGTATGTTTGTGGATGAATCTGGCCACCAGACGTATGGCGATTCGTAGACAGAGCACGGCGG
>NZ_JAGXJV010000367.1:0-274 GCF_019091145.1 Lysinibacillus sp. GbtcB16
AGCGTTTGTCCGAGAGCCGCAAAGCAGCCCGCCTGGCTTGGATGCAGGGAGTGCTGGACGAGTTTAAAGAAGCGGCGACGCTGGAAGACGAGGTGGATGCCATGATCGATGAATTATATTTCGTTCTGGGCACCTTGGTCGAATTAGGGGTCGAGCCGGGGCCGATTTTTGACATTGTGCATGGCGCGAATATGGCGAAAGTCTGGCCGGACGGTCTAGTTCATAAGAACGAATTTGGTAAGACCATTAAGCCACCTGAGTGGCAGGACCCTTT
>NZ_JAGXJV010000368.1:0-274 GCF_019091145.1 Lysinibacillus sp. GbtcB16
GACGCTATTGGCCGAAAAATCGGCCATTCCATATTCTAACGGACACAGCGGCTGTTATTCGCCGTAAATTGCTGGAATTTGTCCGAAAATGGACGAATAACGTCTCTCCTGTCCGTTAGATTTTAGCAAGCGGGCAAATCGAGGAAATAGCGTCCTGTGTGTCCGTTAGCAGAGCGGAGGAGCGAACGGTCGAAAACACAGGGCTGAATTTACTGGTGGTAGGGTGGCGGTTGCGGCTGAATGTTGGGTTATGGGCTGGCTTGTGTGCAGGAGT
>NZ_JAGXJV010000369.1:0-274 GCF_019091145.1 Lysinibacillus sp. GbtcB16
TAAGCGAGCCGTTCAAGCCGCTGAGTCCTACATGCTGGAACGCATTGAAGCGGACGGGACGCTGTACAGCTACTCCACAAGTACGCTTCTAATGATTATGGCTTTATTAGCGCTAGGCTACGATAAACATCATCCTGTGATCGATGCTGCGATGCGCGGACTTTTCACCATGTTATGGGATCTTGAAGGTAAAACGCACCTGCAGAACTCCCCGTCGACGATCTGGGATACCGCCCTGCTCACGGCCGCGTTCCAGCAAGCCGATCCCGATCAT
>NZ_JAGXJV010000038.1:0-2608 GCF_019091145.1 Lysinibacillus sp. GbtcB16
CACGTCCCCTATAAACAGCTTTATATTAAACATTCAAGGTATTATTAAAATAAACGAATACGCTTTTGACTACAATAAATAAAATTTAATGCTTGTGGGGGCATATTTTAATTTTTATTTATAGAATCTTTAATTAGTTTTGCTAGTATTCTTATCTGTTCAGTTCCTTCTTGTATAGGAATCAAATTATTATCTTCAATTTCTTTCATCCACTTATCATCTTTTATTCCTGGCGCAACAGGTATTGCACCAACACCATTACAATCTATACTTTTAAACTCTTCTTTAAATATATCCTCCTTAGATTTTTCAGGGCTGTATGGATATAAAATAATAGCATATTTTATCGCTCTCTCACCAACAGATAAATTCTTACTCCTTATAGCATCTCTGTATCTATGCATCGTATTAATGTCTTCTTCTTTTCTTTCAACCTTCAGCTCTTCTATCAATCTTCGATCTAATCTAACTAGATCAACATTAGATAAAACTTTCCATCTATTATCTATTTTCGCTTTTAATTGTAATTTATATTTTGAATCAAATATTACTAGTTGTTTATCTTCTAAAAGTTCGATACTAAAATCTGGTCTTTGTGGAACTATAGGACTATAAAAATTCAACGTATTTTTACCATATTCTTTATTTCCAAATATGAGCAATTCACCTATTTTGATTGGATAATTCATTCCAAGAGCTAAATAATGTTTAAAAAAATCTTCATAATACTTTATTTTCACGTCATTTTGAACTTCTTTTATATGGGCAATAATATCAATAATCTTAATATACAACCAGCTTTCATATAGCTTATCCATAGACATAACCGAGATAGCATTATTACCATTATATTCAATATCCAATACTCTGTTTAATAGTTTTATATTCTTTTCATATGTCAAATAATCTTGTTGAAAGTTAAATTTAGTTCTATTCTTTAAATTACTTATGGGATTAACAGCATACCAAAATGAATTTTTCAATCTGTTTCTGTAATTGCTCGTTTTTTTCTTTAAAATCTTAAATTTTTCTTCCTCTTTAATTCTTTTATAATAATCACTTTTTTCATTTTCTATCTGTTTATATAAAGAATTTAACCTCCTAAGAAGATTCTCAGTTAAAAACTTTATATAGCCCAACTCTGTTGTTTTATTAGTACTTATATTTCCCCACATTTTTAAATATTTACGGTTCTTCAATTTTTTTTTCCCAAACTTAGTTAAAAAACCATTAACCATACTATCTATATTTCTGATCTTATTAGTTTGAGAAGTAATCAGGTCCCTCGCTATATGATTAGATTCTCTCTTTTCAATTCTTTTTAAATTATTTAGTAATGTATCTACCATTTCAATATAATTATGCAACCATTCAATCTTTGTATTCTTTACTTCTGTTGAATAATTATATCTACTAGACGTAGGTTTAAATATATTTAAAACTATGCTGGTATTTATCTCTTGGAGTTCTTTTAACATTATCAAACGATCTTCCAAAAAATTTAATTTTAATGAAAACACACTAAATTCAATGGTAGAGAGTACGCTATCATTCCTTAAAATTGATAAAGTTGCAACTCCAACATTTCCTTTAAAATTAAACGCACCTGTCACAATATTATCAACCATTACATCATTATTCGAATTATGTGCACCGCTACCATCAAATCTAATTCTATATTTATTATTATCTTTACTTTTCAATATAAATTTATAATTAAGATTTTCGTAAAATAAAGGTAAATATCCATCATTCTCACTTTTATATACGTTGACTCTATTTAAATTTAAAGCTGATTTATTTGTTATTTTTATTATTGGAGAATTAGAATCAAACATTATTTGAAAAGAAACTTCATTTTTTTTATAATCATAAGCTTCTTTTAAATTAAGCAAATTATATGAAGTTGGCTGACTCCCGAAAAAGCTAATATCAAACAAATCAGTAGAAATTTCTAATAATGATTCGTTATTCGCCATTTCTATACACTCCAGAAAGTAGTAGCTGGTTTATCAAAGATAATAAGTTCTTTTAACATGCTCTGTATTTTTTTAGCTGCATTTGGATATTTAAATTTTTCTTTATCCACTATAATACTATTAACAATTTCTCCGGGATCATCATACGTGTTTGAATAACTACATAAATTAAATAAACTTTTAAGAACATTTGTAATTTCCTCTGCTTCCCCCTCAACTCTAGTTAAAACTTTTTGTATTAATTGTTGATCAAAATATCTATACCACCAACTTTTATTAGAACTCAGTTCTAAATAATTCAATTTTGCTGAATGATATAGATATATACAAACCTCATCACGAGTCCTTAAACCAAAATTCTGTTTTAATACTTTTAAAACAGCATTAAATTTATTTAATTCCTCTATCCAAATCTGCAAACTTTCTTTTAGGGGAAGAACTTCTAATAATTCTACGTTTCTAGCCCATAAATCTGTTAATTCTTTAAAGTTTGTAATTTTACCCTCCAGCATAGAATTTACAATAATAATTTCTTCTTCTGGTTGTTCCGTTTCTTCTCCTGCTTCTGCTTCTTCTCCTGCTCCTGCTTCTTGTCGTGTTTTTGCTTCTTCTCCTGCTTCTTCTCCTGG
>NZ_JAGXJV010000370.1:0-274 GCF_019091145.1 Lysinibacillus sp. GbtcB16
TTTTTAAGTAAGGGATATTAGCTGCTAAGTGATGATGTGATAGCTGTGTCTTTTTCAAATGATAGTCATGTTCCGCTTGTTTTTTCAGCCTATCCACAGCAAAAGCTATGGCAGGAAACCCTGACCGCATTTGGAATGAATTCAAGTCAATATTGTTCTTTATTTGAACGTGAAACTAAATATGCGGTTCCAGTCGATTCTCAATTTTCAACTGAAACATTACCCCTTGCCGGTGTATTTGAATTAGTTAAAACCGAGAGAGAGGGAATTGACA
>NZ_JAGXJV010000371.1:0-274 GCF_019091145.1 Lysinibacillus sp. GbtcB16
ATCATGCTGCCTCAAGCGCTGCCTGCGGTATGCACGGTCGGGCTATTCCAAATTGTCGCAAGCTGGCAAGAGTTTCAAGCTCCGCTGCTGTACCTGAGCGATCCGTCCATGTACACATTGTCACTGGGGCTGCAGCAGTTCCATAGTGAGACCGGCACACTCTGGGGACCGCTGATGGCGGCTTCTTTCCTTACGGTATTGCCGCTCGTGGTCTTGTTCTTTTTGCTGCAAAAGGTGTTCTTTCAAGGCATATCCGATCAGAGGCTGAAGCGTT
>NZ_JAGXJV010000372.1:0-274 GCF_019091145.1 Lysinibacillus sp. GbtcB16
CAATAAAGATCGTTCGAAAGAAATCAGGATTCAACAGCAGGTTCTCCCGCTCAAAGCCGAACCACGTCAGAATGGTGTTCAGCAAACCGGCCTTTGCCGTAAAATCTACGAGCATCCCGCAAATGACGACCATGGAAACAAAATGCGGTAAATATGTAAGCGTTTGCACAAATCGTTTAAATAACGTTTTTCTTACTTCATTTAATAAAAGCGCTAAGATGATAGGAGCCGGAAAGGCAAAGATCAGCTCGTAAACATTAATGAGCAGTGTATT
>NZ_JAGXJV010000373.1:0-274 GCF_019091145.1 Lysinibacillus sp. GbtcB16
GATTTGCTGTCTTCACCGAAGTGGATAGGACTCGAAAATTATATTGAAATTATGAAGAATGACGCTAAATTTATTCAATCCTTGAAGGTTACGTTCTTCTATGTGCTAATTGCCATTCCCGCACGTCTGATCGTCGCTTTGGGCATCGCCATGCTGCTGAATACGAAGCACCGCCTGATCGGGGTGTATCGCACCTTATTCTATATCCCTTCCATTATTGGAGGAAGCGTTGCCGTGGCTGTCATGTGGGGGCTGTTATTCTCGAGAACGGGGG
>NZ_JAGXJV010000374.1:0-274 GCF_019091145.1 Lysinibacillus sp. GbtcB16
GTATTCATTAAGAAGTCTAATACACATACTCATTGACTTTATTAACTTAAAACTCTTAAGAAAAAGAGCAGTTTACCCTCGAGTGTGGACTAGGAGTTCGTGGTTGGCCATAGAATATGTATTTTCCAGTTTCGTGGATGCTTTTTCTTCATAAAATCAAAGCTTGATATACTTAGGTTTTGAGGTGAGAATATTGTCCGCTCACCTAACATGGTTTGCACCACAGATGTTTCATTGTTTGAGTGGGGTCACCGACTGTGTCATTCACAATACG
>NZ_JAGXJV010000375.1:0-274 GCF_019091145.1 Lysinibacillus sp. GbtcB16
TTTCCATTCCTTCTAGCTAGGTTTCCCAAAATATGCCGTTTTATTTCTATTTGGTAAAAAAAACCTATTCTGCAACATGCTGCGATGTAAAGTTTCAGACCCCCAGCCCCTGGGAACAAATTGTGTCAAAACGTACAGGAATTTCAACTGCGCTGTACCCTCTCCCTGCGAATCCTGTAAAACAGGCTAGCGCCACGACGCATTCTTCGCCTGCAAAGCAAAACAGCCCTCCGCAGTATAAACTGCAGAGGGCCGTTCTATTAGGACGCAGGCT
>NZ_JAGXJV010000376.1:0-273 GCF_019091145.1 Lysinibacillus sp. GbtcB16
TTGAAGCACTAGGGCCTTATAAGCTGGATACAGGCGACGCTTCAACCGGATTCAGCGATGTTGCTGCAGATGCCTGGTATGCAGCGTATGTTGCCCGAGCTGCACAGATCGGGCTGGTGCAAGGGGCAGCCGGCCGGTTCCGTCCGAATGAGGCCGTCTCTCGCGAAGAGCTGGCTGTGCTGTTCCAGCGTTTTGCCGAGCTGCGTGGCATGGTGCCGTCAGACGCTTCGGAGCAGGGAGATTTGGATGCTTTTGCAGATGCAGGCAGCATCT
>NZ_JAGXJV010000377.1:0-273 GCF_019091145.1 Lysinibacillus sp. GbtcB16
GGTCTTTTTTCGTCTTTGCAGCTCGATCCCTTTCGCTCCCATCGTGCCTAGCCCGAGGCGGGGGCAGCCCAGAACCTGTAAATTGTACAGGTAATTCTCCCTGCGGCTCCTGTTTTAATCGATTTACCTGCAAAACCTACAGTAAATTTGAACGGAATAGCTCAAAGTGGTATAGAATTTGAGGAATTTCATGTACGTTTTACATGATTCGTTGGGAAATTGGAGGTACACGCCATAATTAAATGTACAATTTGCAGGTTCCGGAGATGGGGC
>NZ_JAGXJV010000378.1:0-273 GCF_019091145.1 Lysinibacillus sp. GbtcB16
CGGGCTCGTTTGTTCAACCATCTGATCGAAAGCATCCGCACCATACTCCGGGACGTCGGAGAGCTCTGGATATTTGGACTTGCATACGTCAAACCTTCTTGTGTCGACATCGAGCAATCCTACAATTTCAGCCTGCTTCGAAAAGATTTGTAACATCGGACCGATATACATTTTCATACTTCGATTGCTGACACCGCATATCGCGTATCTTCGTTTCATGATGCACCTCTTTATGTGATTATGATTTCATCATGCGGTAAAACTGATTTCATT
>NZ_JAGXJV010000379.1:0-273 GCF_019091145.1 Lysinibacillus sp. GbtcB16
TTCCCGACCGGCGGCGATATAGGCATGCTGAAAGAAGGGTCTGCCCAGCACTTCTTGCACCGTTAGCTGATAATCTTGATTCAACCTGTCACGCTACTTTCTTTGTCCCTTTACAAGTTATCCACAACCGACCTGCTACAGTATTTGGGGATAAGGGAATTCACGAATTTCAGTATACATGAAAATGCGCGCGGCGTCATAAGGGATGTGAGCTGGGGAGTTGGCCAGGTGGGGAAGGGCAATTTGGCAAGAGCTGCGGACTGCGAAGCTGAG
>NZ_JAGXJV010000039.1:0-2401 GCF_019091145.1 Lysinibacillus sp. GbtcB16
CTCGTCGTTTTTGGTTACCTGATTTTGAAGGTTCCGAACTTAATTTAGCAGGATGGGTTAAGAAATTAACCGGAAAACCAGCTATTACAGTTGGTTCAGTTGGTCTTGATAATGAGTTTTTAAGCGCTTTTTTAGAAGGTAAAGGTGCTAATAATACGAATATTGATAAATTAATTGATATGCTCGAACAAGAAGAAGTTGATTTAGTTGCTATTGGTCGTGCTTTATTAGCCGATCCTGCTTGGGCAGTAAAAGTACGTGATGGTCGTTTTGATGAGTTACGTCCTTTCCAAGTTGAATCATTAGGTACACTGTTTTAAATATATGCTTTATATTACTAAAAGAGTTGTTTTCATAAATGAAAGGATGAGAATATGAAAGCAATAATTTTTGGAGGAACTGGCTATATTGGCAGTCATATTATTGAACAACTAATTTCAGCCGGATATATGGTAACTATAGCTACACAAGATATCGATAATATAAGTTTTTTAAGAGATATGGCAGTCAATATTGTTCAGTTCGATAAAACGGATATTAGTTCAATTCAACAAATTATCAAAGGACATGATGTTGTTTACAATTTATCCATAGAGGATAAATTACATAATAGCTTTTTAGAAGATATTGAAGAGGAAATAGACTTTACCAAAGAGCTTATTATTTATTCCTCCAACACTAAAATTTCTAAGTTTATTCATTTAAGCACAATTTTAATATACGATTTTCAAAAAGAGGATAATATTGATGAATTCTATGTCCCAAATCCTCAATATCAGATTCAAAAACTAGGTATTCACTGGGAAAAAGTAGTTCGGGAAATTGGTCAACAAACCGGAATTAAAACTTGCATATTACGTCCAGCTATTTCTATTGGAACTAGGGATAGATCTTCATTTTTCACAAGATTATTAGAATCTCATTCTAATAATCTATATCCACTTATAGAAAAAGGGAATCCCGAAGTATCTCTTATTGATGCAAGAGATATTGGCCGTGCTATGGCCTGGTTAGGGTCATATGAGTGCAATAATGAAAATGATAGTGTCTTTTTAGTAAAGGGATTTAATACCACTTGGTATCAATTAAAAAAAGCAATCGATGATGTAATAGGCAAAGAATCACAAACGGTTAATTTACCTAAAAATCTAACCAGTGAGCAAATTGAAAAGTATAATTTAACTCCGTTTACAGTTAAGGCATTTTCAACAAATAGATTAATAAATGATAATAGAATTAGGAAAAAGGGATTTATCACTAAATACAAATTGGAAGATACAATTAGAAATACTATTGAGTATTATTTGAAATAAATTCTCAGGAGGAAAATATGAATAATTCTACATTAAATGAAACTAAATTATTTGGATCCCGTTATACTTGCCGTGCATATAAAAATATACAAGTTGATAAGGGGCTATTGGAAAAAGTATTTGTAGATGCAACAAAATCGCCTTCTTGGGCCAATTCGCAACCTTGGGAAATTTTTGTTGCAGGGGGCGATAATCTAAAAGAGTTAAGAAAAGCTTATTTAACAGCATTTAAAAATGGAGTTCCCATTAATTCAGATATTCCTAGACCACAACATTGGCCTCAAAAATTAGATGATCGTATGAAACAAATGGCTATTGAGAAATTTGAAAATATGGGTATTGATCGGGACGATACACAGGCTAGACAAAAGCATATAGAAAATAATTTTAACTTTTTTGGTGCGCCAGTTGTAGCATTTTTATGTATGGACGCTTCTCTATCTGAATGGTCAGTATTAGACATAGGACAATTATCACAAAGCTTAATGTTAGCTGCACAAGCGCATGGATTAGATTCAGCTCCTTCTTATACTTTTGTAACATATCCAGATAAATTGAGAGAAATTTTAGATATTCCAAGCCATCTTAAAATAATGTTAGGAATTGCTATTGGATATGGGGATTCTGAGCATGAACAGAATCAATATAAAACTAGTAGAGCACCTTTAGAAGAAATTGTTTATTTTAGAGGGATATAATTAAAATTCATTCGTAAGTTAGATATTAAGTAATATATACCGTTAGAAATTAATTATCAAAAACATATAAAAAGAAACTGCTTATAATCATCTAATGTATATAAGTGGTTTCTTTTATAAATAAAAAATTACATATTCGTATACAAGGGGTTAAACGTGATGAAAAAATGGATTTCTGTACTTTTAGTAACATCTTTTATACCTTCGTTACTTCTTTTAAATCTAGAATCAAAGAAAAAATCTAGCAAATATATAGAAATAAAAAGGGAGAAATTATAATTATTTTATTACATATATATTAGATTAAAGGCCCTATATAAACGGTAGTGATGCATTAAAAAAATGAAGGGAGTTTTAAAGATGTCATTTAAATCGTTATCCTATCAAGAG
>NZ_JAGXJV010000380.1:0-273 GCF_019091145.1 Lysinibacillus sp. GbtcB16
GTCGGCCAATCTTTCATGGTCATCGCCGTCTCGAACTCCGTGTCCCGAACACTGCCATCCAAGCAGGCTGGAGTCGGCATGGGCATGCTCGCTATGGTCAACTTCATCGCCCAAGGCATCGCCATTGGCTTGTACAGCAAGGCCGTCGACCTCGGAGCCGGAGGGATGCCCAGCTGGAATCCGCTCCTCCGGGATGAAGCCGGCTCCGTTTTTAGCAACATCAGCCTTGTATTGGCAGGTTTAGTCGCAGTTATTTGTGTTGTTTTTTATATC
>NZ_JAGXJV010000381.1:0-273 GCF_019091145.1 Lysinibacillus sp. GbtcB16
AAGTGATTTGCTATGAGTGCAAAAAACTGGGACACTACATGAACGATTGTCCCTAAGCCAAAAAGAGAACATCAAAGAAGAAGGCGCTCAAGGCAATATGGGATGATTCAAGCGCGTTCGAAGAAGAGGAGTCCAACACCGAGCAAGTTGCCCATTACGCCTTAATGGCCATCGGAGAAGAGGTAACAAATTTAATTGATGCAGATTTATCATTTGATGAATTATTAAATGCCTTCCATAACTTATTTGATGAATGCAAGATTAGTAGTAGAT
>NZ_JAGXJV010000382.1:0-272 GCF_019091145.1 Lysinibacillus sp. GbtcB16
AAGAACAGATGAAAAAATAAAACAGGCCAAAGTTATATAATCTGATATTTAAACCCCAAGATACATAATAGAGAAGAAGAACCGCTACTCTCAGGCGACACTTATGGAGAGAATAAGAAAAAGGGGTTAGATTATAAAAACTAAAGTTTCAAAGGAGGATTTCTTTTTTATAAATGCATTGAAAATCCCACTTTATTAACGCTTTTTCGAAGTAGAAATAGTTTTAGATATTCATAAAGCGGGGATTCCTAGGGTTTGCTTTCATGATTTAC
>NZ_JAGXJV010000383.1:0-272 GCF_019091145.1 Lysinibacillus sp. GbtcB16
GTTCTGGAGGCTGCAAAGCTCCTCAAGGCTGGGGAGGTCAGCAAGCCGGTGACGCTTCCGCAAGGCTTTGCTATTGTGAAGCTGAGAAATAAACGCGAGAAGGTGAATCCGGACAAAGCGTTCATTCGTGAGAATGTGCGCAGGGAGCTCGCGCTACAGGAAGCGCCGCCGCTGAAGGATTACGTTTCCCAGCTTCGGACGAAGTGGAAAGTGGCCGTTGTGGACCCTGCATTCAAGTGATTCGATGTGAAAATATGGTTGACAACCCGTAG
>NZ_JAGXJV010000384.1:0-272 GCF_019091145.1 Lysinibacillus sp. GbtcB16
CGCTCACCTCATCTTGGGATTTGCCATGCGCAGGGGTCAAAGATGAATATTACTTATACTACTTCGGGTTTAATCAACCGCGGTACCGGCACTTCAACCATGAAGCGGGCATCTCGTATCGCGTAGAGGTAATTGATACATGGAACATGACCATCATGCAGGTGCCAGGCACGTTTGAAGGAGCTTTCCGAGTCGAGATGCCGGGACGCCAATATATGGCGGTTAGATTAACAGTGTGTTAATCATAAGAAAGAGGATGTCCCTAAAACCAT
>NZ_JAGXJV010000385.1:0-272 GCF_019091145.1 Lysinibacillus sp. GbtcB16
TTTATTCGATGAAACGAGACAAGTACTGAACTACTGCGATCTGCACAACAGCAACGAGCTGATTGATGTGGTTCAATTTCACCAAACCTCCAACCAGCTTGCGTTTCCATACAATTTCATGCTGGAGAAAGAATTGATTCACGCCATTCGGGTCGGCTCCGAAGAGGAGGCGATCAAGCTCGTGCGGCAATTCATGGAAGAATTGATGTCAGCCGGCTTGAAGAAGCTTGTCATCCAGCAGGGGATTAATCAACTGCTTGGAAGCATTCAGC
>NZ_JAGXJV010000386.1:0-272 GCF_019091145.1 Lysinibacillus sp. GbtcB16
TTCTGGGTCATCAATGCCAAGAGCACAGGTACGGGCCGGATGAGCAGCGCATCCAGATCGCCGGATACGAGATATTTCTCCAGATGATGCACATCGGATGCCAGCGTTCGGTAGATCGCTTTGGAAATCATAATGACGCCATATAAGTAGCACACCTCATACAGCGACCATCCCTTAATATCGCCGAACCGCATCATCACCAGAGCCACCATGAGAAACTCCGAAATCTGAATGCACGCGGCCATCACCGTTGTAAAGAGGAAATTAAACTT
>NZ_JAGXJV010000387.1:0-272 GCF_019091145.1 Lysinibacillus sp. GbtcB16
CAGGCGGGTTTATTACTGCTGGAATTTATGCTAAACATCAGGAGGTTCAATCCGCAATTGTTATTAATGGTTCTTGTGCTTGGGTTCAATTTGAAGAACTATATCGCGAAAAAAATGGCTTGAGTCCAATGGAGGCTAGTGCCAAAGCTCTATTACAACAAAATGATCCGCTTTCCTCTATTCACTTGAATTCTGAAAAACCTTTATTGCTTCTTCATTGCCAGGATGACACTTCAGTTCCCATAGATAGTCAAATATATTTTATTAATGCT
>NZ_JAGXJV010000388.1:0-272 GCF_019091145.1 Lysinibacillus sp. GbtcB16
GATCGTCCCCCATCCTACTCCCTTCCACACCTCTGCGGAGATGATGATTGTGCGAAAATATTCGGGCTTTAACAGAAAGGAAATCGGTTCATGGCCGAGTGATTGCAGCAGCTGATTAACGATGCCCGTAGAAGGCGAAAGAAAGTTCATCACCATGCCGGCCAAGACAACCCAAGAAATGAAGTGAGGTAAATACAGAATCGTCTGCGACACCCTCTTGAATAACAAATGCCGCACCTCATTGAGCATAATCGCCAATAGGATTGGTGCGG
>NZ_JAGXJV010000389.1:0-272 GCF_019091145.1 Lysinibacillus sp. GbtcB16
CTGTAAACTTATTTTGAGGTGTGGACAGGAAATTGATGCCTCTTAGTTGTTAGAGAGCCGTAGAGGTCAATACAAAGCCCTCTAAGAACGTTGTGTTCACTCTTAGCATCGAATGAAGACTTGGTGGAAGCAAGGATTGTCTCTTATTTGTTTCCGTACATTGTTCTAGAACAAAGAAAGCATGCTGTAAACTCTAGCTACAGCATGCTTGACAGGTGTAAAGAAAGCCACTTTGTATAGAGCATTGAAACAGGGGGTGAATAAGCTAATAT
>NZ_JAGXJV010000004.1:0-210344 GCF_019091145.1 Lysinibacillus sp. GbtcB16
AAAAGAAATTTGATTAGCTCAAATTGTTTTGCTGGCATCAATTTTGATGTCCAAAATTTTGTTTCGTTCACTAGCTAGGCTAGCTACTTAAAACTTTATTGATTACGTTTTGCTTGTTCAGTTTTCAAGGTTCATGTTGTTTGTTTCACTGTCACCTCTTGGCGACTTATACATAATAACATCGATTATTCATGAAAGTCAACACTAAATCATAAGTTTTTTTAAAGAGACTTATTTTTTATTTTAAATTATAGAAACGAGGTTGTTATTATGATCCGTAAAACGTTGATTTCACTGCTTCTAATCGGAATTCTCTTTGTTTTTCTAAAGCCTATAAATTCTACGATGATTTCTGTATTTAATATTGCGAACGCACCAGTTGTCGTTACAAAAGGTCATTACGGTACATCTCTTGTTGTCGAGGTTTCTTTCTCTGATGAGTCTCTAATGGATTGGCTTAAAACGGTAAAAGAGCCTTATCCGCTTCTTCTTCTAGATACAGATTGGATCAAGCGTTCCCCAGACCATATAAAAATTATTCAAGAACGGAAATTACCTACAGGACTACTCGGACCAGAGGATTCAATAGAGGAACCTATTAACATTAAGCTTGTACAAAAGGATATTGATATTTATGAACAATATTTGAAGGAAAAGCCACTTTGGTTTGCTACTCGGAATCACCAGTATTCACAAGACTTACAAAAATCTCTGTTTCAGCAACAAATGAATTTGCTATCTCCATCCCTTATTTGGCAGGGTGAGAAAACACCAAAACTCCAGAAAGGTGACTTTGTCTTTGTTCCATTACACCAAGATAGCTCCATTACTTTTAAAGAACTTAATACTTTCATACAGCAACATAAGTTTATGTCGATTGAGGAAAATATATTTGGCTATAAAGTACAAACTAAAAAATCTCCATAAAAAAAATTGCCTCTATTTTGTAGGAGGCAATTTTTTCATTTAAGCATTTTTTGCTTGTTCTTGGCGCGCTTTGCGGCGTGCTTCTAATTTTTGACGATCCTCATCAGATTTTGCATTATATTTTGGCAATACTAATAATTGATATGCATTAACCGCCAATAACGGGAATAATAATAACGCGACGTATTCATTAATATTTTCATCACGACCCATTAACGCAATTGTCCATTCCAGGGTTGTAATGACAATCATGAAGAACAGAGCAGAAATGAATACATGTTTTTTCCCTGTTAACTTTACTTTTTGAACGGCTGTAGCTATGGCTCCAAAAATGAGGACAATTAATAATCCAACATAAAACAACCAGCTTTGTCCATCCTTTACACCAGGTACAAAACGGAAGAAAATAATATCAAAAATAGTAATTGCAATGAGTAAAAGCTGTACCCAATTCCACAATGTAAGTGTTCTAAAGATATTTACACCTACTTGATGGAGTGTTAAATAAGCGAAAAAGCCAGCCTGTGCAATAACACTCATTGTAAATCCTAAGAAGACCATCCATAACAGTCCAGCGAAAAATTCTCCCCAATGACCGTTTGCTATGTATGGTTGGAAGAAATCCCAGCGAATAAATAAACTAAAACCTCCGTTGACTACCCCACCAACGAGCATTGCAAAGAAGAAAAACTTTGCCCAATTTCGTATCGTCACAACTAAAAGTCCCCCAATTTCTCAATATATCTGTCCTTATTTTATCAATGCATTGTTAAAAAAGCTATTTCTCATCTTTCCCAATACATAAAGTCATCAGAAATGTGAACAATAATTGAAAGAGTCTATCTATAGAAAGGACTGATTGTCGATGCGAAAATTCACCTTATTACTGATTCTAATGCTATTTCTTTCTGCCTGTTCACAAGATAAAACCTCTACTATGTCCTATGATGAAATAAAAAAAATCATGATTGACTCTTTACAAACAGAGGACGGTAAAAAGGCATTGCGACAGCTTTTAGAAGAGCCAAGTTTCCGTGAGCTGTTGATTTTAGAGCATGATGAAGTGAAAAAAGCTACTGAGGAAACATTACTTTCCAAGGAAGCTGAAGACTTTTGGAAGAAAACCTTTGAAGATCCAAAGTTTAAGGAAACCGTTGCAAAAAGTATGCAAAAACAGCAACAGGATATTATGAAGGATTTAATAAAAGATCCAACTTTCCAAAAGGATATGGAAGCCTTTTTTGGACAGCCTGATATGCAGAAACAGCTAGAGACTATCCTTAAATCATCCAATATGCGAAAGCAGATGGAGGAAGTAGTGAAGGAAACGATCGAAAGCCCTTTAATGCAATCAAAATGGCAAGAGCTAATTAAAAAGAGTGGCGAAACAACTTCATCTGGAAGTGGCGATAAGAAAGAAGCAAGTGGTGAAAGCGGTGGCAGCGCTGATAAGGAGCAAAAAGGCACTGAATAATCGTGGGATTATTAAAAAAAACGGATTTCCTTCAAAGGATGGAAATCCGTTTTTTATTATTTATTTAATTTTTCAATGATTGTCGTCGCGATGTCTAAATAAATTTGTCCGGTAGTATGTTTTTCAGCATATACAGAAGGTGCAAAATCAGCATCAGTCCAATCTGGTTGACCAAGTGGAATTTGACCAAGTAGCTCCGTACGTAGCTCTTCTGCTAGTTTAGGACCTCCGCCTTGCCCAAAGACAAACTCTTTTTCACCTGATTTCGATTGGAACCAAGCCATGTTTTCAATGACACCTAAAATTTCATGGTCCGTTTGTAGCGCCATGGCACCTGCACGAGCTGCAACAAATGCTGCTGTTGGGTGAGGCGTTGTGACTACAATCTCTTTTGATGAAGGTAACATTTGATGAATATCTAATGCAACATCACCTGTGCCAGGTGGTAAATCTAATAATAGGTAGTCAAGCTCTCCCCACTCTACATCACGGAAGAATTGATCTAATACTTTACCTAGCATCGGGCCACGCCATACAATAGGAGCATTATTTTCTACAAAGAAGCCCATTGAAATCATTTTTACACCAAAGCGATCTACTGGGAAAATACGATTATCGACTACTTTAGGCATATCCGTTACACCCATCATATCGGGCACACTAAAACCGTAAATATCTGCATCGATTAAGCCCACTTTTTTGCCTAGACGAGCTAGGGCAACTGCTAAGTTAACCGAAACTGTAGATTTACCTACTCCACCTTTACCCGAAGCAATTGAAATAACTTGAACTGTGCTAAGCGGTGATAAAATATCCTGTGCTTCAGATTCTGTTGCTGTGCCACGGAAGCTTTGAAGCTTTTCTGCTGATAGCTCTTCAAAACGAATACCAACCGTATTTACACCCGCTTCTTTTAACATCTCAACAATTTTCATTTGTAGTTGTAATTGTTCAGGTGTATTCAATTTAGCAATCGCAACTTTTACACTGACATGATTTTTTTCTTCTTTTATTGCTACGTTTGTAATACCATCTGTTTCTGCAAGCGATTTATGTAAAAATGGATCTTGTAGTTGTCCTAGTATTTCTCGTACTTGTTGTTCAGTAATCACGACGAACACTCCCCTTATATTGTCTCCATGTTAGTATATCATAAATGATTTAATTTACGTTGTGATGTTGCTCTACTCAACTTTGGCTAATAAATACTCTTCTATACCTTCAACAATTGCATCTGCCATTTTTTCTTGGTAGTTCTTATCTGTTAATAACGCTCGCTCTTCATCATTACTAATAAATCCAGTCTCTACTAATGCCGCAGGTACTTCTGCTTTTTTCAGTAAATAGATCTGCTTAATAGACAATGCTTCTCGGTCTGTATTTTTTAAATTAGTACGAATCGACTCTTGAATACTTTTTGCAAGGATCTCACCGTCAGCATGTCCTTCCTTATGATAAAACACCTGTGCACCACGCCATTTTGTTTCCGGAATCGCATTGGCATGAATGGTAATAAACACATCTGGTTTTTCTTTCTCTACAATATCCTTTCTTAAAAAGATATCTTGTTTTTTACGCTCTCTTAATGTTCCATATTTTTCTGATGGCGCATGTTCATCAATAACATCACCACTTTTTGTTCTTGTCATGATGACTGTTGCGCCTTTCTTCTTCAATTTCTTCTCTACATGCTGAGAAATTGCAAGTGTAATATCCTTTTCAATGACTTCGCCCTTCGAAGCTCCTCCATCCTCTCCACCATGCCCTGCATCAATGACAATCTTTATGCCACCAAGTGGGTCTGGTAAAAAGAAGTTACGGTCCGAAGCATTTGTTTCATATGCCACGAACACTATACTCATAAGCATAATTACTCCTAGTGCCAGCCAGCGCTTCACCCATATCCACCACCCTTTTACATTTAGTGTACGAAGTTAGTGGATAAACTATGCCATAAAGAAAAAAAAACTCACAAGTATTCAACTTGAGAGTTTTTAATTTATTTTATATAGAGGGAGGATAAACAATTTTATTGCAGTGTAAATTCTGGTTTATATTCCCCTTCATATGGTTCATGCTCAACAAACACAGTTATCTCATTTCCATCTTTATCTTTACCTGTTCGTTTATACGTAAACTTCTTTTCATTCATTTCAGTAATTTCAAGAGCCACACCATATTTATTATCACCAAGTGAAACGTGAGCTCTGATTTTATTATCATGAATGACGTCAAAGTAACCATAGTCGCCGCGACTCTCGCCTGTTTCAGGATTAAAGAATTCATATTTATTCGTTTCTGCATCGTATTTTGCAATACTAATGAAATTTGAATTAAATTCGGTTACATCATTACCATCTTCATCTAAAGCAACTGTGCCCTGCCACAATGTATTCGCTAAAATTTCATCACCATCTACATCAGTTACGATATCACCTGTAGCCGCATTAAGAGTTTTGTCTGGATCTGTAAATGTAAGCTCTTTTTCCTGATAAGGAATATGCTCTACAAAGACTTCTACATCGTTACCAGCAGCATCTTTACCCATTCGTTTATAAGTGAAAATATCTTTGTTTAATTCTGTGATCTCTACAAGCGCTTGATAATTTTTGGACTCAGAAATTAAGATTCTTTGTTTCCCATCATTTGTAATGAAAAATGTTCCCTTATCATCACGACTTTCACCAGTAGTAGCATCAAAGAATTCGTAATGACCTGTCTTCACATCATATTTAGCCAAGCCAATAAAGTTTGAGTTTTCCTCAGTTAAATCATTGTTATTTTTATCGTATACTTTTGTACCTTGCCAGTTTGTAGCACTAAGAATAGTAGCCATTTCTTGACCCTTTGTTAGTTCCTTCTGTGCTTGTTCTTTCGTTGTATTATCTGTAGCTGCGCTTTCCGTTTTTGTTTCCTCACTATTTGAAGTGTTGCCTTTCGCAGGCTCCTTATCTTGACATGCTGCAAGTAGTGCCATTGCTGCAACAGATACAATCAATAATTTTTTCATACCTACTTACCTCCATTTTTGCTTTATATTTTTTAACTACACCCGCCTATCTCTTGAAAGGCTTGCTGTAGCTTTCATAATTTATATTAAAATGAATTGTTAAACTCCCTCTAAATAATTTCTTAAAAAAGCATAAACTTATCCGAAAATATTTTTAATAATTTTAAATCTGTGCAGAATTAACAATTATTATGCTAAGAAGACGATTTAAATGTTTTATAAATATACTAAAGAGCGTGTCTTACTATATGTAAAAGCTAAGCGTAGTATATTTTTTTCATATTATTCGCTCTAGATGTTACGTGTTACCATATTTTTATAATATGGAAAGAGAAGGTGATAGAGATGAGCGATCATTTAATTATTGCCGCTGCAAATGGAGAAACTGATAAAGTCCTAACACTTCTACAAGAAGGGGCCGATATCAATGCCACCGATCAATTAGGCAGAACGGCGATAGTAGCAGCCACTTATTATAATCAGGTGGAAACAGTAAGGGCTCTTATTCAGCATGATGCGGACGTAAATATTCAAGATAATCATCTAGAAAATGTACTCCTCCATGCAGGGGCATCAGGTTTTCTAGAAATCGTGAAATTAGCCATCGCTGCTGGTGCCAATACGAAATTGACGAACCGCTTCGGAGGAGTGGCCATTATCCCCGCTGCCGAACGGGGTCATGTAGAAGTAGTTCGTGTCCTCCTAAACCATTCAGATATTGATATCAATCATATTAACAATTTACATTGGACAGCTTTAATGGAAGCCGTCATTTTAGGGAATGGCGGTGAGAGACATCAAGAAATCGTTCAACTATTAGTGGATTATGGGGCAAATTTGAATATTACTGATAGAGATGGAGTCACACCGTTACAGCATGCAAAACAACTAGGTTTTCATAAAATAGAGCTAATTTTAAAAGAGGCTGAGTCAGAAGGTTGTAGTAAGCGTTAATATAAGGAGGTATTTGATGATCCATCCTACTGATTTAACGTAATTAAATGTATCGAGCTAGCCAAAGATGCATTGGAAGCAGGTGATGAGCCCTTTGGTTCAATCCTTGTAGCTACGAATGGCGAGGTGTTTGCCGAAGACCGAAATTATGTGTCTGGTGGCGACCATACGCAACATCCTGAGTTTGCATTAGCACGTTGGGCAGCTAAAACTTAGGAAAGAAATATCGCAACGGTTTATACTTCTGGTGAACATTGCCCTATGTGTGCAGCGGCCCATGGTTGGGTTGGTTTAGGGAGAATTGTTTATCCTAGCTCGTCCAAACAGCTTGCACAATGGTTGAAAGATATAGGCATCTCTACTACCTCTCGCGTTCGTCATTTATCTATTCAAGAAGTGAGTCAAGATACACACCTATTGATGGTCCAGCTCCTGAACTAGCTACACAGGTACATCAGCTCCATCGACAATTCCATCAGAAATAATATTGAGCAATCTTAGGACAACAACTCCAAAGATTGCTTATTATAATGGCTACTCTTTTCACACAAAAAGACCCTTTCCACAAAAGTAGAAAGAGTCTTTGATAGAAAAATTTGAAATTAACGTTTTGAGAACTGAGGTGCACGACGAGCGCCGCGTAGACCTGGTTTTTTACGTTCTTTCATGCGTGAATCACGAGTAAGTAATCCAGCTGATTTTAATGCAGCACGGAAATCTGGGTCTACTTGAAGTAGAGCACGAGCGATACCGTGACGAACAGCACCAGCTTGACCAGTGTATCCACCACCGTTAACGTTTACGTGGATATCATAGCTTCCTGTAGTTTCAGTAGCTACTAATGGTTGTTTAATTACTTCACGTAATGCAGCGAATGGTACGTATTCTTCGATTTCACGTTTGTTGATAACAATTTTACCTGTACCTGGTACTAAACGTACGCGAGCTACAGAGCTTTTACGGCGACCAGTGCCGATGTATTGAACTTGTGCCAAAGTAATATCCTCCTCTTAATTTATATTATCCGCGAAGCTCGTATGCTTCTGGTTTTTGTGCAGCATGTGGATGCTCTGTTCCAGTGTAAACATTAAGTTTAGTGAACATTTTACGACCTAAAGAGTTTTTAGGAAGCATTCCTTTAACTGCTAATTCGATCATTCTTGTTGGGTACTTGTCTAGCATTTCACCAGCAGTACGAGTTTTTAAACCACCTGCGAATTGAGTGTGGTGACGGTAAAGTTTACCTTCTAATTTGTTACCAGTTAAATGGATTTTGTCAGCGTTGATGATGATTACGTGATCACCTGTGTCAACGTTTGGTGTGAATGTTGGTTTATGTTTACCACGTAAGATTGCAGCTACTTCAGAAGCTAAACGTCCAAGAGTTTGGCCTTCTGCATCAACTACTAACCATTTACGGTCTACTTCGTGACCTTTAGCCATGAATGTTGTACGCATGTATATATCCTCCTAATCGATTCGATTACCGTTATTTTTCATTAAACTACACTATAAGTTTTCGGGGCTTATTTGTGGTGGTAATGAAAATACCATCTGTTATCATATAATGAATGACTTTTAAAGTCAAGCAATTTCATTAAACACCTGGTAAAGTTGTTTCGAGGTTGAAAGTGACACTAATAGAACACTTTTTCTAAGTACAAACCTTGTGGTGGCGCAGTTTTCCCAGCTTTATCTCGATCTTCTGAAGCAACTACCAGAGCTATATTTTCAATCGTCCGGCGATCAATACCCACTTCCCACAATGTACCTGCAATAATTCGCACCATATTATATAAGAAGCCACTGCCTTCAATAACCATATGAAGCTCTTCCCCATGCCACTCAAATTGTAATGAGGTGACTGTCCTTACTTTATCCTGAACACTTGTATTGGCTGCGCAGAAGCATGAAAAGTCATGTGTCCCAATGATAGCTTGAGCAGCCTTCTGCATGGCAACTACATCAGGTTTGACCCCGTTTGTCTCAACGGTATAATGTCTCCTAAATGGATTTTGAATAGGCTCACAGGACCAAATATAACGGTATCGCTTCCCAGTTACACTATAGCGTGCATGAAAATCATGTTCTACTTCTTCTACAGACATTACGCGAATATCTCTAGGGAGCTGCACATTCAAAGCTTTGCGATACTTGTCAGCTGGAATGGCTAGTGGTGTATCAAAATGCAATGTTTGCCCTGTTGCATGAACCCTAGCATCTGTACGTCCACTTGCGGTTACCTTCACCTTTTCCTCTTTATGCATAATGGCTAATACACGTTCTATTTCTGCCTGCACGGTGCGTTCCCCAGGCTGTACTTGATAGCCTGAGAAAAGTGTACCGTCATAGCTAATAATTACTTTTAATCGTCGCATAAAGCATACTCCTTTAGCTTCTATAGAAGAATAGCAATACACCTATTGCTACTAATAATACAAGCGCAAATGTATCACCCATATCCCATTTTAGCCTACGATATCTAGTACGCCCTTCCCCTCCGCGATAGCCTCTTACTTCCATCGCTGTGGCTAAATCTTCGGCCCGTTTAAATGCGCTCACAAAAAGAGGTACTAGTAATGGCACTACAGCTTTAATACGGTCTTTTATTGGGCCTGAGGATAGATCAGAGCCTCGTGCCATCTGTGCTTTCATAATCTTATCTGTTTCATCCATTAAAGTTGGAATGAAGCGTAAAGAAATCGACATCATTAAAGCTAATTCATGGACAGGTACTTTCAATGCCTTCAGAGGATTTAAAAGAACTTCAATACCGTCTGTAATGGAAATCGGTGACGTTGTTAAAGTTAAGATAGATGTTATAAATACTAATACTAGAAAACGTACTGAAATATAAATCCCACGTCTAATCCCCTCATCGTATATGGTAATATACTTCGAGTCAAAAACGGGAACGCCTTCCTTCGTCATAAAAATATGAAGCAAGAAGGTAAAGGCCATCAAAAAGAGAACCGGTTTAAGACCATTTATCAAAAAATACAAGCGAATTCGTGATATTAATACAACAAGAAGCGTGAATGCCAAGAGCATAGCATACGTCACTGTATTATTGGCCAAAAATACTATAATAATAAAAGCAAAAACAAAGATTAGCTTAGAGCGTGGATCCAGTTTATGAACGGGAGAATCTCCAGGTAAGAAGCGTCCAAAAATCATTTTTTCCATCATGATTCCGCACGCTCCTCTCCTAGCAGTTGAGCAATTTCAACTGCAAGTTCTTCTTCGGTCAAGCAAACTTTTGATAAGGGTTTCTCCATCATTTGCTCTATCTTTTGTTGAAAGCGGACAATGCGCGGTGGTTCTAAGCGGAAGCTCTTTAATGTATCAACATCCTTAAATATATCTCGTGGTGTTCCACTTAAAACATTTTTACCTTCATGCATAATCACAATATTATCAGCATATCGAGCAGCATCTTCCATGCTATGCGTCACTAGAATCGTTGTCAGGTGACGTTCCTGATGAAGCTGATAAAACATATCCATAATTTCTTTCTGACCACGTGGATCTAAGCCTGCGGTAGGTTCATCCAACACAATTACTTCAGGCTCCATCGCTAAAACACCTGCTATCGCTACTCGACGCATTTGACCTCCCGATAAATCAAACGGAGATTTATCTAGAACGTCTTCTGGTAACCCCACTAAGCTGACAAGTTCTCGTGCCCGATCTTCGGCTTCCTTTTCTGGTACGCCAAAGTTCATGGGACCAAACATAATATCCTTTAACACAGTTTCTTCGAATAATTGATGCTCAGGGAATTGAAAGACGATACCGACCTTTTGTCGTACAGCTTTTAAATCCTTTGCTTTTTTTCCGGCTACCACTACACGATCCCCGATATGTACTTCTCCTGAAGTAGGTTTTAGAAGCGCATTAAAATGCTGGAGAATAGTTGATTTACCCGAACCTGTATGACCAATAATTGCTTGATACGTGTGTGATGGGATATCGAATTCTACATCGAATAGTGCCCGTTTTTCAAAAGGCGTCCCTTGTGCATAAGCATAGCTTACTTGTTGAAGTTTGATGTCCATAAATCATTCACCAACTCTTCTTCTGTCATATGTTGTCCCATTAACGGAACACCTTCCTTTTGCAATAGCTTTGATAACTTTAGGGCAAATGGCAAGTCTAGTCCAAATTCCACTAGCTTGTCCCCAAGAGCAAATATTTCAGCAGGGATACCTTCTGCAAACTTCTTCCCATCATTCATAAAGAGTACACGATCTGCTAGCATCGCCTCTTCTAAATCATGGGTGATGGATAGGACAGTAAGTCCTGTTTCAGCACGTAAAGTTTGAACAGTTTGCAATACCTCTCCACGTCCCTGCGGATCTAGCATAGAAGTAGCTTCATCTAATATAAGAAGCTTCGGCTTTAAAGCAAGTGCTCCTGCAATCGCAACACGCTGCTTTTGCCCTCCTGATAAATGGTGTGGCTCATGATCTAAAAAATGGCTCATTTTTACTTGTTCCAGTGCCGCATGAACACGCTGTACCATTTCTTCAAAAGGCACGCCATTGTTTTCCAATGCAAACGCAACATCATCCTGTACGGTTGCACCGACGAATTGATTGTCCGGGTTTTGAAAAACCATCCCCATGAGAGAACGGGACTCCCAAAGGTTTTCTTCACTTAATGGCTCTCGTAAAATGCGGACATCTCCTTTTTGAGGAAATAGCAAACCATTCATCAACTTTGCTATGGTCGACTTTCCAGAACCATTATGTCCTACTATAGCAATCCATTCTCCCTCTTCAACGGCGAAGCTAACATTTTCGACAGCATTACGACTAGTTGGTTCTTCTGGTGTATATGAAAAAGTCACATTATTTAAAGATAAAATTTCAGGCATTTCTAGAACTCCTCTCTACATGCTCAGCTCTACTAACTAACTTACACTTTTTTATGTATGAATTCTACTACAATCCTTATGTCGATAAAAGTAAAATACTAAAATAATGAAACGTTCTCGTCATGCTATGATTTGGGGAAAACATTAAACCCATATATTAAAAAAAGCACCACAAATTGGCGCTGTCCTTAGTAATAAAAAAGCGCGCACCTCATTCAATAGAAATGCGCTAGTCGTTACATTTTCAAGAAATAAGGGTGCTCAAGCCCTTATTTCTCCTGAATGAGGTGCGGAGAGCTAAACGAGACGCCACACCTTAGTGTCCGCTCATCATAACGCTCAGCTTAATTATTTGTCGTATAAATCGTTTATAAAGAAAGAGGGTGGTGATTCCCACCCTCTTCACCACAAGTTTTCTCTTATGATTAAACTAGTTCAATCACAACTACAGGTGCACCGTCACCACGACGAGGACCTACTTTAAGAATACGAGTGTAACCACCTTGACGCTCTGCATAACGTGGTGCAACATCATCAAATAACTTTTGAAGTGCAAATGATGTTGATTCGTTACCTTCAGCATCAGTCGTTGTTACTAGTTCACGACGGATGAATGCAGCAGCTTGACGGCGTGCATGTAAATCTCCGCGCTTACCTAAAGTAATCATTTTTTCAACAGCTTTACGTACTTCTTTAGCGCGAGCCTCAGTAGTTTCGATACGCTCGTTGATGATTAAATCAGTAGCTAAGTCACGTAACATCGCTTTACGTTGAGAACTTGTACGACCAAGTTTTCTGTAACCCATGGATGTTTCCCTCCTTTATAGAAAAAAATCTGACCTTGTTAGTTTTGTTTAAATCGCTTAGTCTTCTTTGCGTAATCCTAAACCAAGCTCTTCTAACTTCGCTTTTACTTCTTCTAGTGACTTACGTCCAAGGTTACGAACTTTCATCATGTCATCTTCTGACTTATTCGCAAGTTCTAGTACTGTGTTAATACCAGCGCGTTTTAAGCAGTTATAAGAACGAACAGAAAGGTCAAGTTCTTCGATAGTCATCTCTAAAACTTTTTCTTTTTGATCTTCTTCTTTTTCGACCATGATTTCAGCAGTTTGTGCCTCATCTGTCATGCCAACGAAGATGTTAAGATGCTCGGTTAAAATTTTTGCTCCGAGCGAAATCGCCTCTTTCGGACCGATGCTGCCATCTGTCCACACATCAAGAGAAAGTTTATCGTAGTCAGAAGACTGACCTACACGAGTATTTTCCACTTGGAAATTGACGCGTGATACTGGAGTGTAAATAGAGTCGATCGGGATCACGCCGATAGGAAGATCCTCACGTTTGTTTTGATCAGCAGGAGTGTAACCACGGCCGCGTTGTGCGTACATACGCATACGTAAATGACCGTTTTTAGCGATTGTTGCAATATATAGATCAGGGTTTAAAATTTCTACATCACTGTCATGTGTAATGTCAGCAGCCGTAACTGTACCATCGCCTTTTACATCAATCTCAATAACTTTTTCTTCGTCAGAGTAGATTTTAAGAGCTAGTTTTTTCACGTTCAAAATGATTGAAGCTACATCTTCTACTACGCCTTCTACAGTTGAGAATTCGTGAAGAACGCCATCAATTTGAATGGACGTGACAGCAGCTCCTGGTAATGAAGACAGAAGGATACGACGTAAAGAATTACCCAAAGTGTTTCCATATCCGCGTTCAAGCGGTTCTACAACAAACTTTCCATACTTGGAATCTTCGCTGATCTCCACCGTTTCAATCTTTGGTTTTTCAATTTCGATCATTTTATTTACCCTCCTTCAAAACATCGAATGTATAGGTTCTTTCCATCATAGATTCGATCGTCAATGACGTATCGTTTATTATCTGCACAAGACAGTCTGTACAAAAAATGATGTTCTCATACAATATGAGACGCACCCATTACACGCGACGACGTTTTGGCGGACGGCAACCATTATGAGGAACTGGAGTAACGTCTTTAATAGCAGTTACTTCTAAACCAGCAGCTTGAAGTGCACGGATTGCAGCTTCACGACCAGCACCAGGACCTTTAACAGTTACTTCCAACGTTTTCAGACCATGTTCAAGGGATGTTTTAGCAGCAGTTTCTGCAGCCATTTGGGCAGCGAATGGTGTAGATTTACGTGAACCACGGAAACCAAGAGCACCAGCACTTGACCAAGATACAGCGTTACCTTGCATATCTGTAATCGTTACGATTGTATTGTTAAATGTAGAACGAATGTGTGCAATACCAGATTCGATATTCTTTTTCACACGACGTTTACGAGTTTGTTGTTTACGAGCCATGTTAAGAAGGAACCTCCTTTACCAATTATTTTTTCTTGTTCGCTACAGTTTTACGAGGACCTTTACGCGTACGCGCATTGTTCTTCGTATTTTGGCCACGAACAGGTAAGCCACGACGGTGACGGATACCACGGAATGAACCGATTTCCATCAGACGTTTAATATTTAATGAAGTTTCGCGACGTAAGTCACCTTCAAGTTTGTAAGAATCTAATTGTTCACGGATTTTGTTTAACTCATCTTCAGTTAAGTCGCGTACGCGTGTATCTTCTGAAATACCTGCGTCAGCTAGTACTTTCTGAGCTGTAGTTTTACCAATACCGAAAATGTACGTTAATGAAATTACCACGCGTTTGTCGCGAGGAATATCAACACCAGCAATACGTGCCATGTACGTTGTGCACCTCCTTTAGAATTAACCTTGTTTTTGTTTATGTTTAGGATTTTCACAGATTACCATTACTTTACCGCGTCGGCGAATTACTTTACATTTTTCGCAGATCGGTTTCACAGATGGTCTCACTTTCATCTAACCTAACCTCCTTAGTAGTCCGGAGCGCAAAAGATTATTTAAAACGGTATGTGATACGACCGCGAGTTAAATCATAAGGAGATAACTCGATAGTAACCTTATCTCCAGGTAGAATACGGATAAAGTGCATACGAATCTTACCAGATACGTGTGCTAGAATCACATGTCCATTTTCTAATTCTACCTTAAACATCGCGTTTGGCAAAGTCTCAACAACTGTCCCTTCGACTTCAATTACATCATCTTTCGCCATCTACTCTGTCTCCTCTCTATATGCAAATTAAAGTTCTCATCGTTACATCAAACGGATATCTGCTGCAACTATAGAAGCAACCTCGTTTCAACATATGTTTGGATTGTATGAGAGATGTTTGAAAGACGCTCGTCTGGTTTCGCTTCACACAATCCACGGAATATCCAGAACCTATAAGGGCACTGTAACTCCCATGTTTACACGAATACCGGAATGTCTTTGATGAGATATTCATACCCGTTACACAGATGCTTCCACGAAACCCATTATACTCCTCCAAAAGCTATGTTGCACTTTTTAGAAGAAATATATACCGGGCACAATATGCTTTTGCAACTCTCAAAAAAATTATGTTTCGTTGTTGCTCCCGCATGCCTCCCGCGGAAGCAGTATTCTGCGCCCGGAGCCGGGTATCAGCTGCGGCTGCCCTGTAAAAGAGCATCAAGATCAGCAAACACTTTGTTTATATCTTGCTGTCCATCTATATTAGTTAACACACCTTTTGATTGATAGAAATCAAGTAAAGGTTGTGCTTGTTTCATATTCACTTCCAGACGGTTCGCAACCGTTTCAGGATTATCATCGGCACGTGTGTAAAGCTCGCCACCATCTTTATCACATTTTCCTTCCTCAGCTGGAGGATTAAAAATTAAATGATAGGATGCGCCACAAGTTTTACAAATGCGTCGACCTGAAAGACGAGCAATTAACTCATCCTTTTCAACTTGAATGTTTAGAGTATGTTCAATTGCCTTACCAAGATCAGCAAGAATGCTATCTAAAGCTTCAGCTTGAGGAACAGTACGTGGGAAACCATCTAATAGGAAGCCCTTTTCACAATCAGGTTTAGCCAGTCGCTCACGAACAATACCAATCGTTACTTCATCCGGTACTAGAGCACCTTGATCCATAAACGACTTAGCTTGTAGGCCAAGTTCTGTACCTTCTTTAATAGCAGCACGGAACATATCGCCTGTAGAAATATGAGGAATCGCGTACTTCTCAACAATTTTATCTGCCTGAGTACCTTTACCAGCACCTGGCAGACCCATTAAAACGATATTCATTAGGAAATATTCCTCCCACCAAAGGTTTGCTGATTTAAGGAAACGATGGAACGTTCCCTAAAAACCAACATTATTTCATAAAGCCTTTGTAGTGACGTTTAACAAGTTGAGATTCTAGCTGTTTCATCGTTTCGAGCGCTACGCCGACTACGATAATAATACTAGTACCACCGATTTGCACTGAGGCAGGTAAATTCATAAAGTTAATGAATAAAATCGGCATTACAGCAATAACAGTTAAGAATATCGCACCAACAAATGTTAGACGATATAACACGCTTGTTAAATACGCTTGAGTGTTTTCACCAGGACGAATACCCGGAATATAAGCACCTTGTTTTTTCAAGTTGTCTGCCACATTTTCAGGATTCACTTGTACGAATGCATAGAAATATGTGAACGCGACGATCAATGCAACGTAAATAATCATTCCAACAGGTTTCGTATAATCAAACGTGTTTTCTATGAAAGTTGTTACGTCGTTTTGACCAAAGAACGTAGCTAACGTACGTGGTGTAACAATAAACGCTACTGAAAAGATTACCGGAATAACCCCTGCAGCATTTACTTTTAAAGGTAAATGTGTTTGTTGACCACCAGCTTGTTGATTACGTCCAGTAACTCGTTTTGCATATTGAATTGGAATTTTACGTAGTGCTTGTTGCACGTATATAACTCCAACTACAACTGCGAGTAAAACCAATACAAGCAATGCAAGGATTACGATATTGATAAATAATTTATCACCAGCACCCTCGATTTGCTGTGCAAAGATTTGGTTAATTCCTGTAGGCAATGCTGCAACGATACCTGCGAAGATTACAACAGATATACCATTACCAACACCGTGTGCAGTAATTTGCTCTGCAAGCCATACAAGGAAAGCTGTCCCCGCTGTCAATACAATGGCGATTGTAACATATGTTAGAACCCCTTCTTCTTTAATCAATGATCCGCCATACATTCTATTAAAACCGAATGACATTGCGAATGATTGGATGAAAGCAAGAATAATAGTAAAGTAGCGAGTGAATTGTGCAAGTTTACGTCTTCCGACTTCACCTTGCTTTGCCCATTCAGCAAACTTCGGTACTACGTCCATTTGCAATAACTGAACAATAATTGAGGCTGTGATGTAAGGCATAATTCCCATCGCGAAGATAGAGAAGTTCTTTAAAGCACCACCGCCAAAAGTATTCAGGAAACCAACGAGGTTAAACTCATCAGTTGCCTTTAATACATTTGCGTCAACGTTAGGCACTGGAATGAATGTTCCAATACGGAAAACGATTAACATTAAAAGTGTGAAAATGATTTTATTTCTTATATCTCGAACACGCATAAAGTTAGAGATTGTCTGAAACATTAAATCACCTCAGTAGTTCCGCCGGCATTCTCGATTGCTTCTTTAGCTGAAGCTGAGAATTTATGAGCTTTTACAGTAAGCTTTTTGTTAAGAGTTCCGTTGCCAAGAACTTTAATTCCAGCTTTTTCATTACTCACAAGACCAGTTTCAAGTAATAATGCAGTTGTTACCTCTGCACCGTCTTCGAAACGGTTTAAAGCATCAAGGTTAACGATCGCGTATTCTTTACGGTTAATGTTCGTAAAGCCACGTTTTGGTAAACGACGGAATAATGGGTTTTGACCGCCTTCAAAGCCTGGGCGTACACCGCCACCAGAACGAGCGTTTTGACCTTTATGACCTTTACCTGCTGTTTTACCGTTACCAGAACCGATACCACGACCAACGCGGTTGCGTTGCTTACGAGAACCTTCTGCTGGTTTTAACTCATGCAGTTTCATAGTGGGTGGCACCTCCTTGTTCATTAATTAGAAATTAAATTTCTTTTACAGTAACTAAGTGAGCTACTTTATCAAGCATACCGCGAGTAGCTGCGTTATCAGCTTTCTCTACAGTTTGGTGTAATTTACGTAAACCTAGAGCTTCAACAGTTTTGCGTTGAGCAGGTTTAGTACCAATCACAGATTTAGTAAGGGTGATTTCTAATTTGTTAGCCATATTATCTTTCCCCCCTTATCCTAATATTTCTTCCACTGATTTACCACGTAATTTTGCTACGTCCTCTACGCGTTTTAATTCAGTTAAACCTTGAACAGTTGCACGCACCATGTTGATTGGTGTGTTAGATCCAAGAGATTTTGAAAGAATATCAGTAATACCAGCAAGTTCTAGTACTGCACGTACTGGACCACCAGCGATAACCCCTGTACCAGGAGCAGCAGGTTTAATTAGGATTTCTCCTGCACCGAAGCGACCAAGCACTAAGTGTGGAGTTGTTCCACCAACACGTGGCACTTCTACTAAGTTTTTCTTCGCATCTTCAACAGCTTTACGGATAGCATCTGGAACCTCTTGAGCTTTACCAGTACCGAAACCTACATGACCGTTTCTATCGCCAACAACAACAAGTGCTGTGAAGCGGAAGCGACGTCCACCTTTAACAACTTTAGCAACACGGTTAATAGTAACTACGCGTTCTTCAAGTTCTCCAAGTTTGTTTGCGTCAATTCGACTCATGAAATGTGTCCCTCCTTCTTATTAAAATTCTAAACCATTCTCACGTGCAGCTTCAGCTAAAGCTTTCACGCGTCCATGATATAAGTAACCACCACGGTCAAAAACTACAGCAGTAATATTTTTTTCCGCAGCGCGTTTCGCGATTGTTTCACCGATTTTTGATGCAGTTTCAACATTGCTACCAGCACCTTCAAAACCTTTTTCTTGAGAAGATGCGCTAACAATTGTTACGCCTGCTACGTCATCGATAAGTTGAGCGTAGATGTTCTTGTTAGAACGGAATACGTTTAAGCGTGGACGCTCAGCAGTACCCGAAATTTTAGAACGTACTCGCGCATGACGTTTTTTACGAACTTGATTTTTATCCTGTTTCGTAATCACAAGGGTCACTCCTTTCTAATGCTTAAGCAGCATTATTTACCTGTTTTACCTTCTTTACGACGAACGTATTCGCCTTCGTAACGGATACCTTTACCTTTATATGGCTCTGGTGGACGAACGTCACGGATGTTAGATGCTAGAGCACCAACGCGCTCTTTGCTGATACCTTTAATGATGATTTTAGTGTTAGAAGGAACTTCAATTTCAAGACCATCTTCAGGTGTGAACTCTACTGGGTGAGAGTAACCTACGTTAAGTACAAGTTTTTTGCCTTGTAATTGCGCACGGTAACCAACACCGATAAGTTCTAAAGCTTTTTCGAAACCTGCAGAAACTCCAGTAACCATGTTCGCTAGAAGCGCACGAGTAGTACCGTGGTTTGTGCGGTGTTCTTTTGATTCAGAAGGACGTGATACTGAGATTACGTTACCTTCTTGCTCAATTTTCATATCTTGGTGGAAAGAACGAACAAGTTCGCCTTTAGGACCTTTAACAGTAACAGTGTTGTCAGCTGCAACAGTAACAGTTACGTTAGCTGGTACCTCGATAATTTTTTTACCTACACGAGACATTTAGTTGCACCTCCATTCATTTATTGCTAATTACCAAACGTATGCTAGAACTTCGCCGCCAACTTGTTTAGCGCGAGCTTCTTTATCTGTTAATAAACCTTGTGAAGTTGACACTAAAGCGATACCAAGACCGTTCAGTACTTTAGGAACTTCATTTGTTTTTGCGTATACACGTAGACCAGGTTTAGAAATACGTTTTAAGCCAGTGATAACACGCTCGTTATCTTTACCGTATTTTAAGAAGATACGGATAATACCTTGCTTGTTGTCTTCCACGTATTCTACGTCACGTACGAAACCTTCACGCTTTAAAATTTCAGCGATTTCTTTTTTCACGTTGGAAGCTGGTACTTCTAACTTCTCGTGACGAACCATGTTCGCATTACGAATGCGAGTAAGCATATCTGCAATCGGATCAGTCATTGTCATTACATTTACCTCCTTCCCAAATTAGGGGATTACCAGCTGGCTTTTTTCACGCCAGGAATTTGTCCCTTATATGCAAGTTCTCGGAAACAAATACGGCAAAGTTTAAATTTGCGATATACAGAGTGTGGACGGCCACAGCGTTCACAACGTGTATATTCTTGCACTTTAAACTTTTGCTTACGTTGTTGTTTAACGATCATAGATTTTTTAGCCACGTTTTCGCCCTCCTTGTTTGATTACTTTTGGAACGGCATACCGAATTGTGTCAATAACTCGCGAGCTTCTTCGTCAGAGTTCGCTGTCGTTACGATCACGATGTCCATACCGCGTACTTTTGAAACTTTATCGTAATCGATTTCTGGGAAAATTAATTGCTCTTTAACACCTAGAGTGTAGTTACCGCGACCATCGAATGCTTTTTTAGAAACACCACGGAAGTCACGTACACGAGGAAGTGAGATTGAGATTAATTTGTCCAAGAATTCATACATACGCTCACCGCGTAATGTAACTTTAGCACCGATAGGCATACCTTCACGTAAACGGAAACCAGCGATCGATTTTTTCGCTTTAGTTACTACTGGTTTTTGACCAGTGATAATTGTTAATTCTTCTACAGCTGCATCTAATGCTTTAGAGTTTTGAACAGCATCACCAACACCCATGTTGATAACGATTTTGTCAACTTTCGGCAATTGCATAACTGATTTATATCCAAATTTGCTCATAAGAGCAGGAGAAACTTCGTTTAAATACTTTTCTTTTAGGCGGCTCATGTGTGTACCTCCCTTCTTTTATTTACTAATTAGTCGATTACTGCACCTGATTTTTTTGCAACACGAACTTTTTTACCGTTTTCGATTTTATAACCTACACGAGTCGGCTCGCCAGATTTAGGATCGATTAGCATTACGTTCGAAACGTGAATTGCAGCCTCTTGGCTTACAATCCCACCTTGTGGATTCAATTGGTTAGGTTTAACGTGTTTTTTCACGATATTAACACCTTCAACAAGAACGCGATCTTGTTTAGGGAAAGCAGCTAGGATTACTCCTTCTTTGCCTTTGTCCTTACCAGTGATAACCTTAACCTTGTCACCTTTTTTTACATGCATGCTGTCGCACCTCCTTGATTGGCACTATCATGAAATTAAAGAACTTCTGGAGCTAGAGAAACGATTTTCATGAAGTTGCTGTCACGTAATTCACGTGCAACAGGTCCGAAAATACGAGTTCCGCGTGGTGATTTATCATCACGAATAATTACACAAGCATTTTCATCAAATTTGATGTACGTACCGTCTTTACGACGAACGCCTGATTTAGTACGAACGATAACAGCTTTAACAACGTCACCCTTCTTGACAACGCCACCTGGTGTTGCTTTCTTAACTGTACAAACAACGATATCACCGATGTTAGCAGTTTTACGGCCAGAGCCACCAAGCACTTTAATTGTAAGAACTTCACGTGCACCTGAGTTGTCAGCAACTTTCATACGACTTTCTTGTTGGATCACTTAGGTTACCTCCCTTCGGAAATGGTTGTTCCGAAATAGTTATTAAATAATAACCGCTTTTTCTACAACTTCAACTAGACGGAAACGTTTAGTAGCTGATAGCGGGCGAGTCTCCATGATACGTACGATATCACCGATTTTCGCTTGGTTTTGCTCATCATGAGCTTTAAACTTTTTAGAGTATTTTACACGTTTACCGTAAAGCTTGTGCTTTTTGTGAGTTTCAACTAAAACAGTAACAGTTTTGTCCATTTTATCTGAAACAACGCGGCCCGTGTAAACTTTGCGTTGGTTACGCTCAGTCATACTTGAAAACCTCCTTTATCAGTTATTTGCACTGATTTCTCTTTCACGAATAACAGTTTTCATACGCGCGATTGCTTTACGCACTTCACGAATACGAGCTGTGTTTTCTAATTGACCAGTCGCCAATTGGAAGCGAAGGTTGAAAAGCTCTTCTTTCAGTGATTTCACTTTTAATTCAATTTCAGAAGTGGCAAGGTCACGGATTTCATTAGCTTTCATTAGATTCACCACCAGTTTCTTGACGTTTTACGATCTTACATTTAACAGGAAGCTTATGTGATGCTAAACGAAGTGCTTCACGTGCGATCTCTTCAGACACACCAGCGATTTCGAACATAATTTTTCCTGGTTTTACTACTGCTACCCAACCTTCAGGAGAACCTTTACCAGAACCCATGCGGACTTCTAGAGGTTTTTTAGTGTAAGGTTTATGTGGGAAGATTTTAATCCAAACTTTACCGCCACGTTTCATGTAACGAGTCATCGCGATACGTGCAGATTCGATTTGACGGTTAGTAATCCAGCTAGCTGTTTGAGCTTGTAAGCCCCATTCGCCGAAAGATACTTCCTTGCCGCCTTTCGCTTCGCCACGCATGTTTCCGCGGTGTTCACGACGGTATTTTACGCGTTTAGGCAATAACATATTATTTGCCTCCTTCCACAGATTTCTTCGTAGGAAGAACTTCACCACGGTAGATCCATACTTTAACGCCTAATTTACCGTAAGTAGTGTCAGCTTCTGCGTGTGCATAATCAATGTCAGCACGTAGAGTATGAAGTGGAACAGTTCCTTCACTATAGTGTTCAGCACGCGCGATATCAGCGCCACCTAAACGACCAGATACTTGTGTTTTAATTCCTTTTGCACCAGCACGGATTGTGCGTTGGATCGCTTGCTTTTGCGCACGACGGAATGATACACGGTTTTCTAATTGACGAGCGATGTTTTCAGCTACTAGACGAGCGTCAAGATCTGCACGTTTAATTTCAATGATGTTGATGTGTACACGTTTACCAGTTAACTCGCTAAGGTATTTACGAAGATTTTCAACTTCAGTACCACCTTTACCGATTACCATACCTGGTTTCGCAGTGTGAATTGTAATGTTTACACGGTTTGCAGCACGTTCGATTTCTACTTTAGAAACTGAAGCGTCTTTAAGAGCCGTTTCAATATATTTACGCACTTTGATGTCTTCGTGAAGTAGAGTTGCATAGTCTTTTTCAGCGTACCATTTTGACTCCCAGTCACGAATAATACCAACGCGTAGTCCTATTGGATGTACTTTTTGACCCACGGATTAACCCTCCTTCTTCTCAGATACCACTAGAGTGATGTGGCTTGTGCGTTTGTTAATTGCGCTTGCACGTCCTTGCGCACGTGGACGGAAACGTTTTAAAGTTGGACCTTCATCAACGAACACTTCAGAAACTACTAAAGAGTTGATGTCAAGATCGTAGTTGTGCTCAGCATTAGCAACTGCAGATTTTAATACTTTCTCAACGACTGGAGACGCCGCTTTTGGAGTATGACGTAAAATTGCAACTGCCTCACCAACTTGCTTGCCTCGGATTAAGTCTACAACTAGACGTACTTTGCGAGGAGCAATGCGTACTGTACGAGCGATAGCTTTAGCTTGTGTCATTAGGATTTACCTCCTCTCAAAATTAGCGTCTTGTTTTCTTGTCGTCTGCACCGTGACCTTTGTAAGTACGTGTCGGTGCGAACTCACCAAGTTTATGGCCTACCATATCTTCTGTTACGTATACAGGAACATGTTTACGTCCATCATATACAGCAATCGTTAAACCGATAAAGTTCGGGAAGATTGTAGAACGGCGTGACCAAGTTTTGATAACTTGTTTTTTCTCAGAAGCCTCTTGTACTTCCACTTTTTTCATTAAGTGGTCATCGACAAAAGGTCCTTTTTTCAAGCTGCGACCCATGTAGGAACCTCCCTCCGTGATTCCACCACGGCTCTCACATAGAACCGTAGTTTAACCACTTTATTTTTTACGACCACGGATGATAAATTTATCCGATTTGTTTTTCTTGTTTCGAGTTTTGTAACCAAGAGCTGGTTTACCCCAAGGAGTCATCGGTGATTTACGTCCGATTGGAGAACGTCCTTCACCACCACCGTGTGGGTGATCGTTAGGGTTCATTACAGAACCACGTACAGTTGGGCGTTTACCTAACCAACGGCTACGACCTGCTTTACCAATGTGTACAAGTTCGTGTTGTTCGTTACCAACTTGACCGATTGTAGCTCGGCAAGTAGCTAATACTAAGCGTACTTCACCAGATTGAAGACGTACGATTACGTATTTTCCTTCACGGCCAAGTACTTGAGCAGAAGTACCAGCAGAACGTACTAATTGTCCACCTTTACCAGGTTTTAACTCGATGTTATGGATAGTAGTACCCATTGGAATGTTTGCTAATGGTAATGCGTTACCTACTTTAATATCTGCATCTGGACCAGAAACGATTGTTTGACCAACCTCTAGACCTTTTGGTGCTAAGATGTAAGCTTTTGCTCCATCAGCGTAATTGATTAATGCGATATTCGCAGAACGGTTTGGATCATATTCAATAGTAGCAACTTTTGCCGGAATGCTATCTTTAACACGTTTGAAATCGATAACACGGTATTGCTTCTTATGACCACCACCATGATGACGAACAGTGATTTTACCTTGGTTGTTACGACCAGCTTTGCGTTTAGTTGGTTCAAGCAATGATTTCTCAGGCTTGTTAGTTGTAATTTCCGCAAAGTCTAATGACGTCATGTTACGACGACCATTAGAGGTAGGTTTATACTTTTTAATCGCCATTGTGTTTTCCCTCCTTCTTGAGTGTTCAAATCATAAATCCACTAGGGATTACATTTCGAATAATTCAATTTCTTTGCTATCAGCAGTTAATTTAACAATCGCTTTACGACGTTTGTTAGTGTAACCACCGTAACGGCCAACGCGTTTGAATTTACCTTTGTAGTTAAGAACGTTTACTTTCTCAACATTTACACCAAAGATTTCTTCTACAGCGTCTTTTACTTGAGTTTTGTTAGCGCGAGTGTCTACTTCGAAAGTATACTTTTTCTCTGCCATAAGTTCTGAAGAACGCTCAGTAATGACTGGACGTTTTAAAATATCACGTGCTTCCATTATCCAAGCACCTCCTCAACTTTTTCTACTGCAGATTTAGTGAATACAACTTTTTCGTGACCTAAAAGATCAAGAACGTTGATTCCATTTGCAGTTAAAACTGTTACACCAGGGATGTTACGAGCTGATAATGCTACGTTTTCATCTAGGTCAGCAGTTACGAATAAAGATTTTTTCTCTAAAGAAAGATCTTTAAGGATTTTTGTGAATTCTTTTGTTTTTGGTGCTGCTAGAGTTAGAGCATCAAGAACTAAGAAGTTTTGTTCTACTACTTTAGCTGATAAAGCAGATTTAAGAGCTAAGCGACGAACTTTTTTAGGTAATTTATAAGAATAGCTACGTGGAGTAGGACCGAATACGACACCACCGCCGCGCCATTGTGGAGAACGGATAGAACCTTGTCGAGCACGACCAGTTCCTTTTTGACGCCATGGCTTACGACCACCACCAGCAACTTCAGAACGGTTTTTAACCTTGTGATTACCTTGACGTAGAGAAGCGCGTTGAGCTACTACTGCGTCGAATAATACTGCTTCATTTGGCTCGATTCCGAAGATCGCATCGTTTAATTCGATTTCACCAACTGAAGCACCTGTTTGACTAAGTACAGATACTTTTGTCATTCCTGTTTCCTCCTTTCCTTAAGTGATTACTTAGCTTTAATTGCAGTTTTTACTGTAACTAGAGCTTTTTTAGAACCAGGAACATTACCTTTAACAAGTAGTAAGTTACGATCTGTATCAACTTTCACGACTTCTAAGTTTTGGATTGTAACTACAGTGCCACCCATTTGACCAGGTAATTTCTTTTGTTTAAATACGCGGTTCGGAGCAACTGGACCCATTGAACCAGGACGACGGTGGTAACGAGAACCGTGGGCCATAGGACCACGAGATTGTCCGTGGCGTTTAATTACACCTTGGAAACCTTTACCCTTAGTAACACCTGTTACATCAATTACATCGCCTTCTGCGAAAATTTCTACTTTGACTTCTTGACCAACTTCGTACTCTTCCACGTTCACGTTGCGGAATTCACGAATGAAGCGCTTAGGAGCAGTGTTCGCTTTTGCTACGTGACCTTGTTGTGGTTTGTTAGAAAGCTTAACGCGCTTATCTTCGAAACCAACTTGAATTGCTTCGTAGCCGTCTGTTTCAACAGTTTTCTTTTGAAGTACTACGTTTGGAGTAGCTTCGATAACTGTTACCGGGATTAAATCGCCGTTTTCAGCGAAAACTTGTGTCATACCAATTTTTCTACCTAAGATTCCTTTAGCCATTTGTCACACCTCCTGTAAGTTTTAAAAAGTTATATTGTTTTTACCATTAAAGTTTGATTTCGATATCAACGCCAGATGGTAAATCAAGTTTCATTAACGCATCAACAGTTTGTGGTGTTGGGTTAACGATATCGATCAGACGTTTATGCGTACGCATTTCGAACTGTTCACGAGAATCTTTGTACTTGTGAACCGCACGAAGAATTGTGTACACAGACTTCTCAGTTGGAAGTGGAATCGGACCTGATACACTTGCACCTGAACGTTTTGCAGTTTCCACAATTTTCTCAGCAGACTGATCTAAAATACGGTGATCATACGCTTTTAAACGAATACGAATCTTTTGTTTTGCCATTATTTTCCCTCCTTCTCGCCTATTTTCTAGACATTCTCCACGAAAATTTTCCCACACACCGCCATGGCAAAGCGGCCGGGTGTGTCGGCAACCTCTCGCTTCATCGCAGTCAAAGACCAACATTCAACATTATATACAATAAAAAAAGAATAAGCAAGTCTTTTCGCTAAATTCTTTTAAATGTTGCAGATATTCTTAGTACTACTATTACTTCGCTTTGTTAAGCCGTTTATTAGTATATAAAATTTCACTACATATTGCAACACCTAAGGTTATCAAGCAACAATGTCGAACATTTCAAATAACTATGAAGTCTTTTTAAATAGTAGTACCCCTTCTTACTTCTATAGAAAGAACACACATGCAATCCAACCAAATAGAATTAGTGGGATGTTAATGAATATAAAAGTAGGAACACAGGTATCCCAAATATGATGGTGTTGTCCATCTACATTTAATCCTGCTGTTGGCCCTAATGTAGAATCTGATGCTGGAGAGCCTGCATCGCCTAAAGCTCCTGCTGTACCTATTAAACAAAGGATCGCTAACGGGCTCATTCCTAACCCTTGTGCAAGAGGAACAAATAGTGTCGCGATAATTGGCACTGTGGCAAAGGAAGAGCCAATCCCCATTGTCACAACTAATCCTATGACTAACATAATAAATACCGCTAAACTTCTATTTCCTTTTAAAATAGTTATAGAGCTTGTAATTAAGCTATCCACATGTCCAGTAGCATTAATGACCGCAGCAAAGCCATTTGCGGCAATCATAACAAATCCTATAAAGGCCATCATCTTCATTCCTTCAGATAAAATGTCATCTGCCTCTTTCCATTTCAGCGCCCCTGTAAAATACATAACCATAATACCTGCAAAGGAACCAACAATCATAGAATCTGTTAACACTTGACCACATAATGATACGACTAATGCAAAGGCTGTGGAAAACATCACAAATTTGCTGACATTAACATGGAGTGAGTCAGCCTCTATTTCATTATTTTTATAATTCCTTGGCTTGCGATATACAATAAAGGCTGTAAATAGTCCAACCAACATACCTAGCACTGGAATCGCCATTGCCACAGGAACATCACGTGAGGATACTACCATCCCAGCCTCAGACACCTGTGTAGCAACGATATCTTGAAAGATCGCTCCAAAGCCAGCTGGTACAAAGCTATACGTACCGATTAAGCCCACTGCAATTAAAGTTGCCACTAGACGTCGATCGACCTCTAGCATATTTAAAATTTTTAAAACAGGAGGAATCAATAGTGGAATAAAGGCGATATGAATAGGTATGACATTTTGAGATAAAATGGACATCAAGAAAATAAGGAAAAAAATTAAGACCTTCACTAAACCTTTACGATTACTTTCACTATTTAAAATCTTTAGCATCCCCGTAATCATCAATTCAGGTATCCCTGTTTTGGCAATGGCGATGGCAAAGGCGCCAAGTAAGCCATAACTTAATGCAATCGTTGCACCTGCCCCTAACCCTTCTGTAAATGATTCTACTGTCGCCTCAATGCTCATTCCGCTTGTAAGGCCGCCTACAAACGCTCCTAACACTAAAGAAAGAACGACATTGATGCGAAGTAGGCTTAATATTAACATGACGGCTACTGCCACTATTACTGCATTCATTGTTACACTCACTTTCATACACTAAATTACTAACATGTTAAAGATTATTATTCTGATAATTGAAAGTCAAGGTTTTTCATCGTTCGAAGCAATAAAAAAACAGTATGATCTATTTAGCATCACACTGTTTCTATGTTTTACTTATTTAATTGTTACAATGATTCTCGAACGACTTTTTTATAATAGCCTACCGACAAAATGGCAAAAATCGTATACAACGCTATATAACAGCACATTGCAATCCACAAGGGTGCCGTTAACTCTGTACCAAATAAAAACCATCCTGATTTAACAGCAAAATAACTATGCAATAGTCCAATAATTAAAGGGACTCCAAAATTAAAGGCTTGTTTCATATATATGCCTCTCATAATATCTTTTTCTGCAAAGCCAATTTTTCTGAGGATTGTATAGGAACCACGCTCTTCCTCTGCCTCGGACATTTGTTTGAAGTACAGAATGCTACCAGTTGTCATTAAGAAGGCTAATCCTAAAAAGGCAGTTGTAAAAATAGTGAGACCTAATGATTCAATATTATCTTTACGTTTCTCTTCATATGAAGATTGAGTATATTGCTGTGTTTTACCTTCATGATCTTTAGTTATAATCACCCCGGCATTTGTCTGTACATATAATTTCTCTGCCATTATTAAGTCTTCTTTTGAATTGATAGTAATAGATGATTGTTGATGCCAAGGGTAATGCTCTGATTGCATAGTTAGACTTTTAAACATGTCATCTGTTATAACAAAGATGGGCCCACCACCTCCAGCTGTAACAATACCACTTATAATACTTTTATCGTGTACTTCTACAACATGAAAAGTTTCTTCAAGCTCCCCTGCAGATACTACTACCTCACGATCTTTCTCTAATGGGAACATCTCAGCCATATACCCACCATAGTTTGTTAAAATCACTTCGTTCCCTGATAGCGAGGCTTCTGGAACGCTCTTCTTATAATCAGAAAGTGGAATCGTATAAATTGTTCCTTCCATATCATATAAAGGATTATCCTGCTGCTTTTTAGACATTAATTGTCCTACGGAGGCTGTTACTCCTTGCAAACGATAATCTACCTTATCATAGACTATGTTATTTTCCTCTAACGCATGTAAGAAAGACATCCCCTGCTCTTCTAGCAAGATAAAATCACCTGGTACTTGACTATATGCCGATGCTTCTGAGGAATAGTAGGAGATATAGGATAATGTCGTCACTCCTAGAGATACACCTGTTAATACGGTTATAAGCGTTAATGACTTAGCGTTGCTCTTCATACGATGCATAATAGGCGTTAATGCCAATACATCCTGGATGGAAAGATGCCCTTTTTTCTTTAAGCGAATTGTATTCATAATAAACGCTACCGAGAATCGAAAGACCAGAAATGTTCCACCAATTGTAGTAGCTAGAATAATGATCATATTAATAAATAGGTTACCGGCTGATTCAATATCAAACAACTTTGTTGAAGCATAGTAACCATAAACAATTAAAACTAGCCCCATAAAGCCTATGGCCATTTGTAATGTACTAAAACGTCTTACACGTTCATCTGCTTGTTTAGCTGCGGTAAATAATGATAGTAAAGAAACGCGATGGATCATCCAGGCCATTTGTATAAGGACAATCAACAAAAGTATCGTAAATACAATCACGGATTGCTGTAATGCCTGCGTACTAAATGTCATGGATACAAGAGCTTCTTTCTCAAGTACACGCAATAAAATCATTGCAAACACACGTGAACTAAAGAAACCGGCCAACATACCTAAAATTACAGCTCCGACAAATAGTAGAATATTTTCGATTGCTAATAGGCGTACAATCAATCCCTTGGTCATGCCAATCAATTGGTACAAGCCTATCTCCTTACTACGACGCTTCATAAATAAATGATTGGCGTACAAGACGAAGAACAAGACGATAAAATATAAAATATAAGTTGCTGCTTTGAATCCAGCCGTCGCCGTTCCACTCATTTGAACAGCATCCCATACTGCAGAATTATTTTGTAATGTTACAAAGGAAAAATATAAAGTAACGCTAAAAATAAGCGCAAAAAAATATAAATAGTAGTGCTTCATATTTTTCTTCATGCTTCTTAACACTAGCTTACTAAGACTCATAACCATCACCGCCTAGCACACTTTGCGTATGCATGATTTCCTGGAAAAAAGCCTGTCTTGTTTTATCCCCTTTATAAAGCTCACTATAAATAAGACCATCCTTTAAAAATAAAACACGTGTACAGAAACTTGCAGCTACTGCATCATGCGTAACCATCATGATTGTCGCTTCTTTTGTCTCATTAATATTTTGTAGATTTTGAAGCAAGGCTGTCGCTGATTTGGAATCTAATGCCCCAGTAGGCTCATCTGCAAATACCAATGATGGATTTGTAATAAGTGCACGCGCAGCGGAAGTACGCTGTTTTTGACCTCCGGATATTTCATTGGGATATTTATTTAAAATTTCTGTTATGCCTAGTAAGGATGTTAGCTCTTTTACACGGCTTTCAGCAACTGCTTTAGGCAATTTACTGATTGCTAAGGGGAGAAGAATATTTTCCTTTACGGTTAATGTATCTAATAAATTATAATCTTGAAATATGAAACCTAATTGCTCTCTACGGAAGTTGGCCAAAGCCTTTTCCTTCATTCCCCGTAAATTATGACCGTTTATTTCGATGACTCCTTCTGTTGCAAAGTCGATTGAACATAAGACATTTAAAAGTGTTGTTTTTCCTGAGCCAGAAGGTCCCATAATACCTACAAATTCACCTTTACTCACTTCCAAATCAATACCCTTTAACACTTCCTGAGCCGTTGATTTCTTTCCATAAACTTTTTTTATTTTACGACCAATTAACACTGTCACTTATAAACGCCCCTCTCTATATTCCAAGTGTACCCTGTTGCACCTATTCATTCGTGTGTTTTACATGACAATATAAAAAGGTAGGTGACATTTTCGTCATCTACCTGTTAGTTTGACATATTCATTTTGTAATGGGAACCGTAGCGTAAATAATGAACCCTCACCTACATTCGATTGAACATTTATACGGATACCTATTTTTTGCGCGACATTATATGCTAAGTAAAGACCCATACCAGTAGACTGAGTAGATTCTCTCCCTACGTTACCTGTATATGACTTTTGAAAAATTCTAGGTAAATCCTCCGAGGGTATACCAATACCTATATCTTTAATATGTAATAAAGTCGCACCTGTTGGGTCAAGTTCAGTAAAAATCGTTACCTCTGAATTGGCTGAACTATATTTTATGGCGTTCGAGAGAATTTGCCGTACAATAAATGCTAGCCATTTACCATCCGTCATCACCTTTTCAGTCAGTTCATCTATTTCAAAACCAATTCCCTTTTCTATACACCAGGCTTGCATAGCTCGAATCTCTTTATAAACAATTGGTTTCAACTCAATTTCGGTTAAATAATTGTCCTTTTCTATAGAAGTAAGTCTAGTTTGGTGCAGCTGTTGATCAACTAACAGATGTAGTCTTAACCATTCATTTTCTAATTTTCGACGTGTGGATAAATCCTCTACATGGTCTAACATTAGATTTATAGTTGTTAAAGGTCCTTTTACTTCATGAACCCATGCCAGCAACTCATCTGAATACTCTTGGAGCTGCACTTTGGCCTGATTCAATTCCATATTCTTCTCATGAAAGACATCCTCTATTTTTCGAAAGCCCACTTCTTGAAAAGGTGATAATGATAAGCTACTTTTATGTGCTTCATCAAGATGACCATCCATATTTCCCAGGAAATCATTTAATTTCCCAACTTCAGCGATAAAGCGCCATACGAAAAAGAGTGCGAAACTAACAAGCAAACTAACATTTACATACCAAATAGACACACTATTTAAACCAACATCTAAAGAAAATAGCACGTTTAATAGTACCATTATAAATCCAAAAAAACCGATCCATGCAAAGCGCTCTTTTATAAATAATAGTAACAAATTAGTTCACGTCCCTTGGGTTACTGCTATATAGCCAAGTCCCTTTTTGGTTAGAATCACTTCATGTAAGCCAATATCCTCTAACTTTGCGCGTAAACGGTTAACATTCACCGATAACGTATTATCGTTTACAAAACGTTCATCATCCCACAGTTTTCGCATTAGTTCATCTCTTGAGACGATATGATTAGCCTGTTCCACTAAGATGCGCAATATAAAGAGTTCATTTTTTGTTAAGGAAGCTATAGCTCCATCACACATAATTTCACTCCTTGCATAATCAATAACGGCTTCGTTAAAGCGTGTAACATCCATCTTTGCTTCAACATAGTCATATGTTCTTCGTAAAATAGCCTGTGCTTTGGCGAGTAATACTTCCATATGAAAGGGTTTTTGTATAAAATCATCTGCCCCCATTTGCATAGCCATCACCATATCCATTGGATGATCTCGCGAGGATAGAAAAAGGATTGGCACATTGGAGAGATGACGAATTTCTCGACACCAATGAAAGCCATCATAGGCAGGCAACTGAATATCAATTAGCACAAGATGTGGCTTCACTTCTATAAAATCATCCATCACCTTTTGAAAATTTTTAGGTCCAACAACTTGTAATGACCATTGTGCAAAACGTTCTTCAATCATACTAAATATCGACGGATCATCTTCTATCAGTAAAATTTTCATCTCCATATTCAAATCCCTTTCTGCTTAATTATTTAACCTAGATGACATGCTCGCTGTTATGTATTCATACACTAATTAAAACATTAATTACTTTTATTTTAACATAAAAAACCAATCTGTAAGCGTCCCTACAGATTGGTTTGACTATTAGCGAAAGCTAAAATTATTTTTGGATAGAAGCAACTACGCCAGCGCCTACAGTACGGCCACCCTCACGGATAGAGAATTTAGTACCTTCTTCAAGAGCGATTGGAGCGATAAGTTCAACTGTCATTTCGATGTTATCACCAGGCATTACCATTTCAACGCCTTCTGGTAAGTTACAGATACCTGTTACGTCAGTTGTACGGAAGTAGAACTGAGGACGGTAGTTAGAGAAGAATGGAGTATGACGGCCACCCTCTTCTTTTGATAAAACATAAACTTCAGCTTTGAAGTTAGTGTGTGGAGTAATTGAACCTGGTTTAGCTAATACTTGACCACGTTGGATTTCTTCACGAGCAACACCACGAAGTAAAGCACCGATGTTGTCACCAGCTTCAGCATAGTCTAATAATTTACGGAACATTTCTACACCAGTTACAGTAGTAGATTTAGCTTCTTCAGCGATACCGATGATTTCAATTACGTCACCAACTTTAACTTGACCACGTTCAACACGGCCAGTTGCAACTGTACCACGACCAGTGATAGAGAATACGTCCTCTACTGGCATCATGAATGGTTTGTCAGTTTGACGTTCTGGAGTTGGGATGTAAGAATCTACAGCGTCCATTAATTCAACGATTTTTTCTTCCCATTCTGCTTCGCCTTCAAGAGCTTTAAGAGCAGAACCTTTGATTACAGGAATATCGTCACCTGGGAAGTCATATTCAGATAGTAGGTCACGGATTTCCATTTCTACTAATTCTAATAATTCTTCGTCATCAACCATATCACATTTGTTCATGAATACTACTAAGTATGGAACACCTACTTGACGAGATAAAAGGATGTGTTCACGAGTTTGTGGCATTGGGCCATCAGCAGCAGATACTACTAAGATACCGCCGTCCATTTGTGCAGCACCAGTGATCATGTTTTTAACATAGTCAGCGTGTCCTGGGCAGTCAACGTGTGCATAGTGACGAGTTTCAGTTTCGTATTCTACGTGAGAAGTATTGATTGTGATACCACGCTCTTTTTCTTCAGGAGCGTTATCGATGTCAGCGTATGATTTAGCTGTACCACCCATTTTTTTAGAAAGAACTGTAGCGATTGCAGCAGTTAAAGTAGTTTTACCATGGTCAACGTGTCCGATTGTACCAATGTTAGCATGCGTTTTAGAACGGTCAAATTTTTCTTTAGCCATTAGAGATTGCCTCCTCAAAATTATATGTTTTATTTTTGAAATTTATAGAATGAATGCTGATAGAGAACGGGCCCATCCCCTATCCTGCAATCATAGCTTACAAATTAGTTATACTTTATGCAAGATGAAAATTCAATTATTCACCTTTATTTTTTTTGATGATTTCAGCAGCAATTGATTTTGGTACTTCTTCATAATGATCGAATGTCATTGAGAATACACCACGACCTTGCGTTGCAGAACGAAGAGTCGTTGCATAACCAAACATTTCTGCTAAAGGAACCATAGCACGAACAACTTGTGAGTTACCGCGAGCATCCATACCCTCAACGCGACCGCGACGAGAAGTAATGTTACCCATGATATCACCAAGGTATTCTTCTGGAATTACAACTTCTACTTTCATCATTGGTTCTAAGATAACAGCATCACATTGTTTAGATGCTTCTTTAAGAGCCATAGATGCAGCAATTTTGAACGCCATCTCATTCGAGTCAACGTCATGGTAAGAACCGAATACTAATTTCGCTTTAATATCGATTAGAGGGTAACCAGCTACTACACCGCGGTCAAGAGAGTCACGAAGACCAGCTTCAACTGCAGGAATGTATTCACGAGGAATTACACCACCAACGATAGCGTTTTCGAATTCAAAGCCTTTACCTTCTTCATTTGGAGAGAACTCAATCGTTACGTCACCATATTGTCCACGACCACCAGATTGGCGAGTGAATTTACCTTGAACTTTTGCAGAGCCACGGAATGTTTCACGGTAAGATACCATTGGAGCACCTACGTTAGCTTCTACTTTAAATTCACGGCGCATACGGTCAACTAAGATATCAAGGTGAAGTTCACCCATACCTGAGATGATTGTTTGTCCAGTTTCTGTGTCAGTGTGAGCACGGAAAGTTGGATCCTCTTCTTGAAGTTTTTGTAAAGCTTGACCCATTTTATCTTGGTCAGCTTTTGATTTTGGTTCTACAGAAAGAGAAATTACTGGCTCAGGGAATTCCATTGATTCAAGAATAACTAGGTTTTTCTCGTCACAAAGAGTATCACCAGTAGTAGTATCTTTAAGACCTACTGCTGCTGCGATGTCCCCAGCGAATACTTTAGAAATCTCTTCACGAGAGTTAGCGTGCATTTGTAGGATACGACCTACACGCTCACGTTTACCTTTAGAAGAGTTTTGTACGTATGAACCTGAATCTAATGTTCCAGAGTACACACGGAAGAACGTTAATTTACCTACGAATGGGTCAGTCATAACTTTGAATGCAAGAGCTGAGAATGGCTCCTCATCAGAAGATTTACGTTCTAACTCTTCGTCACCATCAACAGAAGTACCTTTGATTGCTGGTACATCTACTGGAGATGGTAAGTAATCGATAACAGCATTTAACATTGGGCGTACACCTTTGTGTTTGAACGCTGTACCACAGATTACTGGGTAGAATTCTACTGCGATTGTAGCACGACGGATTGCCGCTTTAAGTTCCGCAACAGTGATTTCTTCGCCTTCTAAATATTTTTCCATGATATCTTCATCAACACTTGCAACAGCATCGATTAATTTTTCACGGTATTCTTCAGCTTGTGCGCGGTATTCTTCAGGAATTTCTCCCTCAGTTACTGCTGTACCTTTTTCGTCACCATAGAAAGTAGCTTTCATTTCAACCAAGTCAATGATTGCAGAGAACTGATCTTCAGCGCCGATTGGTAATTGAATAGGGTGAGCGTTTGCTTGTAAACGATCATGTAGAGTTCCTACAGAATATAAGAAGTCTGCACCTGTTTTATCCATTTTGTTAATGAATACAATACGTGGAACACCATAAGTTGTAGCTTGACGCCATACAGTTTCAGTTTGAGGCTCAACACCAGATTGAGCATCTAGTACTGTAACAGCACCGTCAAGTACGCGTAATGAACGTTCTACTTCTACAGTGAAGTCTACGTGTCCAGGCGTATCGATGATGTTTACACGATGGCCTGCCCATTGGGCTGTTGTTGCTGCAGAAGTGATTGTAATACCACGTTCTTGCTCTTGCTCCATCCAGTCCATTTGAGAAGCGCCTTCATGAGTTTCACCGATTTTGTGAATCTTACCAGTGTAATAAAGGATACGCTCAGTTGTTGTTGTTTTACCAGCATCAATGTGAGCCATGATCCCAATATTACGAGTATTCTCAAGTGAGAATTCGCGTTTCATAGGAAATTTCTCCTTCCATATTGGGGTAAAGACTGTATAAGAGACCTTGTGCTAACCAATCCGTTAACACATAGGTTATATTACCAGCGGTAGTGAGCGAATGCTTTGTTCGCTTCTGCCATTTTGTGCATATCTTCACGTTTCTTAACTGATGCACCAGTGTTGTTAGAAGCATCAAGAATTTCGTTAGCTAAACGCTCTTCCATAGTTTTTTCACCACGAAGACGAGCATAGTTAACTAGGTAACGAAGACCTAAAGTTGTACGACGTTCTGGACGAACTTCAACCGGTACTTGGTAGTTAGAACCACCAACACGGCGAGCGCGTACTTCAAGAACTGGCATTACGTTATTTAGAGCAGCTTCGAATACTTCAATTGGATTTTCACCAGAACGTTCTTTAACAATTTCGAACGCACCGTATAAAATCTTTTGAGAAGTACCTCTTTTACCATCAACCATCATTTTATTGATTAAACGAGTTACTAGTTTTGAACTATAAATTGGATCTGGTAACACGTCACGTTTGGAAACAGGACCTTTACGAGGCATGTGTTTTCCTCCTTTCGAATAAATATCGATTATTTTATAAGTTTGCCTTTTTATATTCGTCAATCAAATATCAAATCTGCTAGCAAGATTCAATATTTGTGACAATTAGTATAAGGCTCAGTTTTAAATAACGTTATTGAACGTTAAATTATTTTTTTTCTTTAGGGCGTTTTGTTCCGTATTTAGAACGTGATTGTAAACGACCGTTTACACCAGCTGTATCAAGAGCTCCACGTACGATATGGTAACGAACACCCGCTAAGTCTTTTACGCGTCCGCCACGGATAAGAACAACACTATGCTCTTGTAAGTTGTGGCCTTCACCTGGGATATAAGCTGTAACCTCAATTTGGTTAGTTAAACGTACACGAGCGTATTTACGTAACGCTGAGTTTGGTTTACGAGGTGTCATTGTACCAACACGAGTACAAACACCACGTTTTTGAGGAGATTTAACATCAGTTAAAGATTTTTTAAATGAGTTATATCCTTTGTTTAACGCTGGTGATTTTGATTTCGTGCTTTTAGATTGACGAGGCTTACGTACTAATTGGTTAATTGTAGGCATCGATTTTTCCTCCCTTCATTTATTCCTTGTTAATACCACACATCCAGGTGGTTCATTTTTTGGGTAAAAACAAAGTCTTTGTGTTTAATACACAAAAACTACTCTCCAGTAATTGCAACTACCGCAGCTCCAACGTGGATTCCACAGGCCTTGCCCAGTTCCTTTTTGGACTCAACAAGAATAACTGGTATACCGATTTCTCTCGCGAAAGATATGGCCAAATCGGTTACCCAATTGTCTGCATCAAGTGCCACAAGGAGTTCTTTCACTGAACCGGCTCGCATTGCTTTTACTGCTTGCTTTGTACCTATGATTGTTTGACTAGTCCTTACTTTATCATAAGACATTTTCATATCCTCCGAAGTACAGACAGTTAACTATCAACCTTCAATATATTATCATTACCATTTTATACTGTCAACTAATATCTTTAAAAAGTCCGAAGAGATGGCGTAATTCCATCTCTTCGGCACTATTATTAATGTTTATTCAGCAGAAACGACTTCTGTGTCAAGCTCATCTTTTTCGATGCGGATTTGACGGTAACGTTGCATACCAGTACCTGCAGGAACAAGTTTACCGATAATTACGTTCTCTTTTAATCCAAGAAGCTCGTCACGTTTACCCTTAATTGCTGCATCTGTTAACACACGTGTTGTTTCTTGGAACGAAGCTGCAGATAAGAATGATTCTGTTTCAAGAGAAGCTTTTGTAATACCTAGAATTACAGGACGACAAGTAGCAGGATTTTTGCCATTCATAACAGCATCTGCGTTTGCCTCTGCAAATTGGTGGATATCTAGTAATGAACCTGGTAATAAATCTGTATCTCCAGCTTCAATTACACGTACTTTACGAAGCATTTGGCGAACCATTACTTCGATATGTTTATCTCCAATTTCTACCCCTTGCATACGGTATACTTTTTGAACTTCTTTTAATAAATATTCTTGAACAGTTGAAACGTCTTTGACTTTTAACAATTGTTTTGGATCGATAGAACCCTCTGTTAAAACTTGACCACGCTCTACATTATCACCTTCGATAACTTTTAAACGTGCATTATAAGGCGCTTGATACTTACGAGTTTCTACGTCACCTTGAACAGTGATTTCTTTTAAGCCCTCACGGATTTCTGTGATATCTGAAACAGTACCTGCGATCTCTGAAATAACAGATTGACCTTTTGGATTACGTGCTTCAAAGATCTCTTGGATACGTGGAAGACCTTGTGTAATATCGTCCCCGGCAACCCCACCTGTATGGAATGTACGCATTGTTAACTGTGTACCTGGTTCACCGATTGATTGAGCTGCAATAATACCAACTGCCTCTCCTACCTCAACCTTTTCACCTGTTGCTAAGTTCATGCCGTAACATTTTTTACATACGCCATGTTTTGTATTACATGTAAATGCTGAACGAATAGTCACTTCTTCAATACCAGCTTCAATAATTGCACGAGCCACATCTTGATCGATTAAACCATCTTTGTTTAGAATCACTTCACCAGTTTCAGGGTGTAAGATTGTTTTCTTCGTATGACGACCAACAATACGCTCATCTAGAGCCTCGATTAGCTCTGTGCCTTCCATTAATGCACCAATTGTTAAACCACGGTCAGTACCACAGTCATCTTCGCGCACAATTACATCCTGTGCAACGTCAACAAGACGACGTGTTAAGTAACCTGAATCGGCAGTTTTTAGGGCTGTATCGGCAAGACCTTTACGAGCACCGTGAGTTGAGATGAAGTACTCTAATACTGTTAAACCTTCACGGAATGAAGATTTAATTGGTAGTTCGATGATACGACCAGCCGGGTTGGCCATCAGACCACGCATACCTGCTAACTGTGTAAAGTTAGATGCGTTACCACGGGCACCTGAGTCAGACATCATGAAGATTGGGTTTGTTTTCTCAAGAGACTTCATTAGTTTCGCTTGGATTTCATCTTTGGCAGCACTCCAGCTTGAGATAACACGGTCATAACGCTCATCTTCTGTGATGAAACCACGGCGGAATTGCGCTTGAACTTTATCTACTTTTTCTTGAGCTACTGCTAAAATTTCACCTTTGTCAGGTAATACGACGATATCAGATACACCAACAGTAATACCAGCACGTGTTGAATACTTGAATCCAAGGTTTTTCATGCGGTCAAGCATTTTAGATGTTTCAGTAATGTGGAAACGTTTAAATACTTCAGCAATGATATTTCCTAAGAACTTTTTACGGAATGGATTTACAACTGGTACAGATTCAAAATGCTTGCGCAATACAGCTGTACGTTGTGCGTCTATTTTCCCTTTTTCATCAAGGCTATTATAAGCACTATCTGATTCAAGCTCTTTTAGTGTATCTTCGTCAATTGTTAATTTTGCAAAGTATTTTTCTGGTGTCACTTGCTCTAAGTTAAAATCAGTCGGCTCATTGATATAAGGGAATGATTCAGGCAAGATTTCGTTAAAGATTACTTTACCGACAGTCGTTAATAGGAACATATTATTTTGTTCCTCTGTGAATGTTGGGTTATTTAATGAACTAGCTTTAATAGCAATACGTGTATGCAAATGCACATGACCTGTATCATATGCGATTAAAACTTCGTTTGGACCGTAGAAAATAGTACCTTCTCCACGTGCATTTTCACGTTCAAGCGTTAAGTAGTAGTTTCCTAATACCATATCTTGTGAAGGTGTTACTACCGGTTTACCGTCTTTTGGATTCAGGATGTTTTGCGCAGCAAGCATTAAAAGACGAGCCTCAGCTTGAGCTTCAGCAGACAATGGTACGTGAACCGCCATTTGGTCACCATCGAAGTCAGCGTTATATGCTGTACATACTAATGGGTGAAGACGAATAGCACGACCTTCTACTAGTGTTGGTTCAAATGCTTGAATACCAAGACGGTGTAGCGTTGGTGCACGGTTAAGTAATACTGGATGCTCACGGATAACATCTTCTAATACATCCCAAACGTCGTTGTTTAAACGTTCGATTTTACGTTTAGCAGATTTAATGTTATGAGCAAGACCACGTTCTACTAATTCCTTCATAACGAACGGCTTGAATAATTCAATAGCCATTTCTTTAGGTAGACCACATTGGTACATTTTTAAGTTTGGACCTACTACGATAACGGAACGACCAGAATAGTCAACACGCTTACCAAGTAGATTTTGACGGAAACGACCTTGTTTACCTTTCAACATATGTGAAAGTGATTTTAGTGGACGGTTACCAGGACCTGTTACAGGACGTCCTCGACGACCATTATCAATTAACGCGTCAACAGCTTCTTGTAACATACGTTTTTCGTTTTGTACGATGATGCTTGGAGCACCTAAATCTAATAAACGTTTTAAACGGTTATTACGGTTGATAACACGACGGTATAAATCGTTTAAATCTGAAGTTGCAAAACGGCCACCATCTAATTGCACCATTGGACGAAGCTCAGGTGGAATTACAGGTAGTACATCTAAAATCATCCATTCAGGTGAGTTACCTGAGTTACGGAATGATTCAACAACCTCTAAACGTTTGATAGCACGAGTACGTCTTTGACCTTGTGCAGATTTTAACTCTTCTTTTAAAGAATGCGTCTCATCTTCTAGGTCAATTTTGGCTAATAATTTTTTAATTGCTTCTGCACCCATTGCAGCTTCGAATGTATTTCCGAATTTTTCGCGGTATGCACGGTACTCTTTTTCTGAAAGTAATTGTTTGCTTTCTAGATTCGTCGCACCAGCCTCAATCACAACGTATGAAGCAAAATAAATAACTTCTTCAAGTGCACGCGGTGACATATCTAAAATTAGACCCATACGGCTAGGAATACCTTTGAAGTACCAGATATGAGAAACTGGTGCAGCTAATTCGATATGACCCATACGTTCACGACGAACTTTAGCACGCGTTACTTCAACACCACAGCGGTCACAAACTACGCCTTTATAGCGAACACGTTTATATTTACCACAATGACATTCCCAATCCTTAGTTGGCCCAAAAATACGCTCACAGAATAAACCATCTTTTTCTGGTTTTAACGTACGGTAGTTAATTGTTTCAGGTTTTTTAACCTCACCATATGACCAAGAGCGAATCTTGTCAGGGGATGCTAAACCAATTTTCATATATTCAAATTCATTAACGTCTATCAAGGAGCCTACCTCCCTCTAGTATAGGTCTTTATAAAGACTCTTTTACGCAGCTCGATAATCGTTTGCAAAGAATTACCTCTTTGACAAAGGATTAGAAATAGAATGATGTATTAAAAGAAAAAGCCAGGCAGGGCGTTAAATCCTGCCCGGCTAATTTGAAAAATAAGTTTGACCTTATTCACTAATGTGAATATTGGTTTCCATTATTCAAAAGACTCTACTGGCTCTTCTTGAGTATCTGGCTGTGGTGCGATGTTAAGTGCATCAGCTGGTTGAAGATCTTCTTCTTCGTCTAAATCACGAAGCTCTACTTCTTCATCATTAACTGTTAGCATCTTAACGTCCATACCAAGAGATTGAAGTTCTTTAATCAATACTTTGAATGACTCAGGAACGCCTGGCTCTGGTACACTTTCACCCTTAACGATGGCTTCATATGTTTTCACACGACCAACAACGTCATCGGATTTAACTGTTAAGATTTCTTGAAGGGTATAAGCGGCACCGTATGCTTCAAGTGCCCATACTTCCATCTCACCAAAACGTTGTCCACCAAATTGCGCTTTACCACCAAGTGGTTGCTGCGTAACAAGTGAGTAAGGACCTGTTGAACGCGCGTGAAGTTTATCGTCAACCATGTGAGCAAGTTTGATCATATACATGATCCCAACAGATACACGGTTATCAAATGGTTCACCAGAACGGCCATCATACAGGATTGTTTTACCGTCACGGTTCATCCCTGCTTCTTCCATTGTTTCCCAAACGTCTTCTTCATTCGCACCATCAAATACTGGTGTTGCCATGTGGACGCCTAGGTAGCGAGAAGCCATACCTAAGTGTAACTCTAAAACTTGTCCGATATTCATACGAGAAGGTACACCAAGTGGATTTAACATGATATCTACTGGCGTGCCATCTGGCATGAATGGCATATCTTCTTCTGGCAAGATACGAGAGATAACCCCTTTGTTACCGTGACGTCCGGCCATTTTGTCCCCAACGCGAATTTTACGTTTTTGAACAATATAAGCACGAACTAATTGGTTAACACCTGGTGGTAATTCATCGCCATCTTCACGGTTAAATACTTTAACATCCAGAATGATACCGCCAGCACCGTGTGGTACACGTAATGATGTATCACGAACCTCACGAGCCTTTTCACCGAAAATAGCATGTAATAAACGCTCTTCAGCCGTTAATTCTGTAACCCCTTTAGGCGTTACTTTCCCTACAAGAATATCACCATCGCGTACTTCCGCACCGATACGGATAATACCACGTTCGTCTAGGTTACGAAGTGCATCTTCACCGACATTTGGAATATCACGAGTGATTTCTTCAGGTCCAAGCTTTGTATCACGAGACTCTGACTCATATTCTTCAATATGAACAGATGTATAAACATCGTCTTTTACAAGGCGCTCACTCATAATAACAGCATCCTCATAGTTAAAGCCGTTCCAAGTCATGAATGCAACAAGTACGTTACGTCCAAGAGCTAATTCGCCTTTTTCCATTGATGGACCATCTGCTAAAATATCGCGAGGCTTCACGCGTTCACCAACTTTTACAAGTGGACGTTGGTTATATGAAGTACCTTGGTTTGAACGAATGAATTTTTGTAATTTATATTTTGTTAAATCGCCTTTAACCTCTTTGCCATCTACAACTTCAATGCGGCGAACATGGATAGAGCGAGCCTCAACGTGCTCAACAATACCATCATACTTCGCTACTACAGCTGCACCAGAATCACGTGCATCCACATGTTCCATACCCGTACCAACGAATGGTGCTTCTGGGTTAAGAAGTGGAACTGCTTGACGTTGCATGTTTGCACCCATAAGTGCACGGTTAGAGTCATCGTTTTCTAAGAATGGGATACACGCAGTCGCTGCAGAAACTACTTGTTTAGGAGATACGTCCATGTAGTCCATTTGAGCTTTATTGAATACTGTGTTATCACCACGGAAACGACCTACTACTTCGTCCTTTGCAAAACTGCCATCTGGATTTAATAGTGAGTTTGCTTGTGCTACGTAGTAGTTATCTTCTTCATCAGCTGTTAGGTAATCAATTTGTTCCGTTACTTGACCTGTTTCGTGATCAATACGACGGTAAGGCGTTTCGATGAAACCAAATTTATTTACTTTAGCGAAAGAAGATAATGAGTTGATTAAACCAATGTTTGGACCCTCTGGTGTCTCGATTGGACACATACGACCATAGTGAGAGTAGTGAACGTCACGTACTTCGAAACCAGCACGCTCACGTGTTAAACCACCAGGCCCTAATGCAGATAATCGACGCTTATGCGTTAATTCTGCTAATGGGTTTGTTTGGTCCATGAATTGTGATAATTGAGAGCTTCCGAAGAACTCTTTAATTGACGCAATTACTGGACGGATATTAATTAATTGTTGTGGTACGATAGCCGCTGTGTCGTTAATAGACATACGCTCACGTACTACACGTTCCATACGAGATAAACCGATACGGAATTGGTTTTGCAGTAACTCACCTACAGAACGTAGACGACGGTTACCTAAATGGTCAATATCATCTGTTGCTCCTACTTGATAAAGCAGGTTGAAGAAATAGCTTACTGAAGACAGTACGTCAGCAGGTGTAATATTTTTCACTTCTTCATCAATATAGGCATTACTAATGATATTAATTTCTTTTTGTGCTTCATCTTTCGGTGCATAAATTTTAATAGATTGGATTGTTACATCATCCTCAAGTACTCCACCAACTTGTGATAAAGTACGGAAACCAATACCTTTCGAAGAATCTTCTAGGTAAGGTAGGATTTTATCTAAAGTACGGCGATCAAGCACTGTACCTTTCTCTACTAAAATTTCGCCTGTTTCTGGATCTACAAGCGTTTCAGCAATCGTTTGGTTGAATAAACGATTTTTAATATGAAGCTTTTTATTCATTTTGTAGCGTCCAACATTCGCTAAATCATAGCGTTTTGCGTCGAAGAAACGAGAGTATAATAAACTTTTCGCACTTTCAACTGTTGGTGGCTCACCTGGACGTAAACGCTCGTAGATTTCTAAAAGTGCTTTTTCAGTACTTTCAGAGTTATCTTTTTCTAACGTATTACGTAAATACTCGTTATCACCGATAATATCGATAATTTCTTGGTCTGAGCCAAAACCTAATGCACGAAGTAATACGGTTACTGGTAACTTACGAGTACGATCAATACGTACATAAACTACATCTTTTGCATCCGTTTCATACTCTAACCATGCACCACGGTTTGGAATTACTGTAGCCCCAAAACCTTTTTTACCGTTCTTATCCGTTTTATCATGGAAATACACACTTGGTGAACGAACTAATTGTGAAACGATAACACGTTCAGCACCATTGATAATGAACGTACCTGTTTCAGTCATTAATGGGAAATCACCCATGAAGACATCTTGTTCTTTCACTTCGTCTGTTTCTTTGTTGTAAAGACGTACTTTCACGCGTAATGGAGCTGCGTAAGTAACATCTCGCTCTTTACACTCATCAACATCATACTTAGGATCACCTAATGAATAATCGATGAATTCTAATGAAAGATTACCTGTAAAGTCCTCGATCGGCGAAATGTCACGGAACATTTCACGTAAACCTTCTTCAAGGAACCACTCGTAAGACGCCGTTTGAATCTCAATCAGATTTGGAAGCTCAAGCACCTCTTTAATACGCGCAAAGCTTCTACGCTGGCGGTGTTGTCCGTACTGAACTAGTTGACCTGTCAACTCATTCACCCCTCAATAAAGCGATATTAGGTCTTTGCAAAATCATACAAATAGTGTATGATTTCGAAAGACAAAAAGAAAACGAGTCTTCAAAAAGATCTCATTTTCGGTTAACTAAACTTATCTTGGCAAGTATACCCATATTAAAACAATTCTATACAAAAAGGGCATACGACCTCAAAATAATATTTTTGCATTGTATCATATTATCATAGCCGATTTGTCAAGTCAATAAATTATACATATTTCATTTATTTTTTTGCACGTACTATCCAGTATCCTTTTTTCTTCTCGACAACATCGACTTCGGAAAATTTACCTTCTAGGTAACTTACTGTCGATGGCGCTCCTTGTTTCTTCTGAATCACTACCCAAAGCTCTCCAGATGACACTAGTCTATCATAAGCTCCATCGTAAAAGCGGAAAATCGTTTCCTTCCCTGCACGAATTGGTGGATTCGTTAAGATAGCTGCTGCTTCTATATCTTTATCAACCATCGATAGGCCGTCACTCACAAATATTCGCACATTTTGAACACCGTTCACTTGCGCATTTTTTTGCGAAAGCGCAACTGCGCGTTCATTTATATCCATCATACAGACGGTACGGTCTGGATTTGCTTTGGCGATGGATAATCCTATCGGCCCATAACCACAACCTATATCAAAAATCGCACCATCAATATTAGGCATTTGAAAAGCGTCTATTAAAACACGGGATCCAAAATCTACTTCGCTTTTACTAAATACACCTGCATCCGTTTCAAATGAAAACGTATGCCCTAGTAATTTGAATGTCCAGTGACGAGGTTTACTCTCAGTTTGAGGATTACTTGTATAATAGTGATCTGACATTTTCACGCCTCCTCAGAATGAAGAAAAAAGCTCGCCAATATGACGAGCTTTCCTTTTGTTTAAAAGTAACGCGAGATTACTTAACTTCTACAGATGCGCCAACTTCTTCAAGTTTAGTTTTGATTTGTTCAGCTTCATCTTTAGAAACGCCTTCTTTAAGAGCTTTAGGAGCGTTATCTACAACTTCTTTAGCTTCTTTAAGACCTAAACCAGTGATTTCGCGAACCACTTTGATTACTTTAATTTTTTCTGCACCAGCAGATGCTAATACTACGTCGAATTCTGTTTTCTCTTCAGCTGCAGCAGCACCGCCAGCAACTACTGCTACAGGAGCAGCAGCTGTTACACCGAATTCTTCTTCGATAGCTTTTACTAAATCGTTTAATTCAAGAACTGTCATAGCTTTGATAGCTTCTAAGATTTGCTCTTTGTTCATTATAATTTCCTCCTAATTGGATAATGTTTTATTTTTTTGCGGTCAGGCCGCGGAAGTTTTTGGGCGTATTAAATTACGCGCCTTGTTCTTCTTTTTGTTCTGCAACAGCTTTTGTTGCAAGTGCGAAGTTACGCACTGGAGCTTGAAGTACAGATAAAAGCATAGAAAGTAGACCTTCGCGTGATGGAAGTTCTGCAAGTGCTTTAACATCTTCAACAGAAGAGATTGTACCTTCGATAATACCAGCTTTAATTTCTAAAGCTTCGTTTTTCTTAGCGAACTCATTGATGATTTTAGCAGGCGCTACAACATCTTCATTTGAGAACGCAATTGCGTTAGGACCAACTAATACGTCGTTGATTCCTGCAAGACCAGCAGCTTCAGCAGCACGACGAGTTAAAGTGTTTTTGTATACTTTGAACTCAACGCCAGCTTCACGAAGTTGTTTACGAAGCTCTGTTACTTGTGCAACATTAAGACCACGGTAATCCACTACTACTACAGAAGAAGCACTTTGGAATTTCTCAGTAATCTCTTGAACTTGTACTTGTTTGTTTTCGATTGCTTTGCTCATGATGACACCTCCTATTAGAATGGGTCATTTATACCGACAAAAGAAAAGCCCCTACGTCAAATAGACACAGAGGCTGAAAGTCATCATCTTTAAATAAGAATCTGAATTCCGATGTCCTCGGTAGGAACATTAAGTGACAAGTCACTCCTACTGTCTACGGTACAAATGGATAATTCACAACAGCAACGATTATATCATGTAACCACCGCTGTTGTCAATATATATATTTAAATTATTTTACTACTACGTTAGCAGCGTCAATTTTAACAGCTGGACCCATTGTAGTTGTAATATTTACAGATTTCATGTAAGTACCTTTAGCTGCAGCAGGTTTTGCTTTTTGAACTACATCAAATACAGCTAAGAAGTTTTCTACTAATTTTTCTGCAGAGAAAGAAACTTTACCGATAGGAGCGTGGATGATACCAGCTTTATCAGCACGGTATTCTACTTTACCAGCTTTGATTTCTTCGATAGCTTTTGTTACATCGAAAGTAACTGTACCAGTTTTAGGGTTTGGCATTAAGCCTTTAGGTCCTAATACACGACCAAGTTTACCAACTTCACCCATCATGTCAGGAGTTGCTACGATTACATCGAAATCAAACCAACCTTGTTGGATTTTTTGGATGTACTCTGCATCACCTACATAGTCAGCACCAGCAGCTTCAGCTTCTTTTAGTTTTTCACCTTTTGCGAATACTAATACGCGTTGAGTTTTACCAGTACCGTTTGGTAGCACTACTGCACCACGGATTTGTTGGTCGTTTTTACGAGTATCAATACCTAAGCGAAAAGCAACTTCTACAGTAGCGTCGAAGTTTACTGTGCTAGTTTTTTGAGCAAGTTCGATTGCTTCTTGTGCACTATATAGTGAGTTACGATCAATTAATTTAGCTGCATCTTGCAGTTTTTTACCTTTTTTAGCCATTATATATTTCCTCCTTGATTGTGGTTATAGCGGATTTTACCTCCCACGAATAAAGGTTGCGTGTTCACAAAGAAACTTCGCAACCTTCCAAAAAACAAAACATCAAGTAACTGGGATTAGTCTTCGATAACAATACCCATGCTTCGTGCAGTACCTTCTACCATTAACATAGCAGCTTCTACTGAAGCAGCGTTAAGGTCTGGCATTTTAGTTTCAGCGATTTCGCGAACTTTATCACGTTTAACCGTTGCCACTTTTTTACGATTTGGTTCACCAGATCCAGATTGGATACCAGCTGCTACTTTAAGTAGAACCGCTGCAGGTGGAGTTTTTGTAATGAAAGTGAAAGAACGGTCCTCGAATACTGAAATTTCAACTGGAATAATAAGACCAGCTTGGTCAGCAGTACGCGCGTTGAATTCTTTACAGAATCCCATGATGTTCACACCCGCTTGACCTAATGCAGGACCAACCGGTGGAGCTGGGTTAGCTTTACCAGCAGGGATTTGAAGTTTTACAACTTTAATAACTTTTTTAGCCACGAGACACACCTCCTTAAGTCCGTGATGTGGTAATTGGGTTGCCCCTCCCACTCAATATCTGTCTGTCAGCTAAGTGCCGATAACATTAAAATTATCATTACAGACGTCAAACAAAAGTATGACAGTCTGACCTATGAAATGATACCACTTTTAATTTTTTTAAGCAAGTGGTAATTAACAAAATCTGCGAAACATCTACCAATTGGCATGTCACAGTTCTAGTAATTGAACTATAATTTTTGAATTTGTTCGAAGTCTAGCTCCATAATTGTTTCGCGACCAAACATATCAACAGACACTTTCACTTTTCCTTTTTCTGTGTCAATTTCTTCAACACGTCCTTGGAAATGAGCAAATGGCCCTTCTAATACTTCAACCGCTTCACCAATAGAGATATCTACTTCGACAACTTTATCAGTCATACCCATTTGCTGTAGTAGGCGATCCGCTTCTTCTGGTAGTAAAGGTGTTGGTTTTGCTCCTCCACCAGATGATCCGATAAATCCTGTTACACCCGGCGTATTACGCACTACATACCAAGAATCATCTGTCATAATAAGCTCTACTAATACATAACCTGGGAAAACTTTACGCATCATTGTACGCTTTTTCCCATCCTTCATTTCTGTTTCCTCGTGTTCAGGAACAATCACTCGGAAGATTTTATCTTGCATTCCCATTGTTTCTACACGTTTCTCTAGGTTTGCTTTTACTCGGTTCTCATACCCTGAATACGTATGAACAACATACCAATTTTTCTCCATAACTACTAGGACTCCTCGTCCGTCCCTCCCTTACAAATAAAAGTGAAAATGAATCGCGATATGCTAGATGCATTTCTTACTCTTTTCACAAACATCTCATGTAGACATAGCCTTTCCCTATTAAGAAAGCCTGATGATATGTATCGAAACTAGCATAGTCATCTATTGCTACTATCATACTTATCATAATGAGATTATCTTACTGCCATTCACTTCACCCATATCACTTGCCCACAAAGATGGAATTGTCTGCTGAATGAAGATAAAACAAACGAAAAAACCCGTTATTGCATTGGACGGGCTATTTCATAAGTATTAACATGCTATTTACTAAATTATAAATCTAAGTACCAGCGGAATAATGATGAAATACCTAAGTCAACTAACACAAAAAATAAAGCCATAACGACAACAGTTGAAATAACAACGACTGTATATTTAGTCAACTCTTTACTTTTTGGCCAGCTTGTTTTGCGCATTTCTGACATTACATCACTGAAAAAGCCTTTGATCTTGCCCATTCTAGCTTAACCTCCGAATCAATCAAAATCTGTCTATTTACATATCATTTTATAGCGTTTGTTTATGCACTGTATGTTCATTGCAATGCGAGCAAAATTTCTTTAATTCGAGGCGTACAGTGGAGCCTTCTTTAGCCGGGAACGTGTAATTTCTCGATCCACATTTCTCGCAATTTAGCACGACTTTTTTTGCCATATACTCACCTTTTTCGGCACTTTGTCTTTTTAAGACTAACACCTATATTTGTCAATGTCAATAAAGCCTCTGCCCTCTAAGACATTTCCTCAAGGACTAAATGTCGCTCTAATTTACGCTTCACTCGCTGCAAAGCATTATCAATCGATTTCACATGACGATTTAATTTTGCAGAAATTTCATGATATGATCGGCCATCTAGATATAGAGCTAAAACCTGTAACTCTAGTTCACTTAAAATCTCACTCATTTTCTCTTCTAAATAACCAAACTCTTCTCTATGAATTATTAATTCTTCTGGATCATCCATGATAGCGCCTGTTAAAACATCCATGAGCGTTCGGTCTGATTCTTCATCAAAAATAGGCTTGTCCAAAGAAATATAAGAGTTAAGAGGTATATGCTTTTGCCTAGTAGCCGTTTTAATAGCGGTAATTATTTGCCTTGTAATACATAGCTCAGCAAAAGCTCGGAAAGAGGCAAGCTTATCCCCTTTAAAATCACGAATCGCTTTATACAAACCGATCATGCCCTCTTGCACGATATCTTCCTTATCAGCACCAATTAAGAAATAGGATCTTGCCTTCGCTCTAACTAACAAACGGTATTTCGTAATTAAATAATCCAACGCATCTGTATTACCTTGATGCACCATTTCAATAAGTTCTTCATCATTGAATCGTTCAAAATCTTGTGTCACTTGTACAATGCTATTTTTAAACATGGTATCACCTCAGCCACAACAGATAATTAGGAACAGTATAACGGAATTGGAAAATATGCGTCAATCAATCATTTCAATCCACGTCTCCATTTTTCGAATGCTATCGCCACATCTGGCTTTAATTCTATACGTGAAGGTGGTCTACTTTCTTGTTTCCTTTTCACATCGTGCGATATTTTATGCTGGATAATGCTTGTATCTATTTCTAGTTCTCTAGCTGATTTTCTCAAGGCTCCATTTCCAAAAATAACACTTTGCTCTGCCATATCGGAAGTTGCTACGTGTATTTGTACATTTCTAGCCTTAAGTTCATGCGTCATTTTTTCAATACGTTCATCTGCCGTTTCATTTTTCCGAGTATAAATGACTTCAACATCACTTTCTAAATAAGATTGCTCTACGCCTGGAACTAGATGTGCGTCAAAAACAATAATTACACGCCAACCCATAGCTGCTTTATATTCAGCCATAAGTTCTATCAACCTTTTGCGTGCATCCTCAAAATTTGTATCCCGCAATGGTCGAAGCTCTTTCCAGGACCCAATCATATTATAGCCATCCACTAGCAAAATGTTTTTCATTGTTACTCAATCGCTTCTTGACGTTTACGATACACTTCGTACATTAATAGCGCTGCAGCTACTGAGGCGTTCAATGATGTCACATGTCCTACCATCGGTAAATGATACAAGAAGTCACATTTCTCTTTTAATAAACGCCCCATTCCCTTACCTTCACTACCGATAATGATAGCCAACGGTAATGTTGCATCCATTTTTCGATAGTCTACAGAGCCCTTTGCATCTGTACCAGCAATCCATACACCTCGATCTTTTAGTTCATCTACTGTTTGAGCTAAATTGTTTACACGGACTACAGGAACGTGTTCAATAGCGCCTGTTGATGCTTTCGCCACGACAGCTGTTAAACTCACTGAACGGCGCTTAGGAATAATAATACCGTGCGCTCCTATTGCATCAGCAGTTCTCATAATTGAACCTAGATTATGTGGATCTTCAAGCTCATCTAAGATTAAGAAAAAAGGATCCTCTTGTTTCTTTGCGGCTGCAGTAAATAAATCCTCTAGTTCAGCATACTGATAAGCTGCAACAGAAGCAACAATCCCTTGATGATTTGCACTTGATAATTGATCGACTTTCTTTTTCGGAACAAACTGAACGATCACTCCGCGTTCTCTAGCTAAATCTAGCAGTTCGTTGACACCCGATTTTTTTACACCCTCTGCAATCCATACTTTATTCATATCGCGTCCTGAACGAAGTGCTTCTAACACTGGGTTTTTACCTGCAATAATTTCTCCATTTTGTTCTGTCATTATAATTCTACACTCCTTTCGATTCCTCGATGATTTGAATAGCATATGCGATGATTTCATAGACGCGTTCAAGTTCATTTAATAAATATAAACTACCAAGTACCGCCTCAAAGCCTGAGCTATTTCGATAAGTTTGAACATCTGTATTTTTTGGTACAGAGCCGGACTTGGCATTACGTCCCCGGCGGAACACTGCCAACTCCTCCTCTGTTAAATAATTCTCATCCATCATACGATGAACAATCATAGATTGTGCTTTTGCCGAAACGTAACGTGTTGCCTCTCGATGAAGTGTATTCGGTTTAACTCGACCTGAACGTAGTAAGTGTTCTCGTATCTTTTGCTCCAATACGGCGTCACCCATATAGGCTAACGCCAACGCATTTAATTGCTTAACATCTTCATTGCGAAGTTTATCCAACTTAATTACCCTCGTTTCCATCTAGTTCCTTGTCGCGTATCTTCTAAAATGATACCTTGGGCTTGCAAATGGTCACGAATCTCATCAGAACGAGCAAAATCACGATTTTTACGTGCCTCTACACGTTCTTGTAGTAATGCATCAATTTCTTCGTCTAATAATTCCTCTTCTTTTGCAAATTTAATACCTAAGACGTCACCTAGTACTTCAAAAGTTTCAATAAAAGTTTCTAGTACTTTCTTGCAAGTATTCGTTTCGTTTAAATAAATATTAGCAATACGAGCTAACTCAAATAATACCGAAATTCCGTTAGCAGTATTAAAATCATCATCCATTGCCTCTTCAAATTGCGCTTTTTGTTCAGTAATTTTATTAAGCCACTCATCTGAGTGATCGCCTAAGCTGACAGTAGTCGTAAGGCGATGCTTCACATTGTTGTAGGCTGTACGAATGCGCTCTAAGCCAGCTGCAGCTGCCTCTACTAAATCCTTCGCAAAATTAATGGGATGGCGATAATGTACAGATAACATAAAGAACCGTAGAACTTGTGGATCAATTTGTTTACGAATATCATTCACCAGAATAAAATTCCCAAGAGATTTAGACATCTTTTCATTATCAATATTAATATAACCATTATGCATCCAATAACGTGCAAATGTTTTATCATTATGAGCTTCTGATTGTGCAATTTCATTTTCGTGGTGGGGGAAAGTTAAATCCTGTCCGCCAGCGTGAATATCAATAGTATCTCCTAAATGCTCACGAGCCATTACAGAACATTCAATATGCCATCCTGGACGGCCATTGCCCCAAGGACTTTCCCAGAAAATTTCTCCTGGCTTCGCTGCCTTCCATAAAGCAAAATCCAATGCATCGTCTTTTTTCTCGCCAGCTTCAATACGTGCACCGATTTTTAAATCATCTACTGATTGATGTGATAATTTACCATAGCCATTAAACTTGCGCGTTCGGTAATATACATCACCTGCTGACTCATAAGCATAGCCTTTTTCAATTAAGATTTGGATAAACTGAATGATATCAGTCATATGCTCCGTAACGCGTGGGTGAACATCTGCCTTTTTGCACCCTAATGCAGTAACATCTTCAAAGTACGCAGCAATAAAGCGCTCTGTTAACTCATGCACTTCTTCACCAAGCTCATTGGCAGCCTTAATAATTTTATCGTCTACATCCGTAAAGTTGGATACAAACTTTACATCATAGCCTTTATATTGGAAATAGCGGCGTACTGTGTCATAAACTATAACAGGACGTGAATTCCCTATATGGATATAGTTATAAACGGTAGGACCGCAGACATACATTTTCACTTTGCCTTCTTCTAGCGGCACGAAGGTTTCTTTTTGTCGTGTTAATGAGTTGAAAATTTGAATACTCATTGTGTCTCTCTCTCCTTTTGTAAGCGTTCAATTTCTTGCTTTAATTCAATGATCTGCTTCTCAAAAGCTTGACAGCGATCTTCCACAGGATCAGGTATATTTTGATGATCTAGTTTTTTCTCTAGACGAACTCCATCCTTAATCACTATTTTACCAGGTATACCGACCACGGTGGCATTTGGCGGCACCTCTTTTAAAACAACCGATCCCGCACCAATCTTACTATTCTCGCCAACTGTAATAGAACCTAATACTTTAGCACCTGTTGCTACAAGGACATTATCCTCTAATGTAGGGTGGCGTTTCCCCTTTTCTTTCCCTGTACCCCCTAGAGTTACACCTTGATACAATGTAACGTTATCACCAATTTCACATGTCTCACCAATGACAACACCCATTCCATGGTCGATAAAAAAACGGCGGCCAATTTTCGCGCCAGGATGAATTTCAATACCAGTAAAAAAGCGGCTTATTTGTGAAATGGCACGAGCCATGAAATAAAAACGTTTTTTAAAGAACCAATGAGCCACTCGATGTGCCCATGTGGCATGCAAACCGGAATATGTTAGTATCACTTCAAAAACACTACGCGCTGCTGGATCATTCTCAAAAATGGTTTCCACATCTTCTTTCATCCTTTTAAACACAAAAACTCCCCCTTTTTATGTTGGTCTTGCTCAAATTCCTAGAAATCCTTCACACAGAGTTGTCACTGTTGTCAATTTTCTTTAGAATTCTCTGCCTAAGATGATGTGGCATGTTTGTTTGAAATGCATCCCTCTTCATCAATGAATGAAGATAAAATAAAAAACGCCCCTATCATCCCTAAAAGGAATGACAGAGACGCTTGAATTTGCGTGGTTCCACTCTGATTGAAGACAAAAAGCCTCCCACTCTGGACGTTCTTTAACGAGAACGAATCGATAAAGCCTACTATAGTTCAGCTTTATGCTCAAAGGTGCATTTCAGTTTTGCCTAGGCTCAGACCACTTTCAGCCGGTGATGGTCCTCTCTTTAGAGCATGCGCCACTTACTTCTCCTTATCAACGCTTTACCAATGTAAATACATTTTACAACGAACGAATCAATTGTCAATGAATTTCTATTTATTGCGCAAATTTTTCTACACGATCAATTGCTTTCTCTTTACCAATTAAGCAAATTGCATTTGGGAGCTCAGGTCCATGTGTTTCACCCGTTGTGACAACACGGATCGGCATAAATAAATTTTTACCTTTATGACCTGTTGTTTTCTGCACAGCTTTTATAGCTGCTTTTACTGCATCTGGCGTAAATTCTTCTAATTCTTCAAGTTGCGTCTTGAATGCAGCCATTACCTCAGGTACTTGTTCTCCTGCTAAAACAGCTTTGGCTTCTTCATCATATTCAATATGGTCTTTAAAGAATAGGCTAGATAATTCAACAATCTCTGAACCAAAGCTCATTTGGTCATGGTAAAGCCCAATTAAATCCGTTGCCCATGCATGTTGCTCCGCTGTAAGTTCCTCTGGTAAGAGTCCAGCTTTTTGTAAATGTGGTAAAGATAAAGCAACCACTTCTTCTAAAGATAGTTTTTTAATATATTGATTATTCATCCATGTCAACTTTTGTTTATCGAACATAGATGGTGATTTAGAAAGACGCTTTTCATCAAAGATTTTAATAAATTCTTCTTTAGAGAAAATTTCCTCTTCCCCTTCTGGAGACCAGCCAAGTAAAGCAAAGAAGTTGAACATTGCTTCTGGAAGATACCCTAAATCCTTATACTGAGTAACAAATTGAATAATGGATTCATCACGTTTTGATAGCTTTTTACGGTTTTCATTAATAATTAATGTCATATGGCCGAAGCGTGGATACTCCCAACCAAATGCATCAAAAATCATCATTTGTTTTGGCGTATTAGATAAATGCTCTTCACCACGGAAAACATGGGAAATTTCCATGAAGTGATCATCTAGAACTACAGCATAGTTATACGTTGGAATTCCGTTTGCTTTTACAATTACCCAGTCACCAATGTCTTTAGATTCAAATGTAACTTGTCCACGGACTAAATCTTCAAAATCATAAGTCACATTTTCTGGTACGCGCATACGAATTGTGTATGGCTCACCTGCTGCTTCTTTAGCAGCAACTTCCTCAGTAGATAGATGACGGCATGTACCATCATAAGTAGGAGCTGCTACACCTCTTGCTTTTTGTTCCTCACGAGATGCTTCCAGTTTTTCTGAAGAACAGAAGCATTTATAGGCTGCACCTTGCTCTAATAGCTTTTCAGCGTGCTCTTTATAAATATCAAGACGCTCCATTTGACGATAAGGCGCATAAGGTCCACCAATATCAATGGACTCATCATATTCAATACCTAACCATTTTAGGTTATCTAGCTGAGATGCTTCTCCACCCTCTACATTACGTTCAATATCCGTATCTTCAATACGTACAATGAATTTACCGTTATGATGTTTTGCATATAAATAATTGAATAATGCTGTACGTGCCCCACCGATATGTAAAAAACCTGTTGGAGATGGCGCGTAACGAACGCGAACTTCTTTCGTCATATTAAAAGCCTCCTAAATTTTCGATCAAAATTGACTTTGTTCATTTTACCACTCTGTAACTGGAAATAAAAGCGGAGTTCACTCACATTTACTTCTTCATCAAAAGAATCGTTGCCATCGCTGCTATACCTTCCTCACGACCAGTAAAACCTAGACGTTCAGTTGTAGTCGCTTTGACATTTACCTGTGACGGCTCAGCATGTAATAATTGTGCAATACGATTTTGCATTTGCTCAATATATGGTGCCATTTTTGGTCGTTGAGCCATAATTGTACAATCCACATTCCCTAGAATATATCCTTTATCCTCAACAATTTTCCAAATGTATTCTAATAATTTGGCTGAATCCGCGTCCTTAAAAGCTGGATCTGTATCTGGAAAATGACGTCCAATATCTCCTTCGCCAATTGCTCCTAGCGCTGCATCTGTCACTGTGTGTAATAAAACATCTGCATCTGAATGTCCAACTAATCCTTTTTCATGTGGAATAGTAATACCACCGATAATTAATGGACGCCCTTCTTCAAATGCATGTACATCAAAACCTTGTCCAATTCGAAACATATGATAGAGAGACTACGTTAGCAATACATGTGGATTTTATTGCTCCTAGTTTGCCTATAATGCAGTCTCATTCACCTTCCTTCACTATTATCTATTTACTCACTATTATACCCTCACATTTTAACATATTTCCTAGGAAATTGAGCTGATAGCAAATAGTGAGCATTTTCTTGTACCGTTAGATCTATTACACCTTACCACCTAGGTGTGATTGCTTCTAGTTTTTTCAAGCTATAAATCCTTATTCACATTGATATCGCGCGCCATTATTACAACAGCCATTTGAACGACAGCTAAAAAAAAAGCATATCCTCTTCGTCATTTCTTGCTACATCAATATAAAATCTCATTAGCAACTATCACTAATGAGATGTTTAAACTACTAACTATTCGTTTAGTTGCAATGCGCGTTTTCGTAAAATAGCTTCTCCGAATAGTAAATCCTCTTGCGTCGTCATTTTTACATTTTCGTAGCTGCTTTCTACAATATGCACCGTGTGACCCAGACGCTCGACTAGCATCGCTTCATCGGTACCAAGAAAACCTACTTTTTCAGCAACATCCTCTGCCTCAACAATTAAATCAAACCGAAAGGCTTGCGGCGTTTGAATCATCCATAGGCTGTCGCGATCTACCGTTTCCTCAATGACACCATTTCTAACTTTTTTCATTGTATCTTTCGCTCGGACACCTGCTATAGCTGCACCAAAGTCGTGGGCACTTTGAACAAGTTTTGCAATAATATCATGTGTAATAAAAGGCCGTGCCGCATCATGAACAAGCACAATGTCTACCTGTTGCATTTCCTTCATACATGAATGTACAGAATGCTGTCGTTCAGCACCACCATCAGGTAAACCTTTGACTTTCGTAATGCGATATTCATCGAGCAATTCTTGAATATAGATACGCTCCTCCGGTTTTACCGCGAGCCAAATACCTGTGCAAAAGGGATCTTGTTGAAAGACCTCTAATGTGTGTATCAGTATAGGCTTCTTTAAAAGTTTTAAAAATAATTTATTTTGTCCTGCCCCCATACGTTTACCGCTTCCTGCGGCAGGTAAAACTACTTCATACTGCATTTTTTCACATCCTAATCGTCCTTCGGCTTCGCAAATATCATACGACCTGCTGACGTCTGCAATACACTCGTTACTGTTACTGTTATGGCCTGTCCTATAAAGCTACGACCGCCCTCCACAACAATCATCGTACCATCGTCTAAATAAGCGACCCCTTGATTATGCTCTTTCCCATCCTTAATGACTACCACCTGCATATCTTCACCTGGAATTACGACAGGTTTTACGGCATTCGCTAAGTCATTTATATTTAATACTTTCACATGATGTAGCTCACAGACTTTATTAAGGTTAAAATCATTTGTGACAATTTGAGTATCGTTACCCATTTTTTTTGCCAGTCGTACAAGTTTTAAATCTACCTCTTGCACATCCTCAAAATCCTCATCTGTAATCTCTACATTTGTCTTACGTTCATCCTGTAACTTTCTTAATATATCTAAACCTCGACGTCCTCTTGTACGCTTTAATGTATCCGAGGAATCGGCAATATGCTGAAGCTCTGTAAGGACAAACTGAGGCACCACAAGAACCCCTTCGATGAATCCTGTTTCAGAAATATCTGCGATACGACCATCAATAATGACACTTGTATCTAATAATTTGTAACTTCCTCGCACTTCTGGAATTTCAGCACCCTCAGCAGCTTTTTTCTTCGTATGATTACTACGTAAAGTAAAAAGCTGTATTAATTCATCCCTTTTTCTAAAACCTAGACGGAAGCCTAAATATCCTAATACAAATGACAGGATAATAGGGAGTACCTCTGTAACAAAGGGGACCTTTACACTATTAATAGCAAAGCCTAAGAAATACGCTACAATTAGCCCTATTATTAGGCCAAGCGTACCGAATAATAAATCTCCGACAGGGACCTTAAACAGGACCTCTTCCATCCAACTAATGAGCTTCACAAAATAATCGGAAAACGCAAATGACAATGTAAACAGTAAAAGCGCTCCTAATGCTACTGATACGTAAGGATTATCAAGCCAAGGATTAGATGATAAATGAAGCAATTCGTATAATGGCGGTAAGAAAACAAGGCCCAACGCTCCTCCAATCAGTAAAAAAGCAATTTGAACAAATTTTTTCACAAGCTGTCACCTCCTATTGTTAGTTAAGATTATACATAGTTTACTGTAGAAAATCCTTCATCAGCCCATCAAATTATCATTATTTAATCTCTATTTTCCATTACACCTTCACCATGCATTAACTAGGACGCCTATCCCTTTACTTGAGTTTCCTCTTTTTCCGTCAAAACTGAAGGAAATGCATGTCAGAATAATATCCAACATGCATGGTTTTTCCTATAACTCTCTAAAGCAGGCATTTAATGCATCCTTTATCGTTTCTACCCCGATAATTTCAATCCCTTGTGGAAAATCCCATCCACCTATATTGGAAGTAGGTATGAATACTCTTTTAAAACCAAGCTTCGCTGCTTCAATGACACGTTGCTCAATACGGGATACTCGGCGCACCTCTCCTGTCAGACCTACCTCACCAACAAAGCAATCCGTTGCTCGCACAGCCTGATCCTTAAAGCTAGAAACGATGCTTGTCAGAACAGCTAAATCGATGGCAGGTTCGTCCAATTTTACACCACCAGCAACTTTAATATATGCATCCTGCGCTTGTAGCATGAGACCCATACGCTTTTCAAGTACGGCCATCAGTAATTGCACTCTATTTTGATCAACCCCTGTTGCCATCCGCTTAGGGTAATTAAAGCTGGTAGGCGTTACGAGTGACTGGATTTCAACGAGTATTGGCCTTGTTCCCTCCATTGAGGCAACAATCGTGGAGCCCGCAGCTCCTTGTGAACGCTCCTGTAAAAACAGCTCAGATGGGTTCAAAACCTCTTTTAGCCCACCCTGTAGCATTTCAAATATAGCAATTTCATTTGTAGAACCGAAGCGGTTCTTTTGACTTCGTAAAATACGATGATTATGATGTCTTTCCCCTTCAAAATACAGGACTGTATCCACCATATGCTCTAAAATACGAGGCCCTGCTATTTGCCCCTCTTTCGTAACATGCCCAACTAAGAAGATCGCAATTCCTTTTGTCTTAGCAATTCGCATAAGCTCAGCTGTACACTCACGGACCTGTGAGACACTACCTGGCGCACTTGTTACCTCTGGATGAAAGACGGTTTGTATGGAATCGACAATGACAAATTTCGGCTGTACTTCCTCAATCGTTTGATTCAAAAACTCAAGATTTGTTTCAGAATAAATATACAGCTCTTGCGAAATTACCCCCAAACGCTCCGCACGTAGCTTCGTTTGACGGATAGATTCCTCACCAGAAATATACAGCACACGATGACCTTTATTAGAAAGCAAGGCTGAAACTTGTAGTAATAAAGTGGATTTCCCAATCCCTGGATCACCGCCTATTAATACTAGAGAGCCAGGCACAATACCACCGCCTAATACACGGTTCAGCTCGCCCATTTCTGTCGCTACACGGGACTCTTCACTAGCTTCCACCTGAATGATAGGGATTGCCTTTTGAGTAACAGTGGCAGAATGCTGGAAAGCCCCACGTGGTCCTTTCGCAATCACTTCTACTTCCTCCACCATCTTATTCCATTCCCCACACCCTGGACATCTTCCCATCCATTTTGCTGATTCATAGCCACAGCCTGAACATACAAATTTCGTTTTTTTCTTTGCCAATTTTCTTTCACCTCGAATATTTGTTCTTATATTAATTGTACAAAAAAAAAGACAGCTTGGCACTTAATGCCTCACTGTCTTTCGTTCGAAATTATTTAGAGATAGAAACGCCCTCTTTTTTCTTCACAATAAATTCATCGTTTACATAATCAATGACAACATGATTACCCTTCTCCACATTACCTTTTAGTAATTCTTCTGATAAGCGGTCTTCCACTTGTTTTTGTAATGCTCGACGTAGTGGACGTGCACCGTATTGAGGGTCATAGCCCTCCTGTGCGATTTTTTCAAGCGCTGCATCGGTTAATTCTAGTGAAATATCTTGTTCTTTCAAACGTTTTGTTAGAGCATTCCCCATCATCGCAATGATTTCTTTTAAATGCTCTTTTTCTAATGAATGGAAGACAATCATTTCATCGATACGGTTTAAGAATTCTGGGCGGAATGCTTTTTTCAATTCTTCTAGCATCGTACTCTTCATATCGTTATGTTTAGAATCTGCGCCACCAACATTAAAACCAAGACTTTTTTGATATTTAAGTGCATCCGCGCCAACATTTGAAGTCATAATGACTACTGTATTGCGGAAGTCTACTACACGACCCTTAGAGTCCGTTAATCGTCCATCTTCAAGAACTTGCAGTAGAATATTGAAAACATCAGGGTGTGCTTTTTCAATTTCATCTAGTAATACAACAGAATATGGTTTACGACGGACTTTTTCAGTCAATTGACCACCATCGTCAAAGCCTACATAGCCTGGAGGCGAACCTACTAAACGAGAAGTCGAATGTTTCTCCATGTACTCAGACATATCGACACGAATCATAGCATCTTCGTCGCCAAACATCACTTCAGCCAGTGCTCTTGCAAGCTCTGTTTTACCAACCCCTGTAGGTCCTAAGAAAATAAATGAACCGATTGGTCGTTTTGGATCTTTAAGGCCCGCTCTTGCACGACGGATAGCACGTGAAATAGCTTCTACCGCTTCGCCTTGACCTACAACGCGTTTGTGTAGCTCTTCTTCAAGTTGTAATAATTTCGAAGATTCTTCAGAAGCGATTTTAGCTACAGGAATTCCTGTCCACATCGATACAACTGCTGCAACATCATCAACAGTCACTTTGGACTCGGCCTTGCCTTGCTCTTCTTTCCAATTCTTGCGTGTAGCTTCAATCTCATCTTTAAGCTTTTGCTCAGTATCTCTAAGTGCTGCAGCCTTTTCAAACTCTTGACCTGAAACAGCAGCGTTCTTTTCCGAGCGAACATTTTCAAGCTTATCTTCAAGTGCCTTTAAGTTTGGTGGCACTGCGAATGAACGTAAGCGAACCTTTGAACCCGCTTCATCGATAAGGTCGATTGCTTTATCCGGTAAGAAGCGGTCTGAAATATATCGATCACCCATTTTTGCCGCTGCTTCAATTGCTTCATCTGTAATTTTCACTCGGTGATGTGCTTCATAGCGGTCACGTAAACCTTGAATAATGAGAATAGCTTCTTCCACCGTTGGTTCATCCACTTGGATCGGTTGGAAACGACGCTCTAATGCTGCATCTTTTTCAATATATTTACGATATTCATCAAGCGTTGTCGCACCGATACATTGAAGCTCCCCTCGTGCTAAAGACGGTTTTAAAATATTAGATGCGTCAATCGCACCTTCTGCACCACCTGCACCGATTAAAGTATGCAATTCATCAATAAATAAAATGATATTGCCGGCTTGTCGAATTTCATCCATTACTTTTTTCAAACGGTCCTCAAATTCACCACGATATTTTGTACCTGCAACGACAGTTCCCATATCAAGCGTCATCACTCGTTTGTCGCGAAGAATTTCTGGTACTTCATTATTAATAATTTGCTGTGCTAACCCTTCAGCAATAGCTGTTTTACCAACACCTGGCTCACCAATTAGGACAGGGTTATTTTTTGTACGACGCGATAACACTTCGATAACACGTGTAATTTCCTTGCTTCGACCAATAACAGGATCTAACGTACCTTCACGGGCAATTTGCGTTAAATCACGGGCTAAACTATCTAATGTTGGGGTATTCGCCGCTTGTGCCGCTTGTTGACCAGACTGCGCGTTATCATTATTTCCTAATAATAATAAAACTTGCTGACGAGCTTTATTTAAGCCTACACCTGCATTATTTAAGACGCGAGCTGCTACACCCTCACCTTCACGGATAAGTGCTAATAGTAAATGTTCTGTACCGATATACGAATGACCTAATTTACGTGATTCGTCCACCGATAGTTCAATTACTTTTTTCGCTCGAGGCGTATAGTGAACTATTGGACCAACATCTTCTTTCCCTTTACCGACTAATTCTTCAATACCAGCTTCAATCATTTGAGGACTAATATCAATAGCTTCTAACGCTTTTGCAGCAATACCGCCGCCTTCACGTATAAGCCCTAATAAAATGTGCTCTGTTCCTATGGATTCGTGCTTCCAACGAATAGCCTCTTCCTGAGCAAGCTGTAATACTTTTTGCGCGCGTTGTGTAAAACGATTAAACATCATATAAATCCTCTCCTTTTTCCCCATTATTAGGCTTATTCGTGTGTGTTTGAAATAATGCCTCACGAAGCATTTCAGCTCGTACACGATCACGTTCAGCAGGCGGTAATGCCTCACCTGCATAATGCTGTAAAAAACCTGGTTGCATACTGACGACACACTCATTTAAAGTTGTTGCGAGTATACCGTCAATCAACTGTAGGTCGACTCCTAAACGAACATTCGAAAGACAGGTAGCCGCTTCCTCACTCGTTAAAATTCTTGCATACGTAAGGGTACCTAAAGCTCGATAAACTCGATCTTCTAAAGCCAGCTCGGCTTTTTCCATCAATCTACCTCTTGCATGCCGTTCTTTTTGTATAATTTTTTCAGCAACACTTTGTATATCTGCTAAAATATCTTCCTCTGTCTTTCCAAGAGTAATTTGGTTGGACACTTGATAAACATTTCCTAAATTTTCGCTTCCTTCACCATATATACCTCTTACGGTCATACCTAAGCGTGTCATCGCATTTATAATTTGATTCATCTGTCCCGTTAACGTAAGAGCAGGTAAATGCATCATCACAGATGCTCGTAGCCCAGTACCAATATTTGTAGGACAGCTTGTTAAATAGCCAAACGTATCTCGAAAAGCATAAGGTAAGACCTTCTCTAGAATACGGTCAATCTTATTCGCTTGTTCATAGGCATTTTGAAGCTGGAAACTCGCTGTCATACATTGAATGCGTAAATGATCCTCTTCATTCACCATAATACTCACGGATTCATCTTGTGACAGAAGCACGGAGCCCACCTGTTCTTTTTTGGCCAGCTGCGGACTAATCAAATGCTTTTCTACAAGAATTTGACGTTGTAAAGGTGTTAGATCATTGATAGCAAAATATGCATAATCATTTTGAAGGGTTGGACTATCGCTTACTGCATGTGTAACTGCCTGTTCCACCTGTAAAGCCTCGTTCTCTGAAAACGATAGTGGAAAACGATAGCCATCTAAATTTCGAGCAAGGCGAATTCGTGTACTAATGACAATATCAGAATAGTCGTCTTCAATACGCATCCAAGTAGGTGTCGCACGCTCTAAAAACGATTCAATCATCAAGACACATCACCACCTTCAAATTGTAGCTGCTTCTCAAGCTCTTTGACTTCATCTCGAAGCTTTGCTGCCTCTTCGAATTGCTCTTCATCTACAGCGAACTTCATGCGTTTACGGATATCCTCTATTTGCTTTTTAATGACATACACATTGCTATGGGCACCTGGCATTTTCCCAATATGTTGGGGGCCCGCCTGTATGCGGTTAAAGAGCTTAGGTAAATGCTCACTAAAAGTGTCATAACAGCTTGGGCAACCAAACTTACCTTCTTTTAAAAATTGCTTATACGTAAATTCACATTGTGGGCATGTTTGCTGTTGTGGCTGTGTTTGTTGTTTTTCTCCTACCTTTTGCCATGTAGGTGAGCCAAACCAGTTTGATAATAACTGTTGTATGGAAACTGGCTCTTGTTTAAACTCTGCATGAAATGGATGGAATTGTGAGGCGCAGACGTCACAATAATGGTGCTCCACCTTTTGCCCATTTTGAACTTGTGTTACAGTAACTGTCGCATTACGTTGTTTACAATGTTCACATATCATTTCCATCACCTCACTATTTCTGTTGCTCGTATTTTATAGTTGTCAGCATCGCCCGCAATATTTTTGCACGAATTATATCTCTTAGAGGGAGATGTAAATCGATTGTTGAGCGATCAATTGCTGCTAACATTAATTTCGCTTCTCGCTTTGAAATTACCTGCTCATCGATAAGTCGATATACTAAATCTTCTGCCATTGTTTGCGATGCTCCACCTTCAATATGCCGGAGAACATCGTCGATTAGATCAATCTGTGAATTCGCGCGGACACGTAAAATTCGAATGTATCCACCACCACCTCGCTTGCTCTCCACAAGGTAACCTCGCTCGGCGGTAAATCTTGTATTAATGACATAATTTATTTGTGATGGTACACATTGAAATTTGTCTGCAATTTCACTACGTTTTATTTCAATATGTCCTTCTCCACCTAATTCAAGTACTTGCTTTAAGTAACCTTCTATGATGTCTGATATATTACGCATTTTAGGAATACACCTCGCTTGCTTCACTGACTTTGACTATCTTTGACTTTCTTTGAGTATATTATACAAAACGCTTGAAAATAATTGCAATGATTTCGCCTAGAGAAAAATGAAAAGGCTAAAAAACGATATTCAAGCGTAGAAAATAGCACTAATTAGTGGTTATCAAGCATATCATTTTGCTTCCTACACCTAATGTACCCTTTTTATCCATAGAAAAAACGCAAGCATATGCAACTAGCATATACTTGCGTCTATAAAAATTATACCCAACGACCTACAATCGGATAACGCCAAGGCTCGTCAGTTAATGCTTTGACAATACCTATAATTGGTACTACAAATAGCATAATCCCAAAAACAATTAAAAATGGAATGCCAATAATGAAAATGCTTAAGAATCCAGAAACAGCAAGTAAAATTGCCATGACAAGTTGGAAAAGAATAGCTTGAATAGAAATTGCCTTCACTTCCTCATCCGAACTAATTAAAAAGAAGATAATGGGAACTAACCATGGCGCAAAAAACGAACTTGCGTGTATGATTACTTTAGACCATTTACTCTCCATATATATCAACCCTTTCTTTATACGTTATCTATCGTTTTATGTACTACTATTTACGGAACTATACCCGTAATAGTTTCAGTTTAAAGTGAGTTTTTTAAAAAAATTTTGAAAGGTCGTGATGAGAAATGGAATTCAACCACATATTAGCAAATGAATATGAAAAGGGGATTCGCCGTACTCTACCAAGCTATGATGCAATGCTTCGTTTAATACAAACTTTTTATCGTTCCACATTACATGAGCATGCGGATATATTGGTTGTTGGTGCAGGTAGTGGCAATGAAATATTGCAGCTAGCAGATGGAAGACCACATTGGTCATTTACTGGTATTGATCCGTCAGAATCCATGCTCGAAATAGCAAAGGAGCGTCTCCAATCTTTACCGAATGATCTGTCGTTCTATCAAGGAACATTGCTGGATACCCATCTACCTGCTATAAAATATGATGCAGCTAGTTGTGTACTCGTCCTTCATTTTATTCAAAGCTATGAAGATAAGCTATCGACCTTGAAAGAAATTTGGAACCATTTACAACCTGGCGCACCGTTTGTCCTAGTTTCGAAATACGGTCAACCTGGTACTATTGAAACGGAACTGCAATTCGATTTATGGCGTTCCTATTGGCTCCAACATACAAAGCTTTCCGTAGCTGATGTTGCAGAAATGGAAAAATCCATCCGGGCCCTGTCATTTATGCCCGAGGAAGCGATTTTAACTTTATTACAAGAAGTAGGTTTTATAAAACCTGCTCGATTTTTTGCCACTACTTTGTTTGGTGGATGGGTATGCTTTAAAGAAGAAGATTAAATTTATTTTGTAGTAAATACTTTGAGGTGAAAGCTGTGATAAGCACCATTGGCATTACAAAAAAACAACAATTACTAAAAGATTTCCCTTTGGAATCGATACATCAACAAGAATTCGAATGGTACTGGGTCGATTTTAATTGCCCTACTGCAGAGGAAGAATCTTTGCTAGATTCATTTTTTCATTTTCACCCACTAGCTATTGAAGATTGCTTAATGCGATTACAACGACCTAAACTCGATTTTTATGACGATTTCCATTTTTTCGTCATTCATCGATTAAACGAGCTGACCTTAGCTGCAGAAGAGGTTAATATTTTTGCCTCGAATAAGTATATTGTGACATTCCATAAGAACCCCGTTCCCGAAATTGAAAAGGTACAAAAGACGTTAGAAAGCCAGCCAAAAAACTGGGAACGTGGCACAGTCTACTTAACGTATCAAACCATTGATAAAATCGTTGATAGTTATTTTCCACTTGTTTATAAAATTGAAGATCATTTAAATGCACTTGAAGGCGAGCTTACATACCAAAGCAATGTAAATGCCATGAAGATTGTCTTCGAGTTTCGTAGTGATTTGCTCGATTTGCGGCGTGCCATTTTACCGATGCGAGACCTTTTATATCGAGTACTTAATTCTTACCGCTTTTCATTGAACAAATCTGAAAGAGCTTATTTTGGAGATATATACGACCATCTTTTAAAACTGACAGAAATGGTTGAATCCAATCGAGAGCTGACAGCAGATATGCGAGATAGTTATATGGCTATGAGCTCAAGCCGCATGAACGGCATAATGATGACTCTAACAATCGTCTCAACGATCTTCATTCCACTAACCTTTATTGCAGGTGTTTATGGGATGAACTTTGATAATATGCCTGAGCTACATGGACAATACAGCTATTTTATTGTCCTCGGTATTATGATTATTGTTGTAATCGCTATGCTTACTATCTTTAAACATAAAGGCTGGTTTAAATTATTTAAGCCTTAATTCCCACAAAAAGCTGCTCGTTTAACAATCAAACGAGCAGCTTCATTTATCACTATTAGTAAGGACCTCGATCGTCAATTTTATTGTCACCCTGCTGTGGGAATAAAAAGTATGCTAAAACCCCTGACCCTAGAGCGGCGCAAATTGTAATTAATAGCTGTTCAATATGTGGTACTTCCGCATAGTAGTTTCGTAGCATGTAAACGGAACCTATTGCAACAATGACCATGACTGGAATAACGAATTTAAAGCGTTTTTTCTCCATATAATACCTCCTCCTATAATCTTTCACGTTCAATTTTTCTCTCCTTAAACAGTTCGTATTTTACAGGTTTCCCAATTTAAATTCAAATTTACTTCGCCTCACTAGTCGGACTGCCAATAAAGTAAAAAAATAAAGAAATAACCAAATTTTTAACCAAATATTCAGCAAATAATAGTAAAATAGATTTAATACCAATTATTTATCAAATTTACAGACCTAACAAATTCAGAAGTGCATTTTACTCACAATTATTATGGATATTAAGAATGGAGCAAACAATAATGAGTTGGTTTTCAAAAAACAGCAGTTCCAGCTACTCAATTACATTAACACCTGAAAATTTTAAGGGCCATGTACAATTAGATGTTTTAAGTCATCCAAACCTTCAAAAGCAATTACAGCTTTTAAATTTAACAATTGAGGATTTAGCCATTATTAAGCAACTACAACCGTTAGCTAAGGATCTAATTCCTGCAATGGTGGAGCAATTTTATGCAGCCATTAGCTTGAGCCAAGATTTAGTAGACATTATTAATAGAACCTCGCATATAGATCGTTTAAAAGTTACGTTACATAAGCATTTAAGCGATATTTTTGAAAGTCATATTAATGACGCCTATATCGCTGAAAGAAAAGCCATTGCTGAAACTCATGTTCGAATTGGCTTACAATCAAAATGGTATATAGCATCCTTCCAATCCCTTACTTCTACGTTCACAAATTTTGTGAATGAAGTGGATATCTCAAAGAATGATGCCATTCGTGCAATTAACGCATTTTGCAAAATCATTAATTTTGAGCAACAGCTTGTGATCGAGGCATACGAAAAAGAGGAAGATCGTATTCGAACAGCCGCTGATCAAACGAAAAACGCCCTTGTTACGACAATTCAAAGTACAGCTGAGGAGCTTAATGCCATTAGTGAAGAGACAGCTGCATCGTTGTTAGTCATTTCCTCGCAAACGGATGATATTGCAGAGGCAACCAAACAGGGATTAAGCTTCGTTGCAGATACACAGGAGAAATCAAGACGTGGGCAACATCAGCTGAAAGAGCAAAATGATTTAATCCAAGTTATTTTACAAAGTGTCAACAGCCTTGAGGTAACTATGAATCAGTTACGTACCTCCTCTCAAAAAATTTCTGAGATTGTAGGACTTGTCACGGGCATTGCGGATCAAACAAATTTATTAGCTTTAAATGCGTCTATTGAGGCAGCTCGAGCAGGGGAACATGGCAAAGGCTTCGCCGTAGTAGCAGAGGAAGTACGAAAGCTTGCTGAAGAAACGAAAAATGCCGTGCAAAATGTGTCACATCTCATTAAAGAAACTGAAAGTAATATTACAACAATGGCAAATTCAGTTATTAATGTTGATCAAAAAATTCAACATAGCGTTAATACGCAAGAAAACTTATCTAAATCATTTAATGATATAGCTGATGCCGTATCTGGCATTCAACAACAGTATGTTCATACATCTAGAGACATTTCAGCCATTTCTAATTTAATTACCGAGCTATCACAAGGAGCTACACTTGTTTCCTCTTCTTCTGATTCACTTATTAATGTAGTTAATGAATTGAATATGTAATATAACAAAGGGAGCCCCACCGCTTTAGGTGAAGCTCCCTTTAACCTTAATGTGGCAATGCACGCTTTTGTTTACGATGCTCTCGTCTTGCAGGCCCTGTTTCAAATAAACGTTTTTCCTCATCTGTTTCAGGATAAATGGCAGGTACCGGTACCGGTTTTCCTTCTTCATTTACTGCAACCATGGTTACAAATGATTCTGTCGTTAATTTTTCCTCACCAGTCTCTATATTGCGGGAAACAACGCGAACATAAACCTCCATTGAAGAACGTCCTGTAGAGGAAACTATACTTTCAATTTCAAGAATATCTCCTACATGGGCAGCCGATAAAAAATCAACTGAGTCTATTGAAGCTGTGACTACAAGTCCCTTCGCATGTTTCATCGCTGTAATAGCAGCAATTTCATCAATATAAGCTAACACTCTTCCACCGAAAATGGAATTGTGATTGTTTGTGTCTGGAGGTAATACGAGACGTGATTGAACCGTACGTGATTGGCTCATGGGTACAGCATTGTTTGTCATATTTCTTGTAACTTCCCTTCATGTATGTTCTTTCGTCATCGTATCGTAGAAAAAGAGCTTATGCAAATTTAGAACGATTTTTTCATCGTAATAAATTTCATGTCTGTCATTTCCTCAATGGCCCATTTAATGCCCTCTCGCCCATAGCCACTCATCTTCACACCACCATAGGGCATATTATCTACACGGAATGTCGGAACATCATTTATAATGACAGCACCTGCCTGTAATTCGTCGGCTGCATACAAGGCATCTGGTAATACATTCGTGTAAATACCTGCATTTAAGCCAAGGTCCGACTCATTGACAAGTCGAATTGCGTCATCTAATGTTTCATATGAAACAATTGAGACGATTGGCGCGAATGTTTCCTGACAAACAATTTTCATATCAGCCGTCACATTCGTCATAACAGTTGGGGTTAACGTCCGTTCTGTAAATACTCCTCCAGTTGCAATAACTGCTCCTTGTGCCTGTGCTTCTTCAATCCACTCTTTAATTCGTCCAACCTCATTCGGGTTGATCATAGCACTTACATCTGTGTTTTTATCTAAAGGATCTCCTACTACAAGCTTTTTAGTTTCCGCAACAAATGCCTCCGTAAATTCATCAATAATAGAAGAATGTACATAAATGCGTTGTAACGAAATACATACTTGTCCAGCAAAGTTAAAGGCACCGCTCACACAACGACTTATAATTTTAGTAAAAGGCGTCGATGGTTCGACAATGACAGCTGCATTAGAACCAAGCTCTAAAGTTACTTTACGTAAGCCAACTTTTTCTTTAATACCTAATCCAACTTTACCACTGCCCGTAAACGTCACCTTTTTGACGTGAGGATGTGTAACCAAAGTATCGCTGAGCTCTCCACCACTTCCTGTCACAATTTGCAACGCTCCATCTGGCAAACCTGCTTCACGGAAAATTTCTGCCATAACAAGAGAACTTAATGGTGTTTGAGTTGCCGGCTTTAAAACAACTGTATTACCTACTGCAAACGCCGGTCCTAATTTATGGGCCACTAAATTAAACGGAAAATTAAACGGTGTAATAGCAGAAATTACCCCCAATGGCTCTCTCTTTGTCCAGCCTATACGATCTCCTGCTCCAGGTGCCGCATCCATCGGTACAGTTTCGCCTTTTGGTTGTTTGGCACCCTCTGCTGCAAATTGATAGGTGGCAATGGTACGATCAATTTCCGCTAACCCTGCTGTCAAAGGCTTTCCTGCCTCTAATGCTAAAATCTCTGCAAATTCTTCTTTTCGTTGTCGCATTAAATCGACAACTTTATATAAAATTTCGGCACGCTCGTAGGCTGTCGTCTTTTTAAACGAAAGGAATGCTTGCTGTGCACCATCGATTGCTCTCTCCACATCTTGTATAGATGCCTTTGCCACTTGAGCAATCACCTCACCACTATATGGTGATTTTAGCTCATAGCTTTCCTTTGCATCTTGCCATTGACCATTAATCCACAGTTTTGTTTCCTTCATCCTTCAAATGCACCTCCCATAATTGTTCTCCCTCATTCTATCACGAAGAGCTCGAACTCGATGCAATAGCGGCTGCACTAACTGCCGCTATCATTGCAGCATGCTGAGCTTGAATTAATAATTCAATAGATGACATAAGCGTCATAGACAGTGATTTTTGTACTTTCGCCATATCATAAATGGCGATTTGTACAGCCATAAAGAAAACAAATTCACGATGCCATTTTAATAATTTTAAATCCTTTAATTCATGATATAAATGTATAACTTCTTGCAATTGGTGATGAGTAAGATCTAGTAAGGCTAAAAATCCAAGTAAGGGATAATGCATGGCCTTTACTTTGACATCTTGATTTTTTAGCGTATCTCGAATGGTCACGACATTGGGCACTAGTTGACGATCAAATTGTGGAGATAGGAAGGTTAATACTTGTGACAACCATTGCAGCTCATTCCCTGCATTAAAATTATATGTTCGTAACTCTTTATAATAGCGATTCATCGTTTCCGCACGTACTTCCACATCATCAGATGGACTACTTAGTAACACAGTGTATGGAATATCTTCATAGGATGTTAAAAATGGATGATGTTTCCGAATGGCATCAAATAAAGCTCTAGCTGCATATGCATGCGCGTTTTTATCCTTTTCGTCCTCTGTCAAAAACTGAGCTGCAATATAACTAAAGTTACCGCTTCTAAATTTCGCTTCCTTTAATGCATTCACATTCGTTAATAAATTCATTACTGCTTTTTCAGCGTCCGCATGCTCCATTAAATTAGCAGCTATACTATAGCCTACCGTAGTTCTTAAGGGAGACATCCACGAGGATTGCTTCTTCATTTCCTGTAAAATATGTTTGTATTGGACCGCATCAAATGTTTTCCCTGACGCAACAAACGTACTAGCTATAGCTAAAACAATTTTACGATCCACTGTCCATCCCGCAGCCTTCGAAACATCTTCTACCGTATTTGTAAATTGATTTTCTATCATCACGTAATCCATATTTAGCACGCTCCTTTACCCATTTTACGTTACATAATACGAGAAAGATTCATCCCATTTGTAACAATTAACATAAAAAGTAAACTTAATTTAATATATGTTACCCCATTTTTTTGATTTAATAGGAAATATTAAACAAATACGAAAGGAGGAACTACTGTTGATTGCAAAAACCACTCGGAAATTAATATTTACCGTGACCTTAAAAGAACGTTTACAGCTATTTTTATTTTTACGAAATTCGTCTAACAATATAGCTTTACATACCCTTTTTTCTAAAAATTAATGCAAAAAGACAGCGGCAAAGTTTTTGCCGCTGTACAAATGACTCGTTAAATTAATCCTAGCTCCTGTAACTCCTCTGATGTGAAGGCTCTCGATCTTGTTAAAAAACGTTTTCCTTCAACGCCCTCTAATGAAAACATCCCACCTCTACCTTCCACTACATCCAGTATGATTTGAGTATGTTTCCAATAATCATATTGATTTTTATGCATATAAAATGGAGCTCCACCTATTTCGCCCAAACATATATCCTGATCACCTAATAGTAAGTCTCCGTCCGGATAACACATAGGGGAAGAACCATCACAGCACCCGCCTGATTGATGAAACATAACAGGCCCATGTTTCTCTTTTAATAGCTCGATGAGTGCCAGCGCTTCTGCCGTGGCTAATACACGTTCAATCACGCTCATGCACCTCCCTATGGATTAGAAGAAACCAAGTTTATTTTCACTATAGCTAACTAATAAATTTTTCGTTTGTTGGTAATGAGATAACATCATTTTATGATTTTCACGCCCAACTCCTGACATTTTGTAGCCACCGAATGCAGCATGTGCAGGATAAGCATGGTAGCAGTTTGTCCAAACACGACCTGCCTCTATTTCACGACCGAAGCGATATGCTGTATTAATATCTCTTGTCCAAACACCTGAACCTAAGCCATACAGTGTATCATTCGCAATTTCTAATGCCTCTTCTTTCGTTTTAAACGTAGTAACAGCTACAACAGGACCAAAAATTTCCTCCTGGAAAATACGCATTTTATTATGGCCTTTAAAGACAGTTGGTTTAACGTAGTAGCCATTTTCAAAGCCTTCTCCTACATTATTTTTCTCCCCACCGATTAGACATTCTGCACCTTCTTGCTTACCGATATCTAAATAAGAAAGGATTTTTTCCATCTGCTCGCTTGAAGCCTGTGCTCCCATCATTGTGTTTGGATCAAGCGGATTACCAACTTTAATAGCTTCTACTCGTTGTAGTACACGTTCCATAAATTTATCATAAATAGATTCCTGAATAATTGCACGGGAAGGGCATGTACATACTTCCCCTTGGTTCAGAGCAAATAATACGAAGCCTTCCACTGCTTTATCTAAAAATTCGTCGTCCTTATCCATAATATCCTCAAAGAAGATATTAGGTGATTTACCACCAAGCTCTAATGTAACTGGGATTAGGTTTTGAGACGCGTATTGCATAATCAAACGACCAGTTGTCGTCTCACCAGTGAAAGCAATCTTACCGATACGTGGATTAGATGCAAGCGGTTTCCCAGCCTCTAAACCAAAACCATTCACAATATTAATGACACCTGATGGTAATAAATCTTCTATTAGTTCCACAAGCACCATAATGGATGCTGGTGTTTGTTCTGCAGGTTTTAATACGACACAGTTACCAGCAGCTAGTGCTGGCGCAAGCTTCCATACAGCCATTAATAACGGGAAGTTCCAAGGTATAATTTGGCCCACTACCCCTATTGGCTCATGGAAATGATAAGCAACTGTATCGTTATCGATTTGGCTTACAGAGCCTTCTTGAGCACGTAAAGCTCCAGCAAAGTAACGGAAATGATCAATGGCAAGAGGGATATCTGCATTTAAAGTTTCACGTACCGCCTTTCCGTTATCCCATGTTTCGGCAACGGCTAGCTTTTCTAAATTTTGCTCGATACGGTCCGCAATTTTAAGTAAAATGTTTGCACGTTCTGTCGGTGATGTTTTTCCCCACGCATCTTTAGCAGCATGTGCTGCATCAAGTGCCAGTTCAATATCCTCAGCTGTGGAACGTGCTACTTGTGTAAAAACTTGTCCAGTAACAGGAGTGACATTATCAAAGTATTGACCCTTCACTGGAGGTGTCCATTCGCCACCAATATAATTATCATATTTCTGTTTGAATTGGACTACCGATCCTTCAGTGTTTGGAAATGCATAAACCATTTTACTTCTCCCCTTTACACAATTTAATGAGACTATCTACAAAAAACATTATTTTATAGCGAAATAACAATATTTTCATAGAGATCCTCTCATCTAATATATTGTCAGAAACAAATAATAATTTCAACTTTTTAAAAAATTTTTCAAGCAATTTATTTTTACTAGAAAAGTATATAGAATTCACGGTTTGTATAACGTTAAGGTATACTTAAAAATAATATTAGATTTAGGAGAACAATATGCGTATTAATAAATATTTAAGTGAAACAGGCATTATATCGCGTCGTGGCGCTGATAAGTGGATAGCCGAAGGAAAAGTTACAATTAACGGCGAACCTGCGACAGTTGGAAGTCAGGTAGAGAATGGCGACATTGTTTGCGTTGATGGAAAAGAGGTAAAGAAAGAACAAAAGCTTGTCTATATAGCTTTAAACAAGCCGGTCGGCATAACAAGCACAACGGAACGCCATATAAAAGGCAATGTCGTTGATTTTGTAAATCATCCTTTACGAATTTTTCATATTGGGCGTCTCGATAAGGAATCGGAGGGGCTATTGTTATTAACTAATGATGGCGATATCGTCAATAAAATTCTTCGCGCTGAAAACCATCATGAAAAAGAATATATTGTTCAAGTAGATAAACCTATAACAGAGCAATTTATTAACAAGATGGGCGCAGGTGTAGATATTCTAGATACCACGACCTTACCTTGTTATGTTGAAAAGATATCAGACAAAGTTTTTAAAATCATTTTGGAGCAAGGCTTAAATCGTCAAATACGCCGGATGTGTTCAGCTCTTGGCTACTCGGTAAAGCGTCTACAGCGTATTCGTATTATGAATATTAAGCTTGGAAATTTAAAAATAGGCCAATGGCGAGACCTAACTGATAAAGAGCAGGCAGAGCTATTCAAACTACTAAATTACACACCAAAATAAGTATTAGAGGAGGGCGAGGACGATGATTTCCATTCAAAGCACAGAGCAGTTAACAGGTGTACAAATTTGCGGAGATTTTTGGGATTTAGATGAGCTGATCAACGCTATTTACAAAGTAACTGGTGATGCCAATAAATACTATGATTATCAAGGTCCCCGACTCCGTATTTTAAGCGTTTGCTATAAACTGAGACATGCTATGCTTGGGGAACACCAACTAGAGTTTGTGAGTAACGGTGTTAATAAGAACACCCTCACACAACATGAACTGATTTTCCCCAATAAAAACATATATTTTGCTACAGATATCCTTTGGCCTGAAATTATCTTTAGTGCTATCGCTTTAAACGATTTCATTGATCTTCACCTGACATTAAACAATGCATCTATTTGGAATCATGAGATAGCGACGATTCGTAAATTTCAAGCTGCTATTGCAGATTGTTTAGAACAGGAAGTGAATGAAGAGGATTATGGAGTCTTTTTAACAATGCTACAGGCAAAAAGCCCTTTAACCTTCCTTTTCGCCACACAGTATGTGGATGTTCTGAATTTAGAATATATCCAATTAAATAAAGAAGAACGTAAAGCTCAGCTAGCAGCATTTGCATTACGCTTACTTGTAGAGGATCATGAATATGTAGCACTTAAATCACACCTAATGGAAGCCGCGATTGCCACGAAGCAACCTTTACACGCCATACAAATGCAGCTTAGCTATCCGGAAGAAATTTTATGGTAAACAAACAACGCCGCCTCACAATGAATGAGACGGCATATTTTTTATTTAATCGTTTGGTAGGCCATTTTACGAATTACAGCCTCATGCTGAGGGTAATCTGCTAAAAGCTCGTCCTGTGTAAACAATTCGAAATCATCAAAGTCAAAGCCTGGGGCAACCATACATCCCACTAAACTAAACGTATCTGCTTCCTCCACCGATGATCCAAATATCGTATTTTTAGGGACCACAATTTGTGGTATCTCCCCTGCTTCTACGTTCAAGCCAAGCTTCTTCGCTTCATATGTTCCATCTGGAAAAATCATATGGACTGTAAGCGGACTACCGGCATGGTAATACCATAGCTCATCTGACTGCAAACGATGCAGATGTGAAATGTCCTGTGAGCGAAGTAAGAAATAAATACTCGTATAAATAGGTCTCTGAACATCCCTTACTGCAATATCTTCTGCAGCCCGAAATGAAGAAATATAATAGCCTCCTTCAGGATGTTCGGCTAAATTTAGTTGTTGAATAAAATATTGTGCTGAATAGTTCAAAAAACATCACTCCTTTTTTCCACCATACCAAAAATGAATAGTAAAATGCTACCTTCGATTATTCAGTAGGAAGAACAACGAAAAAGGGCCTCTCCTTGTTGAGACGCCCCTCTCCATTATAAACCACCCAAATAAGCTGCTTTTACTTCTTCACTTTCTTGAAGCTCTTTAGCGGAACCAGATAAAACAATGCGCCCTGTTTCGAGCACGTATGCACGGTTAGCGACAGACAGTGCCATATTGGCATTTTGCTCAACAAGCAATACTGTTGTCCCCTCTTTATTTACCTGTTCAATAATATTGAAAATATTTTTAACCATTAGCGGTGCGAGCCCCATTGAAGGCTCATCCATTAATAGCAATTTGGGCTTTGCCATTAAGGCACGACCCATCGCAAGCATTTGCTGTTCCCCACCAGACAATGTTCCTGATAGCTGTTTACGACGCTCCAATAGTCTAGGGAATAACTCAAAAACATGGTCCATATCTTTTTTAATTCCTGCTTTGTCATTGCGCAAATAGGCACCAAGCTCTAAATTTTCTTCTACAGACATATTGGCAAAAACACGACGTCCTTCTGGAACGTGGGAAATCCCCGATTTAACAATAGTTTGAGCTGCTTTCCCCGCTATAGAGAAGCCTTCGTATTCAATAATGCCACCTTTTGGTTTTAATAAGCCTGACAATGTTTTTAACAATGTACTTTTCCCAGCACCGTTTGCACCGATTAATGTGACAATTTCACCCTCATTTACTTCTAAAGAGAGGCCCTTCAATGCTTGAATGTTACCATAATAAACATCTATATTTTGTACTTTTAGCATTAGCCGATAACCTCCTCACCAAGGTACGCTTCAATTACCTTTGGATTGTTGCGAATTTCTTCTGGTGTCCCGTCAGCAATTAATTGTCCATGATCGAGTACATAAATACGCTCACAAATACCCATTACTAAGCTCATATCATGCTCAATCAGTAAGATCGTTAAACCAAACTCTTTACGTATAAATGCAATTAATTCCATTAAATCATGCGTTTCCTGCGGATTCATCCCGGCAGCTGGTTCGTCCAATAATAATAGCTTTGGATTTGCCGCTAATGCACGGGCAATCTCTAATCGTCGCTGCATTCCATATGGTAAATTTTTAGCTAACTCATTCATATAGACATCTAAACCAAAGATTTTTAAAAACTCTATGGATTGAAGCTCCATTTCAGCCTCACCATTGAAATGCGTGGGTAAGCGAAAAATCGATGACCACATCGAATGCTTAGCAAGCGAATGGTTGGCCACTTTGACATTGTCTAGAACAGATAGCTCTTTAAATAGACGAATATTTTGGAATGTACGGCTTATTCCCTTTTGTGTTACTTGGTAAGGTGCAAGCCCGTTTAATTTCTGTCCGCCAAATGTGATGGTCCCCTCTGTTGGTGTATATACCCCTGTCAGCATATTAAAGCTAGTCGTTTTTCCAGCACCATTGGGACCGATTAATCCCACTAATTCACCTTGATTGAGATACATATTAACACCCTGTACTGCCTTTAAACCACCGAATTGAATCCCCATGTTTTCAACATTAATAAGAAGGTTTCCAGTCATTATTTTGTACCTCCTTTTTTACCAAACTTAAATAAATCCGTAATTTCTTTTGTTCCCATTAATCCTGTTGGTCGATAAAGCATTACGATAATTAGTACTAAACTGTAAATAATCATACGAGTCTCTGGGAAGTTTGCTAGATATGTCGATACGATCGTTAAGAAAACCGCAGCGATCACGGAACCTGAAAGACTTCCTAAGCCACCAAGTACAACATAAATTAAAATATCAAATGATTTTAGGAAACCGAAAGTTGTCGGTTGAATAATGTAAAAGTTATGGGCGAAAATTGCACCTGCTAGCCCAGCAAAGAAAGATCCAATCGCAAATGCGACAACCTTATAGTAAGTTGTATTAATTCCCATCGCATCTGCTGCAATCTCATCTTCGCGAATAGAAATACATGCGCGACCATGACGCGAATTTGTAAAGTTGGAGATGACAAGAATTGTTAATACTACACCGAAAAATGCATACGTCCAGTTAGATAAATATTTAACCTGCATCCCTGCAGCACCGCCAACATAATCCGTATTTAAGAAAATAATACGAATAATCTCCGCAAATCCTAGAGTGGCAATTGCGAGATAATCCCCTTTTAGACGAAGTGTCGGAATACCTACAATAAGGCCTGCGACAGCTGCTGCCGCTGCCCCTAATAAAATCGCCAATGGGAATGGCAACATAAGTTTCGTCGTAATAATCGCTGATACATAGGCCCCTACTGCTAGGAACCCAGCATGCCCAATCGAAAATTGACCTGTAACCCCAATAACAATATGCAAGCTGACAGCAAGCATAATGTTAATACACATCGTAATCAGCATATTTTTATAGTACATATCAATGACTTCGGTCGTAATCAATAATTGCACAACTGCATAGATGACTAGCGCTAATACGGCATAGCCCCAGAAAACTTTAGACTTTTTCATATAATCGCTCACCTACACTTTCTCACGGGCATTTTTACCGAAGATACCCGATGGTCTGAATATTAAAATCAAAATTAAAATAACGAATGCCGCTGCATCTCTCCATAAAGAGAAGCCAAGCGCACTTACTAAAGATTCTACAACGCCTAGTAACATACCACCGACCATCGCGCCGGGAATAATCCCAATTCCACCAAGAACAGCTGCGATAAACGCTTTAACCCCTGGTATAACACCCATTAACGGGTCAATTTTCGTATAATACACACCGAAGATAACACCGGCTGCACCAGCTAAAGCCGAACCAATTGCAAATGTTGCAGAGATTGTATTATCAACGTTAATCCCCATTAAACGTGCTGCATCCGCATCATGAGAAACGGCACGCATGGCTTTCCCGATTTTTGTTTTATGTACGATGAATTGTAAAAGAATCATCAGTACAACTGCGACTGATAAAATTAAAATAGAGGTACTACTAATTTGTACGCCTAAAATATCAAAAGACTTATTTTTGAACACTTCAGGATACGCTGCCGGTTGAGCCCCTCTGAAGAAAATCGTTGTATATTCAATTAATAACGATACGCCGATCGCTGTAATTAGTGCCGCAATACGTGTTGCATTTCGTAATCGTTTATAGGCGATCCGTTCAATTAAAACACCAAAAATTGCGCAAATGAGCATCGCCAATAATAATGCTGGGAAAAAGCCAAGCTCCCATTTAGCAATTGCGTAAAAACCGATAAATGAACCAATCATGAAAACGTCACCATGGGCAAAGTTAATCAGCTTGATAATACCGTATACCATCGTATACCCTAGCGCTATTAACGCGTAGATACTTCCTAGTGAAATACCATTCACAAGTTGCTGTATCCATTCCATACGCATTCACTCCTTTGAATTTTCTGAAAAATGAGAAATCTGTACATGCTTCGATACTAAAAAGTTATGTTTTATGCTGCTATTCTAGTTATCTAAAACAGAAAAAAGGAAGGCGTGTTTACCCGCCTCCCCCTTACTTACAAAACATTAAGGATTAACTTTAGAGTTGAACACTTGTTTACCGTCTTTAAATTCAAGAACTGTTGCTGTTTTAATAGGGTTATGGTTTTCGTCAACTGAGAAAGTACCTGTTACTAAAGAAAGATCTTTTGTTGCAGCTAATTCATTTTTAATAGCTTCTCCATCTGTAGAACCTGCACGTTTAATTGCATCAGCAATATAGTAAATAGAGTCATATCCAAGTGCGTTGAACGCATCAGGTGCCTTATCACCATTTGCCGCTTTAAATGCCTTTACAAAGTCTTGAATTTTTTGGTCTGGATCTTCTGCAGAATAGTGGTTAGTAATATACGTATTATTTAATGCATCCTTGCCAGCTAGATCCACTAAAGTTGGTGAATCCCAACCATCAGCCCCCATTAAGGGTACATCAATACCCATTTCACGGGCTTGTTTAACAATTAATCCAACCTCTTCATAGTATCCAGGGATAAAGATAAAGTCTGGATTCGCTGCTTTAATATTAGTTAATTGTGTACGGAAGTCTGTATCTTTCGCTACATAAGCTTCTTCCTTTACAATTTCCCCTCCACTTTTAGTAATCGTTTCTTTAAAGGACTTTGCTAAACCTTTTGCATAATCAGACGCATTGTCAGCAAAAATAGCTACGTTTTTCGCACTTAGCTCACCTGAAGCGAAGTTAGCTGCCACAATCCCTTGGAATGGGTCAATAAAGCATGTACGGAATGCATATTCGTTAACGCTGCCATCCTCATTTACCGTAATATTTGGGGCAGTTCCAGAACCAGTAACAATCGGGATTTTATTTTGATTGGCAATTTGAACCGTTGCTACTGTATTTCCTGAAGTTGCAGGAGCTAGCATTGCTACTACTTTATCTTGCGTTGCTAGTTTAATAGCTGCAGCTGTAGCCTCAGAGTTTTCGGATTTATTATCTACTTTAATCAGTTCAATCTTCTTACCATCAATACCACCAGCATCATTTATTTCTTTTACAGCCAATTCTGCGCCCAGACCGATTGAAGAACCGTAAGATGCTACATTTCCTGAAAGCTCTAGGTTTGCACCAATTTTAATTGTATCGCCATCAGATGAACCACCGCCTGATGATGAGCCACCGCCTGAACTTGAGTCGTCTCCGTTACCACAACCAGCAAGTACACCAGCAAGTAATGAAGATGCTACTAATAGTGAACCGAACTTCTTAAGCTTTTTACTCTCTTTCATAATTAGATTCCCCCTGAAGATTTCTAAAATATTCGATATTTCTGATAATTATAAACAAATAAATTCATTTCCTCAATAGCAAAAATAATTATTTATAACTACCTAAAAACAACAGAACAATATTATTCATTTATGACTTTTACATTGTAAAACATTCTTTATATTTAGTCTAGAGTGATTTTTCAGTATAATTAGTTATTTAAGAATTATCTCTCAATTCAGTTTATAGTGTGGTACAAAACTATCATATGCGTTTATTTTTTTAAGATAAGGGTTTGGCTGTTCTTCATCTTCATTAAATTATTTCCCTGAAAATAAGTCTAGAAAAGAGAAAAAAGCATGAAGGCGATTGCCCTATGCTTTCTTTAATTCGAACACACAAAGGCGTTCATTCATATTAGTTTCATTTTCTAAATGCACTTCATGGAGCAATTCAAATGGTGTCCCCTGATGTAAAAACTGTAAATAATCATAGGGAGGATAGTATAAAATTATATGAATATCTCGCATTTTTTGCTCATAGGATTGCCAAATGTTCTGAATAACCGTGCGGAAAATATGAATGGAAAAGGGATTAAAAAAGAAAAACACATTATCTCGCGGCTTTATTTCATATGCCTCTGCTATCGTATGAATAAATGTAATAGGTGCATGTGAACGCTTTTTTTGAAGATAGCTTCGTTTATTTTCTTCTGCCTCTGCATAAAATCCAGCGTCCATCTCTATTCCGATCGTTGGGATATGAAATTGATGATGAACATAAATGGGTACCCTTCCCTTTCCACAGCCCATATCAATAAACACAGGGTCGTTAGGCATCTCATAGATAGCAAATAATTGTTCTAGCCCAATATAAGGGGTTGGTTCATAACGGTGATAGTGGGCAAGCTTTGGGAAACCATATTGTTCTCCCACGGTCTTAATATGCAAATATTTATCAAACTGTTGTTCATTCATATAAAAGGACTCCTAAGAACAGAATGCTTTATTTTAGCACGAGAAAAAGCAAAAACCATACCCAAAAGTTTGGATATGGTCATTTTTTAATAGCCTCTACGCTTAAATCTATAAACAAAGAGAAGTGAAAGGAGTAATAATACTAAGGATGCAATGATGGTAATCACTGTAGTCTTATCAATAGTGGCCGCTGGATCGGCGATTTCATTATTGGCACCAGGCATGCCCATCGGCGCTCCGTTTTCATCGGGGCGCTGCATAGGCCCACCATTTGGACCTTCTCCCCTCCCTGGTCCATTGCCTTCTTTGTTAAACGGAGGACCTTGAGATGGATCAAAGTTCTCAGGTAGCTGACTCGGATCAAAATTATCAGGCATAGCATTCATTTCTCCATTTTCATTTGGAATCGGCATCATTCCCTGAGAGGTTGTCGATGCTTCCACAACGAGCTCCCCAGAGAGCTGTTTTAAAATAGATTCGGAGCGCTGCTTTGCAAACTCTGGTAAACTATTCTCACCTTCAACTGCCTCTAAAAACTGTTCCGTCGTAGAAAATTTAGTTGGATCCGCTTCGACATAGGTTGTTAAAAGCACCGCTAATTTTTTTGTCATGGATTGTACATAATCCTCTGTTAAATAATTCGTCGTTAACTCTTTTAAATAGCCTTCATATTGAGCCCGATATTTCTCATTAGAAAGTAAGGCATTTAGTAGTGGCCGTTCCTCCAAAGTTGTGCCAGAGACAGGAGTAGTCACACTAAAATTAATAGCACTTTCGGACATTAGATTTCCTGACATGCCCATATCCATGTTAAACTGGCCATTCTGTTGTTGCCTATCCACACCCGCTTGATCCGTTTGTCCATTGTTCTCCATTGGTGAACTTTTTGAATTAGAAGCATCCACTGGCTTTTGACGATTTTCTGTACCCATTCCCATTCCACCGCCACCTGCTCCAAAGCCACCAAAGGACATATTGTAATCCCAAGGGATAATTGAAAACTTGCCATTCTGTTCATATAAATAATAGTTATGCTTCATATTCCCTTGGTAACTGTCTAAATTTACAAGTGCCGTATTGACGGCGAAATATCGTAGCATTTCATCGACATCTAAATATTTCTCAATGTCTCCACCATTATTAATAGCATCCAGCATTTCCACAAATTTGGATTGATCCATATTATCTTTATTTGTTTTTAAACCAATACCTGTATAATCCGTCATATCGTCACTTATATATTTTAAATCACTGCCTGTCCCATCTGGCTTAAATAAAAAGCCATTATTGGAGCCATAGTTATTAGCTAGGAACGTTTCATCCACTGCTTCTACGCCTAAAAACAAACCACGCTCCTCACCATTTACGGTGACATACATATAGGAATGTGCTGGCGTTGGTAAGCCCATTTGCTCCATTAATTCATAGGATATATACTCTCGCATTAATGTAGAGTCACTATAATTATTATTTAAATTTAACTTTTTCAAGCCATATAAGCTTTGAGTATCATCATAATAATCAAAATCAATTTTTAAGCTATAACGATCTGAGTCACTGTTGATGACTGATCGTAACGTTAAATTTCCTTTAGTGCGTATAGCCACATTCTCAATTTTCTTGCCGTTTACTGTAATATCTGCCTGTTTTAACTCTTCATCTGCCGCATTTTCCAGCATGTCAGCCCAATCTTCCTCGGCTATCTCGATATCGACTGTAGTAACTTTGTTTTTATTAAAAATTATATTCTCATAAGAGAACTCGGTATTCTTTGTTTCAATGCCTACATTCGGAAGTACAGCATATATCACGACAAAGAGAAGGAGAAGAATTGCCATGCATAGGTAGACAATTCGGGTTTTAATCATCACTGACACCTCGCTTTGGAATCCTTTTTGTGAAAATAGTCATTATGCTGTAAAGTTCCCGTCATAGCTTAGCATAATGGCAGATTTTACACCTGGCACTTTTGTTAGTAGATCCATTAGTTTAGCATCGTTTTGTTTGACGCGAATTTCATACGTAGTTTCCATTTCCTCATTGTTCATAATCGACTTCGATTTGAGGGCGAATTTTTTTGTTTGTGCAGCTATAATTCGCTCCACCTCTTGAGATGCTAGCTCTTCCTCAAACTTTACAATTAATAAATAAGGATTTTCTACTGTAATTTTATTGACAAATACTAACAACACAAGACCAATTAACACCGCTCCAATAATGACTAAAGGAATAAAACCTGCCCCACATAAAATACCTGAAACAATTGCCCAGAAAATATAAACTAAATCCATAGGATCCTTAATAGGCGTTCGGAAACGCACAATGGATAATGCACCAACCATACCAAGAGATAGAAGAACATTCGAACTGATCCCCATAATCACGAGTGCTGTCGCCATTGTCATAATGAGCAATGCAATATTGAATGAATGAGAGTAAATCACTCCGTTAAAGGTTTTCTTATAAACTGCGTAAATGAAAAGCCCAATGAAAAATGCTACGACCAAACCAATAATTGAATCGATTAATGAAAAAGATGTTGTTTTTTCTAAAAAATTAGATTTAAAAATATCACTAAATTTAATTGTATCCATCGTTCGTTCTCCTTTTATTAGCCGTACATACGACTAAGTTGATATTTTGAATAAGCCTCGGCACGTGTATCTACAGACTGAAGTAAATATTTGATGATGTCCGGTAAATAGTCATCATATTTCACCTCTAAAATCACTAGGTTTTGTTCTAGTACATCCACCATGGGTAAGCTTGGATTAAACATATCTGTATTGCGTAAGCTGGATTGCACCTTACTATCAAAAGTTACTCGCACATTACCAAATGGGTAAATATACGCCTCTCGCTCATAATCTACTACTGTTGTTGGTCTAAGTTGGCTGTAACTCATCTCCTGATATAAGTCCCTAATCAGTCCTCGCTCATCCTCCTCCATCCATGAAATATCTCCAAGACGCATTTTTTCATATTCAGCTTGAGCTATTGCACACTTCGTTTTAAAGGTTAAATTATTCCGTTTACTCTTGCGCTCAAGATTGATAATGGCACTAGATTGACCGTATATTCGTACACGGTATTTATCTCGATTAATATAGCCTTCCTTTTTCTCATTGAGCACTTTATTCGCAAAATTATCGAAGTACGTACTTCGAATTACATATTTCCCATCCGCACCCGCATGCTTGTCCAGCTGCATAATATACTGTAGCTTGGCTTTTAATAACGCATAGTCTGGATAGGAAATCGCCTGTTTAATTTCTTGACGACCATTTGGATTAAATGAGGTTACTATAGGCATATACATCTCACTCCCTACTAAATTTTCATTGTCATAAAGCGGCTGAAGCCCAAGATAGCAAAAGCATCTTTTTGCTCGTTTCTCGTCTACACTGTTTACTATAAAGAGCGTTTGTGTCAGGCAGATGTCAACTTTACATTTTCTTCACTGATATTTTACAAATCATTTCTGTCCTGGTGTTGCCATGAAGCCCATAAAAAAAGCTACCACGCCTTTACGACGTAGTAGCTTTTTGCAATAGTAATTCAAAGGAAGTTCCTGTGGCATGACTTTCGATTAGTTTTAAGTCACCTCCAATTGATTGTGCCATCATTTTACTAAGAGGTAATCCAAGACCTAACCCTCGAATGGCATATTTTTTATTCTCTCCTCTATAAAAACGCTCAAATATAAATGCCTGATCCTCTACAGGAATACCTCGACCTGTATCCGTTACAATAATGGAGACCGTATCCCCTTGCTCTTTAAGTGTTAGCGTTACAGATCCTATATCCATCGACTGTTTCGCATTGGTTAATAGGTTCGTCATAATTTGCTGAATACGGACAATATCTACCTGTACATGGATGGCAGGATCAACTAGGTGCAAGCTTACATGAACACTGTCATCTTCCTGCATTACTTCCCACTGTGCGACCGCCTCCCGCAGAAGTTGATTGACATTTACAGTCTCAAGCTTCACCGGAATCGCATCTACTGCAAAGTGGTTAAAAGCAAGTAAATCACCGACCATTGTTTTCATTTTTGTTGTTTCGATCACAGCCATATCAATAAATTCCATCGCATCTTGTCCTGTTACAACGCCATCCTTTACAGCTTGTAATAGCCCACTTATAGAAGTGACCGGTGTTTTCAGTTCATGGGTGACGCCTGCCAATAATTCTGTTCTGGTTTTCTCCAGCTGTTCAAGTTTTTGAGCCATATTTTCAAAGGAAGTTACAAGCTCATATACCTCTTTTTCCTTACAATCCTGAGGTAAATCGACTGAATAGCTACCCTCCTGCACTTGTTTTGCTGCTGCTGCTACTTGTTTGATGGGACGTGCTAATCGTTTGGATAAAAAATAGATAGCAACCCAGCCTAACAAAGCCAACGCCCCAATCAATATAGCAAGCTGACCATAGGCTTGATTCACTCTTGTTAAATTTTCTTTCTTCTCCACTACTAGCACCCAGCCAATTAGCTCCTGACTATTTTCTATTTTTCTTTTGACCACATATTGAACAGGCTCTAATCCTATCGTTAATTCCTTTGTACCTTCTTCACCATCTAACATACTCTCTACATTTTTAGCACTGCCTGGTGGTACAGGGCGGTTACTTGTTATGATATTGCCCTTTGTATCGACTACATACAGGATAGGATCAATTTCTCTCATAGTAAAACGTTCCCGATCCCCAATGAAACCAGGAATACCGTTAAACGGCCCATTATTGAGTCCCGAATTATCGGTTAAACGATAGACCGTCTCATCCGCTAAAAACTCCATCATCTCTAGTCGATTTTCAAACGTCGTATGGCGAATCCAAGCTGCCGAAATCAAGGAAATTATAGCTAAACCTATAAATAGTGTAAGTAAGTAACGGCTTGTCCAATATTGAAGTAAAGATATTCTTTTATTTCTTTTGAACACTCAGCTGATACCCCAATCCACGTAGTGTCTTTATTTCGCCCTCTGTTTCATCCCAATCCATCAACGCTTTACGAAGCCGTTTCACTGCTAAATCTACCGCTCGATCACTTCCGTCATACTCCCAGCCCCAAACATGATCAATGAGCTGATCACGCGTAAATGTTTGGTTCGGATGGTCAGCTAAAAATAAAAGCACCGATAAATCTCTAGGCGTTAATAGTATTTCCTTCCCTCTTAGAAACACTCTATGTGCCTTCCTATCAATTTCGAGAGAACCGTAACGCTTTAAAGAGGATGAATCGGTGCTTCCTTCAGCCCGTCTTAAAACGGCCTTCACTCTCGCAACAACTTCATCTGCAATAAAGGGCTTTGGAATATAATCGTCTGCTCCTTGGTCAAATCCTTCTAAACGGTAATTAACCTCGCCTAAAGCGGTTAACATTATAATGGGACAAGCACTGTATTCTCTAATTTCCTTTAAAATAATCCAACCATTTTTCTCAGGCAGCATAATATCTAGTAACACTAAATCTGGTTGAGTCTCAATAAATTTATGTAAAGCCTCACCACCACTAAAGCACTGTGTTACATCATAGCCGACCTTTTTTAAATAAACTTTTAACACCTGGCTAATTGCATATTCGTCTTCTATTACTAATATATGCGCCATTTTTGTTCACCTCGCGACTAACTAGCTCTTATGTTTATTATAGCACCGGATTATGTCAGTTAAATGTCAGCATATAAGCAGAAGTTTACTTACGATGAGAATATATTGAGGACTTCTATTGACAATGTCTTCCTCAGCCACTTATCATTGATTGCGAATGATAATCAGTGATAATTCATTCAATAACCTAGTAAATTAAATAAGGGGGGAAAAGCATGATCATTGTTACAAATCGTATTCAAGTGAAGCCAGGTTTTGCAGCAAGAATGGCTCCAAACTTTACAAAACCAGGTCCTCTACAACAATTTGAAGGCTTCCATAAAGTAGAGGTATTAATTTCAACTGATGATCCTACTTATGACGAAATGAGTGTTAATATGTATTGGGAATCCAAGGAGCATTTCCAAGCATGGCGTAATAGCGATGCATTTGCTGCAGCCCATCACCGTCCAAGTTCAGGCTCTGAAGGGGAAAAAACGGATAGCCCAATTATCGGTAGCAAAATAGTAGTTGCTGAATTAGCAACTTCCATTGAAGCATTACGTTCATAAACACACTAAATATTTATACATGATCTTCTGATTCTATCTAAAAAGCCCTGCATGTTGACATACAATGCAGGGTCTTTTTCATTAAGATAGTTTGTACAGCATCTTTTAATAAATGATTAGTCCTAATATACAGGGAGATATTTTTCATCATCATACTAAAAAAATAACAAGAAAATAGCCTAACACGGATAGACAAACTGAACCAATTAAACCAGCAACAAATGCCTTTACTCCAAGCTCCTTAAACGTTTTAATCTCAACATTTAACCCAAGACCAGCCATCGCCATAGCAATCAAAATGTAAGCAATATTTACAAGGGCTTGCGCCACATAAGCTGGTATAATACCTAATGAATTAATCGCACTCATTGCCAAAAAACCTACTATAAACCACGGTATGATTGACAATGAAAATGGTTTTTTCTCTTCCCCTTTAGCCGTTTTTCGATAGAAAATACCGATTATAATGGCTACTGGTACAAGCAATGCGACCCGTGTTAACTTTACAATGACCGCTATATCAATGGCTTCATTTCCACCTGCAGATGCAGCGGCAATAACATGAGCAATTTCATGTAAGGTACCACCTGCGAAAATGCCATACTCTGTTGGCGTTAAATTCATAACAGCATAAAGCACTGTATAAACAAGTGTAAATACCGTTCCTAATAACGCAACAATGGCTGCCCCCACAGCGGTTTCCTTTTCATTTGCTTTAATTTGAGGTGCGATTGCCACTACAGCAGCAGCTCCACAAATGGCGGTTCCACAAGCCGTTAGTATCCCTAGCTTTTGATCCACTTGAAAAATTTTTGTAAGACCGTACACTACGATTAATGCAAATAATAAATTAATGACGGCAATCAAAAAAACATTGGCTCCAGCGTGATAAATATCAGCTAAATTTAAACGCATCCCCAATAAAATAATACCGAATCGTAATAGCTTCTTACTGGAAAATGCAATTCCAATTTGCCAGGAATCCTGTACTTTAAATGCTGCACGCCAAGCCATCCCTAATATAATAGCAATGACCAATTGGCCCAAAATTGAAAAGAAAGGAAAAGTAGCAATATATTTTGCAACTAAGGCTATAAAGAGTGTTAGTAATAGTCCCTTTAGAAAGTTTGGATGAAGTGCGTATTTTCCTTTGCTCTGTCCATTAATCATGATGTTCACTTCTTTCTCCTTTGTTGATTTCTACTTTATTAAAAAGCTCATGATTAGTAAAATACATATATATAATAGTTATTATTAATATTTCTAATTATAGAGGTGTAGATATGCAATATGAGGCTTTAAAAACGTTCATCACACTGGTAGAGGTCAATAATTTTACAAAGGCCTCAGAAATACTTCATATTTCACAACCAAGTGTCAGCTTACACATTAAAAACCTTGAGCAGGAATTACAAACTACTTTATTTATTCGTTCACCAAAATCTGTACAAATTACACCAACTGGTGAAATTCTCTATAAACGGGCTAAGCAGATTATGGCTATCACTGAGGCAGCTAAGGATGACATTGCAGCCTATCATCAAGAAGTTCAAGGGACACTTGTCATAGGTGCTAGTTTTACCATTGGAGAATATATATTGCCTCCCATTATCGCTAGCTTGCAACAACGCTTCCCACAACTTGAGCTTCAAATTATTATTGGTAATACGAAAGAAATCATTCAATATACAAAATTATTGCAAGTTGATATTGGCCTGATAGAAGGACAGGCACACGACAATGAACTTTTGATAAAGCCATTTATGCAGGATGAGTTGTTTATTGTCAGTGCAAGTAATCATCCACTGACAAAGCAACAGCCAATTTCTGCGGACAAGCTTCAACAGCAAAGCTGGGTTGCGCGTGAGGAAGGCTCTGGCACACGTTATTATTTAGATCATTTATTTAGAGCTAATGGTTTACTGGTTCAATCACTGTTAACCATTAGCAGTAATCAGGGCGTTAAAGAAAGCGTTATGCAAGGACTTGGGCTTTCCCTACTGTCTGCGTGTGTCATTGAGCGTGAGTTGAAAAATGGTGATATGGCGATTCTCTCCCTTGAAGGACAGCATTTTATGCGGACATTTTCTTATCTTTGTTCGCCAACTATGAAAAATAAGCGGAATGTCGATATTTTAATTGAAGCATTATCAAAAAAGCTTAGCTGACTTTTCCCGTCGCTAAGCTTTTTTGATGGTTCTTCTAGTATTAAAACGTTTATGTTCAATGATTTCGACAAATTTGGTCGCCGCTCGAGAAAGGGGTACGGTCTTTAAAAAGCACATACCTATACTCCTTGGCGGAATTTTCCCATTTAAAGATAATTCGTATAGAAGCCCTCGGTGGAGATAATCCTTTGAAAACTCTTTTGTAACACATGCGATTCCGAGATTACTACGGGCAAATTCTAATACAAGATCATGTGAACCTAACTCAAACTCAGGTTCAATATGAACCCCATTGGATAGTAAGAAATCCTCTACATATTTGCGTGAATTGGATTTTTTCTCTAGGAAAATAAGCGGGAATTTTAACAGATCCTCATAGCTTAAACTTTTAGAAGCCAGTGTCTTATATTTCTCCCCACAGACAAAAATATCTTGAATATCCGTACATACCGTTAACTGTAATGTCGAATCCTCTATAGGAAAATTACAAAAACCGATATCCACCTCACCCGATTTAATAAAATTGCAAATTTCAGAGGTAGTACCATTTAGCATTTCCAACTTAATATTCGGATACATCGTATGAAATGCTTCTAAATAAGGCATAAGGAAAAAACGTGAAATCGTATCTCCTACGCCAATCTTTAGTTGCCCAGTTGTTAAATTTTTAAATTCTAATAACTTTTCTTCACCCGCATCTAATAGTCCTAAAGCCGAATTTGTATATTCAAATAGCAGACTGCCCTCTGTTGTCAAAGTGACCCCCTTAGGCGTTCGATTAAAAAGACGTGTACCCAGCTCCTTTTCCAGTTGCATCATCGCTTGACTAACAGCAGGTTGAGTCATATATAAATCCTTGGCGGCTCTTGAAAAGCTATTATTTTTAGCTACAACACTAAAAACACGGTATAAATCTAATTTCCCTATCATATAAGCACCTCTTATAGCTAGTATATGAACTATTAATTTTACTTATATCATGAGTGAGGCGTATAGTAAAACCATATGGATTTTACATCACTTTACGAAAGTTAAATGAGGAGAGATTAAGTTGGAACGTGTAATCGGTACAGTTGTAAGAGGTCTTCGTGGTCCTATTATTAACGAAGGCGATCATATTGAACAAATCGTTGTAGATACGGTGTTAAATGCTTCGAAAGTAGAAGGTTACGCTATTGAGGATCGAGATATTGTGACCGTAACTGAGTCAGTAGTAGCACGTGCACAAGGGAACTACGCAACAATTGATGATATCGCTGTGGACGTGGCCGCGAAATTTGGCAATGATACTGTAGGAGTTATTTTCCCTATTTTAAGTCGAAATCGTTTTGCTAACTGTTTACGTGGTATTGCTAAGGGCGTTAAAAAGGTTGTCTTAATGCTAAGCTACCCATCTGATGAAGTTGGTAATCATCTTGTCGATATCGATGAGTTAGATGTAAAAGGCATTAATCCTTGGACAGATACATTAAATGAAGTGGAATTCCGCGAGCATTTCGGCTATAAAAAGCATACATTTACTGGTGTAGATTATATTGAATACTATAAAGAATTAATTGAAGCAGAAGGGGCTACATGTGAGGTCATCTTCTCAAATAACCCAAAAACAATTTTAGATTATACAAAGAGTGTTCTAGCATGTGATATTCACTCGCGTTTCCGCACAAAGCGCATTTTAACAGCAAACGGTGCTGAAAAAGTTTACAGCCTTGATAATATTTTAGCTGAATCCATCAATGGTTCTGGTTTCAATGCTGAATATGGACTACTTGGCTCTAACAAAGCTACAGAAGATAGTATTAAGTTGTTCCCACATACTTGCCAGCCGATTGTTGACGGTATCCAAGCTAAAATCAAAGAAGCTACAGGAAAAACTGTAGAAGTTATGATTTACGGAGATGGTGCATTCAAAGATCCTGTGGGTAAGATTTGGGAGTTAGCAGATCCTGTTGTTTCTCCAGCCTTCACAGCCGGATTAAATGGAACTCCTAACGAGGTTAAATTAAAATATTTAGCAGATAATGACTTTGCTGATCTTCGAGGAGAAGAGTTAAAAGCTGCTATTTCTGAATACATTCAAAATAAAGATGAAGATTTAACAGGTCAAATGGCTGCACAAGGAACAACACCGCGCCGCTTAACTGACCTTATCGGCTCTCTATCTGATTTAACATCCGGTTCAGGGGACAAAGGAACTCCTATGATTTATATTCAAGGATATTTCGATAATTACACTAAATAATATAAAAGAACTCTCGTACTAGTGACGGGAGTTCTTTTTTGGATGGAGGATGACAGGAATCGAACCTGTAATCCCTAGATGAAAGGGATATGCAGCCTAGCAACTTCCTCATATATACGATGGTTGATTTATTCTATAAAGTATTACATTTTTCTCAGTCCTTTTCATAAATGAATGTAATTACGTTTATTTTAAACGGTTAGGTATTACTTCTTCTTGTAGCCAATGCTCACTTGTTTGAACATGATGAGGTCGCACAAATTTACCCAAATTATATTGGAAGTCCTCATAATGAAAGGATCCAGCATTTCGAATGACATAACCCTCTTGCTCACCATCAAACATTGATTTCCCAGTAAACATTCGTTTTATTTTACGCTCATCAAAAATCCCTCTGTATAAAACAGGCACCGTTTCAACACCTAATTTTTCCGCAAAGGCCACCGTCTCATCCCAACTTAAACAAATATTATCTTCATTCCAAATACTAAATAAATAAAAATAACTTGTTAATGCCTGATAATATATAGAATGCTTCGCATACATGTTTTCCCCACATAATCGCCAACTATCTGGGATCTGATAAGAAAAACTAGCATGGAATGTTTTGACCCAATGTCTAGAAGGATGGTTAGCTGAATGGATGCTTCTAGCATGCATATAGTCCTTGTACAGCGTTGTCCCTTCTCCATCTAACTTTTCAGTGACAACAACCTCTTTCCCAATAAAATGATTCACATTTTTAGCAACCTTGTCATCATGGGTATAGCTTCTGCTCCATGGTAAATGGAAGCTTCTTGGGTATTTCATTAATTTCGTCATATTTACACTTCCTTTCTTTACTGTTTATTTAGCAAATTGGTCGGCCTCACGGAAAAAGTAAAGCCTAGTTAATAAATCCCCATCTAATAAATGATAAATTTCACTTCCCCCTTGATCGCCACCATACTGGATTAGCATATGGAATTGCACTAAATAGACGACCTTTAATACAAAATCCTCTTCAAAGCCCAATTCCAATAAAAAATGACAAGCCCTCTGTGCCGATACATTTTCATGGCCAAAATAGCCAAATCGTTGTTGCAACGGTTTATACTTCTTACAAAATGGCTTACCCACATCATGGAATAATGCTGCTATTTGTAATGCCAGCTTATCACTTTCCGAATAGTATTCATTGATATAGGCAAAGACAAAATAAGTATGCTGACATAATAGGAATTGGTGATGTGGATTTTCTTGATTGAAATGATAAATCTCTTTAAAAAGTGGGATTGCTCGAAGTGTTTGAAAAAGCTCCTCATAATTGGGCTCACGTTGAATAAGCGAAATAAATTGTTGTTGGGAAATTGCATAGGGGCTAGATTCATGTACGATATGCACTTCATCAAACCCTTCTCCCGCCGTCGGAAATTCTAAATGCTTACTCATTTTTTCCATTACCACTAATGGTACATTTCTCTTCCGTTGTTGGTTTCTAGCTACACATATGGAATAGGGCGTGTCAAAATAATAGCATTCCTTCCTAACCGAGCTTGGCAATTTACGTAGTGCAAATATCCTCCGCTCCCGTTCGATATTGGTAGCATCTACAATGACCGTATAACCCTTTGCCACAAGGTCATTAAGACGCTCATATAATGTACGAAAGACCTGACGTGATTTCTGTTTTGTTGCGTCACCAAATAACTCCTGACGTATAGCGTCACTAGAAAGAACAACGGCATTTTCTCTTTTCGCAAGCTGCTTCACAAATGTACTTTTTCCACTTCCAGGTAATCCAACTGTGAAAATTACCTTCATCTCTTCTCACCTCCCTTCCAGTTTCTATATCGTATAAGATAAACAATCCTTTAGTGCTTTTCAATATATCCTTACAAGCAATTTAAAAGGCACGAGTCATGTACTAAATCGCACTCATGCCTTCTATATGAATTATTTTTAGCTTACTTCACCCTTATGGACATAGTGTTCGTGCAATATTTTCAAAGTAACGAACACCATAAATTAGAGCTTCTTCATCAATTTTAAAACGAGGATGGTGTAATGGGTACGCTTCTCCAAACTCTTCGTTATGTACCCCTATAAATTGCATCGATGAAGGAACAACTTCTGAAAAATCTGCGAAATCCTCAGTACCAAACATTGGTCCAGGTAACTCCTTCACACCTGTATCTCCCACAATCTCTCCCGCTATACGGCGAGATAACGCTGTTAACTCTTTATCATTTGTAACAGAGGGACATCCTAGCTCCCATTTAATTTCTACCTTTGCACCGTGCATGGAAGCAATACTTGTAGCTATCTTTTCTAAATGTTTTCGCGCATCTACACGAATCGTAGAATCTAGTGAACGAATCGTTCCACCAAGCTCTGCTGTATCTGCAATAATATTTAAGGCCGTTCCACAATGAAATTTTGCCACCGTTAAAACAGGCGCATGTGTACTTGGTACTTTACGTGACACAATTGTTTGCAGAGCTACAACTATTTCAGAACCAATAAGTAATGGATCTATAGCGACCTCTGGTGTAGACGCATGGCCGCCTCGACCGTAGATTTTAATTTCAAAATCATCGGCTGCTGCAGTAAATTTACCATCTTTCATAGCAAATTGTCCTACCTCATAATCAGGGCTCACATGTAGAGCAAAGGCATAATCGACATTTTCTACAATTCCTAGGGCTACTAGTTGAGCAGCTCCTCCAGGCGTCACCTCTTCAGCATGCTGAAAAACAAAACGAATTTCTCCACAAAAATCTGTCCCACGCTCAGCCAATGCTTTTGCTGCACCAAGTAGCATCGCTGGATGGGCATCATGACCACACGCATGCATGACTCCAGGATTGGTTGATTTAAAAAGTAAATCCGTTTCTTCTTCAATCGGCAATGCATCAATATCAGCTCGTAGTAAAATGGTATGCCCCTTATTTTCTGTTTTCGTCCCCTTTAAAAATGCGCATACACTCGTCTCTGTTAAACGCTTCACCTCTAAATGTGGAAAGGTTACTAGTTGATTATAAATATATCGGGCTGTCTCATGCTCCTGATGTGATAATTCTGGATACATATGCAAATGCTGACGCCATTTTATTACCTGTTGTTTTAAATCAATTGTTTCTACCAATCTAATCACTCCTACTATTTGATATATTATTAAAATGGTCCATAGTTTATGAGATGTGCAATGACTAATAAGACAATGGCTAAGCTTGTCTGTATAAGGAAATAAGGAAATACCCATCTAACCCATTTTGAAAATGGGATACCTGCGATTGCTAATCCTGCTAATAAAACCCCACTCGTTGGAATAACCATATTTGAAATACCATCACCAAATTGGAAAGCCAGCACTGCAGTTTGCCTAGTTACACCAATTAAATCTGCTAAGGGTGTCATAATCGGCATTGTTAACGCTGCTTGTCCACTTCCAGATGGTACTAAGAAATTTAAGCAAAGCTGCAGTAAAAACATCCCTACTGCATTGATAGAAGCTGGTAGAACACTTACGGCATTAGAAACAAAATGCAGAATAGTATCAATTAATCCTCCATTCGTCGTAATTACTAAAATGGTTTGGGCAAATCCAATGATTAGAGCTCCTTCTACCATATCTCGAGCTCCCATAATAAAACCTTCAGCCATTTTATTCGGTCCAATCTTACATATAATAGACATAATAATACTACTCAATAAAAAGATGCCGCCAATTTCACTTATATACCATTGGAACTTTATTACCCCTACAATTAATGCAACAAAATTAACTAATAGTACGAGTAATGCTAGTAAATGTCGTGTACTTATTTTAAAGTCCAGATCAATCTTTATGCTTTCCTCCGGATTAAACTTTCCATAAATCCCTTTCGATGGGTCGCTTTTCACTTTTTTAGCATGTCTATATATAAAAAGGACTGTCAAAATATAAAAAACGGCAAACACGACTATTCGATATGACATCCCTGAATACATTGGAAGCTCCGCAATTGTTTGAGCGACACCAATGTTAAAAGGGTTTGTAATGCCCGATGTAAAGCCCGTTGCTAATGTACCGAGCATAACGATTGCAAAGCCTGTCATTGCATCCATACCCAGTGCCATTGTTAAAGGGATAATGATGGCTATATATACTAGCGTATCCTCTGCAGAGCCAATTAATGTTCCTAAACTAGCAAATATTAATACGAGAATAGGGATTAATACGTACTCCTTTTTCCCAAACTTAGAGGCCATCACTTTAATAAACGAATCAATAGCACCCGTTTTTTGCATGATCCCTAAAGCTCCACCAAATAGAAAGACAAATAAAATGATGGGAGCACCCTCAAGCATCCCCAAATGCACACTATTAAATATTTCAAGGAAGCCAACAGGATTGGAGCTTATGTATTGAAAGGATTCTGGATCAACAACCATTCTCCCATTACTCTCAACTCTTTCATACTGTCCCGCTGGTAAAATATACGTTAATAGCGACATCACTAAAATAATAATAAACATTAATACAAATGCATTAATTCCCTTTATACGTGGTTCATCTTCTTTTTTTTCTTGATGCAGGTTTACCATAACCGTCTCCCCCTACTATTTATTATTCTTTAAACCGAGACATAGACAACATAGCAATTAGGCAAGTGATTATACCTCTATTTTTCCGTTACACGGAAAACTGTTCCGATTAACGGAAACTTTATACTCAAGAATAAAAAATAGAATATAAAATGTCAATATATTTTGATAATTCAAATAAATACATTTCTACTAAAAGGACACGTAATTAATACTCATTTCTATAAAAACAGGAATAATTCCGGACTTTTCTACATATAAAAAAGACTGCTCCACCTTTTCGTAGAGCAGTCTATGCATATCAATATTTTATTACCTTACACCATTATTGTATCATAAATTTACAAAAATTACTAGACTATACTTCTTGCTGAAGTAGATGTATGATAAATTTCCTGATTCAATCACCATACTAAATCTCCTTGAGATAATTACGTTTGAGGACTTTCGAGTTATTCAAAGGATCAGTGTTCAGCCATTGAAAAGGAATCACAATTACCTACATCCCACCATCTATATAGGTAAGGGTTCATGCCGAGCGAAGATAATAACTATGGAGAGGAATGTGAGTAGACATTGGAAAATCAACATGAGTGGATGGAAGAAAAGCAGCACCTTGAGCATTGTTTAAATATCATTGATGCCAAAATGAAGGAATTACTGCTTCAAGAAAAGGGCTTTAAAGAAAATGCTGTCGCCATTAAGAAAACTTTCTGGAACGATGTCAGAGTCAATTTAGATACTGCTGAGGATGTTGATGAAACATTTTTTGCTATTAAACAACAAGTAGAGCTACTTTCAGATTCAGAACTTGCACAGCAAAGGGCCATTCGAAATGTGAAGGTTTATGAACGTTTACAGCAGTCACCCTATTTTGCACGAATCGATTTTTTACAAAGTGAGCATTCTGAACCTCTAAAAATTTATATAGGTGTTGCCACACTTTTGGATGAGCAAGATGAAAACATCATCATTTATGACTGGCGTGCACCCATTTCCAGTATGTATTATGATTGCACTCCTGGTGAAGCTTCCTACGAAACTACAACGGAGGATATTCACGGTGAGATGCTGCTTAAACGGCAATTTATTATTAAAAATGGTCAGCTACAATCCATGTTTAATACCGGCTTAACCATTGGTGATGACTTATTGCTCGATATCCTTGCACAAAATGCAAACGAACATATTCGCAGTATCGTTGCCACCATTCAAGCGGAACAAAACAAAATTATTCGCCATATCCACTCACGTTACCTCATAGTAGAGGGTGTTGCGGGTAGTGGTAAAACGGCCGTTGCACTCCAACGAGTGGCTTATTTATTATACCGATATCGTAATGAAATGACAGCAGATCAAATTTTATTAATCACGCCTAACCAGCTTTTTAATCAATATGTCCATACTGTCCTACCTGATTTAGGTGAAGACAATATGCAACAACTAACGTTTATTGAATATGCTGAAAAACGTTTAGGTCGTCAGTTCCAATTAGAATACCCTTATGAGCAGCTTGAAGATCTATTAACAGAAAAAGATGAAGCTCAATATGTAACAAAATTAAATAGCATTTCATTTAAAGCAAGCCTGACTTACAAGCAATTGATCGACCAATATGTAAGTTATTTGTCGAACAAAGGCTTATTATTTAAAAATATTGTTTTTCGTGGAGAACGAATTATTACTGCACAGGAAATTACGGAATACTTTTATTCGTTCCCATCCTCCATGTCGATACCAAACCGCCTACAATTAGTGAAGGAATGGTTATTACAGCAATTAACGAAAATTGAAAGAGCTGAGCGTACGAAGGATTGGGTAGAAGAAGCAACTGAGCTATTAGACAAGGAAGACTACTCCAAGTCTTACAGTGAGCTCTTATATGAGGGACGCTATACAGAAAACTCATTTGATGATTTTGATCATGAACGCAAAAAATTAGCGCGCCAAATTGTAAAAAAGCATTTTAAACCTTTACGAAACTCTGTCAATCAATTAAGGTTCGTTCATATATTAGGTACCTATCGTCAACTCTTTGATATATCTAATACTCTCAATCAAGACTTTCAGCAGCTTGTCCCAGACAATTGGGAGGATATTTGCCAAAACACCCTTCCTAATTTAGCAAAACGATTAATTGCTTATGAAGATGCAGCCCCGTTTTTATATTTACAGGATAAAATTGAAGGTCAGCAAACAAATACAACAATTCGCCATGTACTAATTGATGAAGCACAAGATTATTCACCATTCCAACTAACCGTCTTACAGCAGTTATTCCCTAAAGCGCGTATGACAATTTTAGGCGATAGCCATCAAACCATACATCCGCATACCTTTGATAATCCTTCACTGCTTGACCCTCAATTGTATGGTGAGCAGGCCGAAAAGATGATTTTAACGAAAAGCTATCGTTCAACAAAGCAAATCATTCAGCTCACGGCTAAAATTTTAAATGATGGTAGTGAAGTAGAGGCGTTTAACCGAAATGGTCTAGAACCTTCGATTACAATATTGCCAAATGAGTTGGAGTTAAATAAACAAATTATTCAGAGCATCAACGACCTATCTCATAAATTTGAAACGATCGCTGTTATTTGTAAAACTGCAGCGGAATGCTCAGCAGTGTTTGAACAATTAAGCCATCACGTTGATATTCAACTTATTACACACAATACTAAGCAATTTAAAAAGGGGATATTATTACTTCCTGCTTATATGGCAAAGGGGATCGAATTTGACGCGGTCCTGATTTATAATGCATCAGCCGCCAACTATTCACGAGAAACAGAACGTAACTATTTCTATACAGCCTGTACGAGAGCTATGCATGAGTTACACATTTATTCCATCAATAAATTAACGTACTTCCTTCAATGATAGGGAAGTGTTGAATGCACGAAGTGATTTCCATTCAGGGCTACAAAGCTCCAGACGACACCCCTGTATACATGGAGCTTAGTCCGAATGGAAATGATCCTCGTTATATATAGAACGTATAGTCTTCTGGAATGACACGTTTTAAAAATTTCTTCGTCCGCTCTTCTTTCGGGCTAACAAAAATATCATGAGGACTACCTTCCTCTACGACAACTCCTCCATCCATGAAGATAACACGGTTTGCTACGTCCTTTGCAAAACCCATTTCATGCGTCACCACAAGCATTGTTGTCCCCTCAGCTGCAATATTTTTCATGACCTGTAGTACCTCGCCTACTAGTTCGGGGTCAAGTGCAGACGTTGGCTCATCGAATAAAATAATATCTGGATTCAACGCTACCGCCCTTGCAATCCCTACCCGTTGTTGCTGACCTCCCGATAACTGACTTGGATATGCGTCGTATTTTTCAGATAAGCCTACTTTATCAAGAGCCCTTTTGCCAATTTCCACTGCCTCTGTCTTAGGAACTTTTCGTCCAATAATTAGCCCTTCTGTGACATTTTCTAATGCCGTTTTATTCGTGAAAAGATTATAGTTTTGGAAGACAAATGCCACACGCTGGCGAATTGCATGTACGTCTTTTTTCTTTACATGTTGAAAATCCACTTCAATATCTCCAAATGTCGCATGTCCTTGATCCGCTTTCTCTAAAAAATTGATACAGCGTAATAATGTTGTTTTTCCTGAGCCACTAGGACCTAGAATAACGACTACATCACCTTGATCGATAGCTAAATCTACACCCTTTAAAATTTCATTTTCACCAAATGATTTATGAATATTTTTAATTTCTAACATGCTCATTCACCCCTTAGGCATTTGCCGCTTTGTATTTGCTTAAATATTTTTCATAACGCTTGAACAAGTATTCGACTGTGCTACATAAAATTAAATACACAATAAAGATATCCAGATAGGCTTCCACGTAATTGTAGCCGACATTTGCAGCTACCTTTGCCTTCAAGGTAATTTCAGGTAGAGACATTGCGTACCCTAAAGAAGTTGCTTTTATCAAATTGACTGTCGCTGTACAAATATTTGGAAGCGCAACAACTAATGCTTGTGGAATAATGATTCGGGTATACGCTTGGAATGTTGTCAAACCTACTGAGTATGCTGCCTCCAATTGTCCCTTTTCAATGGTACTTAATGCAGAACGAAATACCTCTATTAATATAGCTGTTGAACTGAATGCAAACACAATAAATGCATACCATATTGGATTGATTTTATATATATCATATGGAATTTGATATTTTTCAAAAATAATTCTTAACATAAGCGGAATACTACTATAAATAATAAAGATTTGTATAATAATTGGTGTTCCTCGCACAAAGGATACGTAGATCTTTGCTAAATGATGTATAACTGGAATTTTATTTATCCTCGTTAACGCCAGTAAAAATCCTAGTGGAAGCGCAATGAACAAAGCAACAACTGTGACAAGGAGTGCGATGGGAACACCTGATAGTGCAACGAAAAATGTTTCAAGTAAAAATTGATAATTCATGGTTACGCCTCCTTATGTTGTTTCTAAGGTCTTTTTACCCCTACCAAATATCTTTTCTAATATAGCAAATATCTTTTCAATAATAATAGATAATACCCAATAAATAATTGCCAAGGCGATATAAATCTCTAAGGCATGCGCATTAATATTACTAGCTATAATTAAATTGGCCTTCCCTACAATATCAATTAATCCAATTGTATAGGCCAAGGCACCCTCCTGTAATAAAGCAATCATGCCATTTCCAAAGTTCGGTAATGCAACGACAAGTGCCTGGGGGAAAATAATTCTTCGGTAGGCTTGTATGGGCGTTAACCCTACACTAACAGCCGCTTCAAACTGCCCTTTCGGAATGGCTAAATAAGCCGATCGCATCACCTCTGACATAATTGCTGCAAATTGTAATGTGAATGTTACTACCACGAAAATAGCTGTTTCAATGGAATGGAGATTGAGACCAAAGTTTTCAGCTAATGCGGGCACACCATAATAGACAAGAAATAATAAAACAATAGATGGTGTACATCGCATAATCGTCGTATACAGGTTCGCTAATCTTCGTAATAGCTTGACAGAAGAGAGCTTAGCTGCCGCTAGTAATAAGCCAAATATTGTGCCTAAGACTATAGAGGACCCTGCAACTAAAAACGTGATTTTTAAAAACGGTAATAAGACGGGGATCGCGCTCCAAATATAGGTCGCGTCAAAGTATTTATCCATTTCCTCACCAACTTTTATTTTATGAATAAAGACTGCTGAGCGTGCCAGCCTCAACAGTCCTAATAATGGTCAATATGCTTTAAATTAACGATTAACCGTTTCCAACACTTCAAATAAATCACGGCCATAGAATTTCGTGCTCAATTCGTTTGTTTTCTTCTGTTCTTTAATTTGAGCGATGGCTTTATCGTAAGCATCCGCAAATTCTTGTTCCTTTTTATTGAAAAGAGGCCATGTTTTAATCACAGAAAATTCATTATAGACTACTTCATCTTTTAAGTTATTATAGGGTCCATCTTCTGCAAGCACTTGCTGTTTAAATGGTCCTTCAATCATAACGCCACCATCGACACGTCCTTCATTTACCCACTGCACAACGTCAACTGTAAATGCGTCACCCGCTTGAAGCTTTACTTTATTGTCAGGGTTGGCCGTATTATATTCATCAATAATTGTGTATTGCGCATTATTAGCTGCAATAGGTGCCAACGAATAGCCCTTTTTCGCAAAATCAGCTAATGTCTTTATCCCTTCATCCTCTTTACGTAATACTAGGCCTGCACTACTTAACCCTAAAAATTCCTTTGGGAAAATAAATTTCTCTGTACGTTCCTGTGTAAAGAATGCGTTTTTCACCCCTACCTGATATTTCCCTTGCTCTACACCAATTAATAAATCATCACTTGTCGTTCCTACATATTCAAATTGATAGTCTGGTAATAATTCATCTACTAATTTCATTACCTCTACGTCATAACCTGTTGGATTTCCATTATCGTCTATATAACTAATAGGCTTTGAGGCCTGATCATAGGCAACTTTGACTGTACGAACTTCGCTACCTTCATCTGAATTCTTATCAGCTGATTCTCCAGAATTACAGCCCGCTAAAAGTGCGATGGAAGCTAATCCAATCGCGGCAAATTGAAATATCTTATTCTTCTTCATGTAACATTTCTCCTTATTATCCACATTATTATTGATGGTCATTTAATTTCTGCTGTTCGATAGCAGCCGTTGCTAATTTAATTATGGTCATATCATCCATTGGTGGGTTATGAAGCCCCGCACGTACGTTTCGATAATAGCGCTGTAGCGGATTTGACAATTGTAAGCTTTTCGCCCCGACTACACGCATCGACTTATCAACAATGTCAATTGCGATATTCGTTACGGTATGTTTAGCAACAGCCATTTCATTTGTTAAAATGGCGCGTCTTGCCGGATCATCGTATGCCTCAGCTACCCCATATAAGACAAAGCGTGCTTGATGAAGCTTTAACTCAATGTCTCCTAAAAGCTGTTGAACATTTGGTAATGTACTAATCGGGGCATTCAAGCTATTAGGCTGATGATGATTAGCGAAATGTACGGCATAGTCACGGGCAGCTTGTGCAATGCCTAAATATGTGGCCGGGATATGTAGAATCCAGCCATTTATTTTACCGCCACTAGCATGGCTCGGTAATTCGACTAAGTGATCTTTAGCCACAACGACATCATTTAATACGAGATCATGGCTGCTAGTACCTCGCATGGCAGACATTTCCCAATTTTCCTCAATGGATAATCCTATTGAATCTTTATGGATGAGGAAGAACCCAATTTGTTGCTTCTCTTCAATCCAAGCCGAAGTGAGAAAATAATCTAACACTGGCGAAGCTGTAGTAAAGATTTTGCGTCCATTTATGCGCCATCCATCTTTTATAGACACAGCATTTGTCCCTGGTCTCCCCCCACGTGTTGGGCTCCCAGTTGCTGCTTCACTTACAGCCCTATTAATCATGGCACCTTTCTTTATTTCCTCCGCGAATGCCGTTAATAAATCCTCCGTCCATAATTTTGTGTCATATATTTCGCCAACAACGCCTAATGTCCATCCGAGGGAGAGCGAGGCATTCTCGTCATAGCTTGCTAATGTTTCTTGTATAAGCACCATGTCATAGACTGATAGGCCCTCTCCTCCATATTGTTTCGGTAAAGTGAGTTGCGGATAACCAATTTGCTGGAGTAGTCGATGTGCTTCGAACGGGAAACGAGATTGTTCATCTACCTCAGCTGCCTCGGCCTTTATAGGACTTGAGATGGCTTCTAACTTATCTAACCAAAATCGTTGTTGCTCCGTTTTAACAAATAATTTCTTCAAAAAATCTCCTTCTTCCCAATATATATAAATCTTATATATTTACTAAGGATTAATAATAAAAAAAATCCCGCGCTACAAATTTGTAGTGAGATAACATGTGGTACTGAATTTTCTGATTCGTTGACATTTATATTACTTATCACCTTTAAAAATGTCAATGGGTGAAATTCAAGTTTTTTTGTCTGTTTAATATGGTTTAGACCTATTCGAATTTTTATGCACCAAGCTTTGTTTACAACATATGCTAAGACTATGAGAGAGGTGTATATATGACTAATAACATAAATTCTCCGCAAGGTACGGGCATCGCATCCCATTTAGCACCACAGGTTATTCAAACTAAATTTGGAGATATTAATGGGGATGGCTTCTTTGAAACTATTTTTTTAATGGGGACTCAAAGGCCTGGTAGCCCATTATGGGAAAACATAACCTTAACCATTTTTTATGGGCAAACAGGGCGAATTGAACAAATCCCACTAAAAGAAAATGTGGGCTATCACCCAACCATTTTTCTAGGAGATTTTACTGGTAATCATATTGAGGATATCATGGTTATTTCTGATACAGGAGGTAGCGGAGGAATTATTAACGGGGAAATATTCTCCTCTACGAATAATCAGGTGCATTCCATTTTTGACACAGAATCATTTAATACTAAGCTCCAATATACTGTCAATTATGCCAACAACTATAAGGCAGTTGTTCAAAGTAAGGCTCCTGCAAAAAAATATATACTTGATCTACAATATAAAGGCCCAGAATATTTAGCAGAAATCTATCATCCAGATGGGACATTAAAGCAACCGATTGAAGGCTGGGTTGACCCAATTAGCGGATTATACCCTGTTGATTATGATCGGGATGGGACCTATGAAATTTTAGCGTATCAAGAGATTGCGGGTAGGTACCATGCTGATGGCTTAGGATATGTGGAAAATATATTAAAATGGGATGGCCACGAATTTGTAGTAGATCGACAAACGGTTAGTATTTTCGGAGAAGATTTGCCATAGAGGGCTAACTCACATTTATATAAGAAGATATTAAACAGGAATCTGCTTATTTTCGCCTACTTCACGACAAAAATAAGCAGATTCATTCATTTATTATTATTTTTCAACTAATGCAAAGTAATTGTTTTCTGGATCAGCAAAATTAAAAACTCTACCCATTGGCATCATGACTAAATCGCCCACTTTAATGCCCTTTGCCTGAAAATCCTGATACATTTCTTCAATGTGGTCAGCGTAAAACATAATAGAGGGTGTTCCTAAATTTAATTCTGGCTGCATTTTAGCAATGATTTCTTTATTGTGTAGCACAAAGGATGTTTGAGCTTCCTTCGACGGTGCAATTTCAATCCAACGCATTCCCGCCTCTTCCTGCTCGTTTTTAATAATAAACCCTACTTTTTCTGTCCAAAATTTCACTGCAGCATCTTGGTCGTTAACATATAACATGACTTGTCCAATTTGATGAATCATGACTCTATTCCCTCCTCTTGTATGAATTTAGTATACAACAAATCAAAGCATTATATAGCTTCTAACAAATCTGTTTAGAGAAATTTCTAAAAATTGATAATAATATCTATTAGGGCTTACCTTTTACTTTATTTCTGTTAGAATGAGAATTATTTACCTTATAGGGAAAAGTATAGAATAAAAAATGTTATGTGAGGATAATACAAGTGAAACAACTAAGTGTAAGAAAAAAGCTTATTTTTTCGTTTTTAGCAATGCTTCTTATTCCAACACTGTTAATTGGAATAGTGTCGTACCAAAGCGCTGAAAAGCAAATTTCAGAAGAACAGCATGCTAGTGCAACTGAAAGCGTGCGCATACTTAATACCAATATTACGAACACGATTGAACCAAAATTGAAAGATGTGGAATATTTCTCAAAAAAGTTTAATCAATCTTATTTGCAGGAAAATAAAATTCCTGAGCTTAAATCCCTTCTACAGGAATATGTGAATATGCACCCTGAAGTTGACCTTATTTATATTGGTACTGCTGACGGGAAACTACTGGATGAACCTGTCCAAGTGTATGCGGATGACTTTGACCCTCGTACAAGACCTTGGTATAAGCAGGCTTTAGAAAATAATGGCCAAGTCTCAATTACCGCACCTTATGTTTCAAAATCTACAGACGATATTGTCATTACCATCACTCAAGCTCTACCAGATGGTTCAGGTGTAATAGGAATAGATTTAAATATTTCTACATTAAGTGACATTACGAATGAAATACGCATCGGCGAAACGGGCTATGCCTCTCTTTTAGATAACAATAAAATCTATATTGCTCAGCCTGATACGGAAAGTGGTACTGAGGCAACAGAAAACTATATCGCGAAAGTTTATGAACAAGAAAACGGGACGATTATTGAAAGAGATCGTCATTTACAGTTTGTTACTAATGAGCTTACAGGTTGGAAGGTTATTGGAACAATGTTTACCACAGAAGCAGCAAAAGCAGCTGCCTCCACATTAAATATCAACTTAATAATCATTGTTGTCTCAATTGTAGTTGGTGTGATTTTCATGCTCTTTATGATTAAATCTGTTGTTAATCCAATTAATAAGCTGAAACATAGCGCATTAAAAATTAGTGAAGGCGATTTAACTGAGTTTATAGACATTCATTCCAAGGATGAAATTGGACAACTTGGTGAAGCCTTTATCTCTATGAAGGTGAGCTTGAAAAAATTGATTCGCAACGTGGACCAAAGCTCACAGCATGTACAAACATCCGCTCAAGATTTATCTGCAAATGCTGAGCAAAATATTGCTGCCTCTGAGCAGGTTGCTGACGCCGTACAACAGATGGCTATCAGTACAGAGAAACAAACTACTGCTATTGACCAAAATGCGATTTCCGTGGAGGAAATTGCTAAAGGGGTTGTGGAAGTTGCAGATAGCTCTATGCAGGTATCTGATCTTTCTAGCCATGCTATCCAATTGGCAGAGGAAGGCGGGCAAGCTGTCGAACAAACCGTTAGGCAGATGAATTCGATTCATGAGTCTGTTACACAATCAGATATAATGATTAAGACACTTTATGATCGCACAAAAGAAATTGGCTCTATTTTGGAAATGATTAGTGCGATTTCCGACCAAACAAATTTACTTGCGCTGAATGCGGCTATAGAGGCAGCAAGAGCAGGAGAGCATGGAAAAGGCTTTGCCGTAGTGGCTGATGAAGTTCGAAAATTAGCAGAGCAATCACATCACTCAGCAGACCAAATTTCTGCACTCATTACGACGATTCAACAAGATACCGCTAAATCTGTACAAACAATGGTAAAAGCATCTTCAGATGTCCAAGATGGCTTACAACTAACGGAGGAAACGAATAAAAAATTCGCGAATATTATTGCAAGCCTTCGAAACATCGCACCAAAAATGGAGGATATTTCGGCTTCTGCTCAAGAAATGTCAGCAGTCGTGGAGGAAGTCTCTGCTACAGCCATTGAACTATCAGACCATGCTAAATTAAATGCAGCAACTACAGAGGAAGTTGCAGCTTCAACTGAACAAACTTTATCCTCCATGCAGGACATAGCTTCTGCTGCTAAAACGTTACTTGATATGGCTGATGAATTACAGGGTCATGTAAATCGTTTTCACTATTAAGGTACCTCATTTAAAAATCTGGGTTCAGCACTTCATGGAGCCCAGATTTTTCTTTTGTCTAAAACTACAAAATAGGACATTTTTCTTTAAATATCACCAAAACCTAACTTTATTTTCCAGATTTTTCAGAAAATTATGTTGATTATTCTCTCTTTTCCTCTTAGAATCAGATTACAACAAAGACTAATTCCATGTACAACCATTATTAGCCTTCGTTGTCCCATGATCTACAAACTAATCATGACATATTAAGGAGGAATACCCTATGAAACTACTTAGTTTAAGAAAGAAACTCATCTTTGCATTTTTAGTCATCCTTCTCGTTCCTGCACTTATGATCGGCTATACCTCCTTTAAAAGTACTAAAAGTCAAATTTTAAATGAGCAACAAGCAAGTGCTATGGAAAGTGTCAGAATGCTTAATACCAATATTACAAATATGATTGCGCCTAAAGTATATGATATTGAATATTTTGCAAAAAAGTTAAATCTATCTCATTTACAGCCAGAGAATCGTCAGGAATTGAATAACCTTTTCCAAGAATACGTTCATACACACCCTGAGGTAGAATTGCTTTATATAGGTACTGCAGATGGTGGCATGATTGATGCACCTGTCCATGAGTATGCTAGCGATTATGATCCGCGTGTTCGACCTTGGTATACGGAAGCGATTGAAAACAAGGGACATGCGTCAATCACTTCTCCTTATCTATCAAAATCTACAAATAATATCGTAGTGACCGTTATGCAAGCTCTCCCTGATGATTCAGGTGTTATTGCCTTAGATTTAAATATCTCTGTGCTAAGTGCACTAACAGATGATACACGTATTGGGAAAACTGGCTTTGCGGCCATACTGGATAGTAATCAGCTATATGTAGCACAAAGGGATAAAGAAAGTGGAACCGAAGCTACAGAAAAATATATATCCAAGGTTTATGAACAACAGGAAGGCATCATTATTGAAAAAAACCAACATTTACGCTTTGAGACAAACGAACTGACAGGATGGAAGGTTATCGGAACAATGTTTACCGTAGAGGCTACAGATGCTGCCTCAGCAACACTTAATATCACCCTACTAATCATTGCAGTTTCTATTATTGTTGGCATTATTTTTATGCTTGCTATGATTAAATCCATTGTTAGCCCTATTAAGCGATTACAGCAGAGCGCACTAAAAATAAGTGATGGGGATTTAACGGAATATATTGATATTCATACGAAGGATGAAATTGGACAGCTTGGTGAGGCATTTGTCTCCATGAAAGTAAACTTAAAAAAGCTCATTCGCAATGTTGATCAAAGCTCTCAGCATGTTCAAACTGCTGCACAAGGTCTTTCAGCAAATGCTGAGCAGAATATCGCTGCTTCTGAACAAGTGACAGAGGCAATGCAGCAAGTAGCTATAAGTACAGAAAAACAAACAACAGGAATCGATCAAAATGCCATTTCCATAGAGGAAATTGCAAAAGGAGTTGTAGAGGTAGCAGATAGTGCACTACAAGTCTCTGATCTATCCAGTCAGGCTATCCATTTAGCAGTGGAGGGTGGACAATCTGTCGAACAATCGGTGAATCAAATGGTATCCATCAATGAATCTGTAGCACAGTCTGATAGCATGATTAAATCACTATTCGATCGTACAAAAGAAATAGGCTCCATCATCGAGATTATTAGTAATATTTCAGACCAAACAAATCTTCTTGCATTGAATGCAGCGATTGAGGCAGCACGAGCTGGCGAAAATGGCAAAGGCTTTGCAGTTGTGGCAGATGAAGTACGTAAATTGGCAGAACAATCTCATCAATCAGCAGAGCAAATTGCCACGCTAATTACAGGCATTCAACAAGATACGGCTAAATCTGTTCAAACCATGATGAAGGCTTCTACAGATGTCCAAGAGGGCTTACAGCTGTCTGAGGACACAAAGAAGAAATTTATAAGTATTATTGAGAGCTTACGAAACATTGCTCCTAAAATGGAGGATATATCGGCTTCTGCTCAGGAAATGTCTGCTGTAGTGGAAGAGGTTTCGGCAACGGCCATTGAACTGTCGGATCATGCTAAACTCAATGCAGCAGCATCTGAAGAAGTAGCCGCTTCAACTGAACAAACATTGTCCTCGATGCAGGAAATCGCATCATCTTCTAAAGCATTACTCGATATGGCGGATGAATTACAGGGCTATGTCAATCGTTTTCATTACTAAAAATAAAGCACGGTGAATGATCACCGTGCTTTGAATTGTATTAATTATTCATTTACCTCATGGCTAAACTGCCACTCTACACCAAATTTATCTGTAAGGGAGCCGTAACATTTACTCCAAAAAGTTTCTTGAAGCTCCATAACAACTTTCCCACCATCTTTAAGCTTATCAAATGCTTTTCGCATCTGCTCTTCATCATCAGAAACAACTGCTAATGTAACGTTGTTTCCAACCGCATATGGTGAGCCTGGAAATGTATCTGAGAACATAATTCTACTACCGAATACGGAAAGTCGTGTATGCATAACAAGATCTTTTGCTTCCTCTGGTAATGGATAATCAGGGTTTTGTGGTGAATCCCCAAATGTCATAATTTCAGCCTTGTCCGTACTAAAAGCATCTTCGTAAAACGCTACAGCTTCTCGACAATTTCCGTTAAAAATTAAATATACCTCTACCGCCATTTCCAACACTCCCTTGACATTTTTTGAAACAATTATATTGTACATGGATTATAAATCATAACACAAACTAAAAGATAAATAATTCATCTATAACATAAGAAATATAGCCTTATCTTCAAATTTTTTATTTATTTTAGCAAAAGCTTTGACATTTCCTCAAAAATCATGTAAATTACCAAATGGCGAACAATTTAAAATAAATCTTTAAAAATATTCGTATTTTAGGAGTGTATATAATGGATAACGTATTTGACTATGAAGATATTCAACTAATTCCCGCAAAATGTATCGTAGAAAGCCGTTCAGAATGTGATACTTCCGTTACTTTAGGAGGACATACTTTTAAACTTCCTGTAGTACCTGCTAATATGCAAACAATTATAGATGAAACTCTTGCTAAGAAGCTTGCTGAAAACGGTTACTTTTATATCATGCACCGCTTCCAACCAGAAGCACGTATCAACTTTATTCAAGACATGCATGGCAGTGGTCTAATTGCTTCTATTAGCGTTGGTGTAAAAGAAGAAGAATATGTGTTTATTGAAGAATTAGCAGCTACAAATTTAGTACCTGATTTCATTACAATCGATATTGCACATGGTCATTCTAATGCTGTTATTCGTATGATTCAGCATATTAAAAAACACTTACCAAATAGCTTTGTTATTGCTGGTAACGTGGGAACACCAGAAGCTGTACGTGAGCTTGAAAACGCTGGGGCTGATGCGACAAAGGTTGGAATTGGACCAGGTAAAGTTTGTATTACTAAAATTAAAACAGGCTTTGGTACAGGTGGCTGGCAGTTAGCTGCACTTCGCTGGTGTGCAAAAGCTGCTACAAAGCCAATTATTGCTGATGGTGGTATTCGTACACACGGTGATATTGCTAAGTCTGTACGTTTTGGCGCTTCAATGGTGATGATCGGTTCTTTATTCGCGGGTCACGAAGAGTCACCTGGTCAAACAATCGAAGTCGATGGTAAAAAGGTAAAAGAATACTTCGGCTCTGCTTCAGAATTCCAAAAAGGCGAACGTAAAAACGTCGAAGGAAAGAAAATGTATGTTGAGCATAAAGGAAGCATTAAAGATACATTAATTGAAATGCAGCAAGACTTACAATCTTCTATTTCTTATGCAGGTGGCACAAAGCTAGATGCTATTCGAAATGTTGATTATGTAATCGTGAAAAACTCTATCTTCAATGGAGATAAAGTGTACTAATACGTTATAACCTCACTTCAGGATAGAACAATCTGAAGTGGGGTTTTTTTGATCATTTCATTACCCCATTTCTTTATAAACACCGTGCCTACAATACAAAACAAAATATTCTATTTATTATCAGAATTTTCTATTTTATTAGATAATTTTATATTATACTATAAATATACTGTATTACTTTGGAGGAACGGAGGTCTTTTCTATGATTAAATCAGTGCGTAATAAGTTGGTCGCTTTAGCTATTATTGTTATTCTCATATCTACAGTGCTGGTTGGAACAGTGAATTATTTTGTAGCAAAAGGCGAGATGGATCAGGTAGGTAGACAAAGTCTTAAGAATGGCACTCTAGGTATACTTGAATTAATTGCACAATTAGATGGCCAGGTTCAAAATGGAAAATTAACGTTAGAAGAAGCACAGGAAAGTGCCAGAACACAGATTGTTGGGAATAAAATTGAAGATCAAAGGCGATCTATCGATAACCCTGTAAAATACGGTGATAATTTTTATTTCTATGCCTTTAAGGATAATGGTATGGTTGAAACTCACCCCTCTCTTGAAGGTCAAAATATATCCGATTTACAAACGAGTGATGGACGTTATTTTGTAAAGGAAATGATTGAAACGGCACAAGCAGGTGGCGGATATGTGCGGTATGACTGGGCACTACCCTCCAATCCAGATATTGTTGCTCCAAAAATTACTTATGTTGAAATGGACAAGCATTGGGGATGGATCATCGCGGCTGGTACATATGAAATGGATTTTAATGCAGGCACTAAAAATGTTTTAGTTTACACACTTGGTACAACCATGCTAGCTACTATAATTGGTGTCGTGCTTTTTTGGTTCTTCTCTGGACAGATGACCGCCTACATACGAAAAATTATGGTGATCACATCGGATATTGCGCAAGGTAAGCTCGCGGGAGAGGACATCCCCGTTACGACAAAGGATGAGCTTGGCACACTAGCGAAGAATGTCAATGATATGAAGCAAAGCTTGCATGAGATGGTCAACAATACAAAGGACAGTGCCTCCCAAATGAGAGTTTCTTCAGAAATGCTTAGTGCGATTACAGAGGAAACGACCGCCTCAGCTGATGAAATCCATCAAGCTATCAACGACATTTCTAAAGGGGCTGTTGTGCAAGCAGAGGAGGCTGAAATGGCTAGTAGTAAAGTGGAAACACTATCATCTCTGATTTCCAATGCTACAAGTAAATATAATGACATTACCGAAAATATGAATACTATTAATCAATCACAAGAAAATGGTAGACAAAAAGTAGATCTATTACTGCAAAATTCTCATGAATTCACGCAAGTAATCGAAGAGTTAAGAACTAATTTTTCAAGTTTAACAAGCCAGATGAAAGAAATTCATCAAGTCGTACAAACAATAACTTCCATTTCAGAGCAAACAAATTTATTAGCGCTAAATGCAAGTATCGAAGCAGCTCGTGCAGGTGAACATGGTAAAGGATTTGCTGTAGTAGCAGAAGAAGTACGAAATTTATCAGAGGATACAAATGAAGCTACTAATCGCGTTAAAAATCTATTACAGCGCATTGAGATAGATACGGTCAATTCAGATACAAAAATGATACACACTCTTCAGCTTTCACAAAGTCAGGCAATGTCGATTACAGAAGTAAAAGGAGCTTTTACTTTCCTAGCCGATTCTATTCAAGACATAACCGAGCACCTTGTTTCTCTTAATGAGGGTATGAGTGAAATGGCAGAAAATCGTGTAGTGGTCATTCATGCTATTAACGAAATAGCAAGCGTGGCCACAGAATCTGCTGCTGCAACAGAGCAAATTAATGCATCCATTGATGAACAAAAGTCAGCCGTTACGTCTATCATGCACTCCTCACAGGAGCTGCATACAGAGGCAGAGCGCATGTATGAATTAGTAGAACGCTTTACATGACATGTGACATCCTATAAAAAAGAATGCTACGAATTGGTCGTAGCATTCTTCTTTTCATTATAGTTTGTTAATAACTGCGTGGATTGTTTCCTTTAGTTCTGCATCATAGCTAGAAAGATCTACAAGGTTACCTACACGCTCACGTAATACTGGGCGTTCAATTACTAGCTTCTCATCAAGTACTTGAACAAGTAGTTCGATAATAAGACGATCGCGAACAACTAACGCTTCTTCTAAACGCTCTGGTGTAATTTTCGCATCTGTTTTTGCTGATTTTGCCATTTCAAAAACCCCTTTTAAATTTTATATTCATGCACATCTATTTTAGCATACCACTAAATTATTTTAAAAACTTTCTTTCGCAAAAAATACCAAAACTTTACAATTTATAAAAGAAAGATTTACGACAATTTGTTATATTTATATCATAATACACTCGTATTTTGCCATATGATAAATATGTTTAGGCTCACTATACAAATCAGATTGGAGGAGTTATATGAATCATAAAAATTCAACCTATATACAGCTCATTAAAGCTGTACCAAAGTCTTTGCAACTTTTTCTGAATGTTTGCCTAGTCCTCTTAGCACTCATACTAGCGTTTTTACTCTTTAAGGAGCTAATAGAATTTCTTAAAATATTGCTCTTCTCTAAGGAAGGTGGCGATTACAAGCTATTCCTTGCCAACATCCTTATATTTTTCTTGTACTTTGAGTTCATTACGATGATTATTAAATATTTTAAAGAGAATTATCATTTTCCGCTTCGATACTTTATATATATAGGTATCACAGCTATGATTCGATTAATTATCGTTGAGCACGATCATCCTCTTAATACGTTAATTTATTCAGTTATTATTCTCATACTCATTATTAGTTACTTTATTATTAATATTACACCACTTGAAAGACCGACACGATCATCTCTATTTATGAAAAAGGAACATTAGCCTAGCGCAACTATTCTAAAACGCCGTCGTACATTTTGGTTTTTCAAATACAAAGAAAAATTGCTGTAAAGCCTGTAGGTATTGCTCCTGACTGATTTTTATTTGCTGCAACATATACAGTTCTTGGACCGTTATGACTCCCATTACCAGTGAGGAAAGCTCAGCCACATCTACAACTACTTCCACATCATAGTGACCACTTTCAATAATGTTCATCGTGCCTTCAACCACTTCGATAATGAGTTGCTGATTATTTTCAGCAAGTAATGAGTCCGAAACTGTTAATTTAAATGTCAGTGTTACACCATTAAAATGGTGTGTCGTTAACTCTTCAAAAAAACCCTTTACATTAATAATGCGGTACATCAGTCCAACCCCCGACACGGCATTTTCATGGTAAACACTAGGAATTAAATGATTTGTACCATTTCTGACATCGCCTAAAAAGAAATGAACATTGTCTTCTTGTGTATTCCACTCAATGCGGTTTACTTGATCTGCCTGACTGTTTAAAAATGTACTCAGCTCTAACAAGGCCTGAGGTGTCTCATATACCCATTCTTTAATGACTAAATTATTCAACATAAAATTACTCTCACCTTGCTTTTCAAATGAAAAAACGATATAGCCTTGTACGGTATCATCCTCTTCCATCGCAATCACATAGTTTTCGTCGTTCTTAAAAATAAAGGAAAGCTCTGATTTTGTTTTGAAAAACATTCCATGCTTTTGAGACGCTACCCTGTTATAACAATCTGTTAGCTGCTGTTGATCTCGTACTGTTAAATATTTAAGGTGCTTCTTCGTTGGGCCTTTAGGAAAGCTTAAGGGCTCTACTAAATATTGATACATTCTCGGTCCATATCCAAACCCCATTTTCTTATAAAAATCTGGCCTAAACGGATACAAAGCGACAAAGTGAATATCCTTTGCTAAAAAAAATTGAAAGAATTGATGGATTAACTCCTTCGCAACTTTTTCCTTTTTATGTAGTAAATCAACTGCAACAAGCCCTACTCCGCCAATCGGTATCATTTTAGAGAAAAGGTTCATTTGAAAATCATGTAATCGCATGCCGCCAATTAGTTTGTCATCTTCCCAAAGTCCAAAATAATTTAGGGATTCATCATGATTCTGATTATCCATAAAAAGATTTTTTAACTGCTCTTTTGTTGTCTGAGCTCCGTTCATTCTTCCAGGGTAGGCTCCTACAACAATACTCGCAAAAGTTAAAAAATCTTGCTCTTTTACTAATCTCTCTACCACTCTCATTGTTTCCCCTCCATTTTCAAAGTAGGATATGTCGTTCATATTCATTTTCCACCCATAATAACATATATTACCACGTCATATAAATGAACAATGAACATGATTAAAGGAGGAATAAAGAAATGACTTTAATTGATGCGTATATCGATGAAGTATCTAAAAGACTACATAAAAATAAACGTGAAAACATAAAGCTTGAGCTAAAAGCTACTATTGAAGATATGTTGCCAGAGCCATATTCAGAAGCAGATATAATGGAAGTGCTAAAAAAGCTTGGGAGCCCTGCAAAAGTTGCAGCAAGCTATCAAGATACGCCACGTTATTTAATTGGTCCAAACGTGTTTGAACCATACACTAGAACCATTAAACTCGTTTTTCCTTGGGCAATTTTTATAACAATCATAGTTCAAGTAATTCAGAGAATTTTCCTCTATTCAGGAGAAGAAGCCTTGCTCTCCACTATCATTTCAGCATTTTCCATGACGATTGTTGCCATTATTTCTGTATTATTTCATGTTTTGTTTTGGATCACCATTTTTTTCATCGTCATCGAACGCTCTAATGCGGATAAAATTCAATTTTTGCCTTTCCTGAATGACACCAAGGAATGGACACCTGAAAGTTTAAAAATGAAAACCATTCCTAAAGACAAACTCATTACTTTAGGTGATATAATTTTTAGCTTTGTAGGGGTTATTATTTTTACCTTTGTTTATTGGAATGCCAATCGTCTTTTAGGTATTTATACAACAAATGGGAATGGTAGCTTAAAGTTCGTTATGCCAATCTTTAATCAAAATATTTTACAATCCTATTCTCTCTTCTTTATGCTCTGTGTCATTCTTAGTCTTGCTTTAACACTTTTAAAATGGCGTACGGGGCAATGGACCATGACGATTGCTATCATCAATGCATTGCTTCAAAGTACAGGAACTATTGTATTTATTGTCATCGTTGTTCATCAAGATTTTATCCATAGTGCCTCCATTCCGTACATTGCCGCAATCGTAGAAAGCAACACAGCAAAGGTCTCCTCTATCATAGATAAGATCCTACTTGCCAGTATGATCATTGCTGTTTTAGCCAATGCATTTGATATATATCAAGGATTTAGAAAAGCTAAAATACCAGCCTCGAAAAGTGATAAATTGAAAATTTATGAATGAAAGCTCTTCTTTCAAATCGCGAAAATACCTTTCTCCTCTAATGTTTTGTATAATAATAAAGTTGGAAGTAATTTATATACACGAATAATAATCTGCACAATTCAATTAGAGTAAGGGGAAATAACTATGACCATTCTTCTAGTAGATGACAATCAAGTCAATTTATTTGTCATTGAAAAAATACTGAAAAATGCAGGTTATGAGCACTGTGTTTCTCTTTCATCTGCTAATGAGCTATTTGATTATTTACAATTAAATGAACCAAATCCAACTGGAAGCTCAGTTGATTTAATTTTATTGGACATTATGATGCCTGAAGTAGATGGTATAGAGGCCTGCAAACGTATTAAGCAAATTGAAAGATTAAGAGATATTCAAATCATCTTTGTTACAGCGCTTGAAGATAAAAACAAACTCGCAGAAGCATTAGATATCGGGGGCGTAGATTATATTACAAAACCGATTAATAAAACGGAATTGCTCGCTAGAATACGAGTTGCCCTACGTTTAAAAGCTGAATTAGATTGGCACACTCAACATGAAAAAAAAATACAATACGAATTGGATTTAGCTACTCATGTGCAAAGAAGCCTGCTTAGTCCACCGTTAAATGAAAACGATATTCGTCTAGAAGTCTCATACCTACCATCCTCTAACTTGGCAGGTGATATGTACTATTGGCATAAAATAGATGATCATCGTTACGCTATTATTTTATTGGACATGATGGGCCATGGTATATCTGCAGCGCTAGTTTGTATGTTTATCTCCTCCGTTTTAAGAGAGGCTGTTAAACAATTAAACGACCCTGAACTTGTTATTAAAGAGCTGAATCGTTATATGACCCTCTTGCAAGATGGCAAGGATGAAAATCTTTATTATTTCACAGCGATTTATTTAGTGATTGATACGAAACAAAAAACAATCGAATACATAAACGCTGGTCATCCTGCGGGGTACGCATTAATTGATGAAGAAACTTGTGTTCCATTAAACCAAGGTAGCTGTGCAGTCGGCTTTTTCGATGAAATTAATGTCAAAAAACAATATATACAATACGAAAAAAATGTACAAATTGTTTTGTTTACAGATGGTGTCTTAGAGGCAATGGGACCTTGTGAAATAGAATCCGAAAAGCATTTGCAAACGCTAACATCCTCTAAATGGGACTATGCTCAACCTCTCATCGACAACCTATTACCTAAGGACAAACAAAACAATCAACCGGATGATATGTGTGTCTTACTGATCCAAGCCCGTGCTGCTGATTAAATAAAAAGGAAGAGGCTACCTCCATCAAAAGGTAGCCTCTTTCTCTTTACTCTATTTTTTGATAAATTCTTTCATTCCCAACAACTTCCCGATAATTCGAAATAACCTCTTCAAAGCGCAATGTTTCCTTATCGCCTAAACATAAAAACCCATTGTCGCTTAGGCTTTCATAAAACAAATGATGGACCTGACTTTGCAGCTGAGGTGAAAAATAAATAAGGACATTTCTACATAAGACAACATGAAATTCATTAAATGATTGATCTGTCACTAGGTTATGCTGGGCAAAAATAATATTCTTCAATAATGTTGGATGGAAATAAGCATATTGATAATCCGTCTTATAGTATTCCGAAAAAGCATGGGCTCCCCCTGCAAGCATATAGTTTTTCGTATATGCCTGCATTTTATGAATAGGAAAGACCCCCTTCTTCGCCTTCTCTAATACTTGCTCATTCATATCTGTTGCATAGATGACAGCCTTGTCTATAAGCCCTTCCTCTTGAAGCAAGATAGCCATAGAGTAAACTTCCTCACCAGTTGCGCAGCCAGCGTGCCAAATCCGGATTTCTTGGTAATCTCGTAAGGCAGGGATCACTTTTTCACGAAATGCCTTAAAAAAACTTGGGTTGCGGAACATTTCCGTGACATTGATTGAAAAATCATTTAACAGCTGCTCTAAAAATTCCTGATCATGAATAACCTTTTCCTGAACACGAGAAATGGTTGGAATGCTATTTATTCTCATTCTATTAAAAATTCGACGTGAAATGGAAGAACGGTTATATTGTCGAAAATCATACCCTGATAAACGATAAATAGCCTCTAATAACAAATCAATTTCTAAATTTGTTTGCTTATTCAATTGTATATTTTGCTCCAATGGCTCAAAATGTTCCATCTTTATAAACTCCCTTTAGAAACTAACCATACTCTTAAAACGGATATTAATTGATCTAAATTTAATGGTTTACTAATATAATCAGATGCACCAGCTTGCAATGATTTATCACGGTCATTCTTCATAGCCTTCGCCGTCAGAGCGATAATCGGTAGATCTGTCCGCTTCATTTGTTGGCGAATAATAGTCATCGCTTCATAACCATCCATATTTGGCATCATAATATCCATAAGCACTAAATCAATCTCATGATGAGCTTGCAAAACCTCTAAACATTCCAGTCCATCTTTAGCCACTAAAATGTTCATACCCCTTGTTTCAAGGGCCGTTTTTAAGGCATAAATATTACGGTTATCATCGTCGACGATTAAAATATTTTTCCCTTGAAAAACCTCTACCTCATGTTTTAAAGCTTCCCTATTATCCTGCGCCGGCTCTTCTCTAGGTGCCTCTTCCTCCATTGTCACAGCTACCTCATTTAAAGCAGCAAGCTTATCGCAATGATCTTCTTCAACTCCATTTGGTAAGCTTGGAATCGTTAACGTAAAGCTACTACCTTGTCCCTCTTCACTTTGCAGTGTAATCCAACCACCGAGTAGTTTCGCAAACTCTTTACAAATTGAAAGACCCAGTCCCGTTCCACCATATTTTCGAACAGTAGCCCCATCTGCTTGCTGGAATGACTCAAAGATCAATTGATGCTTGTCTTTTGGAATTCCTATACCGGTATCTGAAACAGTAATTTCTAACCAATCAGCGCTAATATCTTGCATATTGCTTGTAAGCTGGCTCTGTGCAAGCTGATTAACCGCTAAAGTTACAGATCCATGTTCCGTAAACTTAAAGGCATTTGATAATAAGTTCTTTACTATTTGCTGGAATCTCTTTTCATCTGTATAGAATACATCGACAACATTATCTGCCTTTGAAATATGGAAATCTATATTTTTCTTCCTTGCGACAGGTGCAAAAGTATGCTCAATTTGAACAGGTACTTCGCTCACATTTACTTCATTAAAAATGATATCTAGCTTCCCTGCCTCCACTTTTGATAAATCTAAAATATCATTAATCAATGCAAGCAAATCCTCACCTGATGAATGGATTACCTTCGCAAATTCAGCTTCCTCATCTGTTAAGTGGTCTTGGTTATTTTCTGCGAGCATCTCTGACAAAATTAAAATGCTATTTAAAGGGGTTCTAAGTTCATGTGACATATTCGCTAAAAACTCCGATTTATAATTAGAATTAAGTATTAGCTGTTCTGCACTTTCCTCTAATTCCTGCTTCGCCTTCTCTAGCTCGCGTGATTTGGACTCTGCCTCTTTCGTTCGCTCTTCAAGCTGCTCGTTAATCATCGTCAGCTCTTCTGTCTGCATTTGTAATTCCTCAGATTGTGTTTGAAGTTCTTCTGATTGAACTTGTAACTCCTCAGTCATTGCTCTTGATTCATTCAATAATCGAACAATTTCCATACGCCCTAATACACCGTTGACGGTTAAGCCAAAGGTTTCAGTAACCTGCTTCACTAGCTCCTGCTGTAATGCATTAAATTTAGTCATTGTAGCCAACTCAACAACGGCTATGACTTCATTTTCAAAAATAACAGGAATCAATAAAATATGCTGTGGTCTTATTTCACCTAGCCCTGTTCTAATTAAACGATAATCTTGCGGAATATTATCATAAAATAACACTCTTTTTTCTAATGCACATTGACCAATTAAACCTTGTCCTACCTTAAAGCTCTCCATACCGACACGATCATCTCCGTCAGCAAAAGCAGCCTTTTTCATAAATAGTACTTGTTCCTCTGCCTCTTCCCGAACATAGAATGCTCCAAGAGATGCCTCTGTTTTCTGTGCCATTTCTGATAGGAAAGTTTCAGCCAATTTCGTAATAGCTGAAATACCTTGATATTTTGTTACGATATCAGCAATATTCGTTTGTAACCATTCTCTCTTCTCGACCGATTCCAATAATAAATTGGTCGCATCGGCGAGCTCATTAATTTCATCATTTGTCTTAACATGTATTCTTCTTTTGAAATCGCCCTTCGTAGCAGCCATTTCCTGAATTGTTTGTGTGACCTCTGTTATAGTTTTTACAATAGAACGAGAAATTCCACTTGCTATGACAATAGCAATTACAGAAACAAAAATTAAAATCCCAAATAGACCACTAGTTAATTGACTATTTTGTTTGTCTAACTGAGCAGCCTTTGCTTGTGTGTAAGTATTTTCAGTTGCACGGAATGCATCGAATAATTTGCGCATCTTCTCCATGTCTTGGCGTCCATTATCCACTTTAAAAAATTCCGTTAATGCTTTTGTATTCCCGTCCTTTTTATATTGAATAGTTGGCCCACCCGTTGTTTCAATCCAATGCTCGATCGTTTCCTCTATCTCTTTTAATTTTTCCTGCTGGGTTGGTTTGTCTTTCATTTGCTGATACAGATCATTAAAATCTATTTTCCAGTTTTCCGCTCCATTATCATACGGCTCCAGATAACTAGGTTCACCCGTAATAATAAACGCTCGCTGACTTGATTCCATATCCAATATATATTTTTCAATATCATTGGTTAATGTTTTCACATTAGAGTCGTACTTAATAATAAAATTCCTTTCCTTTTGCAAAGAAGTAATTTGATTATTTAGGATGATCACTGACGCAAGTAAGCAAAGAATAATGATGATATAACCTAATGTAATCTTGGAGCGTATACCCAATTTAAATTTATTTAACATTTGGTTTTCCTACCTTTACCTTTCTTGAACTCTATTTTTGTTATAAATGTGACTAGAATATTAACTTAAACTTTCCTATAAAGAAATTTTACAGCCTGCGCATTAATAAGTCTTAGTTTCTCACATATACATTTTATATTGAACCATTTTTAACTAAGGAGAGAATGCATGTGGACATATTCGTAAGGCCAGGAGATTCCCTTTGGCAGTTCAGTGAAGTGTTTAAAATACCTCTTCCACTCATTTTAGATTCCAATCCCAATATAAACCCTCAATTTTTAAGAGTCGGGCAACGCGTTCGTATTCCTGGATTTGTGACCATTGACTATCAAGTAAAACAAGGGGATTCTCTTTGGCAAATTGCACAAAGGTATAATCTCACACTTGTTGCCTTATTACTCGTAAACCCGGGTGTTAATCCAAGTCAATTACAAATTGGTCAGATGATTCACATACCTCAACGCATAACATGGCGCTTAATTGATGGTAAGCAAAATTATACGTACAACATCATGATGAATGATATTCAAAGGCTCGTTAACGCCTATCCATTTCTTCGCAATTCTATCATTGGTAGCTCTGTGTTAGGTAAGGAATTACCCGAGCTATTAATTGGTCATGGAGCTAAACGTGTTCACTATAATGGCTCCTTCCATGCAAATGAATGGATTACTACACCTATTATTCTAACATTTTTAAATGACTATTTGCTTGCTCTCACGAACCAAAATAATATGAATGGACTTTCTTTATTCCCTCTTTATCAGCAAACGACCCTATCCGTAGTACCAATGGTGAATCCTGATGGCGTCAATTTAGTCATACAAGGCCCCCCAAATGAAGAATCATTAAAAAATCAACTCATCTCATGGAATAATGGTAGCTCTGATTTTTCTGGCTGGAAAGCAAACATCCATGGTGTTGATTTAAATGACCAGTTTCCTGCAGAATGGGAATTAGAAAGCGCCCGTAACCCGAAAACTCCTGGGCCTAGAGATTATGGCGGCGAAAGACCTTTGTCTGAGCCAGAGGCTATAGCGATGGCAGATTTGACCAAGCAGCGTGATTTTGCTAGAGTACTAGCCTTTCATACACAGGGCCGTGTTATTTATTGGGGCTTTGAAAATCTTGAACCACCTGAATCAGAGGTGCTTGTGAATGAGTTTAGTCGAGTGAGTGGCTATGAACCCATACAATCTGCTGGGAGCTATGCAGGCTATAAAGATTGGTTTATCCAAGATTGGCGTAGGCCAGGTTTTACCGTTGAATTAGGAAGTGGCACAAACCCTCTACCGATAAGTCAATTTGATGATATTTATGAGGAAGCTAAGGGAATTTTTCTTGCAGGATTATATATGTAGAGCACTATGATCGATTACTCCATTCGCTAAGCAGCGAATGGAGTTCTTTTTTCGTGCTCTAAAAAAAAGAAAATAAATTACTTTGACAGGCAGAGTAATGTTTGCTAATATTACTCTGACAGATAGAGCAATAAAATGAAGTAGGTGACTTATGGTTCGCAGTGATATTATCCGAGGACACTTGGATTCGATTATTTTACGGCTCATTTCAGAAAAAGACCGCTATGGCTATGAAATTTCTCAGGAAATAAGTCTCCGTACAAATAATCGATTTCAGATTAAAGAAGCAACTTTGTATGCTGTTTTTCAACGTCTTGAGAAAAAAGAAATTATTGAAGCCTATTATGGAGATGTTTCACATGGTGGCAAAAGAAAGTATTACCGCATTACCTCATTAGGAAAGGCGTATTTAAATGAGTTAGTGAAAGAATGGTCGGAAGTAAAAGAAATTATTGATTTATTTATGGAGGGCGTCGAATGAAGAGAATAAAAAACCATATTGATGAGCTGTTTAAGGATATTCCTCACAACAATGAAACGGAAATGGTTAAACAAGAAATTATTGAAAATCTTGAAGAGAAAGTATTTTATTTGATGGATCAAGGAAAGGAACAAGAGGATGCCATCAATAAAGCAATTGTAGAGTTTGGAGACATAGAAGATTTAAAAAAGGAACTGGGCGTTAAGGTGCCAGCTAAGAAAAATATGGCTAAATTAAATTTAGAATTCTCACTTTGGGGTAGTGGCTTAATTATTGCATTCTTTATATTTATTAATCTTTATTACACACCACAAACAATTTGGGCAATCTATCCAATATTCGCCATTCTTTGGTGGCCATTGTCTATGTACTTTGTATGGTCTCGTAAGAGATGGGGTGAATAAATATGAAGAATTTTATTAACTTCTCACTAGCTGGAAGCATCATGACAATGATTTTTTTAGGTATCGTCAATTTCACGACATCGCCCCAAACAATGTGGTTTGTCTATCCTTGCTTACTGCTATTGCTTTGGCCAATTACGATCATCTGTATGTATAAAAGAATGTATAAACAATACTCAATTATTTGTAGTACGATGATTATCGCGTTTCTTATTATAGAAAACTATATTTACACACCAGATCATCTATGGTTCATTTACGCCATTTACCCTATTCTCTGGTGGCCAATTCTGATGTACTTAGATGAAAAAGCAAAAACGCTAAAAATCGCACTGATCGGCTGTGCTTCTACGATTATTTATTATGCTTTAGTAAACATCATTTTATCACCTCAATACCCTTGGGCAATCTATCCTGCATTTTTAGTTATGTGGTGGCCCCTAGCTTTATACCATGCTCAACGAAAAACATTTGTAGCTTTTTCCGTCACTGCTACATTATTAATAAGTATCTTTTTTATCATCGTCAATATTGTTTCTTCCCCAGGAGTTATATGGGCATTCTACCCTATTTTTGTTACCCTTTGGTGGCCTCTGAGTATGTATTTTTATGTGTATAAAAGAAGAATGTATCAAGGGACATTCGAGAAACGCATGTAAGAAAGGAATACGATGAAGACATATAGTCATTTTATTAAATATTTTGTTATAGTCATTGTACTTTTACTCGTATTGATGCTTCTCTTCCCAACGTGGACTTCCTCCATAAAAGGCTCTAACAGCATTAGCGTTTTAGAGCAAGTCGAAATAAATGGCACTGGTCATGAAATGATGATCCGTGGTCATGACAAAGAAAACCCTGTCATTATTTTTGTTCATGGCGGACCTGGTTGCTCTGAAATACCCTATGCAGAAAAATATCAAGATTTACTAGAAACTGAGTTTACTGTGGTCCATTATGATCAGCGAGCTAGTGGGAAGTCCTATCATTTTTTCGAGGACTATTCTAATCTCTCTTCAGATTTGCTTGTGGAGGATTTATTAGCACTGACAGATTATATAGCCAAACGACTAGACAAAGAAAAAGTCATCTTAATTGGTCATTCCTATGGCACATATATTGCTACACAAGCAGCCGCTAACGCCCCTGAAAAATATGAAGCTTATATTGGGATAGGACAAATGAGCAATACAATCGAAAGTGAGATCGATAGTTTAAATTTCACTATCCATCAGGCGCAACTGCAAGGTAACAAAGAAGATGTTTTACATTTACAACAGTTAGCAGATGAAATTAAGACTGGTGCAAAGTTTACACCTCGAAATTACGTTAATAAATATGGTGGTGCTACTCAATTAATAGCTAATCCTGATGGTAATATGCTAGGGATGCTGTTCAGCAAAGAATATAATTTATTAGATATTATCCGTTATAACTATGGCTTATCCTTGTCTCAAGGAGCTTTATTAAAAGAGGTCATGCAGCACCCCCTACCAGCAAAGGTCCCAAAACTTGATTTACCCTTCTATTTTTTAATGGGCAACTATGATTATCAAACATCCTCACAAGCAGCCAAAAATTACTTCGACCAAATTAGCGCAGAGAAAAAAGAATTTATAGCTTACGAGCAATCTGCACACTATCCACAATTCGAAGAAAAGGAAAAATTCTTTGAATGGATGCACGCAACTTTTAAACAATAAATGCTTATTTCTTTAGAGGTATTGTATTCTTGGAAAGATATATTCACTTGCTATATAATTCAATTATTAAATATTTTAACGGACGTGATTATATGGCTGACAGTCTACTTAATGTAGAAATCATTATGAAAGAAATGCTAGAAATACAACAAAAATCGAAAATGTTTGTAGACCTTTTATCTGAAGGAGAAGCGTTATCGCAAAACCAACTCATCCTACTTCTACAACTTAAAATAAATAACGGTATGAAAGCGACAGAAATTGCAGATTTCTTTAGTGTGACACCTGGAGCTGTTACCTCTATGTGCGATAAACTGGAAAAACTAGCGCTCATACAACGGATAAGAGAAAATAATGATCGTCGTGTGGTCAAAATGGTTTTAACAAGTACTGGTGATGAAAAGGTCCAAGAAATCTTTTTAAAATTTTCCCAAGACAAACTAATAGACATGGCCACTATTTTAAGCGAAGTAAACAAGCTCATGAATAAAATTTTTTAGGATTTCAATAAACTTGAAATCCTTTTTTTATTGGTTGGTTCTTGACAAATGGAAGTTGCATATAATTTAATTAATATATATTTTAATAATTAAAATATATATTAATTAAATTATAATGAGGTGACTTTTTATGTTTCAAAACCTTCGTACCCTTACACTAACAAATGGTCGTATTAAAAATCTGGATGCTGATTACGAGCAATTAAGTATCCGAGGAGCTGTAGCCATCCAACAAGAAATCCGTCTAAAAAAGGTATCTACTCATGGCCATAGTTCCTTTTATTTCCCTGTTATCGTCCAATCCTTTACTAGTACAGGCTCTTGTACTTTAAAGGATTATTGCGAAATGGAAGAGCTAATGAATGCGGGTAACATAAAAATACGTAGTGGTCATATTCAAAAGATTAATAGCTCTGGAAAATTGGTAGCTGAAGAGAAATTACAGTGCGAGAAGCTCGATGCTATTGGAATTGTAAAAGCTGCAGAAATAATAGCTGAGCATTTTCACTTAAAATTGTCAGGAGAGAGTGAAATTCACCTGTTATCCGCGGAACATATTTTGGTGGAAAAGGATAGGGTCACACTACTTTCATTTTTGAAGAAAACATTAAGTTGCCATACTATTAGAGGCAAACACTTGAAACTAGCCTATACCAAGGCAAAAATAGTGGAAGGTGAAGTTGTAACAGTTGGAGAAAATTGTCATATCGAAACACTGTACTATTCAGATGACTATACGATTGCTTCCAACGCAAAGGTGGAGCACATTATACGGAGGGAAAAAGAGTGATATTGCTAAAATGGCTACAAGTTTTTTTGGGCTCATTAGCACTAGTTGTATTATCCGTATTGTACGCTGGCTTATTGTTAAGTGGTATTCTTTCCCTATTAGCTGGCTTTTTAAGAACATTTGGATTTCATCAAATTAAGATGAACGTTTGGTATGGTGTAGAATTACCTATTATATTAAGCATCCCTCTAGCATTGCTAGTAGCCATACTGCTGTTCTTTTGTGCAAGGTATGTCAAACATTCTATAGCTTTTTGCTTCTCGAAGATCAAAAATTAAAATGGAAGAGCGTTAAAGGAACAACACCTTAACGCTCTTCTACTACCTTATTTTTTTATGACCTGACCACCTAGCATGAAATAGGAAACGCACGACTAAAATTTTACTGTCTTATGAGAGTTCCCCTTCAAGAAATTGCATGAGATACATTTCCGGCCTAGCACGGAAATCTGAAAAACTACTTAAATCTGCATATACCTCATGCTCCAAATCGTAACAACCTACCTGTCCCTTTGGGTTCCATACTAATTGCAAATCAGAGTACTGATCGATAGTAGCTGAAATACGGAGCAGTTTTTGACCGTCAACCTTCATCTCAATTGTTTCCGTCAGTTTGAAAAAATCGATGTATTGAATATCATAATTATTGACTGCAAGCTTAAGCTGTAGTTGATCACCTATCAGAAAATTGAGCAGCTCACTCGGTAATTTATATTTTTTTAATTCATTTTTTTTATTTTCTATATGATGAAGCTCAGCAGGTTCTAAAGCCTTCAAATATTGAGCTATCTCTATATTTTTTATACTTACTGCAATGTTGTACGCTCTTTCTCCATCCTTCTCTGTTAATGAAATATCTGCCCCCCGCTCGACTAAATACCTCACCATAGCTATATGACCCATACGTGTCGCAATCGTTAATGGTGTAGGCTCATACGGATAAACCATATCAGGCTTTTGATAATTAATATCTACCCCTTGATCAAGTAAATAGGTAACCATATTTTTGTCATAATTTGATACAGCCTGACGTAATACTGCCCCACCATATTGTTTTATATCAAGCCCAAGTTCATGAATGAGCGGGATATTTTTTTTATTACCATAGTATGCCTGCGAGTAGGCACCAGATCCAACGCGATTATGTCCATCTAATTTTGCCCCATGTGAAACGATATAGCGGATTATATTCTCCTTACAATATCGAACAGCTCTTAAAAAAGAAGGATTTTGATCAACATTCAAATTAACATGATAGTCGATTAATAGCTTTACAACATCTAACTTTTGAGCAATCAATGCTAGATCTAAGGGACTTAATGATATGTGCTTACTTAAAACAATATCTTCCTCAATATCCCAGCCATTCACTTTTGCAACTTGTAATGCAGCTATATCACTAGTATAAATATGCATGGCAATTTCGGGCATTTCCTGAAATGTTCCAATATCTTTTAATTTAATCATCTAACGCTTGGCTCCCTCCCTATGTTTATAAAAAGTATAGAAAATAACATCCTATTAAACAACGGGGCATAATACTTACTTACAATTTAATACCAATCAATAAAATTTATATTAAAAATTTCCCAGGAAAAGAGGACCATAAAAAAGCTCCTAATCGCAAATGGATTAAGAGCTTTTTAAACATCTATATAATTGATTTTTATTTCAAACGAAGTGCTTCATCTGTTGTTGCATTAATTTCTTTCAGAAGCTCTGGGTGTTCTGCTAATGATAAACCGTAAGAAGGAATCATTTCTTTAATTTTTGCTTCCCACTCTTTAATATGTTGAGGGAAACATTTATTAATAACTTCTAGCATTACATGTACAGCTGTAGAAGCACCTGGTGAAGCTCCAAGTAAAGCAGCAATTGATCCATCGCCTGCACTTACAACCTCTGTACCAAATTGAAGTGTTCCTTTACCGCCTGCTTCAGTGTCTTTAATAACTTGTACACGTTGACCCGCTACGATAATATCCCAATCATCACTCTTTGCATTTGGAATGAATTCACGTAATTCTTCCATACGTTGCTCTTTTGAAAGCATAAGTTGTTGGATTAGATATTTTGTTAATCCCATTTCTTTAACGCCTGCCGCTAATAAAGTTGTAATATTATGCGGTTTTACAGAGGCAAATAAATCCATGTTTGAACCTGTTTTTAAGAATTTCGGTGAGAAACCTGCAAATGGTCCAAATAGTAACGACTTCTTATTATCAATATAACGTGTATCTAGATGCGGAACTGACATTGGTGGAGCACCCACTTTTGCTTTTCCGTATACTTTTGCATGATGCTGTTCAGATACTTCTTGGTTATTACATGCTAGGAATAAACCGCTAATTGGGAATCCACCAATATGTTTACCTTCAGGAATACCTGATTTTTGTAGTAATTCTAGGCTTCCCCCACCAGCTCCAAGGAAGACAAATTTTGCTGAATGATATTCCATTTTACAGCCGTCTAAATCATGCACACGTACTTCCCATGAACCATCACTAGCTTGTTTTAAACTTTCAACACTATGATTGTAGTTAACATCCACGTCATTTGCTTTTAAGTGGTCAATTAACATACGTGTTAAAGCACCAAAGTTAACATCTGTACCCGTGTCAATTTTTGTTGCAGCAATGTCTTCACCATCAGGACGATCTTCCATAATAAGTGGAATCCATTTTTTTAGTGTTTCAGGGTCATTTGAAAATTCCATTCCTTCAAATAAAGGATTTTGGATCATTGTCTCATGACGTTTTTTAAGAAACTCAACATTTTCTTTCCCTTGCACTAAACTCATATGTGGTAAAGGCATAATGAAGTCTTGTGGATTATTGATCAGCTTATTGTTTACAAGATAAGACCAAAATTGTCTTGAAACCTGGAACTGTTCATTAACATTAATCGCTTTTTTGATATCGATTGATCCGTCTTTTTTCTCTGAAGTGTAGTTCAGCTCACATAGTGCAGCATGTCCAGTCCCCGCATTGTTCAATTCGTGAGAACTTTCTTCGCCTGCTTTCTCAAGCTTCTCAAACACTGTAATTTTCCAATCTGGTGCTAATTCTTTGAGTATTGTTCCCAAAGTTGCACTCATGATTCCGGCACCAATTAAGATAACATCTGATTTTATTTGTCTGTTACTCATTTTTACCTTCCTTATATGTTAAGATTTGCAGAAAGGATGTAAGCACTCCTGCTTTAGAAGTACTGTAAGCCATGGAGCAACCTCGGAGCACACCATTTCTGTATCAATTATTACCTTATTGCAGTTTATCACAATTAGTTCAAGAATAAAATATCAACTATTTATATGAGAGTTATCAGCTTTTTTCGAGCCTTTATCATCATAATTCAAGCAAAAAACTCATTTTTTATTAGACACAAAACTAGGATATTTTAAGTTTTATGGAATAATGGGCCTAAAAATGGTTGACATTTTCATAAAAAATATATTCTCTTTTATTATTATATTTGTATAGTAACATAAAAATTGACACGCGTCTCATATCAGAATGAGGCAGATTAACCTTCTATTGGGCTTTTTACATGCCAGCCATCTATACAAAAACCACCCATTTGTTTTAACACATAACTAACCAATGCCTCCAATGATCCCAACATCATCTGTTCAGTATTGCTCTCTTTCATTGCATGCAGAAACATTTGTTTAAAGTGCTCATCAGGAAAGGCTGACTTCATATACTTTTGCAGGTAGATAGGATCTACAAGATAAGCATAGATTTGATAAGTAGGAATCGTATTCACATTTAAAAACAGTCCATACTTCATAAACAAAGTCGCTAATGCATGATGATAAACAAAGATAAAGTCTCCTCGCTTTTGCTCATAACAGTCTTTTGTATTATCTAACATATCCCACAATCCATATTTTTTTAATTCTAGAACCGTTTTATTAATGGTTTCATAATTTTTCTCTTGCCATGCATATGCCTCTTATTTTAATTCATTTATTATTCCAGTATAATCAAATAAAATTTACCCTGTTTGAAATTGTACCATGGACATTGTCCTATGTTTATTAAAATCATCTTGGAAATATCGCCGAATTTGACCTGGTGGATTAGCAAAATATTCAATCAAAAAGCCATCAACTATTTGATTACCTCTTTCTCGCCATTTCACATCATTTGATAAAATAATATGTACATCTATATCAGATCGTTCGGAAGGATGTCCTGTAACGTAACTCCCACACCTAACGCGCCAACTACTTCATCTCTACCCTGCCAATCTTTCAAAAATGTTTCGAGTGCTTTTCTCCAATTTTCCAACGTCATCCATTTCCCCTCTTTATTATGTATTTCCTTTATAAAACCAAGGAATCCCCTGACAATTGCTTTTGAATGATTGCTGCGACTTCCTATAAATAACGAATGTATTAAATAAAATCCTTCGAGACTGTATTTCTTGAAGGATTTTGATATGGAGCCACTATTAAAATAGATCAGATAAAAAACTTTGCATGGATGTTGGCAATAATTGATAGAATAATCCTTCATATTTGATATCGAGTATACCCGCAATGATCATTACCACAACTACTACTGCTAAAAAGACTTTCTTATGTTTAGAAATCCACTTCAATAGATTCCACTCCTCTAACTTTATAGTAAACATATTTAAGTATAGATGAGGATCATACAAAATAGTAATACCTATTTATGTCTGTCACCTTAGTCTGCAATGCTACATAAATTAAATGAAGGAACAAGAATGATTTTAGAAGGGAATGGCTATGGTAAATTTTAAATCTTTTCGTGGCGTCATTACACAAATTAGTGATTTTCCAGTGGGGCAAAATGGAGACAGGGATGGATGTTATAAAATGATGAGTGTGGAAGATGGTGTAGGCGGAGTCGTCAACTTTGTCATTTCTCCTTCTACTTATTTTGTGAATCAAGAAGTGGTTACGGCTGGTGAGTGGGTCACTGGGTATTATGATGGGGATGCACCTGTACCTATGATTTATCCACCACAATATCGTGCATTAATTGTAGTAAAAGAAAGTAACTTCCAAAACGTAAAGGTAGATTTTTTTAATCAACAATTGGTGAGTAGCGATGGGCAATTACAATTAAACCTGTCCCCTTCAACCGTTATGTCACTTAAAAATGGGCAACCTTTTACCAAAAGCCCTGCTAATCGAAACCTGATTGTTATATATGGTCCTACTACTAGAAGTATACCTGCCCAAACTACCCCATATGAGATTATCGTTTGGTGTTAAGAAAAAGTTTGAACGGCTTAAGTCCATCCACTTGGACATAAGCCGTTTTTGTTTGTTACTGTCCAGACATATTTTCTTTCATTTCATGTAGTTGCTGCTTGATTTGCTCTAGATACTCTTTATTTTGCTGCACTGTATCCAAATGCTCACCATATTGCTCTGCATTGAGACGTGCATTTTCTGCATGCTTGATTTGATCAAAGGCATGCTCGATAGCTATTTCCTCAGGGTGTGATTTCGCATGCTTTAACATACGATCCGCCTTTTGCACCGAGTTACTAAATAATGTACTTGGATGATCCTGTTTCCAACTTGTATCTGAGTGTTTTGCCAATCTACTCTCTTCCCTTCCTTAAAAAGTTTTCATTGTTCAAATGTAGTATTATGAAATGCTCAGAAAATATGTATGGAAAGTATATTAAATAACACAATATTTCCCAGGCTATAAGTGAAGAACTAAGGTGTCTACCCTAGTTCTTCTCGTTGTGTTGAATAGTTGTCAAATATAAACTAGTGCCACGCAGTACGTTCACTGACTGGTTGTTTGATACCTGTTTTCCCTTTAGTTTCAGCAAAGTTATTAACCTGTGCTGAAGATATATCAAGTTCAAATTCAGAACCAAACTCTTCCTGGAGCTTTTGTCGAGGTTGGTTTGTTATGCTTGCACTTCTCGTTTCATTTGCTTTAGCATCTTTACGATTTGTATTCATATTTGACATAACCATCCTCCACTAATTATTTGAGAAGCTTTTAAACATTCATGCATTTTAAAACTTCTCACTGTAAAGTTTGTCCATGTAAAAAGAAAGCATGTACAATAAATTTTTTATTTTACGAAGCATTATCGTGAAGGCTCTTCTCTCGACGTCTTATTGTTATTCCTTTTATGTGACTTGCAATCTTATTTTCTTTCTGACTATAATACTTGTATACAAGTATACTGAAAATAAAAAAAGGTGATATTATGAGCGAATCTAATGATTATTTATATCCTCAAAAATGGCTTTCTAAGGCTTCAACTGGCGATCGTGTAGCTTATGAGCTTAGAATGCGTATTATTTCAGGATTAATTGAAAGCGGTACCATTCTTTCTGAAAACAAATTAGCAGCCGATTTTGAGGTAAGTCGTTCACCCATTCGTGAAGCATTAAGGACATTGGCATCTGAGAACATCATTAGACTTGAGAAAATGGGCGCTGTTGTCATTGGTTTGTCAGAGAAGGAAATAGAAGAAATATATGATGTTCGTTTACTGATTGAGACATTTGTGTTTGAGCGCCTCATTAAAATGGATACAACTAACCTAGCGCTGGAACTTAGCAAAACATTAGAAATGATGAAAGTTGCCATAAAATATAATGATGCAGATGAATTTTCTTATCAGGATGTTATGTTCCATGAAGCTATTATTCGCTCCATTGGACATTCCTATATTGGTATGATCTGGAATAATTTAAAGCCAGTAATGGAAGGGTTAATACTACTATCCATGCGCATGCGCTTTATTGAAAAATACGACGATTTCACTCGTATTGTAAACAATCACGAGCTATATATAGATGCTATCCGAGCTAAAGATCGAAAGCTCATGATTAAATCTTTACATGACAATTTTGACGATGTTCAAGGGACTGTGGAGGACCTATGGAAGTCACAGCAAATGCTATCTAAAGGGGTTGAGTCACAGGATGACTAACTATATGTTAGGTGTAGATATAGGGACTACTAGCACAAAAGCTGTATTATTCAGCGAACAAGGCGAAGTTATTCAACAAGAAAATATCGGGTATCCACTATATACACCTGATATTTCGACAGCGGAGCAAAATCCAGAAGAGATTTTTCAGGCAGTACTGCAAGCAATGTCAAATATTATGAAAGTCCATTCGGGCAAACCATTATTGTTTGTATCCTTTAGTAGTGCCATGCATAGTGTAATTGCGATAGACGAAAATGACCGACCGTTAACTCCTGTCATTACTTGGGCGGATAATCGTAGTGAGGCATGGGCACATAAAATTAAAGACGAATGGAACGGGCATGAGATTTATAAAAGAACAGGGACCCCTATTCATCCCATGTCCCCGCTAAGTAAAATTACATGGCTTGTAAAGGAACACCCTGAACTAGCTAGTAAAGCAAAAAAATATATCGGCATTAAAGAATATATTTTTAAAAAGTTCTTCAATGAATATGTCGTGGATTATTCATTAGCCTCCTCTATGGGGATGATGAATCTTCATACTTTAGATTGGGATGAAGAGGCCTTAACGGTGGCTGGAATTACAAGTGCACAATTATCAACACTCGTACCAACAACTAAATATTTCACCAACTGTCACCCAATTTTGGCTGAGCAAATCGGCATTGATCCTCAAACACCTTTTGTGATCGGTGCAAGTGATGGTGTACTTTCAAATTTAGGAGTTAACGCCATTAAGGAAGGCGAAATTGCCGTTACAATTGGGACAAGTGGTGCCATTCGTACGATTATTAATAAACCCAAAACAGATGTAAAAGGAAGAATTTTTTGTTATGCATTAACAGAAAACCATTGGGTTATTGGTGGTCCCGTAAACAATGGTGGTATGGTTCTTCGTTGGATTCGTGATGAGTTTGCCACTTCTGAGATTGAAACAGCTAAAAGATTAGGCATTGATCCGTACGACGTGTTAACAAAAATTGCCGAGCGTGTAAGACCCGGTGCTGATGGATTACTCTTTCATCCCTACTTATCAGGGGAGCGCGCTCCTTTATGGAATCCAGATGTACGTGGTTCATTTTTTGGTTTAACCATGTCCCATAAAAAAGAGCATATGATACGAGCTGCTCTTGAAGGGGTTATCTACAATTTATATACCGTATACCTAGCCTTACTTGAATGTATGGAAAGTCCCGTTACACGTATTCAAGCAACAGGTGGTTTTTCACGATCAGAGATTTGGCGGCAAATGATGGCTGATATTTTTGAATCAGAGGTAGTAGTACCTGAAAGCTATGAAAGTTCCTGCCTTGGTGCTTGTATTTTAGGCTTATATGCAATCGGCAAAATTGATTCATTTGAAGTGGTTGGGGATATGATTGGTGACACTTATAAACATACACCTTTAGAAGAGGCAGCTAAAGAATATAGACAGCTACTTCCTATTTTCATTCGTTTATCAAGGGTATTAGCAGACGATTATGCATCTATTGCTCAATATCAGAGGAGCTTAATAAAGCCTGACTAAAAAGGAGGAAAATATATGCCTTTAGTTATTGTAGGTATTGGTATTATTGCACTGTTGATTTTAATAATGGTCTTTAAATTAAATACGTTTATCTCTTTAATCATCGTTTCATTTGGTGTGGCTTTAGTTCTTGGAATACCTGTAGATAGTATTGTAAAAACGATTGAAGCAGGATTAGGTGGTACACTAGGTCACTTGGCATTAATATTTGGACTTGGCGCAATGCTAGGTAAATTAATAGCCGATTCAGGGGGCGCACAGCGCATTGCTATGACCCTTGTGAACAAATTTGGAGAAAAAAATATCCAGTGGGCCGTGGTGGCGGCATCCTTTATTATCGGAATTGCCCTTTTCTTTGAGGTAGGACTAGTACTATTAATACCTATTGTTTTCGCTATTTCGAGACAATTGAAGGTTTCTATTTTGTATCTAGGTATTCCGATGACAGCCGCTTTATCGGTAACACATGGATTTTTACCCCCACATCCAGGCCCTACGGTGATTGCAGGTGAATATGGGGCAAATATCGGCGAAGTATTGCTTTATGGTTTTATTATCGCCGTTCCAACTGTGATTCTAGCTGGGCCATTATTTACAAAGGTAGCTAAAAGATTAGTGCCTGAATCATTCAATAAAACTGGAAATATTGCCTCTTTAGGAGAGCAAAAAACCTTTGAGTTGGAGGATACTCCTAGCTTTGGCATCAGTGTTTTCACTGCATTGTTACCTGTTATTTTAATGTCCATCGCTACTATAATTACACTGCTACAAAAAACAATAGGCTTCGAAGATAACAGCTTATTAGCCGGAATCCGCTTCATTGGAGAGGCTGGTACTGCCATGTTAATTTCCTTATTAGTAGCCGTTTATACGATGGGTATAGCAAGAAAAATTCCAATTAAGCAAGTAATGGAATCATGTACAACAGCTATCTCGCATATTGGCATGATGCTGTTGATTATTGGTGGTGGCGGTGCCTTCAAACAAGTATTAATCGATGGCGGCGTTGGTGATTATGTAGCTGAGCTATTCCATGGAACTACCTTATCACCCATTCTATTAGCATGGATCATTGCTGCTATTTTACGTATTTCATTGGGATCAGCTACTGTTGCCGCTTTAACAACAGCTGGGCTAGTAATCCCTATGTTAGGCCAACATGATGTGAACCTTGCATTGGTGGTTCTTGCGACAGGTGCGGGAAGCTTAATTGCTTCACATGTTAATGATGCTGGATTTTGGATGTTTAAAGAATATTTCGGATTAAGTATGAAAGAAACGTTTGCTACATGGACGTTGCTGGAAACCATTGTATCTGTAGCTGGTTTAGGATTTATTTTATTACTTAGTTTATTTGTTTAAAAAATAGACAAGAAGGAGCGAGCATAAATGTTAAATACAATAGGCGTTATTGGTTTAGGTGTTATGGGCAGTAATATCGCCTTAAACATGGCTAACAAGGGCGAGCAAGTAGCCGTTTATAACTATACACGCGATCTAACGGACAAACTTCTACAAAAGGTCGAAGGACAAGCGCTTACTCCTTACTATGAAATAGAAGATTTTGTGCAATCTTTAGAAAAACCAAGAAAGATCTTTTTAATGGTGACTGCTGGTAAAGCCATTGATTCAGTCATTGATTCCTTAGTGCCGTTCCTTGAAACAGGCGATGTCATTATGGACGGCGGTAACTCTCACTATCAAGATACCGAGCGTAGACATGATGGACTGATGGCTCGAGGCATCGGCTATTTAGGCATTGGCATTTCAGGTGGTGAGGTTGGAGCTTTGACAGGTCCTTCAATCATGCCTGGTGGCGATCGTGAGGTCTACGAAAAAGCGGCCCCTATTCTTACAAAAATAGCAGCGCAATTTAAGGGCACTTCATGCTGCACGTATATGGGGCCTAAAGGTGCAGGCCATTTTGTCAAAATGGTCCACAATGGTATCGAGTACGCTGATATGCAGCTTATTGCCGAGGCCTATACATTTTTAAGAAATAATGTTGGATTGTCTGTTGAGGAGATCGCTGAAATCTTTGAAACATGGAATCAAGGAGAATTAAAAAGCTATTTAATTGAAATTACTGCTGAAATTTTACGAAAAAAAGATGATGTCACAGGCTTACCTCTGATCGATATGATTCTTGATAAAGCTGGTCAAAAAGGAACTGGCAAATGGACAAGTATGCAATCCATCGATAATGGCATTCCAACTTCGATTATTACGGAGGCTTTATTCGCTCGCTATATTTCATCATTAAAAGACGAACGAGTTCGTGCAGAAGTAGTATTAGCAGGTCCAAGCAGTACTCAGCCAAATCTCGATAAAGATATGTGGGTAGAATATGTCAGACAAGCCCTCTATATGGGGAAAATCTGTGCCTATGCACAAGGCTTTACACAATATAAAATGACTTCAGAGCTCTATAATTGGAACTTACCATTAAAGGATATTGCGCTCATTTTCCGTAGTGGATGCATTATACGTGCAGAGTTTTTAAATGTTATAAGCGATGCTTATGAAAAACAGCCTACACTCGCTAACCTATTAATCGATCCTTACTTTGCAGAAAAAACAAAGGACTATCAAAGTGGATTGAGAAAAATTGTGTGCGAAGGTATACAGGCAGGGAATGCATTCCCATGCTTAAGTGCATCGCTCACATATTATGATAGCTATCGAACTGGTTCATCTAATGCTAATTTGCTACAGGCACAGCGAGATTATTTTGGTGCTCATACGTATGAACGAACTGATTTAGCAGGTGTTTTTCACACAGATTGGTAAGTAAAAAGCTAAAATATACATCATTGTTCAATGATTGTATATTTTAGCTTTTTCATTATCTCTATACACATGTACTCGATTACGTCCTGCTTGTTTTGCTGAGTACAGTGCTTTATCTGCTTTGTTCAAGAGTTGATATAAGGTCTCTTCCCCATTTGTCCCTTCAGCTACCCCACAGCTAATCGTAGTCGTAATGATTCCCTCTGTAGTCTTAAGCGGTTGTAGCTCTATACTGTGACAAAGCTTATTTGCTAAATCTTCTCCCTCTACTAATGTGTATCCACGTAACGCAAGAACAAATTCTTCACCGCCATATCTTGCAAAAAGTTCACCATGTTTTAATTCATCCTGACAAGCCTTGACGACATGAACTAGTACTTGATCACCCACTGCATGACCATACGTATCGTTGACATGTTTAAAATGATCAATATCCATTAGCACCACTGTAAATGAGGATGACGTCCCTTTCGCCTCAACGTATGCTTGATTACATTGTTGAAAAAATGCACGGCGATTATAAATTTGTGTAAGCTCATCATAATAGGCCTGTTTTTCCAACATTTTTTGGAGATTTTTTACCTCCGTCATATCGGTGAAAATTAGTAATAGTCCACTACCATGATTCACATGCTGTAGTGCTGAAATACGCACTTGATACGTACGATCAGTAAGATCCAGCTCAAATTCCTGCGTCTTCACCACGCTCTCCCATGTAAAGGGAATTGACTGCCCCGTTACCTCAAGCCATACCTTCGCAAAGTCCATGCCGAACATCGATCTCGTTAAGGATGGGATCATCTTATTACAGGCTTGATTAAATTCTATTAATCGAAAACTTTCATCTAATACGATAACGCCATCATTGATACTATGAAAGATAGCATCCTTAGCGACCGGCATTACTCTAAACAAGCGCGAGGAATGAATAGACCATAAATATAACAGGGAGGAAGCCCATAAAACCATTGGAACTGGATCAATTCCTTGTGGTGTTAAACCCAGCAAATAGACAAATGCTGTTATAATGGGAATCAACTGCCCACACATTAACGCAATTAATTGTGGTCGATAAGATTTAGCTGTTTCCTTCCAATGGGTCAGCACTAATAAAAATGCTACCAGCATGCTGGAAAATGTGAAGATGCCATGAATGATATACCATAAACCAATTTCCTGATGAATATAAGGAGCCCCTAAGACAGGGTCAATTTCAAATACTCGATAATGTAAATGATGGATATCATTCGTAGCAACCAACACTATACTAATAGCAGGAATAACAAGAATTCCAATGATTTTTTTCTTTGATAATTGAAAGCCCAAATACTGCATGATAAACAATAAGCCTAAGGGTGCAGAAGTTGCCATGCCGACATATAAAATAGTTGTCCAAATCTTTATAGCCTCAAGCGATGTAACTATAATGCAAAACGCAGAAGCAAAACAATACACTGTTATTAAAGCTGTATAACCAATAAACAATTGAGCAATTTTTGTATAATTAAAACGTTGTAGAAAGACATATAAACATAAATACAAATTTAGTACACCTGATGTACAGCAAAGAGTAATAAAAGCGGTCAATTGCGAATTCATGTCTATGTACCTCTTTAAATTTTTATTTTTAATGTAGCATACATGCAAAACTTTGTGGATGTATTTATCACAACTAGCAGGCAAAAAATCGAAGGAGTTTCAGGAGGGCAATATGACGAATAAAGACAGCCTAGACATCACCTTTTCAGATCCAACCGAAAGCCTTCCCCACCCCTTTTATCAAAAGCAAATTGTGTTTACAGGCGCTCTTGCCACAATGACTCGTTCAGAAGCAGCCAAACAAGTAAAGGCTTGTGGTGGATTTTTACAAGGCGCCGTCACACAACAAACGGACTTTGTCATCCTTGGAGACAAACGTCGTGGCATCAGTACTAAACAACGCAAAGCTGAGCAACTAATGAACTATGGTGAGGATATTCAAATACTTATAGAGGACGATTTTTTATGGCTTATTTCGATACCAACGGAAGCTGAAGGATAAGGGTATATACGAGGTTATCGACAAATATAAAAGGCTAAATCCTAATTGATTTAGCCTTTTTAATGTCTACTTATTTACTTTAGGTGCCGGGTAATCAAAGCCCTTCGTGTCCACCTCTACTTTTTTCATTTGCTGATCTTCTAATGGTTTATCGGTAGCATCTCGCTCAGCTACAACTATAGCATCTACTGTTTCCATACCTTCAAGAACCTTCCCAAAAGCAGCGTAGTCTCCATCTAGATTCGTCGATTCTTTTACCATAATGAAAAATTGTGATCCTGCAGAGTTTGGATCTTGCGAGCGTGCCATTGAAATGACACCACGTTCATGTTTCAGATTATTGTCCCAACCATTTGAGGAGAACTCGCCATCAATTGAATAGTCAGGTCCACCTGTCCCATTACCTGAAGGGTCTCCACCTTGAATCATAAAATCAGGAATGACGCGATGGAATATAAGACCATCATAAAATCCTTCCTTCACCAATGAAATAAAGTTCGCTACAGTATTGGGTGCTACAGTAGGCTCTAATTCGATGACAATTTTATCATCATTGTTCATCGTAATCGTTACAATCGGATTTTCTTTCACCTTTGATGCGTAATTTTCTTCTGATTCCTTCGTTGTACTTCCCTCTGTTTTCTTACTGTCCTTAGCTGTACCACAGCCCGTCAATACAAAAATGATTGCTAGCAACGATAACACTACATAAAAGCCTTTGTTACGTGTGAACATCTTTTCAACTCCTCTTATTTACCATCTATTCATTATAAAACTATCCCATGCTTGACCACAATCAATCACCCATCATGTTGAGGTGATTTCTTGTACCATAAATTAAAATATGTTTTGGATATAGCACAAATAATAATCAGAATATTTCATTATTTAGGAGGTGAATGCTTGTTTAGAGAGAGGAATTTTTATTGCACTGTAGAATAAAATCTAGGAAGCTCTCTTATATTGAATATAATTCCATGTTGTCATTTTAACTTTAGACCTTTGGAAAATGAGCTGAAGTTTTACTTAGATAGATAGCGGTCAAATAGATAGTAATAATATTTTAATATTCTTCCGTTAAAGTTGAAAAAGCCCATTTTTGAACTGGCACATAGTTTTCCTGTGAAAATGCTACAAAGTGCCATACAAGATTATTGCATTTTTTTTGATGAACATTTACTTTTCATTCCTAGTAAAAACCTAATAGATCATTATCGCTACTGTAGAATGTATTTAATTTTATGCAAAGGAATCTAGTCCTATATCAAAAGGGTAATGGCTAAAACCGAAAAATACTATTAAGAAATTTTAACTAATTTCTACATTTTTTTACCTACCTGATTATTACTACTGTAAAATAAAATAATAAGACATTCGATACGAATAAAGCAAAAATTTAACAATTTTTCTACAGGACAATGACAAAAAATTGGGGGTTCATTTACATGTCTATAGAACAAACGAGATATTCTCGACTGGCCAATATAACGAAAATGATAAACATGAAGCTAGATTTACGTGAAGTATTGGAGCAGGTAACAATCGCAATATCTGAAGAAATCGTCAACTGTGATTCAGTGGGAATTTATTTACCACAAGAAGATGGAACATTCAGAGGATATGTAGGAAAACCAGAAGTGATTAACGGCTGGACATTGAATATGCATGTCATTGAGACTGAAATAGATTTACTAGCGAAGGAAGTGATTGAAACAAAGAAAACAATCTATATTCCTGATACTTCAAGAGACAATCGCCCTGACCCTAGAGCCGTTGAAGGATTTCATATTAAATCTTTATTAGTACTTCCTATTTCGTTTGAACAAGAGCTGTTTGGACTTGTTTTTTTATTTGATTATGGAATTCCAATGAACTTAACAGAGGAACAAATTCAAACGGTTGAGGCCTATGTAAATATGGCTGCGGTGGCCATTCAAAACGCAAACAACTTAACTTATAAAGAGCATCTTATAAATGAAAAGCAGTTACTGCTCGATGTTACACGCGACCTATCCATGTGCTCTTCGCTACAGGAAAGCCTTGATAAATGCTTTTTCTACTTAGAAAAGGTTTTAGATAATAAAAATATAGGTGTTCATTTATTAGATCCTTTAGCAGAAAAAAGTATTAAACCAGCTAAGTTGAGTAAGGATAGCGATTGGACCGAAGAGAATTGGCTTAAAACGCATAACAAAATAAAAATTGATGAGAGTAATGACCCTGTCATGCAGGAAGTTTTTACAACGAAAAAAGCGATTCTTATTCCAAATGTATTTGAGGATGACAGGCCAAATCATGAAGTTTGTCGTAATTTCGGCATAAATGGATTAGTTATGTTTCCTTTGATTTCAATGGGTGAAATTTTAGGACAAATTTCAATTGTTAATCTTGAAAATAAACCTTTTTTCTATTCTGAAACTCAATTACAGTTAGCTCAATCCATTGTTGATACTACTGCATCTGCCTTATCCAACCAGTTATATATGGAAAAACAAGAGATTATTATTGAGGAGAGAACATCAGAAGTAAGAGACAAAAATAAAGAGCTTGAACGAGTAGTCGCGGAGTTACAGCAGCTTAGCCGTGAAAAAGAGTTAATTCTCAACTCGGCAGGTGAAGGGATTTTTGGATTGGATCTTGACCGTAACATTACATTTTGCAATCCAGCAGGTGCGCTCATGCTGGGGTATGAAACAGATAGAGAATTGATTGGACAATCAGTTGAAATTATTATGAGTGGTTGTGAAGCAGAGGACAACATGACTGTTTCATCCTTTTTAAATGCAAATTTTAACAGCTATGAAGTATTTTTCAGAAAAGATCATTCCAACTTCCCTGTTGAATACGTCACTTCTTTAATAAAAGAAGGAGATAAAGTCGTAGGCGAAGTTATTACATTTAAAGATATAACGCAAAGAAAGCAATTAGAAGAGAAAATTAAATACCACGCCTACTTCGATAGTTTGACGGATTTGCCCAATAGAGTTCTTTTAATAGACAGACTAACGCAAGGACTGAAGTATGCGAAAGTAAATGGTGAAAAATTAGCTGTGCTTTACTTGGATTTAGATCGTTTCAAGTTAGTAAATGATTCGTTAGGGCATAGTTATGGAGATTTATTGCTTCAAAGTGTTGCCAAACGTTTAAGTGCTTGCGTCCCAGAAGATGCAACTGTATCAAGGCAAGGTGGAGACGAGTTTACAATCTATTTACCTAATATTAAGTGTGAGAATGACATTTTAAAAGTTATTAATTGTATCAATGCTTCTTTCTCGCAACCTTTTAATTTAATAGACAATGAAATATATATTAAAACAAGTATTGGTATCAGTTTATTTCCTGAAAACGGCGATACTACAGAAACGTTAATCAAAAATGCTGACACTGCCATGTATAAATCAAAGGAGACACCTGGCACTAGCTACCATTTCTTTAGTGAAGGAATGGATACAAGAACTTTTGAGAGTATCAAACTTGAAAATGATTTATATAAGGCTTTAGAGCGCGATGAATTGATTATCTTCTATCAGCCACAAATCAATTATAAAACAAATAAAATTAAAGGTGTGGAAGCTTTATTAAGGTGGAATCATCGAGAACAGGGCATGATAACGCCCGATAGGTTTATTCCACTTGCTGAAGAGACAGGGTTAATCGTTCCAATCGGTGAGTGGGTTCTTAAGGAAGCATGCAAGCAATTAAAAGAGTGGCATAATCAAGGATATCCTTTAATTAGTATGTCTGTGAATTTATCTGTCCATCAGTTCGAGCAGAATAATTTATTTTCTATTATTGAAAATGTCTTAAATGAAACAGATTTGTCTCCTGAGTATTTACAGCTAGAACTCACAGAAAATCTAATTGTAAAAAATACAGAGGTAACATTAAAGACGATGACACAATTGAATGGCCTTGGGGTCAATTTAGCTATTGATGATTTCGGTACTGGTTATTCATCTTTAGGCTATTTAAAAAATTTGCCGATTTCCACATTAAAAATTGATAAATCCTTTGTACAAGAAATGTTAACGGATGATGCAGCGGCTATTACTAATACAATCATTACCCTAGCTCAAAATTTGAAACTGGAGGTTATTGCTGAAGGGGTCGAAACAAAGGAGCAAGCAGACTATTTATTGGCACAAAATTGTCATTTAATGCAAGGATATTTTTTCAGTAAGCCTATGAAAGCTGGAGAAATTATGAAAAAATATTTCTGTTAGCCTATTAAATAAATATGCAAAGGAGAAATGATGATGAAAGCAGCTCGCACAGTCTTAGAGTATTTAAAAAATAGTGGTGTGCAATATATTTTTGGTATTCCAGCAGGCTCCGTCAATGCATTTTTTGATGAACTCAATGATATGAGTGAATTAACACCTATTGTCACAAAACATGAGGGAGCAGCATCCTATATGGCTGCGGCTTACGCAAAATACACCAATCATCTAAGTGTTTGTATTGGTTGTAGTGGACCTGGTGGAACAAATCTAGTAACAGGTGCCGCAAATGCTATGCGGGAGCATTTACCGGTTTTATTTTTAACCGGTGCTGTTCCTGTTAACACGATCGGTTTAAATGCCTCTCAAGAGCTAGATGCTGAACCAATCTTCCGACCAGTTACCAAATATAGCGTAACGGTGAAAGAATCGAAGGATTTACTAACAGAAATAGTGAAAGCATCAGAAATTGCTCTATCTGGCGTGCCAGGTCCTGTACATATTGCTATACCAATAGATGTTCAACATGAAACCGTTCCAAACGTAGAAATACCAGCTCCACCAAAAGGAACAGCTATTGTTCCTGAATTAGATACCATTAAACGTGTAGCTGAAGAGCTATTAGCAAGAAGAAGTGGCTATATTTTAGTAGGTCAAGGGGTAAGAAACTCTGTTGAACAACTATTAGAGTTAGCAGAAATTTTAAATTGGCCAATTATCACAACACCACAAGCTAAAGGGTATATTCCAGAGGATCATCCTCTCCTACTTGGTGTGTTCGGTTTTGCCGGCCACGAGGTTGCCTCACAATTAATAGCTGATGGCGATGGGCAAGTTTTATTCATTGTCGGTTCAAGTTTAGGTGAGACAGCCACAAATAACTACAACTTAAATCTTACGAAAAATCGTTTTTCAATACAGCTGGACTTTGATCAATCCGTGTTCAACCGTAAATATGAAATCGATCTCCCTGTGCTAGGTGACATCCATAGTAGTTTATTATTGCTTATTGAAGAACTAAGAGCTAAAGGTCTAGCAAGAACTTCGTTTGAGGTTACAGAAAATAAAGATATTTATGAAGAAGACACAGGGGAATATAACACGAAAAATGTATTGTTAACTATTCAAAAATATTTACCTGCCTCTACAAGATATGCTATTGATATTGGTGAATTTATGTCCTATGTCATTCATCATATGAAAGTAGTAGATTATGATACATTTAATTTAAATGTCCATTTTGGAGCTATGGGAAGTGGAATTGGATCTGCCATTGGTTCAAAGTTAGCTGAACCTGAACGTCCTGTTGCATGTATTACAGGAGATGGTTGCTTTTTCATGCATGGGATGGAGATTCTAACAGCAAAAGAATATAATCTACCCATTTTATTTATTGTCATGAATAATGCTCGTTTAGGGATGGTCTACCATGGACATGCTTTACAGTTTAAGCGTACGCATCCATCCTTTGAACAACATCCAATTAATATTAGTGCTATGGCTTCAGCGATGGATATACCTAGCTTCCAAGTAACAGAGCTGCAAGACCTTAACCAAGATATGCTTCATAACTTGATGAATTTAAAGGGTCCAGCTGTATTGGAAGTAGTGTTAACCGACAATAATACACCTCCTATGGGAGATCGAGTTAAATTTTTATCCTCTTTTGGAAAGTAAATTTTATCACTAATAATGAAAAGTCATATAGATGGGATGAATAACCCCTCTATATGACCTTTTTAATTTATACATGTGCAAATGATTGTTGAATGACCCCGAGTATCGCACCTATTGTTTTTCCTTTAAAAGCATCTAAAACAGCTTCACCCGTGGGATTTGAGTAATAGTAGCTATCCTTTGTATCGTCGAAGTAATATCCGATACTTGCTAGCTCATGCTGTAAATTAGTTGGTAATTGTTTAAGCCCAGTTTGTTCTACGAAATAATTTGTAGGATAGACCTTCACATCTATATCTCCTGCTCCTGTATGTACGACAAATAAATCCTTTTCATGTTGAACAATCCATTGACCCTTTGAATATAAAGATAGCCTTGCTCCCTCTAGTGAGGAAATGGCATCCAAATTAACACCAAACATTTCATTTAGAATATTTCGAGCCTTTGCCCCTGTAATAGTTCCCTCATATTGTTGTAGAAAGGAATCTATGGCCTCTCTTCCTGATAATGAAGACATCCCTTCCATCTCTTTATTGACAATAGGAGCCTCATCTAAGTTAATTTTATAAATTAAATCTACAGCATGCCAAATCTCCGTACTACTAATCTTCTCTTCATACGTCTCTAAATGCTGATCCATCATTTCTGCCTTCTTCATTTTTCGGCCCTCCTATAAAGCTATTCTATCGCCTCTCATATTGTAATAACCTAAAAATCCACACTTCTAATGTTTTAAATTACGCATAACCTTAATAAACCATAATTCCCTTGTCTAGAGCAGATTGATTTTGTACCGGATTCCCTAGAATATAAAGCTTTTTTAAATTCGGTAGATTCACTAAAGGCTCTATATTTGAAATAGCGTTGTTTTCCAAGTGAAGCACCTCAATTTGTTGCCAATTCTCCAAAAAACTTAACGATTGTAATGAACTATCTTGTAAAGTAAATGAACGTAGAGCTGAAAAATCAGCAAAGAAAGGCATCATCTTATCAACCTCATGCACCCAATCACCATTCCCTACTCGCATCGATACATCATTTAAAGTTAAATGCAACAGCACATTGTTTGTTAAAGGATGCTCATTCGTAAATTGAAAATTACATTTAGAACATTTTAATGTTTTTACATGTTTTAGATTGAATAGCTCACTCGTTCCCTCTTCAAAAACCGTCTCGTCAAAATGTAGTGTTTGCAAATTAGGTAGATCATTTAAAGAACTAATCTCTGTAAAAATTCCATACTCCTTCGCTGTAAGTTGTTCGAGCTTTGGGTATTTCCGTAATTGTGCACCATTTAATGTCGAATCCCCTCCACTTATGTCCACAATCAAATTTGTTAAACTAGGTGCCTCTAGCTTAGGTATAAAAGAGCCTGTTATTTCCGCCTTTTTCAAATGGGGCGCTACTATCCGTGGAGTGTCGCCATAGTAACCTGTTAGCGTTAACTCCGTGAGTGACGATAGGCTGTTCACAATATCAAGTAATTCTAACTGACCTGGAGAAGATAAGCGTAGCTTTGTTAAAGACGACTTATTTCTTAATTTTTCTAAATTAGCAATGTTCATATTTTCAAGATCAAGTGATTGGAGATTAGGCATGTTTTGTATAAAATCAAGAGTTTTTAAATTTCTTACCGAAGTAAGCTTCAATCCCTGTAATTGATTCAATGAATAAAAAGAGCTAAAATCTGTCGCATCACTATTATCGATTGTTAATGATTCTAAATTTGTTAAAGTAGATAGCCATTTAAAATCATTGGTAAATTTTAAAGACAGTGATTTTAGCGGCAATTTATTTAGAAGCTGAAAATCTGTGACATCTTCCGCCATATAAGATATTTCTAGTGATTGGAGATTGGGAAACTCTAATAATAAAGCAAGCTCATTATTACTTCGAATTTGGATAGAGAGTTCTGAAACCGTAGATTTATCGCTAAAGTATTCTGCAATTTTACTAAAAGATTCATTAAAGCTTCCTGTATAGCTTTTCAAGTTTTTCAAATGTCGAAAGCTTACTTTTTCACTTTGCGATATTTCATAATCATTCATCAGCTTCAATACAGTCAATCCAGTAAATGCCTCGAAGTCCTTTTGTTCAATTTTTTGTGTGTTTAATAACTTATCCTTCATAGTATAGGTCACAATTTCTGCTTCCTTATTTGTAAACGGATCGTCCAGACTGTAATCAAAATGCCATTGATCCTCAGAAAAATAGGCAGCCAAATAACGGATGCTTGCAATCTCTTCTTCACTTGGCATTACATCCCCCTTTTCAAAGACATCTTTTAAAAAGAGTAGTAAAACCTCGCTTTCTGGTATTGTTCGTACAGCTGTCTCTCCATAATTTCCTTCTTCTTTTTGATGGTTGCTTAACAGCAAATATCCAAAAAATACACATAGAAAGACAAACGGAATAAGAAGTAATACTTTTAAATTCGATTTTGGACGTGTCGCTGTTTGAGGAGCAGTTGGACCATAATAATTATTAATCGTTTGATCTACATAGTAGACTTTATTTTCTTTTAACATTATTTCAGTATCACAAAATGGACATTTAAATGAATGCCCCTCTTTAAATTCAATGTTTCCATTACAATTAGGACATTTTAATGTAACAAATTCCACTGGCAATCCCCCTCCCTGTCTATTTCCAATTAAGCTTAGTGGTCTGAAAAATAAATGTCAATATTTCTAAGAAATACTAATGGTATCCCTCCTTTAGATTAGCCATAAAAATGCTGTGAAGACCTATACTCATTCCCCATTAATGTAAAGAGGACCAACTTCGAACTTTCTTATAGGGCCTAAGCCAATTAGTTGTGAAGAAATAAACGAAATATGTTATCTTTTTGCAAGGTAGTATTTTGGAAAGAGAGGATTTTCATCAATGAATCAAAATAATTTCTGGCTTGATTTACCACGGCCATTTTTCATTTTAGCACCTATGGAGGATGTGACAGATGTTGTATTTCGTCATGTCATTAGTGAGGCAGGTCGTCCCGACGTATTTTTCACGGAATTCACCAATACGACAAGCTATTGTCATCCAGATGGTATGGATAGCGTGCGTAACCGTTTAGCTTTCACAGAAGATGAACAGCCGATTGTTGCCCATATTTGGGGAGACAACCCTGAACATTTCCGTCAAATGAGTATCGGTATGAAAGAGCTGGGCTTTAAAGGGATCGATATTAATATGGGTTGCCCAGTCGATAATGTAGCTGAACGTGGTAAAGGAGCTGGCTTAATTCTTCATCCTGAACTAGCATCAGAGATTATCCAAGCCGCTAAAGCTGGTGGTTTACCTGTTAGCGTAAAAACAAGACTTGGCTTTACAGATGTAGCAGAGTGGCGTGAGTGGCTCACTCATATTTTAAAACAAAACATCGCTAACCTTTCTATTCATCTACGTACACGAGAAGAAATGAGTAAGGTCCCCGCACATTGGGAATTGATTGCAGATATAAAAAAACTACGGGATGAAATAGCTCCTGATACATTGCTAACGATCAACGGAGATATTCCTGACCGAGTGACAGGTTTAAAATTAGCTGAGCAATACGGTATCGATGGAGTAATGATTGGGAGAGGCGTGTTTTCAAACCCATATGCCTTTGAGCAAGAGTCGAAGGAGCATACTGCAGAGGAATACCTGAGCTTGCTATCCCTTCACCTTCATCTTCATGATCATTATTCTAAGGAATTTGATACTCGTTCATTTAAAGCATTACAACGTTTCTTTAAAATATATGTGCGTGGCTTCAAGGGAGCTAATCAATTACGCATTCAATTAATAAATGCCCATTCAACCGATGAAGTACGTGAACTACTTGCAGCGTTTACTGGAAACGAATTAACAAAGTAAGCTTTCATAATAAAGGAGACTGGCTACTGCAAGCCAATCTCCTTTTTGGTTGCTTTGTCATCCATGTCGATGCATTCTAGAAGACTACAAATGCTCTTCTGAACTTTCTTTACAGATCATCTCTTTATTGTCAGTATGAATGCTTTTCATTCCTTCAAAAAATGAATACTCGCTCCTTAAATAATTCTCTAACTCCCCTTTATCTTGTGGAAGCTGAGTTAAGTAATACTTTGAGCTATCGATTCTTTTTTGAATTTCTTGTTGATTTTGGGTCGTCGTTCCGTGACCGGGTATATGGGTTGTGATGGCATGATTATGTAAAATCCTTTCAGCCTTATTCATCGTATTCACATAATCCTTATAGCTGCTAAAGATGAACGGAAATTCAATATCGGACAAGTAATCGCCCGAAAGAAATAACCCGTATGGCTCTATCACTGTAAATAAACCATCATCTGTATGGCCAGGGGCTTGGTAAAAGGTCATCGTAATGGAATCTAACTCTACTGTATATCCATCCTCTGAAACGACAATATCAACTGTAGGATATACAGGGGAATAACTCCTATGTAAATAATATTTCTGATCAAATTGGTGAATTTTGTGAATGCTTTCTGCTTTATTCGAATTGTCATCAAATCGTTTAGAGGCAATTACCTTGGCCTCTGGAAACGCTCCTGAACCAATTATATGGTCAAAATCACTATGGGTATAAATAATATATAGTTGTTTGTCACCCTGAATGTTATTTATAAAATCTTGAATTTCTTGAATTTCGCTAGGCAACCAATTAGGATCTGTCATAATGATTGCTTCATTCGTTTGAATGATTGCCGAGGTAGTCATATATAATGCACTTTGAAAAACTGTAGTAGTATGATTTTGGAATTGAATCATCAGGAATCTTCCCTTTCCTTTTTTAAAGGTAGTTAGTACGGTAGAAATTGAACAAGCTTTCTTCATGTTAAATTTCGACCAAACTTAGTAAATTCCTCCTTTAAGAAAAAATGTAAGGAAGCAGGATTGATGTTTAACCATAGTTGATGTAGCTATTAAAATTAGTAGCCTTATCGACAGTGGAAATCCAATAATCCCATGCAATCTAGAAAGATTTTTCTTGTAAAAATATTTTATGATATGATGTTTAGGTTGTTTATCTACTCTGTGACACATTTATATTCATCTAAGAAAGAGGTATTTATGCACCACACTCAATTATCCAAGAGACATTGGTTACTTATTTTCACACTTACTTCATTAACATTCGTGTTGGGGACAAGTGAGTTTGTCATAGTCGGAATCTTAACTGATATTTCTTCAAGTCTAGAAATGACTAATGCAAAGGCAGGCACACTCGTTTCTGCATTTGCCATTACATTTGCCGTTGCTACACCACTCGTGATGTCCGCAACAAGTCACTTTCCAAAGCGTAAATGGATGTTGTTTTTGATAGCAGCTTTCATCGTCTTTAATGCTTTGTGTATCATTTCTACGAACTACATTATGCTGCTGCTACTTCGTATTATGACAGCGGTTGTAACAGGCGTTTTAATTTCACTAGCCATGATTGTGGCAAGCGAAACCATGCCGAGTAACAAACGTGGACTTGCCATTTCATTCGTTTTCGGCGGTTTCACACTGGCAAATGTCGTGGGGGTACCAATTGGTATTGTTATTTCCAACTCGTATGGATGGAATGCCACTTTCATGTTAACCACTTTACTAGGAGGGGTTGCATTTTTGGCATCCTTTTTCGTCTTGCCAAATGGGCTCAGTCAAGTACGTAGCTCCATACGGGATCAGTTTTCTCTCATAATCAAGCCACGTATTTTAATGGCCTTTTTCATTCCTGCTCTAGGATTTGGTGCAACTTACGCGGTCTTTACGTACCTTGTCCCTATTTTGAACGGAATGGGAGCGCCAAATAATTCTATTAGTCTTATCCTTTTTGGATATGGGTTTATTTCGATATTCAGCAATATTCTCGCTGGTAAAATTGCCAATCACAATGCTATCGGTCGTCTTCGTTTCGTTTTTCTCGTGCAGGCAATTGTGCTAATTTGTTTATTTTGGACCTCCAATCATTTTATTTTAGGGCTAGTCAACATCGGGTTAATGTCGTTAATGGCCATCCTGTTAACAACATCTACTCAGCTATATTTAATTGACCTTGCCGAAATTTACCAGCCAAGCGCTAAAGGATTGGCCGCTTCACTTATGCCAGTTGCGAGTAACGTTGGTATTGCCTTTGGATCTGCATTAGGAGGAATTGTTTACCATCAAGGGAATTTAATGAATGTAACATGGGTCGGTGGGCTCGTTGCGATCTGTGCAAGCCTACTAACATTTTTTAGTTATCACTTAGACCAAAAACAATCTGCATAAAAAATCAAATGACATTTACTGATGAGGTAGTTTACCACATACTTTTAGCTGGCGATTTGTAAAAAAATCGCCAGCTATTTTTATTTTTAAGCTATTACATAATCCCTTCAATCACTCCTCCTATTGGCCTCCCTCTTTTTCTATAAGCTACTACAGCCATCTATACCTACTTTTATCTGTTTCCATAGGAGTAATTGAGAAAACTTGGATAGGTATTTCTCATTGGAAAGTTCTGCTTTTTTATTCCATTACTAGGAAAATAGATTTAATCTATCTTTCATAAAATGATACTAATTATCAATATTTCAGAATATTTAAATATTCCGATACTCGAATTAGTTCCATTGTGATAAATTGGAAATATCACACTATACTGAAAAGTGTGACAATAAAAGGTAGGGGAGGAAATGAGATTTGAAAAATTTTAAGTTTATGAAGTTTTTTAGTAGTATTCTAGTTTTCGTTATGGTGCTCTCTTTATTGGTTCCATTGTCGAGTGCTAGTGCTGAAGAATCGAAACCATTCAAGCAGGATAGTCAAAGTGAAAGTATTATCCAACTAAAGGCGGCTATTGCTGAACAGCTAAGCTTATCTAAAGATGGCCCAACTCTCCACGAAAGTTTACAAAATGTATCAGGCAATCAACAGGTTGCAGTCATTGTTCATTTATCTGAAAAACCTGTTGCACTAGAGCAAGGTATAAGCGAAATCAAAGGCCAAAAATTCTCTAATTCCCAAGCAAAAGAAGTTCGCTCTAATGTAAAAGTACAGCAAGCACAAGTAAAAAAGGAGTTAGCTACTAAAAAGGTTCAAATGACTCAAGGATACACATTTGATACTGTTTTAAACGGTTTTGCGGCAACTGTGAAAGCAAACGATCTCCCGAAACTGCTTACAGTAGAAGGAATTACATTAATAGAACCTGATGTCATTGTTCATGCATCAGAAGATGATTCGACGAAATCATCAGAACTTATAAAGGAAGATCAATTAGAAGCTCAAATGAATACAAGTAATTCTTTTCTTGGCATTGAAGAGCTTTGGAAGGAAGGGCTTGAAGGACAAGGTATAAAAGTAGCTGTATTAGATACTGGTATTGATGCAGATCACCCTGAATTCGCTGGAATTTATAAAGGCGGAAAAAACTTTATTCCAAACTCTTCGACATACACGAAGCCTCGGGCAGATAATGATGCATCGGAAACATTGCCTTCAGAGCGTCCAGCTGGTACTCCTGAATTTAATGAAAAAGGAAGCGCGTTCTATACATCTCACGGTACACATGTTGCTGGAACAATTGCGGCAATCGGTGCTAACGAATACGGCATTAAAGGGATCGCTCCAAAAGTAGACCTTTATGCTTACCGTGTTCTTGGGGCATATGGAAGTGGTGCTACTTCAGGTATTGTTAAAGCAATTGAAACAGCTGTCATTGAAAAAATGGACATTATCAACCTTTCACTTGGCGGGGGAGCTAACACTGAAACGGATGCTGGTTCATTTGCTATAAATAATGCCATGATAGCTGGAACAATCGGAGTAGTTGCAACAGGGAACTCTGGTCCGAATCGCGGAACAATGGGGACGCCTGCAACCGCTCGACTAGGAATTGCTGTTGGTAACACAACAAATCCTGAAATCATGTACAACGGTGAAGTGAAAGTGACAGTTGGCAACTACAATTTAACTAAACAGCTTCCATTAATGGGAACTACTTTCGGAAAAAATGTAGCTACACAGCTTCAAGGAGAATTTGATGTAGTTGCTGTTCCAGGAAATGGAGAAGTAAAAGACTTTGAAGGAATTGATGTAGACGGTAAAGTGGCATTGATTTCTCGTGGCAGTATCGCCTTCGTTGATAAAATTGCGAATGCAAAGGCAAATGGAGCTGTCGCAACCATTATTCATAACTTTGCAGGTGGATCAAATGCACCGGACATTTCAGGCACATTCCTTGGTGATGCATTCGAATATCTACCAACATTTGATATGTCTCAAACGGATGGAAATGCCATGCGCGCTGCATTAGCAGGCGGAACAGGTAAAATAAGCTTCAGTAAATTTGCTTCCACAAAGACACTGGGGGATGATGTAAACTCTTCAAGTTCACGTGGACCATCTACTCCAAACTTTGATATTAAACCAGATGTAAGTGCACCTGGAACAAATATTATGTCAACGATTCCAATGTATAAAAAAGATTTCCCTGATGCGGATTATGCAGAAGCTTATGGCCGTAAAACAGGAACTTCTATGGCAACACCGCATATTGCAGGTATAGTGGCCTTAGTTAAACAAGCCAATCCTAATTGGAATGCGTTTGATGTAAAAGTGGCGCTTTCTAATACGGCCAAGGTTTTAGATAAAACAACATACGATGTGTTTTCTCAAGGTGCGGGGCGTGTAAATCCGTATGCTGCAGCGCACCCAGAGATTCTTGCTTATGCACTTGATACCGCAATTTTAGATGGAACAGGTGCCATTACTGAAAACTTGAAAGGTACAGTTACTTTCGGTCCACAATCACTGAAGGACCAGGATATTTCTGTAACGAAACAAGTTCTAGTAAAAGACATGAAAGGAAACGGTGGTAATTATAGCGTTTCAGTTGATGTGACCAAAACATTTGGTGATGCAACGGTTACAGTCGATCAGCCGACATTTAATTTAAACGGTGAGCAAGTGTTAAATATTACATTAACTGCTTCACAGGCTATAGCACCAAACGGCTCTGAAATACTAGGCTATATTTATATCAATGGGGGAGATACAGAAATTTCATTACCATTCGCAGCTGACCTTGGCGGCGAGGCAGTAACGGAAATTAAAGATTACAAGATTACAGAAACAGACCTATCCTTTAACGGAGATGGCGTGAAAGATTCAGCAGTCCTTTCATTCACATTAACTGGAGATGTAACAACTAACTATATCGAGCTATGGGATATTATGAATCCTGAAGGTGGCGAATACGGCGACGGTTACATTGGTTATCTCCATGCAGGTACTGCGCTAGGAAAAGGCTCTTACACACTGAATATTGGTGGGCAGTACAAACCATGGGGAACAGAACCTGCCACAACGATTCCAGATGGTCTCTATACAATTGACTTTACAGGTCTTGCAGCATCAGGTGCAATTTCCGACTATGTTGGACCAATTATTGTGAAAACGACTAAACCAGAAATTTCGGGTTCAGTAGCTGATGGCGTCGCTACAGGACAAGTAACAGATAAATATATCGACTACAATGAAGAATTAGCTTTATATGATTTAAATTACAATTTAAATGATAAATTAAAAGCTTCCTATATTTCGACGGTAAATGGCCAAGTAAAAGCACCTGTTGCTTTTGAATTAAATCAAGATGGTAGCTTCACATTCCCAGTAACAGCGGAAACTAATGCTGTATCTGTAGTCATTACGGATGCTGCCGGGAATGTTGGGGAAGCAAAAATATATGAAAAAGAAATAGTTGAACCAGTAGTAACACTTTCTGTAAATCCAACTGAGCTAGACCTTACAGCTGGGGAAACTGCACAGCTTAAGGTAACGGAAACATCAACACCTGCAGAAGGTGATGCAACAGAGGAAGACGTAACATCAAAAGCTACGTATGCTGTTGGAGATGAAAATGTTGCAACAGTAGTAAATGGATTAGTCACTGCAGTAGGTGAAGGTACGACTACCATTACTAGTTCATACGGTAAAAATACTGTTTCGGTAAATGTTACAGTTAAAGCACCTGTTGTAGAACCAAAAGTAACACTAGAAATTGACCAAGCACAGGTTGAAACAAGAATCGGTAAAGAAGTTACCGTGAAGATTACTGAAGTAACTACTGTTAATGGTCAAACAACAGAAAAAGATGTTACTAAGCTTGCAACCTATGAAGTAGCAAATACTAAAATAGCTACTGTCAATGCAGGCGTTGTAAAAGGAAAAGGTCAAGGTACTACGACGATTACGGTAACGTATGGTAACCACACACTAACATTTGATGTGTTAGTTGAAAAGCCAGGTAATGACAATGGCAATGGTAATGGTAACGGCAATGGCAATGGTAACGGCAATGGCAATGGCAATGGCAATGGCAATGGCAATGGCAATGGCAATGGCAATGGTAACGGCAATGGTAATGGTAATGGTAATGGTAATGGTAACGGCAATGGCAATGGTAACGGCAATGGTAATGGTAATGGTAACGGCAATGGTAATGGTAACGGCAATGGTAATGGTAATGGTAACGGCAATGGTAATGGTAACGGCAATGGCAATGGCAATGGCAATGGCAATGGCAATGGCAATGGCAATGGTAATGGTAATGGTAACGGCAATGGTAATGGTAATGGTAATGGTAACGGCAATGGCAATGGCAATGGCAATGGCAATGGCAATGGCAATGGTAACGGCAATGGTAACGGTAATGGTAATGGTAATGGTAATGGTAATGGTAACGGCAATGGTAATGGTAATGGTAATGGTAATGGTAATAAAAATAATACTGAAGTTATCATGCTTAAGGCATAATTCACCTCAGAACAAGCAAAAAGAGAAATTGCTCTGTGCAATTTCTCTTTTTGTCTTTTCGTATAAGGCCATTGATATTCTCGACATTTTTGATAAAAATCTGTACCTCTTTATCTTTCATAAATAACATCATTTACTTATGATGAGGATCTTCGCAAAACTGCCAAGCGGGCTTTTATTTATGAACATTTATTCAAAAATCCCTAATAACACCACTGATGCTAACATTTATATTAATGGTACGGCACATAAAGAAAAATTTTTACTTTTATTAAGCTTCTAGTGTTTTATAAATCTTTTCGACTCTTTTTAATTGTGGTGCTGTTAGGTATTTTTCTCTTTTTCGTAACACTTTCAATAATTCATTTTTATTTTCATCTGTTACGGCTAACAGCGTACTTTCCGAGTGCTGAGGAATTTCCTTTGGTCTGCAATTCTCAAGGTGATGAAGTAATATTGGAAAAATCACATCATTGTTTTCTTTACTGACAGCTGCTAGCTTCGCAAGAGTGAGGACACCTTTATCAATTGTAATAACTGAACCCATTTTCATCGCACTTTTTAATATAGTTAGATGAGCCATAATGGTTTCTGATGCTACCTCGGCAATCGTTGCCAATGCCATCATCCCGCCCCAGACCAAACGATTATTAGAGCTTTTTAGCAACTCTATAAAAGTCAGGACATACTTACTGATCAGTTCCGGTTTAACTTGCCCAATTTCGTATGCTACTTTCATACAATCATATTGAATTTTTTTATCTTTGCACGTTAGGTTTTCAATTATTTCTTCTATACCCGCATAATTTTCTTCATGTATCAATTTATGTGCCAACTCCATATTTGGCTCTTCATCGTTTCGACCTAGTTGAGAAGCTAACAGATCCACAACTGACATGATTATCCCCCACTTACGAAATTTATTTAATGTAGAAACATTATCACATTAGCTCTTAACAGATCAGCTATCTTCATTACGGAAATCTATTCATTTAATAGTAGAAATATTATTGCAATATAAATGCCATGGACGAAATCAAATTAACATCTCCTTGTTCTTTTTCTCAAAAAAATCTATGTTACGATGATTCTACATTAACAACTAAGAACGCACATGGAGGATTAATACATGCTTAAAAAAATAATTTCAATTGTACCAGTTGCAATGCTTTCGGCAACTTTAGGTGCTAATGCTCAAGCTGCAACAATTAACGTACAAAAAGGCGATACTCTTTGGGATTTATCTCGTACACATCATACTTCTGTAGAAAATATTAAAACATTGAATCATATGACTACTAACCTTATTCACCCTGGTGATGTCCTTATCATTGCACAACAATATACCGTTAAGCAAGGAGATACACTATGGGATATAGCCCTAGATCATCAAGTCTCTGTTTCACAAATTAAAGAATGGAACCAATTACAGACGGACCTTATTCATCCCGGTTTATATTTATCCATTATCGATGGTACGAAAACAAGTAAGGCTGTAACTGACAAACCAATAAAGCCTACAGCTCATGCAGCAAAGGAAACGACAACTTCAGTAACAAATAATACAACTGCAGTAGAAAGTAAACTTGAAGCGACCGCTCCATCAACAAGTACTACTGCTTCAAAGGATAGTGCACCTGAAGCAACTGCTCCATCAACAAGTACTACCGCTTCAAAGGAGAATGCTCCTGAAGCCAACGCTTCTTCTACAAATAAAACTGCTTCAAAGGAAATTATAGTGGAAGCTTCAGCCTATACGGCTTCATGTGAGGGATGTTCTGGTATTACTTCTACTGGCATGAACCTTAAAACCAACCCAAATGCGAAGGTCATCTCAGTTGACCCAGCTGTAATTCCATTGGGTAGTAAAGTTTATGTGGAAGGATATGGTGAAGCAATTGCAGGGGATACTGGTGGTGCCATTAAAGGAAAACGAATCGATGTCTTTTTCCCTTCTCAACAAGATGCAATTAATTTTGGAGTAAAACAATTAAAGGTCACAATATTAGACTAACTTAACCAATCTAAAAAGCCAAAAAAGAACCAGTTTATGTTCTTTTTTGGCTTATTTATTCAGTTCTATATATTTTTATAAAATGCATAATTCATGGTGATAGTTCCAAAGAATTGCACTTTCTTATGATACGATTCGCCGTAATGGATTTAAGTGCGTTTTTTTCGTCTAACCTTTATAATAAAATAAAGGACGTTGATAGCATGTTAAATCGAGAAGTCGAACAGCAGTTAATAAAAACAATTAATGAACAGTTGAATCCAGCTTTCATCCTATGAACGTTTTACGCTTGCCGGAGACTTGGCAGTATCACACGGCACTCGTATATAAGTCTAACGAAGCCTCAACTTCCTTCTCAATAAGCTCTACAATGTCCCCATAATCCTCTGTCGTATGTGCTTTGTCTAATACATCGTAATACGCCAATCTATTTTCTATTCGAATAATAATGTGGATAGCCAGAATTCATTAGCTCTAAATTTAACAACAATCTTGATGTACGACCATTCCATCAATGAATGGGTGAATTCCAATAAAAATTGCATGTAACAACGCTCCACGAACGATTCGGTGTAATGCTTGTGCTTCCCTTCCGTTCCAACTCATTAAAGCATTCATTTGCTCTTGAATTTTGAAAGGTGTGCGCATCCATTTTAACATGTCGATGAATTGTTTAAATGATTGTAGAAGTAAATCAGTGCTCAACTTCTAAAATCGTTCTATAACTCTTTTCATGAAACCTTTAGCTGCTTTACTCAAATATTTGTCGTTACGATAGAAGATATCTAGTTCCCTCGTTGGTGCATTTTCAATGGGTATTGATCGAATACCTAGCGATTGGAAGTTTTCGATAAGTTGGCTAGGTTGAATAGTAGCACCAATGTCTTTTTGAACGAGTTGAAATAATGATGTAGCTGAACCAGTTTCCATAACACTATTAATCGTTACTCCTTGCCTATCACACCATTTATCGATTAGATCACGACCACATTTCCCTTGAGGATACATAACAAGTGATATATCTACCAACTCTTCTGGTTTGACGCTCTTCCTCTGAGATAAGTCATGACTTTCATTCACAAATAAACTGTACCTCTCCGTATAGAATGGAATACGCTCTAAATGAGAATTTCCTTCTACCTTTAAACCAATGCCAATATCAACTTCATTACCTAGCACTTTTGTTAAACTTTCTATTGTCGGAAATACTTGCACTTTTGTGTTGGGGAATTCCTTTCGAAAATCAATTAAAATCTCGGTTAAGCGATAATCAAGATCCGAAGGCAGTATTGCGATACGTAAATGTCCCTTGTTAAAATCTATCAAATCAGAGATAGCTTTCTTGGCATTTTCTAAATCCTGTTGAACTTTTAGAGCATAGTGCTCAAGTAACTCACCAGCTTCCGTTTTCACTGTTTTTTTGCCAATTCGATCGAATAATGGTGCCCCTATTTCACCCTCTAGAACACGTATCTGCTGACTTAATGTCGGTTGAGAAATCCCCAATTTAAAAGCTGCTTCAGAAAAATGTAACTCCTTACACAGCATAAGGAAGTAATTTAATTGTCTAATCTCCATATCAAATCCTCCTTTTCTATAGCCAAAACCTATTGTTTGTATAGAAAAAATAGTATTGAACTATTATATTTCAAATTTTACAATGAACGTATTAAAAAGGAAAGGAACTTAGGTAGGATACTGTGGTGAAAAATTATTAGAAAAGGAGTTTACAAATATGAAGAACAGATATATTGAATTGATGGAAAAGAGGCGTTCAATTTACTCTCTAGGAAAAAATGTAGAACAGACTGAAGGAAAAATTCAAGACACTATTATGGAGGCAATAAAGCATAGTCCAACTGCTTTTAACTCACAAACTTCACGGGCAGTAATTTTATTTAACGAACATCATGATAAATTATGGGATCTAGTTGAAGAACAGTTACGCTCAATTGTTCCAGCAGAAAACTTTGCCCGAACAGAAGAAAAAATAGATTCTTTCCGTGCAGGCTTCGCTTCCATTTTATTTTTTGAAGACCAAGACGTCATTCAACAGTATCAAAATCAATTCTCTCTATATGCAGAACAGTTCCCTATCTGGTCTGAACAAGCAACCGGAATTGCGCAGCATTCTGTATGGATGGCATTAGCCCAAGAAAGACTAGGTGCCTCCCTTCAACATTACAACCCACTTATCGATCAAAATGTGAAAGACGAATGGGGAATTCCTGATAATTGGAAATTAACTGCACAAATGCCATTCGGAAGTATCGAAGCAGTGCCAAGTGAAAAAGAATTTTTGGCAAATGAAGAGCGCTTTAAAGTGTTTCGTTAATATACCTACGAAAGTAAAACTTTAATCCGTGGTAGTTTTTTTATCTCCCACCTAACTTTTTTGCCGACAGCTAAATTTTGAGGTGGGGGTGTTCCTGCCCGATAATGCAGGATAAAAGGATTGGAGTCTTGTAAAAATGTCTAAAAAAACAAAAGCTTATTTCGCAGCAACCATGTATGCACTCATCATCGGCTTTTCATTTATGTTCGTAAAACTGAGCCTTGTTGCTTCTTCACCGCTTGATACACTGGCACACCGCTTTTCTATAGCTTTTGTTATCGCTACTGCTATTATTGTCTTGAAAAAGATTCGCTTAAATGTGACAAAGAAGGACTTATGTAATATTATTCCATTAGCTTTAATTTATCCTACTTTATTTTTCACATTTCAAACGTTCGGTCTAGTCTATGCTTCTTCTTCAGAAGCCGGTATTATTCTAGCTACTGTACCAATTTTCACTCTGATTTTAGCATCAGTATATTTGAAAGAACATACAGTACCATTACAAAAGGCCTCGGTGTTATTATCAGTCTCAGGTGTCATTTTCATTTTTGTTATGAATGGAGCAGATACAGGTTCACAAAATGTAAAAGGAATTTTCCTTATGTTACTGTCAGCCCTTACTGGTGCTTACAATACCGTTTTAGCACGTAAACTTGTGCAACATTACTCATTTTTTACGATAACTTACGTTATGACGCTCTTTGGCTTTATCTTTTTTAATATTGTAGCTATTGGAAATCATATGATAACGAAAACGATGCATCAATTCATCGAACCGTTCTCAAGCGGAACGTTTATCATCGCTATTGTTTACCTTGGAGCACTTTCATCTTTAGGAACTTCCTTTTTCTCCAATTATGCACTTTCGCAAATTGAAGCGTCAAAAATGAGTGTCTTTAATAATTTAGCTACATTAATTACGATTATTGCTGGCGTCCTTTTCTTAAACGAAACGATTCAATCCTATCATATTTTCGGTACAATCATTATTCTACTAGGTGTTTTAGGATCAAACTATAACGCTCAGCAAAAAAGTGAAAAAGCCTATGCTATCCCTAGACAAGTAAATGAGGATTAACCAGAAGTTCGAAAATAGCGTACATTTATTGATGTAAGAAAAGCAAGCACCCTTAAAGTTCAAGATGATTTTTGGCAATTACGGCGTGCTTTGAACGAAACATTCTAGATACAATTTCGAAAGCTTTCGCTTATAAAGATTGTTTCAAATAACGACACAAAGCGAAAACTCACGAATCGTAATTGTTGTCGAGACAAATCACCTTAGGAGTTTTCGTTTTGTGTTATCAGTCTATTAAATTGAGCTTCCTTACACACTAGTGAACGTTGGTTTCACGTATATGCAACGGAACAACTAGTAAAAGAAAAGGCATAAGCTATTACATTAAATATGAGTGAAAAACCGCACTTACTTATGATACGGTTCACCGCTCCTAGTCAAAGTGCGGTTTTTACATTAAATATTCTTTTCCTTTCGCATCTGCCCTTGGTACGACCAAACTGGTTTACATGTTAGAGAAGCAGTGTGAGAGGTACCTCCTGTTATGTAATACGACCCTGAAATACTGAAAGAGTTGGACGTAAGAACATCACTAGCCTGATCTAAATTGATTAGCCTTAACTTCCAATAGGCTTTTCCAGTCAGTAAAAGTAGCCTAGTTCTCGCACTATTCCGAACTTAATAAACACTTTGTGGCTTTTATTAGAAATAGACAAATAAGATAATAATGATAAGGTGATTGTTAAAAGCTGTCCCTTCGACCCAAACAATTATTTCGAACTAAGTTCTTTATCTAAGTTTAAATCAACGATTAACTCGTTAATATATTCCTTAGCCCTGGGATTATGTTCTTTAAATTGAGGCATTAATGAATTTAAAAAAATCATTGGATCTACTACTTCTCCCGTTACATCCATTTTTACTTGCGAAAGGAGGAGAGGCAACAAGTAGTAAACATTAATATCAATTTGATTTTTATCAGGATTTGATATCCCTTTCTCAAACTCAATAAATAATTGTAATGCATCATTTGAGCCATATGCTAAAATATTATTTTTTATTATTGGTAACAAAGCATCTTGTTTTTCTTTAGATGCTTTGTATTCTGCTTCAATTGCAACATCTATATCAATACCATTCTCTGTAAGCAAAACTACAGTAGCCACATTACTTGCATTGATACAAAACTCTGAAACTTGTAGTGGCAATTCACTTGTTTGTTCTAATGCCACTTGCTTTTTGGCTTGACTAATTGAATTACTTACATTTTTACTAAATTGACTAATCGAAACACCAATTACAACAAGTGTTAATAATATTCCGACGCATTGAATTAAGTCCTGTGTTGTTATTTTCGATAAATTAAACATTTTCGATTTTACACTCCTTTATTTATAAATAAATTAATAGATTACCCCTAAAGATTTACAATGAGATAACCAATATTTGTATTATTGAAAAACCTTACTTAATTATGATACGGTTTTCCGTAATGCGGCTAATTGTAGTTTTTTTAATAGCTCTCCCTGTTCTATTGCTTCTAGAATTTTTAGCTTTATTCCTTCATTATTTTATATATTTTGTCTTTGAATATTTGAACTAGTTAAATCCTTAGCCAAATTAATTCACACCTTCCTATAAAATCACACCTAAATTATCTTTTAAAATATTATATAGACAATCAATAAAAAATACAAAAAAAGTAAAAATAAGAATTAATATACTTCATTCAATTTTAAATTTAATAATAATATCTCTATTACATCTTCTATTTTTATTTTAGAACGAATACGTTACGTCCTACCCCAATGTATCTGCAAATTCTCAAATCCCAGCAAACAAAAAAACAAACCACCAACTACATTAAAATAACTGTAATCGATGGTTTATTAAAAACCGCACTTACTTATGATACGGTTCTCCCTTCATAATTCTAAAGCTTCGATAAACCTGCTCTACGAGTACAAGCTTCATGAGCTGGTGCGGTAATGTCATTTTGCCGAAGGATTGTTGCTCGTCGGCTCTTTTTAGGACGTCTTCGTGTAGGCCTAGGGAGCCGCCGATGACGAAGGCAATTTTGCTTTTGCCGTAGGTCATGAGAGATTCAAGATCAGCAGCCATTTGTTCAGAGGTTTTCATTTTGCCATTGATAGCGAGGGCAATGACATACGCGTCTGCACTAATTTTGGCTAGTATCCGTTCTCCCTCTTTTTTCTTCACGATATCCATTTCAGCATCACTAAGTTGTTCGGGTGCTTTTTCGTCAGGTACCTCAATCAAATCCATTTTTGCATAGCCGCCTAGTCGTTTTACGTACTCATCGATCCCCATTTTTAAGTACTTTTCTTTTAACTTGCCGACTGATACAATCGTTATATTCACACGTTATCCACCTTTACAATTCATTTACAAACAAATTATCCACAAAAGTTATCAACATATCCACATGCCAATGCTATATATTGTGTAAAGTTATTTACTTGATACAATATATTCTGCTGGCTGTTCACAGTAGCTACACTTTGTGGATAACTTTTTTCCCTCTTCGATTTTATCCATAATTGGGAACACTTTTTGCTCTGCTACAAACATGTCTAAAGCGTGTTCTATATGGCTTTCACAGCTGTATTTTTCCATTTTTTGATGTCTCCTTATTTTCCGAAATTTCCACAAACTTATTCACATTTCGGTCTATGTTATCCACAACCTATTGTATCAAAGGAATAGCATGTATGGAAGAAGTGCCTTTTCCTCACTGTTTATTGTATACAATCAGTATTCATAATTTTCTAGTTATCCACAATATTTTATTAAAGGACTTCTCTATCTCCACAAAAAAGCAGCGGAGATTTTTTCAATCCCCACTGCTATTCATCCTTTTATAATGAATTACCGTTCGTTAATGTAAGTGTAAGTTCTACCAATTTACCTTGGCGGTAAACTTTTAATGTTAATTGATCACCGATTTTTTTCTCATTATATAGATGTTTACGTAAATCAATGGCTGTTTCTATTTTTTGACCATCCATTTCCACAATAACATCATATTGTTGGATTCCTGCTTTGGATGCTGGTGAGTTATTCATTACATCTGTAATCACAACTCCTGTTGTCACCTCAGCTGGTAATTTTAATGTTTGTTGTTGGTAGAAGGCTGGAACATCTGTTAAGTCAGCTAATGAAATTCCCATTGTTGGACGTTTCATTTCACCATTTTTCTCTAGCTCCTCAATAATCGGAATGGCTGAATTAATTGGAATAGAGAAACCTAAACCTTCCACAGAGGATTCTGCAATTTTCATGGAGTTAATCCCTATTAACTCTCCAGCTAAATTGACAAGTGCTCCTCCGCTATTCCCTGGATTAATGGCTGCATCCGTTTGTAATACTTCTTGCTGCCAATCTTCTGTGCCATCACCGTTTAAGTCTACTGGTACAGAACGATCCTTACCTGAAACAACGCCAGTTGTCACAGAGCCATAGAAATCTAAGCCAAGTGGATTACCTATTGCTATAACTGTTTCCCCTTGTTTTAACACATCGGAGTTACCGAATGTTGCTACTGTTTTTACATTTTTTGAGCTAATTGAAATAACGGCAAGGTCTGTCCAAACATCATGGCCCACTAGTTCGGCTTGCTCTTTTGTTCCATCAGGCATTGTGACCTCTAGTTGTTTAGCCCCTTCAATAACGTGATTATTTGTTACGATAAAGGCTTTGTCACCTTCAATTTTATACACTACACCTGAACCGCTTCCCGCTTCTTTTGTTGTTGTTGATTGCTGGCTCCAAAATCCTCCGCTTGTTACTTCCTGAATGTTAGTAATACCCACAACGGCTGGAGAAGCTTTATCAACGGCTTTTGTAACATCCGTCGTTACCTCTGTGGCAACTTGATCAATGGTCGTATTATTTTTCCCTGTATTACTTGATGTTGTACCAGGCATTTGATTGACCAGACCAGGCAACATCAGCCAAACAAGTAAGGCACCTATAATGACGCCGACTAAGCCACTAAAGAAATAGCCACCTTTTCCTCCGCCTCCACCTTTCTTTTTATGACGCTTGGCCTGCATTTCTTGCTCCTCGCGCTCTAGTCTTTCTTGAAGAGGTGATTTCGGTATTTCATCATTTTTTAGGAAATCACTGTTTTTATCATCATCTTGAAAATAACTCACGTTCCTCATCCTTTCCTTTACTGCTTTTGTTAATTGTTACCCTAATCTTACGATTCAAACATTAAAATCAGATGAAAAACAAATAAAATGGACATAAAAATAGCTGCCCAACGCATTTATTCAAATGCGTCGAACAGCTTTAAGTTTTACCTAAATAACGAGTCGTTAAACCGTTACTAATTTTGTTGGCTCCTCTGCATCTGTATCAAAAAGATGAACGTGTTCGCCAACCATAACGCCACAGGATTGTAAGGTTTGTGACACGCTCATGCGCGCCAGCTCTTTCATATTATTATCCTTACTTAAATGCGAAAGATAGATATTGGTCGTCTTATCAAATATGACCTCACTCATTGCAATCGCTGCATCCTCATTGGACACATGTCCTACATCGCTTAAAATACGGCGTTTAATGGACCAAGGATAACGTCCCATTTGAAGCATATTAACATCATGATTACTTTCAAAAACGAAGGAATCTGCTCCGCGTATAATACCCTTCATACGATCACTGACATACCCTGTATCTGTAATAATAACAAGCTTGCGACTACCCTCATGGAATGTGTAGAACATTGGATCTGCTGCATCATGTGAAACAGCAAAAGATTCAACAGCTAAAGAGCCAAAATGCTTCACTGTATCCATGTCAAACTCAAAACGTTGCTCTACAGGAATATCACCAACTAGCCCGTCCATTGCCTGCCATGTTTTGGCGTTTGCATAAATCGGTACATTATATTTTCGTGCCAGTACACCTATCCCTTTAATATGATCACTATGCTCGTGTGTAACGAAAATTCCACTAAGCTGCTTCATATTACGATCAATTTTTGTAAATAGCTGCTCCATCTTTTTCCCGCTAAGACCAGCATCCACGATAAAGGCATAATCGTCATTCTCTACATAAATCGAATTCCCTGTACTGCCACTTGCTAAAACACTAAATCGCATTATTCAACTCCCCAGTCTTCTTCTTCGCCCTCTTGCTTGTCCTCCTGGATTTCAATGACTTTGCCTTCTACTGCATTGACAAAATACTCTTCTGTTTCTCCATCCGATAATTTCACTCGTACTTCCCATGTTGGCACTAATACCTGTGTACGAGTCAATTTAACAAGTGTTGAGTAACCTAACTTCATTTGCGTAATACGTGAGTCTGGCTTGAGCGGTCCTTTTGCATATAAAGTTTGAATAATTTGAAGGGGAGGAATGACAGTTTCCTGTTGTTCCATTTCTTCAATATTATCAATCATTGTTTGCTCATACATAGTTACTTCATTATTGGTATTCCATTTAATTTTTAATGAACCATTGTAATAGAACATCCGGTTATTAGTCTTCTGGAAAAAAATTGCGATGCGCTCTTCGCGATCTACTTTCCATAAGGCATACGATGCTCCCTCATTTACGTTTGCAACAGCAAAATCCGTAAAGCTTGCATCATCACTCACATTCCGTAATTTAACAGGCTTTAAGAAAATAGCACGAACTTTCGTATTCGTATTATCCCTAAATGTAATTTGTTGGTTACTATTACTAAATTCATCTGTAGTGAATTTATGCACTTGTGCTGTCATATACGAAGCAAACTCAATATTATTTGGTAAGGAGCCATACGTAATATTATCATCTTTTAAACGAGCTTCTATTGTTTTTTCACCCGGTACCTCAATATCTTTAGCCTCATTATAGCGATTTACATAAAGGGAATATAAGAAGATGTTTAGAATTAAAAAAACGAATATAAAAATAGATTTCGTTCTATTCCAATCCATTTTTAACACCTCCTAAAACTTCAGGAGTTAGTTTAATCCAAGATCCATTACGGATGACAAACCAACAAGGTTCAAATGTAAATATATTTAGTTCTTGATTTTGTGTTAAATAATAACCTAAAACAATTTCATCGATATCTGCTAAGGCAATATTATTCCCAACTTTTAATCTCTCGGCAATATCTGCTCCCGACGATAATTCTTTAATTTCCTTTTCTGCTTCAATATCCATATCTAATGAGAAGTATGGACGCTTATAATGGAAAATCCGGCTATCTCCCCAAATTGTCGTCATTCGGGTAATGACATGATTGCTATAGACCGGTAAACCTTGTAAATATAATTGATAATCCATTTGATTTTTATTTGTGTTCGTTGAAGCATAACGGAAATCGGCAGTATATCCACCATGCTCGTTGATAAATTCAAAGCTATCTTTTAGCAATTTTGAAGGCTCTATTCTAATACTGCTTTCTGCAGCTGGATAAACATAGTTTAATGACTTTAGATTTGTATCTAATGTCATTAATGACATACCATCTGTATATTTTTCAGAAGAAGCACTTTCAACATTGCGTCGCACTATATTTGGATCTGTAAATAACACATTTTTAAATAATTCTGGTGTGATTTCTTCAATATAGTACGTAAATTTTACAGATTCCATTTTATTGTTATCTACATAAAGAGATGTCTGATTTTCTCGCTCAATTTCTTTAAACGCACCATATTTTTTTGCAGGCTCTATGACTTCCTGTATAAATTGGTTCATGTTTGGCACGCTTACATGTGAGCGGAATAATGATTGGTTATTACTACTAATGTAATAAACCATTAACTCTTTGGTGCTTGAATTACTCCAGTCAATAATCATACGATTGAAGGTTGTTTCTGGTAACTCCTTATCAGCAAATTGAAAAATGGTGTTAAAGGCTGAAAATGGAACCTCACCAGTGAAAAAGATTGTCATTCGATGGTCTGCGCCAATAATTTGATTTACATAGTTTGGCGAAAGGTTGTTGTTAACAGGCTCTAAATCTAGAACGTTCCAGCCTTTAAAAGTTTTCATCAAATTCTTCATGGAATTATTAGATACTGTGCCTGTATAACCCTCATCAAAACGGAAAATAGCCTTGTATGGACGAATAATATCCTCCATTTCCTTTTGTGGCTTAATTAAAATTTCCTTCCGTTCCGTATTTTCAATATATTTATAATCTGGTGTGTACGTCCAAATCAAAAAAGTTAGAATCACACTTAGCATGACAAGTAGAAATAAAACAACAGATTTAACTGGCTCTATATATTTCATTCCCACTCACCTGCCTCACCAAATTCATCTGCATCATATGGTAATGTGAAGAAAATTGTCGTGCCTTGCCCTTCCTCACTCTCTGCCCAAATCTTTCCGCCATGCGCTTCAATCATTTCCTGCGCAATAGCAAGCCCCAAGCCTGTTCCTCCCATAGAACGAGCACGGGCCCGATCGACACGATAGAAGCGATCAAAAATGCGGCCTACATTTTCTTTAGGAATCCCCATGCCATCATCTGAAATCATGACTTTTAGCATGTCACCTTGCCCCGTGAAGCCAAAGCGAATATTTCCGCCATCTGGAGAATATTTGATGGCATTCGAAATGATATTATCAATGACCTGTGTCACCTTATCCGTATCAATTTCTACATAAAAGGAGGTTTCAGGGAATAATCGTGCAAACTGTACTTTATCAGACTTAGACATTTCAAATCGATCGATAATTCGGTTAAAGAATGAATTAAATAAGACAATATCTTTGTTTAACTCATAGTCTGAACTATCCATTCGTGATAATTGCAATAAATCATTGACTAGTCGAATCATACGTTCTGTTTCAGTTTGCGTTACGTTTAAAAATGTAGGAGCAATATTTTCATCCTTCCATGCCCCATCTGCTAGTGCCTCTAAATAACTACGCATAGTTGTTAATGGTGTTCTTAATTCATGGGATACATTCGATACAAACTCGCGACGATCCATTTCTATCTTTTCCTGCTCTGTTATATCGTGTAATACAGTAATAAGACCATTAATAAAGCCTGTCTCTTTTTGAATAACCGAGAAATTGGCACGTAATATATAAGGTGCATCTGATGTACTGAAATTTAAATTAATAGCATCACTCATATGAATTAAATCTTCAAAGCTATATTCCTGATCAATCCCTAATACCGAGGCAATGGGACGACCTAGTGTAATATCCCTTGAAATATGCAGTAACTCCAGCGCCGGGTCATTAATTAAAATAATACGTCCCTTACGATCTGTCGCAATAACGCCATCTGTCATATTACTAAGGACTGAATCTAGCTTTCGCCGCTCCGCATCAGTGGTGGATTGTGCCTCTTGCAAACGGTTGGTTAAATGATTAAAGGTAACGGCAAGCTGACCTATTTCATCTGTACCATATACCCTTACCTTGCGAGAATAGTTGCCCTTTGCCATCGCTTGAGCCTGCTTTCGCATATCAGCAATTGGTTGTGTTATTGTTCGAGCAACGAGAATACCTAAAAAGATAGTAAAGACTAACGACATAGCTGTGCCGCCAAGGAAAATACGGTTAATTTCGTTCATTTGTTCAAAAACGGACTCAATATTCGCTTCAATATATAGAACGCCTATAATTTCATCGTCTGGCCCTGCACCAGCTCGAATCGGGTTTGCCAATACCCATACTCGATTCCTCGTTTTGTTATCGAGTTTTATAATATCAAAGAGCGTTTCAGCAGATATCGCACGACGCACAAGGTCTGTGTTAGAGCGTTGTCCTATTAAATTTTGATTCTCGAGCTCAGATGTGGCAAGTATTCTTTGTCTATCATCAATGACACGAATTTCTAAAATATCACCATTAGAAACGTCTCTTAAACCCGTTGAAAACTCTGTAACGATTGACTTCAAGCTTTCCTCTAGTTTAGGCATGCTTTCGTCCCGTTCCTTTAAAATTTCCTCACGAAGACTATATTGCATCAGGTCAACTCGCTGAAAGATAGAATCTTGGAAGTTGCTCTTCAAATTTTGTTCTAACTGGCGAGCAAAATAAATACCGATAATTTGTAAAGCAAGCAATATTAATAAAATATAAATCAGCACTAGTTTGACATGAATGGATTTAAAGAAGCTCACTTTCTGCATTCCGATTACTCCTGTTCAGGATTTCGTAAATAATAACCTACACCACGTCTTGTGACAATCCAAGCAGGGTGACTAGGATTATCCTCGATTTTTTCACGTAAACGACGAATTGTTACGTCAACAGTACGAACATCCCCAAAGTAGTCATAGCCCCATACCGTTTGTAAAAGATGTTCACGTGTCATTACTTGTCCAATATGTTTACCTAAATAATGTAGTAGCTCAAATTCTCGATGAGTAAGCTCAATAGCCTCATCACGCTTCATTACTAAATAAGCATCCGGCTGGATAACAAGGGATCCTACAACAATTTCGTTTGATTCCTCTTCTGCTTCTTCTGCTGCAGGTGCAGCAACCTGTAAACGTCGCATATTGGCCTTTACACGAGCAATAAGCTCTCGTGTACTGAATGGCTTAGTGACATAATCATCTGCGCCCATTTCTAAGCCTAATACTTTATCAATCTCAGAGCCTTTAGCCGTCAGCATGATAATAGGGAAATCATATTTTTTCCGTATCTCTCTACATACTTCCATACCATCGCGCTTTGGTAGCATGATATCTAGTAGCATTAAATCTGGTTGCTCTTCCTCAACCTTCTTTAGTGCCTCATCACCATCATACGCACATATCACTTTATATCCTTCTTTTATTAAATTAAATTGCAGAATATCTGCGATTGGTTTTTCATCATCAACAACTAAAATCGTTTTGTTCATTCATTCTCTCCCTTTCGTTTTTTATCTATTCTTAAACATGTTGTATTTGTAAGTTCACTACTCTTAACTCTATCATGCTTTCAGTTTCCTTGCATTAATCGTTCATCAATCACTTTAAATACTTTGACATAATGGGCTATATTTCAACAAGTATTTCTCGGGAAATAATAGAAAAGACAGCCCACTATTTGGACTGTCTACTATTAAATATGTTTATCGACCTACATATGATAACGGATTGACTAATGAACCGTTCTTTTCAACTTCAAAGTGTAAATGTGTGCCTGTCGAATTTCCAGTAGAACCCATAATGCCGATAACAGAACCCTTTTCCACTACTTGTCCTACTTCAACATTAATAGAAGATAGATGTCCATAAAGCGTTGTATACCCATTATTGTGATTAATAACAATGCGATTACCATAAGTACCAGACGTACCAGCTGCACTAACTACACCATTATCGGCCGCCAAAATATTATAATTACTTGGACGAGCAATGTCGATTCCACGGTGGAAGGCGCCCCAACGTTCGCCCATACCGCTTGAGATATAGCCTCCTACAGCTGGCCATGAAAATTCACCTGTACCACGTGAAGAGATTACCTTTGTCCCAACTACTTCAATTTGGTCCACTGGCTCTTGGGTTACTTTTTCTTCTAATGCAACTTTTGCTGTTTGCTTACCATTTTCAGACGTTAGGGCGTAGGTTGTTTCTTTTTTACCATTAGCGCCTTCTTGCTTGATGACCTTTTCACCTTTATACATAGTAGGATCTTCTTCCACTACTTTTTTGAATGGAATCACATCTGCTACTTTCTTTTTCTTTTTAACCTCAAGATTTACAAATGGCTTTGCCACCGTTACATTCAATTCCTGTCCAACTTGTAAAACAGTATCAACTGTTACATCAGGGTTTAAATCTAGCAGTTCACTCGTTGTTAAATTATGTTTTTTTGCGACAGAACCTAATACATCACCTGATTGAATTTTATAGCTATCTTGTTCAAGGTAGCCTGTCATTAAATAGTTGACGGCTTGCTCAGGTGTTAAGATTTGAGTTGGTGTAACTTTTTGAGATATTCCTGAAACATCCTGTTTAAATGAAATATCTAAAAGTCGTGATTCGCCTGCTTGTAATTCTGGTAAATTAATTGTAGATTGTTGGTTTTTCGCTAATTTATCTAACTCTGGCTGAGAAATATATTGTAGCTTCAACAGTCGAACCGTTTTTTCATAGGCTTCCGTATTTTTTAATGATACGACTGGCTTATGATTTACTAGTAATGTAAAAGCATCCGATTTCGCTACTAAAGATTGCTTTAGTTTGGATAATGTTTCTGCATCTTTTGTTTCATTCGTAAAAACCTGTTCTGGGATTATTTTAACAGATGAGCTAGCATCCATAGATAACTCTTTGAATTGCTGACTTGCTTCTTTTTCTTTTGATGTAATAACTTCTTGAATAGCTTTCTCGTCAGATACTGCACCAATATAATCATTTCCCACATAAACATGGTATATTTTATTTAAATTTTCTTTCGTATGTTCTTTAGCAAAACCCATATTTATCGTTAGGCTCGTCATTAAAACTGCCATGATCGAAACCTTTTTAAAAGAAGAAAAATTGTAGGTGAATCTATTGTTTTCTTCTTTTTTATTCCAAAACGAATTCATCAATAAAGCCCCTTCCAACTTTCCCTTGTGATAGGATGATTTACCCACAAGGAATTTTTGCACCCTTATAATGTATCATAAAGAAAATAGCGTTTGAATGATTTCACTCTTTTGTAATGTAAATGTATTATTTATCTACTAATTGTTACATAGAATATATTTTATATAGTTGATAAATACTGTATTTTTATTCATAAAATGGGTATTGAACAACATTATTTACCGTATTAAAAATCATATACTTAGCCATTGGTATAGTATTCTATTATTTTTTTCAAGTGAATTTAGGCATAATACTTTTTACTTTTTTAATATTCCGATAAAATATAAAAGAAGGCACATTATGGATTGGAGCGATTAAATTGAGTGATTCACAGACCTCTGATATGGCAGCAAAAATGCTGCGGCATCAGAAAAGTAACATGCGTAAAACATTTCTAAGGATTATTATGGTATCGTTAGGTGCAATCATTATGGCTTTGGGCTTAGAGTTATTTTTAGTACCCAACCACATTATGGATGGAGGCATCGTAGGTGTTTCCATTATTACATCTCATTTATTAAATTTACCCCTTGGTATCTTCATCTTCATTTTAAACTTACCTTTTATTTTTTTAGGCTACAAACAAATTGGTAAAACCTTTGCGCTGTCCACAGGGCTAGGTATTACTGTACTCTCTACTGCAACACTTGCCTTACATAACCTACACCCATTTACGGAAGATACATTATTGGCCACAGTTTTTGGTGGGATGATTTTAGGAGTTGGTGTCGGTATTGTCATTCGTTATGGTGGTTCTTTAGACGGAACTGAAATATTGGCAATTTTATTTAATAGTAAAACTCCTTTTTCAGTTGGAGAAATCATTATGTTCTTCAACATTATTATTTTTGCAATAGCAGGATTTGTATTTAACTGGGAACAAGCTATGTATTCCATCATTGCATACTATATTGCTTATAAAATGATTGATATTGTCATTCAAGGGTTGGAAGAATCAAAATCAGTTTATATCATAAGTGATGCTATTGATGAAATTGGACAAACCATTATGGATCGACTTGGTCGTGGTGTCACTTTCCTTCATGGTGAAGGGGCTTATACAGGAAATGATAAAAAGGTCATCTTTACTGTTATTACTCGCTTGGAAGAATCGAAGCTGAAAACCATTGTTGCCGATATCGATGACAATGCATTTTTAGCCATTGGTAATATAGCAGAGGTAAAAGGTGGTCGTTTCAAGAAGAAGGATATTCACTAATAAAAGGGCGTACCATCTATGGCACGCCCTTTTTCTTGTATTTATTTTATTAGGCTTCCCAAACATCTACTAATACGTTTGTTTGCTCACGAGCAGGACCAACTGAGAAAGTAGCAATTTGAATACCTGTTAATTCACTAACACGCTCTACATAGCGTCGTGCATTTTCAGGTAGCTCTTCTAAAGTACGGCATGCTGTAACGTCCTCAGACCAGCCTGGAAGCTCTTCATAGATTGGTTCACATTGTTCAATAATATGAAGATTTGCTGGGTACTCTGTAATTGTTTCACCTTTATAGTTATAGGCTGTACAGATTTTTACTGTCTCTAAACCAGATAAAACATCAATTGAGTTAAGTGCTAGATGCGTAATACCACTTACGCGACGTGAGTGACGAACAACTACCGTATCGAACCAACCTACACGACGTGGACGGCCTGTTGTTGTACCATATTCACGACCAACTTCACGAATTTGCTGACCTACTTCATCAAATAATTCTGTAGGGAATGGACCATCACCTACTCGAGATGTATAAGCTTTAGATACTCCAATAACGCTTGTTACAAGTGAAGGACCAACACCAGCACCAATTGCTACACCGCCTGCTACAGGATTTGAAGATGTAACATATGGATACGTACCTTGATCGACATCAAGCAAAATACCTTGAGCGCCTTCAAATAATACTTTACCGCCTTCATCAAGTACATCATTCAAAATTTTAGATGTATCTGTCACATATTTTGCGATTTCTTGACCATAACCATAGTATTCCTCAAAAATCTCTTCGAAAGTAACACCTTCAACTTCATAGAATTTCTCGAATAATTTATTTTTAATGGCTAAATTATGACGTAGTTTTTCTTCAAAAATATCCTTATCAAGTAAATCAGCCATACGGATACCAATACGAGCTACTTTATCTTGATAGCATGGTCCGATCCCTTTACAAGTTGTCCCAATTTTATTATCTCCGCGGCTTTCTTCATCCGCAATATCTTGCTTTATATGATACGGCAGAATAACATGTGCACGATTAGAAATACGTAAATTATCTGTATTAATGCCACGTTCTTGTAAGCCTTTTAGTTCTGTTACTATTGATTTTGGATTGACAACTAATCCATTACCAATAACTGAAGTTTTTTCTTTATAGAAGATACCTGATGGAATTAAATGTAGTTTATATGTTTCACCATCTATTTTAATGGTATGTCCTGCATTATCTCCACCTGCAAAACGAGCGATTGCATCGGCTTTTTGCGAAAGGAAATCCGTAATTTTACCTTTTCCTTCGTCTCCCCACTGTGTTCCTACAACTACTACTGATGTCATAATCAGCACCTCCGTTAGATACCTGTGTATCTCAATTTTTTAGCCTCAATCATTGTAACAATGATAGAAACACCTCGTCAATAAAAAATAGTGAAAAAACACGAACATAAAATCAAAAAATCTGATTCAACGTTCGTGTTTAATAACAGAATGGTATGAATATTATCGAACATTCAGATTAATTCAGTCTAAGGTTAATTTGTAGAGGCAATTTATCTGAATGACGCACATGATTAATCACGTGACGGTGGCGGTGGCATTTGTGACCAATCCACATTAATGAATTTATTGAACTCTTTTTTAAAGGCAAGTGTAACAGTCCCTGTTGGACCATTACGTTGCTTTGCAATAATAATTTCGATCATATTTTTACTTTCAGACTCTTTATCGTAATAGTCATCACGGTATAAAAAGGCTACAATATCAGCATCTTGCTCAATACTTCCCGATTCACGTAAATCACTCATCATCGGACGTTTATCTTGTCTTTGCTCCACTCCACGAGATAGCTGCGATAAGGCAATAACAGGCACCTTTAATTCACGTGCTAGTCCTTTTAGCGATCGTGAAATCTCAGATACCTCTTGCTGACGGTTCTCGCCTGGTTTCCCACTACCTTGAATAAGCTGTAAATAATCAATCAGGATCATTCCAAGCCCATTTTCTTGAGCTAAACGTCGACATTTTGCACGAATCTCATTAATACGTACACCCGGTGTATCATCAATAAAAATCCCTGAATTCGATAAACTCCCCATTGCCATAGTTAGTTTACCCCAATCTTCCGTAGTTAAAGCACCTGTACGTAAAACTTGTGCATCAATATTTCCTTCTGCACATAGCATACGCATGACAAGTTGCTCTGCACCCATCTCTAAAGAGAAGATTGCAACATTCTCTCGTGCCTGTACGGCAACACTTTGCGCAACATTCAAGGCAAAGGCAGTTTTCCCTACGGATGGACGGGCAGCTACAATAATTAAATCATTACGTTGGAAGCCAGCAGTAATGTTATCCAAATCACGGAAGCCTGTCGGTATCCCCGTTACATCTCCCTTTTGTGATTGAAGCTGCTCAATGTTGTCGAAGGTTTCCACTAGCACATCTTTCACATGCTTAAAGTCCCCCGCATTCTTCCTATTGGCAACCTCCATCATTTTTTTCTCTGCTTCGCCTAGTAATGCCTCTACTTCGTCTTCTCGTGTGTAGCCATCCTCAACAATTTTAGTAGCAACACGAATTAAGCGACGTAATAGTGCCTTTTCCTCAACGATTTTAGCATAGTGAGCAACGTTGGCAGCTGTAGGGACAGCATTGGCGAGCTCTAGTAAATAGGATAGCCCGCCAACGTCTTCAATCTCTTTTTTAGCTGATAATTCTTCTGTAACTGTAACAACATCTATCGCTTTTCCTTGATCGCTTAACCGTAGCATTGTTTCAAAAATCTTCTTGTGGGCGTTTAAATAAAAATCATCTGCCAATAAAATTTCCGATGCTGTGATTAAAGATTGTGGCTCAAGGAAAATTGCACCGATAACCGATTGCTCCGCCTCCCGGTTATGCGGTGGAACGCGGTCCATCATCGGTTCGTTCATGGATCGTCGCTCCTTATTCTTCCGTTACATGTACTTTTAATGTAGCTGTTACTTCATGATGTAGTTTTACAGGAACATTTGTAAAGCCTAGTGCACGAATTCCATCATTTAAAGTCATTTTACGTTTATCAATTTTAATGCCATGCACTTTTTGTAGGGCATCAGCAATTTGCTTGGTAGACACTGAACCAAATAGACGACCGCCTTCACCAGACTTTGCTTTTAGCTCAACTGTTAATGTTTCTACTTTTTCCTTTAACGCTTGTGCTTCTGCTAGTTCAGCAGCAGCATTTTTTTCTTCTAATTTTTTCTGACCATCTAATTGACTTAGTGCTTGAGCGTTTGCTTCTGCTGCATAGCCATTTTTAATTAAGAAATTTTGTGCGTAACCATCTGCTACGTTTTTAATTTCACCTTTTTTTCCTTTTCCTTTAACGTCTTTTAAAAATACTACTTTCATTAGTCAGAACTCCCTTCAAAGACCTCTTCTATGGCCTCTTCTAATTGTGTTTTCACGTTATCAATGGTTTTGGCTTCTACTTGGCAGGCAGCGTTCGTTAAATGACCACCACCGCCAAGTCTTTCCATAATAAGCTGGACATTGACTTCGCCTAGTGATCGGGCACTAATTCCTATTTTTCCATCTGCCCGATGTGCAATAACAAAGGATGCACCAACATCCTTCATAGTTAGTAAAATATCTGCTGTTTGTGCAATTAAGACAGAGTCATACACTTTCGATTCCTCACCTACAGCTACAGCAATTCCTGGCTTTACGAATTTAACCGTTTGCACTATTTTTGATCGCTCAATATAGGTGTCTACATCTTCTTTTAAAAGACGTTGCACTAATACTGTATCGGCACCATTCGTCCGTAGGTACGAGGCAGCTTCAAACGTACGTGCACCCGTTCGAAGTGTAAAGCTCTTCGTATCGACAATAATACCCGCTAGTAGTGCAGTAGCCTCTAGCATATTAATCTTTGCTCGCTTCGGCTGATACTCTAATAACTCAGTTACCAGCTCAGCAGTTGATGAGGCATACGGTTCCATATAAACAAGTGTTGGATTTTCAATAAAATCCTCACTTCGTCGATGATGGTCGATTACAACAACCTTTTCAGCTAGCTTTAATAGGTGTGAATCAATAACTAAATTAGGTTTATGTGTATCCACAATAACAAGCAAGGACTTTTCGGTCATTTTCCCTGCAGCTTCCTCTGGTGTTAGGAAGTTTTCATAGAAATCAGATTTACTCTCTATTTCATTCATTAAACGTGTAACGCTACCATTTAACTCATCAAAATTTATGATGACATAGCCCTTCACATCATTCATTTGTGCCATTTTCCGAACACCGACAGATGCACCAATCGAGTCCATATCAGGGCTTTTATGTCCCATAACAAATACTTGATCACTATCTTGAATTAAATCACGTAATGCATGTGAGATGACGCGAGCTCTAACACGTGTGCGCTTTTCAACCGGATTCGTTTTCCCGCCATAAAATTTTAGCTTTCCTGTAGGTTGCTTTATGGCAACTTGGTCACCACCACGTCCTAATACGAGATCCAGACTTGATTGTGCCAATTCGCCAAGCTCCACTAGGGAGGACGAACCCGCTCCTACACCAATACTTAATGTTAAAGATAAATTCTTTTGCGCTGTTTTTTCTCGGATAACATCTAAAATAGCAAATTTTTTCTTTTCAAGCTCTGTTAAAATTGACTCATTTAATACTGCTAAAAACCGATCTGATGATATTCGTTTTACAAATACACCATGCTCAGCAGCCCATTCATTGACGATTGAAGTAACCATTGTATTCGTTAAACTACGTGGTTGGTCATCCATGGCCTGTGTGATTTCATCGTAATTATCAACAAATAAAATAGCGATAACTGTACGATCTGCAAAGTATTGCTTCTCAATAGCAATCTGCTCAGTAATATCAAAGAAGTATAGTAATCGTTCCTCTTTTTTATAATAAACACGATATTTACGATCACGTAATGTAATTGTAGCCTCATTTGTTTCTTCAGTCTTCATTAGTACATAGATATCATCAGATATATTAACAATTCCTTCTCCGACTAATGATTCCATATTTAAGATACCTTGCATATATGGATTCGACCATTCTATTTCATATTGCTCGTTCACCAACAGTATCCCAATTGGCATTTCAAGCAATGCTTCTTCCCCTACTTTTTTCATGCGGAATGAAATGGATTCTATATGCTTTTCAGTTTCTTCAAAAGCAATCTTTTCCACCTTCCATGTGTAGACCATCAGTAAAGCAAAACCTATTCCATAACCTATACCTATCCCGATATTCCAAATACATAGAAGTACGAACGTCACAATTCCAAAAATGGAAAGAACAAAAAGCGGATAGCGAATTGGTCGTTTTCTAAAAGTTCCCATTACAATCAGCCCCTTATTCTTTAGTCTTCCCCTTTACAAGTGAACGTACGTCAAAACCTAAATCAACGATACCTAGTAAGATCATGAAGGATGATAATGGAATAGCTAACACGGTAGCAACCCATTTAACCCCATTTGGCATCCCTTTTCTAGAAATGAAATAATGGATAAATGATATCCCTTGTAGAATGAGTAGCACCCATAAAATATAAGAAACATTCAATACAATTATATCTAGTGTAGAACCAGCCTCTGGACGCATAAATAAATTAATGCATAAAACGATCATGTAGTACCATAAAATAGATCGTGGTAAGCGCATATTTTGGAATGGTGCAAACTTTGGAACATCCACGCCAAGTCGTTTTAAAGCTGGCAAATTTAGCGCTATGATAATAAATGCAGCAAAAAATGCTGATATTGTTATTGTTGCAGGCATTGTCAGCTCGATCGTGTTAAACATAGCCTCTAGCTGTTCCGGCTTTATCGCCACTTGCCCTGTAACGTTTTTCGCAAATTCATTTGATTGCTCATAATTTTTGCGAGCCATCTCTAGACTCATGCTAATAAAGTCAATTCCTGCAAGTTTTACATAGGCAACATAAACAAGTGCCATCGAGATTAGATTAGCAATCCCCGTTGACATAAATAAATAAAGCTTACTCTTCTTCTGATAAATGGCGTTACCCATTACGACGCCCAGCAACCCCATTACAAAGGCAAATGGTAGCATCGATAGTCCACTCGTTATAGTGGTTAACATACAGCCTACTATTGCTACGAGTATTGATGAAGAACGTTTGTAATTTGCGCTATACCAAGCAATCGGTAGTGGAGCGAATATTAAAGCTACTATAAAAACGAATGGTACATATGCGGAAATCAGCATTAATATTGTAAAAAGTGCAACCATCATCGAGCCTTGGACAAGCGCTTTTGTTTGATTATTCGGCATTGAAAACCTTCCTTTTTTTCAGTCAAACTTACTACCCTTTATTGTACCATTTTTTCATAGTATTGAACAAAAATCGCTTAGATCACTATATGCTTTATTATGAATTTTATCTAAAAAACGTCTACTTCAATTTTCGATAAAAAAAACCAGCATACCCGATACGAATATCGTAATATGCTGGTATTCAAAATTGATGTAAGGTCAATTCCTTAACGTCATCAATCTTATTTGTCTTCTGCTACGAATGGAAGTAATCCCATGATACGAGATACTTTAATAGCTGAAGTTAATTTACGTTGGTACTTTGCACTTGTGCCAGTTACGCGACGTGGTAAAATTTTACCGCGCTCAGAGATGAATTTTTTTAATAAATCTACATCTTTGTAGTCGATGTGCGTAATATTGTTTGAAGTGAAGTAGCAAACTTTACGGCGTTTGCGGCCTCCGCGACGTGGTGCCATAGTGTGTCTCCTCCTTATCTTTTTTTATTGTAGAAGCATTAGAATGGAAGATCATCCTCAGATACTTCTATCGGTCCTTTGCTATTAGCAAATGGATCCTCATCTACACGTGTATAGTTTGGCTGATTCATAGGTGGTTGATTTTGCTGATAAGCATCGCCGCCGCCATAGGAACCCTGTCCTGGCATAGCGCCACCAAACTGTTGTTGTGGTTGACCACCGCCATATGACGGTTGGTTATTACCGTAAGTTTGTCCACCACCGTATTGAGGAGCAGAAGCTCCGCTACCATTACGTGGTTCTAAAAACTGTACGCTATCCGCCACAACGTCTGTTGTATATACTCGCTTACCGTCTTGTCCTTCATAACTGCCTGTTTGGATACGACCTTCTACCCCAATTAAACTTCCTTTTCGCATGAAGTTCGCTAGGTTTTCAGCCTGTTTTCGCCATGCAACACAGTTAATGAAATCAGCTTCACGTTCACCTTGTTGATTTGAGAATGCACGATTCACAGCAACTGTAAATCTTGTAGACGCAATTCCATTTGGTGTATAACGTAGCTCAGGATCTTTTGTTAGTCTTCCAACTAATACGACACGGTTTATCATCAGAATGCAACCTCCTTTTCAGCGTTTTGTTAAAAATAATTCAATATTAAGCTTCTTGGCGAACTGCAATGTGACGAATGATGTCTTCGCTGATGTTAGCTAGACGTGTATACTCGTTGATTGCATCTGAAGTAGCGTTTACTTTTACGATTTGGTAGTAACCTTCGCGGAAGTCTTGAATTTCATAAGCTAAGCGGCGTTTGCCCCACTCTTTTGATTCGATGACTTCTGCACCGTTAGAAGTTAAAGCTTCGTTGAAACGTTCAACTAGAGCTTTCTTCGCTTCGTCTTCAATGTTCGGACGTACGATGTACATTAATTCGTATTTTCTCATCTGTTTACACCTCCTTATGGACTAGGCTCTCCTATATTAAGGGAGCAAGGAGCAAGTAATAAATTATTACTCACATCAATGAATTGTAACATATAGGTACTTTTCTTTCAAGTCGCAAACTTACAATTCATTTTATATAATGAACGTAACCTGTTTAATTCGTGAAAGGAGAACTTTCGTGCTACAGAATAAAGAACCTATTGTTATTGAATTAAATATAAAAAAATTAATGATCGACAATATTGTGATCACAATTGGTCTTGTCATATTATTTATAGCCATTCAATATATTTGCTTTAAAGATTTTCACTTTTCTTTTTGGGCTTTCATTGGTGGTACAGTACTGTTTGTTATTCTGTATGTAGTTTTTATTATTTTGCATGAAGCTTTTCATTTGCTTGGCTTTATGCTCTTTGGCAAAGTACCTTTGAAGTCTTTACAATATGGCATAAACTTAGAGCTAGGTGTTGCCTATGCAACTACTACAAAGCCTCTATATAATCACGCCATGAAACGGGCATTATTGCTGCCATTTTGGACGACTGGCGTTCTTCCTACTATTGCAGGGTTTTATTTTAATAATACCATTTTAATACTGGTAGGAGCCTTATTAATAGCAGGTGCAGTAGGTGACTTTGCCATGTATAAGGAGTTACGAAAATATCCTAATAACGCCTTAGTGCAAGATGATCCTAAATTACCGAAGCTTTATGTTTATATAGAAAATGACCATTCACCAAGGCAAGATACATACGAAAATTAGACTCTGTCGTTCGTCAAAATGACAGAGTCTAGTCACAACTCTTAAGGAGTTAAAAAGCCATGCTGTGCAGCTGTATACAAATTCCTCCAAATGCGATTTATTGAGGCAGTCTCGGTAATAGCATCCATGCCAAGATTACGTATTAATTTATTGGCAATCTCTATACAAGCAGCAGCAATCTCTTTACTCATTTGTGTAAATTGTGTTAGTTCTTCCTCTGTCAAAGATTTATCTCCCTGATGCTTTTGCCAATATTCCGACAAGGTTGTATAGAACTGCTTTTCAAATTGTTTAAAATGCTTCTGTTGCTGCATGAGTAAAAATTGTAATGCTCCCATACGCTCAGCTTTATGGGCATCATGATTGCGTTGCTTTATTAAAATAAATGCTTCTTCTAAAAAATTCTCAGTTATCCCTAGACAAACGCTTAAAAAGGAAGCCTCTGCAAAGGTGGTAAATGGAAAGGTGTGTACAGCATTCCCATAGCTATTTCTAATCGTACCTATTTGGAAAGTAGCCTCTTGAGGTACCCATACGTTGTTCACGCGAATAGTATGACTTGCCGTTGCCTTCAAGCCCATTGCGCGCCAATCATTTAAAACTTCAACATCTTGACGGTCTAAGGAACAACTAATGACTTTTTCTGTTTTCACGCCATCTTGCTCTATCAAACAATTCATTGTAAAGGTTGTAACATAGTCCGAACCACTACAATATTTCCATTGCCCTGTTACTACATAACCATCTTCTACTTTTACAGCTACACCCGTTGGATAACCACTACCTGCGATAACTGCATTTTTAGGGGTAAAGATTTTTTCGCACATTTCTTGGCTAAATGCTGGAATAAATGCATTACCTCCAGTCCCGATTGTCACAAGCCAACCAACATTACCGTCGAGGGCAGCTAGTTGTTGAAACACTTTTATTCCCTCTACTAAATCTAGATTCTTACCTCCTAGTTCATTTGCAGTGAACAATTTGAACAATTTCTGTTCATACATAAACTCTAAGACATCCTGGGGTAATCTTTCTAGCTGCTCAAACTCTAGACCACGTTCTTTTATGTCCATTACGTTCATTTGATGTCACTCCCATACACTAAAAATTCAGATAAAATAATAATTGAAAAAAGGCAATCACTAAGATTGCCCTCTGTTCGTCTTATACATTAAAGCGGAATAACATTATATCGCCATCTTGAACTTCATACTCTTTACCTTCAAGACGTACCTTACCAGCTTCCTTAGCCGCTGCTTGAGAACCTGCCTCTAATAGATCATCATAAGCAACTGTTTCAGCACGAATGAAGCCTCGTTCAAAGTCTGTATGGATGATCCCTGCACATTGCGGTGCCTTCATCCCTTTACGGAACGTCCATGCACGAACTTCTTGTACACCAGCAGTGAAATACGTAGCTAAGCCTAATAAGTCATAAGAAGTACGGATGAGCTGATCTAAACCAGACTCTTTAATTCCTAATTCTTCTAAGAACATAGCCTTTTCCTCATCGTCTAGCTCTGAGATTTCTTCCTCGATTTTTGCACAAATTGTAATGACTTGAGCACCTTCAGCTGACGCATATTCACGTACCTTTTTGACATATTCATTATTGTCAGCATCCGCCACTTCATCTTCTGAAACGTTGGCAACATACAGCATTGGTTTAATTGTTAGCAAATGAAGACCTTTAATTACCTTTAGTTCATCATCTGAAAGCTCGGCAGCACGCGCTGGTTTACCGTTCTCTAACTGCTCTTTAATTTTTAAAAGTACTGGCTCTTCAATCATGGCCTCTTTGTCTTTTTGTTTGGCCATTTTGCTAACACGTTGGATACGTTTATCTACTGATTCTAAATCGGCTAGTGCTAGCTCTAGGTTAATAACCTCGATATCATCAATTGGATCCACCGCACCCGATACGTGTGTAATATTTTCGTCTACAAAACAACGTACAACTTGGCAAATGGCATCTACTTCACGGATATGCGCTAAAAATTTATTCCCTAGACCTTCACCTTTGGAAGCACCTTTTACAATCCCAGCTATATCTGTAAATTCAAATGCTGTTGGTACTGTTTTTTTAGGTACAACTAATTCTGTTAATTTATCTAAACGTGCGTCTGGTACTTCAACGATACCGACATTCGGATCAATCGTTGCGAATGGATAGTTTGCAGCCAATGCGCCCGCTTTTGTAATTGCGTTAAATAATGTTGATTTTCCAACGTTAGGTAAACCAACGATTCCAGCTGTTAATGCCATGAATGGACACAACCTTTCTATAATCAGTTCAAATTTTCTCTCATATAACCTTTTCTATTATATTGATTCACTTACAAAAAGTCTAATATGCCTGAAGTTTAGGCCTCACTAGCAGAAAGTAAAACCTTTTTCATTTTTTTCTCAAATTCTCGACGTGGAATCATTACGCTATGTTGGCAACCTTCACATTTAATTCGAACATCAGCACCCATACGAATAATCTTCCATTTATTCGTACCACAAGGATGTTGCTTTTTCATTTCAACAATATCATTTAAACCATATTTCTTTTCTTCCACCTTACTCACTTCTCCCCTCACCTTTGTCATAGAACATCATTTTTGGATGAGCCATTGGTATACGATGCTCCTCAAAAAGCTTTGTCACATCTCGGCGAATACTACGAGCCACTCCATATTGTTGCTGCGGTAATGTTTCTGCTGCAATGCGGATCGTTACCTCTGTACCTTTGACATTTTGTACACCTAAAAACACTGGTGCCGCTATTAATTCTTTATGTTTTTCTGGTAAAGATTCTAAATACTGATTAATAACCGTTTCCGCTTTTTCAAAGTCAGCATCCGCGGTCATTTGTAAATCTATAAAAATTTTGGAGTTGTTAACAGAGTAATTGACGACCTCACCAATTGCACCATTAGGAATGATAAATTGCTCTCCAGTCCCCCCATTAATTTTCGTAGTACGTAAACCAATTTCTACAACTGTACCTTCTGCTCCATTAATTTTTATATAATCACCTACACCAAACTGATCTTCAAAAATAATAAAGAAGCCCGTGATAACATCCTTCACCAAACTTTGGGCACCAAAACCGACGGCTAAACCAACAATCCCTGCCCCTGCTAAAAGACCGGCTACCTTTATATTTAAAGAAGATAGAATGCCAATGATTGCAGAGAAATAAACAACATAGGAAATTACACTTTGTAATAATCTCGAAATCGTACGTTGACGTCGCTCTGAATGATTTAATGGGGAACGCATACGGATTAAAAATAATTTTTTAATTAATTTTTTACCCATTCTTACAGCTATCCAGGATGCTAGTAAAATTAGCATAATCTCAATAGAAGAATCTATGACACCTTCCCAAAGTTTGTCAGATGTGAGCTTTTCCCAGTATCTCTCCATTAATTTCTTATTCCATTCCATCGTTTCCACCTCTTGAATAACTTGCTAAAAATTTGCGTATACTGCATAAAAATTGAGCACTTCTAAAAATAAAAAGAAAGTGAGTTTTTTTATGAATACTATACCAAATTTGTTACTACCTTATTCCCTTCATCACGAAAGTAAAAATGCTGTTTGGCAATTAAGTACATTATTTTTAGAATATATACCGTTTCATCATGAACGACTAATTTTTTGCTGCATTGGCAGCGACCGATGTACAGGTGATACGCTTGGACCGTTAACGGGTAGCTTTTTAAATAAGTCAGTTAGCTTCCCCTATGAAATTGTCGGTTCTTTAGAAGATCCGCTACATGCTCTAAATCTAGATTCTACTATTCAACAGCTACACAATCATACTACAAAACCATTCATTATTGCGATTGATGCCTGTCTTGGTAGTGAGCAAAATGTCGGTCATATTTCCGTTCAAAGCGGTCCTATTTTTCCTGGGAAGGCTGTAAAAAAAGAATTACCCCCAATCGGTGACATTTCCATTAAAGGAATCGTCAATATTGGAGGTTTTATGGAAATGCTTGTTTTACAAAATACAAGGCTTCATATTTCTTATGCTATGGCTGAAAAGCTTTCAAGAGCATTATTACTGGCTGCCCACCGTTATTCATTGAAAAATGTAGAAGAAAGCAACCATAATACCAACAATGACGATACCTGGCAGCAAGTTAGCAGCCTTGATCTTAGTTAAACCAGCTATATTTAACCCTATTGCCATAATCATAACGCCGCCAACGGCTGTCATTTCGGTAATATACATTTGTAGCGCAGCATCAGGTATAAAAGAACTAATGACCCCTGCAAAAACTGCAATTAATCCTTGATAAATAAAAACAGGTATCGCCGAAAGCAATACACCTATACCTAATGTGGATGCTAGAATTATGGATGTAAAACCATCTATTAATCCTTTTGTAATCAATACATTATGATCATTACGAAGACCGCTATCAAGTGCACCAATAACAGCCATGGAGCCAACAACAAAGATTAATGAAGCAGTGACAAACCCTTCTGCAATGCTAATTTGATTTTGATCATTTCGTTTTGTACGAAATAATGACTCTACCCATTTGCCTAGGCGATTCATTTGCTTATCTAAATCTAACCACTCACCTACTACAGTACCCACCACTAAACTTACGATTAAGATAATAAAATTATCACTTTCAAATCCCATTTTTATCCCTAATAATGCGACTGCTAAACCAATTATGGATAGGACAGTAGACTTCATAGATTCAGGAATATTTTTGAAAATTCGCCCCACTAATGCACCTGCTATAATTAGCACAGCATTAATCAATGCCCCTAGTATTACCACCCTTTTGCCTTCCTTCTCTCTAAAAAATAGAGAGCGCCTGTTTGCTTGGCGCTCTGATTAAATTATATAAATATCATTTATTCTTCTTGTACATTGAGGATTTCTAAAATGCGCTCTAAATCATCTTCAGAGTAAAATTCTATTTCAATTTTCCCTTTATTATTATTCTTTCTAATTTGAACATTTGTTCCAAAATAATCTCTTAATTGAGATTCTTTCGCCGCCACAAATATATCTTTTTTCTTGGGCGGAATTGTTTCACGTGAAACTTCCTCATTTAAGGATTGTACTAACATTTCAACTTGGCGGACATTTAAACCTTGCTTCATTACCTTCATGGCAACTTCAGAGATTCGTCTTTTATTTTTTAAGCCGAGTAATGCCCTACCTTGTCCCATAGATAGTGTGCCATCATTCATAAATTTTCGTACATCTTCAGGTAAAGCAAGGAGGCGAACATGGTTAGCTATATGTGGTCTACTTTTTCCTAAACGCTTTGATAGCTCTTCCTGTGTTAAATGTAAGTTTTCCATTAAGCTTTGGTAGGCTTCTGCTTCTTCAATGACTGTTAGATCCTCACGCTGAAGGTTCTCTAGAATAGCTAGTTCCATCATTTGTGCGTCTGATAATTCTTTAATGATTACAGGAATAACATCTAAACCTGCTAGTAAACACGCTCGATAACGACGTTCCCCTGCAACGATTTCAAATTTACGCCCCTTTTTCCGTACAGCAATAGGTTGCAAAATGCCATGCTCATTAATCGAATCTGCTAATTCTTGTAAAGCTTCTTCATCAAAAATTTTACGAGGCTGAAATGGGTTTGCAACAATTAAATCTAATTGAATTTCTTCCACTTGCCCACTTTGTTCTAATGACTCTCCTGGAAATAGTGCACCAATGCCCTTTCCTAAACCTTTAGCCATTTTTAATCACTTCCCTCGCCATCTCCAAATAAACTTCTGCACCTCTAGATCTTGCGTCATAAGTGATGATTGGTTGCCCATGACTAGGTGCTTCACTTAAACGCACATTACGAGGAATTATCGTTTTATATACTTTATCTTGGAAATATTTTTTCACTTCATCTATAACTTGTAAGCCAAGGTTTGTTCGTGCATCTAGCATTGTTAGTAAAACACCATCAATATATAACTGTTGGTTCAAATGCTTTTGTACAAGACGAACAGTAGATAACAATTGGCTTAGACCTTCCAATGCATAATATTCGCATTGTACTGGAATAATCAATGCATCTGAAGCTGTTAAAGCATTAATTGTTAAAAGTCCTAAAGATGGTGGACAGTCAATAATTATATAATCGAAATCTTCTTTTATATTTTGTAATGCATGTTTCAAACGCACTTCCCTTGAAATAGTCGACACCAATTCAATTTCAGCGCCTGCAAGCGAAATTGTGGCTGGCACAATTGATAAATTATCTACATTTGTTTTTTGAATGACATTTTCAACATCTTCATCATCAATGAGCACATCATAAATACAACTTTGTATGTCTCCTTTATTAATACCAAGGCCACTTGTTGTATTCCCTTGCGGATCAGTATCAATAAGTAACACTTTCTTACCTAAATAGGCTAGGCAAGCGCTCAAATTGACTGAAGTTGTTGTTTTTCCTACGCCACCCTTTTGATTGGCGATTGCTATAATTCTACCCATTTAAAAGCACCTGCTTTCATTTATCAACGTTTACTTTGACAAATCATTTGTAAAATCAATGTATTTAACCCGCTATCTAACTTTCATTCTATCAAAAAAACAGTTAGAAGTTGTATAAAATATTAAGAATATATACAAAAAAGGAGACACCTCATTCAACTTTCTGAGATATCTCCTTTTTACAGTGAGGGAAAAGTTACTAATAAATTATTCCGAGATAATTTATTACACCTTTTTCTTTTTAGGTATCTTCACCGTAATTTGATAATATTCTTCTGTATCTTCTTCTTCCGTATTTACCGTAATACCACTTTTCGTTACCATCGTTAATGATTGCTTAATAGTATTTAAGGCTATACGGACATCTTTACTAATGGCTTTGCGTTTCGGCCTTGCTTTCTTTGGTACCGACTCCTCTTGCTCGTCTGTTACCGGGTGCAAGATGGCCTGAATCTGTTCCTCTAACTGGCGAACATTCCAATCACTATCAACTGTTTGTTGTAAAATTTCTAGTTGTAATGGTTGATCTTTAATAGCAATTAATGCACGTGCATGTCGTTCAGAGATCCTGCGCTGTAATATGGCTTGTTGCACTTCATCTGGAAGCCTTAATAAACGTAATTTATTGGCTACAGTGGATTGTCCTTTTCCAAGTCTTTGGGCAAGAGCTTCTTGTGTGAGCTCATGTAGCTCCAACAATTTTTGATAGGCTACCGCTTCTTCAATTGCAGTTAATTCCTCACGCTGTAAGTTCTCTATTAACGCAATAGAAGCTGTCTCCTTATCGGTTAAATTACGTACAATAGCAGGAACCTCTGTCCATTGTAGCTTTTTCATAGCTCGATAACGACGCTCACCGGCAATGATTTCATATTGATTTTCTGATGTTTTACGTACAACAATTGGCTGAATCACACCATGCGTATGAATGGTTCTTGATAATTCTTCAATTTTTTCATCATCAAAAATAGTACGTGGCTGAAAACGGTTAGGTACAATTTCATCAATAGGCAATTTTATGACTTCTTCTGCTGTTTGAACCGCCTCTGCTTGTTCTACTTCATTTTTCACAATAGGCTCTGTTTTACTTCCGCCTCCAAAAAAACGTGAAAAAGGACTTTTCATCCAAGTGGCACCACCTTTAAGTAACTATCTTGCTCTGTCTCATTCTATTATTATTTATTATATTTCCTCAAATGTATATAGTTCATAGATGACTTTTGCGTGAACCATCCATAACTAGTATGTATGCTCAAAATAGAAAAAATATATTCTACTTTGAGAAAGTTTCACATGAAACACTAATTATTGAATTGGTGTTTTATTTGGTACACCTGGCTTACGCGGGTATTTTTTCGGTGTTCCTTTTATTTTATCAAATATATATAATGTGCGGTCACTTTCTTCCACAGGTAGCTTGAAAGAATATTCTTCTTTCAGTTTAACACCTAATGTTGTTAATGCTTTTTTAGCATCTTTTAATTCTTCTGCACCTGCAGCTGCTTTTAAGGCAACAAAATAGCCATCTTGTTTTGCTAATGGCACACATAGCTCAGATAAAACAGATAAACGAGCTACTGCACGTGCTGTCACCACATCATATTGTTCACGATATTTTAAATTTTGACCAAACTCTTCTGCGCGGGCATGCACAAAATTCATATTTTCTAATTGCAACTCATCACTTAAATGGTTTAAAAATGTAATTCTTTTATTTAAGGAGTCGACAATTGTGACATGTAAATGTGGGAAACAGATTTTTATTGGGATACTAGGGAAACCAGCACCTGCTCCTACATCACAAACAGTTATTACTTTTGAAAAATCAAAATAAAATGAGGCACTGATTGAGTCAAAGAAATGTTTTAAATAAACACCTTCTAAATCTGTAATAGCAGTCAGGTTCATCTTTTCATTCCACTCGACTAGTAATTCAAAGTATTTTTTAAATTGAGCAATTTGCTTTTCGGAAAGCTCGATGCCTTTTTTTTTAAGTGCCTCAATAAATTGTTGTTCGTTCATGTAAAGTCTCCTTTATTAATCTAGCCATACTAGTACATCTTAACAATAGTATTGCTTTAAAAATAGGAAGCGGGCACAATGGTATGCCCGCCCCTTATTCACTTTACTGTTCTTATTAACCGCTTATTTTCGCGATTTTACCTTGTTCAATGTAAACAAGCAGAATAGAAATATCTGCTGGGTTCACACCAGAAATACGAGAGGCTTGTGCAATGGAAAGCGGTGTAACTTGTTTTAATTTTTGACGCGCTTCTGTCGCTAAACCAGAAATTGCATCATAATCAATGTTTTCAGGAATTTTTTTATTTTCCATTTTATGCAGCTTCTCTACTTGTAGCAATGCTTTTTCGATATAGCCTTCATATTTAAGCTGAATTTCAATTTGCTCTTTTACTTCTTCTGTAAATTCGATATCTGCCGGAATTAATGAGGAAATCATCTCATAATGCATTTCTGGGCGTTTTAGTAAATCAGCGCCACGAATTCCATCTTTTAATTCACTACCACCAGCAGAACGAATAACAGCTTGTGTAGCTTCATTCGGTTTAATAATTATTTCACGAAGACGTGCAATTTCATTATCAATCAATGCTTTTTTCTCATTGAACTTGTCATATCGTTCTTGTTGAACCATGCCGGTTTTATAGGCTAACTCTAATAATCGTAAATCAGCGTTATCATGACGTAACAATAAGCGATACTCTGCACGAGATGTTAGTAAACGATAAGGCTCGTTTGTTCCTTTTGTCACAAGGTCATCGATGAGTACCCCTATATAGGCATCCGAACGACTAAGGATTAATTCCTCTTTGCCAAGTACATTAGCTGCAGCATTCATTCCTGCCATTAATCCTTGGGCCGCCGCTTCCTCATAACCGGATGTACCATTAATTTGGCCAGCTGTATATAAACCTTTAATGCGCTTTGTTTCTAGTGTTGGCCACAATTGTGTGGGTACAATTGAATCATATTCAATGGCATAGCCAGCACGCATCATTTCTGCGTTCTCTAAGCCTGGGATTGATTTTAGTAAACGTGTTTGAACATGCTCTGGTAGGCTTGTTGATAAACCTTGAACATAAACCTCACGTGTATTACGTCCTTCTGGCTCTAAGAAGATTTGATGTCTCGGCTTATCGTTGAAGCGTACTACTTTATCTTCAATTGAAGGGCAGTAGCGTGGACCTGTCCCTTTAATCATCCCAGAATACATCGGTGAAAGATGTAAATTCGCCTCAATTATTTCATGTGTTTCAGGGCTTGTATACGTTAACCAGCAAGGTAGTTGGTCCATAATGAATTCCGTTGTTTCAAAACTAAATGCACGTGGAACTTCATCTCCTGGCTGAATTTCAGTTTTATCATAATCAATTGTACGATTATTAACACGTGGTGGTGTACCTGTTTTAAATCGAACAAGGTCAAAACCAAGCTCTTTTAAATTATCAGCTAAGCGAATTGACGGTTGTTGGTTATTAGGACCACTTGAATATTTTATATCCCCTATAATAATTTCACCGCGTAGGAAGGTACCTGTTGTGACAACTACTGTTTTGGCACGATAAATTGCACCAATTTGTGTAATAACCCCTGTTACTTCTCCATCCTCAATGATAAGTTCTTCTACCATTCCTTGATGGATTGTTAAGTTTTCGGTTTCTTCTAATATGCGTTTCATCTCTTGTTGATACAAAACTTTGTCAGCTTGCGCACGTAATGCACGTACAGCTGGGCCTTTTCCTGTATTTAACATTCGCATTTGAATATGCGTTTTATCTATAACTTTCCCCATGACGCCACCTAAAGCGTCTATTTCACGTACGACGATTCCTTTGGCAGGACCACCAATGGATGGATTACATGGCATAAATGCAATCATATCTAAGTTGATCGTTAACATCAGTGTGTTAGCACCCATTTTAGCCGCAGCATGTGCAGCTTCTGAACCTGCATGACCTGCGCCAATAACGATCACATCAAACGTGCCTGCCTCATATTTTGTTGGCATGCTCGTATCTTCCTTTCTTTCTTAAAGTTATTTTCCTAAACAAAACTGAGAAAATAGCTGGTTGATTAGGCTTTCTTGCACTGTGTCACCTATAATCTCACCAAGTAATTCCCACGTTCTTGTGACATCAATTTGTACCATATCAACTGGAACTCCAGCTTGAGCAGCTGCTATTGCATCCTCAACTGTCGCCTGTGCTTGATGCAATAATGCAATATGTCTTGCATTTGAAACATATGTTAAATCGCCCGCTTCAAGTTGCCCTTCAAAGAACAATGCAGCTATCGCTTCTTCTAACTCTGTAACACCCTCCTCCTGTAAGAGAGAAGTCGTTACAATGCGATGTTTACCTGCTAGCTCTTTGACACGCGCTAAATTAATTTTTTGCGGTAGATCTGTTTTATTGATAATAACGATGTAGTCCATCGCCTCAATAGTTTCGAATAAACGCTCGTCCTCAGCAGTTAACTCATCTGCATAGTTTAATACGAATAATATTAAGTCTGCTCCACGAAGCGCTTCTCTCGAACGTTCTACGCCAATTCGTTCAACAATGTCTTCTGTCTCACGAATACCCGCTGTATCCACTAAACGAAGCGGAACACCGCGTACATTAACGTACTCTTCTATAATATCACGAGTAGTACCAGCAATATCTGTCACTATGGCCTTATTTTCCTGTACCAAGCTATTTAAAAGAGAAGATTTCCCTACATTTGGACGCCCTAAAATAACAGTCGATAAACCCTCGCGTAATATTTTCCCTTGAGAAGATGTTTGAAGAAGTTTAATAATCTCATCTCGTACCCATGTACATTTTTCTACTAAAACAGGTACAGTCATCTCTTCTACATCATCATACTCTGGATAATCTATATTAACCTCTACTTGCGCTAATGTCTCTAGTAAAGCTTGGCGCAAATCACCAATAAGTCTTGATAATTTTCCATCCATCTGACCCAAGGCAACATTCATTGCTCGGTCTGTTTTGGCTCTTATCAAATCCATTACTGCTTCAGCCTGAGATAAATCAATACGCCCATTTAAAAACGCACGTTTAGTAAATTCACCTGGCTCTGCTAATCTTGCTCCATTCGTTAATGCTAGTTGTAAAACACGATTAACTGAAACTAATCCACCGTGACAATTTATTTCAATTACGTCCTCGCGTGTGAAAGTTTTTGGACCACGCATTAATGATAGCATTACTTCCTCTACTACCTCTTTTGTTTTAGGATCCACTAAATGACCATAATGAATAGTGTGCGAATCCTTTGTCGTTAAACTTTTTCCACCTGGTGATTTAAATATTTTATCTGCAATCGCCACTGCTTCGTCCCCACTTAAACGAACGATGGCTATGGCACCTTCACCCATAGGTGTGGATATCGCAGCAATTGTATCAAACTCCATTTAATGACCTCCTTAACGTTATCCACATGTGGATAATCGAAACCGACCAATACTTACTAACACCTTAGACTAACATATTTTCAACAAAATCTAAAGTAAGGATCATTTCCAAATGTGGATAACAGCCATTTTTTATAGGACTAAATTTCGACAATACTACAATCTTTGCCTCATAAAAAAAGGTCACTTTATCGCGAGGGATAAAATGACCTTTAAAACTATAGTGTCTGTATGTTTTTGAAAATAATCTAATTATTTTTGACAGGCTCAATGACTAAATAACGATTTGGTTCTGAGCCTTCTGAATATGTCTCAAGATCAAGACGATTTGCTAATTGATTATGAATTATTTTTCTTTCGTATGACGGCATTGGTTCAAATGCCACACGTTGATTTGAACGTAATGCTTTATCCGCCATTCGATCAGCAAGTAACTCTAAAGCTACTTGTCGACGTTCGCGATAGTTTTCCACATCTAATTTCACCATTAAGAACTGCTTAGCGCTTTTATTGAGCACTAGCTGCGTTAATTGCTGTAAGGAATTTAATGTTTGACCACGTTTTCCGATAAGTAGAGCTGCTTTCTCACTTTTCAGCTGAAAATAAATATATTTCCCTTCACGTGTCGTAGTTATTTCAAGATCATGAATATCCAATTGCTCAGCAATCGTTACTAAATAGGCTTTTGCCTCCTCAATTGGGTTTGCTGAATCTTCTTCCTCATTTTGTTCGTTTACAACTTTTTGAACAGCTTCGATTTCATTTGGTTGATCAGAAACTTGTGAACGGATTGTTTCAACATCATCTACTGCTAATTGTTTGTCTAATTGAGTCGTTATTTGCGATTCGGCTTCTTCACTTTCAATTACCGAAATCTGAACTTCCTTTACAGTTACACGAACTTCTGCAGAACGTGCACCAAAACCTAAAAATCCTTTTTTACCTTCTTGTAAAACTTCAACATCTACTTGTTCACGGGTTTTGCCAAGTTTCTGTAACGCCAATGAGATCGCTTCTTGTGTTGTTGCGCCTATTTGCGTAAGTTGTTTCACTTTTTAGCCCCTCCATTTTGAGCAGGTTGTGTTTTATCTTTATTCCAAGGCTTATAAATATACAGGTTTTGGAAAATCGAAATAATGTTCCCGATTACCCAATATAGTGATAATGCAGCTGGTAAGGCCATACCAAAAGCAATGATCATGAATGGCATAATATACATCATGATTTTCATTTGAGGATTATCCATTGCTGGTCCTGTACGTAATACGATAAATTGCATTAAACCTGCTGTAATTGCTAATGCAGGTGCAGGATCCGCTAGAGGGAAGATAAAGAAATTCCCTAAATCAAATGTAGATGTAGCATTCATACGGCTAATTGCATGATAGAAACCAATTAAAATTGGCATTTGAATGATTACTGGTAAACACCCTGCAAGTGGGTTTACACCTGATTCACTCATCAGCTTCATCATTTCTTGCTGATATTGTTGTTGTGTCTGAGCATCCTTAGAAGCATACTTCTTTTGCAGTTCCTTCAATTTTGGCTGAATTTCTTGCATCTTTTTAGAACTCTTTGTTTGTTTAATCATTAGTGGCAAAATTGCTAAACGAATAATAATCGTTACGGCAATGATCCCCCATGCGTACGTGCCAAGTAGATCAGCAAAGTATTTTATCGCTGATACCAACGGCCAAACAATGAATTCATTCCAGAAGCCAGTGCTGTCTTTGGAAATTGGTTCATTGAATTCTGTACAACCAGATAGTAGTAGAGCTACTGATACTAGTGACAAAATTACCCAATGTTGTTTTTTCAACCTTCTTCCCCCTACAATTACTATTCACTTTTTCTAAATCTATATGCATCTTCTTTATTCACTGACTGACAGTTTCCTGCCCTAAAATCTGTGACATCTGACAGCAGCTTTATCTAAACTTAAACAAAGATAAAGTTATCAGCTATTTTATCATGCCTATAACGTTTCACTCTACTAAATATTCTCACAATATACACTTATTCCTGAGTTTTGTGGCGAATTTAACATATTCTTAAGTGAAATCTAACGTTGAAAATACCCCTATACGTATACTTCCCTAGGTTATGGTATGCAATTTCACTCTCATTCTTAAAGCTAATAATACAGGCGCATTTTACCACTCGGTTGCATACATTACACTTTCTTTAATACCTTTGCGATTTTTAGTACATGTTGCAAACTTTGTTTCACTTCATGAAAATCCATAGTGGCCGCCGGTTGTCTGGCGATAATAACATAATCCATATTCGTCTTTAGATCATCCTTTAAATCAAGAATACTATGTCGAATATAGCGTTTTATTTGGTTGCGTTTTACCGCATTCCCAAGCTTTTTACTAACCGATAAACCTACACGAAATTCTGTTTGTTCCTCTTTTGCTAAAAAGTAAACAACAAACTGACGATTAGCGAAAGATTTACCTTTTTTAAACACCTTTTGAAAATCATCATTCTTCTTCACTCTTTGGCGTTTTTTCATTTCTTTCACCTGCTAATAGATAATATCTTTTGATCCTCATTTCTAGGTTTACCAAAAATAAAGAAAAAAAAGACCACTGATGTGGCTCAGTGGACTTATTTTATGCTGATAAAACTTTTCTTCCTTTACGACGACGAGCAGCAAGAACTTTGCGACCGTTTTTCGTGCTCATACGTGCGCGGAAACCGTGAACTTTACTGTGTTTACGTTTCTTTGGTTGGTAAGTACGTTTCATTTATATAGACACCTCCTGATATATGAGTTGAATTTTTCAACATACAGACTCGAATATTATATAAAGTAACTAGTTATTTTGTCAATGTATTTCACAAATTTCTTTTAGCTAGTCATTCTATGTATCTAAATGAATCTACTTTATCTTCCCTAATGACCATTCCAATCCTCCGTAAAAAACAATATTACTAACTTTTTCTTAAAAATATTTATCCACAGAATACTTGTTTTTTTTGCACAGAGTTGTGTATAGTGTTTTTTGCATATTTTTTTATCCACAACATTTATCTACAGCTTTTTCACATACACAGTGCTTGTGGACAACTCCAAAGTGCATAACTACAAGCTATGTGGATAAGTTTCGTAAACTATTGAAATAGCTTTGTTTTTCTGATACGATTACTGTGCTTCACTTTGTTGAAAACTGAAATGAACATTTTAATTATCCACAACTGTTAATATGCTGTGGATAATTTTTATCACAGCCTTTGGTTAACTTTTATCCACAACTTGTGATTATGTGGACGAGTTGTAAAATGAACGTATTTGCCATTTCTATAAATGCAATGTTTTTATGTATTGAACACTGTAAAGGAGATTAGTAGCTTGGAACATTTAGAAGAATTATGGAATAATGTCCTGGCTCAAGTTGAACAAAAAATTTCTAAACCAAGCTTCGAAACGTGGCTAAAGTCTACCAAATTACTGTCCTACAATGGCAGTGGTTCAACTGTGACAATTGCTGCGCCAAATTCGTTTGCTCGAGATTGGCTTGAGAATCATTATATTCATTTGATTACAGGTATATTAACGGAGCTTACAGGCGAAGACTTGCTTATTAAATTTGTTGTTCAAAAAAACCAGGATTCGGACGATTTTGATTTGCCGGCGCCGATTATCCAAGCAAAGAATAACGATCACCATGATATTTCACCGGGTATGTTAAACCCGAAGTATACTTTTGATACGTTTGTTATTGGCTCTGGTAACCGCTTTGCACATGCTGCCTCTCTAGCAGTTGCTGAAGCACCTGCAAAGGCTTATAACCCTTTCTTCATTTATGGGGGAGTTGGGCTTGGTAAGACGCACTTAATGCATGCCATTGGTCATTATGTTTTAGAGCATAATCCAAATGCAAAAGTAGTCTATTTATCATCTGAAAAATTTACAAATGAATTTATTAACTCTATTCGTGATAACAAAGCACTTGATTTTCGCAATAAATACCGCAATGTGGATGTACTGCTAATTGATGATATTCAATTCCTTGCTGGAAAAGAATCAACTCAAGAAGAATTTTTCCACACGTTTAATACTTTACATGAAGAATCCAAGCAAATTGTTATATCGAGTGACCGACCTCCAAAGGAAATTCCAACATTAGAGGATCGTCTACGTTCACGTTTTGAATGGGGATTAATAACGGATATTGCACCTCCTGATTTGGAAACACGTATTGCTATTCTGCGTAAAAAAGCAAAAGCAGATGGTTTAGAGGTACCCAATGAGGTGATGCTCTATATTGCGAACCAGATTGACTCCAATATTAGGGAGCTTGAAGGTGCGCTTATTCGCGTCGTTGCCTATTCGTCACTCGTTAACAAAGATATTAATGCGGCACTTGCTGCAGAGGCACTAAAGGATATCATTCCTAATTCAAAGCCACGAACTGTGACAATATTAGACATTCAAAATGCTGTTGGTGAGCATTTTAGTATACGTTTAGAAGATTTTGCGGCGAAAAAGCGTACAAAGCTAATTGCTTTTCCTCGCCAAATTGCCATGTATTTATCACGCGAATTAACAGATTTTTCGCTGCCGAAAATTGGTGAAGAATTTGGCGGACGTGATCATACAACTGTGATTCATGCTCACGAAAAAATATCTTCTTTGTTGAAAAATGACGTCCAGCTTCAACAAGATGTTAAACAAATTCGTAGCATGCTAGGGAAGTAATTACTGTGGACAATCCTACTATTTAAACACAAACTTATACACAGTCTATCTACATGTGGATAGACTGATTTTATTCATAAAAAGGCACTTATCCACAAATCCACAGAGCCTATTACTATATCTTTTTTATTTTATATAAATAAATAATATAAATATGTGAGGGAAAACGAATGAAATTTGATATTTTACGTGACCGTTTATTAGAGGGTTTAAATGATGTCATGAAAGCAGTAAGTTCTAAAACAACTATTCCGATTTTAACAGGGATTAAAATTGATGTGACAGAAGAAGGTATTCGCTTAACAGGTAGTGATGCGGATATTACAATTCAAACATTTATCCCTGTTGAGGAAGATGGACAACAGATTATTCACATTGCAGAAACAGGATCAATAGTTGTACAAGCCCGTATGTTTAATGAAATTGTACGTAAATTACCAACAAATGATGTTGAAATCCAAGTAACACCTGGTTTCCAAACTCATATTCGCTCTGGTAAATCTGAGTTCCACTTAATTGGTTCTGATGCAGCTGAATACCCATTATTACCAGAATTAACGGAAGATCAAAAATTTACTATTCCTGCTGATCTTCTAAAAACAATTATTCGTGAAACAGTGTTTGCAGTTGCCACTTCAGAAAGTAGACCGGTGTTGACAGGTGTAAACTGGCAAATTAAAAATGAAACATTAATCTGTGTTGCAACAGATAGTCACCGTTTAGCAAGACGTAAGGTGCAACTAGAAAATTTACCAGAAGTTGAACATAGTGTTGTTATCCCAGGAAAAAGTTTAAATGAGTTAAATAAAGTACTAGAGGATTCTACAAATCTTGTTCAAATTGTTATTACAAGTCAACAAGTATTATTTAAAACAGGGGATGTTTTATTCTTCTCTCGTTTACTAGAAGGAAATTACCCAGACACTTCTCGCTTAATTCCTGAAGAATATCAAACTAATGTAACGATTAACGGAAAATCTTTATTACAAGCTATTGACCGTGCCTCACTAGTAGCAAGAGGAGACCGTAATAATGTTGTCCGTTTTGAAATATTAGGCAACCAAGCAGTTGAGGTTTCTTCTAATTCACCTGAAATCGGTAAAGTACAAGAGGAAATTCCTGTTGAGTCATTAGAAGGAGAAGGCCTGAAAATTTCTTTTAGTGCCAAATATATGATGGAGGCATTGAAGGCAATCGACGGCCAAGATGTAGTCATTCAATTTACAGGCGCAATGAGACCGTTTATTTTACGCTCGGTTCATGACGATGCAATTTTACAATTAATTTTACCTGTACGTACTTACTAAAAATTTAAGATCTGTTAGGATAGTCGCAATTTGCGGCTATCTTTTTTACTTATGGCGAAATTTTAGGTATGATAGAGAGATAGTCAGTCTGTATTTGGAGGGGAACACACTATGCAGGACATTAAAATCGATGAGGAGTTCATCACGTTAGGGCAGCTATTAAAAATATCTGATGCCATTAGTTCAGGTGGAATGGCGAAGTGGTTTTTACAGGAAAATGCTGTATATGTCAATGGAGAAGTAGACGATCGTCGAGGTCGGAAATTACGTAACGGAGACGTTGTAAATATACCAGGATGTGGTCGTTTTCAGATCGTAGGACCAACTGGGCAATAAACTATGCATATTGAACAAATAAAACTTACAAATTACCGTAATTATGATGCCTTAGCTTTAAACTTCTCTCCAAAAATTAATGTTTTCATTGGTGAAAATGCTCAAGGAAAAACAAATGTTATGGAGTCTATCTACGTATTAGCAATGGCTAAATCCCATCGAACAACGAACGATAAAGAATTGATACGTTGGGATTCAGACTATGGTAAAATAGAAGGGGCCGTTCAAAAAAGACATGGTATTTTACCGATTGAGCTTACGATTACAAAGAAGGGTAAAAAGGGCAAGATAAATCATATAGAGCAAAGTCGCCTTAGTCATTATATTGGCCAAATGAACGTCGTAATGTTTGCACCAGAGGATTTAAACGTTGTAAAGGGTAGTCCGCAAATACGCCGACGTTTTATTGATATGGAGATTGGGCAAATTTCGCCTGTCTATTTACATGATTTATTAACCTTTCAAAAAGTTTTAAAACAACGTAACCATTTCTTAAAGATGAACCAGGGCAAGTCCATGTCAAATGATGTGATGTATGAGGTTTATAATGAACAATATATTCATGCAGCTACCCAAATTATTCGTAAAAGATTTCAATTTATGGATTTATTGCAGGAGTGGGCTGAACCTATACATGCAGGTATATCACAAGGGAAGGAAACGCTCGTTATAAAATATCGTACGGTAGCTGGAATAGAAAAAGAACATTCTTCTAGCGAAATTGAAAATACTTTACATCAAAAATTGATAGAAGCAAGAGAACGCGAATTTGACAGAGGTGTGACGTTAGTAGGTCCACATCGTGATGATTTGCAGTTTTTAGTAAATGGCTATGATGTGCAAACATATGGCTCGCAAGGACAACAGCGTACAACCGCATTGTCTTTAAAACTTGCTGAAATTGAATTAATTAAACAAGAAACAAATGAAACACCCATACTACTTTTAGATGATGTCTTGTCGGAACTCGATGATTATCGTCAATCGCATTTATTAAATACCATTCAAGGTGAAGTGCAAACCTTTGTCACAACTACAAGTGTTGAAGGAATTCATCATGAAACAATGGAGCAGGCCCAACTGTTCCACGTGAAACAAGGTGCGATTGAAAAAAGTTAGCCAGGGTAGTTTTTTAGATTACAAAAGAATGGTAATAGTCAGCTCGGTTGACTGTTCATTCATTTACACACAATGATGTTATGAAGGAGTAGATGAAAGCCGTGGCTATAGAGAACGAAGGTTTACAAAACCAAGCTTATGAGGCCGATCAGATACAGGTATTAGAAGGTTTAGAGGCAGTACGTAAAAGACCAGGGATGTATATCGGTTCTACAAGCTCAAAAGGGTTACACCACTTAGTATGGGAAATCGTTGATAATAGTATCGATGAAGCTCTAGCAGGATTTTGTACTGATATACAAGTAACAATAGAAAAAGAAAACTGGATTCGCGTAGAAGATAACGGTCGTGGTATTCCGGTCAGCATTCAAGAAAAGATGGGTAAGCCTGCTGTTGAAGTTATCATGACAGTTTTACATGCTGGTGGTAAATTTGGCGGTGGAGGATACAAAGTTTCAGGTGGTCTACATGGAGTAGGGGCATCCGTTGTTAATGCTCTTTCTGTTGAAACGATTGTGCAAGTTCACCGTGAAGGTCATATTCATGAAATCAAATTCCAACGTGGAAAAACGATACAAGAACTAAAGATTATTGGCGATACAGATCGTAATGGAACAACAACACGATTTAAAGCGGACCCGGAAATTTTTAAAGAAACTACTGTTTATGAGTATGATATTTTAGCTCATCGTATTCGTGAATTGGCTTATTTAAATCGTGGAATCAGAATTACCATTGCCGATGAGCGTGAAGGTGAAGAGCGTTCAACTACATATCACTATGAAGGTGGTATTCGTTCATATGTTGAGCACCTAAATCAATCTAAAGAGCCTATTCATGATCCTATTGATGTACTTGGAGAAAAAGATGGTATCTCGGTTGAGATTGCTATGCAATATAATGCTGGATTCTCTTCTAATATTTTTTCATTTGCTAATAACATTAATACGTATGAAGGTGGTACACATGAGTCTGGTTTTAAAACAGCTCTTACACGCGTCATTAATGATTACGCACGAAAAGGTGGATTATTGAAAGAAGCTGATGCCAATTTGACAGGTGAGGATGTCCGTGAAGGTTTAACAGCCATTGTCTCTGTTAAACATCCAGATCCTCAATTTGAGGGGCAAACAAAAACAAAGCTAGGGAACTCAGAAGTAAGTCAAATTACTAACGCTTTATTCTCGGATGGCTTTGAACGATTTATGTTGGAAAATCCAACTGTTGCTCGCAAAGTAGTTGAAAAAGGTTTAATGGCAGCTCGTGCTCGTGTAGCAGCCAAAAAGGCCCGTGAGTTTACACGTCGTAAAAATGCACTTGAAGTGTCAAGCTTGCCTGGTAAATTGGCGGACTGTTCTTCAACGAATCCAGCTGAATGTGAAATCTATATTGTTGAGGGTGATTCTGCGGGAGGGTCAGCTAAATCAGGTCGTGATCGTCACTTCCAAGCGATATTGCCTTTGCGTGGGAAAATTCTCAATGTTGAAAAGGCACGCTTAGATAAGATTTTATCCAACGCAGAAATCCGTGCAATGATTACAGCATTCGGTACTGGTATTGGAGAAGAATTCAATTTAGAAAAGGCCCGTTATCATAAAATCATTATTATGACAGATGCCGATGTTGATGGAGCGCATATTCGTACATTGCTTTTAACATTCTTCTTCCGTTTCCTTCGTCCACTTGTAGAGGCAGGCTATATTTACATTGCACAGCCACCACTTTATCAAGTGAAACAAGGTAAGCATGTTGAATATTGCTATGATGATGAAACATTAAAAGAAATTTTAGAACGACTACCAAAAATGCCAAAACCTAATGTACAACGCTATAAAGGTCTTGGTGAAATGAATGCTGAACAACTTTGGGATACTACAATGGATCCAGAGCACCGTACATTATTACAAGTAGAATTAGATGATGCAATTAAGGCTAACCAAGCATTTGAGCGTTTAATGGGCGATGAAGTTGAACCTCGTCGTCAATTTATTGAGGAAAATGCCGTTTACGCTAATTTAGATATCTAATTTTTCTTGAGAGGAGGTCTACACTTTGTCAGAACAAGAACGCTCCGGTGTTAAAGGAATTAATATTACAGAAGAAATTGAAACATCCTTTCTTGATTATGCAATGAGTGTAATTGTTTCACGTGCATTACCTGATGTACGTGATGGATTAAAACCAGTACATCGTCGTATTTTATATGGGATGCAGGAGTTAGGAAATACAGCAGATAAACCTTACAAAAAATCAGCACGTATTGTTGGGGATGTTATGGGTAAGTACCATCCACATGGTGACTCTTCCATTTATGATGCTATGGTACGTATGGCGCAAGATTTCAGCTATCGTTATATGCTTGTTGACGGTCATGGGAACTTTGGTTCTGTTGATGGTGATGGAGCGGCAGCTATGCGTTATACAGAATCACGTATGTCTAAAATTGCGATGGAAATGCTACGTGATATCAATAAAGACACAATTGATTATACAGATAACTATGATGGCTCTGAAAAAGAACCGATTGTTTTACCAAGTCGTTATCCAAACTTATTAGTAAACGGTGCTGCAGGGATTGCGGTTGGTATGGCCACAAATATTCCTCCTCACCATTTGGGAGAAACGATTGATGCGGTTATAGCACTTTCTGAAAACCCAGCGATTACTACAGAGGAATTGATGGAAATCATCCCTGGCCCAGATTTCCCTACTGGCGGATTAATTTTAGGCCGTAGTGGGATTCGTAGAGCCTATGAATCTGGCCGTGGTTCTATTATTATTCGTGCCAAGGTGGAAATTGAGCAAAAGGCAAATGGTAAGGAAACTATCCTTGTTCATGAATTACCATACCAAGTAAATAAGGCTAAGCTGATTGAAAAAATCGCAGAGCTTGTCCGTGATAAAAAAATCGATGGTATTACGAATTTACGTGATGAGTCAGACCGTCGTGGTATGCGGGTAGTTATCGAGGTACGAAAAGATGCAAATGCAAATGTAGTGTTAAATAATCTATACAAACAAACAGCTATGCAATCAAGCTTTGGTATCAATATGCTGTCATTAGTAAATGGTCAGCCAAAGGTATTAGGCTTAAAAGAAATGCTATACCATTATTTAGAGCACCAAAAAGTTATTATTCGTCGTCGTACTGAATTCGATCTTCGAAAAGCAGAAGACCGTGCACATATTTTAGAAGGCTTACGAATTGCATTAGATCATATTGATGAAATAATTGCGATTATTCGTGGTTCACGTAGTGGTGAAGAAGCGAAGCCTCAATTAATGGAGCGTTTTAATCTATCAGAACGACAAGCTCAAGCAATTTTAGATATGCGTTTAGTTCGTTTAAGTGGCTTAGAGCGTGAAAAAATTGAAGCGGAATATCAAGAGCTTCAGGTTCTAATCGCTGAATTAAAGGCAATTTTAGCGGACGAAGCAAAAATTGTTGATATCATTCGTACTGAAATTTTAGAGCTGAAAGACCGCTATAGTGATACACGCCGCACTGAAATTACTTCTGGCGGTATTGAAATGATTGAAGATGAGGATCTAATTCCTGTTGAAAATTCAGTCGTTACTTTAACGCATAACGGCTATATTAAACGTTTAGCTGCGAATACATATCGTAGTCAGAAACGCGGTGGTCGTGGTGTTCAGGGTATGGGTACAAACGAAGATGACTTTGTAGAGCATCTTATGAATACCTCTACACATGATACAATTCTATTCTTTACTTCCAAAGGTAAAGTATTTAGAGCGAAAGGTTACGAAATTCCAGAGTATGGTCGTACAGCTAAAGGGCTACCGATTGTTAACTTGCTCAATATCGATAAAGGTGAGAAAGTAACAGCGATGATTCGTGTTGGATCATTTGATGAAGATGCGTACTTTATCTTTACAACTAAAACGGGTATTACGAAACGTACACCTGTATCACAATTTGCCAACATTCGTACGAATGGTTTAATAGCTATCAGTTTACGAGAAGATGATGATCTTATATCTGTTCGTTTAACAGATGGGGATAAGCAAATTATCATTGGTACACGTGATGGTATGCTTGTTCGTTTCCAAGAAGATGATATTCGTTCTATGGGACGTACAGCTGGTGGTGTACGAGGTATTAAACTTCGTGATGGTGACGAAGTAGTGGGTATGGAGATTGTTGAACCAGGACAAGAAATTTTAGTAGTTACTGAAAAAGGTTATGGTAAACGTACTTCTGAAGATGATTATCGTTTACAAAGCCGTGGTGGCGTTGGATTAAAAACAATGCAAATTACTGATAAAAATGGTCCGATGGTGGCTGTGAAAACAGTTGATGGTTCAGAGGATCTTATGCTTATTACTATTAACGGTATGCTTATTCGTATGGATGTTAATGATATTTCATTAATTGGGCGTAGCACACAGGGTGTTCGTTTAATTCGCTTAGGTGATGAAGAATTGGTTGCAACTGTGGCTAAGGTTGAAAAAGCAGAAGAATCGCCTGAAGACGAAGAGGACATAGAGGAATAATTTAAACCGATGACGACAGCGTTCATGTCGTTCATCGGTTTTTTATTATAAATAATGAAAAATAAGTAATTATTTTGAATTACATGATAAAATAAAAGTACCCTTATTTGAAGCAAGTTAAAGTGGAGAGGTGTTCATTTCATGGAAACAATACATGTTCCAATTTCAGAGTTAGGTGTTGGTAGAGTAATTTCTGAAGATATTTTTGCTAATACACAGTATCCTATCATCTTTAAAGATACAATGATTTCCCATGTACATTTACAAGTTTTTCAGGCATTTAATATTTTTAACGTCCCTGTTTATAAAAATCAAAACGATATTCGGTCGGAAAAGAAAGAAATTGATGTAGAAGTAGTAGTAGAGGATATTCCGACTTTTAGGAAGTCTTATAATCATTCTATTGAACAATTTAAAAAGGAATTTAAAAATTGGGAAGCGGGTGCTAAAGTAGATATAGCCAAAGCAAGAACCATTATATTGCCTTTGGTAGAAATGGTCTTGGAAGATCGAACAATTATTTTTGATTTAAATGAGTTTTCTAACCCTAAGGACTATTTATATCACCATAGTGTAGCAACAGCTTTGATTTCCTCTGTAGTTGCTCAAAAGTTAGGCTATGATAGAGGGACAACAATTCAAATTGCCATAGGTGGCCTATTAGCTGATTGTGGAATGGCTAAAGTACACCCTCGTATTCGAGATAAAAAGACACCTCTTACTGAGCAGGAGTTTGATGAAATTTATAAACATCCAATTTATAGCTATAACATGGTGAAGGATTTAACCATTTTAAAAGAAACTATGAAAGAGGCAATATTTCAACACCATGAACGTTTAAATGGAAGCGGGTATCCGAAAGGCGAAAAAATCGCTAATATTTCTATCTTTGCGCAAATCATTGCTGTGGCAGATGTATTCCATGCCATGACTTGTGAACGTGTATATAGGTCAAAGCAATCATCGTTTAAAGTAATAGAAATGATTAATGAATCTGAGTTCGGTAAGTTTGATATTAAAGTGGTACGTGCATTAATCGATATTGTTGCGGATCTCCCTATAGGTACGATTGTTGAACTTTCTAACCTAGAGCGTGGAGAAGTCATGTTTGTAAATAAGTTTGCACCCACACGTCCTCTCATTAAATTAGTTCATACAGGCGAAATTTTTGATTTAGGAAAAAACCGCAGTTTTTATATTTCTCGAATCATTACTAATTTGTAGAAAGGCAAGCCATAATTATGGCTGCCTTTTTTTCATTTATAGTGAGGATTATAAAGTGGAGAGGTATACGGTTATATAAGTATAGTACCTTCAGTTTCCCACCTTCTCTTCTGCAGGCAATATACTATTTTTACTTAGTATCAAGTGTTTGAATCGTTAAAATATAATCTATTGAAATATTTTTTGATAATATGTTGACATAGTTGTCGAATCTTGATATTATTAGTGAGTCGCCAAGAGGTGACGCTGAAATAAACAACATGAACCTTGAAAACTGAACAAGCAAAACGTAATCAATAAAGTTTTTAGTAGCTAGCTTAGCTAGTGAACGAAACAAAATTTTGGACATCAAAATTGATGCCAGCAAAACAATTTGAGCTAATCAAATTTCTTTT
>NZ_JAGXJV010000040.1:0-2296 GCF_019091145.1 Lysinibacillus sp. GbtcB16
ACGAAGATTACTAAATACACCAAATAAACGAAACTACAGTGATTTTCGAGATTACGTTATTATGAATCTCTTATTAGACACATTTTTGCTTATTAGCGAAGCACTATCGCTTACCAGCAATGATATTGATTTCTCTACCAAAGTTATTACAGTTCGTGCATCTGTTGCCAAAAGTCGTAAAGCACGTATTGTCCCGATTAAAAATACGACAGCAAACTTACTGAAAGATTTGATAAAGGAGAATGAAGAGTTTGAAACGGATCACGTCTTTGTTACAAAATACGGTGAACCGATGAATCGGAATCATATTCGCAGACGACTGAAGAAGTACGCTGAGGCAGCTGGAAGTACGAAGAACGTTCATCCCCACTTGTTCAGACATACAGGTGCTACGATGTTTCTAGAAGCTGGCGGGGATATACGTCACTTACAGATGTTACTCGGACACGCTGACCTACGCATTTATCTAAGCAGGCGTTAATTAATCAGCATGATAAATTTTCTCCGTTGAATGCCGTGATTGGGAAGCTGAACAAGGAGCGAAGGATATTACGTTAGGCGTCATCTTCAGATGGCGTTTTTTATTTTATATAGATGGTTGGCATAACCGTAAGCATATTCACAATGTATTATACAACAATAGAGCCTCAGATTATCCCGATTTGTTAATCAATATAACTGTGAGGTTAAATACCTCTGATAGTCTTTAGAGATTTATATACTAAGATAATAGTAAGTCGGATACTTATCTGATTTGAGCCTATCACGTAAAGTTTTCTTTGTTTTTCCTAATGTACGTACTGCCTCCATCAAGCTTGGATACTTTACATCATCTATACTTATATGTTTACTGTTGGGTGGACTTGCTCTCATCTTAAGCTTCTGTTCTTCAGACTTAGGAACACCTTTCAGCTTCCCTTTGTTCTTTTTCGAGATAATACGTCGCGTTTCTTCTGAGTGCGTTTTACCATAGCAGGGGTTCTTTTCGCCGTCATAACGCCCCTTCATCATCTCACTCTTCAGCCGTTTGTACTCTTCAGTATGATTCTTCCCGAGTATACCATTCGCTTCACCATGATTTGCGCATTTTTCTCGAAGATGCTGTATTACTTCTGGTGTATGCTTTCTATTATAAAATGGATTCTTTTCACCTGTCTGACCCTTCAGTTTCTCAATACGCTGTTTATTCGTTTCTTCAGACATCTATCCACTTGGCGGTTTTCCATAGAAATGGTGTTGATCTCCTCTTAAATTTTCTGTCTTAGATGACCAAGAGCGATTATACAAAATTTTGTTGGGTTTATACTGATCAATAAACAATTGCTCCATTTCTACAGCGAGTTGTAAATCCTCATACTTATTTCCAGTATCTATAATGTCAATAAGATTGAACTCAAAAGACTCTTCTCCATGTTTATTCCAAGTACGTTGCAGATGAATGATATGGTGCTTATTAGACTTTAGTAGTTGTATGTGAGTATTCCACCGTATTCTAAGATTGACTGTTCTTCCTACATAAAATTTCTCATCGATTTTGTTTCTAATAGCATAAATATATTGCATAAGAACCACTCCCCCAAAAAACTAACCTTCCTCACCCCCATTATGGTCCATTTAATGATAATTGAAACTTCGAGTTTTTATTTCCACGTTCGTCCACCGCTTGGCGTAATCCGATGTAACATTCGGACCTTCTCTTGTGATAGGGTGGCCCCCTCGTGCTGATACGTAGTGAAAGTTATACGTACTCAACTGAATTGATATAGTTGTAGACGATGAACCATCTGTTTCATAGCTTAAAGGTTTTGACACTCTTTTATCAAAGTGATAATTTCAACATGTCGCTTTGGGAGATAATTTGCACTTGTTTTAAGTGCTATTTTGCACTCTGGGTAAATATAAAAAAGTCCAATTTCCCAGCATTAGAATTAGGAAATTAGACCTTTTTTGTTACTCCACAAACGCGCCCGATTGTGGAAAAAAGCATATTTTAAACTGATAAATTTTAGCTGTTTCGATTATAAAAATTTCTACCAATAACGTGTCTATCAGATACATTTACAATAAATCTTTAACCTTATCTCTCATTCTGCTGACTAATATGATATTTGGTGATGTCCGGCTTAATTTAGATTGTACTTTATCTACAACTTTTCCAACTGATTCGTAACGCTCACCAGTTTTCTCAATCACTCTCCCGATTTGTTTGGTTATAAACCCAGAAAAAGGAATAGCTGTATTGGCAATTTCTTGTGTTAAGTCCAAACCTACACCCTTCACATCCCAAGAATCTAAT
>NZ_JAGXJV010000390.1:0-272 GCF_019091145.1 Lysinibacillus sp. GbtcB16
GCAGGCTCTGTCGTCCAAGGATTTTTCCGGGGCGGTTCAGGCTCTGCCAAGCATCTGCTCTCTATGCTCGTAGAGGCGGGTGTCGTTATAGCATCCATCTTGATTGCGTGGAAAATGGTAGGGCTGGTTTCGCCGATCATTCAAACTTGGCTGAAAGGGCAGAACCTGCAGGTACCTTCGGTAGAGATCAGCGCCCTGCAGCAAGCTTACTATACGGCTATGACGAGTGTTCGCGACTTCCCGCTGCTGCGGTTCGGCGTGTTGTTCCTGGT
>NZ_JAGXJV010000391.1:0-272 GCF_019091145.1 Lysinibacillus sp. GbtcB16
TAGCGGGAACGAAGGATTTGTTCGGGAGCAGTATGTGCACGACACATTCTCGCGCCAAGGTATCCCCGTCCCGCGCGTGCTCGAGATCGGCCGGGCGAACGAGGATTTATTTTACTCCATCGCCGAAAAAGTGCCGGGACGGACAATCATATCCTATCCAGAAGAGGATATTCGGACAATCCTTCCGGATGTGGCTCAGCATTTCGCTTTAATTAACCGCTTACATTTAGGAGAAACCAAAGGGTACGGTTGGGTTCAGTCTTCCGGCGACG
>NZ_JAGXJV010000392.1:0-272 GCF_019091145.1 Lysinibacillus sp. GbtcB16
TTCATCAAACGGCTTTGCAGAATCCCCTCCGGCTACAATGCTTCGCCCATCGCCCTGCATGATGAACGTCTCCCCCTCGTTATAGGGTGTTAGCGTTTTCAATAAGTTGATGACCTTACTTTTATCGAGCCGAACCAATAGAAATCCGAACGGCTCCGACAGGCCGCCAGGTATCTTGTGAAGCAATGCCAAATCCTGTTCTTTCCCCTCGGTCTCCAGGTTAGTCCAGTACACAGATTTGGATTGGGTTAATAAATAATTATAATCTTGAA
>NZ_JAGXJV010000393.1:0-272 GCF_019091145.1 Lysinibacillus sp. GbtcB16
GATACCTTACGCTGTCCCGATTTCACTGCGGGTGCCGCTTCGATTGTCGGAGCCTCTTCACCGGCTTCTGTCATGCGCCGAATCAGTGTCTCGCGCAAACGGTCAGCCACAATGCGATGGGATTCATAGCCAATCAGGTTGGTCAGCTCATACGGATCCGCATGTAAATCATATAAAAATTCCTCGGTATAATGCGTGGAGGATGCATCCTTTACAGGGTTGAGTCCCGTAGAGGCAACACTATATTTCCACCGGTGTGTCCGAATGGCACG
>NZ_JAGXJV010000394.1:0-272 GCF_019091145.1 Lysinibacillus sp. GbtcB16
GGTGTGGGCTGGCCGAATTTCACCAAACCTTTGGAGCCCGACAATCTTGTCTTGAAAAATAGCCCTGGTTTCGTGTCCGTAGCACCTGAGGTTAAAAGCAAGAGCGGCGATTCCTTCCTGGGTCATAAGTTCAAAAGCGGCCCTTCACCAACAGGCGTACGCTATTGCATCAATTCCGCGTCATTGGATTTCATACCGAAGGGTGAGCTTGAACAAAAAGGCTACGGGGAGTATGTGAAGCTTTTTAATTAATAAATCCTTTCTGGAGGGAT
>NZ_JAGXJV010000395.1:0-272 GCF_019091145.1 Lysinibacillus sp. GbtcB16
GTACTGACAGTCATTTTACATTTTAGAAAAGGACGTGATCCTCGTATGACAATCTCCACCCCCGAGCAGGCGCATGGGGAACATGGGAATAACAAGCAACTAATGCTCGTTTTGATGTTCACCTTGACCATTTCCATGATGACCGGCATCATGTTCAACATCGCTTTACCCAAAATTAGCGAGCAATTCTCGCTAAGTCTTTCGCAGGTGAGCTGGCTCTCCTCCGCCTATATTCTCATTTACGCGATTGGCGCTGTAACTTACGGGAAGCT
>NZ_JAGXJV010000396.1:0-272 GCF_019091145.1 Lysinibacillus sp. GbtcB16
TTGGCAAGGTCTAACCAAGGCTGCTCCATGCCTTTGACAGGCTCGCCCCTCTGCAGCTGGGTGCCGCCGGTCCCTTGCAGCGAGATCGATTTAATATACACCTTGGACATGATTTGTAAGGCGATGTAGCCTTCAATCACGGTCTGATCCTTGTTCATTTGCTCCATATTGCTCGGGGTCGTCGGCGTTTCCATGAATCTGCGGAAATTTTCCTGATAAATCATATAGTCGGATAAATCCTCGATCGTCTTGATTTTTTCCGACAGGTTCGA
>NZ_JAGXJV010000397.1:0-272 GCF_019091145.1 Lysinibacillus sp. GbtcB16
AATTTAGTTCATTATTATGTTTTCATTGTACTATGTGACCGAGGCACCGACAATGCAAGCCACCCTCTTTTAGTATATTAAGATTTTGTAAAGGACTGTTCGTTTCCGTATTTATCCATGTTCATGGTACAATACAAACAACTGAACCAAGGAGAGATATTACGATGGGAATCCTCAATCCGCGCTTAGTTCATCAGATTTTCAGGGGCATCTGGGTAGCTATGATTATCGCCGGAATCGCTTACGCCCTCTACTATATAATCCCGCTCATC
>NZ_JAGXJV010000398.1:0-272 GCF_019091145.1 Lysinibacillus sp. GbtcB16
AGAAATTCTCCATGTGTGTCCGATCTTATGCCAGCGTCTGTCGGAGATAGTATATTCTTTCTCCTGCAGGGCAGTTTTGAGCTGGAACAGCATATAGATTAACGCGTCCGGCAGCTCGACATCCGCCGCTTGACTGTTGATCTGCCGAATGTTCTCGGTTGACAGCAAGGCGGGTACGGGCGTATTCGGCGCTTGGAACATCAGCTCGAAGCTGGCGATTTGCTTCACATATTCGACTTCAAACCGGAACAGAAAACGGTCATACAGCGCAG
>NZ_JAGXJV010000399.1:0-271 GCF_019091145.1 Lysinibacillus sp. GbtcB16
CTATGTATTATAACGAAATTTCATGAAAACCGCTACACGTCCCAAATCCAGGAACATCTTATGTAAAGGTGGAGATGAATTTCAAGAACACTCGCTTGACATAGGCACGGATTCTAGCCGGAAGCTTCAGCTTCAGCTTTGTCCCCCACCCGTCGTATGTCCCTCCTCCTTCGGAAGCGAGAACGAACAGCTCCTTCGTGATCTGATTGACCGTCGGTACATCGAGCGTGTGCATTTTGCTCAGATGCAGAACGTAAGGGTCCACGATTCG
>NZ_JAGXJV010000041.1:0-2215 GCF_019091145.1 Lysinibacillus sp. GbtcB16
AGATTTAGAGCTATATTATGCTTATAATGCATCATTATGGTTTGATATTAAGATTTTGCTATTAACTGTTAAGAATGTTGTAGTCGGCAGAGGAGCATATTAAATTTTTTGAGTTGTTTAGAAAGTAGGAGAAATATATGGGAATAAATGTCGAATTACACACCCATACGTGCTATTCGCATGATAGCACTTTAGGCAAGTGGTTCTATTTACTCATGTTAAAATTAAGAAAAATAAATGTAGTAGCGATTACGGATCATGATGAAATTGAGGGTGCGTTAAAATTTAAACCTTTTCTTGAGAAACATTCAATTAGAGTAATTATTGGAGAGGAAATATTTTCTAGTAAGGGTGAAATAATAGGATTATTTATAAATAAAAAGATAAGCCCGGGAAAATCTCCAAGGGATACAATGTTAGAGATAAAAAAACAAGGAGGAATAGTATATATTCCTCATCCATATGATGAAAAAAGATATAAAACAGTTTTGGTGGAAGAAGAGATTCGAAAAAACCTAGATTTAATTGATATCATTGAAGTTCACAATGGTAGAAATATAAAGGGGTGTTTTTCAGAAATTCAATTGGAAATTGCGAACAGATATAATGCAACTAAGGCTATAGGTAGCGATGCACATACATTTATAGAATTAGGTAGAAACTACAATGTTATAGAAGAATTTAATGGTGATCCACAGACATTCAAAGAAAATTTAAAAAGGGCAAAATATGTTCAAAAGGAATGCCTACAGATAGCCCATCATATAACTAAGTTTGCTAGAGTTTTTAAATTAATAAAAAGAGGTAAATACAGTGAATTGTTTAGAATTATCAATAAGAAATTTGGAAATAGAAAGCAAAAAATTAGCAACTAAAATTGAAAAGGATTTTCAGCCAGATGTGGTTATATTTATAGCCAAAGGGTCATTTTTAATAGGACAAACAATAAGTGAATACTTAAGGGTGCCGTTATTAGAAATTCAAGCGGTACGTAAGGGGAATAAGTTAAAAGAATTTATAAAACCTGTAATAAAAATTATTCCTAAATCTCTTAAAGAATATTTAAGACGTAAAGAAATTCAATCTGGAGTTCATAATCAGAATATAGATAGAGAAATTTACTTTGATATGAATAAACATGAGATGAAGAATATAAATAAAATTTTGGTTGTAGATGATTCAGTAGACACGGGGCACACAGCTGGTCAAGTGGTAAAATATTTAGGGAATATGTATACTGAAACGGAAATTAAATTTGCAAGTTTAAATTATTTTAAAGATAGTGTCAATATTTTTAAGGTAGATTACTCTTTATATGAAAATCATATTTTAATGGGACCTTGGTCCAATGATTCCAAATATAATAAAGAATTTATTAAATTATATAATCAATGGAAGGAGGTAAACTATGGAGAAGCCTAAAATTAGTATAGTTGTAGCGGCGTATAATGTTGAGGGTTATATTGAAAAGTGTTTGGAAAGTCTTATTGCGCAGAGTATTAAGGAAATTGAAATATTAGTTATAAATGATGGTTCACGTGACAATACAGTAAATATCGCTAATGAGTTTACAAAGCGTGATAAACGTGTACGAGTAATTTCTCAAGAAAATGGTGGCTTAAGTGCTGCAAGAAATACGGGAATTAATCATGCTAGTGGGGAATTTATAGCATTTGTAGATGGTGATGACTATTTAGATAAATCTATGTATGAGAATTTATATAAAAAAATCATTCCAGGTAATATTGACCTGGTAGTTTGCGGTTTTAAAAAGATCTGGTTAGATGAGGGTGCGAGTAAGCTACGGGAGAAAGAATATTATTTTAACAAAGATCTATTGAATGGTGATGTCCTAGAGAATTTTCTTTGTAAACATGATGAGCCTTTTGTTGTAGCTTGGAACAAGTTATATAGAAAATGAATTATATTTTGAAAATCGTGCTTTTTTTGAAGATGTAGGTTTTATGCCGAGATATTTATATTTTTGTAATAGTATAGAAGTAGTAAATGAAGCTTTGTATTATTATATCCAGAGGGAAGGATCAATAACTCGAAGTTATAATCCGATCATTGATGAATCTCTAGTAAATACAATGAATGTATTAAAAACATTTTTTAAAGAAAGTTCCTACGAGAAATTTTGTGGAGTGGTTGAAGCAAGGTTGTGGATATACTTAATAAACTACTCTTTAGAAAATAAGAAACCTGTAAAAGA
>NZ_JAGXJV010000400.1:0-271 GCF_019091145.1 Lysinibacillus sp. GbtcB16
TATTATGGCCAGCGGCTATTTAAGGGGCGGGCAAGAAGCGCCTTCCTTGCTGGGGATAGTTCTGGGGCTCTTATCTGCGTTGACCTACGCGTTGTTCATTATGTTTAGCGGCAGAGTATCCAGCAGTGTTGCGCCAATTACGCGCAGTGCGATCATGCAATCGGGCTCGTTGATTCTTGTGCTGCTGATATTCCCGCCTCAATTCTTATGGAACGGCTCCTTGCATGAGGAACTGCTGCCTTGGGCGCTGCTGCTTGCCTTCTTTGGCGTT
>NZ_JAGXJV010000401.1:0-271 GCF_019091145.1 Lysinibacillus sp. GbtcB16
GTGACCAGACCCAGCGCATCCAGCCACGAATCAACCTGATTCGTATTCGTCGGCGTTGCGGCCGGCTTTTTCATATCCCAACCGGTGTCTGTGCGGCTTAAGTCAATCTCATCCGCTTCCGTTTTGAGCGATAGGGACTGTACGTCTTCCTGCTTCAGCGTGAGAAGAGTTTTCGGTTCTTCTTGTTTCTCTTGAAAGAAGTTTTTGCTCGAAGCGTACCAGAAGCCGCCGATACAAATAACCACTAACAGAATTGTAGGAATAAACCGTT
>NZ_JAGXJV010000402.1:0-271 GCF_019091145.1 Lysinibacillus sp. GbtcB16
CGGATCGCGTTATTTTGATCGAAGAAGGCAAGATTGCCTTGGATGTGAGAATAACGCTCTCGCGCCCACGCGTGCGGGACAGCGGGTTTGCTTATTTTGAACAATTGATTCTCGATCGAATTCTGGTTAAGGAGACGGATCCGGACGCAGGGGAAATTTCGGCTGTGGGCATGTATGCCTTTTCGATCTAGGAAAAACACGTGAATGCGGCGATAGGCTGTGTTTGCGTGTTTTTGTTTGTTCAGGGGCACTACAACCTTGATCAAAGCAT
>NZ_JAGXJV010000403.1:0-271 GCF_019091145.1 Lysinibacillus sp. GbtcB16
CCGGAGTGAGCGTACCGCCCGATAATGCCAAAGCAGCCAAATCAGCATTACTGCTTGGAAGAGGCGCTCGATCAACCGTCACCGTATAGGTGTTAGTCGTAGTGCGATCTTGCGCTGTTACCAATAAATTAATTAGATTGGAACCAACGTTCAAATTCTAAACATTGTACGCATACACATCACCGGTGACCGAAGTATACGTTGCTCCTGTAACTGTCAGCGTTTCATGAGGATCCCGTTTGACTAAATACAAATTAAGAGATGAAACGGT
>NZ_JAGXJV010000404.1:0-271 GCF_019091145.1 Lysinibacillus sp. GbtcB16
CTAATCCGATTATCCATATATTCAACACTCTGATTCGGGATGCTTGCTTTCGATAGCAAGTATATTTCCTGACGTAAGTCTGGTCGAAGCTTTTTGTATATTTGTCCTCTGCCTTCTTTGGTAAAGAGCGAAAGACCTTGACTAAAGCCCATCGTATTCTTTGTTTTTACATTAGCTAGCGGATACAAATAAACATCAGCTACTTTAAATGTCCTGTAACCCAAACTGTAAAATTTACTGTAGGTTGGCGGTGGATTCGCAGGATGTTCGT
>NZ_JAGXJV010000405.1:0-271 GCF_019091145.1 Lysinibacillus sp. GbtcB16
GAGAAGTCCTAGTGATTTAACAACCAAGTAAGTCGGGATAATGCCCCCGCTGAAAAGCATCGTGAACACGACCAGCAGGAGGAAGAAGCTTCTCCCCGGGAGATTGCGCCGGCTAAGCGGATAAGCCATCAGCGAAGTCAGGATTAAGTTGACGACGGTGCCAACAACCGTGATGAAAATCGTGATCCAGAAAGCTCTTGGGATATTGGTCTCACTAAAAAGCTTCTCATAAGCGGTAAATGTAACCGATTTGGGGATAAGAATGAAACCG
>NZ_JAGXJV010000406.1:0-271 GCF_019091145.1 Lysinibacillus sp. GbtcB16
CCATTCTTTATTTGACAATTTTGAACCACTGCACCTTGAACATCCATTAATTTTACACTACCTTTATTACAGACAACTCCATTAACAAAATTATCTCCCTTGATAACAAATTCACACTCGATGAATGTATTATTCAGGTATTTTACATACCAGTTATTTTGGTATGAACTAACTCCTCCAACATTCGGACCTTCAAATGTGTTAGTTTCTACAATCACATTTATACCATCAGCATTTACAAAATGCCCTCTAGCGTTAGAGTATATATGAT
>NZ_JAGXJV010000407.1:0-270 GCF_019091145.1 Lysinibacillus sp. GbtcB16
GTCAGTATTAAAATCAAATATTATTTCTTTATATTTTGGTGCTATATAATTATATTCCTCATTCAATTCGGCTAATTTCTTCAGGTGTTCTGTAGGTGTTTTTAGGGACATAGGTGATTTTATTTGTTCATAAATAGAATCAATAGCATCTTTAGATAAATCAAGTGCAATCCCAACTTGTCTAAATGACATATCGTATTTTTGATTTGTCATTATGGTCGCTGCTAAATCGTTAAGCTCTTGTTGTTTAGTTTCTAATGTATCTAGTTT
>NZ_JAGXJV010000042.1:0-2194 GCF_019091145.1 Lysinibacillus sp. GbtcB16
TTCAACAGATTTTTAGGTTTTACAGCATTTTTCACTGCTTTGGTCGTTGCTTGTGCAGCTTTTTTCACGACTGGTAGTACCTTTTCCTTCACTACCTGCTTCGTTTGTTTGACAGCAGCCTTTACCTGTTGCTTGGCTTTTGTCACAGCCGCCTTTGTTTTATTCACTACCTTTTTCGTGGTCAGGATCGCTTTTTTAATGGCCTTCTTCGCCCGTTTCACCAATTTGCTCTTGGATAAACTATTTTTTAACTTACGAGCCTTGGTAAAGAATTTCCCCCACTTTTTCTTCTTCTTTTTTTCTTCTTTTTCTTCTTATTACTCGATTTTTTTGTTTTTTCTTTGTGGAGCTTTTCTTTCGCCTGTTCTTGTATGCAAGTACTTGTATAAAATATAACACTTAGTACACTAATTAATAATCGTAATCTTTTCAATTTACGTAACTAAACATGCTAAAAAGCACTTGTCGCCTGTTATAGACAATCAAGTGCTTTAAGGTTATAAATTTTCTAAGTTTATTAATATTGGCAAGTTTTATAAGTTATTTTAGTACTGACAGTATGACATCTTTTTTACCACTTGGCAAGTGTAACGTTTAAACCCTTTAGCTTGTTTAATCTCGTGTGTTTCGCGATTATGACATCCATAAAGTAATCCTTTTAAGTAAAAATGTCATCTCGCCTATTCTCGCTCTTATTACTTTAGCGTTAAAATAGCACTTCATGATGGCTCTGTCTTCATGAAGTCTCGATTCTCAAACAATTACTGTTCATTGGGTCCATTCTGTTCTTCTTCTCGAGAGTGACAATATAGCCAATCAAGGATTAAAAGGTTACAATTCCCCTCATAAAATCTGGTTCATCTATTTCTTTGACTGAAATTCATAAAATCCGGTGCTCTCAGGGTGTGTTTCAAGTAGACCTCCCTATTTTTCATGTATTTTGGTAGGTTGATAGGTTTAATCAACTCAGTGTGAAAATTTTACAAATTTAAAACAGTCTTTATCTTGTCCATAAGTACATACACTTGGATTTTCTGTTCTTGATTTTCACCAACAAATTCCATACACGTTTCTTTCAAACAACCATAGAAATCAGAACTGTTCATAATAATTTCGTTATATGATGCTGTGTTAATGAATATCATTATGCCTTCTTTAAATTCAATCTCCTCAGAATGCTCTGGAAGTTCATATCCCATCATATGATCTTGCCACGGCTCTCCCTTGGATAAACACTCTAGTACTTTGAGTAAATCACTCTTCAAAAAAAAAATATCTTGGATGACTGGCTGTTTGTCTATTAACATGAAATCCCTCCTAATTACCATAATTTTTCCACTCCAATACTGGGTATACACTTTCTATTTCTCCTGTAGTTGGATTTTTCCATCCTTCGAATTTTAATCCATTTGATGTGCCTTGTATTACCTGTTGCCCACCTCTAAATAGTTGAAAAATCCCTTTTCATTATGACCGCCATTTACGCCCGTTTTATTAACACCTTCAGGTTGTATCAAATGATTTTTGCTGTTAGCAGAATAGTTATGTTTAGGTACACCATTACCCGTACCCTTAGGAATATCTAAAAATGTACTTTATAAAAGAATGGCAGTTTGTTCAACCACCACCCTTATTGATTAACTAGCTTTTGTTTCTGGTTGATCTGGCATAATATAAGCCATTTTATTTTTCATCATACCATAGATAATTCTGACTAATCTTCTCATAATGCAAAGAAGGGCTTGTGACTTTGACTTCCCTTCACTTTGCTTACGGTTATAATAAGCATAAAAGACAGGGTTTCGAGGTATTTTACTACCTTTACTAACTTGGACTTGTTGGACAGATAGGTTGTAAAAGATGTCATATAGCTTTCTATTACCTTGTTTTGTTTTCTTCATCGTTTCCTTACCGCCCGAACCCATCTTAATAGGGGCAATTCCTGCATATCTTGCGAGTTTGTCAGAATTGGCAAAACGATGAATGTCACCAATCTCTGCGATCAATGCGGAGGAAGTAACCGTATCAATCCCTGGCATAGTTTCAAGCTGCATACCTAACGTTTGAATGGTCACCTTTAACTCTTTATCCACCTTCTTGATTTCCTGTTTCTTAAAGCGGATATCTCTTACTATGCTTTGAATGATAAAGTCTCTTGATCTTTGGCATTCTCGCTTTACCTCTCCTTCAGCTA
>NZ_JAGXJV010000408.1:0-270 GCF_019091145.1 Lysinibacillus sp. GbtcB16
GTTGCTTTTCTTACATTTATTTTAGTTTTTCACCGAATAAAGAACCCATTAAAGCAACTGCTGTTGTCGCCGTTCTATTTCTCTCATCTAAAATCGTATTTACCTCAACAAATTCAGCAGATGTGATAATATCAGCTTCTGCTAACATTTCCATCGCCAAATGACTTTCACGATAAGATAGACCGCCAATTACAGGCGTTCCAACACCTGGTGCATCATGAGGATCAAGACCGTCTAAATCTAATGATAAGTGTACACCATCAGTATGAG
>NZ_JAGXJV010000409.1:0-270 GCF_019091145.1 Lysinibacillus sp. GbtcB16
GTACGAGTACTACTTCCGGATTTATGAACGCAAACAATAAAGGCCCTGAGTTCCTCGTCCAACTGGACGAAGAGCTCAAGGCCTTTTTTTTAGCCACGTTTTCTAGTTAACGAAACGATCAAGGATAATGCGCCCAACACGACAGCCGCGATGGATAGATACAGCGGCGTCTTGGATTCAGAGCTGCCTGCAGCAGCCGGGGCCGAGCCTGCTACGACATTGCCGTGGCTGTCCGTGCTCGCGCCGGCTTTAGCTTTCACCGTCGTGACG
>NZ_JAGXJV010000410.1:0-270 GCF_019091145.1 Lysinibacillus sp. GbtcB16
GTCATTGTATTGGACACCAAGACATAAGTTCTGGGACTAATCGCCTGAGTAAGCTTATAGTACTAGAAAAATTTAACCAGATGACGATGAAGTTGGACACTAACACTGACCTCATAAGCAGGAAACGAAACTGAAAGCAGGTGACCAAAACCAAAGACAAAAGAAGCAGCTCATAAGGCACATAACTGTTATTTCCAAAAGTCAGAAACAAAAAGTTCAAAGGAAAATGCTGGTACCCTTGAACCAGGATATGTACATCATGCAATTCAT
>NZ_JAGXJV010000411.1:0-270 GCF_019091145.1 Lysinibacillus sp. GbtcB16
ATCAAAGCTTACTTCATTAATATTGGAGTGAAGCTAACGCAGTTGTCCTTCGCCTTCGGCGCTTCTGACGCGCATGGTACGATTATCAAGGAGAAAATCTCGCACGCCGCGGGCGCATCGTCCCCTGAAGGCTTGACCAGAGACGAGCTCGTGTGGTTAATCCAAGGTGCTGGACGTACAGCTGTAGAACGCGACACCTTTTATAATGAAATCAAAGTGTATTAGTCATACTAGAGAAGAGAGATTCCGTACAGAAGGGATATAGGAGTT
>NZ_JAGXJV010000412.1:0-270 GCF_019091145.1 Lysinibacillus sp. GbtcB16
TAGGAGATGAAAAGGATGAATATGAAAGAAATTAGTAAAGTAGTGGATTTGGTGAGAGAATCTAATCCGCTCGGTCATAATACTACAAATGATGTTGAAACAAATCCTACCGCTAACGGTTTGTTGGCACTTGGAGCATCGCCTGTAATGGCGTATGCAAAAGAAGAAGTAGCAGAAATGGCTAGCATTGCTGGAGCGTTAGTATTAAATATGGGGACACTTCGTCCTGAAGAAGTAGAAGCGATGTTACTCGCGGGTAAATCAGCAAAT
>NZ_JAGXJV010000413.1:0-270 GCF_019091145.1 Lysinibacillus sp. GbtcB16
TTTCTGAAATGGTCGATTTGTATATGCAAAACATTGAAGAGCTCTCGCTAGCCGTCTCGATCTCCCCTGCGGTGCAGAACGGTCTGCTGAATTACATTCGAGCATCCAACTCCTTGGAAAAAGAAATTATCGGCTATAAGCTTAATCCATTTCTATTTGATTTCTCATATCCTAAGCCCTATGTTCAAAGCATCTCCATTCATACCCTAGACGCGTATATGTACTATTACACGAAACTCGTGGAATTAAAGCCCGCAGTACCCTACACAC
>NZ_JAGXJV010000414.1:0-270 GCF_019091145.1 Lysinibacillus sp. GbtcB16
TTGATTCTCACTTTCTTCGCAAGCATCACTTTCCAACAACTCCTTAACCATCTTCTTAGCTATATTTGCTCCTTCTCCTTGAAGATGGCAACTAGTTTACTCTGTCCTACCTCTTTTACAAAATCACCAATTATTGAATATAATTTAAGATTTTTCACCCCATGAGGCTACTTTACCCTGACAATGGTTTTTTATCTATAAATATATACTTACCATCCTCCCCTCCTCATAATAAAAGGCGCGAAACTAAAGTTCCACGCCCGTACTTAC
>NZ_JAGXJV010000415.1:0-270 GCF_019091145.1 Lysinibacillus sp. GbtcB16
TCTCCTTGGATTTCTATCTTTTTCTCCTCAGCCCTCGTTGCTGCCTTATTTATGCACTAAAATACATAGCCCTTGCACCTCTTTAATTTTGATCTAGGGTTAAGTCGAAGGGATGGGCCGTGGGTTGATAAAGCTCACCTTGGGCTGAACAAATGAGCTGTGAGCCCAACACCCTATGGATCAAATTGATTTTTGAAGTTGATTCTACTAATGTGAAGCTAATAAAACGGTAGGATTCTTGATGGGTAGGATTCTTAATGGGTGAACAAT
>NZ_JAGXJV010000416.1:0-270 GCF_019091145.1 Lysinibacillus sp. GbtcB16
GATATCTTCCGATTCTCGCCAACAGGAGCTGTCTAAAGGCTCTTAACTTCATTCTTATTTCTTATCTTCCAATGGGTAGAAAATCAAATCGATCGGGAACGCCGAACCCGCCGGAGGAGTGAACTCGATATCGAGCGCATCTTCCGTGCCTGTCGTACGCGCCAGCACTTGCATGCCGTCGAACGCTGTAATTACGCCGGACCAAGGCACAGGCATAATTTCGCCGTTAATTTTGAACGGCCCTTTGAATACGCCGCCTCTGGCCATGAT
>NZ_JAGXJV010000043.1:0-2132 GCF_019091145.1 Lysinibacillus sp. GbtcB16
TTTTTAGGTAAGTTCATTTCAAAATAAGGTACTAATTCGTCATTTTTATAATATACATTCTGATTACTATCTTTTTGTTGATAGATTTGATATAAATCTAATCCCATTTGATAAATAATCTTATACTCTACCTCTATTGAAGCACGATAAGTTGAACGTGAGTTAGAATAATTAAAAGCATCTAGAAATATTTTTTGAATATTACCTAAAACTGTACTCTTTCCCGTCCCATTTGGCCCTATTATTAAAGATACAAATGGGGTTATAAGTTCATTAATGTGGAATATTTTGTTTTCTAAGAATTTTACTTTTATCCAATTGGCATTAGGATATTTATATTGAATCTCATGAATAAGAAAACCTGACTTGGCATTATTTTTCTTACGATGTATAAATTCCGCTTTAAAGAATGCCGTACTTTTGTAAAATGGATTTATAAATTTATTTTGTCCTTCAAAAACAATTCCTTTAGATACTCTACGATCTTTTTTGATAATTTGATCTATATAACCACATTTATATTTACTTTTTGTATTGGGGTTATTAAAGAATTTTGTTTTTGTAAAAAACCATCCTCCAGGACCTGTTAATGTATCAATGTTGTTTTTAATCATTACCTCTGCTAATGGATTAACACTATTTAAAGACAACACATATTGAGGAAATTCTATAATTCTATTATTCTCCAAATAATGTTTTGGTTGAAAATTTAGAAACTCTAAAGCATCCATCTTTTTTCCAACTTCAATAAGCGGAAAAACCCAAACATCTCTTTCTTCCCCAGACTCATCAATTTGTCTTTCCTTTTCCGGATGCCCAGCCAGAAATACTTGATCAATAAATTTATAATCACCGCGGTCTACAACAAATAAATATACATCTATACCTTTCTCATTTGAATGAAGAAGTGTTTTATTTTGCTTATAATCTAGACTTTGATGCCCTTTCCTTCCCATTCCAGTATACTTCCAAATATCATTTTCTTTTCTCGCTGGTTGATAGGGTGGAATATTCTCATATGACAATAATACTAAGGAGTTGGTTTTTAATGATCTTCTCATTCCTCCTCCAATTCCACATTTAAATATTTCTATTAGTTCTTTGTCACTTATTACAATGCCTTTCTTTAAATCTTGGATTCTCTCTATTTTGTCCATACTAGATTCTCCTTAGTCATCTTACGGGATATTTACAAATATTAGGTTTGAATAATTCCACATATTATTTATTACACTCAATTTACACATAATGTTCGTTCTAATACGCTGCTTTCATCAATTAATATTTCTTTTTTAAATAATTCAATACTGTCAGTAGAAAACCTCAATTAAATACTACTTTATTTCTACATTAACCAAAGGTGCTCGATCATAGTACATACTTAATGCTTCTTTATCTAGCTTTGGATCCCTCTCACAACTAGATATCCTTTGTTTATTTACTTTTATACATAATTAGTTTAGAAATTAAAACTTAAATAAATTTTTCATCCCTCCATCTAGCAGCAACATAATCCTCGAAATCATAATTACCTAAATTCAAATTATCAACATGGTCTGTGATAATTATTTGAGGCATAAACCCTGCTTCTTTATAAATTAATTCTAATTCTTTTAATATCGTTACATACATTGCTTCTACAACTTCAATATCTGTTCCTTTACTGTCATTTTTATCAACATAAACCTTGTCGGGAAAATACACTTGACTAGGTTGGTCAAAAAATAAAAATGAAGGAATTTTAGAATTTTCTTCTTTACAGAAGAAATGTAACAAAGATAAAAATAAACTAATATGACAAGAAAGCCAATTCGCTCCACTACCCATTTCACTTAAAAACACTTTGTCTCTGGCCATCTTATCATAGTGATATAGCTCAAAAGATTCTAAATCAAAATTTAAATTTGCAGGTTTAAATTCTTCTTCAAAATCTAGCCCTTTAATAATTCTATTCATATACTCACTTAATTTATTTTCAGCATAACTAAAATATTTATCGAGATTATAACCTTCTATCTGCTCAATCAAACTCCTAATCTCATCTTCCAATGTTTCTTCTCCGTTTAAATCTATGCTTTCTCTTTGATGTTGAACTAGCTGACATTCAATATCAATTTTAGCCTTAGCATAAG
>NZ_JAGXJV010000417.1:0-270 GCF_019091145.1 Lysinibacillus sp. GbtcB16
GGCGATGGTCCCGATGCCCGGGTAGGTGACATTCATACGCATGGGAACGCCATCGAACATATCGCGATTGTTCGGATCCTTCGGAATCAGTCGAACTTCGTCGACACCAATCCGGAAAGCATAGGCGAAAATACCGATTATCGTACATCCGATTACAATTTGCAGTAAGATGAGACGCAGCCATGAAAGCCCTTTCTTCTCCTCTTGCATGTAGATTACTCTCCTTTTATCTCAGAAAAATCATCGATTTGTATCAATTTTGTAACAGGC
>NZ_JAGXJV010000418.1:0-270 GCF_019091145.1 Lysinibacillus sp. GbtcB16
AGGAGCATTTATGAATCAATTGTTCATCCTGGGATGGTTGCTTCCCTATCTCAATCAGCCGAAGAAGGCTCTTAAAATATCGTTGATAGCTCTCCTAGGTATTTTTATTTTTATTTTCACCATTGTTTTACTTTCAATCATGGTCCTCGGTTCATTAACGGGTCAATTGAATTATTCCTATTTAAGTGTCATGCAATATATTGGTATTGAAGGCTCCCTTGAACGTCTTGAGGCCATTGCGGTTATGATCTGGGTCATTGGAAGCTTTGT
>NZ_JAGXJV010000419.1:0-270 GCF_019091145.1 Lysinibacillus sp. GbtcB16
GTCGCTTAAAGCGTTAAGCTTGCGGAAGGCTTCCTCAACCTGCCAATTGAACGCCGGCGGCCAGTCGCAATCATATGCGGCAAAAACACCGCCAGGGCGCAGTACACGCGCGAATTCCCGAAGCGTGCTCTGCGGTTCCATCCAATGGAACGATTGGGAGCAGGTTATGACATCCGCGAAGTCACCCGCCAGATCGAGTTCATGGGAGTAGCCCTTGACAAAGCTCAGCTGCGCCGGCTTCTGGACTGCTTCCCACTTGCCGACCGCGAC
>NZ_JAGXJV010000420.1:0-270 GCF_019091145.1 Lysinibacillus sp. GbtcB16
ATTGACATCTTGAAAGAGGTTGATAAAATTCTTAAAGCCTATAAAATCGTACCCTTCGCTATACCCATCCCAATTCGTGAATGCGTAATAAATGCCTTGCAGCGCAGGAAAGGTATGAAAAGCGAAAAACAGGAGCAATGCTGGAATTGCCATACTGTAAAACGCCGCTTTTTTTGAAACCATGATGAACCTCCTTTAATAAATAGGGAGAGAGCACCTTACGGCGCTCTCTTCTATGTGTGTCGGCGCTTACTTGCGGTTAGCAACTTT
>NZ_JAGXJV010000421.1:0-269 GCF_019091145.1 Lysinibacillus sp. GbtcB16
TTTTTCTCAAAGAAGGTGAGAAAATTATGTCTTCCGCAGTGTAAGTCATTAGCTTATCAGTTAATTTTTCTCGAGTTAATCAGCTGGGTGAAATTTCCGCCCAATATGATAATAGCTTCTTCTGCTTCCACATAACTCATTAAATACCATTTCCAACTTCATTTGTTTAATCTTGTCAAGATACCACTTATTATTTGAATGACCATGTATCATGGTTTTGTTGTGATGTCAATCAAAATACTCCTAATCTAGCAAAAATGCATTACGCA
>NZ_JAGXJV010000422.1:0-269 GCF_019091145.1 Lysinibacillus sp. GbtcB16
GGCGACCGGAATCGGCGGTAGATCCACTTTCGGCTTCAGCGCTGGCAGACCATAGAGCGGAGTGTGATAGCGCGGATTGCCCACTCCGTTCATGGAGCCGTAGCCCATGGCATAGCCCTGGCCGGGCAAGCCGATCCGTCCGAGCATGGCAGCCAAAGCCACAAGTGCCCAGAAGGGTTGCTCGCCGGACTCTGCCCTTTGCAGTGACCATGTGGCGGTCAGCATCGAAGGCTGATCGTAGAAGCGGCGTGTCAGCGCAATGATCTCTT
>NZ_JAGXJV010000423.1:0-269 GCF_019091145.1 Lysinibacillus sp. GbtcB16
TTTTTATTTGAGGTTCTAGTAGGAGATAGTTGAGTTAAAAACACATCGAGAAGCATCTTACGGATCTGAATGGTAGTTTTTCAAATTACTCGCGTGAAAGACATTATAAATTTTAAGCAACGTTGACAATTACAACTTATAAGAGATATTGCCTACCCTATTGATAATTGGGAATGGTCAATTCATACTTGTGTATCAATCCCTTATGCACTTTATGCCTAAAGAACTTGAGTGATGCTGGTTAGAGCTTCACCAGCATCAAGTTGCTG
>NZ_JAGXJV010000424.1:0-269 GCF_019091145.1 Lysinibacillus sp. GbtcB16
CTCACCCAAAGACTCATTGATCGGCTATTTTCCTATGGCATCGACTATGTGTATATAGCGGATCCCAGGACTGATGACGTTGTTCAGGTCGATATCATTCAAGACGAAACGCGAAGTAAGGCCATTCATGAAATCAGGCACACCTTCAAGAAGGTGATGGAGGATTCCAACAAGCGCGGTTCTGTCAGCTATTATGATATCGGACGCAATTTCCGCGATGTGATGAATATGATTATTGACGACCTGAGCGCTCATGAGGGTGCTATGGT
>NZ_JAGXJV010000425.1:0-269 GCF_019091145.1 Lysinibacillus sp. GbtcB16
TGCAAGCATTACTATCACTTAATACTTACGACTATATTCTTGTCGATCTTGAATCGTCTGTGCATCCGAGAGTTGTAAAAGTTTTGGAGCTGAGCGATATCTTGATTTGGCTTGTGCGTGATGATTTGAACGATGTGTATAAAACATTAGCCCTTTACGGACAAACAGGTGCTTTGGACAATGTTCATTTTGTGATGAATAAATTTACAGGCGTCCAAGAGAACGATTTTTCCGGGCTGCGTAAAGAAATTAGTTATAGGCTCCCTTAT
>NZ_JAGXJV010000044.1:0-2120 GCF_019091145.1 Lysinibacillus sp. GbtcB16
TAGATAAATCAAGAAACAACATACAGTACCCTTTCCGTGGCAGATCTTATAACACTTTTATAATACATGTACATTCGGATATTTCTTATCAACTTTTCATCTGTTTTTTATCTTTTTTTTACAAACACTCTATTAATTTTGAAGGATTTTCCATATAAATGTCGAATTTTATAACCTTGAATTTATTTAAAAGAAGGGGTGTTTTAATTATGTCTGATAATCAATATTATGTACCCACTTTAAAATGGAAAAGAGGTGAAAGAAGAGCACTAGAAAGAATAGATTCTTCGGAACAACAAAAAATGATTCCTCTAATCGAAATACAACCTGTTCCTTTTGATCATAAAGCAGGTGATTTTAGTAAAACTATTGATGAGCACTTAGAAAATGTGGGAGCTCAATTAAAAGAAGTTTGGCACCAAAATACTCCAGTCTTCATTGATTTATATACATTATACGATAACGAGGATTTTGAAGATGATCTTCTACAAGATGGTCAGCACCCTGTAAAATTTGTGGTAAACTCTATTAATTCATTTGATATCCCTGCAATCCCAGTAACCGGAATTGACAGACCTGAAGAATTCCAAACTGCTGTCCGCTCTGTCAGTCAAAATGGTATTTGCATTCGTTTAACACAAAATGAATTATCAAATTTTCAAAAACTACGAAAAGAGTTAGAAGAACTATTAGCTTTCTTTAATGTTACTCATAATGAGGTAGACATCATATTAGACTACAAGCAAATCTATCCTAATCAAGAAGAATTAATTTATCAACATGTCTTGCTTACAATTGCACAATTCCCATTTCTAACTCAATGGCGTACTTTAACTCTTAGTATGACAAGTTTTCCAAAAAACCTTAATTCAATACCGACTAATTCTAATGGGGAACTTCCTAGAACAGAGTGGAAAATTTATAAAAGAATACATGATTGCGGGTTAGCTAGAATTCCGATTTTTGGAGATTATGGGATTTCACATCCAGATTTTGTAAATCTTGACCCACGGATTATTACAATGGCATCAAAAATTGTGTATAGTTATGATGATTTATATCTAATTTTTAGGGGCGGCAGTGTTAAAAAACATGGTTTTTCTCAATCTGTTCAATTAGCAAAAGATTTAATTTCCCTACCTCAATTTTGTGGAGCTGATTTTTCATTTGGTGATAATTATATCTATGAATGTGCAAATGGTGATGCAAAACCAGGGAATGCTGAAACATGGGTAATGGTTGGAGTAAATCATCACCTTACATTAGTAGCACGTGATCTCTCCAACCTTCGCGCTGTTTCAACTGTAAATTAACTAAATCTTTTAGTTCATTTATTTCAATTGTTTCAGCTAAATGCTCTAAAATAACTCTTTTAGGTTTGCTAAGATACCCTCTTTGCAAGCCTTTTTCTTTTAATATTTCTAGTGCTTCATCTTTCCATAAAAACTGACTAACTGCAAATGGATCAATTTTCTTATTAGCTCTTCCTTGCCTTAATTTTTTTAACTTTATTTCTCCATGTCGATTCCGTACAGAGATAATCCCCCACCATTTAGGAACCATTTTTTTCACATGCTCTAAGTAGTCTACTGCCACTACAATTGTAACTCTATCAAATACTTTGTTATAATATTCAATTTGCCTTGGTAATCGTTCTAACGTATCACTTTCACTTTTAATTTCATACCCATGCATAATTCCATTAACCACTGCTACATCAACTCTAGATTGCCCTTGACAGATTCCAAGTTCATTTATAATAATCGTGTCTGAACAATTGACATACTGTTCTTCAAGATATTTAAACAATTCCTCTCTCACATGGTAATCTTTTAATTTTTCCATTTATACCATCCCTTAATTTATTGTTCCGATTAGCATGTTAACATTAAATATATATATATTTCAACATCCCTGCTATAGTTCCTACTCAAAATGATATTTTATTATAAAGTGATTTATTCAAACGTAAACAACTCATTTTTATTAAAATAAGCAAATTCTAACTTACCTGCCTTAATCAGCGTACTCATATGTAATTCCGATACACCTTAAACCCTTGATGTAATAAAAAATTCATTTCTAATCAATCTAATCGTTTAACACATTTATACTAAGAT
>NZ_JAGXJV010000426.1:0-269 GCF_019091145.1 Lysinibacillus sp. GbtcB16
AGGTAATAGTACCATAGCCGGGCCAGCAAGCCAAAGTACCTGCATGAATTGCAGGTATCGCAGAGCAAGCAGCTGGGCTCAGGGGCACTTGTTGCCTTACAGCTTTACAGTGCTAGCTGCTGCAGGCGGCACACGCCCTAGCTTTGCCGGATACATTTACCGAGAGGCCAACTCCTCGTTCCTCCCGGAACAACAAAAAGGAGCCGACCGCATAAGCGGCAGCTCCTTACTCCCAACGCGCGCGAACCCATTACGCACAAGGCTAATCT
>NZ_JAGXJV010000427.1:0-269 GCF_019091145.1 Lysinibacillus sp. GbtcB16
ATCTCAATTGGTCATTTAATTTGATTACATCAATTTTTTATTCTTTATTTTTATTTAAAAGAGGGCGATTGAGATTTTTTTAAAAAAAAGAGAGAAAAATGGGATGACGAATTTCATTTGGAAAAAAAAATTAAAAAAAAGTGACAATACGAGTAAAATATAAGAGTATGATATATAATTTACCCAACTTCCTTAAAAATCTCACACCTTATACAAGTAATATTTTCTCTTAAATTATTTACATACTGATTAGTATAAGTGGTCTTATT
>NZ_JAGXJV010000428.1:0-269 GCF_019091145.1 Lysinibacillus sp. GbtcB16
AGATGAGGATAATAATTCCATCTCTTTAATAAGACATTCTACATACTCTCCAATTATAGGTTCATACTTTGTAGATTTAATAAATGGACAAAATGAGCAAATAGTATCACAAAAAGGTATATGAAGGTATAATGCTGTTTTTCCTTTTTTCTGACTTACCTCTGTTTTCCGCAACATATTTTCAACTCTACTTTGAGCATTTTCAACACTATCCTCCCCAAAAAAAGGGTATAAAAAATTCCATAACATAGGATGTTCTGGATAAATTT
>NZ_JAGXJV010000429.1:0-269 GCF_019091145.1 Lysinibacillus sp. GbtcB16
GCATGTTTGGTTCCCAGGATCTCTTTCATAGGCGGTTTCCTTTGCTTGGTTGCAGGTTAAATGGACAATAATAATAAATTATATCGCACAAATGGGCATAAAAACAAAAAAAATAGCGTGTTTGTTGCTCTATAATGAGGGTATTGGATACATCACACTAGGAGGGCTTCAAAATGAATATGTTCCAAAACCCGGTCATTCCGGGCTGTTATGCAGATCCTTCGGTATGCAGAGTCGGAGAGGATTATTACTTGGTGACATCCTCGTTT
>NZ_JAGXJV010000430.1:0-269 GCF_019091145.1 Lysinibacillus sp. GbtcB16
ATTATATTGTCTGTTTCTTGTTTTGGTTCGTTTGTTTATTTTGGCGCGCTCCAGCAATGGAGCCTGTTTTTATGTAATAAAACATTTCTTTTGGATTACTTAGTTAATCTATATTAACTTTATCTTCTTAATCAATATCTATATTTTACCAAAAGGTTAAACGGATAATCAGTTTTTTCTAATAATCTAATGGATTGATAATTTTACTGTTATGTGATAAACCATATAGGAAAATTTATCATACAATGAAGATTGAGAAATAAAAAATT
>NZ_JAGXJV010000431.1:0-269 GCF_019091145.1 Lysinibacillus sp. GbtcB16
CCATGATTTGTCCTGCCGTTAGCATCTCTGATGTTGGAATACCCATTGCGAATGCTAATGGTGAGAAGATATATCCTAAAATGCTTTGGAATGTGATTCCGAAAATTGAATCGAATACACCATTAATTGCTGTAATTAATGCTACGAAACCGATTAACATCGCCGCTACTGTTACAGCGATTGAGAAACCAAGCATAATATATTCGCCTAACATTTCAAAGAATGTTTGTTTCTTGTCTTCTTGTAATTCTAAAATATCGTCTTCTTCT
>NZ_JAGXJV010000432.1:0-269 GCF_019091145.1 Lysinibacillus sp. GbtcB16
TTGAAATTCCAACTAATTGTGCCATTTCATCTGTTGTAAATACTCTTCCATTCAGAGACTCGATCTTCTGCCAAATTAATTGCAACGTTTGCTTCGTTAAACCTTTCGGAAGCTCTTTAGTGACAGTAGGCTCTCTTTTTTCTTTTTGTAATATTAACGAATCTAATTCCGATTGACTGATTTTTTGTTGTTCTTTCATGAAAGTAAATTTTTCTCGTTATATAGTTAATGCCTCTTTAATTCGTTCAAATGTAAATGGTTTAATTAAA
>NZ_JAGXJV010000434.1:0-268 GCF_019091145.1 Lysinibacillus sp. GbtcB16
TGTATAGTAAAGGTATTTACCCATACTAACCACATTAGAACCAAACTCTTTCGCTTTATTACCTGCCATGACGAATCCTGACTGCATGGCTTTAATACTATTCTGTACCTTGTCTGAATTGTAAGCATTTTGGAGTAATTCAGCTCCGTTTTTAACTAAAGCTTTACTGAAGTCCGTAATCCCTTTAATAGTTCCGTCAACGAATCCCTTAAATTTCTCGTTAGTTTTGTAAAAATGAGTAAAAGCTACTGTAGCCCCTGTAATCGCA
>NZ_JAGXJV010000435.1:0-268 GCF_019091145.1 Lysinibacillus sp. GbtcB16
GCGGTGATGAAGCAATTCAAAGTCCGTGTGCGCAAGCTGATTTGGTGCAAATCCAAAACCGACAGTAACAGTCTGGATGGGAGAAGGGTATAAGTGCGAGCTTCTTAAATTCAATGTAATTTAGAAGGTCTATTTAACTATGCATTTATGACACTACTTCCCGCAAATATGTTGGGGAGTCTTTTTATTTAGCCAATCAATTGAATAGAAGATGTTCTTCGGGGTAGGGTGGAATTCCCAATCGGCGGTGATGAAGCAATTCAAAGTC
>NZ_JAGXJV010000045.1:0-1983 GCF_019091145.1 Lysinibacillus sp. GbtcB16
TTCATATAGTTCAGAGAAATCTAAATTAAGTGTATCTACCTTATTAGGATCAATTTTCCCAAAATAAACTCTGCCTGGATATCCTGCAATTTTTAATTTAATCGTCTCATTACTAGAGTTATTAAGTGGGGATAAAATAACATCGACAAATAATCTTTGGTCTATAAAATTGAGTTCTGAAAAATCGTCAAGGAAAATAACCATCTTAGATAACCCACATTCATTCAATAATGTTTGAATTTCTGTTATTATTTCATTAAAGGGAAATGACTTATACACCATATCTGAATATTCATTATAAATTTCATTGTCGTCCAATGATTTATCAAAATCAGTTATTGTTGACTCTGCGACTCCCCCAACAGATGGTAATCCATTTTTATATTGAGCTTGAGCTGATGCTTTAGAATTTGTAGTTTGAGTATTCTCTGTCTGACTCTTAGATCTTATCTGTGTTGTAATCCTTTGTAATACTGGTAGTTCATGTAAATCCATTTTGGTATTTTTTACCCTACCCTGTATTTCTTCTAGGCTTTTCGTTAATTCATCGTACTGTTTTCTTTTCCCCATCCAGCGTTCCCAAATTGATAAGTTTTCACAAGTAGATTTTATTTCCTTAAGTAAATCCGAAATAACTTGTCCAAGCATCGATTTTCTTAAAATATGGGCTCTAAATGCACCTTCACTAATACCCTCATTTTGAATTACGCCATCTGAAACTTGTTGATTTGGAATCATATCATAAAGAGATTTAACATCTAAATAGATAGTAATTATATTCTTTTTTTCTTTCATTAAAAGCTGTGCTTTTGAAAATACTGTGCATTTCCCGGTTCCTTTTCTACCCAGTAGAAAAGTTGTATTCCCAGACAATATTGAATTTAATACCGCATCTCCAGGAAGGGGATCCACGTATATTTTATTAACTGGATCAACACCAATTTCATCTTCAAAATCTCTAAGTTCAGCTCTTCTGTATTGCCTTAAAGATTCAGCTATTTGTTTGAATTTTATATGGTCCATAAAAATCCCCCTTTAAAGAAAATGTATAGGTTTGTTTAGCTAATAATTTTGAAAAATTATATTTGAAATCTGCATACCTTTCATATACTTTTCGGATATAAATTTCACATCTCTACTATTATAACCTTGAATAATATGTTAGCAAAACTAATTTTATCCTCTATATATTTTGAGAGGTACCTCTACTCTTTATTTTTAGATTCAACAAACACATTTGACTTGTTTTTATATTATCCAAGTTCATTAACAAAACCTTACCTAAAAGACTCATATAATTGCCCTTGCTCCAACTGCTTGAACATTACGAACGCCCTTTACAGCGAGCCTTTCGGGGCATGTTTATTCCGAGCCAAGCCACAGCTTTTCAAAAAAGTTGTGGCTCGAACCAAATAGGTTAACATGCCCCTGCTCACTGTAAAGGGTTCGCTACGCCGTTCTCCATGCTCAAGCAATTTCCGCCACTAAGTTTCTTTCATCGCCTGTCGCACTAGTAATACGATAATAATGGTAATACAATCACCCTCTTACATTGCTTTTATTTAATGCTTGATTTCCATTAAAATTGATTTTTGTTCGTTTAGCAGTTTTAATTTCTATGTTTCCAGTCATTGCGTCAGCAATAGCAATATCAGCACCACTCCACATATGAGCATAATGTTTTAAAGTGATTTCGGGACTTGAATGCCCCATACGTTGCGACAAAACAAGTACTGACACATTAAACTCATTGATAAGATACGAAGCATGTGAATGACGCAACCCTTTCGCTTGTATCTTTTTCACATCTGCAAATTTTGCGTAACGAGCAATGATTCGACCTATTGTTGACTTAATCATAGGCAACCCGTCATAACTGAAAACAAAATCATTCTCTTTGCCTAAACCTATTTCTTTTTGTCTATTTCTCCATTCTATTAAAATTGTTATAGTATCATCATCAAGCGCAATCATTCTTTTGCC
>NZ_JAGXJV010000436.1:0-268 GCF_019091145.1 Lysinibacillus sp. GbtcB16
ATGACCCTTGCATCGTTTTACTCGAAAGCACCAATGGCAAATATTGGTTTGGATCATTCTCGCTTTATTCATTTTTCCTTTAACTCCACCAATATCCCATCACTTTTCTTCGGATACTGAAGTGCTTGTTCTAGCCAATACGACGCAAGTTTTAACGATACAGGAACCGACTCCAACGAAAAAAACGATCTATACCAATATCGATGAACTTTACTCGAATGATGATTTTTATGCCGAGTATGAAACGACCGTTTTCGTCATTTTTATT
>NZ_JAGXJV010000437.1:0-268 GCF_019091145.1 Lysinibacillus sp. GbtcB16
GTCAGCGGCTTCTGCTACACGCAATTGACGGATGTGCAGCAAGAAGTTAACGGCTTGCTTACGATTCACCGGGAACCGAAAATTGCCACGGACAAGATTAAAAAAATCAATTTGAAGTAAGGCGCTGAAAGCAAATTAGCCTCCAATCCGATAGCGGATTTGGGGGCTTTTTGTCTAATGCTGTAGAAAGGTATAGATGCTGTCTATGAAAGATACTAAATATATTAACTACTTGTATACGCGAAAAACGTATTATAGTGTTAGTAGG
>NZ_JAGXJV010000438.1:0-268 GCF_019091145.1 Lysinibacillus sp. GbtcB16
GGTTTCTCATAAATCATCTACCTCTCTGATTTTAATTATCTGTCGCAGTCGGACTCATCGTTAACGTAATATCCAAATTGCCGTTCCGGCACCGGATCGCATCGAGGAATTCTTTCTGATTCGTCAAATGATCGATCGTGACCATATACACCAGCTCATACAAGCTTCCCAGCTCTGTTGTCTTTACTTTTCTAAGTTCATAAGCGATGTTAAATTTCTTGAAAATTTCATCAAAAGCTTCTTCATACCCGAGATTTTCCGGGATTGT
>NZ_JAGXJV010000439.1:0-268 GCF_019091145.1 Lysinibacillus sp. GbtcB16
GGAAGACTCTTGCGGTATCCGGCTGCAAATGGCCGGGATATTTGGTGCTTTGAAGCTCCCTATTCCCATAGAGCTCAAGGCTGGTTTGGATAGCTGCATAATCCAGTTCGCCGCTGAGGCCGAAAAATTCCCGGTATAGCGCTATTTGCAGATCGGATAAGCGGGTAAGGTCCTGTTCGGCCAATGCGGGCAGTTCATCTCTGTGCGGAATGCGCTTCGATTTGGCTGCACGCGTTCGCAAGTCGACCCGGGCCTGCAGGATTTGTTC
>NZ_JAGXJV010000440.1:0-268 GCF_019091145.1 Lysinibacillus sp. GbtcB16
AGTGTTGAACAGTGAAAATAAACTTAAAGATACAAGCCTGATATGGAATGATTATCTGGCAACTGATGATGTTAGTTATGTGATTGAAGATAACGGAAATGATATTCCGCAAGTGAAGATCTCCTTGTTAAAAGATGTTGATAAGTCCGGAGATTTCGGCTTTACCGTATTCAACCAAGCAGCAACTGCGACAGGTAAAGTAAGTATTCAATCTGCCAAAGTGGCGACGAAAATTGAAATTGGCGAAATGAACGATGTTATCGCATCT
>NZ_JAGXJV010000441.1:0-268 GCF_019091145.1 Lysinibacillus sp. GbtcB16
TTCCATGCCGGACATGCTGGCTCCCGCTTCTGCCGCAAGCAAGTATCCGTCTCCGGTCAACACGTTCGTGCCGAGCGCCTTACTCAAGAAGGCGCATCCGCCTGTAGCGATGACAACCGCTGCTGCATCTACGCGCCATGCAGCTTGCGTCTGGTTGTTCACGCCGGCAGCCCCGGCAACACCATGCTCATCCGCTAGAAGCTCCAGTGCAGGACTGTGGTCGAGAATGCGAACGCCTGCCTTTTTCACCTGTTTGCGCATTAAACGC
>NZ_JAGXJV010000442.1:0-268 GCF_019091145.1 Lysinibacillus sp. GbtcB16
AGGCACCGGTCCTGTAGATGCTGATGGTGTTGGGTTCGGCGACTGCTCCGGACTTAGACTTGGGCTAGGGCTAGGACTAGGGCTCACACCTGAGCTAGGGCTAGGTGAAACTGACGGACTAGGCGTAACGCTCGGCTTCGGTGATGCTGAAGCGCTCGGAGTCGGGTCTGGATCACTAGTTGATGTATTGTTATCCGGTGTCGGGGTTGGCCCTGGTGTCCCTGGCGGATCGGATGGATCTGGCGTACCCGGCGGTTGGGATGGGTCT
>NZ_JAGXJV010000443.1:0-268 GCF_019091145.1 Lysinibacillus sp. GbtcB16
GTGACATAACAACTTCTTTCGTTTTTTGATAAGTTGATCCTAGTCGACTAACTGGATTCTCTTGCATAGGGGAAATGCCCTGTTCGGATTCTGCCTCTTTAAATTCCTCTTTCTCACCAAACATGTCAGAGAAAATTTTCGCATCATATGGTGTTACATCACCAAATATCATCTTGTTACGGAACGAACCTAGTAAAGTAAACATATACTGCTCTGTGAAATCCAAAGCTAATTGTGATAGTGTTTGACTTGCAATTGTCAGAATGAC
>NZ_JAGXJV010000444.1:0-267 GCF_019091145.1 Lysinibacillus sp. GbtcB16
TCGGACTTTCTGGTATTGGAAAAACAACAGCATTAGAAAGAATTTTATCTTATTATCCACAACTTATTCAGCATAGAGAATATGAGGGAGAGGCTTTGCAACTTACGCAAATATCGTGGTTAAAACTTGATTGTCCTTACGATGGTTCTGTAAAAGGGCTTTGTATAAGTTTCTTCTCTGAACTTGATCGTTTATTGGGTACAAGTTATTTTAAGAAATTTGGTACTAGAAGAAATACAGTTGATGTAATGCTACAACACATGACCC
>NZ_JAGXJV010000046.1:0-1846 GCF_019091145.1 Lysinibacillus sp. GbtcB16
CTACTTTAGAAATATATCATAAATTCATTTGTTTTAATAAACATTTGAATCTATTGATTAGATAAAAGTTTGTAATTAAAATAGATTCACTATATTTCGAACTAAATATGATTAATTTACACTAACTATATAGGGAGAAATTTATTTCGCAGCTTTTGCAATGACTTCCTAAAAGCGTGCCATACTCAAATAAAAATCCACATTCAGGGCAAACTTCATAATTACCTTTACAACGCTCACATACCGCTTCATTGTACATTTTGGTGTGATATGAAGCATTTGGATTGCTACAATCCCTACATCTGTCTTCATCCGGGATATTTCTTTCATCATTATGTTCCACATCACATTTGGAGACTTCAAACCCTCCAATTTCAATAGTTATTGTGTCTCGAACAATGGGATCTTTCTCGACATCGAAATCAGCTTCAAATTCTATAGATATTGAACCTATAAAGGTAATATAGGCATATGATTCACATGAATAATTTTCGGAATAAGTTTCAGTAATTAAAATACCTATTTCTGCTTCAAAAGAACCTTCCATAACAACATCATTCTGAATTATGTTAACCGAATTCACTTCAATTACAGGATCGAATGTTTCTTCTATTTCAATATCAAAAGGTACCCTATTAAAAGAATCTATTAGTGCTTCACTCTGAATCAAGTATTTTGTTAATTGATTTTCATTTAAAATATCATCCCAATCTTTATCACGAATACATTCCATTCCATATTCAGTAGAATTTAGTTCTAAATTTGTTTTGTAATCTACCATATCGATAATTAAAGAAGTTTTTTCAATAAAATCACTAACTTGCATAATAGCTAATGGTTTCTTAGAATACTCTTTAAACTCCATCAGCAACTCATTTCTAGGTCGTACAGGCGTATTCTTATCATCCAAAATCCACCAGTCTTCTTTCACGTCAAGAGTAATAAAAATTATTGGCTCTTGAACTCGTTCAGCTTGTTCTAAAATTTGTTTCCATAAAATTAAATCACCAAATTTTTTTCGATTATCTTTATAGTTATCCTTATATCCTGGCGGTATTTCATATTTATAACGCAGTTCTCCTTCTGTGAATATTTTCAATAAATTGGATATACTATAGGGCTCCCCAACTCTTCCAAAAGAAATAAGATCATCTACAAATGTTTTTACATTATCCTCCTCAATCATCAATTTATTTTTTTCTATTTCATGTTTAATTTCTTCAGCATATTTTTTGGATGCAGCTTTCATTCTCGTAATTGCTTGATTTGTATCTTTACTTAACTCTTGAACTTTAGGAAAACTAAGCTTGTTAAATCTTGTAAACTGTTTAAAAAAGCTATTTTCAGCATTACTTATAATACGATTTATTTCACTAGTTACCTCTTTATATTTATTACGCGCCAAATTTCTGACGTTGTCATGATTTTGTTTATATTCTTCAAGCACCTGTGCAGGTATCCAAAGCTGATGTTTTGGAATTGAATTTAAAACTTTCAAAATGTGATTACTTGTATCTGGAGAATAACGGTATAAATTTAAAATTACATTTGTATCTATTATAATTAATGGATTAGAATTCCATATTATTTTGAATTCATTATTCGGATATGTATATGTCATTTTTCTCCTTCTTTCTCAACTAAACTCATGCCTGAATTCATATTATGCTAATAAGACTATCAATACCATTATTAAATACATTTCTACTACAAAATTAATCAATCACAACGTCCAATAGATTTTTCTAATAATAATTTGTTGTGTAAAAAAGTTTCAAGTTTACTAAAATCTGTAGAGGAATATAATAAACCCATTCCATTAATAAATTCATGTTCGACTCGTTTC
>NZ_JAGXJV010000445.1:0-267 GCF_019091145.1 Lysinibacillus sp. GbtcB16
TTCCCGAACACATCGTACTATGTGAAGAACCTGTCCAAAATCAACAGCGTGATCGACCCGGCTCTGGAACAGGTCTGGCTTGGCAAGACGACAGCCCAAGAAGCGCTTGGCAAGATCAAGCCGCAAGTGGAGAAAGAGCTGAAAGGGGTTTACACGAAGCGATGATGACCGGCAGAAAAGTATGGAATCATGAAGCCCGGGCCGGACTGCTGTTTGCAACACCTGTCATCGCCGGTTACTTAATCTTTGTTCTCGGACCGATGATTG
>NZ_JAGXJV010000446.1:0-267 GCF_019091145.1 Lysinibacillus sp. GbtcB16
GGAATACCTGTAAAACGTACAGGTATTTTGGCTTCAATATAGCCATAATGGCTGTTTTCCTGCATAACGTACAGTTATTTTCAGGAAAATTGGCTGTTATGGCCATTAAGCTCAAATTTACCTGTATGAAATACAGGTAATGGTTCACACGGGGCCTTGAACGCCAATTTTACCTGTATGAAATACAGGTAATGGTTCAGGCTTCACCGTGTCTGCAGGCAACTGCCACTAGCAGTGTCCGGCAGACCGACGCCAACGTGGCCCAGG
>NZ_JAGXJV010000447.1:0-267 GCF_019091145.1 Lysinibacillus sp. GbtcB16
GCCGGTAGGACTTGTTTACATCGGCTTTGCTCAAAAGGATACGGAAACGCAGGTATTTACGCTGCAGCTCTCCGGAAACAGGGAATCTATTAAACACAGGTCCGCGAAGACTGCGCTCTATCAGCTCTGGAGACGCTTGAAAGAAAGCAAAAACTAGCCTATAATTGAATGAGTGTTGACGGAAGAACCGTAGCAAAGCGATAACTTTGTTACGGTTTTTTGTTTGTTCTGGAAAAAGTCGAATGTATGTTCGAAAAAATGCTTGGC
>NZ_JAGXJV010000448.1:0-267 GCF_019091145.1 Lysinibacillus sp. GbtcB16
CCGTTATACCCTCTGGATGGTTGGCACATTGTGAAAGGTCTGATTCCTCCGAAGCAGCAAAAATGGATGGACCGAAACAAGTATTACGCACTTATTCTAGTTATTGTTCTGCTGATTACTCCTGTGGGCCAGTGGGCTCTTGAACATGTTTATCCGCTTGCGGCGCAGTTGGTTATGAACCTATTTTCACTATGACAAGGGGGAGAATGAATGAAAGTTACTTATAAGCTGGAAGCTTTTGAAGGCCCCCTTGATCTCTTGCTTCAT
>NZ_JAGXJV010000449.1:0-267 GCF_019091145.1 Lysinibacillus sp. GbtcB16
TTTATAATCAACAAGTAACAACATTTTGTAAACCCTTTCAGTTTTGATCAAATTCCCTAAAGAAATAAATTTTTTAAGGCTCTGACTTTCTTCTATATTAAAGTTGAAATCTTTCTCAATTTCCCCATTTTGATTATATATCCCTAAATTAATCCCGCCAGTTTCAGCGAAAGGTAATTTATCTCGATTTAACGTACTAGCAATAGTTGACTTAAAATTAGTACTATCTAATGAAATTTTCGGCTGATTATTCGTTTGTGTCTCTTG
>NZ_JAGXJV010000450.1:0-267 GCF_019091145.1 Lysinibacillus sp. GbtcB16
GCATGAAATCGACCAACCACGGATTCAGCGCCGCGATTTTTTGCGGATTGCCCGTGATCGTCGTTTCCCCTGCAAAATGTTTGATCGTCCGCGGAGCAGCCGCTTGCGCCGTTGGTGCTGGCGATGAAGCCCCCGTGCTTCCCGCCGTCGGTTCGGCTTTCCCGCAAGCGGAAATCAAGAGTGACAAGCTTAATGCGATGGTTACCGGTGCAAATAAATGCTTCTTAAGTTTCGTTCTCATATTAGTTTCGTTCCTCTCCTGCTGTC
>NZ_JAGXJV010000451.1:0-267 GCF_019091145.1 Lysinibacillus sp. GbtcB16
GTGCCTATTGTCGCTGTCATGCTGGGCGTGATGGCCTATGAGTTCGGAGAGAAGGCGATCAAGGGATTAGGCTGGGTGGTGGGCATAGCCTGCTTGGTGATTTCCTTTCTGCTGCTGCAGACGTTCTCTCTGCATCCGGCAATCGTTATTTTTCTATTTCTCCTATATGGCGCATTTCATCACAAGCTCAAGGATAAGTGGAAGAAGAAGCAGCTCGGGACAGGTGAGGGAGCATGATGGATTGGTGGCACTTACTGGTTAGTTTTT
>NZ_JAGXJV010000452.1:0-267 GCF_019091145.1 Lysinibacillus sp. GbtcB16
GGAGGAGCAGATCCATGTAGCCAGCCCCAAATAGCTGGGACTTATGGCTTTATTGTTGTTATTGTTGATAACAGGAGGAGCAAGATTTGGTCTAGAAAGTGAAGTAGGTTCTGGATATGATTAACTTGACAAGTTAGATATCATCAAACATGGTACCTCAATCAATTTCTTATCTAGGCTAAGATTTATCTGAAAAGTGGGAAATATTTCTGCAGAAACTTTTGGTTGTGTATATGAGGTGCTAGCATAGAGGAGATGATTTAACTG
>NZ_JAGXJV010000453.1:0-267 GCF_019091145.1 Lysinibacillus sp. GbtcB16
TATGGTGCTGTTTACGCTAATCTTCAGTGCACCGCTAATACCGAACTACTTGCTGGTGAAGCAGCTGGGGCTTCTCAATACGCTCTGGGCATTAATGCTCCCCATGGCGATAAGTGCTTTCAACTTATTCGTAATGCGCTCGTTCTTCCTGAACCTTCCGGTCGAGCTGCTGGATTCAGCCAGAATGGATGGCTGCGGCGAGTTTCGCATCTTATGGAACATTGTTCTGCCGCTTTCCAAACCGGCTATGGCGACTATGGGCATCAT
>NZ_JAGXJV010000454.1:0-267 GCF_019091145.1 Lysinibacillus sp. GbtcB16
GTGAGCCAAGGAGTGGCTAGAGCAGGGTGTCTTCCTAAGCCTCCTTGGCCTCCGGGGTCGATATAAATGCATCGTTGCTTTGCTTCATATTCTTCCTTGTTGTCGATGTTCGGATCGACATCAACAAGATCGACAATTGCATCATTTTCGTTGACCACCACTACAATAGTCACCCATGATGTCATCATTTGTTATTATCATTGAAATTATATTTTTATCTATCATTTTTATGTCGTTCATACATATGCTATCGTGTATTATATTTTT
>NZ_JAGXJV010000047.1:0-1831 GCF_019091145.1 Lysinibacillus sp. GbtcB16
ATCCCTTTACTACTTGGGGGTGTCTTTTATTATGTAACTGAACCGATTCAGAGATTTTTAGAAAAGCGTAAATTCCCTAGATGGGCAAGCATATTGACGATTGTGTTCGGTCTCATAGGAATTGCAGGGGTTTTTGGCTGGATTATTGGGAACCCGATTGCCGAGCAGGTCAATAAATTAGTGAAGAATGCCCCTATGATTAGTTCAAGTATTAGTACGAGTATTCAGCAATTAACAGACTATGTACTGCTCAATAAAGATAACTTCCCACAGCAGGTAAATGATGTAATTGAAAAAATGGCGAACTCTGTGCAAGATGTTGCAATGGTGGCGAGTAAAGGGTTTATTTCCTTTTTACAATCCATTGTGTCTGTATCATTACTAGCTGTTTTAATTCCATTCTTCTTTATTTTTATGTTGAAGGATCATGAGAAATTTGCACCATCTATTTATAAATATTTCAGTGGCGAACGTCAGCAATGGGTTAAGAAAACATTAAGTGAAATTGATGATGTTTTACGTAGTTATATTCAGGGCCAATTGCAAATTAGTTTTTTATTAGCGCTTATTATGTATGTGGGCTACTTAATTATTGGATTAGAATATTCGTTACTATTAGTAATCTTTGCATTCTTTATGAATATGATTCCATTTATTGGGCCTTGGATCGCATTTACACCAGCCCTAATCGTAGCGGTTATTCAGGATCCTATTTTAGTTGTTTGGGTATCCGTTGTGACGCTAGTTGCTCAACAAATTGATAGCAACTTTATTACACCTAACGTGATGGGGAAATCGCTCGATATCCATCCACTAACTGTTATTACAATTATTCTAGCAGCAGGTAATATTGCAGGCTTTATAGGAATTATTATCGCTGTACCATTTTATGCAGTATTGAAAGTTATCGTATCCAATATTTATGATCAACGTAATGCAATAAAGAAAAAAGCGACGAAATCAGTATAGGAGTCGAAACGATGGAACAAGAAATTGTAAAGGTATTTAATGAACAGCATGAGGAATTTGGAACAGCTACACGGTCGGAAGTACATGAAAAAGGGCTTTGGCATGAGACATTTCATTGCTGGCTTGTCAATGAGGACTATATTTATTTTCAAGTACGAAGCTCACAGAAAAAGGATTATCCAGGTTTACTTGATATTACAGCAGCAGGCCATCTATTAGCTGTTGAAACAGTGGAATCAGGTATACGAGAAGTAAAAGAAGAATTAGGGCTCCAAATAGATGTCCGAGATGTTGTCAAAATGGGCATGACCTCTTGTAGTATCGTTTCTGAAAATATGATTGATAATGAATTTTGCCATGTCTACATATATCCTTTCGAGCATGATTGGAATTCCTTTGCTTTACAATATGAGGAAGTATCAGGTGTAGTAAGAGCAAGACTGAATGAGGCCGAAGCTTTCTTCTTGGGAGAAACGACAACACTGAATATTGAAGGATACGAATACTTCCCTGATGGTCAACGAGTGAAAATTGTCAGACCAGTTGGAACGGCACAATTTGTTCCTTATCGTGAATTATATGTTGCACATGTGATCAAATTTGCGCGTGAGAAAATATTTAATCAAACATCCTAATTTGGGTAGGATAAGCTAGAAGATAGCTTATCCTATTTTCTTTGTAAAAATGATGAGAATGTACACAATATAACAGGAAAAAATAAGTTATACTGTTAGATAGATTGTAAAGAAAAGGAGCATTTTTTATATGCTAACATTTGAACAAAAACAAGCATTTATTGAATCATTTTCTGAACTAACGAAAAAGGAAATATCAATAAAACGCATAAATTATCACTTTATGG
>NZ_JAGXJV010000455.1:0-267 GCF_019091145.1 Lysinibacillus sp. GbtcB16
GAAAGCGGGATGGAATCATGAAAGCAGTCCATTTCGGCGCCGGCAATATCGGCAGAGGCTTTATCGGACTTGTGCTTTCACAGGCAGGGTATGAGGTCGTTTTCTCCGACGTCAATGAGCGTTTGGTGGAGGAGCTGCAGCAGAGAAAGTCCTACACGGTTCGCATTGCGAGCGATGCTCAGGAAGCCTTCACAGTGAATAACGTAACGGCGATCCATGGCAGTCAGCTGGATGTTGTTGCCGAAGCGGTCGCAAGTGCAGACCTCG
>NZ_JAGXJV010000456.1:0-267 GCF_019091145.1 Lysinibacillus sp. GbtcB16
GTCGGTTAAATTGTCTTTCAGCTTGGCGATGAGCTGATCTTCGGTGATGCCCTTCTCTTGAGCGATTTCGGCAAGCGATTTGCCCGCTTTGCGCTGCGTGTTCAATTCGTCCTCGGTAATGCCCAGAATCGCAGCAATTTCACTTGTGCTGCCGAACATGCCGTTACCATGCTGACCAGGTGCAGCATGCGGGAAGTTCATCGCTTGCGGCTTCATCTCGATGATTTTTTTCAACCGATCCGCGAGTCCGGACTTCATTTTGTCCGC
>NZ_JAGXJV010000457.1:0-267 GCF_019091145.1 Lysinibacillus sp. GbtcB16
TTAACTTTTTTTAAATTTAAATTATACGTGTTATTATATTAATGATTTATTATAAATCAGCATGTCATGTATGTAGACTCTAACGTTCGTTAACTCAGACTTGACGGGTGAGGTTTATATGTTACGTTTTTAAAAATGTATGGGTTATTTTAAATACGAATGAACTATAAAGGTTTAAGTGGTCAATGATCAAAACCACAAAGGTTAAAATGGATTTTAACCCCATGAATATAAGTATGAAAGCAATAGTAGAACACAATATTATAT
>NZ_JAGXJV010000458.1:0-267 GCF_019091145.1 Lysinibacillus sp. GbtcB16
CTTGCGCTATATCGATTACTTTTTGTTTTGCACGCTCACTTGTGAAAGGGGGACTATGGAAGTGAACTGCTTCCACAGATACGCCGCGTTTCATCGTTAAGTAAGCTGCTACTGGGCTATCAATTCCACCAGAAAGAAGTACCATTACTTTTCCGCCAACGCCAACTGGTAAACCGCCAGCTCCCATACGCTCATCACACATAATGTAGCTATAACCACTGCGAATTTCTACACGTACATTTACATCTGGATTATGAACATCTACAG
>NZ_JAGXJV010000459.1:0-267 GCF_019091145.1 Lysinibacillus sp. GbtcB16
CCAGCTCCTCCTTGGTCATTAAGCCGTTCTGGCCTGAGTTTGAGGCGATATACACATAACTGGCTTTCGGATTGTAAACATAGATGGAATCGATGTAAGGCATGGAAGTCAAGTAGTTGCTTAATTCGCGCATAGCCGCCGTGGTATCGTAAATATCAGGGTTTTCATAAAACATCAGCTTGCTGATATTTCCGTTGCGGTACAGCTGGAATGTAAGCGATTGCGCACTTTCCGTCATGGAGATGACCTCGCGGCTTGTTTGGGTCA
>NZ_JAGXJV010000460.1:0-266 GCF_019091145.1 Lysinibacillus sp. GbtcB16
GGATGTGTAAAAGATACTTTGTCATATGGAATCTTTTTGTTTTGAATGGAAAGAATTCTTAAAATCAAATTGCTACTTTTTCTTCTCTTGATAGTAGCCTTGATAACAATCGGTTGGTTTAAAGTCCATTCAAACTTTAACTCTCCAGTGTTTACAAAGGTATAGCCAATGTTCATATACAAAGTACGTATATCTGGATTAGCAATTATCCATAACAACTGCCATAAAAAATCTCGTTTAGTATACTTCTTTTCATACGTAGAATT
>NZ_JAGXJV010000461.1:0-266 GCF_019091145.1 Lysinibacillus sp. GbtcB16
CTGAAACGGTTAAAAGCAAGATCTCAATAGCGCCTGCGCGAGTGGGGGGCTCATTGCTGCGGGGGAGGGCTGAGGGAAGGAGCGATGATTTGTATCGCTGTGAGAGAGGCGGGATGCGCCGATTTTGTGCTGAGGTTGCAGCGATAATAGCATCAATTTGAGAGAGAAAGGGAGTGTGCGGAGGAACCTGCCGGTTCTGTGCTGAGGCTTAGCGGAGATTTGTTATCGATGCGAGAGCAGAGAAACGCGTCCAGTGTGCGCTACCG
>NZ_JAGXJV010000462.1:0-266 GCF_019091145.1 Lysinibacillus sp. GbtcB16
CACCATTATCATGTTTTGCTTTGATGTAGATAAAATACTAGAAGAAAGAAAATGATCCCGACCATCTTATGTTTATAGGCTAAACTTATAAACATTTAGGCTGCTCATTGATCAATTTGGTTGAACCAATTTCAAGTTTAAGAACAATAAAAAGGTTATAAGTTTAAGAGTAAGACCTAGTTAGTTTGGATAAAAATTGAAGAACTAGATTGATCTAATTAGGATCAGTCTAGTTGAAATGATGATCTATACCACCTTGGATTACT
>NZ_JAGXJV010000463.1:0-266 GCF_019091145.1 Lysinibacillus sp. GbtcB16
TGAAGGATCTGCCGCTGCCGCAGCGGTACGAAGATCTGCTGCGCCCCGAGCTTAAGGGCAAGATCGAGATCCCCGACCCCGAGACGTCGGGAACCGGCTACACGCTGCTGGCTTCGCTTGCCCAGCAGCGCGGCGACAGCGAAGCGATCGCCCTCATGCAGGCGCTCAAGAAGCAAAGCGCCGCGATGACGTTCGCAGGCAATACGAGCGCGCAGCATTTGGCCGAAGGCGAGATGGCTGCGGCCGTCTCCTTCCTGAGCGATCAG
>NZ_JAGXJV010000048.1:0-1797 GCF_019091145.1 Lysinibacillus sp. GbtcB16
TGTTACAATCCAGATATAACCTGTTTAGAGGAGGATATAAATGACTATTATAAACGTGACTGATTAAAATTTTGAACGCGAAACAGATAAAGATATTGTTTTAGTAGGTTTTTGGGCAAAATGGTGTGGTCCTTGTAAAAGATTATCCACGGTGCTAGAAGAATTTGACACAGAAATGAAGGGGAAAATAAAGGTTGTAAAAATAGACATAGATAAAAATAAAAAAACTTTTCATAACTTTAAAGTTATGAGTATACCAGCCGTATTCGTATTAAAAGATGGTCAAGTAGTCTATTGAGCACTTGGATTCAGATATAAAGAGGCGTTAGTAGAATTAGTATCAAAACAATTCTAGTAGACACTTAATAAAATTTTTTAACCTTAGCTAACTTAATCCAAAAATACTATGACAATGTTATTCATAAAGTTGAAAATAAACTAGTTTGATGCACCATAACCCAATACCATTAAATATTTTGAATATACTCCCAAAAAATCATTCCTTAATTTTTATGAATGTTATTTTTCACTAATGGTTACTAAATTAAGAGAAGCACCAATTGGTTAAATAATCGTACCTATAAACCCTAAGTACATTACATAGTAAAAAATATTATTTTTTAACATAATGCACACTCATTTTTATTTTCTATTGGTACTTTTCTCTCCAATATATCGAAATAACAATTCATTTAATTTAACTTATGACTTTACTTGCTTCAATTACTACACTTAATTTTTTATAAATCATCTAAAAAATCACTGGTAACTTGCCTAACCCTCTCATTAAGTAAGTAGGACGCCAAGACAAAGTTTCCAAGTCAGCATTAAGTCTAATATTTGGTACTCTTTTCAATACTGTATTGATAGCAATCTTTCCCTCAAGGCGAGCTAGGGAGGCCCCAAGACAATAATGAATTCCCATACCAAATGCTAAGTGATGATTATTACTTCTTGAAATATCTAAATATTCAGGATTAAAGAATTTCAGCTCGTCGCGATTAGCTGAAGCTAAGGACACCACGATCATATCTTCTTTACGAATTAGTTTGTCACGAATAAATAAATCTTTGCTAGCCCACCGATTTGTTGCTAGTTCAACTGGACTATAGAAACGCAACAATTCTTCAACTGCAGAGTCAATAAGATTAAAATTGCTTTTAAGTTTTTCTAGTTGCTCCGGAAATTGTAATAATGCTAAAATTCCATTACCAATTAGGTTAACTGTTGTTTCATGCCCTGCAATTATTAATAAAAAAATCATGGAACATATTTCTTGTTGTGTAAGCTGGTCTTCTTCAGATTTAGTATAAATTAATTTACTAATAAGGTCATTTTTAGGTTGTTCTTTCCTTTTCATAATTAAAAATTGAAGATAATCAGAAAAAGCCTGGAATTCCGGACGCGCATCTTTCATTTTACTTGGAAAATTACTTGCCTCCACTAATGTATTAGACCATTTACGAAACACTTTATAATCACTTTCTGGTACTCCCAAGAGACTTCCAATAACTGCAATCGGGAGTGGGAAGGCGAAGTCGTCAATTATATCCATTTCTCCTTTATATTCAACTTTATCTATTAAGTCTTGAGAGATATCTTCAATTTGCCTGCGTAAAGATTTAACTGTTCTAGAACTAAAAGCTGTATGAACAACTTTGCGTAATCTAGTATGATTAGGTGGATCGGAGTTTAACATGTGATTTGTTAACAAATCTTTTTCTAGATTTGGTAACATTTTCTCTATTTCTTTCGGCTTAAAAAGCTTATATGGATCTTTTATAAATTGATTATCTT
>NZ_JAGXJV010000464.1:0-266 GCF_019091145.1 Lysinibacillus sp. GbtcB16
GTATTCAAGCTGACCAGAATATTGGATTTGGTTGCTTTGCCTGAGTCGTACCAGCGCTGCCATCCGACACCTCTGCGGGATATTTCTTTGGATGGTCGGAAAGAAGAAATTACGGGCGCTGTTCTTCATTTCGCCGGAAGGTCCATGGCGCGTGCGCTGGATTGTTTTTATGCCGAAGATATCTGTTTTCATGAAGATGGCACACTGACCATTACCATTATCAACCCTTGTGAAGTCGAGTGGTTAGTTGAGCAAATATTAAGCTT
>NZ_JAGXJV010000465.1:0-266 GCF_019091145.1 Lysinibacillus sp. GbtcB16
TCGGGTTCTGGATGGTATGCACATTCACATAGGCGTTGCCGCTTTCGAATTCGCTGATGAGGTCGCGAAGGGTTTTGCCTTGCAGAGGCCCCACAAGATCCTGACTTGTGAGTACGCCTCGAACGACTCCGCGTCTGACAGAGATGCCAAATTTGGATGGGCCAAACAGGAAGGCTACGATGGGGCCGTTGCGGCCTACTCGTCCAAGATGAATATGTCCCTGTGTCACCCGGGAAATATTCCGTACGATAAGTGCAAAGCGCAAT
>NZ_JAGXJV010000466.1:0-266 GCF_019091145.1 Lysinibacillus sp. GbtcB16
GAAAGTTTGGCCAGGCAAGTTTTGAACGGTAACGTTAACTTGGGAACCTGCTTTCACTTGCGTAATTTGGCTGTCTTCAACGCTAAGTTCTACTTGAACTTGATCCATATTGACAAGAGAGAGCAACTGTACGCCTGGTTGAGCCAACTCCCCCTCAGAGATGCTTTTCTTCACAATGACGCCGTCGATTGGGGCTGTTAGGGTTGCATTGCTCAAGTTGCTGCTTGCAAGATCCAGGCCAGCTTGCAGACGGTCTACATCCGCTT
>NZ_JAGXJV010000467.1:0-266 GCF_019091145.1 Lysinibacillus sp. GbtcB16
CTCTGTATTGGTGCAATGTCTTCATAAACATTTGTACGATGAGTGTGGCCGTATCCTTCAGCCGGCTCCGGAAGCCGCTTTGGCCGCCTCTGGCTTGCTGCGCAAGATACATGTTGGAAGCCGTTTCGAAGAGCAGGAACAGGAACCGGTACATGATTTGCATAATTTCCAGAACTAACTCGGGGATGCGCACTTTTCTGAGCACCTGCAGCATTTCTGCGAAAGGTGTGCTGAACATGATGAAAGCCACACAAGACAGACTGGCT
>NZ_JAGXJV010000468.1:0-266 GCF_019091145.1 Lysinibacillus sp. GbtcB16
TTGCAAGTGAGCACGACATTACGCTTGGCACGGAGCTATTGTATCGAACTGCAAGCCGAATCGCCATGAAGGAAGAATAGCGCGGAGGTGGAGGCTTATGGGGACATCCTTTATTTCACTAACCGATTTGAAGCGTAACTTTGCCGAAGTCAAAGCCGGCATGAAGCCGAAAGAGGCGATGGAGGAATCGAACCGCTGTTTGTTTTGTTATGATGCGCCCTGCACACGCGCCTGTCCGACGGGGATTAATATCCCTTCCTTTATAA
>NZ_JAGXJV010000469.1:0-266 GCF_019091145.1 Lysinibacillus sp. GbtcB16
TTATATTTACTTTTACTGCTGCCAATGGCCTATATCATCATATTCAAATATGCCCCCATTTATGGCGTGCTCATGGCGTTTCAGAATTACAACATTTTTGAGGGAATTAACGGGAGTGAGTGGGTCGGGCTTGACGTCTTCAAATTTATTTTTGAACAAAACAGCTTTTACCGTGCTCTTACGAACACACTTGTTTTGAATTTGCTGGACCTGATAGCGGGATTCCCGGCGCCAATCATACTAGCCGTATTGTTGAATGAAATCCG
>NZ_JAGXJV010000470.1:0-266 GCF_019091145.1 Lysinibacillus sp. GbtcB16
TGATACCAGCTTTTGAAATACCACTACTATTTTATCCTTATATTTCAAAAAGACCTTGTTTGAAAAACCAATTACTAAATAGTTGACGGTTTTTTCCTTAGGATTTTCCCACCAATTTACCATCAGGGAAATACCTTTTCCTTTTCCCAGCATTCCACCAGCAGTACCTACCATCTCATCTAACTCAAAATCATAGCACCCTGGTTCAGCAAGTGTCCACATTTCAATGGCTTTCTCCATAGAAAATTCTTTATTAATTGGTTCAT
>NZ_JAGXJV010000471.1:0-266 GCF_019091145.1 Lysinibacillus sp. GbtcB16
CTCCCAGGAACTGAATGAAGATTATGGCATTCGGGCAGGTTAAGGCAGCAGGAGGTGTAACAGTCTTGGATGTCGAGGTAAGCAAGCCGGATTTATCCCCAGTACCTATTTGGAGATGCAAAAACAACGAATGTAAAGCATGGATGCGTGAAGAGCTGGCTGCGACACCATCGCCGGAATGTCCGCTGTGCAAAGGCGACATGTTAAAAAGCATCAAGCATCTGCGGAAGCTGGTCAAAAAAAAGCCGCGCAAAAAAACGTGAAGC
>NZ_JAGXJV010000472.1:0-266 GCF_019091145.1 Lysinibacillus sp. GbtcB16
TATGAAAGTTTCACTTTACCCCGCATTAGCGGGCAGTAAGACTCCCGCCTCAACATTTCGCGAATACAAGAGAGTTAGGGCGGAGGTCGACTGCCCGTAAAAGCCCGATTGGTTCAACTAATAATCACTGGGGGATGAAGCCCCCCACTGATTAAAGTTTCACTTTATCTTTCTATACTCTCATTAACTCATGGTTATGTTCACATGTCAAGACAACTTATTACAATAGAATAAGCCAACCTTTTCGTTGGCTTTTTCATATGCAA
>NZ_JAGXJV010000473.1:0-265 GCF_019091145.1 Lysinibacillus sp. GbtcB16
CCATACCGCAGGGCTTTACGAAATCAGGCACCTTACAATCAGGTTATATCATTGATGGAGATATTGCCGATATTCCATTCAGAAGATCAGGAGAGCAATACGTCGCGGATAACAAAACATTTGCCATCACAGTAAAACCAGTGGCGAACAACAACTACCCACTCTCCAATGCAACTTTAACGTTTAAAGACTATAGCACCGCTAATGACCAAACCTTGTTATTTACGAATCGGTTGATTACAGCCTTCACGAAGTTAACTTATTT
>NZ_JAGXJV010000049.1:0-1720 GCF_019091145.1 Lysinibacillus sp. GbtcB16
AGAAACAAGCTTACACCCAAATTGGCAATATAAATATATATATGGTATTAGAGAAATATTTAAAAATTATTCGTCTTGTCATTTTGTTATGGCAACACACTCTCATTTTTTTATTGCAGATCTTGTGCCTGAGTCATCCTCTATTACTTCGATAAGAAAAGGAGATAATCATGAAATAATATCTGAATTACATGATGAGGAGACATTTGGTTGGAGTCCAGATGATATTCTTTACAATATTTTTAATATGAAAACGGCAAGAAACTATTATTTGGAAGAAGATTTGAGGAAATTACTATCATATATTTCTTCCGGAGATATTGAATATACAAGTGAGGTAAAAAGAATACTTAATAAACTAGAGAAATTATCTTTAAGACCAAATGATCCTCTGAAAGAGGTCATTAAAAATGCAAGGAGAAATTTCGAGAATGCTTAATTTAATTAAGAAGAATGTGAAGTTTTCAAGAGAAGAAAAAAGATATTTAAAGACTATTAATGTAACAGATGGGAAGGCATGGGATAAATCTACCCATGAGATGAAAAGAATCAAAGAAAGAGTTAAAAGTCATCTATATGATGTTCAAAAACATAGATGTGCATATTGTGGTACGCGCCTTAATGTTGGCGGGAGAGCAGAGATAGAGCATGTTGCTCCTAAGGGGGTTTCTTTATATCCGGAATTTACATTTCATGAAAAAAACCTTTTATTTGCCTGCGAGCATTGTAACGGTTCTTCAAAAAAGGGACAAAAAGATATTGTTATAAAGAAAGCAAAGTATTATCCAAGATGTAAGTTTTCGATAGTACATCCTTTTTTTGATGATCCCAATCAACATTATCAATGGGTAGAAGATATTCCAATATGTATTAAGTCTAATACCGATAAAGGTAAGAAGTCTATAGAAATATTTGAATTAGATAGCATATATTTAACTGAAAATAGAGCAAAAAGAGTTTTAGCAAGAAATTATAAAAGACATGTTTCTTTAACGCCCGCTCAGGAGTTAGAATTAGAAAAGGGTTTAAGTTTACTTCCTGATGATGATTAAAGTTGCTCTTACAATAGATTTTTTATTACTTATAGGTAAAGATTATTAATTATATTTAAAAATTATTATAAGATCTCCTATTAAAGCACTTTGTAGAGAGGAGATTCGACTTCCATTGTCATCACCATATGTAACTGTTTTGTGTCTTTATTGAAAGAACTTTAAAAACAAATTGAGCGTGAGTTTCAAACAGTATAGGGGCTTATATTAACTGAGTTAAAAAAGAATAGTTATGAATGCTTTATTCCAGATTCATTCTTGAACCTATCTAGTATTGAAACGTTACCTCCAAGATTAAACCGATATAAGAATTTAGGATTTGTTCGATTTAGAGATGAAATTAAAGATTCGTTAAAGCTTGGAAAAATAATAACGATGTGTTTTGGAAAGATTACAATATTATATTAAAAATAGATCAAAATATAATCCTTGCGGATATAGTAAATTAAAATATATACCAAGATCAGAAACTAGTAGCGCTTTAGCTTTACTTCATTAGTGATGTACACCTTAATTGTTACATATCAACAATTGAGGTGTAATTTTTTATGGTTAAATTTACACCAGGGTAAAAGTAAAGGTGTTAAGGGTAGTGATGGTGTAAAAAGAATAAAGGTTTATCCGAGCGTACTCCAACCGTGGATTAAACTATATAAGGTGGTGATTGA
>NZ_JAGXJV010000474.1:0-265 GCF_019091145.1 Lysinibacillus sp. GbtcB16
TTTGCATTTGTTTATCAAAAAGAAGAAAGCATACCTCAAAAACAAAAAGATATCAGAGATGACAGATGGAAAATCGTGCATGAAATAGTTTCGCTTGAACCAGATATTTACGATAAACAAAAAAGAGGAAAATTGGTAGCAGAGACATGTGAGCGTACAAAGAAAATTAAGAGTGTGATTTATAGTTACCTAAGGCAGTATTGGAAACGGGGAAAGGTGAAAAATGCATTGCTACCAGATTATCGAAATTCAGGAGGGCGTGGTA
>NZ_JAGXJV010000475.1:0-265 GCF_019091145.1 Lysinibacillus sp. GbtcB16
CTGCCGGATGAATTCCTTGATCGCCACTAGCTGAGCAGGCGTCGCTCTTTTGGAGAAGCCGTAGGCATTGGACCAGCCGCCGTTAATATAGCCGTCTCCCGGCCCGCCCATATCCGGAAAGCTCATGAAGCCTACGTCGTTCAGAATGGTCGACTTCTCGGGATCAAGCAGCGGTGTGTTGGCCCAGGAGCCGTCGAACATGAAGGCAGCTTCGCCGCTGCTGAATTTATTTTGCTGCTCGGCATAGGAGAGCGCCAGGCTTCCT
>NZ_JAGXJV010000476.1:0-265 GCF_019091145.1 Lysinibacillus sp. GbtcB16
TCCTCTCAGTTTATCAATGGATTCCCCTTTGGCTGTCAAGAAAATGATCGGTGTCTGATGATACGGCGCTTCCATCTTGCGGATCTGCTCACACAGCTCATACCCCGAAACATCCGGCAGCATGATATCCAGCAGCACCAAGCTTGGCCTCTCTTCAACAATCGTCCGAAGCACTTCCTGCCCGCGCGAGAGCAAAAGCGCTTCATAATTGGCATGCTCCAAATATAACCGGACGACTTCGGCGATATTGGGTTCATCATCTACG
>NZ_JAGXJV010000477.1:0-265 GCF_019091145.1 Lysinibacillus sp. GbtcB16
TTTTACAGCACACATACTTCCAATGATGTAAGCGATAAACGCAAAACAAATCGGGAAGACAACTGTATGTATACCGAACGGATTTGGATAGAAAAGATGAATACACATATATGAGCCTACCCCAACTAAAATAGACGCAAGCGCTCCTGTAGCATTTCCTTTCCTCCAATATAACCCTAATACGATTGGCCAAATGAATGCAGCTTCTAATCCACCGAAAGAAAATAAATTTAGCCATATTAAAAAATCTGGTGGTTTAAAATGA
>NZ_JAGXJV010000478.1:0-265 GCF_019091145.1 Lysinibacillus sp. GbtcB16
TCCCCCTGTCTATATGCCACACTTGAGATAAATCATTCTTGAATTCAAAACTTTAAGAATTCAAGAGACATATTGATAAGTTAAAGTCATTTGAACTTATCAATATTCCCATCAAGATTCCTATCATGATGTATCTCTCTAAAGATGATGTCAAGGCTTGACATTCATTTTCAAATTTTACATTACAAGTTTGAATGATGGTAATAGTAGCAATTTATCATATTGTAAGATATCAACATGTAAAACAGCGAAGTAAGATTTTGAT
>NZ_JAGXJV010000479.1:0-265 GCF_019091145.1 Lysinibacillus sp. GbtcB16
GGATCTCCAATCTGTCTCCTTGCCTGACTTGCTGAATGTATAAGTAGTTCTGTACCATGGACAGCTCTTCCTGAATCGGAATGAGCTCGTCCTGCTGTGATAAGGATTGCTTGAGCAGCTTAACCAGTGCAACGATGACGGAGTCAATCATTTCCGGCGTATGCTTAACGAGCATGAATCGGATCGAAGCTAGCGTATTGTATAAAAAATGCGGATTGATTTGCGATTGAAGCGCTTGAAGCTCAGCATGCCTTTTGCGCTCTTG
>NZ_JAGXJV010000480.1:0-265 GCF_019091145.1 Lysinibacillus sp. GbtcB16
ATTTACCCTTATGAACATGTCTAGACTCTATTGATGGAAATTTTAGGGCATATTGATTAGAATCGAAAAGTAGGGAGTCATAATTTTCATCTAATCTCGTCTTCCCTTTGTCCCTAGAGGATGTTCTAGAAGCCATGAGACTAAACACATAAATGATACCAAGAACTACACATAAGAGGCAAGATCTATTAATAAATTGAGAGAAGAGGTTTGAGAATTACCCTTGCAATAATCTTCTTGAAAGGTTAAGATTGATCCTTGAATT
>NZ_JAGXJV010000481.1:0-265 GCF_019091145.1 Lysinibacillus sp. GbtcB16
TCCTCTTCATTCATCCTATTTTCTTCCGATCGAATAAGATTGTCCTGACCATACTTTAATGCAGAAGAAGAGTGTTTATTATTGTAAGTAATTAATTCTTTGAGCGAATGTACAGGTATATCTGCATGGAGCTTGGCTAAATAGCGGTTCAGTCCTGTTTTGAACTCATAAGCAATCACGTCGTTGTTCCAAGCATGCTGCTCCAAATAAAGTTCGACGGGATCAATAACGGTTGCGCCTTGTTTATGTAGAACGTCTATCGCCG
>NZ_JAGXJV010000482.1:0-265 GCF_019091145.1 Lysinibacillus sp. GbtcB16
GATCGGTCAGCGTTATTTTGTCGAAGGCATAGCTACAACAGGTGTAAAAGGCTAGCATACAAGCATCGAGAACCGTTCGGGACTCGGTGCTTGTTTGTCCAGAATGGGGGGATTCACCATTTATCGTTTATTAATTGTCGATGATGAACCGAGGCATCGTGAGGGGCTTGCAGGCTTGATCGGGAAGATAAGGCCTGATTATCAACTTTTCAAAGCGAGGAATGGAATAGAGGCCTTAGACGTGATAGCCGGCACAGACATCCAT
>NZ_JAGXJV010000005.1:0-195948 GCF_019091145.1 Lysinibacillus sp. GbtcB16
AGGTAGATAGGTTCGAGGTGGAAGTGTGGTGACACATGGAGCTGACGAATACTAATCGATCGAGGACTTAACCAAAAATGTTTGGAACCTTCAATGAACCGTTTATCCAGTTTTGAAAGAATAATTTCTTTTATAAAGGGTTTCAAGATACGAGTAGTTCGAGAAAGCAATGGAGAGAGGGAAGGAGCGTACTCAAGTACGTGACTGACTGAACGACAGAAGCTGACGAAGAAATGCGATGTATATTGGAAACCAAAAATAGTCTAGTGATGATGGCAAAGAGGTCACACCCGTTCCCATACCGAACACGGAAGTTAAGCTCTTTAGCGCCGATGGTAGTTGGGGGCTTCCCCCTGTGAGAGTAGGACGTCGCTAGGCAACAAAAACAGTCAGCTGTGTGCTGACTGTTTTTTTATTGCAACTATTAGTAAGGAAACACCCAAACATAGAAACTTTTTCTATGTATAGGTCCTATCATTCAGATTCTTTTTAGCACAATTAAGGAGGCGGGGACTAGTAAAGGTTATTTCGGGTAGTTAAAATTTGCTTCTGAATCCATCCTTCTGGATTTGTAACAATGATTTTATAAAAAATCCAATTGAGTGTATTCTTTTCCTTACAATACTTCTTGTCCTTTTTTTAAAACGATAGGGTTAGGGTAATTAAAATGTGTTCGTTAATTACAGTGTATCTTTGCAAATTTAAATCTCTTCTTTCGTATAATTTAAGAATAAACAGTAAGTTAAGGGTATTGCCATTTAATTTGAGATTATAAGTGGTTTCTTGAACAGCAGTGAAAAATGGTTTGATGATGTAAAGAGAAAAGCAAAGTTTAAAAAATGTCATGAAGACGAGTGGCATAACATAAGGTATGTATGTGTTTGTGATTCTTTAAATTCTGTTTAATGTTATTTTTATGCTCGTATTAAAAGGAAAAATCTATTTGTTGCTAGACACCAAATTTTGAGAATGCTATATTTATATTGTCATAGTATTTTTATAATTAGGAAAAAATAGAATGCTTTTATAAAAGAAGTTTTTCCTGATTATAAGGAGTGATGGAGTATAGAGCTAGATGAAGGATGATAGGGCCTATGGTAAAGAAAACATTAAAGCAAAGAATTGTAGACGCTTCAGTTGAGCTGTTTCAGCAGGATGGTTATCACAATGTAACTGTTGATCGTATCGTTGAATATATAGGGGCATCAAAGGGTGGATTTTATCATAATTTTAAATCAAAAGATGAATTGCTGTATGAAATTCATGATGTCTTTATTTCGTATGTTATTCAACAATCACAGGATGCATATGACAAATACGACACGCCCATTCCACGGTTATGTGCGATGCTACAAACGCTGACACAAGTATTTGATATGTATCAAGCACATATTACAATTTTTTATGAAGAAAGTCGTTCACTCTCAGAGGAGTATAGTGAAATCATTCATAAAAAACGAGATCATTATCGGGACATCTTACAAAAAGTGATAGCAGAAGGCCAAGAAACGAAGGTTTTTCGTACAGAATTGCCTTGTACCATTGTTACGATGGCGATTGTGGGGATGATTAACTGGACATATAAATGGTTTAAGCAATCTGGGCCATTAACAATGGAGCAAATTACAGATGTTTTTACCGACATGGTATTGCGTGCGATTGTGACAGAACAAGCAATGGATGAAGCAAAGCAATTTATGATAAAGGGGTAGCCAGTAGAAAACACTGGTTTTATTATTTGCTTTTACAAACCGACTAGTCGGTATTTACTTGAAGTAAATTATCTTTGAGCTAAATCTACTATGGCAAATTTGACATTAGGGGGATTAGAGATGAATTTTGAATTAACAAAAGAGCAAGTGATGATTCGAGACATGGTACGTGATTTTGCTGAGAAAGAGATTAAACCGTATGCTCGTGAGGTTGATGAGACATCGACGATGAGAATAGAGAGCTTTAAAAAGATGGCAGAACTAGGCTTGTTGGGTATCCCATTTCCTGAAGAATATGGTGGGTCAGGTGGTGATACGGTGTCCTACGCTTTAGCTGTAGAGGAAATTGGCCGTGCATGTGGGGGCACAGGCTTAAGTTATGCAGCTGCTGTTAGCTTAGGAGCTTCGCCAATTTACAACTTTGGTACGGAGGAGCAAAAGCAAGAATTTCTTGTTCCATTGGCAAAGGGTGAGACATTAGGATCATTCGGTTTAACAGAGCCTAATGCAGGTTCAGATGCAGGCGGTACACGCACTACGGCAGTCATTGATGGAGATGATTACGTTATTAATGGAGAAAAATGCTGGATTACCAATGCAGGATACGCTCGACAAATTATTGTAACTGCTGTAACGGGTAAACGTGAGGATGGTAAAAAGATTATTTCTTCTATTATTGTGCCAACGAATACTCCAGGTGTAACGATTAATTGTAACTATGACAAAATGGGTGTCCGAGGTTCTAATACATGTGAGATTGTTTTACAAAATGTTCGCGTTCCTCGATCCAATCTATTAGGCGATGAAAAGCGAGGCTTTAGCCAGTTTTTAAACACTTTAGATGGCGGTCGTATTTCAATTGCAGCTCTTTCTGTCGGTATTGCACAGGCCGCTTATGAGAAGGCACTGAAGTTCGCAAAAGAACGCGAGCAATTTGGTGCACCTATTTCGAAGCTACAGGCGATCCAATTTAAATTAGCAGATATGGCGATGGAAATAGAGCTTGCTCGTACGCTTGTACATAAAGCAGCATGGCTAAAAGATCAAAAGAAACCATTTGGTAAAGAAGCGGCAATGGCTAAATTATTTGCTTCTGAAATGGGCTTCCGTACATGTAATCAAGCCATTCAAATTCATGGAGGTTCTGGATATATGAAAGAATACGATGTAGAACGTCATTTACGTGATATTAAATTAATGGAAATTGGTGAAGGAACATCTGAAATTCAGCGTCTTGTTATTTCTCGTTTAATTGGCTGTTAATGATTTTCAACACATTGTGTCCGGGAGCAGCTTTGTGCTGTATAGAGCACTTCTTTCTGATACCGAGACACCTGCTGAAAAGTAGCTTAAATCCGCATTCATCTCATTGCTGAAAGAAGTTTAATAGCATAAACAAGGGGGATCTTCATGGCAGAACTTGTGTATCAAACAATTGGTCAATTGCTAGATGAACAATCTAAAAAGTACCCGCAGAACGAGGCTTTGGTCTATGCTGATAGAAATTTACGAATGACTTATGAGCAACTAAATTGTCAAGCGCGATTGGTAGCAAGGGGCTTAATGGCTTTAGGAATTGAAAAAGGAGACCATATTGCTGTATGGACGACCAATGTTCCTGAGTGGGTACAGCTTCAATTTGGTACAGGGAAAATGGGAGCTCCAATCGTTACGGTAAACACTAATTATCGAGCTAGTGAATTGGAGTATCTATTAAAGCAGTCTGATGCCAAAACGATATTTTTAATTGAAAATTATCGAGACCATTCTTTTATCCATACACTTCAAGAGTTATGTCCGGAGCTTGAACATTGTGAACCAGGTAATTTGCAATCAAAGCGACTACCTTTATTAAAAAATGTTATTTTAATCGGCGAGACTAAGTATCCCGGTGTATTAAATTGGTCCGATGTAGTAGCAGCGTCTGATCAGGTGACCGAGGAACAATTAGAACAAAGAGAGCAATCTCTTCATTATGATGATGTGATTAATATTCAATATACGTCTGGTACAACAGGTTTTCCTAAAGGTGTGATGCTTACACATTTTAACTTAGTGAACAATGCGGTCAACATTGCAGAGTGTATGCGGTTAACAGCAGAGGATCGCCTCTGCATACCTGTTCCATTTTTCCATTGTTTTGGCTGTGTTATCGGAACATTAGCAATTACAACTAGTGGTGGAACGATGGTGCCAGTACAAGAATTTTCACCTGAAGAGGTGCTAAGGACGGTTCAGCAAGAAAAGTGCACAGCATTACATGGCGTACCAACGATGTTCATTAGTGAACTTAATTTACCGAATTTTGAGTCTTTCAATCTTTCAACTCTACGGACAGGAGTCATGGCGGGCTCTAATTGTCCGATAGAGGTAATGAAAGCAGTCATTGAGAAAATGGGTATGACAGATATTACGATTTGCTATGGTCAAACAGAATCATCCCCAGTTATTACGCAAACGAGAACTGATGACCCGTTAGCGTTAAAGGTGGAGACGGTTGGCCGTGCCTTACCAAACTTAGAGGCGAAAATTGTAGTTCCTGGGACAAACGAGGAAGCACCTACAAATGAACAAGGCGAGCTATGTACAAGAGGCTACCATGTAATGAAAGGCTACTATAAAAACCAAGAAGAAACCGATCTTGCCATTGATCAAGATGGCTGGCTGCATACGGGTGATTTGGCAACGATGGATGAAGCGGGCTATGTCCGTGTAACGGGTCGTTTAAAAGATATGATTATTCGCGGTGGTGAAAATTTATATCCTCGTGAAATGGAAGAGTTTCTTTATACACATCCGAAGATATCAGATGTTCAGGTTGCTGGGGTTCCTGATCCTGTGTATGGGGAGGAAGCGGCAGCTTGGATTATATTAAGAGAAGGTGAGCAGGCAACAGAAGAGGAGATTCGAGAATATTGTCGGGATAAAATCTCTAGACATAAAATCCCAAAACATATTTTCTTTATCGATCATTATCCAATGACTGCTTCAGGGAAGGTTCAAAAATATAAATTACGAGAAGATTTTGTCATGACCGTCAGATAAGGAGGGGCAGTAAATATGTTCAATAAAGTATTAATTGCAAATCGTGGGGAGATTGCTAGACGTATTATCAGAACATGCAGGCGCCTAAATATTCATACGGTTGCTATTTATTCTGAGGCAGATGCTGAAAGCTTACATGTGAAGGATGCAGATGAGGCGTATTGTGTAGGGAAACCACCTGTAGCACAAAGCTATTTAAATATAGAACGTATTCTAGAAATTGCACTAGAAAATGGCGTCGAGGCTGTTCATCCTGGCTATGGACTACTATCAGAACATGCAGAGTTTGCAAAGCGCTGTGAAGAGGAAGGTTTAATTTTTATTGGACCAAGTGCTGATGTTATTGCATCAATGGGAAGTAAATTAGAGGCACGTAAAACAATGAAAGCTGCAGGTGTTCCCATTGTAGAGGGTGTAGAGACACCTGTAAAGGATGCAGAAGAAGCTACTGAAATCGCTGAACGTTTAGGCTATCCAATTATGTTAAAGGCATCGGCAGGCGGTGGCGGTATCGGTATGCAACTTGTTGAAAATGCAGAGGAACTAGCAAAAGCATTTGAGGGAAATCAAAAACGTGCACAGTCATTTTTCGGGGATGGCACGATGTACATGGAGAGATTTATTGCTAACCCTCACCATGTTGAAGTACAAATTATTGCCGATCATCAAGGCAATGTGGTTCCGTTATTTGAACGTGAATGTTCGATCCAACGAAGAAATCAAAAAGTAGTAGAAGAAGCACCATCACCATTCATTTCACAGGAGACAAGAGATAAGATGCTAGAAGCGTCAGTGAAAGCGGCGAAGCATATTGGCTATATCAATGCTGGAACGATTGAGTATTTGGTAGATGAGGATCAAAACTTTTATTTCTTAGAAATGAATACAAGATTACAAGTAGAGCATCCTGTGACAGAGGAAATTACGAAACTTGATTTAGTAGAGGAGCAATTAAAAATCGCTGCACAGCAACCCCTTTCATTTACAAAAGAAAGTATTACGAAACAGGGTCATGCGATTGAAGTGCGTATATACGCTGAAAACCCTTCTACATTTTTCCCGTCTCCTGGTACGATAACAGCTCTAGAATTACCAACAGGCGAAGGAGTTCGACATGAGTGTGGTGTAGAGGCAGGTTCAGCAGTTACACCATTTTATGATCCAATGATCAGTAAATTAGTAGTGTGGGGAGAAACAAGGGACATTGCCTGTGAAAGATTAATCCAAGCACTGAAAGCATATAAAGTGGAGGGTATTCAAACGAATATTCCGATGCTGCTAAAAACTGTTACACATGAACAGTTTTTAAAAGGCTATACGACTACAAAATTTGTCGAACAATTTTATTTACCACAATTGGCAGAGTCAAAGTAAGTATTGAAGAGCATTCGCGCTTCATAGAGAGGGCGAATGCATAATTAATTTAAAAGTAGGAGTGACTGATTATGGCAACAGTAAAAGCAAGCATGGCAGGTACAGTATGGAAAATCGTCGTAGCAGAAGGTGAGAAAGTAACGGCAGGTCAAGATGTAGCTATTTTAGAATCAATGAAAATGGAAATTCCGATTGCAGCAGAGGAAGATGGTGTGGTAACAAAAATTATCGCCAATGAAGGAGATTTCATTAACGTTGATGATGATATTTTAGAAATTGAATAAGAGGAGGCCTCTTAATGCAGCTACCTAAGCATGTCGTAATGAAAGAAGTCGGTCCCCGTGATGGTTTACAAAATGAAAAAACACATATTACAACAGCAGATAAAATACAATTAGTGAATTTGTTAAGCCAAACTGGATTAAATTACATCGAGGTGACTTCATTTGTACATCCGAAATGGATTCCACAGTTGGCGGATGCGGTTGAGGTTCTTCAAGCCATTAAAAGGAACAAGGATATTACTTATGCAGCACTTGTACCTAATATGCGTGGCCTAGAAAGGGCGTTACAGGCTGGAGTAGATGAAGTAAGTATATTTATGTCTGCTAGTGAAAGTCATAACCAAAGTAATATTAACAAAACCATAGACGAAACATTTCCTATTTTAGAGGAAGTAGTATTAGGAGCTAAGGCGTCAAAGAAAAAGGTTCGAGGCTATATCTCCACAGTTCTTGGCTGTCCCTATGAAGGATATATACATCCTGATAAAGTACTGGGTGTTACAGATAAATTATTGGAAATAGGTGTAACAGAGATCTCACTTGGTGACACGATTGGCGTGGGTGTACCAACTCAAGTTGAGCTTCTTTTAGAGGAACTATTAAAAAGATATTCCGCAAATAATTTTGCTATGCATTTCCATGATACACGTGGCACGGCGCTGGCTAACATTATGAAATCTTTAGAGATGGGTTTAACCAAATTTGATAGTGCGCTTGGTGGTTTAGGGGGCTGTCCATATGCTAAAGGGGCTTCAGGTAATGTAGCTACCGAAGATTTATTATATTTATTTGATGAAATGGGCATTCAAACTGGTGTAGATCGACAAAAAATAGTAGAGGCTGCACTCTTTATTGAACAGAAATTAGGCAAAGCTGTAGCTTCAAAACAAATGGCGATTGTCCGTAATGAAAGGAGTGCGAATCCATTATGACTCAACTTGTTCGCTTTGAATTACTAGAGGGAAGTATTGGACTTATTACCCTTTTAAGACCAGAGGCTGCGAACGCGATGTCTGTACAGTTACTGCGAGAGTTATCTGATACGCTGGATCAAATCAACGGAGATCCGACAGTGCGAGTAGTCTTACTAACAGGTGCTGGAGAAAAAGCATTCTGTGCTGGTGCTGATTTAAAAGAACGTAAAGGTATGTCCGATCGACAAGTGAAGCAAATCGTGCAGTTGATTGGTGCCACAGTGGCAAAAGTGGAGACACTCGCTCAACCTGTCATTGCTGTGCTAAATGGAGTAGCCTTTGGTGGCGGTCTAGAATTAGCTTTAGCTTGCGATTTACGTGTCGCAGCAGCACATGTTAAGTTAGGTCTCACTGAAACCTCTCTCGGCATTATTCCAGGGGCAGGAGGAACGCAACGACTTCCGCGACTAATTGGTCTTGGGAAGGCAAAGGAATTAATTTATACAGCGCGTCGCTTAAATGCTGAGGAGGCTAAAAATTATGGCATCGTTGAATATATTCATGAGACACATGAGGTAATGGAAAGGGCACAGCAGCTTGCTCTAGAAATGGCAAAAAATGCACCATTATCGTTAGTACAGGCTAAAGTGGCTATGAATCAGGGTGTTGAGGTAGATTTAGCTACCGGTTTAAAAATTGAATCACTTGCATATAGTGCACTGATCCCTACAGAGGACCGATTAGAGGGACTACTAGCCTTCCAAGAGAAGCGAGCACCACATTATTCAGGAAAATAAAGAAGAGAATCCAATCAGATTAATCACACTGACGGAAATCTAAGCGCATTCTCATTGATTTTTTGGCGCATTGGCAAAGGGGAATAGGGGCGCTAAAAAAATAATTTGGCGTAATTGAATGGGCAAAGGGAGGAATAAAACATGAGCAATATTTCAACAGAAAACACGCCACCTACAATGAAAGATAAAATTCTTTCTGGTGGTTTACCAAAATATCATGACAAAAATGCACAGCAAGGGAAGCTATTTGTACGTGAACGTCTTGAATTATTATTAGATGATGGTCTTCAATCAGAGGATGGCCTTTATGCAAACTGTTTGGCAGGCGATTTACCTGCTGATGGTGTTGTTACAGGGATTGGTAAAATTCATGGTCGTACCGTTTGTGTTTTAGCGAATGACTCAACGATTAAAGCAGGGTCATGGGGAAAACGTACGGTTGAAAAGATGATTCGTATTCAAGAAACTGCAGAAAAACTTAACTGTCCGTTACTATATTTAGTTGATTCAGCAGGTGCACGTATTACAGATCAGCTAGAAATGTTCCCAGGTAGAAGAGGAGCGGGTCGCATTTTCTACAATCAAGTCAAGTTATCAGGTAAAGTACCACAAATTTGTCTACTATTCGGACCGTCTGCGGCAGGTGGTGCCTACATCCCTGCATTTTGTGATATCGTTGTCATGGTTGAAGGGAACGCATCTATGTATTTAGGATCTCCTCGTATGGCTGAAATGGTTATTGGAGAGAAAGTAGATTTAGAAACAATGGGTGGCGCAAAAATGCACTGTTCAGTTTCCGGCTGTGGAGATGTGCTAGCCAAAACAGAACAAGAGGCCATTGCCTATGCTCGTAAATATTTAGGCTATTTCCCTAATAACTATGCAGAACGTAGCAAAGTAGAGGCACCTAAACCACCAGCTACATTCGATAAATCGATTGAGGAATTGATACCACAAAACCAAAACGTTCCTTTTGATATGTATAAGTTAATTGAACGTATTATTGATGAAGATTCGTTTTGTGAAGTGAAGAAATTATTTGCACCGGAATTAATTACTGGTCTTGTACGTATTAAGGGGCAATCAGTAGGGATTATCGCGAATCAACCGCGCGTTAAGGGAGGCGTATTATTCCACGATTCTGCAGATAAAGCGGCCAAGTTCATCTCTCTTTGTGATGCTTTCAATATACCGCTTCTATTCTTGGCGGACGTCCCAGGCTTTATGATCGGCACACAGGTCGAAAAAGCTGGTATTATCCGTCATGGCGCAAAAATGATCTTTGCTATGAGTGAAGCAACTGTTCCAAAGCTAACGGTTATTGTTCGTAAAGCATATGGTGCTGGCTTATATGCCATGGCTGGTCCTGCCTTTGAGCCAGACTGCTGTATCGCATTATCAAATGCTCAAATTGCAGTAATGGGTCCAGAAGCTGCAGTCAATGCAGTTTATGCAAATAAAATTGCCGAGCTTCCGAAAGAGGAGCAAGCAAGCTTTATAGCTGAAAAACGAAAAGAGTACCAAGAAGAGATTGATGTGTATCGATTAGCATCAGAATTAATTATAGATGATGTCATTGAGCCAAATGATTTACGGAAGGTGCTTGAAAATCGTTTAGAGCTTTACATGTCAAAATACTTACTTTTCTCACAACGTAAGCATGGGGTAAATCCAGTATAAATACTTATGGGAAGGCTGTCTCTCTGTCAGGAGGCAGTCTTTTTAGTCGATAAATAGTTAACAGCTACTTGCATGGTCTTAAGGAGCATATTAAAATATGGGAAGGAATAAAGGGAAGCGGGTGTTTAGCATGTCAAAAAACAACATAACGGATGTTCAAGGTAATGCCAAGCTCCCATTACCATACCGAGATGTTATTGATACATATTATTTACCAATAAAAATAGTGGGTTGGACGTTATTTAGCATCTATTCTTGCTTGGCTTTTTATAAATTGGTCATCGATCGTTTAGTTAATGTAGTCGTTGTGTTATGGGAAGGTGATTATTCCGTCGGTGACTTAGGGCTGTTTGATTACAGTAGTTGGCGATTAACTACTAATTTTATCCCCTTTGAAACGATTTTCCGTTATATAAACTACTCTCAATATTTTAATTGGGATACGATAATTATTAACTTACTTGGTAATTTATTAATTTTCACCCCTATGGGCTTTTTACTGCCATTACTATCGAAGAAATTCCGCAAAGCAGGCGTTATACTTTGCTTAGGCTTTTTTGCCAGCCTTAGTGTGGAAACGATCCAATTTATTTTTACAGTAGGATCTGCGGATATTGATGATTTAATTTTAAATACTATTGGTGCATGGCTCGGTTATTTAGCTTATAAGTGCCTATTGATTACACCGAAAAAATAAGAAAGCAGCCGGTTTATATAGAGGCTGTTTTTTTATTTATTAACACTATTTATTTCGTGCGAATGGTAGTAATTTTTATTGAAATCGAAATGAAAGTACTAAAGGACTGAGGCATATATTCTTTGGGATTAGGTATTTATATCTAAAAATGATATTAATCTCTACCCCTTTAGGTGGTTAGTAGTCATTTATGCTTGAATTTAATAATGAAAATTCCGATAATAAGAGTACAGAAGCTGTTTCGAAGGAATAGATATAGTGATAAAAAATGTTCATATCTAGTAACAAAATAGCATATGAACATAGAAGGATGAGGTGAAAACTATGAAAATATATAATTCAATGGAGCAAGAGAGATTATCATCACCATTTAATCGAAAAAAGTTCTTGCAGCGTAAAGAAGCGGGAGATGCATATCGAAAAAATGCAATGTATTTTCAACCAAAAAAAAATCCTTTATTGCTTGAGCTTGAAAATCTACTATTAGGACGCACAGATCAAGATTTATATGAGCAACAACAGGAAGATGCGGAAGTAGTAACACCCCAACAGCAGGCCATTATGGAAGATTTACAGCAAACTTCAAAGAATGTTCATGCACATGAGCAAGCTTATAAATGGGCAAGTGGTCATCATGACGGATCACCTGTTGTAAATAATCCAGATATGAATGACACATTACAGGTTTTAGAGCAGGTGCGAAATGCAGCATTATCACCGTCAAAGCCTTCTGCTCAAGATATACGTTTAGCAGAAAACGTGGATGCTCAAATTCAGCATATTTTACATGAAGCCAACTCTACCGTTGAGGCAATAGATGAGCAGAACCAACCTTTTGACAATGAGGTGACTACAGTAAAGGTTCCTGAACGTTTCTCGAAGGAATTGAAATTGGACCCATTTGCAGATACAATTTTCGGTAAGAGCCATGATGCTGCTTTCAAATTGAGAGCCTTCAAACAGGCAACTGAAAAGTATGCAGCACATGTTCAAATGACGAAAAATGGCTATCATCCAGGTAATGATTCTATGTTCTCTTTGATAGCCTAATGTTGTAGATAGGAGATTACGGTTATGGCGAAGGCAAAGCATGCCAAAACAAATGCGATAAGATTATTAGAGCAGCAAAAAATCCAATTCGATGTGATTGAGTATGAAATTGGCGACGGTCAAGTGGATGGTGTGTCTGTTGCCGAAAAAATTGGTCAGCCGGTTGCTCGTGTTTTTAAAACATTAGTAGCAAAGGCAAGTGCCCAAAAGCTCTTTGTATTTGTTATTCCAGTGGCTGAGGAGCTGGATTTAAAGGCTGCCGCAAAGGTAGTTGGAGAAAAGAAGATTGATATGCTACCTGTAAAAGATTTACTTAGTTATACAGGATATGTCCGTGGTGGATGCTCGCCAGTAGGCATGAAAAAATTATATCCTACGGTCATCGATGAAACTGCTCAAGAACAAGGCAGTATTATTGTAAGTGCAGGGAAAATAGGCATGCAAATTCATGTTCAACTTAATGATTTGAAGAATATTACAAAGGCCCAGCTTGCGCCAATTACAACTACCCATTAGTAAAATCGGGTAGTTTTTTATTTTCACAGAATACGGTCATTTATCATTCCATTCATAAGCACGTTTTCACGTTATTTGCAGAAAATATGATACAGTAAGAGCATTATCAAACATAAAGAGAGGGATAGGGAATGCGCAAAATAATGGGGTGGCGCTGGACATTTTTTATTGGTGGCTTGATTGTGATGTCACTGGGTATTACGATGTCCATTAAAGGGAAAATAGTTGGAACAAGTCCTTGGGATGTCTTGCATGTAGGATTATTTCAAAACTTCGGATTAACGATTGGTACATGGTCTATATTAACAGGTCTTTTTATTGTCGCATCAACATCGATTGTTTTACAAACATGGCCCAAAATTGGTACATGGCTGAACATGCTACTAATCGGTTCATTCATCGATGTATTTAACTGGTTATTGCCTTCAACAGATGTATATGGTCTACAAATTACATATTTTATTATTGGTTTATTTGTTTTAAGCTTTGGCTGTGGTATGTATATTGCTCCAAATATGGGAGCAGGCCCTCGTGATACATTAATGATGATACTCGTCGAAAAATTTGGCGGATCTATTAAAACTGCCAGAATGGGTATTGAAGTTCTAGTGACCATTGTAGGGTGGCTACTAGGTGGGCCAGTTGGAGTGGGAACAGTATTAATTGCATTAACTTCAGGATATATTGTGCAATATTCATTACCTTATTGCCGCAAAGTATTAATGAAATGTATTGGCCATATAGAAGACATGAAGCCTTTTTATTAAACTATAAAGCTACTTTTATCTGTTAAGGATAGGGGTAGCTTTTCATCTTTTTTAGTGTTCCTTCATATAATGCAAGGCAGAAACAAAAGGAGGAACGACATTTGAACGGAAATGTGACGTATTATTTTGGACACGCATTGACTGGGCAAGGTGTGAAACATTTATATAAAGAAATGATGGAGGAAGCGGAGTTAGTTTATTTTTTACAAGGTGCCTCTACATCTAAAGGATCAGAGCTGTTGAAGGAGCTGGGTTATTTTTATGTTAAACAAGGCTTTGCTGTCGAATGGTTTAAGCACGCATTATTAGAGGAAGTAGTCGAGGCTGTTTATGTAAAGGGTTGTAATAGACTGTATGTCTGGGCATCAGAATGGGATATTGAGCCAACATTGCTTGGGACGAAACATCGTGTTATGTCTTTTTATGATTGCTTGGAGGATGCCCAGCTTGAGAAAATTGGAGAGCAACTGGCAAATGCAGTACAGGAACGTACAGCTTGGCGTGATAAATGTATTGCCAAGCTAAATCATGCTATCAAACTCCACGATGATTGGGAGGTTGTGACGCAAAGCTGCATGAATTGGCAGGCATTAAATGAACAGGTGGAAAATTTAAAATTGGAAGTCTTCCAATCTATAGTTTTAAATAAAACGGGTGAACGAACACATCGTTTACTTGGAACGTTAACGCCTAGAGGGGCAGAAAATACAGTTGAAAGCATCACAAAAAATATATCGACAAGATTAATGATTAAAGGCAAACCGGGTACGGGCAAATCCTCCTTGATGAAAGGCTTAGCAGATGAGGCGAATGCAAGAGGATTGGATGCCCAAATTGTATGGTGTGGCTTAGATGCAGGATCTGTCGATATGGTCATTATCCCAGAACTAAATTTCTGTATTTTTGATAGTACGGAACCTCATATTTTTGATCCACAGGATGGTCGATTAGGCGATAAGATATTTGATATTGGGCAACATTGTGCGCTTACGGAAGAGGCGGAATTAGCAATAGCGGAAGTACGAGCGCGCTATAAAGAAGCCATGCAAGATGCGATGGGCTATTCAAAGCGTTATGCAGAAGCAGAATATACAGTGCGACGTTTATTGGATCATTGCCTATCCGCCTCTTTATGGCGAGAAAAAACAGCGTCATTATTCGAAAGATTAACAAAATAATTTAGCTAAAGGCTTGCTTGTGCTAAACTAGGAGCTAGAACTGTTTTCCTAGGAAAGGATGATACGCTTGTCAAAAGTATTGAATACATTTTTAGACGAAAACCTACAAGCCTTACATGAACAAGGCTTATACAATGAAATTGATCCAGTAGAGGGTGCAAATGGCCCGATTATTCAGGTACGTGGCAAAAATCTTGTTAACTTATCTTCTAACAATTATCTAGGCCTAGCAACTAATGAAGAATTAAAGCGTATTGCCAAAGAAACGATTGAAAAATACGGTGTTGGAGCAGGTGCTGTTCGTACTATTAACGGGACGCTTGACTTACACGTTAAATTAGAGGAAAAGCTTGCTGAATTTAAAGGAACAGAAGCAGCTATTTCTTATCAATCTGGCTTTAATTGTAATATGGCAGCTATTTCTGCTGTTATGGATAAAAACGATGCAATTCTTTCGGATCAATTAAACCATGCCTCTATTATTGACGGTTGTCGTTTATCAAAGGCGAAAATCATTCCGTTTAATCACTCAGATATGGATGATTTACGTGCTAAGGCAAAAGCGGCAAAAGAATCTGGATTATACAATAAAGTGATGGTTATTACGGATGGTGTATTCTCAATGGATGGCGATATCGCCAAATTGCCAGAAATTGTAGAAATTGCCAAAGAGTTTGATTTAATTACTTATGTTGATGATGCACATGGTTCAGGTGTAACAGGTAAAGGTAAAGGAACTGTGAAGCACTTCGGACTAGAAAAAGAGATTGACTTCCAAATTGGTACACTATCCAAAGCAATTGGTGTCGTGGGTGGCTATGTAGCTGGGAAGAAGAACTTAATTGATTGGTTAAAAGTTCGCTCACGTCCATTCTTGTTCTCAACAGCTCTACCACCAGGTGATGTGGCCGCCATTACAGCTGCTGTACAAATGCTAATTGATTCTACAGAGCTTCACGATAAGCTGTGGGATAATGGTAACTATTTAAAAGCGGGACTAGAGAAGCTTGGCTTTAATATTGGTGAATCAGAAACACCAATTACTCCATGTATTATTGGAGATGAAAAGCTGACACAAGAATTTTCAAAACGCTTATTTGAAGAAGGCGTTTATGCAAAATCAATCGTATTCCCAACCGTTCCTAAAGGTACAGGTCGCGTTCGTAATATGCCAACAGCAGCTCATACAAAAGAAATGCTTGATGATGCGTTAGGTATTTACGAGAAAGTTGGTCGTGAATTAGGTGTAATTCAATAATACGAAAAGGCTATCTTCGTTGTGGAGGTAGCCTTTTCGATTACAATGAAAACGGGCGCTTCATTCCAATCAAATTCTATGAAGTGACTGATAGCCTGAGGAAAGTGACGGACAGCCCGCCAAAAAGTAATCGATAGCTTGTCAAAATAAAGGGCTTCTTATTTTGAGCGTATTACATTTGCTTTTTTTAGCTGCTGAACTTCATGATCAGTGATGTTTAATGCCTGCAAAATTTCTTCATTATGCTGTCCTAAAGTTGGCGCTGCACTTGTTAATTGACCCGGCGTTCCTGAGAATTTTGCTGGGAAACCTAGTGTTCTCATGGGACCAGCAGTTGGATGGTCATAGGACAAGACCATACCACGCTCTAAAATATGGGGATCATTTAAGGTTTGGTCATAGGAATAGATAGGGCTGGATGGTACGCCGTGTTCATCTAAAAGCTCCAGCCAGTAGGTTGCTGGATGTTTCTCTAATTCACTTTCAATTTCTGCCTCTAACGCCTTTACATGCTGAGCACGTGAATAGTTAGTAATAAAGAGGGGATTGTCTAACCAATCAGGTCGTTCGACAACCTTTGTCGCAAAAATTTCCCATAACTTTTGATTGCCAGCACCGATTAAAATATAGTCATCCTGTGTTTTAAAGCCTTGATAGGGTGCGGAAACTCGATGGGCAGTTCCTGTTCGCTCGGGTAATTCGCCTTGACCAAAGTAGGCAGCGGCCTCCCAAACAGTCCAAGCAAGCCCAGACTCTACTAAAGAAACATCGATATATTGCCCCTCACCACTTCGCAGCTTATAAATATAGGCCATTAAAATAGATTGTAAGGCCGTTTGGGCAGCGGCAATATCATTGACAGCAAAGCCAACTTTTACAGGTCGGCCCTGTGGTTCACCAGTCATATGCATTAAGCCACTTAGACCTTGTGCCATAATATCATAGCCACCTTTTTGGCTATAAGGACCGGTTTGTCCATAGCCAGAAATAGAGCAGTAAATGAGTCCTGGATTAAGGGCTTTTAAAGTATCATAATCAATCCCTAGCTTTTTCGTAATACCTGGTCGATAGTTTTCCACAAGGACATCAACAGATTGGATAAGCTCTTTGAATAAAGCCAAGCCCTCTGGCGTTTTTAAATTTAGACATACACCTTTTTTATTGCGATTAACCATCATATACATATGACTTTCTTCATGAACGAACGGGCCCATTGCTCGGGTGTCGTCTCCATTTGGATATTTCTCAATTTTAATAACTTCTGCGCCCATATCAGCTAAGACCATTGTGCAATAAGGTCCCGCTAATACTTGTGATAAATCAACAACTTTTAATCCCTCTAATGCCTGTTTCATTTAACCTCAGTCCCATCATTTTTGACTAATGTAATCGTACGTAACCCTTCGATGGAGGTTGTGCCTGCTAATGCAATGGAAACCTTTAATTCATCATAGATATTTGTCATCACTTTTTCGGCACCTTGTTGTCCTTCAAGGGCTAAGCCATAGACGAAGGGACGCCCAATTGCTACGGCATCAGCTCCTAAAGCAAGTGCTTTTAAGGCATCCATCCCGCGATATACACCACTATCTAAAATTATAGGGATTTGTCCATTGACAGCACTCACGATGGCGGGGAGGGCATCAAGTGAACCAATAACACCATCTAATTGTCGGCCGCCATGGTTCGATACGATAATCCCGTCAATCCCATTTTCAAGGGCTAGCTTTGCATCTTCAGGATGTAAAATTCCCTTTAATAATATAGGAAGATTTGTACGTCGTTTTAATTCACGAACATGCTCCCAATTGAGTGTAGGGTGGAAGACATTTTGCAAGACGCCTTGTACATACGATTCAAATGAATCATTAGGCAAAGAAGCCATAAAGACAGGATCATTTATGTAATTTCCTTTTGCGTAGCCTAGCTTTAATGGTGAAAATTGATTGCGTACATCTTCTTCTCGCCATCCAAGCATTACTGTATCGACTGTTAAAACAATTGCTTCAAAGCCTGCTGACTCTGCTCGTGCGGCCATACTAAATGCAATTTCCTCATTTGTAGACCAATACAATTGGAACCATTTTGTTGCTGAAGGGGCAGCTTCGGCAACATCTTCGAGTGCATAGGTGGAGACTGTGCTTTGAATATATGGCATATTTAATTGCTGGGCAGCGCGTACAGCGGCAAGTTCACCTTCCTCGTGAACCATTCCGTTCATGCCGACAGGGGCAAAGAGCAATGGCGTTGGATATGTTTTCCCGAACAAATTAATGGATGTATGAACGTTTGAAACATCATTTAAGAAGCGGGGAACTATGGAGTATTTTTCAAAAGCTGAACGATTATTACGTAATGTTTGTTCACCGCCAGCACCTGAGCGAATGTAGCCGAATGGCCCAGCTGGAATTTTTTCCGCTACTGCTTTTTCTAAATCTGCAAAGCAAATGGGGAAGGGGGCTTGGGCAGTGATATTTTTTAAGAGTAGGTCACCATCAGTTGTATTAGTCATCGTTACTACCTCACTTATTTATTGAAAATAGGCTTTCTTTTATTTAAAAAAGCTTGAATACCTTCGTTATAATCATCAGAACTAAATGAATCGAGAATTAATTGAGCCAGTTCATCACTCTCTTCATTTTCTCCATCCACAATAGCCTGAATTATTTTTTTACTACCTGCATTGGCAATAGATGATTTATTTAAAAGATGCTCAGCAAATTGCATAGTACCATTTTCAATTTCCTGCGGCTCATGAAGGGCAGTAATCAAACCAATGCTTTTGCCTTCCTCTGCTGTAAAAATGTTTGCTGTGTATAAAATCTCTTTAGCCTTCGCGACACCAACAATATTAATAAGACGTTTAGTGCTTTCAAGATTATAGACAATCCCAATGTTCGCAGCGGTAATGCCAAGCTTACTCTTTGGTGTCGCCAATCTAAAGTCACAAGCATTGGCTAACTCTAAGCCGCCCCCAATCGCTAAACCCTGAATCATGGCAATCGTAGGATGCGGGAATTTATAGAGGGCATCAATGGCCTTTAAAGCTAGATCATTATAGGCTTTAGCATTATCCGCAGCATAACGAATATCTAAAAACTCACTAATATCAGCACCCGAGGAAAAGGCGACTTCATTGACACCACGCACAATTAATAGCTTGATAGACGTCTCTGTACGTAACTGTTCTAGCTCGTCTATGATGGCTTGGAACATTGCTCTCGATAAAGAATTTCGTTTGTCAGGACGGTTTAACACTAGCGTTGCGATATAGCCGTTTTTCTCTACATAAATCTCAGTTGACATGGATATCCTCCTCCTAGTCTTTCTTCAATTTGGCTGAAATGCGGTTACCTATGGATTGTATGCTTTGTACAAGGATGATTAAAATAAACACAGTTGCATACATGACATCTACCTCATAGCGTAAATGACCATAACGGTAAGCTAGGTCTCCTAAACCGCCAGCACCAACCATTCCCGCCATTGCAGTTGCACCAATCAATCCAATTGTAGCGATTGTTAAGCCTAAAATAATGGATGGGCGTGCTTCGCGTAATAATACATGCCAAATGATATGCCGACGTTTAATACCCATAGCTGTGTAGGCTTCGACAACGCCCGAATCAACTTCTAAAAGCGCTGACTCCATCAGTCGTGCAATATAAGGAGCCGTATAAACTACAAGCGGAACAATAACGCCTTTAACGCCAATCGTTGTACCGACGATAACCTTTGTAAAAGGTAAAATGAAGAATAGTAAGATGATGAATGGCACTGAGCGGATTATATTAATGACTAGATTAAAAAATTGATAGAAAAATTTATTTTCGAAGGATTGACCAGGTCGTGTTAAAACTATTAAAAGCCCTAAAGGTATACCAATTAGAATGGAAAAGAATAATGAAATTCCGACCATTTGAAATGTTTCGATAATTGCTTTGCCAATAACCTCTGACCAATCATTAAAGAAATTACTCATGGATCTCTCCTCCTAACTCTTCCACAGTAACGCCATTCTCTGCAAAATAGGTTAGCGCCTTTTGAACAATGTTGGGCTCTCCGTTTAAATGCACCACAATATTACCAACAATGCCATTTTTTAATTCAATAATATTGGCTGTTAAAATGTTTGGTTGTACATCATATACTTTGGTGACTTCAGCCAATAATGGCTTACCAGTACTTTCTCCAAGAAATGTTAAACGAATGACGCTACCAGAAACATTTAACTGCTCAATAAGAGAAGGAGTTAAGTTACGTTGTGAAATGGTACTTAAGAACTTTCTTGTAGTAGGGTGTTGTGGTTTTGCAAAGAGCTCGATAGCCGTACCAAATTCAACTACTTTCCCTGCTTCTAGAACAGATACCTCATCACAAATTTTCTGAATGACATTCATTTCATGTGTAATCAGTAGGATTGTAATTCCTAATTCACGATTAATTTTTAACAATAGTTCAAGAATAGCCTCTGTAGTCTCAGGATCAAGCGCACTTGTTGCTTCATCACTAAGTAAAATTTCTGGCTCTTGCGCTAGAGCGCGTGCAATAGCGACACGTTGCTTTTGTCCACCTGAAAGCTGATTAGGGTAGCTATCTAGCTTTTCTGTTAAACCTACAATTTCCGCATATTTAGCTACACGATTTTTGACTTCTGTTTCGTTATAACCAAGTAGCTTTAAGGGAACTGCAATATTGTTATAAACGGTTGCTGTCTTTAAGAGATTAAAATGTTGAAAAATCATACCAATCTTTTGTCGTGTTTGACGTAAGTCATGAAGTGAAAGGGTAGTAATATCCACATTGTCTATCAAGACTTTGCCTGCTGAAGGACGCTCTAGTAAATTAACACAACGAATCAGCGTACTTTTACCGGCACCACTATACCCAATTACACCATGAATTTGCCCTTTTTTTACATGAAGATTGATTCCATCCACAGCTTTAATACTGCCTTTTTTTGTCTTATATTCTTTTGAAATATTTTGTAATTGAATCATCAGATTGATTGCTCCTTTCTTAACTTCTAAAAAGCAAGAATCTGCACGGTTTCCATAGTGGAAATATGGCAGATTCTTTAGCTTATCACACGTATTACCAGCTAGGGATTACAGAACCTTTGAATTCCTCTTCAATGAATTGGCGCACTTCATCAGATTGATAAACCTCAATGAACTTTTTAATCGTTGGGTCGTTTTCATTTTCTGCACGAACGACAATGTAGTTCACATATGGAGAGTCAGTAGATTCTAAAAGAATAGAGTCCTCTTGCGGATTAATGCCAGCTTCCAGCGCAAAGTTAGTATTAATAGCAGCTACATCTACTTCACTAAGCTGCTTAGGAATTTGTGCAGCTTCTAATTCTATGAATTTTAAATTCTTTTTGTTTTCTTCCACGTCACGAACAGATGCTGTTAAGTCCGCTCCATCTTTTAATTTAATATAGCCTGCCTCTTGTAAAACAAAGAGAGCACGGGCTCCATTTGTTGGGTCATTCGGTAAGCCAAATGTTGCGCCTTCAGGAACGTCATCCAATGATTTATATTTTTCAGAGTAAATACCCATTGGATTTAAAATTGTTTTGCCAACCGGTACTAAATCTGTATCGTGATCTTTATTAAATGTATCGAGGAAAGGTTTATGCTGATAGCTGTTTGCGTCAAGATCTCCTTCTGCTAAGGATGTGTTTGGTAAAACATAATCAGAAAATGATTTTAGTTCTACTTCTAGACCTTTTTCCTTTGCAACTTTAGCAGCTACCTCTGCAATTTGCTCATGAGGTCCTGAAGTGACACCCACAACAATTTTATTTTCATCGATAGCTTCGCCTTTTCCTTTGCTATCTTCTTTAGAGCCACAGCCCGCTAGTGCTGCTACTAATGTAAGACTTGCTAAACCTACTAAAAATTTATTTTTCTTCTTCATGAAAACTACCTCCAAAAATTGTTTTATCGGTTTTTGAAAATAAAAAAAACTCTCTTACAAATTAAGAGAGGCTCATGAAAAAAGTCCTCTCTTATCTATCAAACGAATTTCGTTTGCAGGATTTAGCACCTTCCTTCATAAAAGGAGGTTGCCGAGCTTCATAGGGCCAGTCCCTCAGCTACTCTTGATAAGAGATTCATATTATATTTTTGTATTTCCGATAGAACTAATATAATTTATAGGGTATAGTAAGTCAATAAATATTATTAAAATTTTTTATATTGTTATAATATTTTGTCGCGAAGGAGGGAGAAGATTGTCCGTAAGAGTTAATTATGGCATAGGTTCATTTGGTAAGGTGATTAGTGCTCGTCTTCTCATGGGGACAGACATCATTGAAGGAATTGAGGCACTTTGTGAAGAGAATAAAATTGAATCAGCAACCATTATTAGTTGTATTGGTAGTTTTCAAAAAAGTAGCTTTGTTTATTTAGTACCTGATGAAACTTCTCACATTAAAGTTCAATTTAGTGATGTGGTCGAGAAAGAGGGGCCACTCGAGTTTATCCAAGGTTCAGGAGTTGTTTGTAAGCGTGATGCACAATATGAAACGCATTTCCATGGTTCCATGAGTGATCAATGGGGAGTGGTTTCAGGCGGTCATTTTATAAAGGGCGGAAATATCGTCATAACAGCAGATATAGTGCTGGCAGAAGTTCAAGGCATTCAGCATATCCGTCAGTTGGATGATGAAACAGGTCACGTACAATTTTATCCATTAGAACAGGAGTTAGATCTTCCAAGGAAAATTGAAAAATAGTAAGTCCTGTAGCTAGTGAAAGCTACAGGACTCCATTTTGTTCCATGTTAAAATAATTTTAATTGCTCAATTCTATGCATGGCTTCTCGTAAACGTTCCTCGCTTACAAGTAAGCCAATACGCACATAGCCTTCTCCATATTGACCAAAGCCATTTCCTGCGGCTACCGCAATATCAGCTTTGTCGAGCAAAATATCGGCAAATTGTTCGCTAGTGAAACCTAATGGGACAGGGAGCCAGGCAAAGAAGGAGCCCCTTGGTGCCGTTATTTGCCAGCCAATTCTATGAGCTTCTTCGATTAGAACATTTCGACGACGCTCATAGGTAGCTCTTAGCTCATCTGCACATTCCTGCGAAGAGGTCAGTGCAATAGCTGCTGCGTGTTGAATAGCAGGGAATTGACTACAAAACAAATGATCTTGAATAAGATTAATCGCGGCAATCAAATCAGCATTACCTACAGCAAAGCCTATGCGCCAACCTGCCATATTATAAGTCTTTGATAATGTGTACATTTCGATTCCAACTTCTTTTGCACCATTTGCCTGTAAGAAACTAATAGGTTTATTGCCATCAAATCCGATTGCACCATAAGCAAAATCATGTGATACGATAATATTATGCTCCTTAGCAAAACGAATGGTTTCTTCAAAAAATTCAAGTGTAGCGGTACCACCCGTAGGATTATTTGGGTAATTTAAGTAAAGTAACTTGGCTTTTTCTTTAACTTCTTTAGGTAGGGCCTCATAATCAGGTAAGAAATTATTCTCAGCAAATAGTGGCATCACTTCAAAATTAACATCACCTAATACAACACCAGATAAGTAGTCTGGATAGCCCGGGTCGGGTAATAGCATCGTATCGCCTGGATTTAACACAGCCAAAGGTAGCTCAACAAGACCAATTTTTGTGCCACCAAGAATCGCTACTTCAGTATCAGGATCAATCTCCACATCATATTCTCGTTTATAAAAGTCGGCAGCCGCTTGACGTAATTCGGCGATACCACGAAAAGGCGAATATTTGTGGTTTTGAGGATTTTCAGCTGCTTCCTGCAATGCTTGAATGATATGAGTGGGCGTAGGTTGGTCGGGATTTCCTTGCCCGAGATTAATCACATCACGACCTTCTTCCAAGGCATTGTTTACTTTTTGGACAAGCGCCGCAAAAAATTGAGTGGGTAATTGCTGTAGTTTTTTAGAGAATTCCATGCATGATCACCTTTTTCAGAATATAATAATTATTATTGAAGAATATGAAGCAAATAGTAGTACTTTTTTTGTTAATTGTCTAGAGGAGGAATGAATATGAAAATCGGTTGTATTCAGTTAAACGTTGGCTTCGGCAAAGTAGAAGAAAATTTTACACGGGCAGAGGACAAGATTCGTGAAGCCGCAAAACTGGGGGCAGAAATTATTGTGCTTCCGGAAATGTGGAATACGGGCTACGCACTAGAGAAGCTACCAGAATTGGCGGATGTTAACGGTGAGCGTACAAAGGCATTTTTAGCTAACTTAGCGAAGGAACTTAGTGTACATATTGTCGGTGGCTCCGTTTCAATAAAAAAGAACGACAAGTTTTACAATACGATGTATACATTTGATAATAATGGATTACTTGTTGGGGAATATAGCAAAGCCCATCTTTTCCGTTTAATGGACGAGCATCTTTACTTAGAAGCGGGAGATGATATGAATCGATTCGCGCTAGGACCTATTGAGGCGGCTGGTGTCATTTGCTATGATATTCGTTTCCCTGAGTGGTTACGTGCACATGCCCTCCAAGGAGCAAAGGTGCTGTTTGTACCAGCTCAATGGCCGACACCTAGAATTGATCATTGGAAAACATTGCTGCAAGCGCGAGCGATTGAAAACCAATGCTTTGTTATAGCAGTTAACCGTATTTCGAGAAAAGTAGAAAATTTTAATGGGCAATCGATGATTATTCAGCCATGGGGTGAGGTGCTTTGGGTTGGTGCTGAAGACGAGGAAGTAGCAGTAATTGATGTGGATTTCTCCATAGTTGATGAAGTACGTGGAAGAATTCCTGTATACGATGATCGTCGACCAGGACTTTATCAAGATGTTGTGGTGAAAGGATAATGAGATGGCACGTTGAAGGGCGAGAGCTCTTGAACGTGCCTATTTTTTAACTCTTGTCATCAATTAAGGAGTTTGCAAGGAGCATAAATTCCAGTGTAATACGATTATGACCCTTCATGAAATTTTCCCCGAGTAAACTTTCAAGCTTTTTTAAGCGGTGATACAGTGTTTGACGAACGATAAACAATTGGTTAGCCGTTTGCTGCTTGGAGCCATTTGATTGTAAATAGACTTGTAATGTTTCAAGAAGTTTGCTGTTATATTTTTCATCATACTCAATAACTGGCTGTAAATAGTCGTTTATAACTTCCTTTAAATTCACCTGCATTTGTAATTTATAGATTAAATGATACAAATGCAAATCATCATAAAAGAACGAGGAAGTTTGCACTTTGCGGCAAATATATAATGTTTCTAATGCAGTTTGATAGCTTTTGGAGATTTCTTGTACATCAGCTACAACTTTACCAACCGCTATTTGAAACCCTTGAGTTTGCTGTTTTTTATAAAATTCAGTTTTGGGCAGTGAGGTAAAGATGCTATTTAGTATTTCACGAATCGCTCGACCATCTTTTGTATGAAGTAAAATAAAAATGACATAGCTTTTTCTTTCGAATAAAAATGGGATAAAGCCATGCTGTTCAAAGAGATTACGATAATAAAGTTTACTATAGACAATATCCTCCTGCGCTTTCATTACTGTATTGGGGGTGGCCAAAACAAAGACAGCCCCACTAGATTGTGAATAGTTAGTATAGTGAGAAACGATAAATTTATAGATTTCCTCCCTGTTCAGCTTTTGGTCGATCCAATCAGCTAAAATCGAAGCGTCCTCAATATTCTTTTTCTCCTCAATATAGAACTCTCGCATTAATAATTGCGCTAATGCTGTTGCTGTACGGTCTAAAATTAATAATTCAAACTCTGAGAATAGTCCATCTTCACGAAAAATCGTTAAATCTGCATAATGTTGATCAAAAATAAAGATGGGCTCATGTTTAAATTGCTGAGCATATTTATTCAAAGCTAATAATTGCTGACGGTTACTTTTTGTCATGTTGGGAAAAAAGATAGGTTCCCGTCCCTTAATGGAAAACATAATTTGTGTTTTCAATTCGTTATACATATTTTGTAAAATATCATCCGTGTTTTGTCCTAAGACCGTATTTTTATTTAAAGTTTGTGAGTAGGATTCTAGTGTCGAAATCATTAAATATTGCTGATTAATAATTTGACTATGTAAATCCTGTGTAATGCGAACAAAAGGTACGGCTTCATGAAAAACAATAATCGGGAACTGATGACGATTTGCAATGGCAAGTATTGCTTCTGGAACGACTTGAATAGAAGAGCCATACTCAATACAAAGAGCAGCACAATTTTTATCGATTAAAGATTCAATAAACGTCATAAAATCTTCGATGCCATGTTGAAGACTGATCCCCGTTGTTAACACCAGCTCTTCTCCAACTAAAAAATTATCTACATGGACTATTTCAAGAACATGTGCCCACTTAACGATTCTTAATAGCCCCTCATGACCTGCAACTACCTCTGCATTCTGAAAGTATTTATTTTCTAACACATGAAGTACTTTAAGTTGGAATTGGCTCAATATAGCTCCTCCTTTTGAAACATCTTCTCCGTTTTGTATATCTATTATTTCTCTTTCGTGTCATTAAAAAGCTGTAAATTCAGGTAAATTAATATTTTAAGAATATTTAGTCTATTTTACATTATGTTTAAAACAATTGTATAGAAATTTACAGTTTGTCTATTACTTCAATGATATGAAACATGTAAGATTTTTGTAAGCGATAATCCAATCTAATAAAAGAGGTGACAGATATGGAGCAACAAACGCATTTACAACGAGGATTAAAGAAACGGCATATGACGATGATCGCGATAGCGGGTGTAATTGGGGCTGGCTTATTTATGGGCAGTGGCTCAGTCATTAACCTGGCGGGTCCAGGAGCAATATTATCGTATATATTTGCAGGAATTATTGTCATTTTAGTGATGCGTATGTTAGGTGAGATGGCGGCTGTCAATCCAACGAGTGGGTCGTTTGCACATTATGCCCATGAAGCTATTGGTCCATGGGCAGGATTTATGATTGGCTGGCTGTATTGGTTTTTCTGGGTCATAGCTATTGCATTAGAGGCGACGGCAGCAGCGGCCATTATTCAATATTGGTATGACGGAATTCCTTTATGGCTCTTAAGTTTACTTTTAACCGTAGCACTTACTTTAACAAATGTTCTTTCTGTAAAAGCCTTTGGTGAATTTGAATATTGGTTCTCTCTTATTAAGGTTGCAAGTATAGTAGTTTTTTTAGGTTTAGGCGCATTCATTATTTTTGGTATAGCCCCAAACTTTAACGCTGTCGGTTTGACAAATCTAGTTGAGCAGGGTGGATTTTTACCAAACGGCTTTGGCGCTGTACTAATGGGTGTTGTCATTGTTATTTTTTCCTTTATGGGGACAGAGATTGTCGCTATCGCTGCTGGTGAGTCAGACGAACCGTTAGCAGCTGTAACAAAAGCTACCAATTCGATTACTTGGCGCATTTTAATTTTCTATGTGGGCTCAATAACTGTTGTTGTGACGCTATTGCCCTGGCACTCCTCTGATATTTTAACAAGTCCTTATGTAGCAGTGTTAGATTATATTGGTATTCCTGCCGCCGCACAAATCATGAATTTTGTTGTTTTAACAGCTGTGTTATCGTGTCTAAATTCTGCACTTTATGCAACATCACGAATGGTATTTTCTTTAGCAGAGAAGGGGGAGGCACCAAAAGCCTTTTTGAAATTAAATAAAAATGGTGCACCTGTGAATGCTATTTTAGCCGCAACATTTTTCTCTTATATTGCCGTTATTATGAATTATGTTTCACCAGATAAAGTATTTATGTTTTTACTAAGCTCTTGTAGTGCTATTACTTTAATTCTTTATTTAATTATCGCCTTTTCACAATTGAGAATGCGTAGAAAGATTGAACGCGAAAATCCTGAGCTATTAAAGGTGAAGATGTGGCTATTCCCGTATCTAACGTATTTCACAATAGTAGCTACAACTGCCTTATTAATAGCCATGTTCTTTATTGAGTCTATGCGCTCACAAATTCTATTTACATGTGTTGTCGTTGCCGTGGTCATGATTTTTTATTTACTTACGCAAAAGAATAAGGTGATAAAACAGGTCGATGAATCAAGCTCTATTTTTAACAAAGAAGAATTTGATTTTGAACAATAATCCCATGTAAGGAGAGGTTAAATGATGACAGTACAACAAAAAATGAAAACGCTAACACATTTTATCAAAGGGGAAGAGGTAGCTGGTACTAGTGGAAGGTTTTCAGATGTGTATAATCCAACAACAGGTGAAACGATAGCGAGAGTCCCACTTGCTTCAAAAGACGAAGTACAGCAGGCCATTCAACATGCTAAGGAAGCCTTTCCTGCATGGAAAAAGGTGTCCATTGGGAAGAGGGTTGAGGTTTTACATCGATTCCGTCAATTGTTAGTAACAAAACAGGAAGAACTTATTGAAGTGATTTGTCAGGAAAGCGGGAAAACTAAAGAGGATGCGAAGGGCGAAATTATTCGAGGGATTGAATCGGTAGATATGGCGATTAGTGCCCCACAATTGCTAAAAGGGGAGTATTCAGTCAATGTAGGTGGCAATATTAATGCTTTTTCTGCTAAATCACCACTCGGTGTAGTGGCAATGATTGCGCCTTTTAATTTCCCTGTTATGGTCCCTTTAGCTATTACAAGTATGGCTGTGGCAGTAGGGAATGCTGTTATTTTAAAGCCATCTGAACGCGTTCCTCATTCTGCATTATTTTTAAGTCATCTATGGAAAGAGGCGGGACTTCCGGATGGTATTTGGACAGTAGTGAATGGCGATAAAGAAGCGGTCAATGAGCTTCTAGAAAACAAAGAGATTCAAGCCATTTCCTTTGTAGGCTCTACGCCAGTAGCCGAGTATATTTATCAAACGGGAACCAAGCATAATAAACGTGTGGCTGCTTTTGGTGGAGGTAAGAACTTTATGATTGTTATGCCAGATGCCAACTTGGAGCAAACAGCGAACGCCTTTTTAGGTGCGGCGTACGGGGCAGCATCACAACGCTGTATGGCGATTTCTGGAGCGCTTGTTGTTGGTCAAGATACAGAGCAACGTTTTACAGACATATTGAAGCAGAAGATTTCACAGCTAAAGGTAGGTCCTTATACAGAAGAAGATGTCGATTTCGGCCCAGTTATTACCCAACAATCGAAAGAAACGATTATCAGCTATATTGATGGGGCTGTTACTGAAGGGGCAAATCTTGTTATTGACGGACGAAATCCTAAAGTATGTGAAACATCTAATGGTTTTTATGTTGGGCCAACACTCCTCAATAATATTACGCCTGATATGACCATCTTTAAAGAGGAGGTCTTTGGTCCAGCACGTATAGTAGTGCGCGTGGAGACATTACAAGAGGCCATTGATTTAATTAATGACCATGAACTTGGTAATGGAGTAACGATGTTTACAAGCAGTGGTGCAGCTGCTCGTAAATTCCAAGAAGAAATTGAAGTGGGCATGGTAGGGGTTAACGTACCAATTCCAATTCCTGTCGGCTACCATAATTTCGGCGGGTGGAAGCGTTCTAAGTTTGGTGAAGGGCATATGTTCGGTCCAGATCAAGCGAGATTCTTTACAAAGGCGAAAACAATCTCAGAGCGTTGGCCGGATGAAACGGAAGATGCAACAAGCTCCTTTGCCTTCCCAAGTAATAACGATGCAAAAAGCTAATCGACTAAAAAATAAGTGAGAGGGTGTTCGGCAATGACACAGACCAATCTTAAAAGTGATGTTTTAGCAAAGGATGAGCAATATGTATGGCATTCAATGAAACCCTACAATCCACAAGCAACATATGTAGTGGAAAAATCAGATGGTGCAAGAATAATAGATACGGATGGCATCGAATATATTGATGCCATGGCAGGGCTATGGTGTGTAAATGTCGGTTATGGACGTAAGGAACTGGCAGATGCCGCACATGAGCAAATGATGAAAAATGCCTATGCACCATTATCGCAGGGACATTTACCAGCCGTACAGCTAGCTGAAAAGCTAAATGACTTGCTTGGTGGGGAGTACGTTATTTTCTTCTCTAATAGCGGATCAGAAGCGAATGAAACAGCTTTTAAAATAGCGCGACAATATCACCAGCAAAAAGGGCAAAGCTCCCGCTATAAGATTGTCTCTCGCTACCGAGCCTACCATGGAAATTCCTTTGGGGCATTAGCAGCAACCGGGCAAGCGGAACGGAAATATAAATACGAGCCATTGTCTCCAGGCTTTATCCATGTCGCACCGCCTGATCAATACCGTGAACATGAAGATGATACTGTTGCACCATTAGATTTAGCGAGCGTAAGGGCTGTCGATAAAACGATGACATGGGAATTGAGCGATACGATTGCAGCCATGATTTTAGAGCCAATTATTACAGGTGGCGGTGTCATCATGCCTCCCGAAAACTATTTAAAAGGCATAGAGGAAGTGTGCAAAAAGCATGGAGCTTTAATGATAGTGGATGAAGTTATTTGTGGCTTTGGTCGAACAGGTAAGCCATTTGGATTTATGAATTATGGTGTGAAACCAGATATTATTACAATGGCTAAAGGGATTACGAGCGCATACTTACCATTATCAGCAACTGCCGTAAAACGTGAAATTTATGAGGCTTTCACTGGCACAGATGCCTATGGCTATTTCCGCCATGTCAATACTTTTGGGGGCTCTCCAGTGGCATGTGCAGTTGCATTAAAAAATATTGAAATTCTAGAGCAAGAAGAGTTGTTCGACCGCTCCAAGGAGACGGGGAAGGCCACATTACAAACATTGCAAGAAAATTTACAGGATCATCCGAATGTAGGAGATGTGCGGGGCAGAGGTTTTTTAATTGGGATTGAGTTAGTAGTAGATAAAGTCTCAAAAGAACCTTTACCAGTGGAGAAGGTAAATGCTGTTATTGCTGCATGCAAAGAACAAGGGGTGATCATTGGGAAAAATGGGGCAACAGTAGCGGGCTTTAATAATGTTCTGACACTATCACCACCACTTAATATTATTCAAGAGGATCTTCAGCGTATACTTGATGTGGTCGTTGAGAGTATAAGAAAGCTATAATAAATGATGTTGGTTCTAAAGGCCTGGAAGTAAGGGCTTTTAGAACCTTTTTAAACAACTAGAAATGAATGCTCGGTAAAAATAATTATTAAATTTATAAAAATAATGCTGGAAAAAAAGTGAACTGTAGTTTATAGTTGTTAAAAAATAATAAATTTTCTGATAATTATACATCGAAAGTGTCCTTGATCCTGGAAGGGGATATTTTTTTAATCACTTATTTTCAGCAGTGGAATAAATAAATCTTGTCGGTTGAACTATAGTTTCTGATGAAAAGCAATTGTGAAGTTGAGAAAGAAGCAATGTCTTCCTCTAATTGAATTGTCTTATCGTAATGAAGTATAGTTTATTTTTTTGCCTATTTATTTTCATCAGTGGAGAAAATAAATAATTTTAGTAATTATATTTCTTAATGAAGCCATTAGGAGGTATTATTATATATTTTTACAAAGGGAGTAGATGAGATGAATCATGTTAAAAAATTGGTTTTTGTAATTCTATGTACGTTGCTTTTAGCAGCATGCGCAGAGAAAGACAATTCTAACGCATCAAACACTGGGGAAAAATCTACTACAGATTCAGGTAAAGCTAGTTCAAAAAATGAATTGGTCATCGCTGTAAATGAAAACTTTATTTCTATGGATCCACATAACACAGGAGATACCAATTCGGGGTCAGTTCAGGAGACGATGTTAGAGGGGTTACTGGGCTTCGATGCGGATGGACAAATAATTAAGGTGCTAGCAGAAGATTATACAATCAGTGAAGACGCACTGGAGTATACATTTAAGCTGCAAGAAGGGGTCACTTTCCATGACGGGGAGCAGTTTAATGCAGAAGCTGTAAAAGCCAATATTGAACGAATTATGAATGATGAAAGCTTACGCCTTTATTCACGTGGTTTTAGCTTAATCAGTCATGTTGAAATATTAGGAGACTATGACATTAAAGTGACTTTAAAAGAACCATATGGACCGATGATTACACGATTCGGAGTGGCTAAAATGATAAGTCCCAAAATGATTAAAGAAAGTGTAGCAGATATTCCTAAGCAGCCTGTAGGTACAGGTCCTTATCAATTTGTTGAATGGGTACAAGGAGATCATTTAACCATTGAAAAATTTGATGGCTATTGGGGTGGCGGTGACCGTGTATCTAAAATTACGTATAAACCAGTCCCAGAAAACGGATCTCGGGTGGCGATGTTAAAAGCTGGGGATGCACAGGTTATCTATCCTGTACCTGCTCAAAATATCGATGAGCTTTCTAACCATAAAGATGTAGAAGTTAATAAAGTTCCTTCAACAATCGCTCATTATGTTTCCTTAAATACGTATAAAAAACCGTTGAATGATAGTAAGGTTCGACAAGCATTTAATTATGCGGTGGACAAAGAAGCATATTTAAAGGTTGTTAATGCAGGTCTAGGCTTACCGCTAGACTCCATTATTCCTTCCAAAACCGTTTATTATAAACAGCAAAAAATGTATGAGCACAATATAGAAAAAGCAAAGACCTTGTTGGCTGAGGCTGGATATCCTGATGGCTTCGATATTGAAATCTGGGGAAATACGAACTCGGATACGATGAAGGGAATGCAGTTTATCCAACAGCAGTTAGGACAAATCGGTGTCAAAGTTGCGATTAAATCTATGGAAGAAGGTACTTTGTCAGATGAGATTTACGGGGCTCAAACACCGGATGATGCAAAATTACAAATGTGGTATGTGAGCTGGTCAGCTTATGCTTCTGATATAACAAATGCGACAAAACCACTTTTCCATAGTGTATCATTCCCGCCAAATGGTGCGAACACAGCCTATTATCATAACACTGAGGCAGATCAAATAATGGATGAGGCTAACTCCATTTCAGATGTAGACCGCCAAGCTGAGCTCTATGAAAAATTACAGGAAATCGTTTACCAAGATACACCTTGGATTTTCTTAGGGGTAGACGAGGTTGTATATGGTGTACGTTCAAATGTCAGCGGTGTATTAGTGAATCCAACAGGTGGGCTCGATGTGAAGAATGCAAAAGTTGAGTAATGCTACGCAATAAAAGGAATTGATGTAGGTCAATTCCTTTTCTACAAAATAGAAAGGAGGAGATCGTCATGTGGAAATATACAGCAAGAAGAATTGTTGAAATGATACCGATTTTAATTGTTATTTCAATATTAACGTTTTTATTTATTCATTTCATACCAGGAGATCCTGCGCGATTAGTAGCGGGTAAGGATGCCACGATCGAGGATGTTGAAAACGTACGTCATGAATTGGGTCTTGATAAGCCTATTTTAAAACAGTATGTAGACTATATGAAAAATCTAATGACGGGTGAACTTGGCACGTCCTTAACAACAGGTCTACCCGTGATTGATATGTTTAAAACAAGGTTTATGCCCTCTCTTCAGCTTACCTTTCTCTCGATGTTTTGGGCTACATTAATAGGTTTAATGATTGGCGTTTTTTCTGCCATCAATAAAAATAAATGGCCTGATTATTTCGGAATGGTAACAGCGGTTTCTGGCATTTCGATTCCTGGATTTTGGTTGGGACTATTATTAATTCAATTATTTTCAGTACAGCTAGGGCTATTCCCAACAGGAGGGTTAGATGGTTTCTCTAGTTATATTTTGCCTTCCCTAACTTTAGGGGCAGGTATTATGTCAATGATTGCACGATTTACTCGATCTTCTATGCTCGAAACGTTACAGGCTGATTTTATAAGAACTGGGAGAGCAAAAGGTCTGAAGGAACACTCTGTCATAGTGACCCATGCTTTACGAAACTCTTTAATTTCTGTAGTGACGGTCGCCGGCCTACAATTTGGTTTTCTACTAGGGGGTTCAGTGGTAGTCGAGACCGTTTTTAGCTTTCCGGGGATGGGGCGTCTTCTAATCGACTCGATTGCATTCCGAGACTATCCTGTTATTCAGTCAGCTCTATTATTATTTGCGTTTGAATTTATTTTAGTAAATTTAATCGTAGATGTGCTTTATACAGTGTTAAATCCTAAAATTCAATTAGATTCATAAGGGAGGGAACAGGATGACTTCACCAACTACGGTGCAAAATAGCCAAGTGCAAAAAACACAAAGGAAATACTCTCCTCTTAAGGAATTTTGGAAGTCTTTTAAAAAGCAAAAGGCTGCATTGTTAGCAAGCATCTTTATAGGGTTGCTAATTGTAATTGCTATCATTGGTCCTTATATTGCACCCTATGATCCGTTTGAACCAAACTATGATGCCTTATTAGAAGGACCGAGTGCCAGTCATTTAGCGGGAACAGACGAATATGGTCGGGATATTTTTAGTCGTTTAATTGTAGGGGCAAAAATCTCCTTAATGGTAAGCTTTAGCGCGGTATTTTTAGGCTTAATACTAGGGACTATTTTAGGCTTAATTAGCGGTTACTTTGGTGGTTGGATAGACAAAGTTATTATGCGTAGCTGTGATGTATTGTTTTCATTTCCTGATTTATTGCTAGCCATTGCCATTGTCGCATTACTTGGTCCTGGGATTAACAATGTGATCATCGCTGTCATGATTTTTAGTGTGCCATCCTTTGCACGCTTAGTACGTGGTGCTACATTGAATGCGAAAGAAAATGTATATGTAGAAGCCGCACAATCAATGGGGGCCTCTCATGTAAGAGTGCTGTGGAAGCATATTTTCCCTGAAACGATTAGTGAACTAATTATTTTTGTCACAATGCGTATAGGAACAGCTATTTTAGCAGCTTCTGGCTTAAGTTTTTTAGGCTTAGGAGCGAGTCCTGAAATGCCCGAGTGGGGAGTAATGTTAAGTAGTGGACGCGACTACTTAGGAACATCTTCTCATGTAGTCATCATGCCAGGTATAGCTATATTTTTAACCGTACTAGCATTTAACTTAATAGGCGATGGATTACGAGATGTATTAGATCCGAAAATTAAAAATAATTAAGGAGAATGCCTATGACAGAACATGTATTACGAGTAACAGATTTAGAAACGTCCTTTATGCGTGATAAAACAGAGATCAAGATATTAAGAGGTGTCAATTTCTCGATTCGTAAAGGCGAAATATTGGGCTTAGTTGGAGAATCAGGCAGTGGGAAAAGCTTAACGTCCTTATCTATTATGCAATTATTTCATGGAACTACAGGCAAAATTGTCAATGGCTCTATTCATTTTAATGGGGAAGATTTGACCAACATGTCTGAATCCGATATTCGGAAAATTCGTGGAAAACAAATGGCGATGATCTTTCAAGAGCCTATGACCTCTTTAAATCCCGTTTTAAAAATTGGTAAGCAGTTAATGGAAGCAATTGAGATGCATTTGAAGCTGCCAAAAGGTGAAAGTAAACATCATGCCATTCAAATGTTAAAGAGTGTAGGAATAGGAAGAGCCGAAGAAATCATTCATGAATATCCACATCAGCTATCAGGGGGAATGCGGCAGAGAGTGATGATTGCTATGGCGATGGCCTGCCACCCCAATCTACTTATTGCTGACGAACCAACTACTGCACTAGATGTTACGATACAAGCGCAAATTTTAGAGTTAATGAAAAAGTTAAAGGAAGAAAATGAAACAGCTATTTTATTAATCACACATGATTTAGGCGTTGTGGCCGAAATGTGCGATAAAGTGGTCGTGATGTACGCAGGGCAGGTTGTAGAGGAAGCAGATGTCTTTGAATTATTTGCAAGTCCTAAGCATCCTTATACGAAAGGCTTAATTGCATCTGTGCCAAAAATTGGTGAGAAAAAGGAAGTATTAGATTCTATCAGTGGTCATGTACCATCTCCACAACATATGCCGGTAGGTTGTAAATTTGCTCCGCGCTGTCATCAAGTGATGTCTATATGTCATCAGGAATGTCCACCGACAGTGGAAATTTCAGCTACTCGCCAATGTAGCTGCTGGCTATATGTGAAAAAGGATGTGGAAATCAATGCCTAACAGTATTTTAAAAGTGGAGAATTTAAAAAAGAGCTTTCAAATTGCGGGTGGGTTATTTCAAAAAAGACAACATGTTAATGCTGTAATAGATGTTTCCTTTGAAATAGAAGAAGGGACAACATTTAGTTTAGTTGGAGAGAGTGGTTGCGGGAAATCAACAACTGGCAGGCTAATCACTAGATTAATAGAGCCGTCAAGTGGAAGTATCGTTGTCGATGGAAAAGAAGTGGCTACTGCCAAGCAATCTGAGTTAAAGCACCTAAGACAAACTGTACAAATGATTTTTCAAGATCCTTATGCCTCTTTAAATCCAAGAATGAAAGTAAAAGAATTAGTTGGTGAACCGCTAGAAATTCATACAAAGCTATCAAAAGCCGAGCGTGAAAAGCTAGTACTCGAAATGCTTGAAGTAGTTGGCTTGAATGCTGATCATGCTGATCGTTATGCACATGAGTTTAGTGGTGGACAAAGACAGCGTTTAGGGATTGCACGTGCTTTAATTACAAAACCTAAAATCATTATTGCTGATGAGCCTGTGTCAGCATTGGATGTTTCTATACAATCACAAATTTTGAATCTATTAAAGCAATTGCAGCAAGAATATAAAATATCCTATCTTTTTATTTCACATGATTTAAGTGTTGTAGAGCATATTAGTCATTATATTGGTGTTATGTATTTAGGAACAATCGTAGAAATCGGAAAAAAAGAAGCGATTTTTAATGATCCTAAGCATCCGTATACACAAGCGCTTATTGCCTCTGTACCGATTGCAGACCCAATGTTAAGAAAGAAAAAGAAAGTGTTGATAGGTGATATTCCAAATCCTAAAAATCCGCCAAGCGGTTGTACCTTCCATACAAGATGTCCCTTTGCAGCAGATATATGTAAGCAGACGATTCCGGAAATGAAAAAAATTAACGAAGAGCAAAGTGTTGCTTGTCATTTTGTCAATTGAAAAGGAGAGATGTTTTAAATGAAAGTAGGCTTAAGCACATACAGTATGGTCAAAAAAATGAAGCAGGGGGAAATGAGTGTTCTGGATGTTTTGCAATGGGTAGCGGACAATGGTGGTCAGCATGTTGAGTTAGTGCCCTATGAGTTCACAATAGTAGATAATGATGAGCTCGCCACTCAAATAAAAGAGAAAGCTGCGGAGCTAGGATTGGAGTTATCTGCCTACTCATTACCCGCAAACTTTATTCATGAGACTGAGGAAGCCTTTTTTGAAGAAGTGGAGCGCTTAAAGAAACACGTAGATGTTGTACATCGTATGGGTATCAAAATTATGCGCCATGACGTTACACTTTTTACTTTACCAAAGGAGCAAACAACCATCCATTATTATAATGAGCATTTTGATGAAATGGTAAGGGGCTGTCAATTGATTGCAGATTATGCGAAACAATTCAATATCACCACAACTATTGAAAATCATGGCTTTAATGTTCAAACAAGTGATCGTGTACAACAATTAATTCAAGCCGTTAACAGAGATAATTTTAAAACTACATTAGATATCGGGAATTTTTTATGTATAGATGAAGAGCCTCTTATTGGTGTTATGAAAAATATATCCTATGCCGCTACCGTGCATTTTAAAGATTTTTATATTCGCCCTTATTTTGAAAATCCCGGTGATGGTGAATGGTTCCGTACAGTTCATAACAATTACATCCGAGGAGCAATTGTCGGACATGGTGATATTAATATTCGAGAAATTATTAAGCTTGTCAAAGGCTATGGATACGATGGTTATATTACGGTGGAGTTTGAAGGTATGGAGGATTGTCAGGTTGGTTCAAAAATAGGGATGGATAATGTTCGTCGTTTATGGGATGAATGTAAGCTTTAAGGAGGGAAGAACATGGACAAATTAAAAGTTTGTGTAATCGGAACAGGCTCTATTTCGGATTATCATTTAGGCTCTTATATGAAAAATCCATCAGTTGAGTTATATGGTGTGTATGATACTTCTATTGAGAGGGGGAAAGCAAAAGCTGCTCAATTTGGAGCCACTCATGTTTTCTCTTCTAAAGAGGCATTATTTGCAGATAAAAATGTAGAAGCTGTCAGTATTTGTACATGGAATAATACACATGCAGACCTAGCCATTCTCGCTTTAGAAAATGATTTACATGTACTTATTGAAAAACCCTTATCTATGACTTATGCGGAGGCATTAAACATCCAAAAGGTTGCCGAAAAACATCGTAAAGTATTTCAGGTCGGCTATGTAAGACGTTTTGCAACGAACACAAAGGTGCTGAAACAGTTCATAGATGATAATAAATTAGGCGATATTTATTATGCGAAAGCTTCTTGCTTAAGAAGATTAGGTAATCCAGGAGGTTGGTTTGCAGAAATCGATAAATCTGGTGGTGGCCCATTAATAGATTTAGGTGTCCATGTTATTGATATATGCTGGTACTTAATGGGAAGACCGAAAGTGAAGCGTGTAACAGGTCACACCTATAATCAATTAGGAAATAGAAATCATATTGAACATTTATCTTTTTATAAAGCGGCAGACTATGATGCTACTAAAAATACAGTTGAGGACTTAGCGAACGCCCTTATAACATTTGAGAACGGGGCTTCATTAATGGTGGATGTTTCCTATACGCTACATGCCATAAAAGATGAAATGAGCATTAAATTATATGGCACAAATGGGGGTGCAGAACTAGAGCCTGAGCTGAAAATTGTAAGCGAGGAGCATAACACCATTTTAAATATTCATCCTCAAATTAACGATCTATCTTTTGATTTTGTAACAGCCTTTCAGAATGAAATCAATACGTTTGTTGATTGCTGTCTTCACCAATATGATTCAGTGGCACCTGTTGAGGATGGGGTAGAAATTATGAAGATTTTAGAGGGGATTTATATTTCTGCAAGACAAGGAAAGGAAGTCGTATATTAAAATGGTGAAATTAAACAATAGAATTGGTGTGATTGTAGATAGCTTTAGATTGCCTATACGTGAAGGATTGCTAAAAGCGAAGGAGGTCGGTGCACAAGGTGTCCAAATGTACGCTGTTTCAGGTGAGCTAGATCCGGATCATTTAGATGCTGCACAAAGAGCAGAATTGAAGCAATATATTGTAGATTTAGGGCTTGAAATTTCAGCATTATGTGGAGATTTGGGAGGACATGGCTTTCAAGATAAACACGAAAATGAATGGAAAATAAAAAAATCGAAGGATATTATGCAATTGGCAAAAGATCTTGGTACATCGATTGTTACGACCCATATTGGGATCATTCCTGAAGATGAGAATGATCCAATCTATCAAACTATGCTAGAAGCATGTGAAGAATTAGGGCAATTTGCTACATCATTAGATGCTTATTTTGCAATTGAAACAGGACCAGAGACGAGTCAAACATTAAAGAGATTTTTAGATAAACTATCAACAGATGGTGTATCAGTTAATTTTGATCCTGCCAATATGGTAATGGTAACCAAGGATGATCCTGTGGCGGGAGTGAAGCTTTTAAGAAATTATATTGTACATACACATGTGAAGGATGGCATTCAATTACAACAAACGAATCCAAAAGACGTGTATGGGTACTTAGGATACGATTCTGGAACATCTCATGATAAGATAGAAGAAATGGTGGAAAATGGGGATTTCTTTAGAGAGCTTCCACTAGGTCAGGGAGATGTCAATTTCGAGCTTTATTTTTCAGCTTTACATGAAATCGGATACAATGGCTATTTAACTATTGAACGAGAAGTGAGATCAAATCCCGAAAAAGACATCAGAGAGGCTGTACAATTCATAGAAATGTTTAAATAGGGGATGAATCTAATTTGAAAAAGCAAGATCAAGTACAAATGAGAAGACAAAATAAGTATATTGTGCTTGACGCAATTAGGCAGATGGCACCGATTTCAAGAATTCAATTATCAAAGTATACAAAAATGAGTCCTACGACTATTACTCGTATTGTGCAGGAGCTAGAAGCGGAAGGCTTTATACTTGAAGGGGTTTCAGAGGAAACCGCCATTGGTAGACGGCCAACATTAATTCATATGCGTGAAGATGCTTTATATACTATAGGAATCGAGATAGATTGCTTTACAATTCGACTTGGTATATTAGATTTTCTAGGAAAACTGATCGCTTTTCAGGAAATCAAATGCAGCATCAAGCATCGGTATGAGGAAGCAATCCATCTATTAAAACGCTCCATAGCTACTATTATGTCAGAATATCAGATTGCTCAGGAGAAATTATTAGGCATTGGAATAGGGGTACCCGGTGTCATTAATAACGAAGAAGGGATTATAGTTTCTTCTGAGCAATTAAAGTGGGAAAACTGTCGTATAGGAGAGGACCTAAATGGTGTTTTTGATTGTGAAGTCATCGTAGATAATGAATTGAAAATGCAAATCATTGCAGAAATTGGTGATATCTATACGCCTCTTTATTCAAATTGTATTTTAGTAGGGATGGGAACGGGCGTCGGAGCATCCATATTACTAAACGGAGAAGTGTATCGTGGCATTCAAAACAAAGCGGGGGAAATAAGTCATATAACGATTAATCCCTTTGGTGAAATGTGTCACTGTGGAAAACGAGGGTGCTTGTCGATGTATATTTCAGAAATGACCTTACTCAATAGAACACCTAAAAATCTTAATATTCAATCAATCGAAGAGATTTTACAGTGTGTGGATCAAGGCGAACAATGGGCAGTGGATATTCAACAAGATGTAGCTACATATCTAGCCATTGCTATCAATAATTTGGTGTGTTTATATGAACCGGAAGCCGTTATTGTTAGCGGTGAAATTATCGAGCACAATGTAACATTTCAAAAACTTCTTAGTGAAAAATGCAAACAATATATATGGAAAGAACTACAACCTCATTTTGTTTTACAGTTTTCAAACCAATTAAAAGAGGGCGTAGTCAAAGGAGCAGCATTACAGGCACAAAAGCAGCTGCTGTCTGTTTAAAGAAAGGTTGGTTGATTCGTGGCTTACTCAGAATTTTTGAAAGAGTACCGTTCAGGATTAATGGAAAATGTGCATTATGGACAAATGAGTGCTGTGAATCTAGCGAAGGAAGAATTCGTTTCAGTTGGTCAAGATTATGAGCCTGTGTATTTTCGTTCTGCAGCAAAACCATTCCAAGCCATTCCAATTTTCATGACTGATTTTATAGAAAAGTATGAGATAACTTCAACGGAAAGTGCATTATTTTTGGCATCGCAAAGAGGTGAAATTTACCATCAAGAGGCATTGACCTCTTTGCTGGAGAAAATTCCTGTTTGTGAAAATGATTTAATTTGCGCAGCGTCATATCCGCTTAACGAAGAACCAAAAACACTATATATTCAACAGGGATTCCAAAAAAGGAAGCTACTTCATAATTGTGCAGGTAAGCATTTAGGGTTTTTAACTGCTTGTCTGGCGAATGGCTATAATTTTGAACAGTATTGTCATCCAGATCATCCATTACAGCAAATGATAAAAAAATACATTGCTTATTTAAGTGACTATGATGAGGGGAAAATTCGCACGGGAATAGATGGTTGTGGTGCACCTGTTTTTGCGATTCCACTAAAAAATATGGCGATAGCCTATTTAAAGCTAGCACGGCCAGAATTGATTGATGATGATCAAGTTCGTGAGGCAGTAAAAAAGCTCACGACAGTTATGAATCAAGAAAATCAAATTATCGCAGCTCAAAATTTTATTTGTACAGCATTATTAAAAGATCCTAATATTGTAGCAAAGGGTGGAGCGCAGGGCGTATATTGTTTCGCTCTACGAAACGAAGGGGTAAGCTTTGCCCTGAAAATTATGAATGGCTCAGAAAGTCCATGGCCAAATGTAATTGCTTCTGTGTTAGAACAAATTCAGTATTCAAATGTTGAAACAATTGAGCGAATAAAAGCATTATCGCCTTCCTTTGTGCGAAATGACGCAGGGCATGAGGTAGGAGAAATCGTTTCCACAATTAAAATCGTATAGAGGTGAAGGCACTTGTATGTTTTGGCAATTGACGGTGGTGGAACGAAGACAATTGCTACCATCTCTACATTCAGTGGGCAAGTAATAGCCCTCGCAAAAACGGGTAAAAGTAACCCTACATCCATGAACATTGAGCAATTTACGCAGACGATAACAGAACTTATTAATCAATTGAAGAATCAACAACCGCTCCATTTTCATCAACTAACAAAATGCCATGCAGGACTTTCTGGTGTGACAGAAAATAATAATGATGACATTACACAGACATTATTAATGTCGCTTTTACCAGAAGGCTGTCAATTAACTTTATCAAATGATGGATTGAATGCACTGTATGCAGGAACATTAGGTCAACCTGGCATTGTTCAAATATCGGGTACAGGTGCGATTACATTAAGTATAGATTCAACTGGAAGAATTGAGCGGACAGCAGGATGGGGTTATATATTTGATGATGAGGGCAGTGGCTATGATATAGGTATTCGCACATTAAAGGCGGTTTTTAAAGAATTTGATAAAAGAGGTCCAGAAACGATATTAACTGGCGCTGTATTAGCCTATTTTCAAGTGCAATCTGTGCCACAAATTATTGAAATTGTATATGGTGAAGGGCATCCACGAGATATAATTGCGCCTTTAAGTAAAGTAGCGATAGAGTGCACAAAACGTGGAGATATAGTAGCAAATACGATTATAGATGAAGTGTGCCATATTTTTTATCAAAGTATCGATGCTTGTTACAAAAAAAATCCATTCTTCGCTGAACGTGTAAAAGTCGTGTTAGCAGGTGGAGTTTTTAAGGAATTGCCATTATTTATTAAAAAACTAGCTGTGCTGGATAAAAAGTATTGCAATCAATATGACTTTATGGGTGCTTCCAGCTTACCGGTAGGTGGTGCCGCGTTAGCCGCACTAAAATTACCTAGTAAGGAGGCTGAAATATTTATAAATCAATATAATGAAAGTATTCATGAGTTTTTAATTTAAGATGAATCCCTCAGCAAGTAGAGAATATCCTTCTCTACTTGCATTTAGTTAATCTCCTCTTTTAAACATATATCCCTTATAGGATTTATGAATAATCATGACAATTCCCATTAGCATGAAATTTGACAATAGTGAACTACCCCCATAGCTTAAAAAAGGTAAAGTAACTCCAGTGACTGGTAAAAGTCCAAGGGTCATGCCAATATTTTGAGTAATTTGGAAGGCTAATAAGCTTGATATCCCTGCGCCCATTAATGTCATAAAAGGGTCTTTTGCTTCAACAGAAATAAGAACAATCCTGTAGATGACAAAAAACAGTAAAGCAATGACAAATGCCCCGCCAGCAAACCCTAATTCCTCGGCAATTGCAGAAAAAATAAAATCAGTATGCTTCTCTGGCACATAAACATTATTATTCAGATAGCCCTTCCCGAAAAATTCCCCCGACCCGATGGCTAAAAAACCTTGGCGAACCTGAAACGAAGAATCTATGTAATCATAAGGTTGTAGCCAGCCATAAATACGAGATACTTGATGTCCTGATAGGGCACCTAAAATTTTTTCTGTAAAAAAATCATTAAATCTAACATAAAGTACTACAATTGTACTGATTAAAACTAGAGGTATGGCCGTAAATACAATCAGTAATTTCCTATGTATACCTGAAAAAAATAACATGGGTAGAATCATTGCCATGTATAACATAACCATGCCTGTGTCGGGTTGTTTATAAACAAGGAGCGAAGGAGGAAGGACAATAAGTCCAATTTTCACAAATAGCCATAAATCAGCTAGATAGGAAGGGCGTGCATTTTTCTCTTGATGAGAGATAATGATTTTACTCACAACAATTAAAAAGGCAAATTTTAAAAACTCCGATGGCTGAAGAGAACCTAGAAAGGGTATTTGATACCAAGATTTAGCCTCGTTTATCGTCCGTGCAATACTCTCTGGTGCTACTATGAGTCCAGCAGTTAACGCTACTGCTAATCCATAAAATGGCCATCCAATCTTTTTTAATTGTTCAATATCAAGTAAAGAAATCCCAAACATGATGATAAATCCAATAAGATAAAAGATAAATTGCTTAACAATGAAGGAACTGGCATATTGTCCGAAATTGACACTGCTAGAATGGACAAAAAGGCAGCTAAAACCTCCAAGTAAAAAGAGGCTCACAACTAAACTTCCATCCAATTTCTTAAGCTGCGACAAATGTAACACCTTCTTTCTATAGTTACTACTATAAACGCTGGTAATGTGTGGAAGGTTGCAACTATTTACATGATGTAGATAAGGGATAATGGTCTGAATCAATTTGTGCGGTAAATTACCTACTTGGGGATAGTGAGTGGGCATAATTTCTTAATTCTTCGTCTAATCTTTACAAAAACATAACACTGGCTTTATATCTTCATACTATCATTATTGGTAAGAGTTGGAGGAGGAGCCAGAGATCATGCATTTTTTTCGTTTCATAAAGGTGAAGGACAAGTTACTTGTACTTATGATTGTTTGTGTATTATCGAATGTATTGCTAGGTGTATTTAGTGTGGATTATTTAAGGAAAATGTCGTGGCATGCAAGTGAGAGTTACAAACAGGGGCTTGTTCCAATTGGGTGGCTAAATGAGCTGGAAGAATCGCAACGTCAATTAGATTTTATCGTCGATTCTGATGGCAATTATACAGGAATGGCTTCCATTTTAAAAGACGTGGATAAGCCGTTAGACCATTTAAAAAGCCAAGAAATTGATAAAAAAATGAGTCATCAAATTAATAAGTATAAGTCCTTGCTAGGGAAGCAGAGAGAATTGATTGAGGGCTACCAGCAATTGACCCAAAGTGAACAAGAGAAATTTTATTCTCAGACGTTTCTACCAATAAGTCAGGAAATTCATACATTATTAGAAGAAACACAAAACTACCTCGTTCAACGAGCAAAAGACCAACAACAGTCCTATCAAGAAGATGTACAATTTGGTTATTGGTTGCTTGGTGGTGTGTGTTTAACAGTTGTGATGCTAGTTATTATTATAGGGTTTATAGCAACAAAGGCGGTCAATGTCCCTACACGGCAATTAAAATCATTACTAAAACAGGCTGAACAGGGTGATTTCACTGCCAATGCAAGTTATGTGGCCCATGATGAGCTTGGTGAGGTGGTGCTGTCTTACAATCAAATGATCACGGAAGTGAAAAGTTTACTCCATACAGTTACGGACAGTGCCTACGAAGTGGAGGAAATGACCGGGAAATTACAGGAGTCCTCAGAGGAATCTTCAACAACGACATTGAAAATAGCAAAAGATGTACAGTCTATATCAGATTCAACGGTAGCGTCTTCTAATAAATTGGCTTCCAATACATCATCATTAGAAGAAGTTTTAAACGATGTACAAGTCATATTAGAAAAAATTCACATTGTAGAAAATTTCGCTCATAAAACTGCTCGAGATGCGGAAAGCGGAACTGAGATTGTGCAAGCCAATTTAGCACAAATGCAGACAATTAAGCAAGCTGTCGAGAAATCCAATACAGCCATCTTTAATTTAGTCGAACGAGCATCATCAATCGATCAAATGATTGAGGTCATTGAAAAAATAACGGCACAAACAAATCTATTAGCGTTAAATGCATCTATTGAAGCGGCAAGAGCGGGCGAGCATGGCAAGGGATTTGCGATAGTAGCGAACGAGGTACGCAAGCTTGCAGAGCAAACCGTTCATTCAACGCAAACTATTACGTCCATTGTACAAAACATTCATCTAGATTCAAGCTATGCAGTACAAATGATGGAGGGTGTGCTAATGGCAACCGAAAAAGGCGTTGCTGTAACTGGTCAAACAGCATTAAGTTTTGATCAGATTTTAGAAAAAGTACATACAATCAAGCCTTATATTATGGAAGTCTCTTCTACAGTTCAAGAAATTGCTAATCATACAAAAACGGTTAGTGATGATGCGGTTATGCTGACATCTTTATCTGATACGAATACTGAATCAACGAAGCATGTTGCTACTTTAACAGCCGATCAATTAACAGCACAGCAACAATTCCACAATTATATTAAAGAATTACGAAAGGTATCAAAAGTGCTACAAATAGCGGTTAAACGTTTTTCAATATAATTTAGTCCTTCATAAATTAATGGGCTATAGAATCTTCTTTGCAAAGCTAGCAAAGAGGATTCTTTTTATTTGTTCTAATAACTTGTTGGATGGGAGTTTTAAAAACTGTTCTTTCTGAATGTACAAATGTATTTAATATATTTTTGTAGCACAATAATTTAAAATGTTCATATACTGAGAAGTAAGGGATAGTATGTTTCTTTTATGAATATTTTTAATATAATTGTTGTATTTTCAAAACGAACACATTATAATGAATTTCATTGAAAGTGTTATTAAATCAATGTTTATTAATATATTATTGTGCTTTCCAGAAGTACAATTGTTCACATGTGGAGGTTTTGAGAAATGAAAAAAATTATGGTTACCGGAGCACTTGGTCAAATTGGTTCTGAGCTTGTAGAAAAACTTCGTAGTATTTATGGGGAGGACAACATACTTGCTACTGACATTAGAAAGCTTGACCATACTGAGGGCCCGTTTGAGATATTGGACGTTACAGATGGACAAAGAATGCACGATTTAGCAAAGGACTTTGGTGCTGATACAATGATGCATTTAGCAGCATTATTATCAGCTACAGCTGAAAGAAATCCTTTGTTGGCTTGGAATTTAAATATGGGTGGATTAATGAATGCTTTGGAAGTTTCACGTGAGTTAAATATGCAATTCTTCACACCAAGTTCGATAGGGGCTTTTGGGCCATCTACACCGAAGGAAGATACACCTCAGGATACATTGCAACGCCCGACAACTATGTATGGTGTTAATAAGGTGGCGGGGGAATTATTATGTGATTATTACTTTAGCCGTTTTGGAGTAGACACACGTGGGGTCCGTTTCCCAGGGTTAATTTCTTATATAACGCCCCCAGGTGGTGGAACGACTGATTATGCGGTAGAAATTTTCTACGAAGCGATTGAACAAGGCAAGTATACATCTTATATTCAAGAAGGTACGTATATGGATATGATGTACATGCCAGATGCTTTACAGGCAATTGTTGATTTAATGGAAGCGGATGGTAGTAAGCTTGTTCACCGTAATGCTTTTAATATAACAGCAATGAGTTTTGAACCATCGCAAATTGCAGCTGAAATTAAGAAACATTTACCAAACTTTACCATGAACTATCAGGTTGACCCAGTTCGTCAGGCAATAGCAGATAGCTGGCCAAATTCAATAAATATTGAAGCGGCACAAAAAGAGTGGGGCTTTAAGGCAGAGTACGATTTGTCAAAAATGACGGTAGATATGTTAGAAAAGCTAAAAATTAAACTGCATAAAAAGGCAATTTCATAATAGCGACTGAACGGATGAAGGAATAGACTTCATCCGTTTTTTTTATGAAATAAATGGGGGATATATATTCTTATTGGAATAGGCTCGTTTATACTTGTATTCTAAGATCAGCAAACATTACTTCATTAGTGTAAGTTTAAGAGCGATTTCCAATTTAAGAAATCGCTCTTTCATGTGTGAATTATTTATTTAACATATGAAAAACTTGCTCAACGTCCTTATCGCCACGACCTGAGATATTTATTATAATAATTTCATCAGCTGTAAGAGTGGGCGCCAGTTTTAGTGCATGGGCAACTGCATGAGAACTTTCAAGCGCAGGAATAATACCTTCTACCTTCGAGAGCACCTGAAATGCCTCTAATACTTCTTCATTTGTTACAGTAACATACTCTGCACGACCAATTGTTTTTAAGTGACTGTGTTCAGGTCCTGCACCTGGGTAATCTAAACCTGCGGCAATTGAGTATGTTGGTAGAGGATTTCCCTCTGCATCCTGAAGCACTAAACATTTGAAGCCATGTAGCTCTCCAGGAGTTCCCTCGTTAAGTGTAGCAGCTTGATCTGGCTCTATTCCGATAAGACGAACATTTTCATCAGCAATAAACTCTGCGAATGCCCCTATAGCATTACTTCCACCACCGACACAAGCTAAGACAGCTGTTGGTAGTTTTCCTTCTTTCTCCAAAACTTGTTCACGGCTTTCGCGGCTAATAACAGATTGGAAATGTTTAACCATTGAGGGGAATGGGTGTGGCCCAACAGCAGAGCCCAATAAATAAAATGTCGTTTCATAGTTTTCCACCAAATCCGCAAATGCTTCATCAACGGCATCCTTTAAACGTCCTTGCCCCTTATCAACAGCTACAACCTTCGCTCCAAGAAGCTCCATACGAAATACATTCAATGCCTGACGTTTAGTATCCTCTAACCCCATATAAATAGTACAATCCATTCCGAACATGGCACATGCAGTAGCGGTTGCCACACCGTGTTGACCTGCACCAGTTTCAGCAATAACGCGATTTGCGCCCATACGTTTTGCCAATAAAATTTGGCCCAATACATTATTGATTTTATGTGAGCCTGTATGGTTAAGATCCTCACGTTTTAAATAAATCTTTGCACCAGCCAATTGCTTCGTTAAATTTTCTGCAAAATAAAGAGGGGATTTGCGACCGACATACTCATGGAAATAATAATTCAATTCTGTATTAAAGTCTTCATCCTCTTTGAATTTTTGGAAATTTTCATCCAAAATAGTTAATACATGCTGAAGCTCCTCTGGAACGAAGCTACCACCAAATTCTCCAAAATATCCTTTGTTCTCTACTACTATACTCATCTTTCCTCGACTCCTCTACGCTCATTTTTTCATAAAAAAAGGCACTCCATTCCTTCGTGAAAAGGACGAGTAACCGTGGTGCCACCTTTATTCGCAATATATGCGCGCTTTCTAACTCCGATAACGGGGAGTAAATCGGCCTTACATTGGATAAGGCTGCTCTGAAGTCCATTCACAAGCACGTACTACTGGTTTACACCGACCACCAGCTCTCTTTAGAGTAACTATGCTTGCTACTATTCTTCTTCTCCGCATTTATTAGAAAGAATTGTAGAATGTTTTCAGAATATTGTCAAGAAAAAAAGACGAGTCTCGTAAGACTCGTCTATTCAATCATCTCTTTAAAGTGAAGGCGTTTATTTAGTATATACATAATAGGTGCACCAACCGCTAAGACAACGAATTCACCTGCCGCCACCGTGAGCCAAGTCCAAAAGAATGGTAGCTCTAAGGCTAAATTCAATTCAAAGGCGATTATAAACATAGTGCATGTAAATAAAAATGTATTGATGATTAAACGTGCCCAAATATTTTTAACAAATTTACAGATCAAAATGAACAAACCCAATGTAATCATAGAATGTCCAACACCAAATACTAAGTCGTAGATACCGAGTGGTGAAAAGATATTAGAAATAAATACCCCTATTATGATACCAACGGCAAAGCGTGGATTAAAGGCCACTAAATGGTTGAAAATTTCAGATACACGGAACTGCACCTCTGTAAAACCAAATGGTGCAACAAGCATCGTCACAGCAATATAAAGAGCTGCAATAATACCACTTGCTGCTAAAAATTTTATCTTCATATTCATTTCTCCTTAGTTTTTTTTCGTGGGATGGTTACGAACCACGGTGCTTTCACACAAGTCAATATTTTATTATACATATCTAGCAGAAGTCAAATGTCAGACTTTTTGTCAATATGACTAAATTCGCAAAATTGTCATAAATATTTTTTACTATTTTTAAAAAAGGAATCCAATAACGTAAATAGCGTAGTTTAGCGGTTTAAAGCGCCAAATTAAATGAAATGTTAAATTTTTTTGCGAAATACAAAAGTCAGAACATTCATAATGTTGTTGACGAAGCTCAATAATCACGATAATATAGCGATACATTCACACTTTGTTTGGATAAAGTGTGATAGATATTCGAGAACTTAATCGGGGGGATTAATGGTGAAGAGCAATGTCAAAAAGCTTTCATTCCTACTCTTTGGATTAGTATTACTACTTGCTGCTTGTGGTAGTGGTGGAACTAGTTCAACAGAATCAAAGGGGAACGAAACGAATAACGCCAGTGACAGCGGAAACGCAGATGATAAAACATATAAAATCGGAATTACGCAAATTGTAGAGCATCCGTCGTTAAATGCAGCGACGGAAGGCTTTAAAAAGGCGATTGAAGATGCAGGTTTAAAAGTTGAGTATGATCCACAAATCGCACAAGGTGATAATAGTCTTAACACAACGATTGCTAACAACCTAGTAAGTGCGAACGTAGATTTAATATTTGCTAACTCTACACCTTCTGCACAGGCCGCGGCAACAGCAACAAGTGATATTCCAATTATCTTTACATCTGTAACAGATGCTGTAGGTGCTCAGCTCATAGAATCAATGGAGAAGCCAGGGAAAAATGTTACAGGTACTATCGATTTACATCCTGAAACGATTTCTAAAACAGTAGCATTTTTAAAAGAGCTAGGTGCTAAAAACGTTGGTATGGTCTACAACGCTGGTGAGCAAAACTCCGTAGCACAGGTGAAAGAAGTAAAAAAAGTAATGGCTGAGCAAGGTCTTGAGGTTAAAGAGGCATCAGCTGCAACTTCTGCAGAGGTAAAACAAGCAACTGAATCTTTAATCGGTAAAGTCGATGCATTCTATATTATTACGGACAATACAGTAGTCTCTGCTTTAGAGTCTGTCATTGATGTAGCAAATGCCAATAAATTGCCTTTAATAGTAGGAGAGCTTGACTCTGTGGCGCGAGGCGGTTTGGCTGCATATGGTTTTGAATATTCCGATATTGGGTATGAGGCTGGGCAAATGGCAGTGAAAATTTTAAAAGGTGAAGCAACACCTGCTGAAACGCCAGCGCAATATCCACAAAATCTAAAGCTATTAATTAATAAAAAAGTAGCAGATGATTTAGGAATTGAAATTAAAGATTCTTGGGGTGCAGAACTTCTAGAAAAATAACTCGAAGCGGGGGAACCATCCCCGCTTTATCTTCATTTACCAGCAGTAGCATAATAAATTAGATTTAGGAGATGATTCAACGATGTTTTTAGCATTATTTGGCGCAGTGGAGCAAGGAATCATCTATGCAATTATGGCACTTGGTGTATATTTAACATTTCGAGTGTTAGATTTTCCGGATTTAACGGTTGATGGAAGCTTTGTAACAGGGGCGGCAACAGCAGCAACAATGGTTTTGCTTGGCTACCACCCAATCTTAGCGACTTTAGTGGCAATTGTTGCTGGATTTATTGCTGGATGTATGACAGGAATCCTTCACACAAAAGGGAAGATAAACCCACTATTATCAGGGATTTTAATGATGATTGCCTTATATTCGATTAACCTACGGATCATGGGGTTAACTGCAGAAAATACGATAGGTCGTCCAAATATTCCATTACTAAACTCTGAAACGATATTTTCAAAGTTTCAAGCGTTTTGGAGTAATTTAGGGATAGATGATGCTCTCAACAGCCTATTAAAGGGTATGGGGATTCAGCAAGTACCAGGTACTTGGAGTGTACTAATTGTCATTGTAATTATTACAATTTTAATTAAATTAGTGGCAGATTGGTTCTTAAAAACAGAGGTTGGGCTGGCTATTCGTGCTACTGGTGATAATAAACGAATGATTCGCAGCTTCTCAGCCAATACAGATACACTCATTATTTTAGGGCTAGGACTTTCCAACGCACTTGTCGCATTTTCTGGAGCTTTAATCGCACAATATTCGAAGTTCGCTGATGTAAGTATGGGAATTGGTATGATTGTAATCGGACTTGCATCTGTCATTATCGGGGAAGCTATTTTTGGTACAAAGACCATTATTCGTACCACTTTTGCAGTCATCGCTGGAGCTATTATTTATCGTATTATTTTAGCGTTAGCTTTACGTGTAGACTTCCTGGATTCAGGAGATATGAAATTAATTACAGCTATCATCGTCATTTTGGCGTTGATCTTACCTCAATTTATTAACAAGCGTAAGGAACGTAAGCGTAAGGCTAAACGGGCTGCAGAACTTACGCAAATTAAACCAGTAGAGCAAGGAGGAAAAGGCCTTGCTTAAATTACACGGTATAAATAAGGTGTTCAATGAAGGGACACCGGATGAAAAGATCGCTCTAGCAGAAATTAACCTACATTTAAAGCCTGGTGATTTTGTTACTATTATTGGGAGTAATGGGGCAGGTAAATCAACGATGATGAATATGATTTCTGGCGCCTTAACACCAGATTTCGGCACAGTTTCGATTGATGGCAACAATGTTACTCATTTGCCTGAGTATAAACGCTCGCAATTTATAGGTCGTGTTTTCCAGGATCCAATGGCGGGAACAGCACCTGCTATGACGATTGAGGAAAATTTGGCACTAGCCTATTCCCGTAATAAGAGTAGAGGATTGCGAAGAGGTGTAGACAAAAAACGTCGTGAGTTTTTTATTGAATCGTTAGAGATGCTTGGATTAAATTTAGAAAACCGCCTTTCTGCAAAGGTTGGCTTACTTTCCGGAGGGGAACGTCAAGCTTTGTCTCTGTTAATGGCCACTTTTACAAAACCATCTATATTATTGTTAGATGAGCATACGGCCGCGCTTGATCCATCACGTGCTGAATTGATCACCCGTATTACAAAGTATTTAGTAGAAAAAGATCAGTTAACGACATTGATGGTTACACATAATATGCAACAAGCTTTAGATTTAGGAAATCGCCTAATTATGATGGATAAAGGTCAAATTATTTTAGAAGTTGGGGAAGATCGTAAACATGAATTAACGATACCTGATTTAATGGCTGAGTTTGAACGCATTCGTGGAGAAAAAATGAATTCGGACCGTGCTTTATTAGGATAAAGGTATATCGTTCATACATTCGTATGAGTATCAGACTGTAGGCAAACTCAATGACATTTGGGTTTGCCTATAGTTTTTCATTTACAATGATGTGAGGGTGGTGCTCTCCCTCGCTCCGTTCATCTATATTAATGGTTGAGAAAGAAGCTGTTGAGGTGACTCTCAAATATTTAAACATAGAAAAAGCCTCACCTGATAAAAGTGAGACTCTTTCATTTAGACGAGTAGGCCAAATAGCTGAAGATCATTGTTAACTTCTTTATAGTTGAAGCCAAACTCGTTCATTCTCGCTAGTAATCCCTCGTAATCTGATCGATCGCCTAGCTCGATGCCGACTAGAGCAGGACCGCTTTCCTTATTGTTTTTCTTAGTATATTCAAAGGTTGTAATATCATCATTAGGTCCAAGCACGCTAGTAAGGAATTGACGAAGAGCGCCTGCCCGTTGAGGGAAGCTGACGATGAAGTAGTAAAGTAAGCCTTCATGAATAAGAGACTTTTCTTTAATTTCCTGCATACGTCCAATATCGTTATTCCCACCACTAATGATAACGACAACAGACTTTCCTTTGATTTCTTCTTTATAAAAATCAAGAGCTGCGACTGACAATGCACCAGCAGGCTCAGCAATAATCGCATGTTTATTGTACAAATCTAAAATGGTTGTACATACTTTTCCCTCAGGTACAAGAATAATGTCGTCTAAATAACGGCAACAAACATCATAAGTATGATGACCGACACACTTTACGGCAGCTCCATCGACGAATTTGTCAATCCAATCAAGAGCAACTGTACCACCTTCAGCGAAAGCAGCCTTCATACTGCCAGCACCGGCAGGCTCTACACCTATAATTTTGCTAGATGGGGAAAGGTTTTTAATATAGGCAGAAACACCAGACATTAAGCCACCACCACCGATACTGCCAAATACGTAGTCGATTGGCTCTTCCATATCATTCATGATTTCTACCGCCACAGTTCCTTGCCCAGCAATAACATCGAAATCATCAAATGGGTGAATGAAGATTTTACCTTGTTCTTCACAGAAACTTAGTGCACTTTCAGCAGAGTCATCGAACGTGTCACCCGCTAAAATAATCTCCACATACTCACGACCAAACATACGCACTTGGTCTATTTTTTGCTTGGGTGTAGTTTGAGGCATAAAAATGCTAGCTTGGATTTTTAATTGGGCACAGGCATAAGCTACACCTTGTGCGTGGTTGCCTGCGCTGGCACAAACGACGCCAACATTGCGCGCTTCATCCTCGATTTTTTTAATTTTATAATAGGCGCCACGAAGCTTGAATGAGCGTACATGTTGTAAATCCTCACGTTTAAAATAAATATTTGCGCCATATTTTTCAGATAAATAGTCATTTCTTTGTAGAGGTGTATGCACAACTACGTCTTTTAAAAAATGGTGTGCAATGAGGACATTCTCCACTTGCACGGTTCTAGTATCAGCAACTTCCATAGTATTCATCCTCCGTTTTACGTTTAAAACATTTATCTATGATAGCACACTTTTTTTGCTTTTTGGACTTAATTTTTAGTAAATTCTAAATTTTCCGTGTCCATTTTATAATGTAAGCGTTTTATCTTTATTTACCTTACTTTTTGTATGGAAAATGAAGCGTTAAACATAGGTAAGTCCCACTTTTATGGACCATTTCCTCCACCGAATTAGGTGTAAAGGAAATCGTTTTTTAGAGGTCTAGACGCGATTATACGGAGGCACCATTGATCAAAAAAATACAACTTTCATATCAAAATTGGTCAAGCATATACTAGATTAGCTTAGGACAAGTGGGAGGGTAAGCAGTGGAAATCATTCAAGGAATTCTATCTACATATAGCCAGTTTTTCGATTGGGCAATGTGGCAGGAAGTATTAGTGGATCCTGTATCATGGGGACTAATATTTTCATTAATTATTATAGAAGGATTGTTGTCAGCAGATAATGCACTTGTATTAGCAGTACTTGTCAAACATTTGCCAGATAAGCAACGAAAACGAGCTTTAATGTATGGGATGCTAGGAGCCTATTTTTTCAGATTTTTATTTATTGGAATAGGAGTTTATCTTGTAGAATTTTGGTTTATTAAAGTGTTAGGTGCGTTGTATTTAGGATGGCTCTGTATCGCTCATTTCCTTCAAATCGGAAATGAGGATAGTGTGAAGGTGGTAAAAAAATCTGGCTTGATGGTTCGTTTCTTTGGGACCTTTTGGGCAACAGTTATTTCCGTAGAGCTGATGGATATTGCCTTTTCCATTGATTCAATATTTGCCGCCTTTGCTATTTCAGATCAAGTATGGGTGCTTCTAATTGGGGGTATGTTAGGAATCCTAATGATGAGAACAATAGCGGGTGTATTTTTAATTATGATCGAAAAAATTCCTGAGCTAGAAGCGACTGCTTTCATCATTATTGGCGTTATAGGGTTAAAAATGTTAGTAAGTGTTGTTAATATTCATATACCTCATTATTTTTTCTTCCTGTTTTTATTAATTGCCTTTTCGATCACGTTTATCGTGCATAAACTAAATAAAGTAAAATCTACCTAATTAAAAGAGGCTCTGTTCTCCAATCATGAGAGGACAGAACCTTTTATTTATTTTACATATTTATCAGGATCAACAATGTAAAATCTTTCGACATTTAGCCAGCTTTCGCTCATCGGTTCTCCATCATCAATGCGTTTTTCTGTTTCTTGCATCATCCAACCAGTTTGTGATGCGTGTGCCTGTAATGCTTGTAATTTATCCATTCGCATTTCGCGAATATCATAGACCACATGAGGCTCGCCATTTTTTTCAATAGTATCGTTTGCGAAGGCACAGCCAAATACTTGTGGACGTGCAGCCTTAGGCATACGACGTACAGCCTCAACGACAGCACGCGCGGTTGCTTCATGGTCTGGATGTACCGCAAAACCAGGTAGGAACGTAATAATTAATGAAGGCATTAGCTCTTCAATTAAACCTTCTACCAGCTTTACCATCTTCTCATCGTCTTCAAATTCGATTGTTTTATCACGAAGACCCATCATACGTAAATCTTGAATACCCATTGCTTCTGCGGCTGCAATTAATTCTTTACGACGTATTTCTGGTAATGATTCGCGTGTAGCAAATGGGGGATTACCTAAATTACGGCCCATTTCACCTAATGTTAAGCAGGCATATGTAACAGGTGTATTCATTTTTTTTGTATAATAGGCAGTCGTGCCAGCAACTGAAAAAGCCTCATCATCTGGGTGAGGGTACACAATTAAAATATGACGTTGTGGTTGTAAATTCAAAGAGTCGTCCCCCTTAGTAAGTAAATGGCGTTTCACTTATTTCAAGCGCAATCGCCAATTTTCCAGAGTAATCTAAACCAGCCATTAATAAACGGCCTAAATCATCTAATTCATAATGAGTAATGCCTTGTGCATAAACCCAGCCATGAGGTAATTTTAACCCAACACGATGAGGTGTCTTGTCTACAACTTTAGCAAGTTCATAATTAATTTTTGCGTTGCGTATAAAGGCACCTGCATTAAAGAACTTTTCATCATAGTGTGCTGCATAAGATCCGTTTGTCGTCTCAAGATGAATATAAACGTCTTTGTTGGCGAAAGAATTTAGTAATTCTTGCAACGTCTCTACTTGTACTTCTTGCATCTTAACACTCCTCTCGATCATTTCTCCTTTAAGTATAGTAAAAAAAATTAGCAAAGGGAAATTCATTGCTTCATACGTATAAATAAATGATTTGTAAAACTTATACCTTCACATCATGTCACCAAGATTTTTAAGAGCTTCATCGCCACGACTACTCAAAATCTGTGTCTTCTGACAGAGGCTTATCTAGATTCATCCACTACCTTCTAGAGTAGGAAATCTTCTACTAAATCGGGGAAGGATGAATCATTAACTATTAATCTATGACGACTTTCCAAGCAATATTCTTGAAAAAATTATTGTAATGTATCAATATAAGGGGTGTGAAAATATATGTACAAAATGTGTCGTTTTGTATACGGTTTCACACCTGAAAAGATATTGTAACCATAGCTTCTTCCAAAATCGTGTGTAGACAGCACCAAATGCTGAAGGATGGTAAAACTAGGCGAAAACGAATTCTATCTTGGTACAATAGATGACGTTCCTCCAGCATCTTACATCGTGCTGTGTGTAAAAGGGAGAAGAATGAAGCTCATTATCATAGTATAATAAAAAACCGCGTTTCTCTTTATGACGGAGAAGCGCGGTTTTTTATTGAGATTATGGATAGGCTATGTATTTGTTAGTATCGATTAAGCTTTCTTTCGATTGTTTCTAAACGATTATTGACACTTTGCAATTGTTTAAACATTTGTCTCATATAAAGATTTTGATCTTCATTTTTGGTCTTTTTTTCTTGTGCTAGTTCCTCTTCCTCCTGGAGTGCCATTATTGTGGCGAGGGTGGACAATGAGTAGCCGAGTGTTAAGACAATGGAAGCGAGTACTTCTACTTTTGAAGCGGTTAATTCTCCAGCTAATAAACCTGATTCCTCTGTTAAGTCCTCTGCCTTTTGTTTTTTCATCTTTTCCCCTCCCATCTAAAGCTAATATATGGGTGATGAAGTCCTAACGTATCTTGTCCATTTTTTTATCTTTATTCAGCGGGATTTCTAGAATTTAACGCATTATTTGTTTGTAATATTTAGATATTAGAATCATTTTGACTCAGGATGGTAGGGATCATTTTGAGGGAGCATGAATATGAACATAATTGAGGTGACTACGATAGTAACCTTCGTAGCATGTAATGAAAACAAGAAACCTTCATTGATTCCCCCTTGTGCAGAAATAGGGAGTGGCTCTAGGGAAACTTATTTTCATGACTGATCCATTGGAGGATATGTAAAAGAGGGATGTCTTCATAATCTTAGAGACATCCCTTTCAATGTTAAATTTCAGTGACTGTTATTTGTGGAGCACCAAAGCGGGACTTTGCTCCATGCATGACGGGACCAACATATTCGTTAAGAGCCCAACCATGTGCAATGGCTGCGGATACAAACTCTTTTGCTTCAATAACAGAATCCATAATAGATAATCCATTTGCGAGATTTGCAGTGATAGAGGCTGCAAAAGTACAGCCTGCACCGTGGTTATTAGTGGAAGCAACTTTTTCGGATTCTAATAAGTAAAATGCTATTCCATCGAAGAATAGGTCTGTTGCTTTTTCTGTAGCTAATGCTTTTCCACCTTTAATGACTACAGCTTTAGCTCCAAGCTCGTGGATTTTTCGTGCGGCTGTTTTCATCTCATCAATCGTTTTGGGCGTACCTGTCCCAGCCAATTGGCCAGCTTCAAAAAGATTAGGTGTTGTGACTGCTGCTAATGGTAAAAGATGTTGTACCATAGCATCTGTGTTGCCAGGATTTAGGACTTCATCGTCCCCTTTACAAACCATCACAGGATCAATGACAACATTTGTCGTCCCTGATTTTGCAATAGCCTCTCCAGCAAGACGAATAATTTCTTCCGTAGAAAGCATGCCTGTTTTAATAGCATCAATTCCTGTTGAAAGGGCAGTATCAATTTGTTTTTGTAGAAGTTCAGTTGGTAATGGTGTGACATTATGTGTCCAACCATTTGGGTCCATTGTTACGACAACTGTTAAAGCCACCATACCGTATGTACCGTGCTCTTGAAATGTTTTAAGATCGGCCTGCATACCTGCGCCGCCGGATGTATCAGAACCAGCAATTGTTAATGTTTTTTTTAGAGTCATGAAAAGATCTCCTTTATTGTTAAGAGTGTTAAAATTACCATTTAGTATAGTCTTATTCTGATTCTATAAAAATAGTCAGAATTTGATATTTTTATATGGTCAGTTTGAGCTGAGACTTGAATTCATGGATGATTTTTTGTACCGTTGTAAGAAAAGAAAGGGGCTTAAAGGACGATGAAACAAGTATTCCCGAATGATTGGCAAGAAATACTTGCAGCTGAGTTAGAAAAACCATACTATCACACATTACGTCAATTTATTGCTAATGAATATTCAACGCACACTATTTATCCTCCTATGCAGGATGTAATGAATGCATTTTATACAACAGCCTATCAACATGTGAAGGTCATTATTTTAGGACAAGACCCATATCATGGCCCTAATCAAGCACATGGCTTAAGCTTTTCTGTCAAGCCAGGTATTCCGCATCCACCTAGCTTACGAAATATGCTACAAGAGCTACAAGATGATCTCGGCTGTTCAATTCCTAAAGATGGCACTTTGACGAAGTGGGCAGAACAAGGTGTTATGCTTTTGAACACAGTTCTTACTGTGCGAGCTGGACAGGCAAATTCCCATAAAGATCAAGGTTGGGAGCAGTTCACTGATGCAGTTATCGATAAGCTAGCTGCAAGAGAGGAACCACTTATTTTTGTACTGTGGGGGAAGCCTGCGCAACGAAAAAAACAGTTGATACGTAAATATGACACGCCACATGTCATATTAGAAGCACCACATCCTAGCCCATTAAGTGCTTATCGAGGATTCTTTGGGAGTAAACCTTATTCAAAGATTAATCAACAATTAGTAGAATGGGGTAAACAGCCAATTGATTGGTGTTTAGCATAGATTGGCACAAATCGTTTACTTTATACACTACATAAATCGTGATACAGTTAAGATAGATGAAAGAGAGGGACAACGATGAAGGCGAATTGTTTTCAATGTCATTTTTTTAAAGTAACGTGGGACCCTCAAACTCCACGTGCCTGTGTCGCATATGGCTTTAAAACAAAACAAATTCCATCCGTTGTCGTGAAACAATCCTCAGGTATGGAATGTTTAAAATTTGTACCAAAAGTAGAAAGTAGGAGAACGCAATGATTCCTTATCAAGCCGTTATACAACAACTTGAAAAACAATTATCTGGTGCAAAAAATGCAGGGAATGATCAGCAGATCCGCGAAGCTCTTACAGCAATTCGAGCATTATGTGATGTGGTGTTAGATTCTCCTAGTAATACACCATCTATCACAACACCTTCTAAGCATTTACCACAAATGCTTGTATCAGAGATGAAGCCATCTAGTTTATCTACATCCAAAATTGAAGAAGATGGAGCCAATGGTGATTCAATTTTTGATTTTTAATCAATATTAAAGGTAGGGTAACGCGCAATGAAAAAATTTATCGTGACAGGGGCTCTCCATGGCCTATTAGCAGTAGCCTTTGGTGCATTTGGTGCACATGCTTTAAAGGAAATTTTAGATGATTATAGTCAAGGTATTTGGGAGACGGCTGTTCAATATCAAATGTTCCATGCTACTGGTTTGTTAGTAATTGGACTATTAATGAGTTCTAAATTATTTGGTGAAGTGAAGCAATTGAATTTGGCAGGAATTTTCTTTAATTTTGGGATTGTCTTCTTTTCGGGTAGCTTATACGTATTAGCGATTAGTGGTATTAAAGTATTGGGCGCGATTACACCAATTGGTGGTGTACTATTTTTAATTGGATGGATACTTATTATTTTATCGGCTTTAAAACATGCTCGTTAATTTAAAATTAGGACTCTCTTACATGATTTGTAGGAGAGTCTTTTCTTTATTTTGTAAGATTACGATTTAAATCCTATTCTTTTTGTAAGAATTTATAGTACACTACTACTATTACTTGCAATATTTCGAAAATACAAAAAGAGAGGTTGTGTAGGATGGAAAAGCTATTTACATTAATAGATGAGAATTATGAAGAAATGGTAGGGATTCGTCGTCACTTGCACGAATATCCTGAATTATCCTTTGAAGAAGTGGAGACACCAGCCTATATAGCCGCCTACCATAAAGAATTGGGTCATGAGGTTCGTGAAGGGGTAGGAGGAAGAGGTGTAGTTGCCGTACTACGTGGTGCGAGGCCAGGAAAAACAGTGGCGTTACGGGCTGATTTTGATGCATTGGCGATCCAGGAGGAAAACGATTTACCTTATAAATCAAAGGTCGCGGGTAAAATGCATGCTTGTGGGCATGATGGTCATACAGCAACATTACTAGGATTAGCTAAGGCACTCAATAAAATGAAATCTGAAATTACAGGAAATATTATATTTATTCATCAGCACGCTGAAGAGGTGGCACCAGGTGGGGCTAAGCCGATGATAGAGGATGGGTGTTTAGATGGTGTAGATGTTATTTTTGGTACACATCTCTGGGCTCCCACTCCCATAGGGGAAATTTTAGTGAAAGATGGCGCGATTATGGCAGCTGCAGACAAAGTAGAAATTGCTATTCAAGGGAAGGGTGGACATGGTGCCGAACCACATCACTCCATTGATGCAGTTTCTCTTGCCTCGCAGTTTGTAATTAGCGCACAACAACTTATTTCAAGACGTATTGATCCATTAAAGTCAGCCGTTTTAACAATTGGTCATTTCGAGGCGATTAATCCGTTTAATGTGATTGCTGATCGTGTTAAACTGGCAGGCACAATTCGCACCTTTGAGGAAGATGTGCGCACACAGATCGAGCAGGAGCTAGAAGCCGTTCTAAACGCCACTTGTCTAGCCTTTGGAGCAAGCTATGAATACCGTTATACAAGAGGTTATCCACCTGTGTATAACCATCAGAAAGAAACGGAGTTTGTGGCACAGTTAGCGTCAACTGTCCCAGGTGTAGAGCAAGTGAAAACTTGTCCACCGTTTATGGTTGGAGAGGATTTTGCGTACTATTTAGAAAAAGTACCGGGTACATTCTTCTTCACAGGTGCGAAAAGTCCAGAATGGGAAACAGCTTATCCACATCATCACGCGCGCTTTAATTTTGATGAACGTGCAATGCTAATAGCTGCTAAAACTTTAGGAAAAGCTACCTTGGAATATTTAAAAGAATATTAATCTAGCGCAAGTTAAAAATCCGCATACTCTCATCGACTATTGTCAGTGAGAGTATTGCGGATTTTTAAGATACAATATAGCGATTATGGATTTTGATTAAAATAAGCCATTTCTTCATCATATTCAGCAAAATCGAAGTAAATCATTGGGAATAAGAAGCGGTGATTGGATTTAAGTTCACGAATGATAACATGATCTCGCCCAGCAGCCTCTACCACACCACGCACAGTTTTTGTGTTTTTGCCTTGTTCCACTGCATGCTCAAAAGAAAAATGGAAGGTAGCTGGTTTTCCGCGATTCAACCGTAAAATATTTTCTATATAGGACTCTTCGCGGCCTGGTGGTCGTCCGGTCGGGATTGTGACTGGAGGAGGAGTCATTTGTTGTTGAGTTGTTGGTGTCCAATAATAAGGCATCATCAATAATCAACCTACTTTCTTTTTAAATTTGAGGACAATCTTCTTCAGTTGGCGAGAAGAAGCAATGAGATTTGTATCTGCCTGTATTCCATTGGCCATACCATTGTGCAGGACAATCGCCCGCCGGCATGAAAAACCACAAGGAACGGTTAGCTGGGTGAAATCTTTCGCCTTGAATCACCCTTCTGGCTAACCGGATATCTTGATCACGTGCTCGTTGATAAAAATAACTTTTTTGAGTTGCTTCAAAGCCACCTGGACGCTGATAAACCATCTGTTCAATTGTTCGAATATCACCAAAATCTAAACAATCACCCCTTACACGATTAACGCCAACATTCCCAACCATCAGCATGCCTAACTCACCTTCGCCTTCTGCCTCGGCACGCATAAGCCTTGCTAGCAGGGCTGTCTGGGCATCATTCGTCTTAATAACAGCGATTTTCATACCTCCTCGCTGTCAGTATATGCATGATGGTATTGTAGACATGTTCAATTTTGTGAAGAAAGAAATTCACACAACAAAGGTACTACGCATATAGTAGTAATAACGACAAGTCCGTAAAAAATAATCTAAAAGCCATTCATATTAGATAACTTTTATAAAAAATTGGGTAAATAGAAAAAGATATAAATAGGGGGATAGGGGATCAATAAATTGCATGTGTAGGCCATACATGTGAGGTGATTACTTATGGAAATAGGGGTATGGTTTGGGATATTACTAAGTGCAGTGCTGGCCTTTTTACTAGGGGAGTATTATGGACAGCCGCTCCATTGGTATCTATTTATTTTAATAATAGTGATTGGTTTCTTTATTCAAACGATCATCTTAATTTTAAAAGTAAAGGACGAAAGCTCTTGAGGAAATACGAAAAAAATAAATTCAATGATTAAGGAAGTGTCATCGCAGTGGGATGGCGCTTTTTTATTTTATAGATAATTTTACTTTGCCAGTATAGTACTGATATTCAGAGACATACTAAGGTTGAATTTATTTTTGCTTTCATGAAGGAGCGTTACAATGCGTATTTTTAGTATGTTTGTAGCAATAATTATTAGTGCCTTTATGGCAGTCGGGATAGCAGAATACTATCATCAGCCGTATAATTGGTATTTGGTTTTTCTGATGATTCTTACCGGATTTTTTATTCATACAATCATCTTAATATTTGAAGCTGAGAATGCGGAAGAAAATGAAATTTAAAATGCGAGTCCTCACTAGGGACCCGCATTTTTTAATGTACGTATTAAACTGTTAAGAATGTTACTAATTTATCGTTATCAAGTAGATTTCCGACGAAGAATGCACCAAACTCACCATAGCGAGCAGATACTTCATCAAAGCGCATTTCATACACTAACTTTTTGAATTGTAAAACGTCATCAGCAAATAATGTTACGCCCCATTCGTGATCATCAAAGCCAACAGAGCCTGTAATAATTTGCTTTACTTTACCAGCATAACCGCGACCAATCATACCGTGAGAACGCATTAATGATTTGCGCTCATCCATTGATAGCATGTACCAGTTATCATTCCCTTGACGGCGTTTATCCATAGGGTAGAAGCACACATATTTAGAACGAGGAAGCTCAGGGTATAGACGTGCACGTACATGTGGATTTTGATATGGATCTTCATTTGATTCACCAGCTAAATAGTTTGAAAGCTCAACAACAGATACATAAGAGTATGTAGGAATTGTAAAATCAGCAATGGCTAATTTATTAAATTCTGCTTCAAGCTCTTGTAGCTCATCCATTGTTTCACGCAATGTCATAATCATAAAGTCAGCCTTTTGACCAACGATTGCATAGAAGGCATGAGCACCTGTTTTAGCGATATCTGCTTCATTTAATTTCTCCAAATAAGCAAGAAATTCTTCTACTGCTGCTTGACGTTCTTCAGCAGAAACGAGCTTCCATGAAGCCCAATCAATTGAGCGAAAATCATGTAAAGCGTACCAACCATCTAACGTAATTGCTGCTTCATTCATTATTGAAAACACTCCTTTATAAGTGAATACTATTCAAAATTAGTTTATCATAGTTTGTGCAAAATCCCTAAGTTCATGAATGGTTTTCACGAATTTGACACCAACTATAGATGATGTATGCTAAAGAGAAGAGATGGAATTAGAGGAGTACCAATATGAAAAGTATTTTACAGCAGCCAATTTGGCGTTATTATGATCAATCAATTAGCGCAAAGCAGCGATCTCCGTTAGAATCATTTGCAACTGATGATACGTTGTGCCAGCTAGTTGGACAATTAGTATCACCACCAACTGTTCGGACATGGGTTCACGAGGCATCGGTTGTGCTTGGCATCCAAGATCATCGTTTACCATATGTACAGCAGGGAATGGATTTACTAAAATCGAGAGGTTATCAACCTATCGTTCGGAATTCAGGTGGATTAGCTGTTGTCCTTGATGAAGGAGTTCTAAACATTTCCATTGTATTATCTGAACAAATGGATTCATTAAGCATAAATGATGGCTATGATGTGATGGTCGACCTCGTCAAAGGTTTATTTCCAGAGGTAGCTGAGAAGATTGAAGCCTATGAAATAGTAGGCTCATATTGCCCCGGTTCGTATGATCTAAGTATTGAAGGGAAAAAGTTTGCAGGGATTTCACAAAGACGTTTACGCCAAGGTGTAGCTGTACAAATCTATTTATGTATAGAAGGTAGCGGCTCGCAGCGTGCTGCCCTTATTCGAGATTTTTACGAGAAAAGCTTACAGCAGGAAGAGACGAAATTTACTTATCCACAAATCGTTCCTGAAGTCATGGCATCATTATCGGAGCTTGTCGATCCACATTTAACAGTAGAGGCAGTCGTTATTCGTCTACAGCAATACCTTCATCACTTAGGTGGAAAAGTACATCCAGAATCTTTTCATGACGAAGAATTAACATTATACGGTTTCTATTTAAAGCGTGTTTTTGAGCGTAATGCTAAAATGCTAGAACGACATGAATAGAGACTGCTATTAACACACATAAAAAAAGGCGATGCTGCTAATTAAGCGCATCGCCATTTTCAGGCTGGAAATTAGAACTACTTACTACGAGATTTCCGTTTTTCTCCATTTTAAAAACAGGTGCAACACGTTCTTCCTCTTCATCTAATGTAACAAGTCGTCTAGCACGATTCATAATTTGAACAAATTGTTCGTAATCTTTGCGGATTGCTCGGTTTTCTTCTTCGAGCTTTGTAATTGTTTTCTCTAGTTTTTTATTTTTCTCTGATGTTACATGTACAAGCTGTCTCCATTTTGAAGATTCATTGCCTACTTCACCAGAATGCTGTAAACGTAGTAAATAAGCTATAACAATATCAAGAGAAAGAGCGGATAGCGGAATTGATTTTCCTTCTGCTGCACTACTATTTACTGTAAACATACTAGAAGTGCGACGTCTTGCAGGAGCTCCTAACACTCGCATTCTTTCTTTTCTTTCCTTTTTAGCCTCTGCTAATTGTTCTTCATATTCTTTACGAACAACAGCATTCCAACGGAAACCACAGGCTGCAGCCGTACGATTTAACGCATCACCAGCTTCTTCAAAAGCGTTTAGCTGTGTGCTTCCCTCCGTTACGTGACGAATGACCGCCTCTGCTAATAATTCATCATTTTCTTCTAACCAAGCATCTTGTCTGATTTTACTCATATTAAAAACCTCCACCTTTTTTGGAACTTATTATTTAAGACTAGCATGACCAATCTTTTAACCTTTTATTCATCCATGTGAAATGAATTATGCTTGAATAGAAGGGGAAAAGTACGATACAATACCCGTTGTAGGTTTGTACGTATGCTGCATACTTAAATATGTGAAGGTCATACGTTCCATAGAGCGAGCGGATTTTGTTTGAAAAATACTATATAGAAAGGGTTGTTGACAAAATGGCAAACGAGTTTAAAGTTTGCGATGAATGTCAGGCCGTTAACTTAAAAACGTTAATTCCAAAATTAAAGGAAATCGATCCTGATGCAACCATCGAAATTGGCTGTCATTCTTATTGTGGTCCAGGACGCAAAAAAACATTTACCTTCGTAAATAGCCGCCCTGTTGCTGCATTAACAGAAGAAGAACTAATGGAAAAGGTTTTAACAAAATTAAAGAATAAGTAAAACGAAAAGCTGTCTCTACTTGTTGGAGAAAGCTTTTTGTTCATTTATTCAATAGAAATTTAGAATAATTGTGAAAATGATCGAAAAAGGTTGTTAGTATCTATAGAAAAAAGTGAATAAGTATGCTAGTCCTAGATTTATCGCATATAATAGAACTATAACAAAATGGGGGTGCTATACAAATGACATATGCAAACGCTAAATTACAAGAAGAAAAGGTATTTAAAGACCCTGTTCACCGTTATGTGCATGTTCGAGACCAAGTGATATGGGATTTAGTAGGTACAAGAGAATTTCAGCGTTTACGTAGAATTCGTCAGCTTGGTACCACATTTTTAGTCTTTCATGGGGCGGAACACAGCCGCTTTAGCCATTCGCTTGGTGTTTATGAAATAGTACGCCGTATAGTGGATGATATCTTTGTTGGTCGTCCGGATTGGGATGAGGGTGAGCGACTTTTAGTGCTATGTGCGGCACTCCTACATGATTTAGGACATGGGCCATTCTCACATGCGTTTGAAAATGTCTTTGAGCTGGATCATGAATACTATACGAGAGAAATTTTACTGGGTGATACGGAAGTCAATGCTGTGTTGAAAAAAGTGGCAGGTGATTTTCCTGAAAAGGTATCACAAGTAATTGAAAAGACGTATCCAAACAAACAAGTTATTAGCTTAATTTCAAGCCAAATTGATGCGGACCGTATGGATTATCTACAACGTGATGCTTATTTTACTGGCGTTAGTTATGGTCACTTTGATATGGAGCGGATTTTAAGAGTAATGCGTCCTCGAAAAAACCAAGTGGTCATAAAAGCTACTGGTATGCATGCAGTAGAAGATTATATTATGAGTCGCTATCAAATGTACTTACAAATTTACTTCCATCCTGTGTCACGAAGTGCAGAGGTTATTTTAAATAAAATTTTAAAACGAGTAAAACAATTGAGCTTGGAAGGCTATACATTTAAGCATGAACCTACACACTTCCTAGCATTTTTCCGTAACGCAATTACGCTTGAGGATTATCTTGCCTTAGATGAGAGTATTCTTTTTACATATTTTCAACTATGGATGCAAGAGGAAGATACTATTCTAAGTGATTTAAGTCGTCGCTTTGTTAATCGTAAGCTATTCCAATACATTGATTTAGATCCTGGAGTAGAGCTTGATAAATATCAAAAACTACAGGAACTTTTCAAAGAGGCAGACTTGAACCCAGACTATTATCTTGTTCATGATACAACAGCAGATCTGCCGTATGATTTTTACAGACCTGGTGAAGAGGAAGTGCGCGTGCCGATTTTTTTAGAAATGAAAAATGGTGAACTACGTGAGCTTTCGCGTGAATCAATTATTGTTGATTCCATTTCAGGACGGATGAAGCGTGACCATAAAATATATTTCCCTTTAGATTTTTTAGAAGATGATTCAACGCATTCAACCATTAAACAGAGAATATTAACTTTGTTGAGAAGAGACGGAAAATAAAATATGAAATAGAAAGCAGTAAACACGTTCAAAGGAGCGATGTTTACTGCTTTTTTTGTATGTTTAGATGATTGTTTAGAATCTGTTCAGTACTTGTAGTTATAATGTATCAAAAATGATAAAAGGTGGTGATGTCTGTTGTTTTGAGTATCGCAAAAGTAATGCATCTAAATTGAAATACAGGAAAGTCTATAATTTGTTAATTCCTATGTCCTATGTTAGGATACAATTTGGCTTTTATTCACAAGAATGACAAGTTAATTTCAGGGAGGAGAGCAACCATTGTTTGGGGCAGGCTTAACTGAAAATGAAAGAAAGCTATCGTCGTAGTAAACAATCAAGCTCTCTATCTATTAGAAAAGAGGAGTGTCATGAGAAAAAAATTGAATATTGCTATGCTGACCATGTTGTTAGTGTTCCAAACACTACTCAGCCCACTGTCAGTATTTGCATCTGAAGACCTTTCGACACCACCAGTCGTGAATGACAATGGTTCGGATGATGAAATGGAAAAAAATCCTTCTACACCAGTGAGCAATGATACAGATTTGTCAGAAGATAACATAGGTGAAGAAGAGCTTTCTACAACACCGCAAGAAAATGAAAACAAGGAGCAAGATCCTGAGGGCCAGGCTCCTGAAGAAGAAAAAGTGGAGGATGAACCTGCTAAAACATTGCCAGTGGATAATTCACCATTGGTTCCTCAAGAAATTCCAGCTTCACTATTATCATTTGTAATGAAAATAGGTGAAAAAACAGTTGGAGCAGGTGAATTTGGTACAGAGTTAGCTCCAAATACAACAGCTAACTTCACGGTTAAATTTTCCGTGCCAATGCAAGATAGTCAAGCAGAAGCTTGGGGAGATGGGAGTTGGTTTGAATTCCAATTGACACAGTCGTTAATTGATTTTGATGGGGCATTCGCCGGTAGCAAAACAGTAAACGGTATCACATATAATTATGTAACTACGGATAATAAAGTTCGTGTAGAGTTAAGTGGTATGGAGCCCGGCTCAGGAAGCTCTCAACCAGAGGAATTAACCGTTACATTCAATTCTGGTTTTAATAACCTTTCTGACGACATTGAGCAGGATCTGGAAATTCCTGCAGCCACAGGCGGTAGTGAGATAATTAAAGTTAAATTTACTTTTTTACCTTCAACGAGCAACAAAAAGGTAAGTAAGGAGAAACTAGGGACTCCTACACCTGCAGCAAATGGTAACCATGAGATGGAATGGCAGGTATGGGTTAATGAAGCAGGTAAATTATTAAGTAATCCAACTTTAACAGACGAGCCAACATCACATGAAATTATGGCTAATTCCGTAAATGTGTATCAATATGAGGTTGGTCTTAATGGTGTGAGAACAAGTACAGAAAACATTGTTCTGACAAATGGTAGTTGGAGCGATATTCAAAGTACGCTGACTGGTAAGTATGCATATAAAATTACGTATAAAACGTCTGTAACATTAGAGGCGGATAAACGTGATGGTGTAGTTAACTTTAATAACAAGGTACTATTTACTAATGATGGACAAATAGAATCTTCTAATACGGCAACGCACACCATTACGTATGGAAAAGCGCTAGATAAAAAGTTAGATAAAAATACAAACTACGAAACAAAATGGCATATTGATTACAATCATAATTTGTTAAGTATCGATCAAACTGATGCATATATTATAGATACAATTAAAGGTCCTCACGAAATCGATGCATCAAGCATTAAGGTTTATAAAATGAATGATGCAGCTGGCAATGTGGCAACAAAAGTTTCGGAAGCTAACAGAGTAACAAATGGATTTACTATTAATCCGACAACTGGAAATGCTAAAAGCTTCACATTAACCTTTGATAACGATATTTCAGATGCCTATACAATTGTGTATGATGCGAACTATAGTAAACAGGATTTTTATGAAGATGAAGCAGGGCAGTTTAATAATAGTGTGACAAGCGGTTCAGGTAAAGAGAAGAATATAAACTATGTACTTACTGAAAACCTATTAAAAAAATCATATACAGTTGATTTTGATAAAAAAGTAATTACATGGACGATCAACATTGTATCTGATAATCCAACTAAACCAATTAACAACCTAACACTAACAGATACATTTACAGCCGGTGCTGCAGATGGGGTACATGAGTTAATAGATAACACTGTAAAGCTTAATGATAAAGCAATTCCTTATACTCTAATTGCCGGAGATAAGAAAAAAGGCTTTACAATTTCAGGTATTAACGTACCAGCAGGTAGTACATCAACTATCACTTATCAAACGAGCTTCGCAATTGGTGATGAGGGTACTGTACAAAAGCAAGGGTATGGAAATACAGCTGCTACAGAGTGGACAAGTGGCGGTAAATTATATGAAAAATCATCTTCTGCGAGCTATATTCCACAATCAACTACTGTTAATAATGGCAGTAAATCGGGAACGTTTAACTACTCCACGCAGCAATTTACATGGGATGTAAAAGTGAATATCAATAAAAAGGATATTAATGGAGCTATTTTAATCGATACAGTTGGTGAGGGACATAAGTATCTACCGGGAACAATTGAAGTGTTACCTTTAACTAATTTAGGTGGTAGTGATACAGGCGGAACTATTGGTACTACACCGATTGACTCGAATAATTACACAATTTCAGCGGAAACAGATAAAGGCTTTACATTAACATTCCATGATTCCTTATCAGGAGATATCAACTACCAGGCATATGTTGTTCGTTATAACACAAAGGATGACGATCATATTTTAGGTATTGGTTCTGATACGTCTACTGATAGAGGGAATGTATATACGAATGATGCCACATTTAAAACAAAAGGTACGCAAGAATTTACGCTGGAATCTACGCCAGTAAAAATTGATGAGAATGTAGCGAACAATTTAGTGACAAAAAATAAACCACAACAAAACGCGAGTAAAGAAACCATTACTTGGACATTAGATGTGAATAAATCTCATTCTGATTTAGGTCAAAATGTCATCTTAACAGATTTACCAGGTAATAATTTAATGCTATTGGAAAGTAGTATTCTATTAGCACCATATACAGTATCTAAAACAGGTATTCAAAATGGATCTAACTGGCAAACACCTTTGCAATTAGGGGTAACTGTCAAGTTTGATACTCAAGGTGGCTTTAGCCTCGAATTCCCTGATTTAAATCGAAAAGGGTATCAAGTACAGTATAAAACAATAGGCTTTGGTCAAATCGGTGATGCATTAGAAAATACAGCAACATTGCATTATACGGGGCAAACAAAGGCTAATCAAAAAACTGAGAGTGACTATAAGGGTAAATTTAACTTTAGTAGCTCCGAATCAGATTTTTCGTCAACACGAGGCAATGCCAAATTCAAAAAAATTGGTATCGATTCAGCTACAGGTCAATTTAAAGAAAATTTAGCTGGTGTTGAATTCCAACTAATTAAAAAAACCGCAAAACCAAATGAATATATCATACAAACAGCTACTACAGATGCAAATGGTGAGTTCACATTTGAAAATGTGCCGTACAATGACTATCTCATCCGTGAAGTAGCAGCACCAACTGGGTATACTAAAATGTCTGATTTTAAATTTAAGTTAGATGAAAACACGACACTAAATAAGCAGCCAGACTTACTAACACAACTTGTCAATACGACACCAATAGTTGGTGGCAGTTGTACACAATTCGAAATAGAGATTAAGGATATTGATGGTCATTCTATTACTACAGGTACAGTTACATTAAAGGATACCAATGGTACAGAAACAGCACCATATAAAGTAACAAATGGCAAAGTGACATTACCTAATCATTTTACTGCTGGTGAGTATACAGTCACTCATTCAGTTGAAGGTGAATTAGGAAAGGTGATAGTGAAATATGATGGTGGTTGTAAAGCTGTAGTTCAACCAGTGCCAAAATGTGAAAACTACACAATTGTAGTGAAAGATGGTCAAGGTAATATTCGTACAAATATTTTAGAATTAACATTAAAACAAGGTACTACAGTAGTGACAAAGGTATCTCCTGACGCAGTAGGTAAGTTTACTGTTCATTCAAATGACCCTACTACTGGTGTAAAACCAGGTGAATACACAATATACGAGGGTAACCAATTTTTGGGTACAGTTACACTGACATACAAGAAAAGCTGTGGTTATGAATTTACAATTATACAAGCACCAAAATGTGAAACGTTCGACCTAACGGTCAAAGATGTTGATGGAGAATTGATAGCAGATAAAACGAAAGTAACGATTAAAGATTTAGATGGGAAAACGGTAGCTACTGAAGAAACAAAAGACGGTAAAGTAGAATTAAAAGATTTAGAGCCAGGTGTTTATAGTGTATTTGATAAAGATGGCAATAAAATTGGGGAATTCTCCAGCAATATTAATTGCCAAGCAGAAGTTCAACAAACACCAGCCTGCGAGCGCTTTACAGTAGAGTTAAAGGATGCTAATAATGTCCTAATTAAGGCGGGGAAAGACGTTGTTATTAAAGATAAACAAGGTAACGTTATTTCCACAGTGATAGAAGTGGATGGTAGTATGACATTTGTTTCTAAAGATGTACCCGCAGGTAAGTATGACGTTTATGACAATAAAGTTTATTTGGGAGAAATTGTAGTTTCTTACAAACAAATTTGTAAAGTAGACTTATCAGTTGCCCCTGCGTGTCCAAACTTTACATTAACGATTAACAATATGTATGGTCAGCCTCGTGAAGGTGTCAAAGTAACATTCACAGATGAAGCTGGTGTAGTAATAGAAGAGAATGGTTCAACAGAATTTACAACAAATAATATAGGTCAAATTACGATAAGTAATTCATTAATTAGGCCGGGTAAATATATGGTCAAAGAGAATGGTATTACAATCCTTGGTACAGTAACAGTAGGTAATACGTGTGAGGCTAACATTCAGCCAACACCACCTGTAACAAATCCAACTGATCCTGATAATCCCACGTCAGAGCCAGGGCAGCCGGTTGATCCAAACAAACCAAATCCAGATCCAGAGAAGCCAGTTGATCCAAACAAACCAAAACCGGATCCAGAGAAGCCAGTTGATCCAAACAAACCAAATCCAGATCCAGAGAAGCCGGTTGATCCAAACAAACCAAAACCGGATCCAGAGAAGCCAGTTGATCCAAATAACCCAAAGCCAGATACTAACAAACCTACAACTCCTGGTAATGGTGGCACAACAGCACAAAATGTTATTGATCAAGGGAAACAATTACCACCGTATAATCCATCTAACGTAACTAAAGATACGTTAGATGCTTATAAAGATTTCCTGAAAAAATATAGTAAGCTATCAAAAGATGAGCAGACTGAGGTGGCTCAAGCTATTGATATTAATAAAATCAAAGCGGATGCAGAGCGCTTAGAAGCACAGCTAAGAGCACATGGTAAATTACCACAAACAGATGGAGCCAATCAAACAGCTCTTGTATTTGTTGGTTTACTTCTTGTAGCTGGGTCAATATGGTTCATGCGTCGCCGTTCAACAGAGATTTAATCAAAAAAGCGCCATCTTTTAGTGATGGCGCTTTTTGTGTGATTTAAAAGGTTCCTTTGGCATTTTCTAAAGAATAGCTTTGCACAAAATCTGCTTGTAGAGCCAGTCGTTTGGAGCCTTTTTCCGCGCAAGTAATTAAGGTTAACGTCGTCTGATTGGGGATATCATCCACGATGTAAACATCTGTTGCTGCAATAATTTTTTTAGTCGCTAATTTATACTCATACACATTACTCATGTCTGTGACATAAATAATATCGCCAATTTGTGCTTGATAGAGGGGACTGAATAAAATATCTTTCTCTTCAAAATAATGACCTGCCAAAGCATAGTTTCCTTGACCGAGCTGCTGATTGGGCTTCATCGTACCCGCTCCAATAGCAAGAACAGCATTGCCTACTCCCTTTAAAATAGGAAGCTGCATATGGACACTAGGCACGGCAATACTGCCGATAACAGGCATTTTACTAGCATTTATTTGCGCTTGGAGAACCTCGGCGATGGACAGTGATTGCACGGCTTCGAACTCAAAATTCGCATCTAGTTGGTTGTTCTTTTTTATATCGTCAGTGCTGTACTCTACTGCGTTGAATTGGTCACTCATACGTGCAATCAGCGCGTTTTGAATAGGTGTGATAAATATTAGTAACAAGCCGATGATAAGCGCACATAGAAGTAAGGCCAGTTTAAGTTTATTCCTTTTCATTAATCTTTGATCACATCCTAGCAATAGTAACGAAATATTGAAACGTTTAAAAATGGGTAGAGCGTTAGGCGGCTCTACCCAAGTTCAATTTATTTATCACTCAAACGAACGCCAGCAACGCCGTAATGGTTTTTAGACATTTCTTCAATAAAAACTGTTACATTTTCTGCAGGTGCATTCACTGTGCGAGAAACGGCCTCTGTTACTTCTTTTACAAGGGCACGTTTTTGTTCCTCTGTACGACCTTCAAGCATTTTAACTGTTACGTATGGCATAATATTGCCTCCTTTATAGAATAATGTTGTATAGTTAGTTTATAAGAAAGTAGTATAAACTTCTTACTTGCGTTGAGGCATAGTGCCATGATAATTGTGGCTATATGCTTCCTTTTATAATAGCAGAATGGAGGATATTTAAGTATGACAAATGAAGAAAAACCAAAACAAAAAATGGGCTTTACTATTATAAAAAATGACCCAACTGATGGACATAAGGGATTTGGGATTGGTTCGCTTTCGTTAGAAAATGTATCGCCAGTCATTATAGATGTGGAAGAGGGAACAGCATCTGTTGAGATTGGTGCTATGCATGCGCGTAGCGATGTGGAACGCGGAATTAAATTTACAACGGATCGTGCGGATTCAGAGGGTGGCAAGCCATATTGGCTAGTATGGGTGACAATTGATCATAAAGAGGATGGACCTTACTATGCGGGAATAACAGCTTGTGAAATGGTAGTGAACCGTGAAAAACGCCGTGGCTATAAAATTTTGGCTGATCATGTGAATAAAATGGATAAATCCATGAAGCGTCATATTATCGTAGAGCATATGGATACACCGTCTAAAAAAGTGTTAGCTTCTTTCCTAGAACAACTTAATCCAGACTTGTGGGAGCGAAGTAGCGAGCAATTGCGTCAAGACTTATTTGTCGAATAGCCCTTTAATGATTGAACAAACTGTGACATTTTGCAATCGTTTTCGATATTAGGTTGAAAGTGAGTTTGAAACAAAGTAAACTTGAGGCAGAGCTTACATTTTAGTAAGCTAGGACACTTGGTTTCGCGAAAGTGATGAGCGCTATGCGGCATTTGAACAACCCAAGCCAAATGCCCCATGATGCTCATACTTCGCAAACCATAAAAAGAAAAGCTTTCTGTTCCCACGGACACGTCTCCGGGGAAGAGAAAGCTTTTCTTATTTTTCGTATATCTATCTGTTACTTTGTCGAGAGCCTTCATAACTTAAAACGTATTAGGTTTAAAAAGGTTTCCGGATGATTGTTTGTTTTTTTTTTAGTCTTTAAATATGGAGAACGGTAGCATATTCCAAAATTCTCCCCATGTATTACTGTCAAGAATGTCGAAGTTTGTACATTTCTCAGTTGGTACATCCTTAGATTCCATATAGACAAGTCGTTGTTTTGGACATGCGTCAGTCGCTAATTTACCTGTTTCGATATCGATAACAACGCCTTCAACAGCTTTTGGCTTTTTGAAATCTTCATTTTTTGTCCCTTTATTAACAGTCTCCATAAAGTCTATCCATATTTGCTTTGTCGCTGCAGTATCTTCTTTTGTCGTTAGGTTTTTCCCTTGGTCATAGCCGTTCCAGACACCAGCAGTTAGACTTGGTGTAAAACCGATAAGCCACTGGTCACTATTGGTAGACCCTGATTTTGCTGCATAAGTATGGGTCATGCGTGAGCGAATGCTTATACCTGTGGCAGGTGAGTAATCGCTGAATACGGGGTCAAAAATACCTGTCATCATTTCTGTTAAGATAAATGCATTCTCTTTGGAAATAGCTGTCTCCGTTTTTTTCGTCACACCTTTGTTTTCATAAATAACGTCTCCATTAGCATTTTTTATAGATACAATTGCTGTCGGAGTCGTTTGCTGCCCTTGTGATGCTAAAACATTATAAGCATTTGTCATTTCATATAGCGTAGTTTCAATCGTGCCAAGTGCAATTGATAAATTATCCTTTGCACCAATGCCTACATTAAAACGGTTCGCCATATCGTGAAATTCCTTGAAGCCAATGTCTTCTAAAGTCTTTACAGCATAAATATTATCTGAGATAGCAATAGCTTGCGCCATAGTCATATCGTGATCAGCAAACTGCCCATTTACATTTTTAGGGGCATACGTCCCACGTCCATTATCATAGGTAAAAGTTGTTTCACCTACATCTAAAAAAGTAAGCGGAGTGTACCCATTTTCTAAAGCTGCCGCATATAAAATAGGCTTGATGGTAGACCCTGGCTGACGTTTTGCCTGTGTCACACGGTTAAATGAACTTACTGCATAGTCACGACCACCTACTAATGCTGTTACAGCACCAGTTTTTGATTCCATACTAACAAAGGCTGTTTGAAGATCATCAGCAGGCATGTTTTTTGCCACTGCTTCTTCGGCTGCTTTTTGATGTTCAAGATTCAAGGTTGTTTGAATCGTCCAGCCACCCTCACTAATATCCAGATTTTTTGATTTTAAAATTTCACTCGCTTCTTGCCAAGCAACATCTAGGAAATAAGGGGCAACAGATTTGGTAGCTACCCAACTGTCATTTTTCAATACAAGTTGTTCATTTTCCGCACGTGTTTTTTCTTCTTGTGAAATAGCTCCTTGATCTGCCATAAGCTTTAAAATAACATGTTGGCGATTTGTAGCTTTGTCCAAATTAGCAATTGGCGAATAGATACTTGGACCCTTTGGTACACCGGTTAACATGGCTGCCTCTGCAAGCGTTAAATCACGGGCAGACTTGCCAAAGTAAAATCGACTGGCTGCTTCCACCCCGTACATGCCATGACCGTAATAAACCGTATTTAAATAACCTTCTAATATTTCATCCTTATCATAAAAAACTTCTAATCTATAAGCATACAGAGCTTCATTTAATTTACGTGTCCAAGATTTCTCATGAGAAAGATAAAGGTTACGCGCATATTGCTGGGTAATTGTACTAGCTCCTTGTACCTTTCCTCCAGCCTTAATATCCACTAAAATCGCACCAGCAATACGAGAATAGTCAAAGCCACCATGTTTATAAAAATCTTTATCTTCAACAGCTACTACTGCTTCTTTTAAAAAAGGTGACATCTCATCGAGACCAACCCAATAACGTCTTTGATTTGTAAAGTGGTCTCCAATTTGGTTCTCATTTTCATCTAAGAAAATTGAGGCTTTCGGTACGGTTAAAGGCGGTGCACCAGCCACTTGAACATAGATGCGTAGTGCTACAAATGCTACGACAATTGCAGTTGCAAAGGCGACAAAATAAGTAAGTGATTTCCGTGTGCGCTTTACACGCTTTTGCTTTCGATGATAGCTTTTTCGTTTCATCCGACTTTCACCTCGTTTTCTCACAACTTCGAACTTACCGTTAGTATGTGTTCGAACATTCATCTTTAATCGAAATTCTACCTAAAAACTATTGCACTTTATTCAAAAACATCTATACTTTTTTTGTACTACTTGAAACGCTGGCATTCGACAAGAACAACATACTTTGTAGATTTTAATCGAAATTTGCTAGACGTTCCAATAATGTATACGAGGATAAAAGGATACAGGTTTCATTACAATCCTGTAAGCCATCATAGATGGACTTTAAGATAAGTTGTTTTTTAAAATAATATTTTATTTATAACGGAGGTCTAGCAATGAGATTTGATGAAGCGTATTCAGGAAATGTATTTATAAAAAGTCATCCTACATATGAGGATGCTCAGGCAGTTATTTATGGTATGCCGATGGATTGGACAGTTAGTTACCGTCCAGGTTCACGATTCGGCCCACAACGTATCCGTGAGGTATCTATCGGTCTTGAAGAGTACAGCCCATATTTAGATCGTGAGCTTGAGGAAGTAAAGTATTTTGATTCAGGTGATATTCCACTACCATTTGGGAATGCACAACGTTCATTAGATGAAATTGAAAAATTCATTGAAAAATTACTAGCTGATGGCAAAATCCCTGTTGGTATGGGAGGAGAACATTTAGTGTCTTGGCCTGTCATGAAAGCAGTATCTGCTAAATATGATGACCTAGCTATCATACACTTTGATGCTCACACAGATTTACGAGTGGAGTATGAGGGAGAGCCACTATCACACTCGACACCAATTCGTAAAATTGCCGAACATATCGGACCTAAAAATGTATATTCATTTGGTATTCGTTCAGGAATGAAAGAGGAATTTGAATGGGCGAAGGAAAACGGTATGCATATTTCTAAATTTGAAGTACTAGAGCCGTTAAAGGAAGTTCTTCCAACGCTGGAGGGGCGTAATGTTTACGTAACGATCGATATCGACGTGTTAGATCCAGCTCATGCACCGGGAACTGGCACGGTTGATTGCGGTGGTATTACTGCGAAAGAATTACTAGCTTCCATTCATGCCATTGCAGCAAGCGGCGTAAATGTTGTAGGCTTTGATCTGGTGGAAGTAGCACCTATTTATGACACATCTGAAATGACAGCTAACACAGCTTCTAAACTATTACGTGAAATGATTTTAGGCTGGGTAAAATAATTTAAATAAACATGATTAGATGGGGGTAGCTATGGCTAGCCCCATTTTTTTAGTCGTTTCAAAAAAGTAAAGGTATTATTTGACTCAATATTCACAATACGAATATAATTTTTTATATATATAAAGGGAAGGAGGGGTATTGTGATTTGGTCTCTTCTCGTGAATGATATATTTATTTTTATGAGTACAATGGAATATTTTTGGCTATTGGCTTCGTTCGTTCTAACAGTTCTGTGTGTTAATGTACAGCTATATTTCGCCAATAAATTCATGGTTCAAGACATACAAGATGAAGAAATTGAAGTAGATTATGACATCACTAATACTTGGACTCCACCTTTGCTAACGTGGTTCGTTCTATGTATAAGAACGTCAGAAAACAATGAGGAAGAAAGTGTGTCTCCTAGTTTGATGTAAACTTTAAAACTAGGAGGAGAATCATTGTTTACTTTTTTAACGCAACCAATTATTTATTTCGTTCATTTTATCCATTCTTTTACAGGAAGCTATGCCATAGGTGTTATTAGTATTACGATTGCAGTGAGAGCAGTACTTATGCCGCTTTTTATTAAATCGGCCAAGCACCAAAAACATTCAAAAGAATTAATGACATCCATTAAACCTGAACTAGATGTGCTTACTGCTAAATTGAAGAATAGTCATGACGAATCTGAAAAAATAATGGTGCAACAAAAAATACAAGAATTAACTTCAGATTCATTGAAAAGCTCATTATTAGGTTGTTTACCAATCATCATTCAATTGCCCGTGTTATTTTCACTGTACTATGCGATTAAGCTAGATACAGTGATTGCCAGTGAAAATTTCCTTTGGATGAATTTGGGCACAATGGATATCGGGATTTCAATAATTGCTTGTGTCATCTACTTCATGCAAAGCTGGCTTTCGTTAGATAAAAATCAACCGATAAATATGAAGATTATGATGTTCATTAATCCCATCATGATCCTTATTTTTAGTTTGTTTAATCCAGCCATTATTCCAATATATTGGACAGTAAGTGCTTTATTATTAACGGTTCAGCAATTAATTGTTAAAAAATTGTATAGATAAATGGCAAAAATCCACTCTTCATTAGAAGGGAGGATTTTTTTATTGTTCTATTATCCTTAGTAGTTGCGCTCTAGTTGACTTCTATCTTGAAAAAACAATGGTATTCATCCTATAATAAAAAGGTTATAGTAAAAGACTAAAAAGGGAGCGTCCGTTATGGCGAACGAAGTAAGATCGCAAGTAAATATTAAGCTCATTTCTACGATTCGCCCAAGTGATGGAGAATCCGAAAGTTATGAAATGCGGCTCAAAGGGCAGCTACTTGAAAAAGCAGGAAGCTTGTATTTGAAATATGATGAGGTGCAGGAGGATAAAACCATCCGCACGACTATGAAGTTAGGCCATGAGAAGGCGCTTATTATGCGTGCTGGAGCTGTCAGTATGCGTTTACCACTGAACATAATTGAACAGCAAAAGGGGCATTATGAAGGTGAGTTTGGCTCCATGCCACTCGTGATCGACACGAAGAAAATGTCGTTTACGAACAGGGCAGTAAGCGGAGATTTCCATGTACAGTACGATTTACTAATGGGTGGGCAATCTGTTGGCAATTATACATTAGATATTACATTTACGGAGGTACAATGATGAACGCAGTAGAACAAGTACAACAGGCTATAAAAGCAGCGTTGGCTCAAGCCGTGAAAAAAGCAGGCTTAGTGGAGGCTGACACAGAATTAACAATTCACCTGGAAACACCAAAGGATAAAGCAAATGGTGACTATGCAACAAACATTGCTATGCAATTAACAAAGTTAGCGAAGAAGCCACCTCGTGCAATTGCGGAAGCTATTTTAGAAAATCTGGATACTGAAGGAACAGATATTGAGAAAATTGATATTGCTGGTCCTGGTTTCATGAATATCACAGTGCGTAAAGATTTCCTAACAGGGGTAGTTACACAGGTTCTCGAGCAAGGCGCAGACTATGGTCGTTCAAATGCAGGCGCAGGGGAGAAGATTCAAATAGAGTTCGTTTCGGCTAACCCTACAGGAGATCTTCATTTAGGACATGCGCGCGGGGCATCTGTTGGAGATTCATTATGTAATGTATTAGATATGGCTGGCTACAGTGTCTCTCGTGAGTACTATATTAATGATGCAGGGAACCAAATTAATAACCTTGCATACTCATTAGAAGCACGTTATAAGCAGGCATTAGGATTGGATGCTGAAATGCCAGAAGACGGCTACCATGGCCCAGATATTATTGAAATTGCTGGCAAGCTAGCAAAAGAGCATGGTGATGCAATGCTAACTAAATCAGATGAAGAACGTTTTGCATTCTTCCGTCAGCATGGTTTAGAGTTAGAATTAGATAAATTAAAAACAGACCTAGCAAACTTCCGTGTAAACTTTGATGTTTGGTATTCTGAAACGTCTCTATATGAAAACGGAAAAATTGAAGTGGCATTAGATAAATTAAAAGCAAATGGTCATGTGTTTGAAGAGGATGGCGCTACTTGGTTCCGCTCAACAACTTTTGGTGATGATAAAGACCGTGTATTAATTAAAAACGATGGTTCTTTCACATATTTAACGCCAGATATCGCCTATCATGAGGATAAAATTGTCCGTGGCTTTGATAAACTAATCAATATTTGGGGAGCGGACCATCACGGCTATATTCCACGTATGAAAGCTGCCATTCAAGCATTAGGCTATGATCGTGATACATTAGAAGTAGAAGTAATTCAAATGGTTCAGCTTTATAAAAACGGTGAAAAATTCAAAATGTCTAAACGTACAGGCAATGCGGTAACAATGCGCGAGCTTGTGGAAGAGGTTGGTTTAGATGCAGTTCGCTACTTCTTCGTAAAAACAGCAGGCGATTCTCATATGGACTTTGACCTTGACCTTGCTGTATCGCAATCTAATGAAAACCCAGTGTATTATGCACAATATGCACATGCACGTATTTCATCAATTTTACGTTCTGCCAATGAACAAGGTTTTGCGGCTACAAGTGAAAACCTAAACCTATTAACGGCTGAAAAAGAAATTGATTTATTGAAAAAAATAGGCGATTTCCCACAAGTGGTAGCTGACGCGGCTAAACATCGTACACCACACCGTATCGCAAATTATATTCAAGAAACAGCAGCTGCTTTCCATAGTTTCTATAATGCAGAAAAAGTATTAGATGCTTCAAACAAAGAGCTAACAGAAGCTCGCTTAGCATTAATTACTGCAGTTCGTACAACAATTGCTAATGCGCTTCGTTTAATCGGCGTGTCAGCACCAGAGAAAATGTAATAGTCCAACTTAGCCCCTAACAGGAAAAGTGTTAGGGGCTTTTTATATGGATAGTAAGCAAGTTAACATATTAAATAATGGTAGTTAATGATACGAGAGTATTGGCTAGTCATTAAAATTTCTGCTTCGGACTATATTTTTCTGTTTATTTCGAAAATTTTGTTGAAGTTTACGTTAACGTCAATGGTATACTGTTGCCAATCAGGAAGGGGGAGAAGATTATGAAGACGATTCAAGAGGTGGCTAAGGAGTTCCATGTGTCCACGCGTACAATTCGTTATTATGAGGAGCTTGGGCTTCTTTGTCCTCAACGTTCATCTACGAATCAACGAACCTTTTCGAAAAAAGAATTTGCGAAACTCAAGCTTATTTTCAGAGGAAAGCGTTACGGCTTTTCACTGGAGGAGATCAAGGAAATGGTATTACTTTTCGACTTTGATCGCACAGGAATTCAGCAATTGGAGCGAACCGTTGAATACGGAGAGCAAAAGATTCAGGAGATTGATAGGAAAATAGCTGAGCTTACCCAAATGAGAAATGAATTACAACAAATGCATGGCATGTTTAATGAAAAATTAACGACTTTAAGGGGAGAGATGCACGATGAATAGTTCCGATTTATTAGCACGTAATGCCCGTAAGTATCCAACAAAGGAAGCCGTTATTTGTCATGGTAGAAGAGTGACCTATTATGATTTAGATGAGCAAGTGACCCGTTTTAGTCACGCCTTATTAGAACAGGGTGTAAGGCAGGGAGATAAAGTTTTGATTTTTATGCCTAACGTTGTAGAGTTTGTCGTTAGCTATTTTGCTATTCAGCGAATGGGTGCTATTGTCGTCCCAGTCAATGCTAAGTTCACATTACAAGAAGTAGAGTATGTGGCACAGCATGCTGAGGCAAAGGCGATTATTGCTCATGAAGCCATTTTTGCGGCAGTCCAGCATATTGCCGTAATCCCGTTAAAAATTAAAACAGGACAACAAGTAGCTGGCTGGCTTCATTATGAAACAATCATTCAAAGTGCCAGTGCCCAAACGATTGAATGTCAGTTGAACGAGGATGATGCTTCGACTATTTTGTACACATCAGGTACGACTGGGAAACCAAAGGGCGTATTGTTTAGCTATCGTAATATTTTAACGGTTACGCAAATGATTGCAGTTGAAATGGAGGTCAAGCCTGAAAGCCGTATATTGCTAATGATGCCATTAACTCATTCGGCTCCATTGCATTTATTTTTAATGGCAGGTGTATTTGTAGGCTCTACAAATGTGTTAACGCCAACTTTTACACCAGACTTATTAATGGATTCCATTGAACAGGAAAAAACAACCCATTTCTTTGGAGCACCTGTTGCTTATTTATTAACAGCACAGATGCCAAGATTGCAATCAGCTGATTTGTCCTCCATGAAATGGTGGGTATATGGAGGTGCACCTTTATCTGAAAACGAGGTTCGTTTCATTCAACAGTCATTCCGCACAACTAATTTAACATGTGTATATGGATTAACAGAGGCGGGACCAAGTGGATCATTGCTATTTGGCAAGGAACATGAAGGAAAGGCTGGGAGTATTGGACAGCGAGCACCTTTAGGTACAGAGATACGTATTGTTAACGACAGTGGCGAAGATGTACCAGCAGGAGAAGTAGGGGAAATCGTTTTATTTGGTGAGGGTAATATGCTTGGCTACTACAGAGATGAAGCGGCAACCAATGCGGCCTTTATAGACGGTTGGTTAAAAACAGGAGATCTAGCTCGTAAGGATGAAGACGGTTTTATTTGGATTGTTGATCGAAAAAAAGATGTGATTATTTCGGGTGGAGTCAATATTTATCCGAAAGAAATTGAAGATTGCCTTTTAAGCTTTGAGGGGATATTTGAAGCGGCAGTGGTTGGTGTTCCACATCCACAATGGGGAGAGACAGTGAAGGCTGTTTATTCCGCTAAACAGGATATTAATGAAGAGGCTCTAAAAGATCATTTAGAGGGGCAGCTTGCTAAGTATAAAATACCGCGTATTTTTGAAAAAGTGGAAGCGCTACCAAGGAATGCGTCAGGCAAAATTTTAAAACAATCTTTAAAAGGACAAGAGGTGAGATAGCATGAAAGTTTTACAACAGGAAATAGCAGGCACAAGTAATTTCTTTACAGATGATGATACGCTTCAAAAAGTGTTGGAAATGATGCTGGATAAAGAATTTTTATCTTATGCGCATCGGGAATTGATGGACTTTGGTGAGCTATGTGCGGGTGCTATAGACGTGAGGGCGAAACATACTGATCGACAAGGAGAGCCTCGCCTTCAAAGGTATAATGCCTATGGCGAAGAGGTTTCAGAGGTATGGGTCAATGACGGCTACAAAAAAACAATTGAGGAGACATATAATACGGGGATTGTTGGCTATGTGCATAAAGATATTCCCCAACTAGGTCACAAAGGGAATTATGTCTATAGTTTTGCACAAGGTTATTTACTGTCACATGCGGAGCCCGGTTTTTATTGCCCTGTGACGTTAACGATGGCCACTGCCTATTTATTAGACCATTATGCAGAGGAAGAAGTTAAGCAGCGCTTCTTACCGCATGTTTGTGCAACAGGCGATATGGAGCTATATGAGGGAGCGACTTTTTTAACAGAGCGACAAGGAGGCTCGGATGTTGGTGCGAATGTAGTAGAAGCAAAACTTGTGGGGAATGAATACCGCCTCTATGGTGAAAAGTATTTTGCCTCCAATGCAGGGATGTGTGGGGTTGCAATGGTATTGGCACGAATAGAGGGTGCACAAGCAGGCTCTAAAGGATTAACCCTATTTGCAGTTCCATGGCGAAATGAAGATGGATCGGCTAACCATCTTCGTATTCGACGACTAAAAGATAAATTAGGTGTGAAAGCCGTTCCATCTGGTGAGGTTGAGTTTGATGGAGCACTCGCGTATGTAGTTGGTGATCAAAATAAAGGGATTTATTATATGCTGGAGGCGCTTAATTTATCAAGAATTTGTAATGCTGTGGCATCCATTGGTATTATGCGCCGTGGCTTCTTAGAGGCGAAGCACTATGTGTCAAATCGATATGCCTTTGGTAAACCTTTAACACAGTATCCTATGATCCAGGATACATTAGGTAAATATGCCGCTAAGCTGCATGTAGAAGTAGCCACGATTTTTGATCTTATTCAATTATACGATAAAGTGACAAGTGGTCAGGGAACAGAACAAGACATCATCATGAACCGTTTATATATTGCCATTATGAAAAAGGAAACGGCAGAGCAAGCGGTCCATTATGCAAGTGAAGCAATTGAGCTACATGGCGGGAATGGCTATATTGAGGACTTTGTAACACCACGCTTACTGAGAGATGCGCAAGTGTTGACGGTATGGGAGGGTACGGCTAATATACTAGCTTTGGAGCTTATTCGCTTAGTGGATAAATACAGGGCACATGAATTGTTTGTTCAAGAGATGGGCGCGCGATTAGAAGTTTTAACAGACCATTCATTAGTGAAAATCGTTCAAGAGCAATTAACTAAACTATCGGCAACCTTACAAATTTTTAGTACTCTCGATGAAGCGACAAAAACGTTTGAAGCAAAGGATGTTGCCAAAAAAATGGCTCAATTATATGAAAGTGTCGTAGCCGTTGAGTGGGCACAAAAATTTGGTGGGAAATATGACAAACTAGCGGATGTTTATTTAGAGCAAACTTGGTCATTACGAACGATTGGTGCTCCGATGAAAACCATACAGTATTTTGCTGAAATCGTCTAATAACCTTTGGAGTCGCCTTGAGATAGAGGCGACTTTTTTTAATTTCATGTATAATAAAATCAACTGAATAGTATAAAGGTTCTTTACTTATGTAAAGTGAAAAGGGAAATCGGTGTAATTCCGATGCGGTCCCGCCACTGTAAGTGTGAGTTTTTTCAAATGATGCCACTGAAGATTTCGGGAAGGCTTGAAAAAACGTAATGCACAAGCCAGGAGACCTGCCTTTATAGCATAGACATGACAGCCTACGAGGATAGGATGGTGGATTTTGTATCAGTTTTTTGGTGCGATTTTGACCCCTCATCATTCGAAGATGAGGGGTCTTATTTTGATGGAACAATATTTCTAACACCTGAACGCACAAATCAACGAAGGAGGATTCACATGAAGAAATTTTGGAAAATAGGGGTATCGGCATTTTTAACGATAGGGTTGCTAGCAGCTTGTGGACAAGAGGCACAAAAAGACAATTCCACACCTACAAAAGAACAAACACAACAAGAAACATCTAAGGCGGAAGAAGCAACATTCCCTATGACTATAACGGATGCTATTGGGAAGGATATTACACTAGAGGCTCCTCCTGAGAAAATAGTGTCACTTATTCCAAGTAATACAGAAATATTGTTTGGCCTAGGTTTAAAGGATGAAATAGTAGGGGTTACAGACAACGACGATTATCCACCAGAGGTAGCTGAAAAAGAAAAAGTTGGTGGCATGGAGTACAATATTGAACAAATTATTGCCTTAAAGCCAGATATCGTTTTTGCTCATGAATCTAGCATGTCTCTTTCGGAATCAGCTATAGCACAGCTAGAATCGGCGGACGTGAAAGTATTTGTTGTAAAAAATGCCCAAGATTTTAATGAAACCTATACAACGATTGAACAGCTTGGGCGTGCTACAGGGAAATTACCAGAAGCCGAAAAAATCATTGCTGACATGAAGGCGAAAGTGGAAGAGGTTCAGGGGAAAGTGAAAGACGTTGAACCTAAGAACGTTTTTGTAGAAGCCTCTGATGAACCTAATATTTATACAGCTGGACAAGGTACATTTATGAACGCAATGCTTGAGATGATCCATGCAAAAAATGTAGCAGCAGATGGTGATAATTGGTATGAAATTGGTGCAGAACAAATTATCACAAAAAATCCAGATGTCATCGTGGTGACATATAGTTATGTACCTGATATTTTAACAAAAATACCAAAGCGTGCTGGTTTCGATACAATAAATGCAGTGAAAAATAATGCTATTGTGCAAGTAGATGAAAGCACAACAAGCCGTCAGGGACCACGTTTAGCGGATGGCCTTGAGGAATTAGCAAAAGCTATCTACCCTGAGGTATTTAAGTGAAAAAAGTAGCAACAGCCTATGTATTAACATGTACGCTTCTTATCATTAGCATCTGGTGTGGCGTCGCTATAGGCTCTGTTCATATTCCGATAGAAGTGCTGTGGAATCAGTCAGTTGATGAAACAGCTGCCAATATCTTTTGGAAAATTCGCCTGCCCCGTGTGCTTTTAGCGGGGCTAGTAGGAGCTTCTCTCGCCATTGCGGGAGCGGCTTTCCAAGGCTTGCTCAAAAATCCATTAGCAGATCCATATACATTAGGTATTTCATCTGGTGCTTCTGTCGGCGCAGTCATGACAATCTTTTTTAGTATTTCTATGCCTGTTGTAGGCTTGTATGCCTTACCTACCTTTAGCATGATAGGCGCGATTATTACAATGGTGATAGTGATGAGCTTTGCTAGAGTAGTGGACCGTTCTTTAAAGATGGAAACACTGATTTTAACAGGTGTTATCTTTAGTTCATTTTTAGGATCGTTAATCTCGTTAATGATTGCTTTATCGGGAGAGGAACTGCGCCAAGTAATCGGCTGGCTACTCGGTTCTGTTTCTATGCGTGGCTGGCCATATGTTCAAATGATTATCCCATTTGTCATTGTTGGTTCCCTTATGCTGTGGACACAGAGACGTGAGCTTAATGTTTTGTTATATGGGGAAGAAAGAGCGAAGCATTTAGGTGTCAATGTAAAGCGAAGTAAGTATTTGATTTTAGTAGGTGGCTCCATGCTAACTGGAGCAGCAGTTGCTGTTTCAGGCACAATTGGCTTTGTAGGGTTAGTTGTACCACATATGACAAGAATGATTTGGGGTTCTGATCACCGTCATTTACTTCCATTATCATTTTTTAATGGGGCAACATTACTTATTATTTGTGATTTAGTTGCAAGAACCATCATCTTGCCAAGGGAACTGCCCATTGGTGTCATTACTGCATTTATTGGAGCGCCTGTTTTTTCCTATATTTTTTATAAGCAACGAAGAGGCAAGGGGGTACGGGCGTGATTGTTGTTGAACATCTATCAGGTGGTTATGAAGACGTACCGATCGTCAAGGATATAAGCTTTACAGTTGGAAAAGGAAAGATTCTTGGCATTTTAGGGCCAAATGGTAGTGGGAAATCAACATTATTAAAGGTAATGAGTGGTATTTTACCAGCAGTTGAGGGCACGATTTCTATTGATGGAAAAAGCATTCTTTCCTACAATGCCCGTGCTTTAGCAAAAAAAATGGCTGTTTTACCACAGCTCCATGCGAACGCTTTCTCAAACAGTGTAAGAGAGGCTATTTCGCTTGGACGTTATCCACATCAAACAGGCTTTTTTTCAAGTTGGTCTGAGCAAGATGAACAAGCAGTTCAACATGCAATGCTGCAAACAGGCATAAAACGTTATGAGCATACACCGATGGAATTCTTATCGGGTGGTGAACAGCAAAGAGTTTTTGTTGCACAGGCTCTTGCTCAAACTGCGGAAATTTTACTGCTAGATGAGCCGACAAATCATTTAGACATTGCCCATCAGCGGCAAATTTTAGATATGGTGCGGAAGGAAGCTGTGGAGTGTGGTTTAACGGTAGTGATGGTATTACATGATATGAATTTAGCCTCTCTCTATTGTGATGAATTATTGCTCATGGAAAGTGGACAAATGAGAGCTTTCGGGGCACCACATGAAGTATTAATTGCTTCTCAGATTGAAGAAATTTATCAAGCACGAGTAGCTACTTATGCTCATCCAGAAATTCCTAAACCGCAAATTACGATGATGCCTGCAGCAAGCGACTATCAACAGCGAGCTGTAATAAAAAAAGAACATTTTATAATAACGGAACACTTTATTCAGCTTCAGTCAGAGATTCCTATAAAAACGGTATCCTCTGCTGTCCATAACCCTGGAATTGGATGGCATAATTGCTTGTTAAACCGCTCTGTTCCTAGTGATTATGTGATTAGTGATGTAAAGAGAGAGGTTAATGAATTTTTGCAAAGAGGCCATTTTTCGCCTACGAATACAGTTGTCATGCTGACAGCAGTGCCAACAGCTCTTGTGGCGATCAATGAAATTTCTGCACCATTTGGCAGTGTGATAGTAGCTGTTACTGCTGGTGTAGGGAATGCAGTAGATGTATCTCGTGTGCACGAAAGGCAGGATAAACCATATATTGGTACTATTAATACATGGGTAATTATCAACGGCTGTTTATCGGAGGAAGCATTTTTTCAGGCCATGATGACAGCTACAGAAGCGAAAACGAAAGCTATGCAATCAGAAAATATTCGTGATGAGCGTAGTGGAACGATTGCTACAGGTACTGCTACAGATAGCCTTTTAATTGCAGCAACTCAAAAAGGGAAAGAAATGTTATATGGTGGTCCTATTACGGAAGTTGGTAAAATGATTGCAAAGGGTGTTTTTGAAACTACGGTTCAGGCTATCAGAAATTACAAAAATCAATTTTAGGAGATGAGCGAAATGAAGCTGTACACAAAAACAGGGGATACGGGTAAAACAAGTCTTATAGGAGGACGCGTTGATAAAGATAGTTTACGTGTTGAAACGTATGGGGCTATTGATGAATTAAATTCTTTTATTGGTAAAGCTGTAAGTGAATTAGATCAAGCGCTATTCAAGGATATTTTAACGGATTTAGAAACTATTCAACATGAACTGTTCGATGCTGGTGGTGATCTAGCAAACGTGATGAAAGAACGACATTATAAGCTTACTGAACAACCAATTGAGGTGCTAGAGGCTCGTATTGATGCACTATCAGATGAGGCGCCACCATTACAACGTTTTATTTTGCCAGGAGGAGCACCAGCAGCTGCAACTTTACACATTGCGCGTACGGTTGCTCGGCGAGCAGAGCGTGAGATGGTGACACTTATGAAAGAAGTTGAAGATGTGCCAAAAGTTGTACAAAAATATTTAAATCGATTATCAGATTATTTATTTGCAGCCGCTCGTGTAGTAAATGCTCGATTAAATGTTGCGGATGTTGAATATATTCGCAGTGGAAATGTTTTTAAAAAATAAAATTTAGTTTTCTACAGAAAGTAAAAAATGCTACTTTGAAAAAAATCAGGGTGGCTTTTTTTCTTGTAAAATGTAAGAATATAAAATTATCAGAAATATTTCCGTTTTATGTTGACTGAATGCTCACTCATTTATTAGAATAGGAATATAATATCAAAGTGATGAACATTTCCGTATGAGGTAGCAAATTTATCACAAAGAGAGAAAAATTACGACAAACAAGGGGGGACCAACCATGAGTCCATTATTAATTGCTAACATTGTCTTAACAGTCGTGGTTGTACTTTATGCAGTAGGATTGTTCTTCTATCTGTTGAAAACACGCTATAAGTATGTGCAATTGGGGAAAAAGGTTGAGTTTGATGAAAGTGTAAAAGAACGACTTCGCTATATTATGGTCAATGTATTTGGCCAAAACAAGCTATTAAAAGATCCAAAGAGTGGTTTAATCCATGTAATGTTTTTCTATGGATTTTTAATGGTACAGCTAGGGGCGATTGATTTAATTTGGAAAGGATTAGCACCAGGCTCACATTTACCGCTTGGTATTTTCTATGGTGTCTTTACATTCTTCCAAGAACTTGTGGTCTTAATGATTTTGGTAGCGGTTGTCTGGGCATTTTACCGCCGCTATGTTGAAAAGCTAGTACGTTTAAAACGTGGATGGAAAAACGGTCTTGTATTAATTTTCATTGGTGGCTTAATGGTATCGACGTTACTTGCGAATGGTATGGGATTAATTTGGCATGGAGAGGGATTAACCTATACAGAACCAGTAGCATCTAGTATTGCTGCTATTTTTGGTTTCCTACCTGCGTCAGTAGCTGCTGGTGTGTTTTATGTCATGTGGTGGGCACATTTATTAATTCTATTAACATTCCTTGTGTATGTACCACAATCAAAACATTTCCATTTAATTGTAAGTCCACTTAATGTTTACATGAATCGTTTAGACCGAACAGGGACTTTAACACCCATTGATTTTGAGGCATTAGAAAATGCTGAAAGTGAAGAAGATATGCCTTCTATTGGGGTGGGACGCATACAGGACTTCACACAAAAACAAATGTTGGATCTGTATTCTTGTGTGGAATGTGGACGTTGTACAAACATGTGTCCAGCTACAGGGACAGGAAAAATGCTGTCTCCTATGGATTTAATCGTGAAATTACGAGATCATTTAACATTTACAGGAGCTGTTGTCACAAAGCAAAAACCTTGGGTACCTTATCAATTCTTTGCCAATACAAAGGGTAATCAGCTTGCGCTGGCAGCTGGTGCAGAAGGTGCAGTGATTGAAGATATCTACAGTCCATCTTTAATTGGTGATGTGATTACAGAGGAAGAGATTTGGGCTTGTACGACTTGTCGTAACTGTGAAGATCAATGTCCAGTAATGAACGAGCATGTTGATAAAATTATTGATTTACGTCGTTATTTAACAATGACAGAGGGGAAAGTAAATCCTGATGCGCAACGTGCGATGACGAATATCGAGAGACAAGGAAATCCTTGGGGATTAAACCGTAAAGAAAAAGAAAATTGGCGTGATTTAGACCCAACAATCCATATCCCAACAGTAAAAGAATTGAAAAAGTCTGGCGAGGAAATGGAATATCTTTTATGGGTTGGGTCAATGGGAGCATTTGATAACCGATCTCAAAAAATTGCATTAGCATTCTGTCGTCTATTAAACGAAGCCGGTGTGAAGTTTGCAATTTTAGGAAATAAAGAAAAGAACTCTGGGGATACGCCACGTCGTTTAGGAAATGAATTTTTATTCCAAGAGCTTGCTACAGCAAATATTGATGAGTTCGTTAAAAATGACGTGAAAAAAATTGTTACAATTGATCCTCATGCATACAATATCTTTAAAAATGAGTACCAAGATTTTGGTTGGAAAGGCGAAGTCTATCATCATACTGAATTATTAAATCAGTTAATTGAAGAAAATCGTCTAGCATTAAATTACGAGGTACATGAAACAATTGTTTTCCATGATTCATGTTATTTAGGTCGTTACAATGATGTCTATGATGCACCACGAGAAATTTTGCGTGGCATTCCAGGAGTGAAGTTAGTCGAAATGGAACGTAATCGAGAAACAGCCATGTGCTGTGGTGCCGGTGGCGGTCTCATGTGGATGGAAGAGCATGTCGGCAATCGCATTAATGTAGCTCGTACAGAACAGGCTTTAGCAACTAATGCATCTGTTATTTCATCTGGCTGTCCTTACTGCTTAACAATGCTGGAGGATGGTACAAAGGCTAAAGAAGTGGAAGACTCGATCGGCACATTCGATGTAGCAGAGTTATTGGAGCGTTCAGTATTTGGGGAAAAGGTAAAGGTTGTCGACAACTCTCCTGAGGAAGTAGAAGAAACTATGGAAGAAGTTGTGATGACAGTAGAAAATACCAATCAAAACGGGAATAGTGAAATAAGCGCAGAAAAATGATTGCTATTGTAGAAATATTTTAGTTATCTGAAAAATATAAATTGCACAATAAAAAATTGTTTTGTAGAATAAGATTAAATGGAAATGGGAGTTGAAATGAAAACTCCCATTTTTCATCGATAGAAGTCGAGCGAGCGTTCAGTCAATAAAATGCTTCACTACTTCATCGAGAACGTAAAACAAAAGGGGTGTTTTACTTGAATAGAGCTGTAATTTTAGCAGGAGCAAGAACGGCATTTGGTAAATTTGGTGGTTCTTTATCGGCAATACATGCAAGTGATTTAGGTGCCATTGCAATTAAGGGTGCATTAGAGAAAGCTAATATGGGACTTGATGAAGTCGATGAGGTAATTTTAGGCTCGGTTTTACAAGGGGGACAGGGACAAATTCCTTCTCGACAAGCAGCAATAAAGGCTAATTTGCCAATAGGGGTAAAAACAGAAACGATTAATAAAGTCTGTGCGTCGGGGATGCGTGCAGTGACATTAGCAGATCAACTGATTCGTTTAGGGGACGAAGAGGTAATTGTAGCTGGTGGAATGGAGTCCATGTCTAATGCACCATATTATTTGTTAAATGGTCGAACGGGCTTACGAATGGGTGATTCAACGATGGTTGATGGCATGCTTTATGACGGTCTAACATGTGCTTTTGATCCAGCAAGACCACATATGGGCAGCTATGGTAACTCGACAGCTAAAGAATTCTCGCTAAGTCGTGAGGAACAGGATGCTTGGTCAGTTCGTAGCCATGAACGTGCACTAGCAGCAATGGACAAAGGATATTTTGCAGAAGAAATCGTTCCTGTTGAGATTCCTCAACGAAAAGGGGAGCCACTTGTTGTGAATACGGATGAGGCGCCGAGAGCAGGGACTTCTTTAGAAATACTGACAAAGCTTAAACCAGCCTTTGATAAGGACGGTACCATTACTGCAGGTAATGCACCTGGCGTAAATGACGGAGCATGTGCGCTTGTAATCATGAATGAGGAACGTGCGACACGCGAAGGTAGAGAACCATTGGCAATAATTATAGGTCATGAAGAGCTAGCGATTGAGCCAGAAAATTTCCCTCAAACACCAGGATTAGTCATTAATAAGCTGTTGAAAAAGACGAATAAGTCATTAGCAGATATTGATTTGTTTGAAATTAATGAAGCCTTTGCAGCGGTAGCTTTAGTGAGTAAGCAGTTAGCTGATCTAGATGCTGAAAAGGTTAATGTTAATGGTGGCGCAGTTGCTTTAGGACATCCAATCGGAGCTTCTGGAGCACGAATTATTTTAACGCTTGCTCATGAATTAAAGCGTCGAGGCGGTGGCATCGGTATTGCCGCCATTTGTTCAGGTGGTGGGCAAGGCGATGCAATCATGATTGAAGTACCGAAAACAGGGGGACTGAACTGATGGGAATTCAAAAGGTAATGGTCATTGGTGCAGGGCAAATGGGTTCTGGCATTGCACAGGTTTGCGCACAAGCAGGCTTTGACGTGAAATTGAACGATATAAAACAAGAGTTTTACGAGCGTGGATTAGGGGCTATGACTAAAAATTTGTCACGCGATGTAGAAAAGGGTCGTAAAACAGAAGAAGAAAAGGCTGCAATTCTAGGTCGCATTACGATGTCACTAGATTTACAGGATGCTAGTGATGTAGATATTATCATTGAGGCAGCTGTAGAAAATATGGAAGTGAAGCAATCCATTTTTAAACAACTTGATGGAATTGCACAGGCACATGCTATTTTAGCTACGAATACCTCTTCACTACCTATTACAGAAATTGCCGCTGTAACAAATCGACCAGAGCAAGTTATTGGCATGCACTTTATGAATCCAGTACCTGTCATGAAGCTTGTAGAAATTATCCGTGGTTTAGCTACAACTGATGAAGTGTACAAAGCGGTGGAAGAGATGACTGTCAAATTAGCGAAAACGCCAGTTGAAGTGAATGACTTCCCAGGATTTATTTCAAACCGAATCTTACTTCCGATGATCAATGAAGCTATTTATGCTTTATATGAAGGGGTAGCGTCAAAAGAAGCGATTGACGATGTCATGAAACTTGGTATGAACCATCCAATGGGACCGTTAACATTGGCGGATTTCATTGGTTTAGATACATGTCTCTCCATTATGGAGATTTTACATGAGGGCCTAGGAGATAGTAAATATCGTCCTTGTCCACTGCTTCGTAAATATGTTGCAGCGGGTTGGCTAGGAAAGAAATCTGGAAGAGGCTTTTATATTTACGAATAATCCTATGGGGATGGGGTTATAGAAGTGCTACAGGACAACTTAGAGGGGTGACATAATAGATGCATTTGCAATTTACAGATGAGCAAATTATGATGCGCGATATGGTTCGTAATTTTGCTCAAGAAAAAATCCAACCATGGGTAGAGCGAATGGAAGCAGGGGAGTTTCCACGTGAGCTGCTTCAGCAGATGGGTGAACTTGGTTTAATGGGTATTACAACACCTGAAGAGCTTGGAGGCTCTGGCATGGATTTTACATCGTACATTATTGCGATTCATGAATTATCAAAGGTAAGCGCTGTAATGGGAGTTATTTTATCGGTGCATACATCGGTTGGAACGAATCCAATCATTTACTTTGGGAATGAAGAACAAAAGAAACGTTATGTACCTAAACTTGCAGCGGGTGAATATTTAGGTGCCTTTTGTTTAACAGAACCAGGTGCCGGTTCAGATGCTGGCTCTCTTCAATCGAAGGCAGTCCGTGAGGGTGATGAATATGTCATTAATGGCTCCAAAGTATTTATTACTAATGGTGGGGAGGCGGATGTATACATTGTATTCGCATCAACGAATCCTGCTGAAAAAACAAAAGGTATTTCTGCCTTTATCGTTGAAAAGGGAACACCTGGTTTAATTATTGGAAAAGACGAGCATAAAATGGGCTTGCATGGCTCTCGCACTGTACAGCTAACATTCGATAATTGCCGCATACCAGCCGACAACCTTTTAGGGGAAGAGGGAGAAGGCTTCAAAATAGCGATGGCTAATTTAGATGTGGGACGCATTGGTATTGCTGCACAATCTTTAGGAATAGCTGAAGCGGCACTTGAAGCAGCTACTGCTTATGCTAAAGAACGTGTTCAATTTGGCAAACCGATTGTTGCCCAACAAGGTGTTAGCTTTAAACTTGCTGACATGGCAACAGCTGTTGAATCATCCAAACTACTAGTCTACCGTGCTGCAGATTTACGTGCGAAAGGTTTACCGTGTGGCGCTGAAGCTTCAATGGCGAAACTTTTTGCATCTCGATCAGCTGTCCAAACAGCAATAGAGGCTGTTCAAGTATTTGGTGGCTATGGTTATACAGAAGATTACCCAGTAGAGCGATATTTCCGCGATGCCAAGGTAACTGAAATATATGAAGGAACAAGTGAAATACAAAGGCTAGTCATTAGTAAACATTTACTGAAATAATTTGGTGTAAGGTGTTGGTTGTAGCGAATAAAAATGAATCAAACAGCTGCAAAGAGGATGGGAATCGTTCGATATAGTAAGAAAACGACTTAATGAAACACTGAATCCAACTTACCATTACACAGAACAGAGTCTAATAAAAAGGGGAAATGGACAATGAACTTTCAGTTAACAGAAGAGCATGAGCAATTACGTGAAATGATTCGAGATTTCGCTATGAATGAAGTGGCTCCAACAGCGGCAGAACGTGATGAAAATGAAGAATTTGACCGTGCCATTTTCGATAAAATGGCGGAGCTTGGTTTAACAGGTATTCCATGGCCAGAGGAATATGGTGGAGCTGGATTTGATTATCTTGCATATGTCATTGCTGTTGAGGAATTATCACGTGTTTGTGCATCAACAGGAGTAACATTATCTGCACATACATCACTTGCAGGTTGGCCACTGTATAAGTTCGGTACAGAAGAACAGAAACAAAAATATCTTCGTCCAATGGCTGAAGGAAAGCATATTGGGGCTTACGGTTTAACAGAACCAGGATCAGGTTCTGATGCGGGTGGCATGAAAACTTACGCAAAACGCGATGGCGATGATTATATTTTAAATGGCTCAAAAATCTTCATTACAAATGGTGGAGTAGCAGATACATATATTGTATTTGCCGTAACAGATCCTGAAGCCAAAAACGGTACATCAGCATTTATCGTTGAAGCGGGATATGAAGGTTTCTCTGTAGGTAAGAAGGAGAAGAAATTAGGAATTCGTTCATCTCCTACGACAGAAATTACTTTCGACAACTGTCGTGTTCCAAAAGAAAACTTGCTTGGAGCTGAAGGAGAAGGCTTTAAGATTGCGATGACGACACTAGATGGTGGACGAAATGGTATTGCGGCGCAAGCTGTAGGAATTGCACAAGGAGCACTTGATGCAGCAGTTGACTATGCGAAAGAACGTGTACAATTTGGCAAACCAATTACAGCAAATCAAGGTGTTTCCTTTAAGCTAGCGGATATGGCCACTCAAATTGAGGCATCTCGACTTCTTACATATCAAGCGGCTTGGTTAGAATCTAATAACCTACCATATGGTAAGGCATCAGCAATGGCGAAATTAATGGCTGGCGATACGGCGATGAGTGTAACGACGGAGGCGGTTCAAGTATTTGGTGGTTACGGTTATACAAAAGATTATCCAGTAGAACGCTTTATGCGTGATGCGAAAATTACACAAATTTATGAAGGTACGCAAGAGATTCAACGTCTAGTTATCTCGCGTATGTTAACTAAATAATTGATGACAGAAAAAGATAAAAGGCCCCAAGTACAGTCAACTGTAAAAGATGAAAATTTAATCGCCATTCGTCGTGAGCAAATGATTCAGGGAGCAATTAAGTTATTCAAAGAAAAAGGCTACCATCGGGCCACAACGAGAGAAATCGCAAAAGCTGCAGGCTTTAGTATCGGTACTTTATATGAGTACATTCGAACAAAAGAAGATGTTCTTTACCTCGTATGTGATAGTATCTATCATCATGCAATGGAGCGACTATCAAGTTACGAGATTAAAGCAGGGACAATCGAAGAGCTAAAGGAAATGATTCGAGAATATTTCCTGCAAATTGATAGCATGGTTGATGAGCTTACAATCATGTATCAAGAAACAAAATCATTGTCAAAAGAAGCGCAACGTTATGTCTTTAGTAAAGAGTTTGAAATGGTTGCTACGTTTGAAAGATTGCTAAAGCGCTGTGTACAATCTGGTGACATAACAATGACAGACAAGCAAATTCATTTAGCAGCTAATAATTTAGTAGTGTCTGGACAAAGTTGGGCATTCCGCAAATGGGCATTACATCGCCAACATTCAATTGATGAGTTTATTGACATGCAAATCACATTGTTCATTTCAGGCATAAAGGGGTTTTAATATTTCGTTAGGGGTTTGTCGGTAATTGCATAGAGCGACATTGCAATTGCCGGCTTTTTTTATTCATTAAGGGGAGAGAGTGGGGATTTCATATGACAAAGGTAGAAGTATATCGTCCAAAAAATCACGTACGTTTTGTGACAGCATCGAGTCTTTTTGATGGACATGATGCTTCGGTCAATATTATGCGACGCATTTTGCAATCGAGCGGTGTGGAAGTAATCCATTTAGGTCATAATCGTTCCGTGGAAGAAGTCGTAAATGCTGCGATACAAGAGGATGCACAAGGTATTGCTATTTCTTCTTATCAAGGCGGGCATATGGAATACTTTAAATATATGTATGATTTACTGCGTGAAAAAGGGGCGCCACATATAAAAATATATGGCGGTGGTGGTGGAGTAATTCTACCACGTGAAATTAAAGAGCTGCATTCTTACGGCATTGCGGGGATATTCTCACCAGAGGATGGCCGCGTTTTAGGGCTTCAGGGAATGATTAATGAGCAAATTAAAGGAACAGATTTTCCTACTGCAACTGGTAGCTACTTAGAAAAATTAGAATCTTTAACAACAGAGACTCCTGAAATTTTAGCTAATTTAATTACAGCAGCCGAGTCAAATGACGATGAAGACACGAAAAAAATGCTGGAGGAAGCAAGGAAGCGTTCAAAAGGAACACCTGTTATGGGAATTACCGGAACTGGTGGCGCGGGTAAATCTTCGTTAACGGATGAACTAATCCGCCGTTTCTTAAAAGAATTCCCAGAAAAGCATGTGGCAATTCTGTCCGTCGATCCAACAAAGCAAAAAACAGGTGGGGCATTACTTGGAGATCGAATTCGTATGAATGCGATCTTTAATAATCGTGTCTATATGCGTAGCTTAGCTACACGAGGCTCTCGTACGGAATTAACCGCATCCATTGGGGACGTAATAGATGTAGTACGTGTAGCTGGCTATGATTTAATTATCGTTGAAACAAGTGGTATTGGTCAGGGTGATGCCGAGATTACTAAATATACCGATTTATCAATGTATGTTATGACAAGTGAGTTTGGTGCACCAACGCAGCTTGAGAAGATTGATATGATTGATTTTGCGGATGTTATTGCTATTAATAAGTTTGAACGTAAAGGTTCTGAGGATGCACTACGTCAAGTGCAAAAACAATATCAGCGCTCGCGCGAACTTTGGGATGAATCAATTGATAATATGCCGGTTTACGGGACAATCGCTAGCCAATTTAATGATAAAGGAACAAATGCTTTATTTGCCGCGTTAGTGCAAATTATTAACCAAAAAGCTGGTAGCGATTGGGAAACGAGCTATGAGCAATTTGCTAAAACGCAAAAGCAAGATGTAATTATTCCGAATGATCGTCGTTATTATTTACGAGAGCTTACTGATACAGTTCGTGGCTATCATAAAAAAACAGAACAGCAGGTGGCATTTGCTCGTCGTCTTTTCCAATTAGAAGGGGCTCTCACTGCAGTTAAGGAAAAAGCACCTGATGATGCACTTATCACATCACTTAATTCTTTAGCAGAAGGTGTCCGAGACGAATTAACGGCTGAATCCAAGCGTATATTAGACAATTGGCAAGCTTTAAAGGAAGCGTATGCTGGGGATGAATTTGTGACGAAAATTCGCGATAAAGAAATTCGCACAATTTTAAAGACAATAAGTCTTTCAGGTACAAAAATTCCAAAGGTTGTATTACCAAAGTTTGAGGACTATGGTGAAATTTTGCGCTGGGTTTATAAAGAAAATGTACCAGGCGAATTCCCATATACAGCGGGTGTTTTCCAATTCAAACGAGAGGGAGAAGATCCAAAGCGCCAATTTGCTGGTGAGGGGACGCCAGAGCGTACAAATAAACGCTTCCACTATTTATCGAAGGATGATGACGCGAAACGTTTATCTACGGCATTTGATTCCGTAACATTGTACGGGGAGGACCCAGATTACCGACCAGATATTTATGGTAAAGTTGGGGAATCAGGTGTATCTATCTGTACATTAGAGGATATGAAAAAACTATATGCAGGCTTTGATTTATGTGCACCCTCCACATCTGTATCGATGACAATTAATGGTCCAGCACCTATCATTTTGGCTATGTTCATGAATACAGCGATTGATCAGCAAATAAAATTACGTGAGCAAGAGTTAGGACGTACTTTGACAGTTGAAGAATTTACAGAGACACGTGAGAAAACACTTCAGGTCGTACGTGGAACAGTACAAGCGGACATCCTGAAAGAAGACCAAGGTCAAAATACATGTATTTTCTCTACAGAATTTGCCCTACGTATGATGGGTGATATTCAGCAATACTTTATTGACCATAAGGTACGTAACTACTACTCTGTTTCAATTTCTGGCTATCATATAGCGGAGGCGGGAGCAAATCCTATTTCGCAATTAGCCTTCACATTAGCGAATGGCTTTACGTATGTAGAATATTATTTAAGCCGAGGCATGAATATTAATGAATTCGCGCCTAACTTATCATTCTTCTTCTCTAATGGACTTGATCCAGAATATACAGTAATCGGACGTGTAGCTCGTCGTATTTGGGCGATTGTGATGCGCGATAAATATGGCGCAAATGAGCGTGCCCAAAAGTTAAAATATCATATTCAAACTTCAGGTCGTAGTCTACATGCGCAGGAGATTGATTTTAATGATATTCGTACAACATTACAGGCTTTGATGGCCTTACAGGATAACTGTAACTCCTTGCATACAAATGCCTATGATGAGGCAATTACAACGCCTACTGAGGAATCGGTACGTCGTGCAATGGCTATTCAAATGATTATTACAAAAGAGCATGGCTTAGCGAAAAATGAAAATCCACTTCAAGGTGCTTTTATTGTGGAAGAGCTGACAGATCTTGTGGAAGAAGCTGTCCTCGAAGAATTTGATCGTATCAATGATCGTGGTGGTGTGTTAGGAGCAATGGAGACACAATACCAACGAGGGAAAATTCAAGAGGAATCGATGCATTATGAAATGTTAAAACATTCAGGGGAGTTACCGATAATTGGTGTTAATACTTACCTGAACCCAAACCCAGCTTCTGATGCTGATATTGATAATATGGAGATTGCTCGTGCTTCGACGGAAGAGAAGGAAACTCAAATCCACAATTTACAAGATTTCTGGAAGGCCAATGAAGCTAAAAGCGAGGCAGCTATTAACCGATTACAAGAGGTAGCTGTCCATAACGGAAATATCTTTGCGGAATTAATGGAAACTGTTAAAGTAGCTAGTTTGGGACAAATTACGAAGGCTTTGTATGAAGTTGGTGGACAATATCGTCGTAATATGTAAACAGAGATAGAAAATCTCACTAGTTTACCGACATTTCTTTCTAATTTATGTAATAAGCTTCTCTAGTTTTTAGTGTCTAGTCTTAGGATTAGGCACTTCTTTTTTTTTTCGCTATAATAGAAATGTAAAAAAAAGGGGAGGCGCGGTAGAGGATGAAATCAGCTATTCACTACATAATTGTATTAGCTTTAGTATTGGGAGCCATTTTCCTGTATAATAAGCAAATTGGCGCTATTCCTTTACTACTATTATCTGTCTATTTGTTTTATCTTGGCATAAAAAAAATGCGTAATATAAAAAACAGTAATTGAAGCTAGCAAAGGGGCTAAAACTTTGTATATAATGGGTATTATGCTTATTGTATGGAAAGTACCTTTTGCGTGGCCATTTTTGCTGCGCTTGGAAAATAAAGCACCATGTAATTTTAAAACGTCCATTGTGATGAGGGAAAGGAAGTGCACGAATTGAATTTTCGTGAAATGACAAAGGAACAATTAACTGAAGAGTCGTTAATTAACTTAGCGTATGCAATTTTAAATGAAAAACGTGCCTCAGTAACGTTTAATGATTTGTTAAAAATAATTCAAGAGCTTGTAGGCTACAGTGATGAAGAAATTAAATCCCGCCTACTACAATTTTACACAGATATTAATGTAGATGGCCGCTTCTTATATAACCAAGAAACAGGCTGGGGCTTACGTGAATGGTTTAAAGTAGAGCAAATTGAGGAAGAAACAGCACCTTCTGTTAAAACTCAAAAGAAAAAATCTAAAGCTTCTGTGGATGAAGATGATGATCTAGAAGAAGATATCGATTTGGATGAAGAAGATATCGACTTCGACGAGGACTATGAAGAGTTCGTAGAAGAAGAAGAAGAGATAGACGAAGAAGATGAAGATAAAGAAGATATTGATTTTGATGAAGACGAAGATTTAGAAGATATTGAAGAAATCGATGAAGAGTTTATTGATGAAGACGAAGATGAAGAAGAGTTCGAAGAAGAAGAGGAAGAAATCTAAAACCTCGCTCTTAGAATTTTCTTACTTTTACGCTTGATGTAAAAATTCTTGACTTCTATCACGGTTACGTTTAATCTTTTACTTGGGCTCCTTAAAAGAAGGAGAAAGACCGTGTATATAATACGCTCCCCCTGCAGACCTATGCAGGAGGAGCGTTTTTTTGTTTTTAACTTTATTCAGACCAGCTCTCCCATACTTTTTGTGCGGATATGAATATAAATGTTTTAAAGTATTCATGATGTATAGTAAACGGTGACTGAATAAATGTTAAAGTTTTAAGGTTTAAAGGAAAGTGGAAAAGAGATAGAAACGATGACAGCTTCGAATCGACTACAAGTTTGTAGACATTCTCGGCTTTTCTTTTTTTAGGGTGTTTGACTGTCAGATGTTCTAATCCCTAACAAAACAACTTATCTAGCAATTCTAAAGGAGGAATTTTTTCATGACGAAGTATATTTTTGTAACAGGTGGGGTTGTATCATCACTTGGAAAAGGGATTGTTGCAGCATCTCTAGGCCGTTTATTAAAAAACCGCGGTTTAGAAGTTACGATTCAAAAATTTGACCCATATATTAATATCGACCCAGGTACGATGAGTCCTTATCAGCATGGTGAGGTTTTTGTAACAGATGATGGTGCTGAGGCTGACTTAGATTTAGGGCATTATGAGCGTTTTATTGATATCAACCTAGGAAAGCATTCTACAGTAACTTCAGGTCGTGTGTATCAATCGGTATTACAGAAGGAACGTCGTGGCGATTACAACGGTGGTACAGTACAAGTTATTCCTCATATTACAAATGAAATTAAAGATCGTATCCAACGCGCTGGTCGTGAGACAAATGCAGACGTTGTTATTACAGAAGTAGGTGGAACAGTAGGGGATATTGAATCATTACCTTTCCTTGAAGCTATCCGTCAAATGAAAACTAATTTAGGTCATAATAATGTCATGTATATCCACTGTACATTGATTCCTTATATTAAAGCCGCTGGTGAATTAAAAACAAAACCAACTCAGCATTCTGTAAAAGAGTTACGTTCTTTAGGTATTCAACCAAATATTATCGTTGTGCGTACTGAACAAGAAGTACCACAAGATATGAAAGAGAAATTAGCTTTATTCTGTGATGTTCAACCACATGAAATTATTGAATCTCGTGATGCGGAGCATTTATATGAAGTACCATTAAACCTACATGCACAAGATATTGATGATATCGTTCTTGACCACTTTGGTATGGAAGCTCCAGAAGCGGATATGGAAGAATGGCGCGAGCTTGTAGACAAAGTGAAAAACTTACCAAACAAAAGAAAAGTAGCGTTAGTAGGGAAATATGTAGAACTTCAAGATGCTTATATTTCAGTGGTAGAAGCATTAAAGCATGCAGGCTATGTTTATAATTCTGATATTGAAATTGACTGGATTAATGCAGAACATGTCAATGCTGATAATGTAACTGCACTATTAAAAGATGCTGATGCGATTTTAGTACCAGGTGGCTTCGGTGATCGTGGTGTGGAAGGTAAAATTTTAGCTACGCAATTTGCGCGTGAAAATAATGTACCTTTCTTAGGAATCTGCTTAGGTATGCAGCTTGCAACAATTGAATATGCACGTAATGTGTTAGGATTAAAAGGCGCTCATTCTACTGAGCTTGATGCTAACACAGAGTACCCAATTATCGACTTCTTACCAGATCAAAATGATAGCGTAGATATTGGCGGGACATTACGTTTAGGCCTATACCCATGTAAATTAAAAGACGGTTCTAAGGCAAGTGAAGCATATGGCAAAGAGCTTGTTTATGAGCGTCATCGTCATCGTTATGAATTTAACAATGAATATCGTGAAGCAATGGAAGCAGCTGGTCTTGTCTTCTCGGGTACAAGTCCTGACGGTAAGCTGGTTGAAATTATTGAGCTACCAGAGAATAATTTCTTTGTAGCATGTCAATTCCACCCAGAGTTAGTGTCACGACCAAATCGTCCACAACCACTGTTCCGTGACTTTATCGGCGCAACATTTAAATAAACAAAAAGAGTTGTCTCGAAAAATGAGACAACTCTTTTTAATTGGATTATTACAATTCTTCCTCATCAAAACCAAGCATATCATCATAGGCCATTTTGACAGCTTCATAAACAAAAAGCCCTGCAAGTGCATGTGGTACAACTACCCGTTGACCTAAATCATTTGGCAATAAACCACCTTTAATACGAGTAGAAATATACGTATAGGCTAAGTCTGCAAGAGGATTTTCTGTACTTGCTGGTTCACCTGCAACAGCAGCGAAGGGAATAAATTGAGTATTTAATTTCTGAGCTAAAGCTAGTGCTTCTTCATCGTGCGCACTACGAGTAAAAATGCAAACCCGATCGGCTTCTGTTAAGCTTGTATCCGAAGTCCAAGGTGCTAACTTGCTAAATGGTTCTACTGCTTGCAGTGCATTTAATTCCACTGTCTGCATTTCTCCAAAGCAAGCAAAATAGACATTACCTTCGCCAATTGCAGCTTGTGCCAATAACCTGGCAGTCTCCTCGATCGCATTCTCTTCATTTTGTGTAATTCTTTGTAATAATCCACTTAATTGTGTTGTTAGAATTTTTGACATGATCCCACCTCTACCCATATTATAGGGGGGAAAAAGATAGAAAGCAAAAGCAGATAATTTATAATACTAGAAGGTATTAAGCTGAAAAAGTAGAATTATACATAATAAAGAATGTTTTTGTGTAAGAATAAAAAATAAAAAGGGCGGAATGGAATGTGAAACGATTACTAATTGTCGATGATCAGCAGGGAATTCGTTTGCTTTTAAACGAAGTGCTGAAAAAGGAAGGATATGTTACATATTTAGCAGCCAATGGTTTAGAGGCATTAAAGTATGCAGATGAACAAGACATGGATTGCGTATTACTAGATATGAAGATACCCGGAATGGATGGTATCGAAATTTTAAGACGTTTAAAAGAAAAGTTCCCAAAACTTCCTGTATTTATGATGACAGCGTATGGAGAGCTAGATGTTGTACAAGAAGCTTTAAATTTGGGAGCGATCCGTTACTTTACGAAGCCTTTTGATATTTTTGAAGTGCGTGACGAAGTTAATAAAGCGTTACAAGTTTAAAGAACAGGCAGTGAATACACGGCCTGTTTTCTTTATGCTTAAAAAAGGAGTACATATTTTCTTAGCGCCGCCGTTACGTTGCCCTGTACTTTGGCGACACTGCTGCTACGTTGCACTCCGCTTTCGTGTAGAAAATAATAGCCCCTGCTTTTCAGGGGCTATTATTTTTGCTATGATTGAGGAGCATATTTATGTAGAAAGAATAGTCCTAAGAGGAGGATTTTTAGTATGGCATTAGTATCTATGAAAGAGATGTTAATTAAAGCAAAAGCAGAGGGTTATGCTGTTGGTCAATTCAACATTAACAACCTAGAGTGGACACAAGCAATTTTACAAGCAGCTGAAGAAGAAAAATCTCCAGTGATTCTTGGTGTTTCTGAAGGTGCAGGTAAATATATGGGCGGATTTATTTCTGTTGTTCACATGGTAAAAGGTTTAATGGAATCTTATGGTACTACAGTTCCAGTAGCCATTCATCTTGACCATGGTTCTAGCTTTGCAAAATGTAAAGAGGCAATTGATGCAGGCTTTACTTCTGTGATGATTGATGCTTCACACCATCCATTTGAGGAAAATGTGAAAATTACTTCAGAAGTAGTAGAATACGCACATGCTAAAGGCGTTTCTGTAGAAGCGGAATTAGGAACAGTTGGCGGAGATGAAGACGGTGTAATCGGTGGTATTATTTACGCTGATCCAGAAGAATGCCGTAAAATGGTTGAGTTAACAGATATCGACTGCTTAGCGCCAGCACTTGGCTCTGTACATGGTCCTTATAAAGGAGAACCAAACCTAGGCTTCAAAGAAATGGAGGAAATCTCTAAATTGGCAGATCTTCCACTAGTATTACATGGTGGTACAGGTATCCCAACAAAAGATATCCAACGTTCTATTTCATTAGGTACTGCAAAAATTAACGTGAATACTGAAAATCAAATTGAAGCAACAAAAGCAATCCGTGAGATTCTTGACAACGACAAAGTTGTTTACGATCCTCGTAAATTCCTTGGTCCTGCACGTGAAGCGATTAAAGCAACAGTTGTTGGTAAGATTCGCGAATTTGGTAGTGCACAAAAAGCTTAATTTTTGCATTTAATATGTTACAAAAGCATAGATAAATACACATAATAAGAGAAGTGTTGATGCTTTCAATCGACCTTCTCTTGTTTTTGAAATAAAGAAATTTTGGAAAATATTTAATAATATAAGAAAAATGATCAGGAGGAAATAATATGAAATTTTTTATTGATACAGCAAATTTTGAAGAGATTAAAGAGGCACACGCATGGGGGATTTTATCAGGAGTTACAACAAACCCATCACTAGTGGCTAAAGAAGAAAATGTTTCTTTCCATGATCGTCTTCGTGAAATCGCAGAGCTTGTCGATGGTTCCGTAAGTGGAGAAGTTATTGCACTGGATGCAGAAGGAATGATTAAAGAAGGTTTGGAATTAGCTGCTATTGCTCCTAACATTACAGTGAAACTTCCAATGACACCAGCGGGATTAGAGGCTTGTCGTTTCTTTGCAAACAAAGGAATTAAAACAAACGTAACATTAATTTTTAGTGCAAACCAAGCATTAATGGCTGCGCGTGCAGGTGCTACATATGTATCACCATTTATCGGCCGTTTAGATGACATTGGTCAAAATGGTGTAGAGCTAATTGAAACAATTGCCGACATTTTTACAATTCATAATATTGATACACAAATTATTGCTGCCTCTGTTCGTCACCCTCAGCACGTTACGGCTGCAGCTTTAGCTGGCGCGCATATTTCAACAACTCCATTTAAAGTTTTAAAACAACTTTTCCACCATCCATTAACGGAAAAAGGAATTGAAGGATTTTTAGCGGATTGGAATAAGAGAAAAGGCGAATAATAAGAATATACAGTGAGCCAAATGCAAAAAATACTACTTTCCAATCATGAGGGAGAACGCAAAATGGATGTTTATAAAATTACTGGCGAAAATCGTCTTCAAGGTACAATTAAAGTTAGTGGTGCAAAAAATAGTGCAGTCGCCTTAATTCCTGCATCAATTTTGGCGAACTCTCCAGTGACAATTGGAGGGATACCAGAAATTTCAGATGCATGGACGTTAAAGGCTTTATTAGAGGAAATTGGTGGGGAAGTATCGTTTGAGGATGGGAAGATGACAATCGATCCAACAGACATGATTGCCTTACCATTACCGAACGGCAATGTTAAAAAGTTACGCGCTTCCTATTATTTAATGGGGGCAATGCTAGGACGTTTCAAGAAGGCGGTCATTGGTTTACCAGGTGGCTGTTTCTTGGGTCCCCGACCAATTGATCAGCATATAAAGGGCTTTGAAGCATTAGGCGCTAAAATTACGAATGAGCATGGCGCGATTTATTTACGTGCAGATGAATTAATTGGGGCAAAAATTTATTTAGATGTCGCAAGTGTTGGTGCCACAATTAACATTATGTTAGCTGCTGTCCTCGCGAAGGGCCGTACGGTTATAGAAAATGCAGCGAAGGAACCTGAAATTATTGATGTAGCTACACTTCTAACAAATATGGGGGCCAATATTAAAGGGGCAGGTACAAGTGTCATCCGTATTGAAGGGGTAGAAGAACTACATGGTACAGAGCATACAATTATACCGGATCGCATTGAAGCTGCAACATTTATGATCATGGCTGCAGCAGTAGGTGATGGTATTACAATTGATAATGTAATTCCACTGCATTTAGAAGCAATTATAGCGAAGCTTCGTGAAATGGGTGTGAAGTTTGAAATTGGTGAAGAAAGTATTTATGTACCAAAAACAGACCTCTCCACTTTGCAAGCTGTTGATGTAAAAACATTGGTGTATCCTGGTTTCCCAACCGATATTCAGCAACCACTTGCTGTGTTAATGTCACAGGCATTCGGTTCCTCAAAAGTAACAGATACTATTTATACAGCTCGATTTAAACATATTGATGAGCTTCGTCGTATGAATGCTGATGCTCGAGTAGAAGGCAACACGGCTATTATTAAAGGGCCTAGCAGATTACATGGCTCAACAGTAACGGCTACTGATCTACGCGCAGGCGCAGCATTAGTTTTAGCTGGTCTTCTAGCGGAAGGCGAAACGGAAGTGCAAGATATTTATCATATCGAACGTGGCTATAGCTCACTTATTGAGAAATTACGTGATTTAGGCGCTGATATTCGACGTGAAACAATCCTGGCACGCGTAGCTGAGACAAAGGAATAATGAGAGCTAAAAGTTTTCACTCAATTATGTTACAATAGAGGTAATTTGAATGTTTCGGTATGAAAAATGACCGATAACGGGAGGCAAAGCAACAATGGAACGTAGTTTATCGATGGAAGTAGTACGAGTAACAGAAGCAGCAGCAATTGCATCCGGGAAATGGATGGGACGCGGTTTAAAAATTGAGGCAGATGATGCAGCAACAACAGCGATGCGCAAAATGTTCGATACAATTCCAATGCATGCTACAGTAGTAATTGGTGAAGGCGAAATGGATGAAGCACCAATGCTATATATTGGTGAAGAACTTGGCTTACGAAGTGGTGGTCCAAAAGTAGATATTGCTGTGGATCCATTAGAAGGTACAAATATTGTAGCAAAAGGTACGAATGGTGCAATGACAGTCCTTGCAATTGCAGATAAGGGTAATCTGTTAAACGCACCAGATATGTACATGGAGAAAATAGCTGTAGGGCCAGAAGCAGCTGGTAAAGTAGATATCAATGCTTCTGTCACTTATAACTTATTACAAGTAGCAAAAGCAAAAAATAAAGATATTTCAGATGTAGTTGCTACTTTATTAGATCGTCCACGTCACCAAGCAATTGTTGATGAAATTCGCGAAGCTGGTGCACGTATTAAGTTTATCCAAGATGGCGATGTTGGTGCAGCGATTAATACCGCCTTTGATGAAACAGGTATTGATATTATGTTTGGAACAGGTGGTGCACCAGAGGGTGTTATTTCGGCTGTAGCCTTAAAATGTCTAGGTGGGGACTTCCAAGCAAAATTAGTACCAGAAGATGAAGAGCAATTAGAACGCTGCCATAAAATGGGTGTAGATGTTGATAAAGTTCTTTATTTAGATGATCTAGTAAAAGGTGACGATGCTATTTTTGCAGCAACAGCTGTGACAGATTGTGAGCTTTTAAAGGGTGTTCAATATAAAGGTGCTTACGCATTAACTCACTCAGTAGTTATGCGTGCTAAGTCTGGTACGGTTCGCTTTGTAGAAGGCCGTCACGCACTTGAGAAAAAACCTAGATATTAATGATATTTTCTTCTAAAATATACCTAGTACATCTATTGTGCTAGGTACCTTCTTCTTTAAATAAACCATCCCGTAGTTTGTAAGGCAATGTTTCATCATATGGTGGACTATGTATTTATTATTGACCTACTGAGGTAACCGTATCGTGGGAACAGAGCCATTCGTTCGTAAAAAATCTTCGATGATAACCCCAATAATTGTATTATATTTTGAAAAAGACTGGAGTTGTGCATATGTCTGCATTGACAATCGCTCAATTAGAAAACATGACGTTAAAAGAGCTTTACGCTCTTGCACGCCAATATAAAATTTCATATTATAGCAAGCTAACGAAAAAAGAATTAATATTTGCTATTTTGAAAACGCGTTCAGAGCAAGAAGGCTATTTCTTTATGGAAGGCGTACTTGAAATTGTTTCGCAAGAGGGCTTTGGCTTCCTTCGACCAATAAACTACTCTCCAAGTAAAGAGGATATTTATATTTCTGCATCTCAAATTCGTCGCTTTGATCTTCGTAATGGGGACAAGGTATCTGGGAAGGTGCGACCACCTAAGGAGAATGAACGTTATTACGGATTATTACAAGTTGATGCCGTCAATGGCGAGGATCCTGAAGTTGCAAAGGAACGTGTGCATTTCCCTGCACTAACACCGTTATATCCAAACAGACAAATTAAACTGGAAACAACTCAGCGTAATTTATCAACACGTATTATGGATTTAGTGGCGCCTGTAGGTTTTGGTCAGCGTGGATTAATCGTTGCACCGCCGAAAGCGGGGAAAACATCTTTATTAAAAGAAATTGCAAACGCTATTACGACAAATCATCCAGAAGCAGAGCTTATTGTCCTACTGATAGATGAACGTCCTGAGGAAGTAACTGATATTGAACGATCTGTAAATGCAGATGTTGTTAGCTCAACGTTTGATGAAGTTCCAGAGAATCATGTTAAAGTGGCAGAGATCGTTTTAGAACGTGCACGCCGTTTAGTGGAACATAAACGTGATGTCATTATATTAATGGATTCCATCACACGTTTGGCACGTGCATTTAACCTTGTCATTCCTCCAAGTGGACGTACACTTTCAGGGGGGATCGATCCAGCTGCCTTCCATAGACCTAAGCGCTTCTTTGGATCGGCTCGAAATATTGAAGAAGGCGGTAGCTTAACGATATTAGCAACTGCTTTAGTAGATACTGGTTCACGTATGGACGAGGTTATTTACGAAGAATTTAAGGGGACAGGTAATTTAGAGCTTCATTTAGATCGCCAGTTGGCAGAGCGCCGAATTTTCCCTGCGCTTGATATTCGCCGTTCAGGTACACGTAAGGAAGAGTTATTGCTTGAGCCTGAACAACTTGAAAAACTATGGGCGATTCGTAAAACATTTTCAGATGCGCCTGATTTTGCGGAACGCTTCCTGAAAAAACTGCGTACAACAAAATCGAACGAAGAATTTTTTGAAAAACTGAACGAAGATATGAAAAAAGCAACAAAAGGTAAAGGTTTATTATAGAACAGCCATCACCATTGACAAATAATTGTCAATGGTGATTTTTTTGTATATTTTTAAATGAATAAATGTTTATTGAAATTGATAATCATTATCAATATAATGAAGTTAATAAATATCTTTTTGAAGGAGATTCGGATGAATTATGATGCCTACATGCTGCTTTGGCAAAATGCCTATGTTCAAATGAAGCATATTAATTACATAAATAAATCAAAAGTTCAAGTTTCAAAGGTAGTAACTAATAGTTCGTTTCTTATCATAACAGCAGGCGAGGCGCAAATTATCATTGATGAACAGCCTTATTATGTACAGCGTTTCAGTATTTTTCACATTGGTAAATCTCAATGTTTACAAATTAATGCACAGCATAGTGTTAGCTACTTCCTCATACGTTATGAAGGAGATGTCATCTACAAGGATGCCTTTATGCAACATCTACAGATGCAATATCAACCTTTTCAAATAAACTTCTCTTGTGTGCCTGCTAATCCAATAGCCATTCACAACATACTTCAAGATATGTATAGCAAATGGATGTCTGGCTCTATTCAAGATCATTTTTCAGTTAAAGCCTCTTTGTATGAATTTGTTTATCGTGTGTTTCAAGAATTAGCAGATGGGCAGGGGAACCCGCATGAAATGGATAAGGCAGAAGTAGCACGACTGTATATTCATCAGCATCTTCACCAAGCATTATCTATACAAACATTGGCAGATACGCTTCATATTAGCACACGTCATTTATTACGAATTTTTAAAGCACGCTATGGGGTAGGACCACAAATATATTTACAGCAATTAAGAATTGAGCAGGCACAACAATATTTGGTGGAAAACCAATTTGGTATAAAGGAAATTGCAATTTCACTTGGCTATGAAGATGAATACTATTTTAGTCGTGCCTTTAAAAAGGCTACAAATATGGCACCAAGTAATTTTAGGCTGAAATATACATCCTATATGTCTGAAATGGCCATTACAAATGAGAATCATTTTCAATACAATGAGAATCAGCTCGCGCAAGCAAACCGATTTGAGAATGGAGAAAATGAAATCATGATGCAAAAGATGATTCAACATATAAAACTGCCTTTTTTTCTGAGTCTGTTTGTTTTATTAGCAGCATGTAATGAAGATTCGGTCTCATCGAAGGTAGAGGAACAAACTACTCCAGATACTATAGAGACGAGAATGGTGACAGATGACAGTGGCCGTGAAGTAGAAATTCCAGTGAGAGCAAAAAGAGTCATCACAGACTGGTATCTAGGCCAAATTTTAGCGTTAGATGTTGTACCAGTAGGAGGGGTAACAGCTAACCTCAATTATGCTGCGTTTTTAAAACAACACTACAAGGATGGGGAAATTTCGAATATTGGGACTGATGGGAAGGTATCATTGGAAAAAATTCTAGAGCTAAAGCCAGATTTAATCATTACATGGAATCCAGAAGATGTAGGAAAATATGAAAAAATTGCACCTACAATTGTCTTTGCTGAAGATGCTCATTCATCAGCTATAGAGGAAATTAAGGCGATGGGAAGTTATTTAGGAAGACAAAAAGAAGCTGAAACTTTTGTTAATGAGTTTGAAGATCGAATAGCTACAGCTAAGGAAAAAATAAATGATGTGGTTCCAGACGGCGCAACATTTACTATTTATGAAATGTTTGAAAAAAATGCAACGATTGTTGGAAATTCAAGCGTATCAGGTGGTAGAGCACTCTATCAAATTTTGGGCCTGAAGCCTCAAGAAAAAGTGCAGGAGTTATATGATGCAAAAGAGGCGAGTGGCGGACGTTATGAGATTTCCTACGAGGTAGTAGGTGATTTTGTAGCTGATTATAACTTCATGATTAATTTCTTTAACAAAGATGGGAAGTTACCAGGGACTTGGACAAGCTTAGATGTCGTAAAAAATAATCAAATCATAGAGCTTCCATCTGAATATTATTTTGCCTCTGATCCACTTTCGGGTCTCCATCAAGCTGAAGAGCTGGCTGACAAAATAGTAGAGTTTACGAAGGCTCAACAAAAATAAATTAGTAGATATGAAGATTGATATTGCAATAGGAGGCTACAACCATGTTATTACAGCGATTTTTCTCATATTACAAACCATATAAACGCTTATTTATTTTAGATTTTAGCTGCGCCATTTTAGTAGCATTAATCGAATTAGCGTTTCCAATTGTTTTAAATAAAGTAATTGATGATATTTTGCCAGATGGCGAACTAAAGTGGATTATTATGGCGAGTTTATTGTTATTTGCCTTATATATTTTTAATTCCATACTCCATTTCATCGTATCGTACTGGGGACATATGCTAGGGATTAATATTGAAACGGATATGAGAAAGGAATCCTTTAGCCATGTACAAAAACTTTCCTTTAGATATTTTGATAATAATAAAACGGGACATCTTGTTTCGCGATTAACAAACGATTTAATGGATATCGGTGAGCTTGCCCACCACGGTCCTGAAGATATTTTTATTGCAGCAATGACCATTATAGGGACATTTGGTGTGATGTTCTACATAGATCCAACCTTTACAATTCTTATTTTCCTACTTGTGCCGATCATCCTAGTTCTGACGATCATTTTCGGAAAATTAATGTCCAAAGCATTTCGTCAAATGTTTGGTGATATTGCTGATTTTAATGCTCGCGTTGAAAACAATGTCAGCGGTATTCGTGTTGTACAGGCTTTTACAAATGAGGATCATGAAATTAAACGCTTTAAGGTAAACAATGAAAGATTCCGAATGACTAAATTGTTCTCTTATAAGGTCATGGCTTGGAATGAAGCCATTTCAGGTATTTTAACAAAGGTATTGTCATTATTTACATTATTTGTTGGAGCTTATTTTGTCCTAAATGGCGATCTATCTAATGGAGACTTTATCGCATTTATTTTACTTTCAGGGATTCTGCTAGGCCCTATTAATAAAATCAACATGTTTATAGAAAGCTATCCAAAAGGTATGGCAGGATTTAGACGCTATATTGAATTTCTTGAAACAGAGCCCGAGATAGCGGATCGACCAGAAGCGAAAGACATCGATGAAATTGATGGTGAAATCACATTCACGGATGTATCATTTGGCTACTCAGATGCGAATCGTACTTTACATCACATTAATTTACAGGTTCGCCCTGGTGAAACAGTTGCACTAGTAGGTCCATCAGGAGCAGGAAAATCTACAATTTGCAGTTTGCTGCCACGTTTTTATGATGTCAATGAAGGCTCCATTAAAATTGATGCTGTGGATATACGCGATTTCAAATTGCAATCATTACGTGGTCATATTGGGATTGTTCAACAAGATGTCTTTTTATTTGATGGCACTATTCGCGATAATATCGCTTACGGCAATCTGAATGCTAGTGAAGAAGATATTTGGTACGCAGCTCAGCGCGCACAGCTGACCGATGTCATTAAAGCACTCCCAGAGGGAATGGATACATTAATTGGTGAGCGAGGTGTGAAGTTATCAGGAGGTCAAAAGCAAAGACTATCCATTGCACGAATTTTCCTGAAAAACCCAAAAATTTTAATACTTGATGAAGCAACATCGGCATTGGACACTGAAACGGAACAAGCTATTCAACAAGCATTAAACGAGCTTTCTATTGGTCGTACGACGTTGGTAATTGCCCATCGATTAGCAACGATTAAGGATGCAGATAGAATTGTTGTTGTATCGAAAAAAGGCATTATTGAAGAAGGAACACATGAGCAATTAATGGAACGAAAACATGCTTATTATGGGTTGTATACAGCTCAATTTGGTCTGCAAATATAAGGTTGGTTCAAAGCACTCTCAAAAATGAAAGGAAGTTAATTATGTCAGTACTAGAAATAGATCGTGTGGCGATTGGTTATTCCTCGACGCTCATAGTCAATGATTTAAGTGTGGAAATTCCAAAAGGGCAGATTTCCACAATTATCGGTCCAAATGGTTGTGGTAAATCTACTTTATTAAAGGCAGTGGCTCGTGTACTACAAACTCAAAATGGGGCGGTTTATTTAGATGGTAAAGCAATTCACCAATTGAAGACCAAGGAAGTAGCCAAAAGAATGGCTATTTTGCCTCAAACAGCAACAGCTCCAGGAGGCTTAACTGTTTTTGAGCTAGTATCATATGGTCGCTTTCCTCACCAAGTCGGATTTGGTACATTGCGTAAGGAAGACTATGAGTATATCCATTGGGCTATTGATGTGACGGGATTAAGGGAATTTAGTGATCGACCAATTGAAGCATTGTCAGGTGGCCAACGCCAAAGGGTTTGGATTGCCATGGCATTAGCACAAGGCACTGATATTCTAGTACTGGATGAACCAACCACATATTTAGATTTAGCCCATCAGCTAGATATTTTATTGCTTTTACAAAAGTTAAATAAAGAAGAAGGTCGAACAATAATCATGGTATTACATGATTTGAATCATGCATCACGTTTCTCCCACTTTATCATGGCCATGAGAGACGGGAATTTAATGGTGGATGGAAGTCCAGAAGAAGTGATGACAAAGGAAAATTTACAAAGAGTGTTCAATATTGATGCTGAAATGGCTGTTTGTCCATATAGTAAAAATCCAATCTGCCTATCCTATCAGCTATACGATATGAAGAAATAAAATCTAGTCTGTATGTTTATTGGGAAGTTTATAAGGAGGAAATAAAATGACTACGTCGACAGGAGTAGGAGAGCTCAACGATTTAGAGGAGCTACAGAAACGATCTCATCCGATCCGTGGAGTAGTAGCTTTAATTGTAGGAGTAATTGGATTAATTTTAGCTATTGGCTTATCGATCTCTTTTGGTGCAGCAGATATTTCACTGGGTACTGTTTGGACAGCGGTTACCCATTTTTCACCGGAATTAACTACACATCAAATTATTCATGATATCCGCTTACCGCGAGTACTCGGGGCAGCTCTAGTAGGAGCAAGCTTTGCGGTAGCGGGGGCGATTATGCAAGGTATGACACGTAACCCATTAGCAGATTCGGGATTGTTAGGCTTGAACTCGGGAGCCGCATTTATGTTGGCAGTGTGCTTTGCCTTTTTCCCTGGTATGCCTTACATGTTTTTAATTTTATGGTCCTTTATTGGAGCAGGTCTTGGGGTGGCCATTGTTTATGGTATTGGGTCACTGTCTAAAGGTGGTTTAACACCTATGCGACTTGTTTTGGCTGGTGCAGCTGTTAGTGCATTGCTTGGAGCGCTCGGAGAAGGAATTGCCCTTTATTACCGTATTGGTCAAGACCTTGCTTTTTGGTATGCGGGCGGTGTTTCGGGAACAAAATGGAGCCATCTACAAATATTATCACCTTGGATACTTATTGCGATGATAGGAGCTCTTATTTTATCACGTTCAATCACTGTACTGAGCTTAGGGGAGGAAATTGCTGTTGGGCTTGGACAACGTACGGGTGTTGTAAAAGTATGGGGAATGATCATTGTGTTAATTTTAGCGGGTGCGGCAGTTTCTGTTGTAGGAGCAGTTGGTTTTGTTGGCTTAATAATTCCCCATTTAACGAGATACATAGTTGGTCATGATTATCGCTGGATTATCGTTTGTTCGTTAGTATATGGAGCGTTGCTTGTGGTGTTAGCTGATTTAGTAGCACGCGTTATCAATCCTCCTTATGAAACGCCGATTGGTGCTTTAATTGCCTTTATTGGTGTTCCTTTCTTCCTGTATTTAGCACGTAAAGGAGGGAAAGAGCTATGAGTAACAGCTATTTAACGCCAAGTCAGCAGAAGACAAAAAAGAAAAATTTTATCATTATTGCTACATTGCTTGTGTTAATCTTCATTACCTTTGTGATTAGTATGAATACTGGAGTGATTAAGCTAACACCAATGGAGGTTTTTAAGACTCTTTTTGGACAAGGAGATGCACAGCAACAATTAATCCTATTTGAATTTAGGCTTCCGCGAATTGTGATAGCTGTATTAGTGGGAATGGGCTTAGCTATATCAGGTGCTATTTTACAAGGTGTTTCTAAAAATGCTTTAGCGGACCCGGGTATTTTAGGGATTAATGCGGGTGCTGGTCTTGCAGTTATGTTGTATATTTCATTTTTTCCAACAACGAAGGCGGCACCTGTCTATTTACTGCCAGTACTTGCCTTTATAGGAGCGGGCTTAACGGCAGTTCTGATTTATTCCCTTTCTTATAAACGACATGAAGGTATTACACCCATGCGTTTAATTTTAACAGGGGTAGCTGTAGCAGCAGGGATTAGTTCAGCAATGATTGTCCTAACACTACGCCTATCACCTGAAAATTATCAGTTTGTGGCAACATGGCTGGCAGGGAGTATATGGGGTTCAAATTGGAGATTTGTTCTTTCATTATTACCATGGTTAGTGATCTTGTTACCATTTGTTTATGCGAAATCGCGGGTTTTAAACATTTTGAATTTAGGCGAATTAACAGCTGTCGGATTAGGGGCTTCGATTGAAAAAGAGCGCCGTTGGTTACTAGCCGCAGCAGTTGGCTTAGCAGGCGCTAGTGTTTCTGTAAGTGGTGGCATTGGCTTTGTAGGGCTCATCGCTCCACATTTGGCTCGCCAACTGGTTGGGGCAAAGCATCAGTTTTTACTCCCTGCAGCTGCATTATTAGGTGGTTTTCTCGTCTTAATGGCTGATACGATAGGTCGTTCTATACTCGAGCCTTCAGAAATTCCAGCGGGGATCGTAGTAGCCGTTATAGGCGCTCCTTATTTCTTGTATTTATTAGCACGATTAAAGGAATAAATAGTGAAAGTATTTTTGTAAACAATAAAGGTAGGGTAGCCGAGTGCCTGTCATAATTCTCGGAATTAGCATGAAGGGGATGGAATCTAATAATGGTGAAAGAACTATATGATGTAACGATTGTTGGCGGTGGTCCAGCGGGTCTCTATACAGCCTTTTATAGTGGCATGCGAGATTTAAAAACGAAAATTATCGAGTATAGCTCTCAGCTCGGTGGTCGTATGTTAATTTATCCTGAAAAAATGATTTGGGACGTTGGTGGAGTTACTCCTATTTTAGGCGGCCAGCTTATCAAACAGCTTGTTGAACAAGCTCAAACTTTTGATCCGACAATTGTTTTAAATCAAAAGGTGGAAGGATTAGAAAAACAACCGGATGGAACATTTATATTAACTTCCTCGACGGGTGAAAAGCATTATTCCAAAACAGTGATTTTGGCAGTTGGTTATGGCGTTCTAACGATGCAAAGGCTTGAAATAGAAGGAGCAGATCGCTATGAAGTAACTAATTTACACTACACTGTTCAGGAATTAGAGATTTTCCGAAATAAACATGTTTTAATTTCAGGCGGTGGTAATTCAGCTGTCGATTGGGCGAATGAGTTAGAGCCAATTGCAGCAAGTGTTACGATCGTACACCGTCGAGAGGACTTTGGTGGTCATGAAAAGAACGTTTTACGGATGAAGGAATCCTCCGTATGTGTAAAAACGCCGTATGAGGTAGTGCAATTACATAGTGATGGAGATGTAATACAATCTGTATCGATTATGAATAAAGAGACGGAAGAGATAGAGCGAGTTGAAGTAGATGCCGTTATTGTGAACCATGGCTTAAAATGCGATTATGGTGCACTAGAAGAATGGGGATTACATATAGAAGATGGCGTAGCACTCGTCAATGAAAAGAGAGAAACTAATATAGAAGGAATCTATGGGGCGGGTGATTTTATTGATCATCCAAGTAAAGTTAGGTTAATAGCAGGTGCCTTTACAGATGGCGTATTAGCGTTAAATAGTGCAAAACTATTAATAGAACCTGATGCACCAAAAGTTGCTTATGTTTCTTCCCATAATATCCGTTTCAAAGAGCGAAATGAAAAAATAGGGTTACAAGATAATGATTATCGTGAGGTTCGTGGATAAAAACTATTGAAATATTTCTTTTGATATTTTTTTCTTGAAAATAATAAAACGCCTATGCTATACTTCATAAGTATGCAACGTGTACATATATAGCTGATGGTTTCACTCATATTCGGGCTATGTAAGGTACAGTTCGATAATACTCTGTTCCAGATGGTTCAGGGCGAGAGGAGAAAACGAATATGAAACAAGGAATTCATCCAGACTACAAAGAAGCAACAGTAACTTGCTCTTGTGGGAACACTTTCAAAACTGGTTCAGTAAAAGAAAACATCGTTGTCGAGTTCTGCAACGAATGTCACCCATTCTATACTGGCCGTCAAAAATTCGCGTCTACTGATGGTCGCGTGGATCGTTTCAACAAAAAATACGGTCTTAAAAACTAATGTTAGTTTAATACCTGCCAAGCATGTGCTTGGCAGGTATTTTTTTCAGTAAATATGACACGTTGATGCAAGTCTTTTCAAAATACAGATCGACCAAAAGAAAGGGAGAAGACAGTATGGCGCAGCTATATTTTAAACATGGTGCAATGAATAGTGGGAAATCAATAGAGATTTTAAAAGTTGCCCATAATTATGAAGAACAACAGAAACCTGTAATGATGTTTACATCAGGTTTAGATACACGTGATGAGGTTGGTTTTGTTTCCAGTCGAGTAGGTCTAAGACAGCAAGCCATTCCTGTTTATGAAGATACAAATATTTTTGAACTTGTGAGAAACAATTCGGTTAAACCATATTGTGTACTTGTGGATGAAGTTCAATTTTTAAAAAAAGCACATGTTTTACAACTTGCTAACATTGTGGATGAATTAGATATTCCAGTCATGGGCTTTGGCTTAAAAAATGATTTTCAAAATGAACTGTTTGAAGGCAGCCAATACATGCTTACATATGCAGATAAAATTGAAGAAATGAAAACCATTTGTTGGTTCTGCCATAAAAAAGCAACGATGAATTTACGAGTAGATGGAAATGGACAGCCTGTATATACAGGAGATCAAATTCAAATTGGTGGAAATGATTCCTATTATCCAGTATGCCGAAAATGTCATGCTCATCCTTCGCTATAATGGAAGATCACAGTATGAAGCACTAAGAAAAAGTGGCGTATATGCGAAAAGTTTTTTATACTAAGTAGTGGACATACACATTGTAAATAACCATTATGCTTGAGCATAATTTTAATGGAGAGCTCTTGGTAAATAGGAGCAATTTAAGAAACTAAATAGAGGTGAAATCCATGTTTGATCGATTACAGGCAGTGGAGGATCGCTATGAAAGGCTGACAGAGCTTTTAAGCGACCCGGATATTGTTAATGATAGTAAGAAATTACGTGAATATTCGAAGGAACAGTCAGATATCCAAGAAACTGTGGATTCGTATCGTGAATATAAAAATGTCAAAGAGCAATTAGTAGATACACGTGAAATGTTAGATAGCGAAAAAGATCCTGATATGCATGAAATGGTAAAGGAAGAATTTAACCTATTAAAAGCACAGCAGGAAGAACTTGAGGAACGCTTACGTATTTTATTAATTCCCAAAGATCCTAATGATAATAAGAACGTTATTATGGAAATTCGTGGAGCGGCTGGTGGAGACGAGGCAAATATTTTTGCTGGTGATTTATTCCGCATGTATTCTCGTTATGCAGAAACACAAGGCTGGAAAATTGATATTATGGAAGCCACTCCAAATCCAATGGGCGGCTATAAAGAAGTGATCTTTATGATTAACGGACAAGGTGCTTATTCAAAGTTCAAATTTGAAAATGGTGCACACCGTGTACAACGTGTACCAGCTACCGAATCACAAGGACGTATTCATACATCAACAGCAACAGTAGCATGTTTACCTGAGGTAGAGGAAGTAGACGTTGAAATTCATGAAAAAGACATTCGTGTAGATACATTTGCATCTTCTGGTGCGGGTGGTCAATCTGTAAATACAACGATGTCTGCGGTTCGTATGACCCATTTACCAACGGGTGTTGTAGTTTCCATGCAGGATGAGCGTTCTCAAATTAAAAACCGTGAAAAGGCTATGAAAATTTTACGAGCTCGTGTAGCAGATATGTACATGCAAGAAGCACAAAAAGAGATCGATGCCACACGTAAGTCAGCTGTGGGTTCTGGTGATCGTTCAGAGCGAATTCGCACATACAATTATCCACAAAACCGTGTAACAGACCACCGTATTGGGTTAACGATTCAAAAGCTAGATCAAATCGTCGAAGGTAGATTGGACGAAATTATCGATACGCTTATTTTAGAAGAACAAGCATCGAAGTTAGAGCGTTTAAATGATGACTTATAAAAATGTGATGGAGGCCCTTGAGTGGGCTTCTTCTTTTTTAGTGGATAATGGTCGGGAGCAAACTGCGGCACGTATTGTTATGCAGCATATACTTGATACAAGTTATTCAGAGGTTATGCTACATTTACAGGATAAATTAACAGAAGAACAGCAAGTAAAATTTAGAGCTCTTATAGAAGAACATGTCAATGGTCGCCCAGTTCAGTATTGCGTGGGAAGTGAGGAGTTTTATGGTCGTTCATTTATCGTCGATGAATCAGTTTTAATTCCTCGACCGGAAACGGAAGAACTAATTCTTGGCACTATTAATCGTATGACTAAACTATTTCAACATCAAGCATTGAAGGTAGCTGACATAGGTACGGGTAGTGGGGCTATTGCCATTTCAATGAAGCTGGAATGTCCTGCGTTAACGGTCGTAGCAACTGATTTATCCGAGGATGCATTAGCGACAGCACAAAAAAATGCACAGAGATTAGAGGCCGATATCGATTGTAGGTTGGGAGATTTAACTGCTCCGCTCGCGGGTGAAAAATTTGATATTATTTTATCGAATCCTCCATATATCGCATTTGATGAGGCTGAAGCTATGTCAGATGTTGTACTAAAGCATGAGCCCCATAGCGCACTATTTGCGGAGGAAGATGGTCTTATTTTATATCGACAATTAGCAGAGCAATTGCCAATGTATATGAATAGACCTGCATTAATTGGATTAGAAATCGGCTATACACAAGGTGAAAAAGTAGCAAAATTCTTTCAAGATAGTTTTCCACAGGCTACGATTTCGATAGAAAAAGATATTAATGGGAAACCGCGAATGATTTTTTGTGAGATTCATGTATAAAGTGTCTTTATCTTGCCAACAATGTTGAGCAAGGAGGGATTTACATGTTAAATGAATACAAGTTTATTAGATTGCCTAAACAAAATATCTTTCTAGCGTTTGCTAGATTAGTAGTAGTGGCCATTGCCTTACAGCTATGTGTTTTATATATTCCATCATTAGTAGGTTTTGCAAAAGAGGCTACTAATCAAGAACAAGAAAACGATTTTAGAATTCGTGTAATTGCTAATAGCAATACAGCACAAGATCAGTATGAGAAAGAGCAGCTTGTGGAAGAATTAAAGCCCTATTTTATGCAAGTAGTAACTGCAGGAGTTGCGGGGAATGAGCAAATCCAAACATTAAAGCAACAAATTGAAACAGAATTAAGCGAAAATTATCCACAGATTGATACACAGGTAGTGGTTGGGGATAACTTATTTCCGCCTAAAAGACAGGGAGCGGTATTATATCCACAAAATGTGTATCACTCCATTGTAGTTAAAATTGGTGATGCGCGTGGCGATAACTGGTGGTGCAGTATATTCCCATCCATTTGCGAGCCTGAAAAAGAAGAAGTAAAAGCAGAAGAGCCAGAAGAGGAAGAGCAAGTAACATTCTTTATTTGGGAATGGGTGAAAGGGCTTTTTGCATGAATTGTTCACAAATTCAGATAACTTATGCACATTTTTTAAGAAGTTATAAACAATATGTGGATAATTCAGTAAGAATCAATAAGTGAAGGTAGGTTTTAATCATGGAAACCGTTTGCAAGGTTGTGGACAGTAATGTGAATAGTCAAATTAATTATACACAAGCTGTGGATATCTTAAATGCGGGAGAGGTAGTAGCATTTCCGACAGAAACGGTTTATGGGCTAGGAGCTGTTGCCACAAATGATGTGGCAGTGAAGAAGATATTTGAAGCGAAGGGCCGCCCTTCAGATAACCCTTTAATTGTTCATGTTGGTACAAAAGAGGAAGTAACGAACTATATAGAACATATTTCTGACATTGCCAAACAATGCATGGATTTATTTTGGCCAGGACCGTTAACGCTTGTGATGCCTGCTAAACCAAATGTGCTGGCTCAAAGTGTAACGGCTGGATTATCGACTGTCGGTATTCGGATGCCAGACCATCCAGTAGCGCTTGCCTTATTACAGCAGCTTCAAAAACCACTTGCTGCTCCAAGTGCTAATCGTAGTGGTAAGCCGAGTCCAACAGAAGCAATCCATGTTTTAGATGATTTGGGAGGGTACATACCTTATATTTTAGATGGAGGTTCCACAGGTATTGGGCTAGAGTCTACTGTATTAGATGTGACACATGAGCCTCCAGTAATTTTACGTCCAGGTGGCATTACAAAGGAGATGCTTGAAGCTAAAATTGGTCCGGTTATTCAACCAACCAAAATAGAGCAGAAATTAGAAGAGACTCCAAAGGCTCCGGGCATGAAATATACACATTATGCACCAAATGCACCGGTATACTTAATCAATTGTCATGATGGGGAAGTAAGCAAAGCTGTTCAACAATTACAGCAGCAAGGACATGCCGTAGCACTTCTTGCACCTGAAAATTTCCAACATAGTAAAGCTGATTTTTACTTTTCAGTAGGTGAAGAGGGAAGTAAAGAAGAAATGGGTGCTTCGTTATACCATGCACTTAGAGCATGTGATAAGACAACAGCTACCGTTATTTTAGCTACGACAACTTCGACGGAAGGCGTAGGGGCAGCTATTATGAATAGACTTGAAAAGGCCTCTGGGGGCAAATGGTATTCATTATAAATAAAGTTGAGTGACAAAAGACATTGAAAATTCACATGTCTTTTGTCCTTTTTTATGTGCATGGATCATATTTATAAAAACGAAAAACTTATGTGGACAAATATGATAATAATGTATTTTCGAGCATAAAATGATAAAATATTAGGGAGAGAAGGAGTGCATTCTTGCAGGGAATTCTTGCAGGTATATTAACGTCTGTTGATGTTATTGGTCTATATGTATTGCTGCCGAATGTTAGATATCGCTTATTTTTATCAATATGGACGGCTGCATTGCATATGATTTTTCCTTTATTGGGATTTGAATTAGGAAACTATTTAGTTCGTTTTCTATTAGAATGGGGACAATGGATATCGAGTATTTTGTTATTTTGCATTGGCGTGCATTTACTATTATTCTCTCACCGGGATGAAAAAGTTACAATTTCCCCCGTACTTTTAGCCGTGACTGCAAGCCTAGATACCTTTTCAGTTAGTGTTTCTTTTGGTATGCTAAACTTAGAAAAAACAATTTTTATTATGAGTGCAGGCTTGAGTGCCTTGATTTGCGCCTATGGGTCATTAGTCATTGCACGTAGGAGCCAAGTCTTTTTTGGGAATAAAATTCAAATCGTTGCTGGCATTATTTTTATACTCATGAGTATCCTAGCTATTCAGCAATAATTCATATAAAAATGGAGAGTGATAAGTGTGAAAATATTATTTGTTTGTACAGGCAATACTTGTCGCAGTCCAATGGCAGAAGTCATATTAAAACATAAACAAATAGACAATTTAGAAGTACGTTCTGCAGGTATTTATGCTATGCCTAATGCCCAAATGTCAGCACATGCGCAACAAATGTTAAATGATGCCGGGATGTCTCATCAGCATTCTGCAACACAATTATCCATGGTAGAAATGGACTGGGCAGATTTAGTCCTAACGATGACTACCGCTCACAAAGACACTGTCATTTCAAGTTTCCCAGGAACTGATCATAAAGTATTTACATTGAAAGAGTATACGAATGAAGGTAGCCTGGAGAATGTAGTCGATCCTTACGGTGGTAATAGAGCAATATACGAAGCAACATATGCGGAGTTACATGAATTGGTTGATCAATTAATACAAAAACTAAAATAGAATTGAGGAGCCCTATGAAAAAACAATTTGGTTTACGACTTAAATTGGTGTTATTTGTGAGCGTGCTAGCATTAATTACTTACAGTATCAGTTTTATATTTATTGAATATTTACAACCGACCTTCTTCCCGAGTATTAATGGAAAAGTGTTTCAAGTGGTGACTTATGCATTAGGAATTACATGGTCAGGCATATTGGCTGCCATTTTTAGCGTAATTTTAATTAAACCGTTACAACAACTTGAGCATTCCGCAACTCTCGTAGCAGAGGGGAAAATTGGACAGGATGTTCAAATGCCAAAAACAAACGATGAGATTCGTTCGGTTGCAGAGGCATTCCAACAAATGGTGCTAAATTTACGTCAAATGGTGGAAAGTATCGATCAAAATTTCCAACAGACCAATCAATCGATCATTCAGCTCTCAGATGAAGCGGGAGTCGCTACTCGAAAAGCAGAAGGTATTGCGTCAACCGTTAAGCATATTTCGGCAGGAGCCGAAGCATCTGCGACAGCTGTACAAGATACCGCTGAGGCAATTGAGGATGTACGAGCTCTTGCGACAGAAGTAAATAGTAGAGCAGAGGCATCTGCATCACAATCTACAGAGATATTACATAATTTATCGACAACAACAAATGCAATCGAAACATTAGTTAATAGTATTCAGCAAATAGCTACGGGTAACAATGAGGCCTTAAAAAGCATTCATGCATTAGAAGAAAATGCGGGTCAAGTTGAGCGTATTATAGGCTTAGTTGGTGATATTGCGGCACAAACAAATTTACTAGCTTTAAATGCATCAATTGAAGCAGCTCGTGCAGGAGAACATGGAAAAGGCTTCGCTGTAGTTGCGGAAGAAGTTCGCGGTTTAGCAGATGAAAGTGCAAAAGCTGTCCAAGGGATTACAGCTTTGATCCAGTCTATGCAGCAAAATGTTGAGGTCGTAGTTAAACAAATGAATGAACAGGTAGCCTTTGCAACGAAGGAAGCAGATCGAGTATCTGAAACAACGACAGCTGTAGAAGGTATGTCATCTAATGTACATGAAATGGCAACAGCGATTGTAGAGATATCTTCACTAATTGAACAGCAAATGCACAATATTGAGACAACTGCTCGTCAATCACAAGAAGTGGCTGCAATTGCAGAAGAAACATCAGCGGGTGCACAAGAAGTTCGTAGTGCGGCTGAAGAGCAAGCCTATGCTATTGAACAGGTAGAGCACCTAGCACAAAGTTTAAAAAAGCAATCAGAAGCTTTGCATAAAGTGATTCAACAATTTGATCGACAGGCTTAGTCCTGAAAGGCTGTTTATAAATGCGATGAAAAATCGGATTTATAGACAGTTTTTTTATTTTTGGAAGAAATAGTGAGTTAGTTTGTCCACTGTATATAAAATGTGAAAAAAACTTTAGTAGATAGAATATTACAACAAAAGACCGTTATCCGAATTTATTAACAGGATATGCACACTATCCACAGGAAAAATAACTTAAAAGTGAATTATTTTTAGCTTGTTAACAATAAATGTTCGTCTTTTAGGAGAAATCAGCATAAAAATACAAGAAAAATCGTGTTATTCTTCAGAAAGAAGTGGTACACTAAGGTTGACTATAATTCGAAAAGAGGGAACCCAGTGAGAATAGCAATTTCTTCTGATCACGGAGGCAACAACCTACGTCGTGAGATCATGCAGCTACTAGACGAGCTTCATATTAGCTACGAAGATTTTGGTCCACAATCTGCGGATTCAGTAGACTATCCGGATTACGCAAAGCCAGTTTCAGATGGTGTAGCGAACGGAGAATTTGATAAAGGCATTTTAATTTGTGGCACGGGAATTGGTATGTCAATTGCTGCAAATAAGGTGAACGGTATTCGTTGTGCGCTAGTACATGATGTATTTAGTGCGAAGGCAACACGATGCCATAATGACTCTAATGTTTTAGCTATGGGGGAACGTGTTATTGGCCCAGGTCTTGCACGTGAAATTGTCCAAACGTGGCTAGAAACTGAGTTTGAAGGTGGTCGTCATACACGACGCATCGAAAAAATTACTGAACTTGAGCAATAAATGATTGTTATTCCATATATGGCATTCATCAAGGATGTCATATATGGCATGATTTTAATGGATATAGATGAAGGAGCTGAGCTTAATGGTTGTAAAACAAATACGAACGCATTTGACTCAGTTACTCAGTGAATTTGAAGAGCAGGTAACATTACGACCTCATACTATTTTTGTCGTAGGATGCTCTACATCTGAAGTGATTGGTCAGAAAATTGGCACAGCAGGCGCATTGGAGATAGGGGAAGCGATTTTCGAGCCGTTACAAGAATTTGCAATGAAACACCAGCTACATTTAGCGTTTCAAGGCTGTGAGCATATTAATCGTGCTATTACAATGGAGGCATCAACAGCTGAACGCTTTGGCTACGATCCAGTGGCGGTAGTTCCAGTACGTACTGCTGGTGGCTCTATGTCCGCATACGCCTATACGCGTTTTGCTAACCCTGTGGTTGTTGAAACCATTCAGGCACATGCAGGTATTGATATTGGCCAAACATTAATTGGTATGCATTTGAAAGCAGTAGCTGTCCCAGTTCGCACATCAGTGAAAATGGTGGGAGAAGCAGTGGTGACGATTGCAACAACACGTCCAAAGCTAATTGGCGGGGAACGTGCTGTATATAAATAATAGAGGATACTAGGAGGCTTTTTCTAACATGGCATATGAAAAATTAGCAGTACAAGACAAAGCAGTATTAGAAGGAATTCTTGCAGAAAAAAAACGTCAACAAGCAAATATCGAATTGATTGCATCTGAAAACTTTGTTTCAGAAGCAGTAATGGAAGCTCAAGGTTCTGTACTAACAAATAAATACGCAGAAGGTTATCCTGGTAAACGCTACTATGGTGGCTGTGAGCATGTAGACGTAGTTGAAGATATCGCACGTGATCGTGTGAAAGAAATTTTTGGAGCAGAATACGCAAACGTGCAACCACACTCTGGTGCGCAAGCGAATATGGCTGTATACCACACAATTTTAGAACCAGGTGACACGGTTCTTGGTATGAACCTTTCACATGGTGGTCACTTAACGCATGGATCTCCTGTAAATTTCTCGGGTATTCTTTATAATTTTGTGGAATATGGTGTAACAAAAGACACACAAGTTATCGATTACGAAGATGTGCGTCAAAAAGCATTAGAGCATAAGCCAAAACTTATTGTTGCAGGTGCTTCTGCATACCCACGTGAAATCGACTTCTCTAAATTCCGTGAAATCGCAGATGAAGTAGGTGCATACTTCATGGTGGATATGGCACATATTGCTGGTCTTGTAGCTGTTGGCGAACATCAATCTCCAGTTCCGTATGCAGACTTTGTTACATCAACTACACATAAAACATTACGTGGACCACGTGGTGGATTAATTCTTGCTTCAAAAGAATGGGAGCAAAAATTAAACAAATCTGTATTCCCTGGAATTCAGGGTGGACCATTAATGCATGTCATTGCTGCTAAAGCTGTTGCATTTGGCGAAGTATTACAACCAGAATTTAAAGACTATGCAAAACAAATAAAATTAAATGCAAAAGCTCTAGCTGAAGTACTAATTGAAGAGGGCGTTGAAATTGTATCTGGTGGTACAGATAACCACTTATTACTATTAAACGTTAAATCTCTTGGTCTAACAGGTAAAGTAGCAGAGCATGCATTAGACGAAGTGGGCATTACAACTAACAAAAATACAATCCCTTACGATACGGAGTCTCCATTTGTTACTTCAGGTATTCGTATCGGTACACCAGCCGTTACATCTCGTGGCTTTAAAGAGGAAGATATGAAAGAAGTGGGTGCAATTATTGCAGCTGTTCTTAAAAACCCTGAAGATGAAGCGGTTCAAGCGGATGCAAAAGATCGCGTAAAAGCATTAACAGATAAACATCCATTATACGCTTAATCTCATTTATAGACTGTGTTTAGAGTGAAAATTTCACTTTAAACACAGTTTTTTATTTCAAAACAATAAAATACATATTTTTTTAATTAAGTAGAATAATCCTCTTTATTTTGAATAAATTTACATATAATCAGTAGAAAGCAATATATTATAGTAGACTGAGGACAGATAGTGTCCAAGAAAAGAAGTTTTTTTTAATAAAAGTGAAAATTTAATTAAATATTATGTACAATGGAAATGGGATGAAGTGATAGAGACGGAGGGGTTGGATGGTCACTAAATCGTTAGATGTAGATAATGATGTTTTATTAAATAGTATTCTTAAATTAGGGGATAATTCTAAGGAAAGCTATGTAATTTTTGATGCAACAAATCATCATATTATAGTAGAGTGTAATGAATCTTTTTGTAACCTTACAAATGCTTCGAGGTCACAAATCCTAAAAACTAATTATTTTGCATGGCTATCAGATGAAAAAATGACAACCATTAAAATGATCAAAGAAAAAATACATAACGGTATCCTGGTGCAAGCAAAGCTACATCATAAAGGTATCAATAAACCCCTATTTTGGGCAGAAATACAAGCACTACCATTTCGAAATGATACAAATATTACGCAATATGTGTTGGTCCTTATGAAAGATGTTACGTATTATCATACAGAAGATTTCTTAATGCGTTTAGAAAATGATATGTATAAGGCGATAGAGAGAGATAGCTCTTTTGAGCAAAAGATGCATATTATTTGTCATGGAATTGATGAGTTTTTTATGCCGAAAACTTCAAGTATGGTTCTCATCAAAACAGAGAGCAATCTATTACAGGCTTTTACAGATAATTGTCGATCAAAAGATGTACCGAGATGCTGTGAAAATAATGATTTTTTTACGAAGGTTATGCAATCAGAAAACTCTATTTTCATTGAAAACTTGGATGAGGTACATATTCCAGATGAACATAAACAGTTTGCTGCCTCATCGCACAAACCGTATGGATTATTTATACCTATACGCAATCAACAGCGGCAAGCCATAGGGCTATTTTCAATATATTATGAGCAAGCACAGAATGACTCCTCATATTTTAAAAGTATGTTTCGTAAAATTGGTGCGCTTGTTGCCTTAGCGTTTACGTATGCAAGAGCACAAAGAAAAATATGGGATCTAGCCTATACTGACATTACAACAGGTTTACCTAATCGTCATAGCTTTGTGAATTTCCTCGAAAAAGAGGTTGAACGTGGACAAAATGGTTATATCAAAATTGTAAAGCCAAGCGAATTTCATCAAGTGGTTGAATTGTATGGGCGAGAATTTGGCGATGAATTATTAAGGCAGCTCGCCAAACGACTAGAGCAAGACAAACCAGCGGATCGCGAATATATTGCTAGATTTACTAGCTCGAGTCTAATTTTATCCACCATGACTTTCGAGGAAAATTTAAATAAATATGAAAGCCGTATTAAAGAGACAATTAGGCAGCCATTTATAATAGGAGGAAAACAAATCTACATCACGTTAAAAACAGGCATTGCTTCTTTTAATGATGACATAAAGATTAATGATGCAATTCGGTTTGCTGATAATGCGCTCTCCTTTGCTACCGATAAACCAGGTACACATATTGAAATTTTTACGACAGAAAAAAATGATGTTCTGGTACAGCAAATGACTGTTTTAAATCATTTGTCACAGGCAATCAAAAATAAAGAAATTACAGTTCATTTACAGCCAAAAGTAGATTTACGGAATGGAGAGATTCAAAGTATAGAGGCTCTTGCACGCTGGATATCCCCAAAGCTAGGCTTTGTGTCACCAGCAATCTTTATTCCAGTAGCGGAAAGTGCAGGAAAGGTTAGAGAAATTGACGTTTTAGTTTTAGAAACTGTGCTTTCATGGCTGGCAGAGCGGCAAAAGTTAGGAAAGAAATTAGTGGAAATAGCAGTCAATATTTCACCTGATCATTTTTACTATACGCATTTTGTTCAAGATACGCTAAAGCTCGTTCGGAAGTATGGTATAGAACCAAGTAATATTATATTGGAAGTAACAGAAAATATAGGTTTAGTAGATTTCCAATCTGCCTATAAAATTATACAAGAATTAAAAAGCTATGGTTTCAAAACATCCGTGGATGATTTCGGGACAGGATTTTCTTCATTGAGCTATCTGCAACAATTACCATTCACTGAATTAAAGATTGATCGAAGCTTTATTAATGCGTTAGAGGATCCTGCAACGCTTGCTATTGTACGCTCGATTATTCAATTGGCTTTAAACTTAGGAATGATTTCTGTGGCAGAGGGAATTGAAACAGAAGAACAGGTTGAAATACTCCGTGCATTAGGTTGTACAGTTGGACAAGGATTTTTCTATTTTAAACCAATGGCAATAGAAGAGTTAGATTTAATTCTTGATCAATAACTCACTTGGTCCAAAGAAAATATAATAAAAGGAGTTGCCTTAAATTTATTTTTGAGGCGGCTCCTTTTTTCTGTTATACTAGTTGAGATAAAAATGAAATCCGAACGGTTAGGAGAGAATCCCTTTGAGCAAAGTCTATGTATTTGATCATCCACTAATCCAACACAAATTAACTTATATTCGCGACAAGAATACAGGTACAAAAGAATTTCGTGAGCTAGTAGACGAAGTAGCAACACTTATGGCATTTGAAATTACACGTGATATGCCAGTGGAAGAAATTGAAATTGAAACACCTGTAACGATTGCGAAAACAAAAGTACTTTCTGGTAAAAAGCTAGCGATTGTACCAATTCTACGTGCAGGAATTGGTATGGTAGATGGCGTACTAAAGCTTATCCCTGCAGCAAAAGTTGGCCATATTGGTCTTTATCGCGATCCTGAAACATTAAAACCAGTTGAATATTACGCAAAGCTTCCAGCAGATGTGGAAGAACGTGATTTCATTATTGTAGATCCAATGTTAGCAACTGGTGGTTCAGCAGTGGAAGCTATCAACTCATTGAAAAAACGTGGAGCTAAAAACATTAAATTCATGTGCTTAATCGCTGCACCAGAGGGTGTCAAAGCTATTCAAGAAGAACATTCAGACGTAGATATTTACATTGCTGCTTTGGATGAAAAGCTAAACGATCATGGCTATATTGTACCTGGTCTAGGTGATGCCGGAGACCGCCTATTCGGCACAAAATAAAAATGTTGTTATGAATTTCCTCATTTAGGAAACTAATAATTTGTGAAAGCGTCCTTCAATTTTGAAGGGCGTTTCATAGTATGTCTAGGTAAGTACTCCTCTTGTTGAACTTCAACTGGTGTGGTGTCCTTTTCATACAATAACAAAAAGGACGGTGCAGATCGTTTTGATGAAAAAATGGAAAGTAATGACGATTTTTGGTACAAGACCAGAAGCAATTAAAATGGCTCCTCTTGTTTTGGAGTTACAAAAGTATCCTGAGCAAATAGAATCTATTGTAACAGTAACAGCACAACATCGCCAAATGCTAGATCAAGTACTAGAGACATTTGAAATAACACCGAACTATGATTTAAATATAATGAAAGATCGTCAAACATTAATTGATGTGACGACAAACGCATTGCAAGGTTTAGATCAAGTAATGAAGGAAGCACAGCCGGATATCGTTTTGGTACACGGTGATACAGCAACGACTTTCATTGCAAGCTTGGCGGCGTTTTATAACCAAATCGCAATTGGGCATGTTGAAGCAGGACTGCGAACTTGGAATAAGTATTCACCATACCCGGAGGAAATGAACCGCCAGTTAACAGGTGTAATGGCTGATTTACATTTCGCCCCAACTGAAGTATCTAAAAAGAATCTTTTAGATGAAAATAAAAACGCTGATACAATATTTGTAACAGGTAATACGGCTATTGATGCATTAGCTACAACTGTTAGCGAACATTACACGCATCCTGTATTAGACAAAATTGGCGAAGATCGCATGATTTTATTAACGGCACATCGTCGTGAAAATCTTGGTGAGCCAATGCGTCATATGTTCAAAGCAATCACTCGAATTTTAGCTGAGCATGATGAAGTTCAAGTGGTATATCCGGTCCATATGAATCCTGCTGTAAGAGAAATCGCAAATGAAATTTTAGGTGACAATGAACGTGTACATTTAATAGAGCCTCTTGAAGTATTTGACTTCCATAACTTCGCGGCGAGCTCTTACATGATTTTAACGGACTCAGGTGGCGTCCAAGAAGAGGCACCATCACTAGGGAAGCCAGTTCTTGTCCTTAGAGACACAACAGAGCGCCCTGAAGGAATTGCAGCTGGAACACTAAAGCTAGCAGGAACTGAAGAAGATACAATTTACGCCTTAGCTAAAGAATTGTTAACAGATAAAAAGGCTTATGAGGCGATGGCACAAGCATCAAATCCATATGGTGATGGACATGCATCTAAACGAATTGTAGAGGCATTGCTAGGTTTTTTACAAAAAACTAATTAATGTACTATAATTAAATTAAAAAATAAGTCTAATGTACCTGTTGAATTGGGTAAGCTAATTTATGAGCATAATTATGTCGTAAATTAGCTTTTTCTATGAGCCAAGAAAATAAGAACATTTGAAACTATGAAATTTCATACACAAATTTGTCAACAATTTGACAAGAGTATATAGGTTGTGAAGTTTTTCTCTATTACCAATTGACTTCAAATATCACCTATTGTATGCTTACAAAGGGTAAGAATGATAAGGGTTTCAGTCATAATTAGGACGTTGAAACACTTGTTATATCAACTTTCTACTAAATTGACAGTTCAAAATAAAACTGTCGATTTGCAACGTTTTGTGCGTTTCGGTTTTTACCGAGTTGGTAAGGGGTGTAAAGTTATTTTTTGGGTATTTACACCTGTAATTGAAATGACTCTCCCATTACTATTCCGCTGTGAGTAGTGCCTTTCACTGCTCTTTTCTGATTTCACATGGTGGTCAGCAAACGCTTTCAATACTCGAAAATTTGATTCAGGAGATTACAACCAATGCTAGATTTGCATCACATTTTTGCTGTGCAGAAGAGGGCGTTATTTTTTTTGCTTGCACTCTGCGCATTAGGCTGGGGATTCACTTCCTTTCAAACTGTATTTGCGGGCATCGCAGTCGGTGCATTCTTTGGTACGTATAATTTTTGGATTCTAGTTCGCCGTATGGAGAAGTTTGACAGGTCCATTAGTGAAGGGAAGAAAATAGGCTCACTTGGTACAGCACTTCGCTTTGGATCAGGTGTTGCGGCAGTCGCAATAGCCATTTCGTTGCCAAACTATTTTCACTTAATTAGCACGGTCATAGGGCTAATGATTCCGTACGTTTTTCTCTTTGTCGAGAGAATTGTGTCACATGTAAGGAACCGCTAATGTGCTTTAAATTAGAAAGAGAGGTGAAAAATAACAATGAATCATGAAGCTCCGTTACTAGAAGTCGGTTTTTTAACTTTTAATAAATCGACAGTTCTGATGTTACTAGTTGCTGCAATTATCGTATTTTTAATTGCCTTTATTTCAACTAGAAGCTTAAAACTAAAACCAACTGGTATGCAAAACTTCATGGAATGGATTATGGACTTCGTTAAGAATATCATCAAAAGCAATATGGACTGGAAAACTGGTGGTCGATTCCACATTCTAGGTATTACGCTAATTATGTTTATCGCAGTATCTAACTTATTAGGTCTTCCATTCTCAATCGCTTATGGTCATGAACTTTGGTGGAAATCACCAACAGCTGACCCAACTGTAACGATGACGTTGGCAACGATGATTTTAGTTTTATCGCATTTCTATGGTGTAAAAATGAAGGGTACAGGCCATTATGCTGGTACATTCTTTAAACCAATGTCTTTCATGTTCCCACTTAAAATAGTAGAGGAATTTGCAAATACATTAACGTTAGGTTTACGTCTTTACGGTAACATTTACGCGGGTGAGATTTTACTTGGCTTATTAGCCGGTTTAGCATCATCAGGTGCTGTGGGATTCATCGGGGCAATCGTTCCAATGATGGCATGGCAAGGTTTCTCAATTTTCATCGGCTTTATCCAAGCCTTTATCTTCACAATGTTAACAATGGTTTACATGGCTCATAAAGTGAGCGATGACCATTAATATAAAGCATATATCATATGCTTGAACAACAAAAAAACAAACAATTCCAAGGAGGAAATTTTCAAATGACAGGTTCATTAGGTTTATTAGCAGCAGCAATCGCAATCGGTTTAGGTGCACTTGGTGCAGGTATCGGTAACGGTCTTATCGTATCAAAAACAGTAGAAGGTATTGCTCGTCAACCAGAAGCTCGTGGCGTTCTTCAAACTACAATGTTCATCGGGGTTGCATTAGTTGAAGCCCTACCGATCATCGCAGTAGTAGTAGCATTCATCGTAATGAACAAATAATTCAGTTGAACACTGAATTTTACTAGTGGCGAAGCAGGATTCTCCAGATGAAACTTCGCCCTTCATTTTGGAACGGATAAAAGCTATGTGTAAATATAGCTTTTTAAAATAGGTAGTTTTTTAAATCCATAAATTATGTTGAAGTTAAAGCTCTTGAAGGGAGTGAAACAATCGTGTTTTTAGATAATCTTGTACTAGGTGCTGGCGCTGGTCAGTTCAACAGTGGAGACATCATCGCAACATTAGTTATCTTTTTAGTATTAATGTTCTTACTTAAGAAAGTCGCTTGGGGTCCACTTATGGGCATCATGCAACAACGTGAAGAGTTAGTAGCGAGTGAGATCGAAGCAGCTGAAAAAGCGCGTAAAGATTCGCACCAATTTTTAGAAGAACAAAAGAGCCTTCTTAAAGAAGCTCGTACGGAAGCACAATCGATTGTTGAAGGCGCTAAGAAGCAAGGCGAACTACAAAAAGATGAAATTCTTACTGCAGCTCGTAATGAAGCAAACCGCTTGAAAGAATCGGCTTTACGTGAAATTGAGTCTGAAAAAGAAAAAGCTATTGCAGCTGTACGTGATGAAGTCGTTTCATTATCTGTACTTGCAGCATCTAAAGTCCTTAGCAAAGAGATTTCTGAGGCAGACAACCGTGCTCTAATTGAAGAGACGATTGCGAAGGCAGGGGAAGCTCGATGAGTAATTCAGCTGTAGCAAAACGTTACGCTCAAGCGCTTTTTGAATTAGCGCAACAAAAAAATATTCTTGCTGAAGTTGGAGCAGACTTAAACGAGCTAACAAAGATTGTTAAAGAATCTCCGGATTTATTAACGCTTTTAAATGCTCCGAAGTTCTCTATCGGACGTAAGAAACAAATGGTAGCTGAAATCTTTGCAGGTGCAACTCCAGAGGTTTTACACACAGTTCAACTATTAGTTGAGAAAAAACGTGTAAACGAAGTGAAGCTTATTGCAAATGCATATGCTGAGCTTGCTGCAAAGGCACAAGGTACTGCAGATGCAACAGTATTCTCTACTCGTGCACTTTCTGCTGAAGAAAGCGCTAATATTTCTACAACATTTGCGAAGCTTGTAGGGAAACAATCATTAAACATTACAAACGAAATTGATCCATCACTTCTTGGTGGTATTCGTGTTCAAATCGGTAATCATATTTACGATAGCTCAGTAGCGAACAAACTTGAGCGCCTAAAACGTGAATTAATCGGTTAATAATTTAGAAATGTGAGAGGTGACATACATGGGCATCAAGGCTGAAGAAATCAGCAGTCTGATTAAACAACAGATTGAGAATTATGAATCTGAACTTAAAGTAAGCGAAGTTGGTACAGTTATCCGTATTGGTGACGGTATCGCTCTTGCTCATGGCCTCGACAACGCCATGGCTGGAGAACTTCTTGAGTTCTCTAATGGTGTTATGGGTATGGCTCAAAACCTAGAAGAAGGTAACGTTGGTATCGTAATCTTAGGTCCATACACAGACATCAAAGAAGGCGATGAAGTTCGTCGTACAGGTCGTATCATGGAAGTACCAGTTGGTGAAGAACTAATTGGCCGTGTTGTAAACCCACTTGGTCAACCAGTGGATGGACAAGGTCCAATCAACACAACTAAATCTCGTCCAATCGAAAGCCCTGCTTTCGGTGTAATGGCTCGTAAATCAGTACACGAACCATTACAAACTGGTATCAAAGCAATTGACGCTTTAGTACCAATTGGTCGTGGTCAACGTGAGTTAATCATCGGCGACCGTCAAGTAGGTAAAACATCTGTAGCAATCGATACAATCTTAAACCAAGATGGCGAAAATATGATTTGTATCTATGTTGCAATCGGTCAAAAAGAATCAACTGTACGTGGTGTAGTTGAAACTTTACGTAAGCACGGTGCATTAGATTATACAATCGTAGTAACTGCTGCTGCATCACAACCAGCACCATTACTATTCTTAGCACCATTTGCTGGTGTTTCTATGGCAGAAGAATTCATGTTACAAGGTAAGCACGTATTAATCGTGTATGATGATCTTTCTAAACAAGCATCAGCTTACCGTGAACTTTCACTTCTTCTACGCCGTCCTCCAGGTCGTGAAGCTTACCCTGGTGACGTTTTCTACTTACACAGCCGCTTACTTGAACGTGCTGCGAAGTTAAATGAAACATATCAAAATGGTTCTATTACAGCACTTCCATTCGTTGAGACACAAGCTGGGGATATCTCTGCATACATCCCAACTAACGTTATCTCAATTACTGATGGTCAAATATTCTTACAATCTGACTTATTCAACTCAGGTGTACGTCCAGCGATTAACGCCGGTCTTTCTGTATCACGTGTAGGTGGATCTGCTCAAATTAAAGCGATGAAAAAAGTTGCGGGTACACTACGTCTTGACTTAGCTGCATTCCGTGAGCTTGAATCATTTGCTCAATTTGGTTCAGATTTAGATAAAATTACACTAGCTAAACTTGAGCGTGGTAAACGTACGGTTGAAGTTCTTAAACAAGACCTAAACAAACCACTTAAAGTTGAAAAGCAAGTTGCAATCCTTTATGCATTAACTAAAGGTCACTTAGATGATATTCCAGTACAAGATATCGTTCGCTTTGAAAGTGAATTCTTAAGCTGGTTAGATTCAAACCACACAAACGTTTTAGATCACGTTCGTACTACAAAAGAGCTTGCTCCAGATGCTGATTACGTAGCAGCTTTAACGGAGTTCAAAAAAACTTTCGCTAAATCAGAATAAGTTCGAGCTAGTCACTTGATTAAAAAACAAAAGGTGGTGAAATACCAGTGGTAAACTTACGCGAAATAAAAGGTCGTATTAATTCTACAAAGAGTACGAAACAAATTACGAAAGCGATGCAGATGGTTTCTTCTTCTAAGTTACGTCGTGCAGAGCAAAACGCTAAAGCGTACGTTCCTTACATGGAAAAAATTCAGGACGTAGTAGGCGCGATCGCTTCAGGAACAAAAGACAGTGGACATCCAATGTTAACTGCTCGTCCTGTTAAGAAAACAGCTTACTTAGTCATTGGTTCTGACCGTGGTCTTGCAGGTGCTTACAACTCAAGTATCCTACGTCAAGTACAACGTACAATTGACGAGCGTCATAAATCTAAAGACGAATACGTGATTTTAGCAATCGGTCGTGTTGTACGTGACTACTTTGTGAAACGTGATCATAATGTCATCAGTGATGTTGTCGGTCTTCCGGACCAACCTACATTTGCTGATATTAAAGAAATCGCTCGTAATGCTGTTGGTATGTTCATTGACGGTACGTATGATCAACTTTATATGTACTATAATCACTTTGTCAGCGCTATTGCTAACGAAGTGACAGAGAAAAAACTTCTTCCATTAACAGATCTTGCACCTGCTAGCAGCAATGCTTCTTACGAATTTGAGCCATCTGGTGAAGCAATTCTTGAAGTGTTACTTCCACAATACGCGGAAAGCTTAGTTTATGGCGCATTATTAGATGGAAAAGCAAGTGAACATGCTTCTCGTATGACGGCTATGAAAAATGCAACTGATAACGCATCTGATCTTATTTCAGACCTTTCATTGCAATATAACCGTGCGCGTCAAGCGGCGATTACACAAGAAATTACAGAAATCGTTGGTGGAGCTGCAGCCTTAGAATAGGCCAGCTTCCCAATGTCGTATAAGAATACGATAGGAGGATACACAGTAATGAATAAAGGACATGTTATTCAAGTAATGGGTCCAGTTGTTGACGTAAAATTTGACAATGGCCAATTACCAGCAATCTATAACTCACTAACAGTTAAGATTGAACGTCCTAATGAAGAACCAACAATTCTTGCATTAGAAGTTGCGCTTCATTTAGGTGATGATTCTGTTCGTACAATTGCAATGTCATCTACTGATGGCTTACAACGTGGAGCAGAAGTAACAGACTCAGGAAAAGCTATCTCAGTACCAGTTGGTGAAGTTACTTTAGGTCGTGTATTCAACGTACTAGGTGAAGTAATCGACTTAGGTGAAGAGATTCCAGCTGACGCTCGTCGTGATTCAATTCACCGCGAAGCACCAACATTCGAAGAACTTTCAACTACAGTTGAAATTCTTGAAACAGGTATCAAAGTAGTAGACTTATTAGCACCATACATCAAAGGTGGTAAAATCGGTCTCTTCGGTGGTGCCGGCGTAGGTAAAACAGTATTAATCCAAGAATTAATCAATAACATCGCACAAGAGCACTCTGGTATCTCTGTATTCGCTGGTGTAGGTGAGCGTACTCGTGAAGGGAACGACTTATTCTTCGAGATGAGCGATTCAGGCGTTATCAAGCAAACAGCGATGGTATTCGGTCAAATGAACGAGCCACCAGGTGCACGTATGCGTGTAGCTTTAACGGGTCTTACAATGGCAGAATACTTCCGTGATGAGCAAGGTGCTGACGTACTTTTATTCATCGACAATATCTTCCGTTTCACGCAAGCAGGTTCTGAGGTTTCTGCCCTATTAGGTCGTATGCCTTCAGCGGTAGGTTACCAACCAACACTTGCTACAGAAATGGGTAAACTACAAGAGCGTATTACATCTACGAACAAAGGATCTGTAACTTCTATCCAAGCGATCTATGTACCAGCCGATGACTATACTGACCCGGCTCCAGCTACAACTTTCGCCCACTTAGATGCAACTACTAACCTTGAGCGTAAATTATCAGAAATGGGTATCTACCCTGCGGTTGACCCATTAGCTTCGACTTCACGTGCATTATCACCTGAAATCGTAGGCGCTGAGCACTATGCAATTGCTACTGGTGTACAACGTACAATCCAACGTTACCGTGAATTACAAGATATCATTGCAATTTTAGGTATGGATGAGTTATCTGATGAAGATAAACAAACAGTAGAACGTGCTCGTCGTATTCAATTCTTCTTATCACAAAACTTCCACGTAGCGGAACAATTCACTGGTCAAAAAGGTTCTTATGTACCTGTAAAAGAAACTGTTCGTTCATTCAAGGAAATCCTTGATGGCAAATGGGATCACCTACCAGAAGATGCTTTCCGTCTAGTTGGTTCAATTGATGAAGTAGTTGAAAAAGCGAAAAGCATGGGCGTAGAGGTTTAATACTAGGGACGAGGAGGAAAAAATATGAAGACAGTTCTAGTCAATATTGTCACTCCCGACGGCCCGGTATACGATTCTGAAGTATCAATGGTAATCGCTAAAACAACTTCAGGAGAAATCGGTGTTCTTGCAGGCCATATTCCAATGGTTGCTCCACTTGCAATTGGTGCAGTGAAGCTGAAAAAAGCAGACGGTTCTACTGACATTGTTGCTGTTAGCGGTGGTTTCATTGAAGTTCGTCCAGAAAAGATCTCTATTTTAGCGCCTTCTGCTGAAGTTGCTGTAAATATTGATGTTCAACGTGCAAAAGAAGCCGTTAAACGTGCTGAAGGACGACTTCAAGGTAAACAAGACAACATTGATTTCAAACGTGCTGACCTAGCATTAAAACGTGCGTTGAATCGTATCAACGTTCATGAGGGTAATATCTAATTCATTTTTAACGGGCAGATATAGCATCTGCCCGTTTTTTAAAGTACTTAAATTAAAGGACAGTTGGAGGGGGAAAAATGGAGCTTTATGAAGCAATAGGACAAGAAGCTTTATTGGGTATATTATCTCATTTGTTTTTTATAGCTATTACATTTTACGCATTACAGGCTTTTATGACAGAAAAATTATTCAAGAAGAATAGAGTATTTCAGATTCAACTTATTTATATTTTATTGAGTATTACAATTGGTTCTGCTGTATCCAATTTCTTTCTACAAATATCTAACTGGTCTGGAAAACTTCCATACTTATTTTAAAGCCTCGACAATATCAATTCGAATCTTACACCTCAACACTACATACTTCAAAGGACTTTATAATAACATTTATGTGGCCCTTTGAACTATGTATAAAAAAACTTCTAAAAGTTGTTTTTTGTTCATACATCTTTGGGTATGTATTAGAAGCGAACTGGTTATTGGTCATTCACAAAAAAAATTTGATAGCGTACAATAAATAAATAGCAAAATATCTAATAATGCCTTAAAATAGTGATTTGGACGCTTGAATGGGCGTTAAAAAAGTTGTACTATAGAGTTGTTTGTTTACTGATTATGACATTATACTTCTTTATTAAAATAAAAATTCGGTAGGTTAATAGATTGAATTCGGAGGGACATAGGGTGGATAAAATAATAGTGACTGGCGGCCAAAAACTACAGGGAAAAGTACGTGTAGAGGGCGCAAAAAATGCAGTGTTACCAATCCTGGCAGCAGCTTTACTTGCTTCAAAGGGAGAAAATGTAATTAAAGAAGTCCCTAACTTAGCAGACGTCTTTACAATAAACGAAGTACTTAAAAGTTTAAACGCAGCAGTTACATATATACCTGAAGATAATGCCGTATATATAGATGCAACAAAAGAACTTTCTAGTGAAGCACAATTTGAGTTTGTTAGTAAAATGCGTGCATCTATTTTAGTAATGGGATCATTGCTTGCGCGTAATGGTTATGCTCGTGTTGCATTACCAGGAGGATGTGCAATCGGTTCTCGCCCAATTGAATTACACTTAAAAGGTTTCGAAGCAATGGGGGCGAAGATTTCATTTGGTCATGGCTATGTAGAGGCAAAGACAGAGGGTCGTTTAAAAGGAGCAAATGTATATTTAGACTTCCCAAGTGTTGGGGCAACTGAAAATATTATGACAGCAGCATCTCTAGCAGAAGGGACAACTGTGATTGAAAATGCTGCAAAGGAGCCTGAAATCGTTGACCTTGCTAACTTCATTAATAGTATGGGTGGTCGTGTAATTGGTGCTGGTACAAATACGATTCGTATCGAAGGAGTCGATACATTATATGGAGTAGAGCATCATATTATTCCCGACCGCATTGAGGCTGGTACATTTATGGTAGCAGCAGCTATTACTAAGGGTGATGTGGTCATCGAAAACGCAGTTCCTGAGCATATGACAGCTTTGATTGCGAAGATGCGCGAAATGGGCGTAGAAATTATAGAATTGGATGAAGGTATTCGTGTACGTGTTCCTCAGACATTAAAAGCTGTAGATATTAAAACAATGCCACATCCAGGCTTCCCGACAGATATGCAATCACAAATGATGGCCTTAATGTTGACTGCAGAAGGTACGAGTATCATTACAGAGACCGTATTTGAAAATCGTTTTATGCATGTTGAGGAGTTCCGTCGCATGAATGCGGGTGCTAAAATAGAAGGACGCTCTGTGTTTATTGAGGGGCCAGTACAGCTTCAGGGTGCTGAAGTAATGGCAACGGATTTACGAGCTGCGGCTGCACTGATTTTAGCAGGTTTAGTATCAGAAGGAATTACACGTGTTACAAAGCTTCACCATTTAGATCGTGGATATGTTGATTTCCATGGTAAATTGGCTTCTCTTGGGGCAAATATTGAACGTATTACGGATGAAGAAGTTGTGACAGCTGAAGACATTTCTGTTGAATTACCTACAAACTAATATGATGTTAAAACCCTTTGCTTACAGTAGCAGAGGGTTTTTTATTTCTCATAACTAAATAGTATCAAGCATATTATTCCTTATGAAAAAATGGATGATTAGTATAGGTGTCCTTTGTTTATTGGGAGCGTTATATGTGCTTCCTGTTTTAGGGGTAAGCGAAAGACGGGAGGAAGTGCAACCTCCAACAGCGGATGAAAAAGCTTGTGAACTATTTATAGAAGTGGAGGGACAAAAGGAAAAAATCCCTTTAGAGACGTATATAACCGGGGTAGTAGCGGCAGAAATGCCTGTTTCTTTTAAAAAGGAGGCATTGAAGGCACAGGCAATTGCAGCACGTACTTATGCATTAAAAACGACAAATTACGGTAAAAAAGCAATCGCACCGACTGTAGCAAAGCAAGTTTTCTATGATGAGAGTCAAAGAAAAGCGAATTGGGCTAGCAATTTCCTGGGAAATGAAAAGAAAATTGTCGAAGCCATCAATGAAACGAAAGGACAAGTTCTTCTTTATAATAATGATTTAATTACAGCTATGTTTCATTCAACAAGTAATGGACAAACTGAAAGTGCCTATGGTTATAGTGGAAATAATATTCCATATTTGCAAAGTGTTGCAAGTGTTTCAGATCAAACATCTCCGAAATTTGAGGCAGAGCAAGAGTGGTCGTTAGCACAATGGAATAAATTATGGCCAATACAATGGCAAGCTAGTGATTTTAATCGTATACAGCTATTTTACAATGACTCAGGGCGTGTGGAGCGTCTACAGTTAGGGAATAATGTTTGGACAGGGAGAGAGGTTCGAACGTTTCTTGGAATACCATCCACTGACTTTTCAATTGTTTATAATGGTAATACTAGAAAGGTTCATGTAAAAACTAAAGGATATGGTCATGGAGTAGGAATGAGTCAATATGGAGCAGAGGCTATGGCAAATGAAGGGAAAACTGCTGCTGAAATTTTACACTATTATTATCAAGATATTGAAATAAAAAAAATAGATGCATGTTTAAAATAACTTCTAGTTGTTCACACTGCAACTAGAGGTGATGAAAATGAGAGAGGATAAAAATAATAAAGCTTCTCAAAACCAGAATCCAAATCAAAAGGAAAATGGTCAGTTACAAAAGAAACCATGGTTTTGGCCAGTAGTTTACACAGGTGGTGCACTAGTTCTAGCAGGATTGTTATTTGGTTACAATAGTCTCGTATCTAAAGTAGAAGAGGCACCGTTACCAGATTTAGCAGAAGTTGATTCAGGTCCTGTTGTAGAAACAAATGCACGTACTGAAAACATGATGTATCCATTCAAAGAAGAGAGCCTTAGTAAAGTACAAATCTTACAAGAGTTTTATGAGCTAGAAGCGAATGAAGAGTCTCGTGAAAATGCACTAATGGTATTTAATCAAACATTTACAACGTCTTCTGGTATCTCTATTGCTATGAATGGTGAAGAATTTGAAGTACTAGCTGCAATGACTGGTAAAGTACTAGAAGTAAAACTAGACGCATTTACAGGCAATAAAATTGTCATCGAGCATCCAAATGGCATGCAAACACATTATAGCTCTGTAAAGGATATCGCTGTAAAAGAAGGCGATGAGGTTACTCAAGGTCAAGCTTTAGGAAAAGCGACTGATAACGAGTGGAATCAAGCGGCTGGCGTCCACATGCATTTCGAAGTAGTTGAAGACGGAAAATATATTAATCCGAAAAAATTACTAGCTTTTTAATTCTAAAAGCTAGTAACGCATAAAAAATCAGCATTTTATTAGGAAAATGCAAAACGTGTTCTGAATAGCTTTGTCCTCACATAAGGTGAAGAAATGCGCAAATGTGCATCTGATTGCCAAAGCATTTTGTGAAATTGTGTGGAAAGGACGAAGAACGTGCATGAGCACATTCGGAAGCGCTGCATACGCCTCGGTGAATTACTGATTGAGACGCGTGAGACTGTGCGAGTCCTCGCGAAAATGACTGGTTATTCAAAAAGTACGGTGCACAAAGATTTAACAGAGCGATTACCAACAATTCATGAAGGATTAGCTGACCAAGTGAAAGAAATACTCGCCTACCATAAGGCCGTACGTCATATTCGCGGAGGAGAAGCAACGAAAAACAAGTGGAAAGAAAGAGCGAGTCAAGATTGATTCGTTCTTTTTTGTTGTGTGAACAGGCATAAAATAAGTTTGTATAAGGTAAAGTAATACTATATTATTGCCGTCCAGAACGTGAAAAGAAAACAGTCTTTATCATTAAATTCAGGGTGAAATTACCAATAGAATATGATAAAATATTCTAGATAAAGAGATAAAATGAACGTTATGTAGTTGGAACTGGCGGGAAGGAGAAATTATAAAATGTTTTCGAAAGATATCGGCATTGACTTAGGTACTGCGAACGTATTAATCCACGTTAAAGGTAAGGGGATTGTCCTAAATGAACCATCTGTAGTGGCTATTGATAAAAAGACAAATAAAGTATTAGCGGTAGGGGAAGAAGCTCGCCAAATGGTAGGGAGAACGCCAGGTAATATTACAGCAATTCGCCCACTTAGAGATGGAGTCATTGCAGATTTTGATGTGACTGAAGCGATGTTAAGACATTTCATCAATAAATTAAATGTCAAAGGATTTTTAGCAAAGCCACGTATTCTAATTTGTTGTCCAACGAATATTACAAGTGTTGAGCAAAAGGCAATTCGTGAAGCGGCAGAGAAATCAGGCGGTAAAAAAGTATATTTAGAGGAAGAGCCAAAAGTAGCAGCGATTGGTGCAGGCATGGATATCTTCCAACCAAGCGGAAATATGGTAGTTGATATCGGCGGTGGAACAACAGATATTGCCGTTCTTTCAATGGGTGATATTGTCACAAGTGAATCCATTAAAGTGGCAGGAGATGTGTTTGATAACGATATTTTACAATATATTAAAAAAGAATATAAATTGCTAATTGGTGAACGCACAGCAGAAGCCATCAAAATGACAATCGGAACAGTTTTCAAAGGTAGTCGTAATGATACAATGGATATCCGAGGCCGTGACATGGTGACAGGTTTACCACGTACAATTTCTATTCATTCTGAAGAAATCGAACGTGCATTACACGAATCTGTAGCAATGATCGTTCAATCTGCAAAAAATGTTTTAGAAAAAACACCACCGGAGCTATCGGCTGATATCATCGATCGCGGCGTTATTATTACTGGTGGCGGAGCACTTTTACATGGTATGGACCAACTATTAATTGAAGAATTAAAGGTACCTGTCTTCATTGCTGAAAGACCAATGGATTGTGTAGCTATTGGTACAGGCATTATGCTCGAAAATATAGATCGTGTACCAGCGTCCTTATAAAATTAAAATGAGGTGATCTCTTTGTTTAAAGGTTTTTATACAGTTGCAACCGGTATGATCACGCAACAAAGAAGAACAGAATTACTATCCAACAATTTAGCTAATGCGAATACACCGGGATTTAAGGCAGACCAATCAACGATTCGTTCATTTCCAGATATGCTGATGTCTAGCATCGGAAAAACAAATGCGCCTGCCAATCAACAAGCTGGTGCCGAATATATGAATCAAGTAGGCGCATTAAATACGGGGACATATTTACAAGAAACATTACCAAATTACATACAGGGCCAAATCTATAGCACGGATTTTACAACAGATATGGCATTGATTGATGGAAACTTACCACAAAATGAAGAGGGTGTATCTGGCTCAATATTCTTCAGACTCGCACATCCAGATGGTGGAGAAGCCTATACACGTAATGGTAATTTTACTTTGGATGGCCAAGGCTATTTAGTAAATGGGCAAGGCCTTTATGTGTTAAATGATGCTGGACAACGAATCCAGTTACCTAATGATGATTTTCACCTCGATGAAAGTGGCGCCATTTACGTTAATAATCAGCAAGTAGCGCGAGTAGGCGTATCATATGCTGCCAATCCGAATATGCTACAGAAACAAGATAACGGTCTTATTCGAACAGAAAATGGCGTAAACCTGCCATCAGCCTATGGAGCGAATGGTGTTTCCTTTACACTACGACAAAACTTCTTAGAGGGATCAAACGTAGATTCTGGTCGTGCCATGACAGATTTAATGACAGCGTACCGAGCATTTGAAGCCAATCAAAAAGTATTACAAGCTTATGATCGCAGCATGGAAAAAGCTGTTAATGAAATCGGTAAAATTTAATGGACGAAACAGAACAGGAGGCTTTTTATAAATGCTACGTACAATGATTACAGCAACTAATACAATGGGCCAATTACAAAATAAACTTGATACTATTAGTAATAACATCGCCAATAGCAATACAACAGGCTTTAAAGCGAAGGAAGCATCTTTCAATGAGTTACTCTATCAACAGTTTAATAACGACAAATTGGATCGTGCTGAGCGACAAACACCTGTTGGTATTCGCTATGGATCAGGCGCAATGCTTGGCCAAATTAAATCCAATCAAAAGCAAGGTTCTTTGCAAACGACTAATCGAGATTTAGACTTAGCCTTTACAACAGCAAAACAATATTTCAATATTTTAATGCCAAATGGTGAAAATGGAACCGAAACAGTGTATACTCGACAAGGTGACTTTTATTTATCGCCGCTAAATAATGGAACAGTTATGCTAGTAACGGCTGAGGGATACCCAGTGGCAAATGCTGCTGGACAAGCTATTACATTACCAGATAATGTGCAAGGATTTTCAGTACGAGATGGTGGTATACTAGAAGCATCTTATCCAAATGGCGATATCATTCGTACGGATTTAGCGGTTACTGAATTCCAAAAACCGCAACTAATGGAACATGTTTCAGGTTCTTATGTTGGATTACCAGACAACCTTGCTGAACTTGGCTTTACACAAGCTGAGGTTCTAACAGAGCTAGTAGGTGCTAATCGTCAGCAAATTGGCATGCAAGGTGGTACTTTAGAAATGTCCAACGTTAACCTTTCGAAGGAAATGACAGAACTAATTCAAACACAACGTTCCTATCAATTCAATGCAAGAACGGTTACATTAGCAGACCAAATGCTTGGTCTTATTAATGGTATTCGATAGGAAGTCATCCTAAAAAGCAAGGAATGAAGAGGAGTACAATTTATGACAAACGATTCACGTCGACGTTCTGTGCCGACACAAGAAACCGATACGCAACCAGAAAAGAAAGAACGCCGCTCAAATGGAGAGCAACGCGAGGTTCGATGGGTGCAAATCCGACTGATTCCGATTTGGTTACGCATTGTAATTGTTCTCATCTTAGTTGTTGCTGCCGCAACGTTAGGCGCAATGGTTGGCTTTAGTGTTATTGGAGAAGGAAATGCTATGGATATTTTCAAAAGAGAAACATGGCAACATATATTTGATATTATGCATGGTAAAGAATAATTTTATTCTTTACCTTACTTTGTGTATACATACTTTATTTTGAGGGGGATATGACATGTTAACAGCAGAGCAAATTCAAGCAATTTTACCACACCGCTATCCATTTTTATTTGTAGATCGCATTATTGAATTAGAAGAAGGAAAACGTGCAGTAGGCTTAAAGAATGTTTCTATGAATGAGGATTTCTTTAATGGGCACTTCCCAGGATATCCAGTAATGCCAGGTGTGCTAATTGTAGAGGCATTAGCACAAGTAGGTGGAGTAGCTCTTTTAAATGCAGAAGAATTTAAAGGACGTTTGGCATTTTTAACGGGTGTTGATAACTGTCGTTTCAAACGTCAAGTAGTACCTGGAGACCAACTTAAATTGGAAGTGGAGTTTGTAAAACTTCGTGGTTCGATGGGTAAAGGACATGGAATAGCAACTGTAGATGGAGAACTTGTATGTGAAGCCGATATTCTATTTGCAATTGGACCTGAGCAGCCAAAGCAAGCATAATTTGCATTTATAGACCACAAGATATAAAATAGATAAAGTCAAGTCAAAAAAATTGAGACTAGTAGGTTCTTATATTGCGATGGCGATTAAGCGATTGTGAATTGAAATAGATGTAATTTTTAGGTTTTACAAACGTAGGAGGATTATTAAGATGTATAAGGAATTGTCTTCAGGTATTAAAATTAGCATTACTCGTTCTATTTCAACATCTTTTGAAACATACTTAGCAAGTATTGGTTGGGATGAAGAGCGCTTTTCTATGGAAGACTTCATTGCAAGCTGGCAGACTTATTTCCAAGAGAATGCAGCATGGATTGAAAAAATTCCAGCCGAAATATTGATGAGTGCAGAGTTTCATGAAGAGATGGCACAAAAAATTGATGAGGTCATTGCCAAAATTTTAAATGAAGAACCAACAGCACAGCAAGTTGAAACAATCGAGGCATTGCAAAAAGAGCTAGGAACAGACTATAGCTATGACTGTAAAGCAGAAGCAGCATATATTGAACAGTTATTAAAAGAAAAACAAAAATAGTTTGAACAAAAATCGGATAGTTCCCTCCTTTCTCGGGCAATCTATGTTAGATCACAAATACACATGATGTATTTGATGACATAGTACCAAGAAAGGAGGTTTTTTGCTATGTGGAAAATGTCATTTTTAACCATTATTCTGGCTACTGTATTCCTTGGAGGATGTAACTGGGGAAATAATGCAGTTGAAGATCATCCTGTGAGAGACGCAGAGACTGACGTTCGTAATGGTGTGGATCGTGTCGAGGACGCATTGGATCCGAATAATCGAGACGATGCATACGATCGAAATGTAAATGGTGTTGAACGAGGTACTGTAAATGAAAATACAACATTACCTGAAGCAACAACGCCTGGGTCAAATGCTGATATTAACAGCACAAATGGCTATGACAACGTACCAAACGCGAATGGCGTAAACGGTGTTGAGCGTAATGACAACATGGTGGATGAAAAAGCCAACGACACTGAGAAGTATCGTGACGGTATGAACAACCGATAATATCAAAAGAGTGTTTCCTATATGGAAAACACTCTTTTTTTATGAGTCGAGAAGCGGAGTAACTATAGAAATATAATATTTTACGCTACTCATGATCTTGTTCACTAAAGACCTGTGCTTACAAGCCCACATCTAACAGAAAAATTTCCAAGATTGTACAAGCGTTAAAAAACGATGCAAAAATTTTGCATCGTCAGTCATTCTTTAATTTTGGCCGCTGTTTCATATCTTTTGTAAAGCGTTCCAGTAAATGTTCTAAAGAAACACCTTCAGCTAGTAGTTCAGAAAGCAATTGTTCAGCATATTTAGAGCGTTTTATCTTGAGTGTACCTTTTAAAAGTACGGATACATGGTCACCGATTTCTTGAACAGTATGTACGATTACCTGGAAAGGAGCGGGTTCATTATCGGGAAATGAAATAACGGCACGTACATTAAAAATAGTAGCATTCGCTAAGAGCTCATCAAAGGTTGAGCGATATTGTTTTTCCATAAACAATTCGAGTACCCAAGACTGATGGCTATTTTCCTGATTAATAATAATACCATCGACTAAAGGGAATGGTTGCACGCCATCTTTTGTGACAAGGTCAAAGGAAAGCATTTTAAATGTTTTCATTATGTATATTCCTCCTAAGTCTGTCATTCTTTTAGTATAACACATACGGCTACGGTTGTTGGTCATACGCACCTGCTCGTTAATCTCAATAAATGCGAAATTGCTGATTTCATGAAATAGCATTTGCCATTACTGCCTAAAGCATTCTGGTGAAAAAATAAGAAATAAAAGAAAAATAAAACAGGTAATTTACCTATTTTATGCTGAAGAATTGATGCAAATTATCACTTTCTGATTTTGCTAATACTGGAATCGTTTTGTAAGATGAGAGCAATCCAAAGCAAAGGAGGTGAATGAATGAATCAAGTCGGACTGGTCGGAAGGTTTACGAAAGATCCGGTATTACGCTACTTATCTGGAAATCGTGTACAGACTCATTTTTCACTTGCCATTAATCGCAATTTCAAAAATAGTCATGGGGAAGTAGACACAGATTTCATATTCTGTACAGTTTGGGGAAGGCTTGCAGAACATATTGTCAAGTATTGCGGGAAAGGCTCATTAATTGGTGCAAACGGCCGTATTCAAACAAGGTCATTTGTAAATGAAGAAAACACTAAAATTTTTATGACAGAAGTAGTGGTCGAAGATGTTCGATTTTATCAGCTTAAACAAAGGGACAGTGGCGAAGCTTCTATTGTGACGCCACCTCCTCCGAATGAACAGGAAGACTTAAAAGATTTTGTATTGCCATAGCATGCTACATACGGCGCAGGAAAAATTATTGTCTGATCCGCCATTCTCCTTAATCTTCTTGCACCGTTGTAACAGAAAGGAATGATGTGGACGAACTTTTACTGAAAAGTTGCTGTAGACCGCACAGCAATGAAATTTTTAACACAACTGAATATGTTTATGAAGTAAGTAGGGAAGAGAAGAGAAGAGAAGTAAACATGGTTCCACTGAAAAAGCGCCAAGAACTTTTGCCCTTGGCGCTTGTCATTAATATATATCTAATGAAATGAGGTCACGAAGTTCTTGATCCTCTAATTCAGTCAACCACTGGCTTGATTGAATAAGTTCTTCAGATAGTGCTGATTTTTGCGCTAGCATTTTATCTATCTTTTCTTCAATTGTGCCAAGTGTTACAAATTTATGGACTTGCACAAATTGTGTTTGACCGATGCGATAAGCACGATCGGTTGCTTGATTTTCGACAGCGGGATTCCACCAGCGATCTGCATGTAAGACATGATTAGCAGCTGTTAAATTAAGTCCTGTTCCACCTGCTTTTAAGGAGAGAATAAATATCGGGAAATCTCCTGCCTGAAACGCCTCTACTAAGCGGTCTCGTTGCTGCTTAGGCATAGCACCGGTTAAAAAAGGTGCATCTACATTGTATAATTCACTTAAACAATGCTGTAGCAATTGTCCCATTCCGATATACTGTGTAAAAATCAGACATTGCTCGCCATTGTCCACAATTTCAGCCGCCATTTGCACAATGCGCTCTAGCTTTGCCGAACGTGCAAGCATTGTTTCGGCATCCTCGAAAGGTTCCTTTAAATATAGGGCAGGATGATTACATAGTTGCTTTAATTTACTGAGCATTTTTAAGACGCGTCCCTTTTTTTGAAAGCCTGTTAACTCTTCTAGCTGATCAAGCGTCTCTAAAATATATCCTTCATAAAGAGAAGCTTGCTCGGCTGTTAATGGACAATACTCATTTGATTCTAGCTTATCTGGCAAGTTCAGCTGCAAATGCGGATCACGTTTTGTCCTACGTAATAAGAATGGTTGAATTTTCGTGCGTAGCTTTTGTTTATGGGATTCAGATTCATCTCGTTCAATGGGCAATATAAATTCTTCATTAAAGCGACCAAAGCTACCTAAATAGCCTTTATGAATAAAATCAAAGATAGCCCAAAGCTCAGATAAACGATTTTCTACAGGCGTGCCAGTCAGGGCAATGTGATGATCACCCAGTAATTTACGAATGGCTTTTGATTGTAAGGTCTGCATGTTTTTTATATTTTGAGCTTCATCTAATACAACAGTTGCCCAGTCAATATCCTGTAAAAATTCAGTATCCTGTGACACAGTGCCATAGGTTGATAAAATGACATGTGGCTGATCAATCGATATCATTTTTTTGAAATCATCATCTTTTGCACGGTTAGTTTGGTAATGAGTATGGACAATTAGTGAAGGAGCGAATCGAGCAAGCTCCTTCTGCCAGTTACCAAGCACTGAGGTTGGGCAAATAATAATGGATGGTTTTGTATAATCAGCTATTGCTTCATATATATGAAGTAAATAGGCTATCATCTGTACTGTTTTACCAAGACCCATATCATCGGCTAGACACGCACCGAAACCTTGCTGACGCATAAAGACTAGCCATTCAAAGCCATCAATTTGATAAGGACGTAATTCTGTTTGTAATGACTCTGGAATTGGCACAGCAGGTAAACCCTTTTTATCTAAGAGCTGTTCCATATAAGCCTTTAACGATTGTTGTATCTCCAATGCAAAGATAGGATCATCCCGAAGCGCATCTTCAGCATCCTCTTCTTCAAGAGGTGCAGATAAATCCTCAGGCAATTCTCTGAATAATAATTCTCGGACAGTCCAGCTCTCATTTTCTGCCTGCTGCATTAGAGCACGCATTTCTTGCATCCAGTTAGCGTCAACACGGAACCATTCTGTTCCTATTCGAATAAATTCACGCTTTTCCTCCACTAACTTTTTAAATTGCTCAGGCGAAATGGTCTGTCCATTCATTGAAAATTGCCACTTGAACGTTAAAATATCATCTAATCCAGCGACTTTTTTTGTGGATGCATTGCTAGTTGTGACACGGACACGGAATTTGGATTGTTTTAAATCCTTTAGCCATGCAGGAAGTACCACATCAAAGCCAAGTGCCTGTAATCTGGCAAGATCCTCACGTAAAAAAGATCGTACCTCCATGTCTTCAAGTGTCACACGAATAAAGGTTTCGCTACTGATCGCATCTTTAGATAGTAGATCGGCTATTTGTTGTTGTTGCTGCTCAATTTCAGTTGCAAACATTCGCCATTTTGTAGGTAGAGCATCTTCGATAAGTAATGACTGCTTACGAATGGCAGGTGTCCAGTAATTTTTGGTAGTAGGGGTACTAAGGACCGTTTCTAATAGCCAAACATCTGAATCTTCTTCTGGCTCACTTAATCGTAAAGAGACTGTAATCGCACCAACTTGGCGAGTTTGATCTAATGGCCAGCCACCTCGCAAGAAAAAGGGCAATAGCTTTGGTAAATCAGAAAGTATTAGGCCAACTTGTGAAAGTTTTTGCTGTACCGCCATTTCTAATAATGCAGAATCTATATTCTCTATAGGAAAGGATAGTGAAGAAAAATCCTTTGCAATGACAGCATGTGACCAAAGAGAGGGCTCCTGCCAATAAGCTTGTAACGCCAATACTTTACCGAGCCATTCTTTACTATCTTCATTTACACCAACCCAACTGATAAAGGGATGTTGATAGCTTAATGAAAAAATATCAAGAAGCTCAGCAGTGGACACCTCGATTGTTAAATCAGCCTGATTGGTTAGTAAGCCGTAGATATTTGCCTCATACGTAAAGAACAATGAAGATTTGAATGTTTCTACGTCGATTGTTGTACCATTTGCAGTAAAGCCCCGCAACGTAAAATATCCTTCCCGAGCTACATCAATACGAAGCTGTTGAGTTTTAGAAAAAGGGGAAGGAGCATTGGCATTTATTGTCATCATACTAAGTTTCCTTTCTCGATTTCTTCCTGTAACGCACGGAGTCGCTTATATTCTGAACGAATTGTTTGTATATACGTTTCAAAATAAGCCATTTTACCAGCCCGTTTTGCGGCACTACGCATACTTTGCCAAATGCGCACTGCCTGCTTATAATTCATGCGTGATTTTTGGGCAATTTCCGCCATGGCATATACGTGATATAAAGGTAAAACCGTAGCGGGTTCAACTTGTATCACATCCTTTAATCCACACATCTCTAAATAAGATAGTGAAGAAGGATTTAATTGATGAAGAGCTGCCCAATCTCGATAACGTCCTTTTTTAATTAAGAACGAAGAGAATGGTTGAAGGCCGTAGACTCCAAAGGCGCTGTATAGAATGGCTTCCTCTTCCTCGGTAAGCTGTATTTCATCAAATAAAAGCTGAAACTGACGGACATACTGAGCGCGTTGTACCACTGGTACGACTTCCTGTAAAAAGGCTTCTGTCATTGGCAGTATTGCTCGTAAAATAATAGCCATCGCATGTGATTCGCCAGCACGTTGAGCAAATGTAGCGAGTTCAAATAGATCTTGTATATGTTGCAATTTAATATGTGTCAAACTTTCAAGTAGTAAGTCCTCTTTTTGTAAGAGTACATAAAATAATAACTTTAATGATTCTAATGATATTTCTGCTGAAAGGTTTTCAAGATTATTTATATAATCTAATTCCTGCTCACGTCGAGGCTTTTCATAAAAAAGCACCGCCCAAAGTAGCATGTACAGGCGAAGTCGATTTGGAAATAGTCCATGTCGTTCTAATAAAAACGTCCGTACTTCCTCTTGAAGAGCATCATAAAACGGATCAGTCGCGAAAAGTCGAGACCGATTAGTCAGCTCTGTAAGTATGCTCTCAAACGATTGACTGCTTTGATCAATAAAGTATTTCATATAAGGTGAATCCAATGAATGACCAGGTGTTTCATTTAAATGTCGCCAAATCGTATTGAAAATAGCTAACTCCATATACAGTTTATAAAGAGGTTGCCATTCACGCTCAAAAGGCATATGTCGACGAAGACGCTCCAAGGCATCAGTCCTTATAGCAGAAAGGCCATAGCCTTCTAAAACGCGACCTGGTGGCAATAGTCGTTTCATTACTTCCTCAACCATCATTGACCAACTTTGTGGGCTACGTTCATCAGCTAATGATTTTAACTGGACAGATTTTTGAGCACGCCAAGCACTCGACCAATTTTGAACTGAATCAAAGTACTGGTAGAGAGCAAGTAAAGTACCTACCTGATGTCGACACCATTTTGGCTGAGGACAGCTACAGCGTAGCTCTTCCTTGGTGAAATCAATTTCAACAGAAGCGGGTCTGACATCCTGGACAGTTGCATATAATATAGAACTGGCTCCATTAAAACGGTCAAAAATAATGGACTTATTTCTAACCGAAAAGACAGCACGACGGACTAGTTCTTCATCTTCCGTAGAGGAAGGATGTAAATCATGTTCAGCTTCTTTTAATTTAGTTAACACGAATTCTTGATGCTCTTTAGCCAATTGCGATATTGACAATGCCATCACCTCACTCCTTTCTTCATATATGGCTATGTTGAATATGGATTAATTGTAGTAAAGGAAAAAAAGACTGTCCTTCCATTATACGATTAAAATGAGGCAATGATAAGCTGAATGATCAGAAAGAAAGAAATTGATTCAAAGATAGTTAACAAGACTTTTGATTTGTGTTAAAATCTGAATAATCAGATAATTGGGAGGGATGAAGGATGATGCAAGTTCAATACATGAAGCCGTTTTATACAAAAATTACTGGAGACAAATTACGTCTCGTATTTGCTTATCAATATTTCTCTATTTTAAAAGAGAATGAGATTTTCCATTTCATTCCCATAGAAGGTAAAGAGATGATTATCAACATGAAGACACAACAAATTGAAAATTTATCTGAGGTGTTTGTATTCCAAAAGGGCAATCGATTTATTCGATTACCACTTTATCAGCTACTTCTTATTACCAACGTCCATGATCATCTGGCACCTATACTTGAAAGCGCTACACCGAAGCAACTTCCTCTTGTTTCTACAGTGACTGTAGGTGAAATTGATCAGCTTATTGCAGAAATTGAGAACAGAAATCTGGATTACTTAATCGATCAAGCATTATTAGAGAACAATAAATCACTCTTTTTTAATCTATTGCAGCAAAAGAACCATCAACTTGGAGGTTTCAAAATTGAATAGATGGTATACCCATTAAGCACCTACTTTTCTTACTAGGAGAAGGGGTGCTTTTATTATCACAGGTAGGTCAAAAGTTTAAAGGGATGAATAACTTTCCTTCAAATAATTAATAAATCCTACTATATTGGAAACTATTACCGATGGAACGTTAAAAAAGCGGAGGATAGACCGATATAAGTGGCAAAAGGGTGGTGAGTAAATGCTAGGTAATTGGTCAGCTACAGGGATGTCGATCCTGAATAATATGAATCGACATTATGGTGCTATGAGTAAAGCAATGTTACGAATTTCTACAGGTTACCGAATCAATAGTGCAGCAGATGATCCAGCCGGTCTTGCCATATCTGAAAAAATGCGTGCTCAAATTCGCGGATTGAATATGGGGGCAAAGAATATACAGGATGGCATCTCATTAGTGCAGACAGCAGAGGGCGCATTAAATGAGACACATGCGATGATTCAGCGTATGCGAGAACTGGCAGTGGAGGCAGCCAATGATACATTGACGGATGAAGACCGGAAACAACTGGATTTGGAGTTCCAAGAGCTGAAGAAGGAAATTCAACGTATATCAACCGATACTGAATTTAATACAAAAACATTACTGAACGGCGATTATGAAACAAATGGGATTAAAATACAGGCAGGTGCCAATGCAGGGCAGAGCATTGAACTGTTGATCAATGGTGTCGGTTCAGAAGCACTAGGTTTGAAAGATGTTTCGATTGCTACGAGGGATGAGGCAGATAAGGCTATATCTTCTATGGAAGACGCTTTAAAACGAGTATCCAATGAACGTTCTCGTCTTGGTGCCTATCAAAACCGTTTGGAACATGCCTATAATGCCAATGTGAATACCGCAGAGAATTTACAAGCAGCAGAGTCACGAATTCGAGATGCTGATATTGCAAAAGAGATGATGAATATGGTAAAAGCCCAGATTTTAATGCAGGCCAGTCAATATGTTTTGGCGATGCATATGCAGCAGGCTCAGTCCGTTTTAAAATTATTAGACGTCGGAAAAAAATGATGAATTTCAATTAATATTGAAATTCATCATTTTTAATGTTTATTTAGAAAAAGTCTCAATCGCTAATTTAGCCGTTGCCGTAGCTTCGTGCTGTAATGGCAGCACAGCCTGACGCATATTTTCTTGAACGGTCGTATACGATTCTAGAATGGCGATCGCTCGTTCGAACAATGTGACACCGTTCCAATCATCCTTTTCGACATGCCCAATTACCGGTTGATCAACAATATCAGCAAATGCATCAATTTTCGGATCATACGAAATGGCGATAAACGGTGTAGCATAAATGGCAGAAAAGATTAGGGAATGTAATCGCATCCCAATTAATAATTGAGATTGTCCAATAACCGCGATTTTTTCCTCAATGGATAAATCGGAAGGAGCAATTAAGCTTTTTTCCTGCATGAGTGCTGCCACTTCCTGAGAAGTTTTTAAATCATGCTCACCATGCATGGGTAAGAAAACAATTTGCTCACCCTGACGCACTAATTGGTCTAGGCTATGTGCAATTTTTTCTTTATACGCAATTGTAGATGGCCAGTCACGAACACTAACTGAAATATAGCTTTCGGCTGTTAGAGATTCATGTTCTAACCATTCACAATGAAAGTCGCCACCGTTTAGCCCCATAACAGGATCCGGGACGATTTTAGCCTCTTTACGTACACCAATCTCTGTTAAAAGAGTTTGGGAAGCTTTATCTCTAACCGTAATTTGATCAACCTTGTTAAAGGTTTTACGCACGATAAATTTACTAAGAGTGTGGTTGATTGGGCCCATACCTTGGGCGTAAACAAATACTGGCTTTTTCAGCCATTTTGCAATTTGAATAACGCCCGCATAGTAAGGAATAGTTTTCATGCCTGTTTGATCCTGCATTAAACTGCCGCCGCCACTAATAAGTCCATCAGCTGTTTTAAGCAATTGGTGGATTTCTTTCATTTTCCAACGATTCACGGCTTTCACGCCATACGTTTGCTCTGTAGCAGAAGGGTTATTCGACAATACAGTGATTTCTATATCATGTTGCCATTTCTTCAAGCCTTGAATAATGGACAACAGAATAGCATCATCTCCGACATTATCGAAACCATAATAGCCAGATAAAACAATGTGCATTATGACCACCTCGCGATTGCCTTAGAAACCCAACGATAACCTACTTTGAAAATTAGGATAAAGACCAGTCCTATAACAAAACCAAGAGACACACTGTATAGTGTACGCAATACAGAAACAGCTACTGGAATGTGTAAATGTGTAAAGGTGTTAACGATTGATAAGAACCCGATCACACCTGGTACGAGTAAGATACTACCCCATTTGCGATTAATGCCCATTACGTATAATGCTAAAACAAAGAATGGGAAACCAATTAAGAATTCCTTCGTTCTTGGTCGTACATATAAGGTATTTTCTAGCCATTGTCTAAACGCTAATTCTAAATCGCTAACTGAGCCAGAGTTACCAGTTCGGCTAATGTAGAATAAACCGATACCCGCCACGACAATTAGTAGAAGTACATGCCAATATTTTAATTCTTTGTTTAACAATGTTACCGTATTTGATAAAGATTTTTTAATATTTTGATCAGCTAGTCGGTTCATCTCAATTAATGTAAATAGGAGGACGCCCATAATTGGAATCAGATAAACTAACTTCACGCCTTTGAATGTAGCAAAGCCTGTCATAAAGGCATTGCCATTTAATAAGCCAATGACAATAACAATCCCGATAAGGCTAATCGCTACTGCCTTCAAGTATTGCACAAGAATTTTAGACATTTTCGTAGAACCTTGAGCCGATTTAATTACGGCATAGGTAGGTGCAAGGACTGCAATAATTAATGCAAATGCCTGTAAGAATAGAGTACTTTTCAGGATAAAGTACGCAATAGCTAGTACTGTCATAAATCCAGCTGCCGCAAAGCGTAGAGGCAACCATTTGACTAATTCTGAAACGATAAAGGTAAATAAAATACCTGCTAATAATACAGCCGCTGTGACCCAGGCTGGTACAACTACCTTATCAAACAGCTTTGGCTCGCCAGGTTGGAAATGATCTGGCATTGCATCGTGTACTCCATTTAAGTAGTCAATTGTTTGCTCCACATTTTCCTTGGCATTACCAGTTGTTTTAATATGGTAGAAGATAGAGCGGATATTACGCTCTTTTACAGCTCTTGTTGTGCGGTCAATACTTTCATTTAACTTTAATTTCGTTTGTCTGTTGATGTTAATACTATGCAAACGAATCATCTTGTAATCGGTCTTTTGGGCGATTTTACTTTCGCCCTTCAATGGATTACTTTCAATTGTATAGAAGTAATAGCCAGCATCACTTAATTTTTCTACTAATTGATGGCCGTCTTCTTGTCCAAAGCCAATCGCTTCATCGCCTTGACCAAGCAAGCGACCTGATGAACCATCTTTTAAAGCTAGTAATTGATTCACCAATTTATCGTTAGCCACTTCATTATCGGCATTTTCCACTTTAAAGACATAGCCTAATCCATGCTTACTAATGACATCCATAGCAGGTTGATCGTAGCCAATTGGTGTTTTTAAGTCAAAGTTATGGTTAGAAGTAGGGAGGAAATAAAAAGCCTCTTCTCCTATTTGAACTTCCTCTGGCTCTACGCTATTTTTGATGAGTTTTTGGTAGTCAGCATTTTCAGGTACTCGAATATAGTAACCACTCTTTGAACGATCAACAGCATCTTTATAAGGTGTAAATAATAATTGTGCTGCTAGGTCGTTTTCTTTATAAACAGTAATTAAATTTTGTTTTTCCATTTCCTTTAACGTTAAAGGCTCTAGACTAACAGTTGTCAGTCCAGCTTCCTTTAAGGAGGAAAGGATTTCATCCATTGTTAAATCACTGTTTTTATCTGCAGTTTGTATTTCATCAAAGGGAATCACAATTTCATAAGAATCATTCGATTGCTCCGCATTCCACCTCATCATAATACCTGTGGAGGAAACGACGAGTAAAAGAACAATAATTCCCCAAAGCCATTTCTGTTTCGACATAAGTGTCCTACCTTTCTTATTTATGAAAATCTTTTTCCGATAACAGGGATTTTCTTTAAATCTTGCTTATGAATAGCTTTCATTACCCAAAGTAAAAGGAAGTATATAGCTCCTCCAACGATGATGGAAATAGTCAGATAGCCCATTGCCCACATACGAGACCCATGTGTAAAATCAAGCCAAAGCGTTGGTAAACCAACGGCTGCTCCCATTACGATCGAAGACACAATCATTTTCACCGTATCTTTTCCAAGAACAGTAAAGCGAATCATACGATATATAAAGACAGTATTTACAATAAATAACACAAAGTACACCAATAAAGTTGCATAGGCAGCACCATCTAGACCAAATGCTTGAATGAAGAAGATGTTCGCAAACACCTTCAGAACAACGCCACTTAAAATAATAAGAGCGCCTGTTTTAGCAGCATTCATTCCCTGTAAAACACCAGTTCCGAGAAGAGTCAGAGATGTAAAGACCGAGCTAAGGTTAATCATGGCTAACATTAAGCTTCCCTCTAAGTCTTTGAAAAGAGCTAGATTTAAAGGCAAGGTTAAGGCTAGCAGTCCAATAGCAGCCGGCCATGATATTAGATGAGTCATACGATGTGTTCGCTCAATAATACTGCGTGTTTCATCCATTTTACGTTCGGCAATCTTAGTAGTAATGAGTGGCACAAGCGGTAAAATAATCGAAGACGCAAATACAGTCGTAATTTGAACTAATGTCAGCCCGCGGCCATATATTCCGTAAAGGAAGCTAATTTCACTTGCGTCAGCGCCTGCATTTCTCAAGCCATATGTGACTGTAAATGAATCTACAAAGTTAAAAAGTGCCATTGTAACAGAACCAATTGCAATTGGAATGGAGATCTTTAAAATAGTCTTACTATATGTGGAGAAATCCTTGCTAGAATATTTTTCCTTGCTCGAAACTTTTACCGAAGAACGGAAATATTTATAGAGTAAATAAACAAGTGAACCGAGTGCCCCAAGGACAGAACCAGCCATAATTCCACCAGCTACAATGTCATTTGAATAATCCATCCCAACTAGCAAATATGCAACAATTAAAATTAACGCAACTCGAACTAACTGTTCAATTACTTGAGAGATAGCAGTAGGTCGCATATCTCCAAAGCCTTGGAAAAAGCCACGATAGACGGCCATATAAGGAGCCACAAGTAATGTCAGTGCCACAATAATTAACGCAATTTCTGTTGATGGTCCACCAAGTGCATTCGCTATCTGTGCTGAAAAACCGTAAATGATTGTAAAACTAATGACGCCAAAGGATAGGGCAAGGATTCTTGCGGTCACATAAATTTTCTTTATTTTGGCAGTATCCTTACTTGAGTTGGCCTCCGCAATCAATTTAGAAATAGCAATAGGGATACCCGCAACAGATAAATACAAAGCTACCATATAGACAGGATAGACAAGACTGAAAATACCCAGTACTTCGTCACCAGCAATATTTTGAAGGGGTATACGGAAAATGCTTCCGATTACCTTAGAAAGTAATGTCGCAATCGTTAAGACGAGTGTACTTTTGACAAATGTTGATTGACTCATTTTGCTGTGCCCTGCCCTCTAAGCTTTAATGAGAAAACCTTTAAAGCAAAACGTGGAAGGACGAGCATTCTTATAAATCGACTTGGCTGGCGAAGTAATCGATAAAGCCACTCAAGATTTAACTTTTGCCAAATGACTGGTGCACGCTTCACGGTGCCAGCGATGACATCGAAGGAGCCACCTACACCAATAAATACGCCCTTTGAAAACTTGTCCAGATTTTCAGTAATCCATTTTTCCTGTCTCGGTACTCCTAAAGCAACAAACACCAAATCAGGTTGTAAGGCTGCGATATCATCGGCAATGTGATTGTTATTCCAATCAAAGAAGCCATCATGATAGCCAACAACTTCAACATTTGGATAATTCTTATGAATATTGGCAATGGTCTTTTCAATTGTTTCTTTTTGTGCACCCAATAAATAAATTTTAAAGCGCTTTTGTTGACCAACCTCCAACAGTTTCACCATGGTATCATAGCCTGTCACACGCTCTGGAAGTGAATCTCCAAGGATTTGAGCAGCCTTAACCACACCGATGCCATCCGCACAAATGTAAGTTGCCTGATTTAAATATCCCTTCACAGTAGGATTTTCATTTGCCTGCATGACAACTTCAGGATTGGCTGTCACAACGAAAGTTTTTTCTTGCTGTTCAATACGATTAACAAGTAGATCTACAAACCCCTGCTGACTAATATGTAAAAAGGGTACGCCCATAATCGTTACATGCCTCATATAGTGTTCAAACCTTTCTGTAATTCCTTTTTCACTGCAATCTATCATACCATAAAAGCAATATTGACAGGAAATTTTCGATAATAGTTCACCTATTGATATAGGCTGCATAAAAGGGGATTCATCGTTATAAAAAGGGTAATCCCCTTGCACAATACAAGAAAATTAAATTAAAAAATGCACTAATTTTTAGGAGGAAAAGGTATTGATCCTAAAAGGGCGATTTGAGTTTCTTCTATTATATAGTGTTTTATATTCGTGTCATGAAGACAACAAAAAGAGTGCGAAACAATATCGCACTCTTTTTAGATGATCGTGGAAAATCATTTTTTCACAATATAATCGCCGTGCACCCAGCCGGTTTTGCCATTATAGATAACCTGATACCAGGCACCATTTTTTATGAATTCGCCTTTATCATCTACTGCACCGATAATAAAGCCATTTGGTTTAACTGTACCTAGTATAGCAGCTGTTGTTGACGGTTCGCTTCGAACATTGAGCGTGATGTTCATGTTAACAATCTGTAAACCATTTTCTAGCTGAACATAATCATCAAACACCCAGCCCTCTTGCCCATTGACGCTTATTTTGAACCAACCACCATTTTCTCCAAGTACTTTGAAGGATGTATCTTTAGGTAAATTCGTCATTATGGATGCAGCATCTGCAGTATTAGGATACGTTCTCATATTGAGATTAGTTGTTGCCTTTCCGATTGCCCCAGCTATATAGGAATCTAAAGCATATTGCTTCGTAGGGCTTGGTAAGGATGGAGCGGAAGGCTGACCCTGATAAGCTGGAACATCAAACACTAAATTCGTTGTCGTATGTGCACCAACTAATTCATAAATATCATAAATCTTTTTCGCCTGAATGACTGCCCACATTACATGTGTAGCATATTGATGGACGGTTGGATTATCAGGGTTCCAGCGCATTTTATATAACGTATCTTGTCCTTTACTAATATACTGATCTTTGACAAATTGTGCCCCACCGATAATCGCATCCTGCACGGTAAACCAACCATTTGTATAAGCACGCTCAGCACCAAATTTATTAGCATCTGCATCAATAGCACCAATACCATAAGCATTATACGTTTTCTTAATTGCGGTTAAACTGTCTCTATTTTCAGGAGTGACCATCACTGGCTTTCCACCCGTATCTAAGCCTACCTCAATGCCATTCATAAGCGCAGAGGCACCATTAGCTGTTTCATGTAAAGCATGTGATACCAGATAGATAGCATTTACATTATTATCGACACCCGCCTTAATAAAGGCATCAGCCGTACCTGCTAAGCTTCCTTTATTAGCAAGTACCTTGTCATTTAGTTCCTTGGCATTCAGATTATTGACCACAGTGGATAGTTTTAAAAATTGATAAAAAGATGGGCTTTCCTGCATAACGCTCTTTGGGTGTACATAGTATGACACTAGTGCGTTGCTAGCAGTAAAAATGCCAGCACCGTCGACCTTTGGATTATTGGCAGTTTGTTTATTAACCACCGAGGAATAGTCAAATGAGTAATTCGTCGTTATATATTCCTTTCCACCAGTTTCTGGTGCTTCTAAATGAATTAAACGATAGAGAACGGTCGCTGCTTCAGCACGAGTTGTTTGTGCAAGCGGTGCAAATTGATTACTTGGCTTCCCTACAAGTAGCCCTGATGTTACGACAGCTTGTACATCAGCATAGGCCCATTTGGCGATACGAGCATTGTCACTAAAGTTAATAGGGGAGGAAGATGTAAGGATGTTTTGATAATTGAGAGCTCTTTTTAACATAGCCGCCATTTCCTGACGATTAATATGTGCGTTCGGGTTGAATTTGCCCTGCTCGTCACCTTTAATCAGACCATGATAGCTCGCTTGCTCGATTACTCCGTAGTACCAGTCGCCTTTCTTTACATCTGAGAAGGTTGCTTGACTAGAAGCAGCTGGCAAGTTAAGCGTTCTGACTAGAAATGCTGCGAATTCAGCTCGAGTGACGGCATCGTTTGGACGGTAATTGCCAAACTCGTCACCCTTCATTAAATCGTTCGTAATAAGATAGTTCATTTCATGATAGGCCCAGTGCTTCGAAATATCTTCTGCTGAAGCGGTAGTAGGCGCAAGATAGAGCATTCCTGCAAGCACTGCCCCGTAAAGAGGAAATTTTCGTTTCATGTTTCAAGCTCCCTTCAATAGCTGATAATTGTTCTATCAAACTACCAAAAGTGTAACACAAAAAAAGGTAATCTATTATTACAACATAGGGACAGATAGATTTAGCTAGCATTTAATAATGAAGAAACTCTTAAAAAGAGAAGGAAAGAGGTGGAATTCGCTAAAAAGCTCTACCTATGTTTCTTTTTCTTTACAAATATAACTAAAATATTACGGGAATCTTTAATTTTTGACAATTTAGTAACCATTCCAGAAAATGCTTGGTTATTATGGAGAGTCAGGTATAATAGGAAATGGAACTATATGTTACCAATACATTTGAGGGTAAAATTAGTTGGAAGAAAGTAGCCATCTAGTAAATACCATGGTAAAAAAATCTTCTATATCTAAATTTATGTCCCAGTGCTTGAATTTCGGAAAAGATAATGTTATATTATTGTAGAAAGTGAATAAGCTTACTAGAATGGTATTCTACTACTCTTTTTCTAGTAACTTTACTAAGAAAATTTGCTTTAGTTTTGAATTATTCGAGAAAGCTATAATACATAAATTTAGGCAACTAATTATGGTGATACTATAGTTTTCATCGGAATAATATCAATTTTTAGGAATATTAGGGAGGAATAAATTAATGGCAAAGCAAAACAAAGGCCGTAAGTTCTTCGCGGCATCAGCAACAGCTGCATTAGTTGCATCAGCAATCGTACCTGTAGCATCTGCTGCACAATTAAACGACTTCAACAAAATCTCTGGCTACGCTAAAGAAGCAGTACAATCTTTAGTAGACGCTGGTGTAATCCAAGGGGATGCTAACGGCAACTTCAACCCACTTAAAACTATCTCACGTGCAGAAGCTGCTACAATCTTCACTAATGCTTTAGAATTAGAAGCAGAAGGCGCTGTAGACTTCAAAGACGTTAAAGCAGATGCTTGGTACTACGATGCTATCGCAGCAACTGTAGAAAACGGAATTTTTGAAGGTGTAAGTGCAACTGAATTCGCACCAAACAAACAATTAACTCGTTCTGAAGCTGCTAAAATTTTAGTAGATGCATTCGGATTAGAGGGTGAAGGCGATCTAAGCGAATTCGCTGACGCTTCTACTGTTAAACCATGGGCTAAATCTTACCTAGAAATCGCAGTTGCAAACGGCGTTATCAAAGGTTCTGAAGCAAATGGTAAAACAAACTTAAACCCAAATGCTCCAATTACTCGCCAAGACTTCGCAGTTGTATTCTCACGTACTGTTGAAAACGTAGATGCTACTCCAAAAGTTGACAAAATCGAAGTAGTTGACGCTAAAACTTTAAACGTTACTTTATCTGACGGTACTAAAGAAACTGTTACTTTAGAAACAGCTTTAGAGCCTAATAAAGAAACAGAAGTTACTTTCAAAATTAAGGATGTTGAATACAAAGCTAAAGTTACTTATGTTGTAACTACAGCTACTGCAGTTAAATCTGTATCTGCAACTAACCTTAAAGAAATCACAGTAGAGTTCGACGGTAAAGTTGACAAAACATCTGCTGAAGATGTTGATAAATATACTGTTGATAGCTCAATTGAGTTAGATTCAGCTACATTATTAGAAGATGGTAAAACTGTCCGTTTAGCAGTTAAAGAAGTAAACGGTAAAGTTTTAGAAAACCAAAAATCTTACAAACTTTCAGTGAAAAATGTTAAAGCAGGAGAAAAAACTATTGATGCTACTAATGTAGCTTTCACTCCAGTTGATAACACATTACCTGAAGTTTCAGAAGTGAAATCTCTTGGAACAAAAGCTATTAAAGTAACTTTCTCTGAGCCAATTAAAAAAGCTTCTACAACAAACTTCAAACTAGATGGTAAATCATTCTTTGGTACTGTTGATGAAGGTTCTCGTGAGTTAATCTTAAAACCTTATTCTTCTACAGACTTATCAGTTGGAAAACACAAATTAGAAGTATCTGGTGTTGAAGATTTCGCAGGCTTCAAAGCTTTAACTAAAGAAGTTGAATTTGAAGTGGCTGAAGATAAAGTTGCTCCTACTGTTAAGAGTGTAAGTGCTACTCTTGAAAAAGTAACAATTACTTTCAGTGAAGAAGTTGATGCAGACACAATTTCTAAATCTAACATCTACTGGATGTCAGGTTCAGATAAAAAAGCTGCAGGTTCAGTGAAGAAAATTGCTGGAGATGTTTATGAATTTGACTTCTCTGCAAATGCACTACCTGGATATGAAATGACATTGTTCGTAGAAGGTGTTAAAGACTACTCAGGTAACCAAATTACTGAAACTCAAGTTAAAGTAAAAGCTGAAGTAGATCAAACTCGTCCAGAAGTTACTGAAGCTTCTATTAACAAAGTGGATAACAAAAAAATCACTCTTAAATTTAACAAACAAGTTAAAATTGCTGTTGGTGATACTAAGTACTTCACTTTAACAGATAAAGATGGTAAAGTTGTTCCAATTAAAACTGTTACTGACGAAACTGGAACAGGTGTAAACAAAGTATTTACAGTTGAAGCTTACGATGCATTAACAGAAGGCTACAAACTAAAAGTTGTTGGAGTACGTGATACTACAAAACTTCAAAATACAATGAATGATGTAACAGTTACTATTACTGGTAAAGATACAGTTGCTCCAAAATACGTATCTAACTCTGCAAATAGCAAAACTCGTACAATCATCGTTAACTTTAACGAAGAAATGGATTTAGCAACACTTGCTGATTCTAAAAATTACCTTGTTACAATTAACGGAAAACAACAACAACTTCCTTCAGGTACAGAAGTAACTCCTGTACAAGGTGGTAAAGCTGTTCGTATCATCTTCCCAGAATACATTGGTAATGACCTAGTTGGAATCAACGATTCTACTAAAGCTGCTAATGTAACATCATTTAAATTATTAGCACTTAAAGATGTTGCTGGTAATATCGTTGAGCAATTTGGTGGAAATGATATTCTTCCAAATACTGCAGCTGCAACATTAACTGCTTATGATGAAAACACTACTGATAATGCAAAATTAACTGAAAAAGGTATTGTAAAAGTTCGCTTTAACCAACCAATTGGTAAAGCTGCAGTTTCTGACTTTACTTTAACTGGTTCAAGTGTATCTATTGCTTCAGTTGAAACTGATGGTTCAGATCTTGTAACAGTAAAATTATCAGGTGAAGTAGGTAGCACAGGCTTTACAAATACTGCATTAGATGCTTTAACATTAACAGTTAAAGCTGATAACAAAATTACAACTACTTCTGGTAACAATGTTACTGGTGCTACTGTAAATGTAAAAGATGCTGTTAAGCCACAAGTAGAATTAACTAAGGATCAACATCGTTTGGTAGTAAATAGCAATAAGATTGAATTACCATTCAGTGAGAACTTAAAAGCTGTTGATCAGGCTAATTTCAAATATGATTTAGTAGTTACAAATGTAAGAACTGGAAAAGTTGTATCTCCAGCAGAATACGAAACAGCTCTTAAATCTTCTAAAGCGAATATTATTGAAATTGAATTAAAAACTTCAACAAACGATGAATATAAAGTAAGTGTGAAGAAAGATGCTTCATTCATTGGGGATGAGGCTGGTAACAAAGCAGTTTCATCTTCTGAATATTCAACTGCTGTAGGTGCTATTGACACAGTTGCTCCAACAGTAACTAACATTACTTCTACTATTGCAGATGGAACATATAAAATTGGAGATCTTATTCCAGTATCTGTAACATTTAGTGAAGCTGTAAATGTTACTGGTGGTAATCCAACTTTATTATTAGAAACTGGTGCAACTGACCGTGCTGCAACTTATGCATCTGGTTCAGGTACAAATACACTAGTATTTAATTATACTGTTCAAGCTGGTGACGTTTCTGCTGATCTTGATGTAGAAGCAAGTGCAGTAATCACATTAGCTGGTGCTACAATTAAAGATGCTGCAGGTAACAACGCTGTATTAACACTAAAAGCTCCTGGAACTTCAGGTTCATTAGGTGCTAATAAAGCTATCGTTATTGATGGTATCGCACCTGCTGCAGCTGTTTCACCTACTGCTACTTTAAAAGCTATCACTGGTGTTGCTGCTTCTGTTGAAGCTGGTTCAAAAGTGACAGTTTATGATACTGCAACAGGTGGTAACCTTGTTGCTGGTACTGATGTAGTTAGCGCTGATGGTTCATTTGTATGGACTGCAACTGCTGATTTAACTGCTGGTACTAAATATTATGTTGAAGTAACTGACGCTGCAGGTAATAAATCTGTAACTCGTACAGAAGTAACAGCTTCTTAATAAAACTAAACGAAACGTTACTCTATAAACTGATTTATTCGGTGAAATGAGTGGAACTGAAAACCCCATGTTTTGCATTAAGCAATAATTATGGGGTTTTCTCTCTAACTGTTACTTCCAATTGACAGGTGAAAGTCCTGTTCTTGTAAAACAGTCAGTCTACAAGTACCTAATCCTCCTGCATCCAGTGCTGTGCTGAATGACACAAAAGGGATGAAGTCAGGTAAAGTCGTATCCGGTAGTACCGGGGCGGGGTTCTTTAAAAGATTTCTATGGTTAGGCAGACGAATCCATGTAGGCAGGGTAAGCTAATGTATGGTGCGAAATAAAGCTAGGAGCTCACTGTATATCCCTATAGATGCAATGCTATAGTGGCGATCGATGAATTGACTGTTAAACCGGTCGTTCTTATTCCTGGATAGTGGAAACCTAAGGAAATCAAAATAAGGGATGGAAGTAGTGGAACGTTTGAAGTCTTGTTAGAAGAGGTGTGTCAGCACCAGTGAGGCTAATAAGATGGCAGCGGGTTTGTAGTAGTGTGGATCGCTAGCCGTTTGGACTTGTATGGTAACATAGGAGAAGGGTAAAACTAGCAGGAGCGAAGAAACCCAGTCAGTGGTAGATCTATAAGAAACTTATTTCCCTAAAATTTGTTTCTTTTCATTTTTAAACTTAGAGACAATCATATTATATGATTGTCTCTTTTTTTATTTTGTATTTACTCAATGAAAGAAAGTAAACTTTGGATAGAAGAATGCTCATTCAAGTTAATATAGAGAGATTCCATGTATATGTTTATTATATTTCTTAACCAATGTAATCTGATTTTTAATACAAACCTTTTCTTAATAAAGCAATAGCAAACTCTTAAAAGTTTAACTTCTAAGTATTTAATGTTTGAATAACTTTAATGAAAAAAGGAGATGAATAAGTAAAAATCATTAGGTAGGTTCAATATGGAATTTTATAAAGAAAAAGAAATCTTTTGCTACAGTTGTCGTAAAAAAACTATATTTACTTATAGAGATACGTATAGAAAGAACGGGGTAGACAGTCATTGTAGTGAATGTTCTGGGATTTGGTTTGAATGGCAAAATAGAGCTGTTGAGAGGGAAATGGAAAAGTGGATTGACTATAATAAACAGCTTATCAAATGACTGATAGGTTGTTTATCAATATTTAATCGAGAAGTTTATATTAGAAGCTCTGTAAAGAAAGTGTGTTGCTTTGAAATGTAATTTGAACAAAAATGCATTGCAATCCTTTATTTTGCGTTAATAAGAAGAATCCCTTTTGAAAAAAGATTGATCAAAAGGGATTCTTCTGTAGCAGTTTTAAGTTAGGTTTTATAAGTTTGATTATTTCTACCTGTGTTGCTCCAAAATCGCGCCCTTTAATGGAATAACTAAACTTCATTTTGTGGTTTTTAAGTGTGTTTCCAAACATTCATTTGAGAGCGTTCTTGAGGGTTAATTTGTATTGTTTATACATCTTTTTCACACTAAAAGAATAAACCTATTTTTGCTTACTTTCTTTTTCAGTAGAGCAATTCATAAGAAAGGACTTACCTTCGGGTGAGTCCTTTTCTTTTTTCTATCACTTTCCTGTGTGATTCTTTTTACGTTTATTTAGAAACTATATTTATTCCCCATCCAAAGAAGAACCTCCTAAACTGCTTTCATTTAGGAGGTTCTTCTTTTTATTGATCTATTTTGCCGGCAGCATGTTGGAACTGTAAATCTATTGATAATATTTTTTAAAATTTATCAAATTTTCTATGATAGCTATTACATTACTAATATTACAATTTATTTACATACTATAGATACTATAAAAATAGTGCATTAACATTACTATGTTTACATATATATTGTAGTGGGGAAATAAGTTTTGAATATTTAGACTATTGATGGCACGCCGTATGCGATGAAAGTCGCCTGTACGGTGTAGGCCCAAACCGAAAGCCCAGATAGAGAGATGTGGTATAAGGTGGGAATGGCAATAAGCAGTTTACTTTGTCGTTAATGCATTCGAACGACACGCATGCTAATTTAGCGAATATCGCTAGAAAGGTAACCGCTGTGAAGGAGGTTAGAGCTAAAAAACCGAACGCATTATTATTAGATGCTGGTGATGTTTTCTCGGGAACTTTATATTTTAACGAATTTAAAGGACAAGCTGATTTAGCGTTTATGAATTTAATGAAGTATGATGTCATGACTTTCGGGAATCATGAATTTGATTTAGGCGCTACTCCTGAGGGACATCAAGCCTTAGTTGATTTCATTAAAGGCTCGCAATTCCCATTCGTTTCTTCTAACGTTGATTTTTCAAAGGACACAAAGTTCACAGGTTTATTTACGGATCTTATTTCTAGTGAGCCTCAAAACGGAAAAATCTACAATGGAATTATTAAAGAAGTGAATGGAGAGAAAGTAGGTATTTTCGGATTAACAACGGCTGAAACGAAAGATATATCGTCTCCAGGAAGTATTGCGTTTGAAAATTATATTACAGAAGCCAAAAAAGCAGTCAAAGCCTTTGAAGATAAAGGTGTTAATAAAATTATTGCCTTAACGCATATTGGTTATGATGATAATCCAGCGTATGATAATGATCAAATCTTGGCAAAATCTGTTGAAGGAATTGATGTGATTGTAGGCGGGCATAGTCATACCCAGCTAGATAAACCTGTTGTGGTAGATAAAAATATTGCTGGACAAGCAAAGGATACTACATTGATTGTTCAAGCCTATCAGTACAATGATTATTTAGGAACTTTAGATGTTACCTTTAATAACAAAGGAGTTGTCGTTGCGCATAATGGGGCTTTGTTAAAAGTAGCTGATTATGTAGAGGATGCGCAAGCGCTTGCAACATTAAAACCATTTAAAGATAAAGTTGAAGAACTTTCTAATACAGTGACTGGGGCAACCGCAAGTATTGCCTTAGATAATCCTCGAACAGGTGGAGATAATACAAAACCGAGTGTTCGAAAAAATGAAACTCCGTTAGGCAATTTAATTACAGATGGAATGCTAAAAAAGGCTAAACAGTATAACAATGATGTCATTTTGGCACTTCAAAATGGTGGGGGTATTCGAGCTGGTATTAATCAGGGGCCCATTACAGTGGGGGAAGTCATAACGGTACTTCCTTTTGGTAATACTTTAGCGACGATGAGCCTAACTGGCAAAGAATTAAAAGAAGCTTTAGAAGTGAGTGTTGGACAATATCCAGCTGAAAATGGTGGTTTCTTACATGTTTCGGGTGCAAAGGTTGAGTTCGATTCATCTAAAGCAAAGGGTCAACGAATTGTTAAAGTTTCATATATGGATGGACAAGGGAAATATGTAGAGATTCAGGATAATGTCACGTATACAATAGCTACAAATGCGTTTACAGCTAAAGGTGGAGATGGCTATGATGTCTTCAAAAAAGCATACGAAGAGGGCCGTGTGACCGATTTAGGTTTATCAGATTGGGAAAACCTAGCTGAGTATATTACGTCTCTTGGCACAGTCAATCCAAAAGTTGAGGGAAGAGTTGTAGACGTTTCCAACAGTCAAGTACCTGACGAAACTATTGCTGAAACTGAATTCTCCGGGACAGTTACTACCCCTAAAGTATATGAAGGCAATGTAACAGTTGATATTAACAATATTTCAATCTTAGAAAATGCTGTAGTGAAGGGTCATTTAATCATAACAGGTACTGTCACAAATGAATTATCATTTGTAAATGTGAAAGTAGAAGGAAATCTAGATCTTTCCAAAATAGATGTTGATAAAGTGGATTTCGATGGAATCACAGTGAATGGAGAAACAATTCTATAAGTTTAATTGCAAAGCCTTCTATTCAGAGAGTAGAGGCTTTGCAATTAATTTTTACAAAAAAACCTTCCTATAATTGAAAGGAGAATTAACTTGATGTCCAAGAAGAATTGGAAAAAACCCGTAAATGCCTTTTTAGCAACCACACTAGTAGCAGGCGTTGTCGCACCAATAGCACCACTTACAGTTAAAGCTGAAACATTTGCAAAGGATTTAATTATTTCAGAGTATATCGAGGGAAGTTCATTTAATAAGGCAATTGAAATATACAATGGTACGGGCTCACCAGTGGATTTAAGTAATTATACATTAGAGCTTCATACAAATGGTGCAGTGGCCGCTGATAAAACAATGAATCTATCAGGTGTTTTAGATAATGGAGCAACGTATGTTGTCTATCATAAAGATGCTGATGCTGCTATAAAAGCAAAAGGGAATCTTGAAAATTCGATTGTTATCAACTTTAATGGCAATGATCCAATCGTCTTAAAGAAGTCCTCGGAAATAATTGACTCAATTGGACAGGTGGGCTCTTCAGCAGATTTTGCAAAGGACGTCACATTAGTAAGAAAAAGCTCAGTCCTTTTTGGGGATACGAATATCTCTGACACGTTTAATTCAGGTTCAGAATGGACGACATTCCCCAATAATGATTTTTCAAATTTAGGACAGCATACAATGGATACAAATGTTGACCCCGAAAATCCAGGGCCAGTCGACCCAACGGACCCTGAAGTACCGGTTACTCTGTCGATTGGTGAGGCAAGAGCGAAAGGTATTGGGGAAACAGTAACGATTAAAGGTAAAGTAGCAGCGACCTTGAAAAATACAATCTCTGTTCAAGATGAAACCGGTGGTATTGCTGTTCGACCTACTAGTCTAGCTATGACAGTTGGAGACGAAGTAACGCTTACAGGTAAATTAGCGGACTATAGAGGGTTATTACAATTAGATAGTGCTACAATTATTGAAAAGGTTGAAAATACTGGTGCCCCTATCCCTAAACTAGTAACAGGTGCTCAAGTGAGTGAAGAGAATGAATCACTGTTAGTAACAGTAAAAAATGTAACGCTAACAGATGTGAATCAACAACCAGGCTTTGCTAATTTTACGGCAAGTGATGGTACTAATTTTATTGTGCGTGATGAAACAAATACTCTTGGATTGACTAAAGATACTATTTATGAATCCATAACGGGGATTGTTCAAGAGTTCGATAAAGCTTATCAAGTGATTCCAAGATCAAAAGCGGATATCGTCACGGATAGCTCTACTTTAAAACCTGCTATCGCATCACCTGGAAGCGGGACATTTATTGGAAAAACTAGCGTTACGTTGACTACAACTACGGCAGAAGCGGAAATTTATTTTACAATAGATGGTTCTGATCCAACTGTTGAAAGTCAAAAATATGAGGCACCGATTGATATTACTGAAACTACTATATTAAAAGCAGTGGTCAAAGCGAAAGATGGTACTTTAAGTGAAGTGGCTACTTATGAATATACGCTTACTGATAAATTACAAATTCATGATATTCAAGGTGCTAGTCATACCTCTTCGTTCAATGGTAAAACTGTTGAAGGAATTGAGGGAATCGTAACCTACTCCTTTGCGTTAGGAGGAAACAATTATTATACAATTCAAACTCCTGATGAATGGATAGATGATGACCCGAATACATCGGAGGGAATTCTTCTATATAGCGGAAACAAGAAATTACCACTCAGCGTCGGTAACTTAGTTTCTGTGAAAGGACAAGTAAGTGAGTATGCTTATGATGGATACGATGATAGGCAGCAAACAGATTTAAAAACAACACAAATTAATGTTCGGGACGATCAGGGTGGAAAAGTAGACGTTATAAAAACTAGTGTTGCCTTACCAGAACCTATTAAAATCGATCCATTAAAAATGTCTTTCAATAACATTGACAGCGACCAGTTGCAAACGTTCAACCCAACCATCGACGCCATTGATTTTTGGGAAAGTATTGAAGGTATGCGTGTTGAAGTAGGGGATGTAAAAGCTGTTGCACCACAAGAGCATGGTGATTTAGTAACGGTACTAAAAGATGAGCAGACAAATACTCTCCATGGTGGTGTTCGGTTTGAAGAAGGTAATGCAAATCCAAATAGAATACAATTTCGTCTAGAACCTAATGGCACTGCACGTGACTTTGAAGTAGCGACAGGTGATACCTTTAAGGGTCCTATTACAGGTATTGTAGGTTATTCCTATCAAAACTTTAAAATTTATGTTCCATTAGATGAAATGAAAGCAGCTCATCAAAAAGGATCTACATCACCAGAGAAAACAAAAATTGTAAAAGCTGATGATAAACTAACGATTGCTTCATACAATCTAGAAAATTTCTCCAATAATAAATCGTCCACAACTGACGAAAAGGCGAGAAAACTAGCAAGAGCTATCGGGATTGATATGGAAAGCCCGGATATTGTTGGTGTAACAGAGGTACAAGATAATAACGGGGCAACTGTAGGTGATTCGAAGGCAGATCAAAGCTATAAAAGATTAATTGACGCTATTAAAGCAGCAGGTGGCGTCGACTATCAGTATGTTAATATCGATCCAATTAACAATCAGGATGGTGGCGCACCTAACGCAAATATACGCGTGGGCTTCCTTTATAACCCAGATCGTGTGAAGCTGAAGGAGGGCATGCCAACAGGTAATGCTACTACAGCAGTGGGCTATCAAGATGGTAAATTAACATTGAATCCAGGACGTATTGATCCAACAAATACAGCGTTTAATAGTAGCCGTAAACCATTAGCTGCTCAATTTGAATTCCAAGGAGAAGATGTAGTAGTCATCGCAAACCATTGGAATTCAAAATCAGGTGACACACCATTGTTTGGTGCTATACAGCCACCTCAAAATGGTAGTGAGGTACAACGCAAAAAAATTGCACAAATTGTTTATGATTTTGTCAAAGACATTAAAACAAACAATAAGGATGCAAATATTGTCTCTTTAGGTGATTTTAACGACTATCAATTTGCAGAGGCTCTTAAAATTCATGAAGGTCAATTAATGATCAATATGATTAATAAAGTAGATGACTCTGATCGTTACACATATGTATATCAAGGAAATTCACAAGTATTAGACCATATTTTAGTATCCAATAATTTAGTTAATAAAACTGAGATTGATATCTTGCACATAAATGCAGACTTTACAGATATGGCAGGACGTGCAAGTGATCATGATCCAGTCATGGTTCAAATTGATTTGAAAAATGGTTCAAGTGTTGAACCAATACAGCCTGAAACAATCTATAATTTTAAGAACTTTAAAACTGATAAATTGACGATTACGAAACCGAGTGTGGCAGTATATTTAGATGCTCAATCTGTTATTACAAAGGGTATATTCTTAAAAGGCAACTATGCTGAATTACATGGTGAAGGATTTAAGACAACGGATGTAATCATAATTCCTGATAAAGCAGGAGCAATTATTGATCTAAAAGGTAATGCTATGAAATCTATAACGATTGACGGTTCGAATGTGAAAGAAATTAGAGGGGCTGACAAAATTGAAATCCAATCAATAAAGTATATAAATGGTGCGGCTCCTGAGAAAATCAAATTTACTAATTCAAAAGGGGATCCCATTGTGGATCCTTCTTTACCGTCTGAAAATAAGCAACCTACTATTAAAAAGCCTATTACAAACAAAGTGATAGCAGTTGGAGAAGTCATTAATATTCAATTAACTGATCATTTCTCTGATCCAGATGGTGATGAATTATCGTTTACTGCTACGAAAGGTTCTATAAACGGAAAGACACTCACGCTTCATTTAACAGAGGGCAGTCATATTGTTGGGGTGACGGCTTCAGATGGCAAAAAAAGTGTGACTACAAATTTCAGTGTGACAGTATCTGCAGCCAATGATTATTATGCAGGTGCAATGAATAAAGATGGACAGGCATTAAAAAGTGCGCTTCATGACATCATTTCGAAGCAAAAAGTACTTTCTTATAATGATGTTTGGAACGCCATAAAATATACAGATGAAGACCCAAATAATTCGAGTAATGTCATCTTATTTTACTCTGGAAAATCTAGCTCTAAAACAAATAGCGGTGGAAATGTCGGGAACTGGAATAGAGAGCATACTTGGGCAAAATCCCATGGTAATTTCGGAACTAGTAATGGACCTGGAACAGATATTCATCATTTACGCCCAACGGATGTGCAGGTTAATAGCTCGAGAGGAAATTTAGACTTCGATAATGGAGGAAGTCCAGTTACTGGTTGTACGGGTTGTCTGAGGGATTCCGATTCGTTCGAACCGCCGAAACGTGTAAAAGGTGATGTTGCTCGAATGCTGTTTTACATGGCTACGCGTTATGAGCCAGGAGATAAGGTTGATCTTGAATTAAATGATAAAGTAAATAATGGCTCGGCACCTTACCACGGCAAACTTTCTGTCTTATTGCAGTGGCACAAGGATGATCCAGTAGACGACTATGAAAGACAAAGAAACAATCGAATTTATGAAATCCAAGGTAATCGTAATCCATTTATCGACCATCCGGAATGGGTAGAAATGATATGGAAATCAAAATAAGTCATATGATGCTATATATTTTTCTATGTTTTAAGTCAAAACATGCAATCAATGAAATCAATAACTATTATAAGCACTCTCAGCTGAGGGTGCTTTCCTTATATCGCCATCGTCCACCCCAGTTAAGCTTTATTCCGTATTTTAGGAATGAAGCTTTTTTTAATACAAAACACGAGAATAATCCACCATTTTCTCCAGGCTATGTAACTTTTTTAAATAAAAAGAGTCTACTTTATAAAATAGTTTGCTAGTTGTTCTAATAATATCGGCCAATCTAGTTACCTATCAAATACTATCTATATATCGGTATGAATCGCATAGAAAGCAGCTACATCATTGCTTTAAAATTTACTTCAAGGGAGGGTATATATAAGGATCTAGTAAGGAAGAAAACAGTTTGCAAGAAAATATACTGGCATTTTGGAATATCATTTACTTGATATGAAGCTTTTGAAGGAGAGAGGTTAGAACTCTAGTACCGAATTCTACTTTTTTCGATAAGAATCCCACATTTTGGGGTTTTTTCATGTTAAGATGATAAAGACAATTTTGAATGTAAAAAAAGGAGAATAGCATGTTTAAGAAACTAAGGAATACATGTATTGTATCAGCGGTTGCTTTGGCTACAATTTTGCCTGGACAAGCATCTGCATCAGCAATTAGTAACAATGGAATTCAGATAAAAAACAATGTTTCGATTACAATTAATGGAGAGACGATTAGTGTCTATGACCCTATTTTAAATAAATCGGATTTCTTACTATTACCAATGCGTGCTTTATATGAAGCGATTGGTGCAAATGTGGATTGGAATAAAGAAACACAGACTGCGTCAGCTACTCGTAACGGGAAGATTGTGGATTTAAAGATTGATTCGATGACGGCTTTAGTAGATGGACAAGAAGTAGCGATGGATGTCGCACCGTTTATGTATAAAGATCGTACTTATATGCCATTGCGTTTCGTTAGTGAAAATTTTGATGGCTATGTTCAATGGGACCCAGAAAAACAATCGGTAGATATTACAATGTCAGATGATCTGCCTGAAACGCCTCAGGAAGATCCTTATATTTTACATATCAATAACAAACGTATCGTGATGAAAGATCCTATTATTATGAAGGATTCAAGATCTTATTTACCAGCTAACTATATTTACGATTATTTAGATGATTCTGCGGGTGCATGGCTCCCAGACAATTCCTTTGAATTACAAATTGCTGGGATGAGCTTTGTTTTCAAAGATAATAGTAATGAGGTTCTTGTGAATAACGAAACGGTAACATTAACTGAAAAACCGTTTATTCAAAAAGGAAAAATGTATGTGCCTATTACGTTTCTTGTAAATGCGCTAGGTGGTAATCTACGTTATATCAGTGATAAAAAAGAAATGTATATTTACGTTTACCGTTATATGTACACAAGTTCATTCCTTGAAAAATCTTATGGCTCTACATCATCGCCAGCAACTGTTCCTTCTGCTCGTTTAGAGGGAGATCGTGATTTATTTATTAGTGATAATCCTGAAACGTTAACGCGTAAGCTTGTGCCAAAGAATAATGTGACGCTTGCCCAATATGACGTGAACTCAACGGCAGTGACGAATAAGCACCGTGTCTTTGGGTGGCATTACAATACACTAGGCACAGATGTTAATATTGGGATTACGGTTCAAAACAAGTCTACGACAGAAAGTATTAAAGTTGTAGATTCAAGAGGTATTAACCAAAAGACAGGTAATAGCTGGGTAGGGCATGATATTGGTTTGACAATTGCTGATGCTACCTTAAATAACAAGCTTAAAAAATCAGAAAGTAGCGGACTTGTCATTGCACCAGGAGAAACAAAGGTCATTGAAACATACGATCTACACCATGATTATATTATTGGTTTTTTACATGATTTAGATATTCAAGCGGTCAATGGTGGAAAACCAGAGTATATGATTCGCACGGTGCTTACAAAAGATAATAGTGATTTAACAACGATTCAATCGGAGCAGGTTGCCATCGATGAGTATGCAAAGCATCCAAGAGGTGCTTGGCCAAGCGCTACAATTCTAGCAGAGCTACCTGCCTATACGGTAGATTCGCCGGAAGTCGGCTATAACATTTCGAATGGCCGTACTGACCATCTACAAACAGCTGAAAATTCATTTTCACAAATTAATGGAGCAGTCGGAAATCCAGGTCATTTCGGTATGAACTACAAGGTGTCAATTCCTGTTGTAAATCCAACTGGGTCTACAAAAACGATTAAGCTGAAACTTGCTGGTCGCGGAGGCTTATACAGTGGTGCAATTAAGGTGAATGGTAAGGTTCATTTAGTGCCTTCTTTACGAGTAGGAGAAGAATATGTGGAATTGCCTGATTACGAAATGAAAGGTTCATCAGGCACGATTGAATTAGAACTAATGCATGCTGGTGGTGTCAATCTTCCAGTAGCTATCTATGTAGAAACAAAATAAAGAAGTCACTGGCACGGGTCAATCGACATGACATCGTGCCATACTTTGATTAATTCGGAGTGAAGAAATTGGCAAGAAAATTAGTCTCAATTGTTGTAGTTATGTTCGTGCTTATGTTAACTGTTAGCCCCCTCAATGGGCAAGCAGCCGGTTTTGGCAATAAAGTGAGTGAAGTGAAAACAGAGATATCCCCACAAGTAAATCACTTACAGCAAACCTATACTTCAGGCTCTATCCGTCAGTTTGTAAATGTTTTAGATGTAAATTTAAATAATACATATACAAAACTAGAAATTGGGATGCCCAATCCTATTAATTCCCTAAAAACGACATCTGCTATGGCGAAGCAAAACACGTATGATGGCCATCGTGTTGTTGGAGCTGTCAATGCTTCATACTTTTTAGGAAATGGTATGCCCGCGAATTTGTTAGCGGAAAAGAATGAAATTGTCAATTATGGTATTTTGGGAGATACGTATGATAGCCCGACTCAAAAGCCAGTTGCATTTGGCTTATCTAAGTCAGGGAAAGCGATAGCAGATTATTATACAACGAATCTCTCCTTTCAAGTAAATGGAAAAACATATCCTATTGATCTCATTAATAGTGAACGAGGAACAAATAAAAACGTTTTATATACGCCAGAAAAAAAAACAACTGGTACAAATGCATGGGGGTTAGAACTAGTAGTGTCAGGTGCTAGCCAAGATACAAGTACTTTGCATTTCGGTGATCAATTCTCAGGCACAGTTTCTCATGTAACGACGTATGGTGCAGAAGGAAACTCATCTGTACCAGCGGATGGTTTTGTTATTTCAGTACAAAATAAAGAAGTAGCTGCTGAATTAAGCAATATTTCGGCAGGTACAAATATCGATGTCAGCTTATCAATTGATCAAAAATGGATGGATGCTCAATTCATTTTAGCTGCAGGACCAATGCTTGTGCGTAATGGTCAAGTTGATATTTCAATGCCAACGAATTCTGGCTTTGCTTCGACACGCAGTCCCCGTACAGCAGTAGCGATAGATGCTACAGGTACAAAGGTGTCACTTATTACAATTGATGGTCGCTTAAGTGGTCATAGTAATGGTGTTAACTTATCAGATTTAGCTTCACATTTAATTTCAATGGGGGCTACTTCGGCTATTAACTTAGATGGTGGTGGTTCTACAGCGATGGTTGCGCGCAATCCAGGAGGGTATTTCGCCAATCTTGTGAACAAACCGTCTGAGGGCAGTGAGCGTCGTGTTTCGGCCATTTTACAGGTCGTTAATACAGCACCACCAGGGAATGTAAAATCTATTACGCTAAATAGTGTTGGTCAAGTCATGAAAGGTTCATCTGTAGATATGCAGGTAGCGACTGCTTATGATCAATACTTAAATCCGATGACCATCAATCCGACAAGTATGAAATGGTCAGTTGAAGGAAATATTGGCAAGATGGATGGTGCAACCTTTACAGCTACTCAAAAGGGTGAAGGGAAAATTATTGGAGAATATGGAGGTATTCGTACGTCCATAGCTGTTTCTGTAATAGATTTAGCAGAAAAGCCTATTGTGCTAGATAGCTTTGATAATGTGTCTTCTTGGACAACAGAAGTAGCAAAGGCGAATGCTTCATTAGCAAATTCAAAAGAGTATGCGAGACAGGGAACAGCTAGCATGCAATTAAACTATGATTTTACAGTAGCGGGCACAGGAACAAAGGCTGCCTATATGGTTGCTAAAACACCTATTGCTATGTCAGGTCAGCCCAAAAATATCGGTGTTTGGGTATTTGGCGATGCAGGTAAGCATTGGCTAAGAGGCGTTGTCGTAGATGGATCAGGAACTAAGCACACGATTGATTTCACAAGTCAGGGCGGCCTAGACTGGAATGGCTGGAAATACGTAACGGCTGATATTCCAAGTAATCTAGCAACACCATTGAAATTCGAACGTTTATATGTTGCTCAACCAACAGCTTCTCTTCAAAAGAAAGGTCAGCTGTACTTCGATCAATTACAGGCTGTCTACAAAGATAATCATGAAGAATTAGTTTATACGGATGTGAACAAAGGACATTGGGCGTTCTCAGAAATCCAAAGCTTATACAATAAATCGCTAATTAAAGGTTACTCAAATGGTACTTTTAAGCCAGAAGCGTCCATTACACGTGCAGAGGCAGCTACAATCATTGCCAGAGCACTGAATCTATCAACAACGAAGGATTCTAGCTTTAAAGATGTAAGTAAAGGTCATTATGCATATAGTGCCATTGCAGCAGTCGAGCAGGCTGGCATTATTAAAGGACAAGAAGCAGGGAAGTTCAATCCAAACGGACAGCTTTCACGTGCAGAGATGGCAGCGATTTTAACAAGAGCCTACAAATTAACAGGTACAAGTAAAGTTTCCTTCACAGATGTTAAATCAACACACTGGGCATACAGCAATATCCAAGCACTTGTGGCAAATGATTTAACAGGAGGTTTCCCAGATAATACATTTAGACCAGATGCACAAATTACTCGTGCTCAATTTGCAAGCTTCTTAAATAGATGCTTATCACTAAAATAAACATGAAATACCCCCTGTTATAGCTACAAGGGGTATTTTCGTAAAAAAATCCGCCCATCTCTAGAGAGAGTGAGGCGGATTTTGCATTTAGAAAACAATGTATTTTACATATTGCTTCCAAGTTAACTCTTTAAACTGCTTCCAATGCAATTTCTCAATAGGTAAAGTACGGAAGGTGTAGGCTTCCATATTGCGCTTCACATTAGAGAGCATTGGTGTTCCTTCATCGAGATAGTCTGAGAAAATAGCTGATTGAGTCGTATTAAATTGGACATTAATATCTATCAATTGAATTTTTCCATCCTGATTAATGATATGGAGCTTTTTATTCCCTCTTTTTGTTGTCGCTAACCACGATTTATCGACTTTATAAGAATCGAACGCTTCATTGACAATAATGGAGGCTTTACCAGTTGTTGAAAACGGTACTTCCTCTATTGGCGCATCCTGTTGCAGTACTACTTCATAATTTGTTGGATGCGGAAGGTTTGTTGATTTAGCTAATTCATTTGCCCAAAATGTTTCATCATCTGTAGCAATCATTTGCTTGTCTAAAACGATACCAGATAATGCATCTTTGACATGTTTCACTTTAAAATCAACTGTTTGGCCCTCCTGTACTTTTTGCCATTCTTTTTCTGATAAATAAGCATACATGGCTTTTTCATTCGAATAGATTTCGAAGGTTAAAGCACCAGCCTCTTCTTTCACTGCTGACACTACACCATCTATAGGACTGACAATGCCTTGACGAGACTCTATTTGTGTAATTTGCGCTTCAATGAGTGCAATTTGACGATTTGTTTCAGCAATATGTCGATTTAACAGGGCAACTGCTGTCGATAGCGAATTTTGTTGAGCAAGCTCTAATTTCAATGTAACAGATAATCTATCATTGATTTGATCGGTATTAATAGAGCTTTTTGGATTCGAATCGTCGTATTCGTCTTCAATTTGATCAAGTGCATTTTGTAAATCATTTAATTCTGTTTCATAGGCAGTGCGTTCCGATTCAAGCTTTGTAAGCTCCTCGTCTACTTCATCTGTTTTAAAGGTAGCGAGTAAATCATTCATCATCACTTCCTGGCCACGTTTTACATTGACAGCGGATAACTTTGTTGCATCAGCTGTAATGGTATATGTCTCGGCGGGTGCCACAATGGTTTCCTTATTGACACGCTCCGTATTCGTACCGATATAAGCTTTCTGAAATTCGTCAATAAAGTAGGATCGTGTCACGGTGCTATCTTCTTTGAAAACAAAATAAGCATTTATACCGATTATGAGCATCGCCACCACAATACCTATACTTGTCCATGGTCTTGCCTTGATAAATGCCATTATCCTAACCCCCTAGCAATCCATTCTTTAATGGGTAGCACACTAATCATGCCCACAAATAAAGCCATAAATAGCTGTAAGCCAATCAATTTGACTACTAACATTTTTCTACTAGCTTCTTCCTCCCATTTCGACAGGAATAGATACTGCACAATAATGATTAAAACGGTCGTTACCGTCAATTGATTGATTGTAAATAACACGAAGTCAGTTTTAATGACCTGTAAGGCAGCAGGAGCCAAAGAAAAGAATGAAAACATCGTTGTATAGCCCACTCCATAAAAAACAGCAAAGAGAATTGCTTTTTCAATGAGCAGAAAGGCAACAACGTAAAGCTGGACTTTTTTTATCCAAGTATAAGGAATGTCCGTTAATAGATGTAATAGATAGGTAACACCGTAATAATGGAAGCAAAAATAAATGATCGCCCATAAAATGGCACCGAGCATGGAAAGTACGCGTGCCACATAGTATTCATTTTGTAAATCCATTGCAAATAAGGACGTTAAATTTTCTGTCCCCATTCCCCAATATTCGCGAGTAGCAAACAATAGGATGAAAAGGATGAACACCGTTAATGCACGTTTTTTATATCCGATGATCTCACCTTTTTCTACGATGTTTGTAAAGTAGGTAGGGTTTTTTAAGCTATGCCAAAACTTATAATGGTAAAACATAAACAGCGTCCTTTCTTCCAAAATAGGATATCAAAGATGTAGTATACACCTTGTAAAGACATTATGACATATGAAAATAGCTGTTTTTTTCCAATAATTTCGTTGGAAAAACGTATTTCGTCATTACATGTCGATGGATGAAAAACATCCTAATATCAATTACACCTCGGCGGATGTGTGTCACATTTTTTTACATTTACTCGAAAGCTCATTTTCAAAAATCTGTAGTATCTGCCAGAGGACTTCTTATGATTCCATAGGCGTTGGAAATCCGAAGAATCAAGATAAATCTATTGTATAGTATAATTGAAATAACTTCCTGTTTTTCTAGCTAGTAATTTTGAAAAACTACTTTTGACGCCCATTATTTTGTAAATATAATAGAATGGCTTGAAAACGTGTAATTTACACCGATACTAAAGTAATGATTAATTATTTACGTCTCTGCGTATATATGTCCAGATTTTTTCGATTTTGCTCGAAATAAATCTCAATGATCTTCGGATGCTTTATCTTGATTACGCACTCTCTTAAAAAGAGGTATCCTATGCCATTTCAGGATAAATGAAAATGAACATATTCATTTTCTTATACATAAAAAATGAAAGGGTGATTCGATTGAATCGAAAATTGACAGCAGGTGTTATAACAAGTCTTTTATTAGCACCTACAGCTATAGCAAATGCACAGGAAAATGATGCACAATCTCGTGTCACAGCACAAACGGAGCAAGTTTCCTATGTCAACGCTGTGGCAGCTGCAACGACAAAGGAACAGCTCATTGCCCAATTCGGTAAATTATCGGAGAATTCGACTGCTAATGATATGGTGATAGCAGATGGTGATATTAAAGTTGTACAAAATTCGAATGATCTTGGATTTGACAACAATGAAAAGGCACTGATTCAAGCAAAGTACGACTATGTAGTGGAACAACGTCGCCTATTAAATGAACTACAAGCAATTTGGAAGAAAATTAGTGCAATCTCTAATACTAGTAAGACATTTATAGACGATGTAAATGCTGTAGAAACAGAATATGAAAGTTTTTTAGGTAATGAAACGACAGACAAATCATATTTATTCGTACAAAAGCAATTTGAGAAAGCGGTCGATGCAGCGTTTGCCAATAGTGCTAGCAGCATTACTAATACCGTTCGAGGAACAGTCTTACAATATGGCTATAAAGAAGCTGATCGCAATAACTATTTTAAAGGCAAAGGAGTAGATATTGCGAAACTTGGAAAATTAGTTGATGATGCAGCAGCAGTCAAAACTACTGCAACAGAGCTTGACGCTTTAGTGGATGTATTAAAGCAAAGCCCAACGGATTATCCAGCTATTTCTTCAGCATTAGATAAAGTTACAGCAGCTTATAACCTACTAACGGCAGATCAAAAGAAAGTGGCTGAGGCCTATAATCCAACCAATGATACAGTAACACCTTTTAAAAAATATAAGGATGCTTTAACGGGTCTGTCAGCCATAGATAAAGTTTCACTAAGTATTACTCAATTAATAGCTAAAAAACCAGCAGACTTTACGTCAGCAACAAGCTTTATTAGTGCTGTAACGGCTATTGAAAAATCCTACAACGCTTTAGATGAAGCTTCACAAAAGTTAGTGGCAAACTATTCTACATTTGAACAATATAAAAAGGCTGCTGATATTTCCAAGCAAATTTCAGCACTGCGTGTATCCAATGAGGCGGCATATCGTACAGAAGTAAACTCCATTAAAGGGATGTATGATTCATTAACAATTGATAAAGAACTTGTAAAAAATACAACGGATCTAAATGTAGCAGTAGCAAATATTGCTTCTGCTGAAAAAATCGAAGGACTTATTTTGGCAATTGCAAGTGCCTCAAATAAAGTGGAGGCTATCAAAGCTGCTCGTACTGCCTATGATGTGCCACCAGCAACAACTGGCACTACTATTAACGCGGCAAATGTCAAAAAAATTGTCAATAATCTTGCTGAGCTAACAAAGTGGGAGAAGGTTTACAATGCATCTTTAAATGTGGACAAATTAATTGACGGTATTGATCCTAAAGCGTCTACATTTGAGAGCAAAACATTTGCTGCTCAGTCGGCCTTTGACAAATTGGCTATGGAAGAAAAGGAATTTGTGCAAAATAAAGATCGCTTAAATCTTTTATACCAATATGCGACTTTATCGAAACAAGTCAATGCCCTTAAACCGACAATGCCAGATTACAAGACCCAAATTACGGAACTGCAATCAAAGGTGACGGCGTTAAATGCTGGGAATGGTAATGACGCGGCTCCATTGGCTGAAATGAAAAGTAAACTTGAAGAGAAATTATCCAATCTTTTAAATGAAGATTTAGTAATAGCGGGTGTGATTCAGCAAATATCAAAGCTAAGTCAATCAAATGATATAATCACGGAGATTTTAGCTGCTCGAGCTGCCTATGATAGCCTCCCATCTTCGGCAAAAAGCCGTGTAACGAATATTAAAGTTTTAACTGATTTAGAGAAATCATATAAAACGGTTGTGAATGTTATTTCACAATTTGAAAAGCTTGATCCATCCTCTAAGAGCTATATTTCAAAAGCCAAATCAGCTTATACAGCCTACGCTAAGCTAGATGATAAAAATAAAACCTATGTCAAAAATTATAAGAATTTAAAAGAGGTTGTACCTGTAATAGACGTAATTGTGAAAATTAATGCATTAAATCCTTCTAGAAAAACGTATAAGGATGATGTGAAAGCAGCAACAGATGCATACACAGCATTAACAGATCAAGCCCAGGTTATTAATTATCCTGATCTTATAAAAGCACAAGCCTATATCGATATGGCAAAGGCATTCGATGAACGTGTTCTTGCATTAGCGAATGAGAATCCGGACACATTTGTCCAAAAGGTAGCCGAGCTAACTACTGCCTATAAAGCATTAGATAAAAATGCGCAGAAGCTTGTGGAGCAGGCAAAAACTTTAAGTAATTATGAAAAGAGCAATAAAGCCGTTATCAAGGTTATTCAACTGATCAATGCATTGGACCCAACGAGTAAGGATTATACAAAAAAGGTACTTGCCGCACGGAAGGCTTATAATGCCCTTGATGAAGTTTCAAAAAAACATGTGACGAACTATACGAATCTTACAGCTGTCGAGGATGTGGCTTCATTAATTGGCCTGATTGCTTCGTTAAAGCCAACAAGTAAAACATTCTACCAAGATATGAAAACGGCACGTGAGCTTTACGATGCATTATCTGAGGAGAAGAAGCAAGCCATTATCAACTATGATGCACTGGTAGCAGCTGAAAATGAACAGGGGTTAGCTGAGGGCGTAATTGAGCTAATCAAATTAACAGAAGTGCAGGATGCAGACTATTTAACAAAGCTAATGAATGCACGTGTAGCCTATGATAAGCTGTCATCGAACCAAAAGAAACTAGTGACGAATATTAAAGATTTAACAACGCGTGAAAAAGAGGTTAAGCCTATTTTAAGCGTGATGGTACAAATTAATGAACTAGATCCAGAATCGAAAAGCTTTGTTAGTAACGTTAACTCTGTCCGTAAAGCATATGACAAACTATCGAAAGATCAAAAGAAATACATCAACAATATTGATGTACTCTTAAAATATGAGCCTGTATCCAATGTAGTGGAATTGATTAGTAAACTAAAATCTTCAAGCAATACATTCCTTCAAGATACAGCAAGAGCTCGTTCGCTTTATGATGCATTACCTACCGATTTGCAGCAATATGTAACAAACTACTATTTATTGCAGGCTGCTGAGTCAAGTATTCTAGGGGCTGGCAATGTAATGCAAATGATTGATGCTTTACCATCTGTTGATCCGAAGCAGTATGTAAAACGTATTCAAGAAATTCGTGCTGCTTATAATGCTTTACCAAAGGATCAGCAACGAGCTGTGGAAAACTACAGAGTATTACAAGACCAAGAAAAGCTGATTAAGCCCGTTATAAGTATTGTGGAGGATATTGATCGTCTTTTAACGGCTAAGGATATGAATAGTCAATATCAAAAGATTTTAAAAGCTTACGACAAGCTAAATGCTGACCAAAGACGCTATGTGTATAACGACCAATTGTTACTATCCTTAGACAGCGTGATCAAGGTCTATAATAACATTGCAAAATTAAATCCTAAGGATAAATTCTACTTTGGTATGGTTGAAGCCGTACGTAAAGAATACGATAGTTTGAATACGACAGATAAACAGCGTATCTCCAATTATTCAATTCTATTAGAGGCGGAGAAAAGTATGGCCGACGTCAAGAAGGTCGTTGAAATGATTGCAGGCCTTTCTCCGAGCTCACCAACGTATATAGAGGATGTGGCTAATGCCGTAGCTGCTTATCAGGCATTGGATTCTAAAGTACGGGGGCAAGTCATCAATGAAGACTTACTCAAACAGGCTGAAAAAGATGTGGCTGCCGTTCTCAAGGTCGTTCAAGCGATTGGCAATATCGATCCAGATAGCTCATCATTCGAGAAAAAAGTATTAGCAGCTCAAAAAGACTACAGCTCATTGTCGATAGAGCAACAGGGACTAGTGTATAACTATCGTATTTTAGAAGAATATCTTAAAATGATTCAATAGTATGAGAAAAAAGGAGTTTTCCCAACGAATATTAAGGGAAAACTCCTTTTATAATGATAAATAATGAAACAATTTATTATTTTCCAAAAAAAGTGAAACTATCTTATTCGAATTTCGTATCATATAGTATGTATGGTGAATTTTCGTTTCTCCACTTCAGTGATGAAAAAGCGCCGTTTGCTACATATTTGACATATTGAGGAGGTAGCCCTGTTGAAAAAAATTCTGAGTATCATCGTCCTTTCAATAGCTGCAACCGTAGGAAGTTTAACAAATTTAAGTCAGGTAGAAGCGGCATCTGCCAAAGTTGTGGATGTTTCGAATTCATATTGGGCAAACGCTTCGATACAACATATGCTAACAAAACAATATATGACTACATATAGCGATAACAAATTTAAACCGGAGCAGGCAATTACAAGGGCAGAGGCTGCTGCTGCCATTGCTCGATCTATTCAGAACAATGTAGACATAGCAAATACGACAAAATTTAAGGATGTCCCTGCTAGTCATCCCTATTACAAAGAGATTTGTCAGCTTGTTAAACTGGGGGTTATCCAAAAAGGGGAAGCCTTTCATCCTGAGGAGCCTTTAAAGCGAATGCAGGTGGCAAAAATGCTAGCATTAGCGTATCAATTTAAGGTTGATAACAAAAATAATACCCAATTCGCAGATATTCCTCAGACGCATTGGGCACATAATTATATTGAATCACTTGCTGATATCGGCATTATCAGTGGGGTAGACGCTAAACACTTTGCACCTGATCAGTTAGTGACACGCGCCCAATTTGCTGTGTTCGTTGAACGAAGTATTTATTTTCAGCAAAAAATAAACAAATTAGAAGTGGCTTATGATTATTTGGCAAAAGATTATATTCCAACAGTCAACCTTTCTACCGAATGGTCGAAAAAGGTTATTCAGTTAATTAATGTTGAAAGACAAAAGAAAAAGCTAGAACCTGTTGTGTATGATCCAAAATTGACACAAATCGCAATCATTAAAGCGCAGGATATGGTGAACCGCCATTATTTTGAACACGTTTCGCCGTTTTATGGTGCCCCATGGGATTTAGCGACTTTATTTGATTATGATTATACAAGCTTTGGAGAAAATATCGCCAGAAATATTCAAACGCCCGAGATTGCTGTAAAGGCTTGGATGGCTTCACCTAGTCATCGCGATAACATTTTGAAAGAACATTATACGAATACAGGTGTTGCAATAGCGCAGGATAGCAAAGAAAATTACTATTGGGTTCAAATGTTTTCTAGTCAATAAGTTGTTGTGTAACAAAGGTGCTCTAATATTACAGTAATGTTACGAAAGCTTCGAAAAATGATAAAAAAATCCCTCTTTTAACGCTGGAAATACCACCAAACGTTGGTATTACAGCGTTTTTTTGCTGTCTAAAACCGTTACACAAATGAAAAATAACAAGAGCTTCTTTTATGATAGTCTATTTATAGGCAAAAAAGTTTTGAGAGGGGTATAACAAAAGTATGAATAAGAAATGGTTATTACCGATTTTTGCATCTTTCATGTTATTTTCAACAACTCATATAAATACTGCTGAAGCAGCGACAAAAGATGATGTCACTGACACAGCTTCTAAATATTTAGGTATTCCATATAAATACGGTGGTACAACAACAAGTGGTTTTGATTGCTCTGGATTCACTTCTAAAGTATTTTCAGACTTAGGCATTCAATTAAATCGTACATCAGGCTCTCAATACCAACAAGGTAATGCAGTAGCAAAGAGTGATTTACAAGTTGGCGATTTAGTATTTTTCAATACAAGTGGTAGTGGCATTTCACATGTGGGTATATACATAGGTAATGGTAATATGATCCACTCTCAAACAGGTCAAGGCGTTAGCTACTCAAGTGTTAATGATCCATATTATTGGGCTTCTCGTTATGTAGGGGCTAAACGTGTGGCAACATTTGATTCGCAACAACAAGCTGAAGTAAAAAAAGCTGCAATTGACTTTTCAGTATATGCTTCTCGTGCAGAGGTTGCTGTACAAATTGCAAAAGCTTTAAACTTAGATACTTCTAATACAACTACTAATTTCGTAGATGTGAAACCAACAAACGCAAATGCAGGTGCTATTGCCGCTGTTGAAAAATTGGGGATCTTTGAAGGCGATGCGAACGGTAAGTTCAACCCGTCGTCACCAATTACACGTGCACAAATCGCTAAAGTCTTAGTACTAGCTTTCGGTCTTGAAAACCAAGGAGAAACAGTAGCATTCAATGATGTTCCTCAAAATAACTGGGCTAGTGATTATGTTTCTATCCTTGCTTCTAATGGTGTTACAAATGGCGATGGAGATGGAAGTTTTGGCACTGATGAATTATTAAAAATCAAACAACTTAAAGTTTTCATTGAAAGAATTCAACAATAAATTTCTTGAATTTTACATGTTAATTTTGTCATAGATTGCAAGAATTGATCTTTTGAATAGCGTATAATGGAAGAAGGGTTTGCAATTGCAGACTCTTCTATTTTTATGATAACTACTTAGGAGAGGAAGTGATATGGAAAATATAATTTAACAGTTCTATTGTATGATGCATTATTTAGCTAATTTTGTTAAAATGGACACGTTAAGAGAACAAGAAGGGAGGAAATAAGACATTGAACATCAAAAAAATTAGTCTTATCTTGTGCGTCTTATTCATTTCGGCTTCTATGTTTACGATACATAGTGCAAGTGTCAGTGCAGCTACCAACTCAAATATTACATTTGAAGATGTCACTAAAAATCACCCAGCCTATGAAGAAATTAATTATTTAGTAAGTTTGGGTGTTATCCAAGGCTATTTTGTGAATGGTAAAAGAGTTTTTGGCCCAAATAACAATGTAACGAGAGGACAAGCAGCCAAAATGGTTGTCGTTGCCTCCGGAAACAAACCATTAGTCGTAAATAAATCTAGCTTTTCAGATGTTACAGTAGGCACTGAAATGTCAGGTTATATAGAACGTGCTGTACAATTAGGTTTCTTTGACAAAAATATAAAAGGTGAATTCCTACCAAACAAAGCTCTATCTCGTGGAGAAATGAGTTATGTCTTAACAAAGGCATTTAATTTAGATACAAGTGAGTATGAGGGTATCGATGCACCATTTACAGATGTAGGGATCACACATGAATATGTGAAGTACATCAATACAATCTATTATAATGGTATTACTAACGGAACAGGTAAAACGTATTTACCTAACAGCACGGTGACACGTTCACAATTCTCATTATTTGTGGCACGTGCAAAAAGTGAGAAATATCGTTTAGAATTGCCTGTAAAAGGTGTAACTGTGCCTGATACATCTCAGGTTATTGGCTTAGTAAAAGTTACGACAGATGGTCTAAATATTCGTAAATCAACGGATAGCACTTCAACTACGAACATTGTAGGTAAAGTTAATACAGGCGGTAAATTATCAGTATATGCAGTTGAAGGTAATTGGTTAAAAGTATCTTATAAAGGTGCTTATGCTTATATTTTTAAACAATATGCTGAATTTTTAGATGCAGATGGCAATGCGTTAGGCGCAGTCGAAAAAGAAGTAACGACAAAAAATGCGGTTAACTTATATGTGAAGCCAACTTCTTCTGCAAAAGTAATTTCTACGATTAAAGCAAATGTTAAATTACCAGTTTATAAAACAGTAGGCGGCTATTATTTAACACAAGTGAATGGTTTACCAGGTTATGTGGTAGCCAATAGTACAACGGATACGGTTGAAGAAGAGAAGCCTAATCCTAATCCAGATCCAGGAACACCTCCTGTTACTTCAGGAGATGTACTAGGAAGAGTAACGGTTGCTAACTTAAATGTGCGCAGTCAAAGTAATTCAACGTCAGCAGTACTTTTCAAGCTGAATAAAGGAGAGTATGTCCAAGTTAATAGCATCAGCGGTTACTGGGCGGAAATCACTTACAATGGACAAACAGGTTTTGTTCATAAATCTTATTTAAAACTATTAAATCAGTCAGCTAAACCTTTACAAAATCGCGTTATCATCCTTGACCCTGGTCACGGTGGTAAAGATCCAGGGACAGTAAAAGGTTCTGTTTCTGAAAAGAGCATTACATTAAAGGTCAGCACGCAAGTAAAGCAATTACTAGAGAATGCTGGTGCCAAAGTGTATATGACACGTACTGGTGATACGTACCCATCATTACAAGATCGAGTAGATTTCACACAAGCAAACTACGGTGAGATTTTTGTTAGTGTCCATGTCAATTCTGCTGCCAATTCGTCAGCACAAGGTACTGAAACATATTATGCTATATCTACAGGAGATATGTATCAGGAAGACATAGATTTAGCCACATTTGTAAATAACCAAATTGTTAACAATTTAAATATGAAAAATCGTGGTGTTAAACAAGAACAATACTACGTAATTCGCAATATGGTCATTCCATCTATTCTAGTGGAGCTTGGTTTCTTAACAAATACTGAGGATCACAATAAAATGACAAATGATCAATACGTGAATCTATTTGCAGAATCTATTTATAATGGTATTTTGCAATACTATAAAAAACAATAAAAGTGGAAGAGACGATGCCAAAGTATTACTAGCTTTGGGGTCGTTTTTTCTCTTTACTTATAAATACCCAGATTCCGAAAAAACAAACAAGGCTACCTCCATTACTAGAGAGGTAGCCTTTTAGTTTTACTTGACAGTAGGGATGAATTTAATATAATCCTTACTAATATAAGCAGGTTCTGAGTGAGATCTATCTGAAATCACTTGATACCAACCATTAGCACCTGTATCTGTGACGATAACAGGCATATTACTTTTATTAAAGGTGAATAGTGGACTTTGTTGTGTGGATGCATCAGCACGAACATTTAGACCAGCTGTTGTTGTTAGTGCAATTTTATACGGGTTACTAGCATCTTTATAGCCTAATGCTTTTTCGGCACGATAGTAGTGTCCAGCAATTTTGGCACCCCAGAAAGGGTCAGAGGCGTATTTTACGTTAAATCCAATTGCTTTAGAGCCAACGACTGAACCATTTGTATACCGTCCTCCAGGCGTAATGTAATTAGGCTGTAAGAACTTTTCAACAAGCTCATTAATGTTTGCGCCAACACTATCAAATTTTTTGTTTAATGGATTTGTATCATATACATATAAACCAAATAGGTTATTCAGATTTTGAGCATGATCACTCATCCCGTAGGCACTCTCATGCTGTGCAAGTGCTAAAATCAGCATGGCGTTAATATGGGCATTTGCTTCGACATCTTTTAACACGGTACCTAAGCCAATGAGTTTACTTTTTGTCGTAGCGTCTTTGTAAATAGAAGCACCTGAGCTCTCCACTTCAGCTAGTTTTTGCATAATATATTGATCAATTTCTTCAGCTGTATATTGTGTCGTAGCACGAGCAGGTAAGAATTGATAGTAATTATAACCTTCTCCCTTTGAAGAGCCGTTACCATTCGTAAAAGTAATACCATCCCAGCTAAAGTATTTCTCACCTTGCTTCATAAAGCTAGGAGCCTTGCCGTAGACGTAACTAGATGAGTACTTATTGGCTTTATAATCATATAAGGTATGTTTAATTTCACCATTTTCATTTGTATAATAAGCGCGTCCCTTTACTAAAGCAGAAGGGATTAAGGTAACGTCTGCTTGTTTTAAAGAACCAACTTGTCCAGCTAAGCGTACCCTTACTTGAGTGGCATCACTACCGAGATACTCCATTTCTGTATTAGCAGCAACGGCAATTTGATCCTTTATCGTTTCGGAATTTAACGCGACATAATTATTTGTGACAATAATACCGGAAGACATTTTTATAATCTTATTATTTTGAGTAACCACTAAAGAACTGTTTGTCATCGCTTTTTCAGCAGCTTCAAAACTAGCATAAGATTGCTTGTCTACAAGATTACCATTTGAGATTTCTTTAACAATAAATGCATTGGCATTATTATTATTACCTGAATTATTGTCGTTATCTGAGTTCCCATTATTATTGGAATTACCATTATTACCGTTGTTGTTATCAGTATTCCCATTATTATTTTCAACAGTGTCAGCAAGGAGAATTAAGCGAAATATAAATGTTGATGCTTCAGCAATTGTGGCATTGTCCCTAGGTAAAAACATGCCGTTAGAGCTTCCTTTAATAAGCCCTAATTGAGCACCTATGGCAATGTCCTGACGGAAATCTTTGAAAATGGTAGCATTATCTGTGAATGTAATAGAGGAAGTACCTTTTGGAATTTTTAAATAATCAACCGCTCTAATTAACATAACGGCCATGTGCTCTCTTGAAATACGTGCATCTGGCTTAAATGTGCCATCTGTGTAGCCGGTAATTATGCCAGCAGTAGCGGCAAGCTTGATTTCATTGGCAAATAAATATGTGTCAGAGACATCTGTAAACGTACTATTATCCTTTGTCTCTAAGTTTAAAGCCTTTGCTATGTATGTGGCGAATTCACCGCGTGTAACAGTATCATTCGGACGATAGCTGCCAGTAGCATCTTTCAGCAAGGCTCCTTTGGAAATCAAATAACGCATACCACTTTCATGCATATGTCCTGATAGCTCATCAGCATAGGCCTTTTGGGGTTGCGAAATGATTACGCTAACAAGCATCATGAGTAACATAAAAATTGATAGTTTTTTCATAGTTTTACCCTCCTAAACTGATATCATTTTAACAAAGTTACACAATCAAGTTAAGGGTCAAATGTTAGAAATACCATAAAATATACCAGAGTATTATAGGAGAAAAGTATCCTTTTGGCTCATGTAGAGAAAGTAAAAGGGGAATCTATGAGGGAAGTGAATCAATATTCACATGAGTTTCTTCTATTATATAGACGTTTGAGATAAACGATAAAAAAATGCCGTACATAAGAAACTATGTACGGCATTTATGATGGGAAATATTATAGCATTTCTGAAGTTGTTTTTGCTTGCATGTGAAGTTGTAGGTAGTCTGGGCCACCAGCTTTTGAGTCTGTACCTGACATGTTGAAACCACCGAATGGTTGGTAGCCAACAATCGCCCCTGTACAGCCACGGTTGAAGTA
>NZ_JAGXJV010000050.1:0-1713 GCF_019091145.1 Lysinibacillus sp. GbtcB16
GGAAATAGAAGGTTGCTTAGAAACTTTCAGGGGCATTTTTTCTTCATTAGATGTCTCAAAAAACGTATTATTAATAGTTTCGATATGATCTATATCTGAATCAGTTATTATATAGTTTTTTAATGATGGCTTCTTTGGTAAATTGATTTTTGTATAGGATAATCTGTTGTCATCTATACAAGAATATTCAAAGCCTGTTTTTGTTTTAGTACGGATATTAAGCATCATTTTCACCGATTTTCATTGAAAAATGTTTTGAAAGTAGATTGTTAAATAGCTTTGCCTCGTGATCAGGTAAAAGGCTTTGAACTATAAATCTGTTGCTTTGTTGTGTAGAATCATCATCTCCAAAAATAGAATTTAATATAAGGTAATCATCTGTAAGACCTTTAAATCCTAACGTTAAAAATGAATGAGATCCGTATTCCCAATATAAAATGAATAACTCTTCTGAATTGAATTTTGTTTTGCGCTTCAATTTAATGAGTTCAGATTCAGTTGCTATTAAAATTTTAATTTTATCTTTTTTCCTACAGTCGGTAATTACAATTGCGCTATCTTCTCCGGATGCGTTTAAAGCTTCGTTGATAATATGTCCTGAGAAAATTTTCTTATCTGAGTTTTTGAAATATAAAAGAGCTACATGAGTCTTAATAGGTTTATTACTAACGCCATTTACCACAGCGTTATTTTCAGCTATATTAATAGCTTTTATTCCTGATCTCGGGTCTGAGCTTTTTTTCAAGTATTCTTCAATTATATTTTCATTAGTCATAATTATTATCTCCTTTATTTGGTTTTTCTGAATCAGTTAACTAAATAATAGTTTTTAATTCTTTTCTTAGAAATGGGGTAATAATTTAACTTTAAAAATATAATAAAGTAAGGGTGGGTTGAAAAAAATGGATATTTATGATAGGGGTGTATGTTCAGTGAGTTCAAGCTAATAATTAATGTTCACAAGGGTTATTTTACGTACTATAATTATCCTAATTATCCCTTTTTTCTTATTTTGAAATTTATAAAAATGGTTGAACATCTTGAACGGAGGATGACTTCAATGAAAGGCGAAGAAATTAAAGATAAAAATTTAGAAGCTTTAGCAGAGTTAATCTCTGAAAGGATTTTTGATAAATTAGAACATTATTTTTCTAATAAGGATGTTGAAAAGGACGATGAATCATCGGAGGAAAGTGATTTTCTTGAAGAATTTGAAATTGATGGTGTCTTCGAACGAAATGATTGTCTATGGAAAGAAAAGAGTAAAGGATATTATTTTAACTTAAAAAATGAAGAATATATACAATTTTATTTAAGATACTTTTTTGAAAATGAGAAGTTTTTAAGCAATCGAGAATATGAAAAATTAAAAAATGATATTGCTAAAGATGTGCAAATGATTTTATTAAACGAGGCTTACTGTAATATTTATCACTATATAAAAAATACAGAAAATGTAGATAATCAACTTCAACAAGAATTTTTTTATGAAGGACAAGAAGGAATAGAGATTTTATATGAAAGATTGGGAATAGTGGATAATACTCAAGCTCAAGATATTAAAGATAAATTATCTGAGGAACTTAATTTAGGATGGAAAATCCCTAAAGTATTATTACCGTTGTATACATATATTTATTTACAAATGCCAGTAAATAAAAGAGTCTTAGATGTTCATAAACAAGATGTAACTGAGAATAATTTTGGATTGAA
>NZ_JAGXJV010000483.1:0-265 GCF_019091145.1 Lysinibacillus sp. GbtcB16
ACCGAATGTTCCAATTGGGGCTAATTTCATAACGAGATTAACAAGATACATCATTAATTCGTTGCCCTGTTCAAGTAATGAATGGATACCTTGAACTCGTTTTCCTAAAATAGCTATACCGAGTCCAATCAATACGGCAAAGGCAATGATTTGTAACATGTTTCCGTCAGCCATCGCTTTTGCTGGGTTATCTGGTACGATATTTAGCAATGTGTCAACGAAAGATGTTTCAGTTTTTGCACCTTCATACTTAAGACCTTCTGTT
>NZ_JAGXJV010000484.1:0-265 GCF_019091145.1 Lysinibacillus sp. GbtcB16
GAGCGTTTAATTATAATAGAAAAAACCATTCATACCCGCTCAATAACCGCAAGGTACAAATGGTTTTCCAACACGCCTCAGAGGGGACGTTCCATTACAAACTGCTCGCCCAGCTTCGCATAGGAGCTGCCCGCCAGCCGGCTGACCGGCTTAAGCCCATTGGCATCGATATGGCCTTTGTCATACAGCGCATCAGCGATATGGAACTGAACGACTCTGCCAATGAGCAGATCGGCTGCCGGTGCTCCTTCCGTTCCGCCGAGCG
>NZ_JAGXJV010000485.1:0-265 GCF_019091145.1 Lysinibacillus sp. GbtcB16
GCTAAAGCGGTTCTGCAAGCGGCCGTGAACAGCGCGAAGGCTGTAGCGGACAACGCGGCAGCCAGCCAGACCCAAGTGGATCAAGCGGTATCCGATTTAACCATCGCCGTGCAGCTGTTCCGGGCTTCCATCCATACACCTATTTCAGGCGATTTGAATGGGGATAACAGCTATAGTGTCGGGGATATTGCTATAATGGCCGCGTATTATGGCAAAACGTCCGATGATCCTAACTGGCAATTGTATAAGAAAGCCGACCTCAATC
>NZ_JAGXJV010000486.1:0-265 GCF_019091145.1 Lysinibacillus sp. GbtcB16
ATTTATGATTGATGATGCGGACCAGTCGCAGGTTCACCATTGTAAGCTTCATCATGATAGCCCTCATATCCTGATGCCATAGTCATATTAATATCCAGTGTCTCTAGCACCGGAGTTTTCCACTCTTTTTTCATATTTTCACCTCCTCTCAAGAAAAGTTTTTTATAAATCGACTAACGACTAAACTCCGAATAGCAATCCTGTATTCTGGGTTTGTTGCATATTCTGGCCGGGGTCCTTCCCTAACCTTTGAAATAGCTGACTT
>NZ_JAGXJV010000487.1:0-265 GCF_019091145.1 Lysinibacillus sp. GbtcB16
CCCTCCATTCATAAAGCCAAAACCGCTAATTCGAAGTCGTGGGAAGCTTTCGAACCTTACGTCAAGCACTACTACGGCTTTATGAGTTCAATTGACGAGCAAATCGGCAGATTAATCGCCTATTTGAAGGAACACGATTTATATGAGAATACGACGATCATTTTTTCAGCCGATCACGGCGAATCGCTGGGTATTCACGGCGGGTTAAGCGATAAAGCATTCTTTATGTATGAGGAAACGTGCCGCATTCCCTTACTTGTGAAAT
>NZ_JAGXJV010000488.1:0-265 GCF_019091145.1 Lysinibacillus sp. GbtcB16
GGATGCTGGGGCATTTAAGGAGTTTCTGCAGAAAGTATTCGTCAATTATGCCTCGGTCATGGACAATCATGCTGCAATCTATGTCTTTCACCCATCCTCTTTTCAGCGAGAATTTGAGGATGCAATGAATAATGCTGGGATTACCGTAAGAACCCAATGTGTTTGGGTCAAAAATGCGTTTAGCTTTAATTTTGCCCAGTATAAATATAAGCATGAACCAGTTTTCTATGCTCATCTTAAGGGTGAAACTCCGGCATGGTTTGGT
>NZ_JAGXJV010000489.1:0-265 GCF_019091145.1 Lysinibacillus sp. GbtcB16
GGGAATGGCCGGATGTCAAACTACGGTTAGAAGGCTTTTTGCAACAAGTAAGAGTGTAATGGAGCATAGGAATTCCTGCCAAAAAAATTTCTTTCTCGCAGTGACGTACGGGAGCGAAAGTGGTATAATAACTGCAAAAAATGAATAGCTCATTGGAAGGAATGACCCATGCTTATGAATCCTCTGGCACGACAGTTAAACGAGACCCTGGAACGTGAGAATTCTCACGTATTTAACATGCTTTCTGCATTAGGTAGATCGATTT
>NZ_JAGXJV010000490.1:0-265 GCF_019091145.1 Lysinibacillus sp. GbtcB16
ATGTTTGGGATGAACGGTTTATCATTTCCTATAAATGTAAAAAGACGTTACAATCACATAAGCGTCTCTTTTACATTGTTGATATCTCCTCTCCCTGTTTTACCTATAAACTACTTCGTTGTCTAATATACTTTGAATGCTAAAAACAGAATTACTATAAAAAGGCCAAAAATAGAAGCACAGAGATGTCTTCTCTCTGTGCTTCTTACATTTACAAAATAATAAAGAGCATAACGTAGAGGTATGTCCTAATTTGCCACCCTAT
>NZ_JAGXJV010000491.1:0-265 GCF_019091145.1 Lysinibacillus sp. GbtcB16
GGGTCGTACAGTTGGTTGCCTGTATCGATCAACCCTTTGCACGTTGCCGTATAATCCCCCACATGGATCGTTACCTCCGCTACGAATGTAGTCAGTACCTCGCGCTGCTTCGTGCTTTGCAGAACGGTTCTGAACCACCATAGCAAAGGGATGAGCAGCAGCAAGACAAACAGAATGCTGCCAATTTGCATCTGAAACATCGGCACGCCGGATTGTGTGAATACGATTCCTTTCATCACATCAGAGGAAGAGGCAAGCACATAGT
>NZ_JAGXJV010000492.1:0-265 GCF_019091145.1 Lysinibacillus sp. GbtcB16
GAATCAGATAAAATTTGCTGACGTGGAACTGCTCGGTTAACGACTCCAACGTCACATTCTGATTGACATTCCGGTCGATGTAGCTGCGGATTTCGGAGAGGAATTCAACTTGACCGTCTGTTTTCGTTAGGCTGCTGTAATATTGCTCCCTTAGAAGGAAGGCCAAAATATCAAGCATGTTGCTTTTGATTCGCAGCTCATAGTAGGGCGGCTTCGTTTCGTATTCACGGATCAGCTCGAATAGCGCTCTTTCCAGGTAGGCGGG
>NZ_JAGXJV010000493.1:0-265 GCF_019091145.1 Lysinibacillus sp. GbtcB16
CAATGTATTCGGATCGTTCTTGATATAGTAATAGTCTTGATGCGCTGCTTGACCGGGGGAGCCAGGTTCTTTGTAGAAATACATACTTTGCACGCCTGCAGCTTCATCGCCAAGAACTTGAGCCAGAGCGCCACGTACAATGGGGAGCTTCATCATTTGCAGAGAGAAGCCGTCGTGCAGATGCGGATTAAAGAGGCGGAGGGAGAAACGGTCCTTGTCGTCCACCACAGCTCCACCTTTTCTGGGCTTTGCCCACTCAGGCATG
>NZ_JAGXJV010000494.1:0-265 GCF_019091145.1 Lysinibacillus sp. GbtcB16
TACGGCCATATTTTGACGTGGGGCTCGATGCGGCTGTTCGCCCCGATGACAACGTGGTTGCCCACCACGGAGCCTTCGCCCAGATAAGCCGATTCCTTACTGACAATACGGCTGGTTAGCGTAGGTCCGGCCAGCTCATTGTTCGGCAGCAGGTGGTTATGATCCCACAGCACGCTGCGGGTAAGCTTGCTCCCTTTGGAGAGCCGGTTATTTTCTCCTACAATGCAGTACTCTCCAATCTCCACTTCATCGTCAATTCGGCTTC
>NZ_JAGXJV010000495.1:0-265 GCF_019091145.1 Lysinibacillus sp. GbtcB16
CAAACCGGCTTGTATCTTTCCACACTGAACTTTGAAGGCGACGGCCAAGCGGACTTGGCGCATCACGGCGGGGTAGATAAAGCTGTTTGCGTATACCCTTCCGAGCATTTCGCCTTTTTCGAAAAGGAGCTTGGACTCCCCTTCCAGCCAGGCGCGTACGGAGAGAATATCACGCCCAAAGGCATGCTGGAAGCACAGCTGTGCATAGGCGAGGTCTTCAGATTGGGCGATGCGGTTGTTCAAGTCAGCCAGCCGCGGCAGCCCT
>NZ_JAGXJV010000496.1:0-265 GCF_019091145.1 Lysinibacillus sp. GbtcB16
CGTCCGGATCCAACGTAATCGTAGCGCTGAATAAGGTCGTAGACAACGTGAAGTCGCCCGTAATACCGCCGCCGCTGCCGGTGTACGATTTGGCAGCACTTGTCGGTGCAATGACGAACGTGTCTCCGTTCACCAGGCTTCCCTCATTACTTACAATGTTGAATATCCCTACAAAAGAAGGCATTCTGATCAGCACCCTTACTGTCATTTGTGCTACAGTGTATGCCCATTAGGCGCGTTTTGCGACAGCAGGCGGCTAAACATA
>NZ_JAGXJV010000497.1:0-265 GCF_019091145.1 Lysinibacillus sp. GbtcB16
AAATAGGAAAATGAGAAATAAGTAAGCAAGCTGTCGTATAGAGGGCAAGTAAGAGAGCATTGTATTAGCTACTACTATATCCATTTCTATATCAATACTATAGCCATTTCGATATCTAGGGATCCAAGGATGCAAGAAATAGACGTGAAGAGCATTACGAAATCCTTAGAAATCGATAGCTATCGACGATGCGAGAATCATAAGTGGATTGGATTCAATCAAAAACATACACTCTCTTTGTGCCGGCAAGCACCTTATAAAGCAG
>NZ_JAGXJV010000498.1:0-264 GCF_019091145.1 Lysinibacillus sp. GbtcB16
TGCTTTAAATGCAGCCGTTACACAATTTCACGACAAAATTAACAATCCTCTGCCTTTCATTGAGACGTTTGACGATTTGAACGCAGATGGTTGGACGACTTATGGTGGCCAATGGAGTGCTGCCAGCGGTGCATACACAGTTAATGACGGCGAAGGATACAAAGCTGTTGCCAATGATACAAAATATAAAAACTTCACTTACGAAACGGATGTTACTATAAGTGGGGGTGCCAATTTAGCCAATGCTGGCGTCATATTTAGAGT
>NZ_JAGXJV010000499.1:0-264 GCF_019091145.1 Lysinibacillus sp. GbtcB16
TCCCGTCGATGACCATTCCCTCATCTTCGAAAACTCCAAGGTAAAGACCATCCTCTCTGTGTGTTAGTGCAGCACGAGCAGAATTTAAATTATTTTGTGCTCCAATTAACGTAATCTCCGCAGCTTCGATTAACTCCGGCAACACCAGTAAACGTTCAATAATTGATTGCTTATTCATATGAATGACCTCCATTAATTTTAGATAGATTGGATTTCTTTAATGCAGCTCGTACAAATCAACTTCCCGCCCGGACCTGGCTTCAC
>NZ_JAGXJV010000500.1:0-264 GCF_019091145.1 Lysinibacillus sp. GbtcB16
AGGGCTGAAATGGTTCCGTATTTTATTTGAATCGCCGGATTTCTGGGTCGCTCTGAAGAATTCTGTCATCATCAGCTTCTATAAGCTGCTGTTTAACTTCCCGGCACCGATCATTTTGGCGCTATTGCTCAATGAGGTTCTGAACGGCGCCTTCAAACGGATTATTCAGACCATCGTGTATTTCCCCCACTTCGTGTCCTGGGTCGTCTTGGGAGGCATCCTGTTCTCCGTATTTTCCGTAGATACCGGACTGTTAAAGGTGTT
>NZ_JAGXJV010000052.1:0-1593 GCF_019091145.1 Lysinibacillus sp. GbtcB16
GCTAAATCTTCTTTGAAGAATAATGGCTCTAAATCTTCTGCCATAACTTCATATGTTTGACCTGAATTAACAATCCCTACAGTTACTACGTTACCGTCCTGGTGCATTACTGTTAGTGCATATACATCATCAGATACCCAATCACCGGGAGTAAACTTCCCTGGGACTCTCCCTTTACGTCTAAATACTTCACGCCAACCCTCATCATCAATTTCTACTGCAGTAGCAAAACGGCACTTTTCAATATGATTAAATCCATAGTCACCTGCAATGGAACCTACACTTTTCCATTGACCCCATATCTCTACTTTGTCATTAATAGTATCCTTAATAACTTTTTCCACTTGTACAATTTGTAGGCCATCTTCCATTTCACATACAACCCAATGACCAGGAACCACTTTTGTTTCACCTATTTGTAAATTCATCATCATTTCCCCCTTAATCTAATGCTTCTATTTCTTTCAACGATCTATTAGAAACTTCAATACTACGAATACGAAAATCATAGTGTTTACAATAACGCTCACGGACTATACGGGCTGCGTCTTCCCTTGTTTCTGCTTCACAAAATTCCAACTTAAATCCAATGTTTGTAACAATATCCACCATATAGGTATCAATTTGCTCATATACGACAGCATCTTCTATTGTTAATTGCTCAACCATTTACAGGTACTTTTGCTAATGTAATTGTTAATTGCTTATCCAATAGTGTTCCTATTACTGCGTTCATCCAAAGATTAGGGTTAATCTTTCTCTTTAAAAACTCAATTACTGTAATTAATTCCTCTGTAGATAGCGGAACGAATTCACCTAGTTTTTCCTGGTTAAACTTACCGCCACGCTTTTCTATGTTTAAAGTAATGCTATTTTCTCTTACAAATTGTTCTGCAGTTACTAGATCAAACTGCCGCACCTTTTCTCTTCCGTATTTATCCGTTATCTCTTTTAGAGCATCTTTAATTACACCAAAGCTTACTACTTTTAATGTTTCTTCAGCTTGACCGCTGCATTGTTTACAAAGTGTCTTTTCCAATCCTTCAATATACATCGTTTTTTCATCAGAGGGCGGTATTGTATCACCGCAAATATCACAATATTCCCCTACATCAAAGATATCTACCATAATAAACATCTCCTATTTATCTATTTTTTTAAGTTCAGTTTCATAGAAACAATCCGTCTCATCTGGTTTTCCGAATTCATCAAGGTTGTCAATATTAACAACCCTGCGAATCGGATATTTACACTCATAACCTTCTTTTTCTTTTACGATTACTCGTTTTGCTAGCTCTGTTTTATCACCTGCACACATGTAATGTTTTGGCCGCCCATGTGAAGGGATTAAGAAACTAAATTTTTTCGAACGATATACTGTTTTCATAGGTTTGCTCCATATGATATAATTGCAAAAGTTAATATTTTTTAAAGGTCCCGTTGCAGCGGGCTTTTTTTATGCGTTTTTTCTAATGTGTTCCACAACTTCTTTACTTCCACCAACATCCTCTAAACGTTTTGCTACATCAAGAACATTTTTTCTTTCCTGCTCCCGATCATGTTTCATTTTTTTGTAATACATAGCTGATAACT
>NZ_JAGXJV010000501.1:0-264 GCF_019091145.1 Lysinibacillus sp. GbtcB16
CTATTTCAATTTTTAACGAGTATGACTATGCGAGAAATAAAGTTGAAAGATGAGGAATTACATTTTGAATCTTGTCAGCAGTTTATAGGATTGTGGTGGCAAGAAGGGTATGAAAAAGGTGAAAGAAGATATCGATTAAAGCTTCATTAAGACAAGCATAAACTTTCCTCTTGACCCATATAAGTAATTAGTGGGACTAGCTGGAGGAGGAAAGGTATGAAGAGAATTCGAATTATCTCTTTTGCACTCGCTGCGGGTGTATTG
>NZ_JAGXJV010000502.1:0-264 GCF_019091145.1 Lysinibacillus sp. GbtcB16
TGGTTCGCCCCTCCTTTCAATCCCTAACTATTGTATGTACACAGGAGCCTATCTGCTACTCAGAGGTCGTAGAAACGCCCCGACTAAGGTCTAGGATCAAATACCGTCCTCGGTCCGTTTTGGGAAGGCGCGATTTTACCTAGAATAAAGACATGAACAAGAGCACAGCACATAACGAAAGGCGGTGACAAAATCATGAAAAGAAATACGGGCTTAGCCGCTATGCTTATTGCATTCGGCGCACTGATCCTGCTGAATAAGCTG
>NZ_JAGXJV010000503.1:0-264 GCF_019091145.1 Lysinibacillus sp. GbtcB16
CATTTAAATGTGTTTCTGAGATAAATAAGATGGTCAAAACTCTATGTATTATAAAATCAATTAAATATGCAAATGGACTACTCCAGGGTTATCTAAAGTACAATACGTAGTTACAATTCTATATAAACTCGAAGTTTAAGTGTGATTTAAATACACACAAAATCAGAATAATTCGTCAATTTTCTTTTTCCTTAATCCTATCAATTCGAACACTTGTTCTTCGATATTTGGAGTAACCCCATCAGATTAATAAAGAATTATTTG
>NZ_JAGXJV010000504.1:0-264 GCF_019091145.1 Lysinibacillus sp. GbtcB16
GCCCACACCGGTAAGAGCCATCCATTGAGAAAAGACCAGTCAAGGAAAAGAAAGGAGGTCCCAGGGGAAAGGCTTTCAGCACCTTATCCAATCCCCTCCCGTTGGTCTCGAAGTAAGCTGAGCTGGGTAAAACAAATCAAGAACGAAGACCAGGGGCCTTTGGCATGTAGTTGCAGGACTCATGATTCTTTTCGCGGGTCAGGGATTCACTCAGATAGTAACCCTCAACGATTTATAAGGTATATAAGGAGTAACTGTAGGATT
>NZ_JAGXJV010000505.1:0-264 GCF_019091145.1 Lysinibacillus sp. GbtcB16
GTTTACAGCGGTACATCCGACGGTTGGCGTTGGGATCAAACGGACAGAGTACCGTACGCAAGGGGAAACTGAAGCTTGGCAGACCGTCACCGCGCAGCCGCTCATCTTCGCCGATGAAGGGGTGCATCACATCCAGTACCGTTCAATTGATGTGACGAATAACGAAGAAGCTCCCAAGGATTTGATTATTGGCATCGATAAAACAGCCCCAGCAACGACACACACCTCCTTAACGGGATGGCAGCGCACACCGCAAACGGTCAC
>NZ_JAGXJV010000506.1:0-264 GCF_019091145.1 Lysinibacillus sp. GbtcB16
TGCCAAAGTGACAGGCATTGCGACGGCTTTCATGCCGACTTACCATGTGATCCAGCAGGCGATTGCCAGCGGGGTGAATTTGCTCATTGCGCATGAAGCTGCTTTCTATCATCATCATGACCAGACTCAGGCTCTTGTGAATGACCCTGTGTATCTTGAGAAGCTTAAGCTGATTGAACAATCGGGTATGGCGATCTTCCGGTTTCATGATTATTGGCACCGATATCGTCCGGATGGCATTATGGCGGGGCTGATTGAAGCCTT
>NZ_JAGXJV010000507.1:0-264 GCF_019091145.1 Lysinibacillus sp. GbtcB16
CTGATGTTGGATATCCGCAAAAATAAACTGCTTTATGTGATGCTGGCGCCGGTGCTGCTGTATTATATCGTGTTTCACTATGCGCCTATGTATGGTGCTGTGATTGCTTTCAAGGACTTCTCGCCAAGGCTTGGCATTTGGGGGAGCGATTGGGTCGGATTCGAGCATTTCCGCGAATTTTTCACGGGGCCCTATTTCTGGCGGACGATCAAGAATACGGTTCTGATCAGCTTCTACCAGCTGTTATTCGGATTCCCGGCGCCT
>NZ_JAGXJV010000508.1:0-264 GCF_019091145.1 Lysinibacillus sp. GbtcB16
TCTATGGGTGGTGGTGCATGGCCGTTCTTAGTTGGTGGAGCGATTTGTCTGGTTAATTCCGATAACGAACGAGACCTCAGCCTGCTAACTAGCTACGCGGAGGCATCCCTCCGCGGCCAGCTTCTTAGAGGGACTATGGCCGTTTAGGCCACGGAAGTTTGAGGCAATAACAGGTCTGTGATGCCCTTAGATGTTCTGGGCCCCACGCGCGCTACACTGATGTATTCAACGAGCCTATAGCCTTGGCCGACAGGCCCGGGTAAT
>NZ_JAGXJV010000509.1:0-264 GCF_019091145.1 Lysinibacillus sp. GbtcB16
TGCCTGCACCAGCTCCATCGGTCCAGGTGCGCTCAATATGGTCACAGCGGCAGCAACGGCGACTGTGAACCGGATACCGGGGCTCTTGCTGCCGGGGGATAACTTCGCTTCCAGACAGCCGGACCCCGTGCTGCAGCAGCTGGAATCCGTGCAGGATTACACGATTTCCGCTACGGATGCCTTCAAAACAGTCAGTAAATACTGGGACCGCATCGTAAGACCGGAACAGTTGATGACGGCTGCCATGCAGGCCATGCGGGTACT
>NZ_JAGXJV010000053.1:0-1580 GCF_019091145.1 Lysinibacillus sp. GbtcB16
GAATGCTTATCCTAATATTCTTCAAAAAGATTTCGATGAAGCACTAAGTTTCATTGAAGGTTGGAGACCATTATTTAACGGTAGTAAAACTGCGTAGGAGGTAAAAACATGATTGATTTAAATTCATTCGCTGATGGAGCATTAGCGGAGCAGTTTGATAGAGAATTCGAACGAGTAACTGAAAATATGGCGGATTTAAATACTGATCCCAAAAAAGCTAGAAAAATCACAGTAACGCTTACATTTGTAGGTGATAAAAAGCGTGACGTTTGGGACTGTAAAGTACAAGCGAAATCTACTTTAGCACCTGCAGAAGAAGTAGAATCAAAAATTCTATTAGGCCAGGATAATAGCGGTAATATTATTGGCCAAGAGCTTGCATCCGGAGTAAAAGGACAGATGTATATGGATACTGAGGGTGATCTCGCTACTGATGTAGGCGAAAAGGTTGTTGAAAATCAAGATCCAAATGTTGTTGTAGATTTACAAAGAAAATCAAATTAATGAAAAGGGGAAATGAAGTATGTCAATGACAAAAGAAGCTTTGCAATATGTAGTAGGTTTAGGAAATGCAGAAGTAGAGGAAATCAACGGTCAAACGTATTCTAATCAGCAGTTGCATGTAGTGGAAGAACCGACACCACGTGCTTTAACTGTACGTAGCCTATCTAGTTTAGTAGATTATGCGAAATCTAATTTTGATACAGCAGAAACAATTATGATTCACATTGAAAGTCCAACAGAAGTGAGTTTGTTTACTGCATTAAACGGTAATTGCAATCGTAGTAAATTCGTGAAAGCAGAAGCTTTAATTCCACATTTTAGTTTTGGGAGATTCCATGACACAGAGGACTTTAACATTAGTATGCAATCAGGATTCGTTAAAAATAATGACCGTGACATTGTATTACAAGTAATTGGAACTATTGCGGATGAAACTGTACGAGAGATTGGCGATGATGGGGTTTCACAAGCTGTTACTGCTAAAACAGGAGTTTCGACACGTGGAAATGTAAAAGTACCTAATCCAGTAGCCCTACAGCCTTACAGAACGTTCGTTGAAGTTGAGCAGCCTGAAAGTGAATTTATTTTCCGTATGAAGACAGGCCCGACTTGTGGGCTATTTGAAGCGGATGGCGGGGCTTGGAAGTTACAAGCAATTAAAAACATTAAAGCCTATTTAGTAGCAGCGCTTGAGGAAGAAGTTAAATCAGAAAAGGTATTCATTATTGCGTAATGGATATTTCAACAGTAGAAAGTACTAGTGCCGTTTGTATCTTTGGTTTAGGGATTGGAATTTTTGCACTTGCACTTTACAAAGGCGGCAGCTTCATTGAGAGAAAACTCGATGAAGCTGAACAACTAGAAAAAGAGGTGAGTACGATTGGGAATAGAAAACAGAGTCCTTCCGGAGCATTTAGCAGCAGCAGAGAAGTTAGAAAAAGAGCTTAGAGAATGCATCCAAAATCAAGACATTTTATATAAACAGATGGAACGGGCAAATGAAGAGTGTAATAAGACTTTATATGTAGAGCTGCATGAACTACATAGAAAAAAAGTTATGAGAGAACTAGAAATAT
>NZ_JAGXJV010000510.1:0-264 GCF_019091145.1 Lysinibacillus sp. GbtcB16
GACTTGCGACTCACTAGTCTTTTCATGAATCGCGCCAGATCGGTCCTTCGACTTATGACTCGCCAGCTACAAGCCTGAGCCTGAGATCAATTACTCGGCCAACAGGTCGTCTCCTCCCAGCTCACACAGCTCGGTCTCTTGACCAACGAATTGCCAACATCATCCTGCATGGGCCCAGCCTCCCGACCGACAGTGCAAAATCATTCCCAAAGCACAGGGCGCCACCCTCGAACTGCCTCACGACAAGCCAATCCAGCTTCCCCC
>NZ_JAGXJV010000511.1:0-264 GCF_019091145.1 Lysinibacillus sp. GbtcB16
AGCTAAGTTCGGCTTTCATTTGAAAATTCAAGCAGTATAAAGTTGACCATAAAAGTACTTGCACATCATCAAAATGCCAGCCAAAGAAACATACAGATTTGTCAAACTCTTGTATGTCCGATACCTACGCTAAAAGCTAAAGTTGGCTGCAGTTGATGGAATCACAAATGGCCCTACAAATATGAAGTTTATGTCAATTAGTACCTGTGGAAACACCCTTACCTACCCCCAACTCCAACAGAAGAGTTGGCTCCAGTTGAATAG
>NZ_JAGXJV010000512.1:0-264 GCF_019091145.1 Lysinibacillus sp. GbtcB16
CGGATTTTCCGACACCGCGGCATATTATAGAAGCGGGTCAGAAGGCGTTGGATCAGAATAAGACGGTCTACACGCAAAATCCGGTGTTACTGGAGTTAAGTGAAGCGGGTTCTAACTTCGTGCAAGTGAAATACGGCCAAACGTACCGCGCGGCAGACGAAATTATCGTGACTGCCGGGGCAAGTCAAGCTGTTGACACCACGCTCCGCACGATTCTGACGCCAGGGGCTGAAGTGATTCTGCCGGCTCCGATTTATCCAGGGT
>NZ_JAGXJV010000513.1:0-264 GCF_019091145.1 Lysinibacillus sp. GbtcB16
CTTTGCGACAAAAACTCACATCGGTAGCAACTTAATAATAAAAAGAGGGTGTGCCAAAATTTTGGCACTCCCCCTTTTATATAACGATTAATGAATATCACGTTTCTTGAAATTACCGCCTTTTACTTCTGCTACGTCATAAACTGTAATAAAGGCGTGTGGATCGATTTCATTAATAAGTTCTTTCATTTTACTTTCTTCTAAACGGTTAATTACGCAAGAAATTTCTTTGAATTTCTCTCTTGAATAACCACCGTATTCTAG
>NZ_JAGXJV010000514.1:0-264 GCF_019091145.1 Lysinibacillus sp. GbtcB16
CTGTACAAATACCCTCAATATTTGTTGATTGCTTCACATCACCATAATCAGAGCCGCTCTTATCTTTTGTCTTCAGCTCTATTTCTCCAGCTTCAATTGATCGGGATCCTGAAGTTTGGTTAAAAAAACGAACTGTATTATTTGTTTTTCCATCAGGTTGCGGGATGTCAATCAAATACAGGGTCTCGGCCCCTTTAAACTCAGGTGCATTAGTTTTATTCATTATAGATTTCCCCCTCTAATTCCTAATTGTTATTGTTATAA
>NZ_JAGXJV010000515.1:0-263 GCF_019091145.1 Lysinibacillus sp. GbtcB16
CGGTAATTATCCGCTTGCTGTGCGCTATGCTCTGACGGCCGGAGAACTGGCGATGATGGCGAACGATCAGATGAACTGGCAGTGCGATTTGCACGTCGTCCCTTGTGAAGGCTGGGAGCGCAGCATGATGTTCTCGGAGACAGGCAAAGAGTGGATTATGCCGTCACTGGGGCTTCCGCGATTTATTTCCACCCTGCTGTATCCGGGAACCTGTATTTTCGAAGGAACGAACCTGTCCGAAGGGCGCGGAACAACAGTTCCTT
>NZ_JAGXJV010000516.1:0-263 GCF_019091145.1 Lysinibacillus sp. GbtcB16
GCCAAGAAATTTACTTAATTTGTAAATGGAATGTACTATAATGGAAATAAGAAAAGTGAAGATATGGGGGATATAACAAAGTGGGTTATCAGTCAAAATCAAAAAAGTTCCAATTTACATTTAAATAGTTTTTGTTTTGGATATAGAGTCACTAATCCGAAAATCTTTCCAGATTTCTTAGCAATTAGTTTATGAAGTGAATATATACGTAAAAAAATAACTGTTTTAAAAGAACAGAAAAAAGGTTTTATGCAACAGATGTT
>NZ_JAGXJV010000517.1:0-263 GCF_019091145.1 Lysinibacillus sp. GbtcB16
TCCTGCATACAGCCCTTTTCTTAACTAAATATCGAAATATTCTCTCTTTTATCATATAGTATACAAATGAAAAGGTGGTGTAAAATTCCAATTCAGACCGTCTTTTTAAATCACTATTTTATTTTTAAAAGGACTTTATTATTTTTTTAACAACTTTATTATTTGTGTACAATTCCTATGTTATAAACTCTTTCGCGTATTGTATGTAGTGTTTTATTTTTAATTAATTTTCCCTTAAAAGACTATAGAAAAGATTGATAAAA
>NZ_JAGXJV010000518.1:0-263 GCF_019091145.1 Lysinibacillus sp. GbtcB16
GGAGAAAACGGCTTTCCGGCGTCTCCGGTCCGGAACGGGTCATCCGAATTCAGGAGCACGTAGGCTTGCTGCTGCTGACTATTTTTCCTCAACTGATCCCTTATCCTCTTGCAGGTATTATTTCGTCTCGACTGGTGAATGCGCTGTCAATCAAATGGTTAGGCGATGCCGAAATCGCGCATGTGCTGAATCGAGGGCTGCCCGGCAACATTACGAGTGAGATGGGGCTCATGATCGGCGATCTGGCGGATGCGGCGAGGCCG
>NZ_JAGXJV010000519.1:0-263 GCF_019091145.1 Lysinibacillus sp. GbtcB16
GGTGGCAAACACCAGTAACAACAGGATCAGTATATTGAAATTGTCAAAAATTTTCGAGCCGATCGACGTATGTTTGTTCATCTCAACCTCCCCTTTCGTTACCACAAGCCGGTTTCACTGATTTTTTTGGAAAGCCGGTTAGCCGTTACCAGCAATATCAACCCGACAACCGCTTGGAACAGTACAACAGCGGTAGCATAGCTGAAGTCGCTGCCGAGCAAGCCTCTCCGGTAGACATAGGTGGAGATGACATCCGCAGTCTC
>NZ_JAGXJV010000054.1:0-1578 GCF_019091145.1 Lysinibacillus sp. GbtcB16
GCGCCGATGGTAGTTGGGGGCTTCCCCCTGTGAGAGTAGGACGTCGCTAGGCAATAAAAACAGTCAGCTGTGTGCTGGCTGTTTTTTTATTTCATATAAAAAGTTTTTAAATTTTTTATTCGAAATAAAGTTTTTTATATAGATCTCCATTTATTTTATAGAGCAAATCTATTATAGGTACGTAAAAACTTTATGAAACGAATGACTAAATTAATAAATTGGAAGTGTTAATTGAAATGATATACACAATTTATGTTATATAATATTTTCTCATTTGTAAAAGAGGACACCAATCTATGAAATTGTTCCATTATCCTAAATACTATAATAATTCCTTTTTCAGTAATAGTTTGATTTCGACACTAAAATACAAATTTTAGTTCTAATCGTCAATTTCGATTCTTATAATATAAAGATTACGGAAAAAAGGAGAGGGAATATGTGGATTGATGGTGTGTTTTCTGGGGGAGGTTTGAAGGGTTTTGCACTCGTGGGAGCTTATCAAGTACTAGAAGCTGAAAATTTCCGTTTTAAACGTGTGGCTGGTACAAGTGCTGGGGCAATTTTAGCTGCGTTCATTGCTGCAGGATATAGCGGTAGAGAAATTGAAATTATGCTAGAAGAGTTAGATGTACCTTCATTACTCGATTCTAGAAGAACAATATTACCTTTCCCTTTTATGAAATGGATCAATGTTTATAACCATTTAGGTCTGTATAAAGGAAAGGCATTAGAAAAGTGGTTCTTCAAAAAATTGGCTGAAAAAGGTGTCTATACTTTTGGAGATCTACCCAAAGATTCACTAAAGCTAGTCGCTTCAGATATAACTAATGGTAGAATAATTGTATTACCAGACGATTTACACAAATATCAAATAGATGCCAATAATTTTTCAGTTGCTTGTGCTTTACGTATGAGCTGTGGTATACCATTTTTCTTTGAACCGGTTACATTAAAGACAGGCAAAGGTGAGTCGGTAATTGTAGATGGAGGTGTTTTAAGTAATTTCCCTTTATGGATTTTTGACGATAGGGAGGGGAGAAAAGTACGACCCATTTTAGGTCTGAAATTGAGTAGACGGAGAGAGGAACAGTGTCCTCATGAAATAAAAAATGGATTAAATTTATTTGAAGCATTATTTTCGACTATGAAAGATGCGCATGATGAAAGATATATATCAAGAAGACATGAAAGAGATATTATTTTTATTCCTGTAGAAGATTACAGTGCTACGCAATTTGATTTAAATGAAGAAACAAAAGAAACACTCTTAGAAATAGGAAGGAATCGTACTATTCAATTTTTAAGAAACTGGCCTCGACTAAGATTATAAAAAAGATTTATAAAAACTATTGACCATTGAAAATAAGCATGTTATTATATAAAAGTTGCTGTTGAGATATGCAACTACTAAAATATAAAAAATAAAATAACTGTTTGACAAACATTATAAAACATGTTATTATATAAAAGTTAGCTCTTAACAAAGTAGCGAACATCAAAATGAACCTTGAAAACTGAACAAGCAAAACGTAATCAATAAAGTTTTAAGTAGCTAGCCTAGCTAGTGAACGAAAC
>NZ_JAGXJV010000520.1:0-263 GCF_019091145.1 Lysinibacillus sp. GbtcB16
TATAAACAATCAACGGTCAAGTAAGTTGTTTACTTTTTGTAAGTAGTATTGGGCTGCTCCATCATTATAATTTCCAGCTAAAACGGTTAGTACGAGTGGAGCGGTTATCCCTTTTACATAAACCAGTTAGCGCGGAGCACTACGTGTAACTCAAATCCATAAAGCCGGTTAGCACGCCGAGCGATACATCTATTTTCCATAAACCAATTAGCACGCCGAGCAATACATCTAACTCATTTCCATAAACCAGTTAGCACGCCGCG
>NZ_JAGXJV010000521.1:0-263 GCF_019091145.1 Lysinibacillus sp. GbtcB16
CTAGGTGGTACCATCACTTGACATAGTTTAGGAGACTATGTCTGGGCAGTACCAGTGCCTCGTCTGGGTGGTACCACCACCAGACCGACACTAAATGGGCCAAATTGTAGGTCTAATTCTACATTGATTCAAGCCTAATTGGCACCTAATTGAGTTGACATTGTTTTACCCCAATACCGACTCAATTAGACCTAAACTAACTCAATCTAAACAAATTATTACAAAGCCTAAATCATATGATATCCGACGTGACATTGGTTCTT
>NZ_JAGXJV010000522.1:0-263 GCF_019091145.1 Lysinibacillus sp. GbtcB16
TTCACAACCGGACTGATGAAGCGAGAGAAGCCGCTGAGCGGTATCGAGCGATTTTTGGTGACGACTTCTTTCTGGAGATTCAGGATCACGGGATGATCGAGCAGAAAAAGGTAATGGCTGCCATGATCGAGCTGAGCAAGACAACCGGCATTCCGCTCATTGCCACGAACGATGTGCATTATGTCACGGAGCCGGACCACGTCATGCAGGATGTTCTCATTTGTATCGGAACCGGCAAGACCGTAGATGACACTGACCGGCTC
>NZ_JAGXJV010000523.1:0-263 GCF_019091145.1 Lysinibacillus sp. GbtcB16
TCGAAAGGTTTTACAAGACGAAGAAATCGAATAAAATCGATTCGGTGGGGATTGGACTTGCACTCGCGAAAGCTATTTTGGATGCACATGATGCCATGGTTCATGTCGAGAGCATTCGCAACGAATCAACGACGTTCAGGATTACATTTATGAAGTACTAGGAAATTTAAGGGGGCTGTCCATAAGCCGTTTCATGGCTGAGGCAGCCCTTTTCGCTTCTTATGAATGAACTCCCTTATGACGAGATACATCCACAAGAAGAT
>NZ_JAGXJV010000524.1:0-263 GCF_019091145.1 Lysinibacillus sp. GbtcB16
GCATCCAGTTGGATATTCCATTCAGCAGCCAAATAAAAGGGTACATAATCTTGTAGAACAAAACCATCGGTCCTGCGGTAAGCAGCGTAATCTGTTCAGCTTTACGAATGGCATACGTTTTGGGGAACTGCTCACCCAATGTAATATGCAAGGTGGTCATCAAGGAAAATGCAATAAGAAAGGTAATCGTGTGGAACACCGAATCTGGCAAGTGCAGTGGAGCAAATACAGGCTCTAAAATTCTAGCGAACGTCGGCTCCCCG
>NZ_JAGXJV010000525.1:0-263 GCF_019091145.1 Lysinibacillus sp. GbtcB16
TTAAATCCCTTTTTAGTTGGTATGTGAATTATTGTAATTGGGATTGATTTAGGGGGCCCAACAGGTTATTCCAAAAACCCAGCTCGAGATTTAGGTCTACGCAATGCGCACTTTCTTTTACCGATTGTAGGCAAAGGTGATTCTGGCTGGAGCTATGCAAGGGTACCAGTGGTAGGACCTATTATTTGAGGTACATTCGGAGCATTGTTTTTCCATCAAATATGTGAAAGAAAAAATAGGAATGGGAGTAGGAATGTTGCGGT
>NZ_JAGXJV010000526.1:0-263 GCF_019091145.1 Lysinibacillus sp. GbtcB16
ATGAGCATTTTCAACACACTTAAAGATAAAACGATGTATAAAAGGATTAAGAGATATTCACGATTACCTGTGGCTAAAACACGTTAAGTCCCCGTACCCACCCTCACCATATTCAACAAATCAGCTCGCGGTAGTTAAAATTAAACTGTGAGGCGTAAGCAGACGCGCGCGCCTTGTTACATTATTGGGCTAATTTGTTCTTGTATCAGGCTTGGCCCTGCACTGATGGACAGTCCAACATTGCCCGTTGGCGGGCTGAGCTC
>NZ_JAGXJV010000527.1:0-263 GCF_019091145.1 Lysinibacillus sp. GbtcB16
TCCAGCCAGATCATAAATGTATTTTTCAGGGTAGAGTGCGGATAATTGTCCGCCAAGTTGAGGTAAGCTTTCAATGATTTTTACACTTGCTTGTCTCATACCGCCATAAAATGCTGTGATCAGTCCCGTTGGACCACCACCAATAATTGTTATGTCGTAAACTTTTTGATTTTCTGCCACTTTCATTCCCCCTATAGATGGAATTTTGATATTGATTTCATATATTGTTCATATGTACACGAAAATCCTGCAAATGATGACAC
>NZ_JAGXJV010000528.1:0-263 GCF_019091145.1 Lysinibacillus sp. GbtcB16
GTGGCTTCTGATGATGATCTTTAGTTCTTGAAACAATGTAGCATCGACTAACATTTACAAAGGATTTATACTGAATTAGCAGAAAGGTTTCGTCCCGCTGATCATGTGAAGTGTGTCTTCACCGTGGGCAGAGCAGGCTAAAGCAGTGGGTAAAAGTTGAAAGATGGACGCACATACAGATGGATCAGGGACCTAATATTTGGCTTGCTGCAGATGGAGTCTTTCTGTTCGAAAATTGTGGGGAGGAAGAGGAAGAGGATGAT
>NZ_JAGXJV010000529.1:0-262 GCF_019091145.1 Lysinibacillus sp. GbtcB16
TCTACAATTAAAATTGTTGGCTGCTGACTAGTGTTTGCTTGGGAAACTTCTTTAAAATTATGTTGTTCCTGTAAAATAGTATGTATTTCTTTATATTCATAAAAAGGAACTTGGATTTTAAATAAGATAGAAGCTTTATAGTAATCTACCTGCAAATGTCCATCCATACGTTCTAGCAGTTCTTTACTTATTAATAAACCGATTTCAGTGCGAGTATCTTCATAAGTAACAGTAGAGTTGCTAGTCGCTTTAAAGGTTAAAT
>NZ_JAGXJV010000055.1:0-1441 GCF_019091145.1 Lysinibacillus sp. GbtcB16
GGAGCTGGTCTCCATGTATAAAGCTTATTGCCTATAGTTATCTGAGGTTTAGACTGCTGATAGAATTGCTCACCCTGAAGTGACTCCCATCCTTCTACACGCATCCAATCAGTCGTTGATTCACCAGTAGAGGACATCATTTCCTCAGTTACAATAAAGCTTATTTCAATACGTTTCCACTGATTAGTGGCACTAGGCATGTCCACACTTGCTACGAAACCTTTAAAGTAAAATGTATTACGATATAAAGCACCATCAGGAAGATTTTTAACTCGAATATACATACTATAATTAATTTCGTCGCCTAACTTCACAACTCCACGTTTTACAAGATCACCAAAATTGTAAGCAATCCCTTTCCAATTTCTCTGTGTTTCTGCAATTGCTGAACCTTCAAATGTTTCTTTAGGAATCCAAATACCACCACTATCCCGTAACCACCATCTATTAACCGCTCCGCCATCAAGGGTATTTACAGCACCCTGGAACGTGCTAGAATCAATCATCAAGTTAGTTACATCATCGTTCATATTATTTACTTTGGTTTGCACCTGGGTAATTTTTGCTGAATTTTCGCCTACAGTCTGCTTAATTTCGTTTGTTTGGCGGTTTAACTCTTGAGTGGTAGCAGATAAAACTAGCCAGGGAGTAGCAAATGAACCTTTTTCAAGCTTCAAGTTTCGAATCCACCAACGTTTACCTTGGTTTTCTTCTCTTGCGTCCATCCTGATACGGAACATCCAGGATTTACATTTGTTATCTAACTTGAATGTATAACTTACCCGTTTCCAGTCTGTATTCTCGAATTTGAAAAATTTATTAGTAGGAACTGTCCATTGATCATCTACACGCTGAAACACCATAATTTCAACCCAGTTAGACTCTGAAGCCAGGTCTAGGGAAAGCGTAATATCTTGACCCACATCAAAGCCACGCAAATTATTGCCGAGATAGTCCCCAACTTGATAAAAACCGTCGTGCCAGTCAAGGCACTTAAAAGTAGAATAATCTCCTTCAAATTTATGCTCAGCGTTGAAAATATGGTAAGGAGAAGGGTCTCCACCATTAATAAACTTTGGTAATACACGATTAGCAGAAGAATCATATAGATGATTTTCATTGTTGATTGAACTCTCTATTTTTGTAATTGTAGCTGTATTTTCCTCTGCCGTCTGTTTGATCTCATTTGTAGTTTGGGTAAACTCCTTACTAGAAACTACTTCGCTTATCGGAGGAATCCAATCTGTTACGGGCTGATTCCCTTTAGTGATCTGCACAAACTTGATATAAGAATCCTGGTTTGCATTTACTAGCGTTTCCGAGAAAAAGAACGGTGTAAACATTGTCGGTTCTCCGTCCGCTGTGTGAATACCTACAGCAATGTAAGTCCACTCATTTGCTTTAATCGTTCCCTCGGGAGTGATAGTCCATTTGCGCTTTG
>NZ_JAGXJV010000530.1:0-262 GCF_019091145.1 Lysinibacillus sp. GbtcB16
GTCCGCCGCCGGTCCCCTTCAACACCCCTGCAACGTTGGGGCTCCCGGTAAACCGGCTGCGCGGTGAGCAGAAATAAGGATGCCCCGCAAGCTCTTCGCCGTTCGGCTCCCACACCTCGACATCCAAGCCAAGCTCACGCAGCTGATCGGCAACGAGCAGCTGAACTTCCCGCTCATTGCCTTGCGTGCTCGGCATTCGAACCATGCGCTGCAGCAGCGCCGTTCCTTCATCCCGATGACGCGCGATCCACGCGTGAATCAG
>NZ_JAGXJV010000531.1:0-262 GCF_019091145.1 Lysinibacillus sp. GbtcB16
TTCATTCATACGGAAGCATTCATCCGCCATGTTCACAGCAGCCAGTACAGCAATTCTTTGGGAATCGAGACGCGGGTAGCCTTTGGCAATATGAAACATTTGATCGTTCACGTATTCAGCGACACGCTTCATATATCCCGTGCTGTTACTTGCTTTTAATTTGTACTGATTTCCATATATATCAACGGTAATTTTCGATTTATCTTCATCGGTCATGGTCGATTTCCCCCTTAAATGAAAAGGCTGGCCTTATCGACGTTAA
>NZ_JAGXJV010000532.1:0-262 GCF_019091145.1 Lysinibacillus sp. GbtcB16
TTGTGTACTGGGAAGAGCTCTACGCATCAGACGATGAAATCGTAAGCATGTATGCAGCTGGAGCCGGAGAACTCGAAGAGTCGGTAGCCGGTTTAACGGCCGAGCAGTTGGGCTTGGCCCTTGAACCAGGCAAGTGGTCGATACGGGAGCAGGTGCTGCATGTGGTGGATCTGGAGCAAGTCGCCATCCACAAAGTGAAATTTGCCCTTGCGGAACCAGGCCGCACGTTTCAAGGCAACAGCTTTTCGCAGGACGACTGGTG
>NZ_JAGXJV010000533.1:0-262 GCF_019091145.1 Lysinibacillus sp. GbtcB16
AGTACCAAGCTCTGGAAAAAATGAAAGCAGCTCATTCAAAGTCATGAGCGTCGTAATACACAATCAATCATTACTAGTGAATAATTGGTACTTCAAAACTAGGAATATTTATCATATATCAAAAGTGAGATTCAATTAAGGAAGCCAAATTGCATGGTTATTAGCCCATCAACTACAATCACCAACATACACAATAGCGAAAGAAATGAGGAAGTTATATCAAGAACTAAGCAACTTCTCTTTTTCTTGTCTCCCATTGTTT
>NZ_JAGXJV010000534.1:0-262 GCF_019091145.1 Lysinibacillus sp. GbtcB16
TCGGGATGATTTAAATAAGGAAAAAGCCAGCCCAGAATAAAAAATTGACATAAATAAGCGGCAGGAAAGATAGACCCTTTAAGAATTGGCATCATCCCCTGACTCATCACGGGGCGAAGCCGCTGCGGATCTGACTCAGCAAGCATGAGGAATAATAGCGGAATTAGGAGCAAAATGATCAAGATGGATATGTAGCCATTGCATCTTGCTATGGCTTCTATACCCATATAAGCTGCTGCCCCGCACAACAATGCCAAGGTTA
>NZ_JAGXJV010000535.1:0-262 GCF_019091145.1 Lysinibacillus sp. GbtcB16
ATAGTGCGACTCCTTTCTTTGACATTTCCATGGAAGAATGGGATTCTATTATGGAGGTCAATTTGAAAAGCGTCGTGCTGGCCTGCCAGGTATTCGGGAAATACATGGTGGAGAGAGGCGAAGGCGGAAGTATTATTAATATCTCATCCGTTTCGTCCGATCCGCCGCTTTCTCGTGTATTTACTTACTCCGCTTCGAAAGCAGCCGTTAATAACATCACTCAGAACATGGCGCGTGAATTCGCTCCAAGCCGAGTGCGTGT
>NZ_JAGXJV010000536.1:0-262 GCF_019091145.1 Lysinibacillus sp. GbtcB16
GTCGAGCGGAGAGGCCAGCTATCATCTGCTGACGCTGGGCAAAACCGGGATCGACGTGGTGCTGGGCGGACCTGCCGACCTGCATGAACAGCTCAAAAACAAAAGCAAGTCGCTGCGCTATACATCTGCTGCCGCAAGCAGCATCTCCGCCAAATATAAGGACGCCGCCGGGTACTGGACCGGCATGTACATGGGCGCGCTCGCCATCGGCGTCAACCAGACCGTCTGGCAGCAGGATCCCCAGCTGAAGGATCTGCCGCTG
>NZ_JAGXJV010000537.1:0-262 GCF_019091145.1 Lysinibacillus sp. GbtcB16
AGCTTCAAATACTCATGAAGGTGCTGCAAAGGCTTGGCTTGAGGCGTCTATTGGTAATACCTCTCCTTTTAGTGGTGAACAAAAACCAAAAAATGACTATTTCATGCTACTGAAAAAAGAATTATATAAATTATTTTGTGGTGATTCTAGATATGCTGCTCAAAGAGAAGAATTTACTCAATTAATTCAATCACCTGATAATAGAATGTTATTTGTTTCATCAATCTCAGCATTAATTGGTTCACAGGTCGGTTTAGCAGCA
>NZ_JAGXJV010000538.1:0-261 GCF_019091145.1 Lysinibacillus sp. GbtcB16
CTGATTCAAGAGGGCGATCTTGTTCTCATCGATAAAAATGTCCTTCATAAAACGCGAAATGTCGCGGCCGAACCGCATGAACGCATTCTGCTCAGCTTCGACGACCGGTGGATCCGCTCGATCGGCGAGGATGCCGCCGCGCATCTGCTTGTGCCCCTTCTGCAAAAGCATCATGTCTTTTCGTTGACCGGCACGAATCGTACGATTGTGGAGAACCTGCTTTTTCAGCTGCTTCGGGAGCAGCAGCAGGCGCTTAGCGGT
>NZ_JAGXJV010000056.1:0-1433 GCF_019091145.1 Lysinibacillus sp. GbtcB16
AGTGCGGTTATCGCCTATGAAGTATTTACTAGTGAAGTAGACAAAATTTCGTCTTCTGTAGATGCTTTAAAAAACAAAATGGTCATCGGAACAGCTACAGGAGATTGGTCTTCTTTAGATGAATTGGCTAGCTCTCAGCCACATACATTTACGGCTGTTGCTACTAAGCGCGATGACATGGCATTCCTTTCTTATACTTCTGGAACAACAGGTAAGCCTAAAGGCGTCGTCCATTCTCATGGCTGGGGCTACGCGCATATTCGAACAGCGGCTGCACAATGGCTTTGTGTACGTGAAGGAGACTTAGTATGGGCAACTGCAGCTCCAGGCTGGCAAAAATGGATTTGGAGTCCGTTCCTATCTACTATTATGTTGGGAGCTACTGCCTTTGTTTATCATGGTGGATTTGATGCAAAAACATATCTTCAGCTGTTGCAAGATGAAAAGGTTAATGTACTTTGCTGCACCCCAACTGAATATCGTATCATGGCAAAACTTGAGAATTTAAAAGACTATAATCTATCTTCTCTTCGTAGTGCTGTCTCTGCTGGTGAGCCATTAAATCGACCAGTCATTGAAACATTTAAGAATCACTTTGGTTTAAAAGTCCGCGATGGTTATGGTCAAACTGAAAATACATTACTCATTGGTACTTTGGAAAACACGGAGCTACGACCTGGTTCCATGGGTGTCCCAACTCCAGGTAATATTGTACGTATTATCGACAATGAAGGCAATGAGGCACCTGTTGGCGAGGTTGGCGATATTGCGATACACAAATCATCGCCAGCCTTGTTTAAAGAGTATTATCGTGAGCCTGAGCGGACACAAGCGGCATTCCGCGGTGAATGGTACATTACAGGTGATCAAGCAAAATGTGATGAAGATGGTTACTTCTGGTTTGAAGGTAGGGGCGACGATATTATTATCTCATCTGGTTATACGATTGGCCCATTTGAAGTGGAAGATGCCTTAAACAAACATGATGCTGTACAAGAGTGTGCTGTGGTAGCTGCTCCAGATGAAATTAGAGGGCATATTGTCAAAGCCTACGTAATCTTACGAGATGGCTATAAGGGACACAATGAAGATGAACTAATCAAGGAACTACAGGAGCATGTAAAAGCACTGACGGCACCTTATAAATATCCTCGTAGTATTGTCTTTATCGATGAGTTACCAAAAACAACATCTGGGAAAATTCGTCGTATCGAACTACGAGCAGCAACTGTCTAAAATAGTAAGGAGGCATTTCATTCAAAGAAATGCCTCCTTACTTTATCTACTTTTTGGAATTTTAGACAGAAAAAAAGCCACTACTGAGTGTATCAGTAGCGACTTTTTGCGCCTAGCGATGTCCTACTCTCACAGGGGGAAGCCCCCAACTACCATCGGCGCTAAAGAGCTTAACTTCCGTGTTCGGTATGGGAACG
>NZ_JAGXJV010000539.1:0-261 GCF_019091145.1 Lysinibacillus sp. GbtcB16
GGGATTGGGCCTGTCATAGAGGATGGATTTTACTACGATCTGGATATCGACAAACCGCTGTCTACCGAGGATCTTGCTGCAATTGAACGGGAAATGGAGAAGGTCATTGCGGAGGATTGGCCTATTGTTCGGAGAGTTGTCTCCCGAGCCGAAGCGATCCGGGCCTTCGAGGAGCAGGAAGAACCGCTGAAATTGGAGCTTATTCAAGGTCTGCCGGAGGATGCCGTGATTACGATGTATGATCAAGGCGAATTCACGGAT
>NZ_JAGXJV010000540.1:0-261 GCF_019091145.1 Lysinibacillus sp. GbtcB16
GATTGGTGGCCTTCCGACAATAAGTAGGTACCGACATCATAGGCCAGCTTCTCGTTGTCATTATCCACATAGGAAATGCTGCTGTCCAAAGGATCGGGGCGCCCCACCAGAACTAAAGGAATTTTCATCTGGTCATACCTTGCTATGCGCTGATCATCCTTGCGCGGATACAGCATAATAACGCCGTCTACCGGATCGCTCGAAAATTGTGTCAAATCGTCAAATTCCGGAAGCGTATCGAGCAATATGCGATAACCGTTC
>NZ_JAGXJV010000541.1:0-261 GCF_019091145.1 Lysinibacillus sp. GbtcB16
TTCTTGTCATTAATGCAGGGAGCTCCTCGCTCAAATACCAGCTCTATCATATGGAGGACGAATCGGTGCTCGCGAAGGGCCGTGTGGAACGAATCGGTATGGATACCGCTATTCTGACGCACGAACCGAACGGGAAGGCCGAGGTTCACGAGGTCAGTGAAATCCTCGAGCATACGACGGCGATCCGCAAGGTGCTCGCGCTGCTCGTCCACCCGGAACACGGCGTGCTCTCGTCGACGTCCGAGATCCACGCTGTGGGTC
>NZ_JAGXJV010000542.1:0-261 GCF_019091145.1 Lysinibacillus sp. GbtcB16
GCTGTTGGGCTTTATTTGCGGGAATCAATTAAGCTTTGATAAATGCCGGGTCATCTACGTTGTAGGCAATCCAACCATCTTTCTCAATGAAAAGGCGAACAGCTACGATTTGACGGTTATCCATCAGCGTGAAGAAATGGTTCGTGTTCTCAGGAACCGAGATCACATCGCCAGGCTCAAGCTCGACATCGAAATAACCGATTTCCTCGGATTTGATGATGAAAATGCCTTTGCCTGATACGATTGCGCGAATTTCATCTT
>NZ_JAGXJV010000543.1:0-261 GCF_019091145.1 Lysinibacillus sp. GbtcB16
ATAAAATTTTCAATAGTTCTTCTTTCTCTTGGTCTGTGATGCCTGAGTAAAACGCGTTCAACATGTCGTTGGATATAGATTCAAATACTGGTCTCAACTCCAGTCCCTTTTGCGTTAGGGAAACGAAGACAACTCTTGAATCATCCGTGTGCCTTTCCTTGGTTACATACCCGAGCCGGACCATTTTGTCAACAAGCGCCGTAACCGTGGATTTATCCTTACCAATCTTTTTGGCGATCTCCGCCATAGTCAACCTAGTTT
>NZ_JAGXJV010000544.1:0-261 GCF_019091145.1 Lysinibacillus sp. GbtcB16
ATGAGCTTCTTAGGAGCTATGCTTTCTCCAAGTATACGGAAGCGACGATTACGGGGAGGGATGACTTCGTTAACGAGCTGGACCGGGTGCGAGAGCTTGGCTATGCCGTTGATAATCAGGTGAACGAACCGGGTGTGCGGTGTGGTGCGGCTCCTATTTTCGAGCATAACGGCTCGATTGCAGCGGCCATCAGTATTTCTACGCTCGTTGTATCGGTTGACGAGCACTTGTTTGAGCAGTATATCGCCTTGCTGAAGAAAG
>NZ_JAGXJV010000545.1:0-261 GCF_019091145.1 Lysinibacillus sp. GbtcB16
GGCAATTTGCTGCGAATCGGCATGGAGAACAGGGAGGAGATCACGCTTCGGCAGGAGCTGGAGCATCTCAAAAGCTATCTCGAAATTCAGGAATTTCGGTTCGAAGATCAATTTCGGTATGAAATTGGAGCGGATGAAAGCGTAATGCCTTTCAACATCCTCAAGCTGACGCTGCAGCCATTGGTAGAAAATGCAGTGCAGCACGGCTTCGAGCCGATTGATTACATGGGAATCATCTCGATTAAAGTGGCCGACGAAGGA
>NZ_JAGXJV010000546.1:0-260 GCF_019091145.1 Lysinibacillus sp. GbtcB16
TCTAAAGTAGCATTTAAATTGTTTACGTATGTCGCATGGTGCTTTCCATGATGAATGGCAAGTGTATTGCTATCAATATGTGGCTCTAGTTCATCATAGTCATATGAAAGCTTTGGCAATTGAAATGAAGACATAACATTCCCTCCTTTCGACTTAAAAAGTTGTTCTAGGTAAAAATACTTTACCTGAGTCTAAAATACACCCATTTTCCATATAAGTCAATAGTAATTCCATTAATTTTCTGAAAAATATTACAATAA
>NZ_JAGXJV010000547.1:0-260 GCF_019091145.1 Lysinibacillus sp. GbtcB16
TATGGATTTCGAGAAAGCAGACCAAGTTGCCCAAGGTTTAATTCAAGAACTTTATACTGGACACGAAACAGAAACACCTGCGGTCGGGCGCCACTTGTTCTTTGGTGCGGCAACTCCCAAAGGCGCATTCGACTTTATTCAACGCCTCACGAATCCGTTGGAGAGACGTATTTTCATCAAAGGGAGACCCGGCTCGGGAAAATCGACCTTGCTCAAAAAGCTCGCTGCCGCTGCCGAAAAGGACGGAATCGATGTCCAAG
>NZ_JAGXJV010000057.1:0-1407 GCF_019091145.1 Lysinibacillus sp. GbtcB16
GTATTTTCCTGCAGTTTTTGCACTAGGCGCATCAACTGAAACGAATTCATATTTTTCAGGTGCAACCATACAAGATGTATGAATTAACATCATTTGAACTTGCTGCGCAGTTGGATCAGGTTTAGCTCCATTTGTGAAGTTATATAGTGTCTTCATACGTGAAGAAGGAACACCAATGATTTCGACCTCATCTAAGCGGTTAACTACACGATTGATTTGCCCGTTATTATTTTGAACTCCCATATATCGTGCAATTTCTTTAGCCTGCTTCAGCGCAGTTTTAACAGTAGGAAGTACGTATAATAAACGCCCTTCTTGTGGGACTTCTTTTTCATCCATATTTTCCATAATTTCATCGAATACAGTTAAAGCATTTTCAGGAGTAATAGCAATCTCTTTATTTCCGGCGCCATTATCTTTAGATTTCTTTTCGCTGAATAAACGTGAAATCATGTACTTATCTTTTTCAGGGATTTTTTCATTATCGTTATAAACTCGTGTGATATTGGCAATGGATGCTACCATGTTCGTTTCATCAATATCCATAGGGTCAATAAGTGTATCCCAGTAACGATCATTTGTTAGTGTTTTTGTTTCCCAATCGTTTTCAAAGTTACGTCCTGGAGTTGTAACCGTATCGCGTCCATAATCTTTACGACCAGAAGTAACAGTAAGACGTGGTAATTTAATAGTTTTAGCGTCAGAGAATTTAACTAAACTATTACTTGGTGTGTTCCATAATTTTTCAAAGTATAAACGACCAGGATAACGTGTTTGTAATCCCGCTTGGTATAATTCTGCATAATTTAAGTTGTTAGCCATGTGTATATCTCCCTCTCTTATTTCTTGAATTCTTCAAGCCATTTATTTAATTCTGATTGTGGTTCTCTTTTATGCTGTCCACCATTACCGAATCGCGGTTTAGGCGGGCCCTCTTCCTCAACGACTGTTTTAAAGTGTGGGAATTCCGTTACGACCTGCTCAATAGCTTGCGCGATATCTACATCGTCACTAAGCTTTGTTTTTGCTAGTGTAATTACAGCAGCTAAGTTCTTTTCATCTGTAATACCTGCTTTGATTGCCGTGTTTTCCATTCGTAAATCACTCAAAGTAGAGTCTTTTTCTTGTAACTGCGTTTCATAGGTTGTTACTTTGTCATTAAGCTTATCGTGTTCTGTCTTCTGTGAATCTTGGTGCTCTTTCCAACTATTCACCGTATCTTTTAATTGATCTGCATTTTCGAATCCTAACGTTTTCAAGAAATCGGTTTGTTGCTGGTTTTTTGCAGCATCTAATTGTTCCTGTGTATAGGTTACTGGGTCACCCGAACCGCCTGCTCCTGGTTCACCTCCTCCCAATGGATCAGTACCGCCCTGGTCACCTGCTCCACCATCAGAAAAGAATTGA
>NZ_JAGXJV010000548.1:0-260 GCF_019091145.1 Lysinibacillus sp. GbtcB16
TTCACAACATGAAATTTCTGTTTCGACGACGTTTCCTGCATGAAGAGATACCCGGGAATTCGTGCTTTCGAAGTTTGAGCTGCTACCGCAAGTTCACTCCATGTGAGATCGGAGGATCCTTTTAAATAGAGAAAAGGCATGTTGTATTGGTCGAAGGCAATAAGGCTGCTGCCACTGTCAATGCTCTGCTGGAAATTACTCACGAGAGCCGGATAGTTCAGTTTGTAGATCATAATTCCACTCGAAAAAGGTGTGCTGTC
>NZ_JAGXJV010000549.1:0-260 GCF_019091145.1 Lysinibacillus sp. GbtcB16
TTATCAAGTTGAATAAGTGGCAGAGGGATCCTAATCATTTTACAACGGATATTCTCGCGGGATTCACCTTTGATCCAAGCCCGGTATCCAACGAAGTCGCGCAATTAAGCAATGCTGGTAAAGAGCTTTATGATCCAATTGTATTGGGTCTGGTGGAACCAAATGAAGGTTTAGCGAAGCTTAAGGATAAAGCATATGCCAATGTCAAGAAAATCCAAGTGGAATATCAGAAGCAGCTGGATGCCTATCTAGCCAGCAAG
>NZ_JAGXJV010000550.1:0-260 GCF_019091145.1 Lysinibacillus sp. GbtcB16
GCTAAGGAGACGATTGAGCTTTCAGCCAAATATGCGAATACCCGCCAGCAGTTCAATACGCCAATCTCCAAATTCCCGCTCATTGGTAAGAAGCTGGCAGAAATGAACATTCAAACGTACGTCCTGGAAAGCATGGTGTATAGAACGACAGGACTAATGGACGCTATCCTCAAGGATATCGATCATACGAGTCCGGACGCGGGCAAGGTGTCTGCGAAAGGAATATCGGAATATGCGCTGGAATGCTCGATGAATAAAGT
>NZ_JAGXJV010000551.1:0-260 GCF_019091145.1 Lysinibacillus sp. GbtcB16
ATGCTGGGGATGAAAGTGCAGTGTACCGGGATGGCGATGCTTATCTGATGTTTCCGAGCGGATTAAGAGCTGTGACGGATCGCGAGGGGAATTTGAAGGCTCTGATCGGCATGAGCGCCCGAACGGTTGAAGGAAAAGTGACTTATGAGGGGCAATCCTGGAATGTCGCGGTAAAAGGGAATGAGCGAGTTGAGCTAACGGACGGATTCGCGCGGCAAGAAGGCGGAGTCGAGGCAGGCGTTATTGCTCCCTCCTATCGT
>NZ_JAGXJV010000552.1:0-260 GCF_019091145.1 Lysinibacillus sp. GbtcB16
TCTTTCTTCCACTGTCATGTTATTGGCCGCCCAGCGTGCGATCGCAAACTCCGGGTGCTGCGTATGGTCGCCACCGGCCACATGATTATGGTCTTCCATAAGCACATCTCCGCTCGCCGAGACCAGAATGGAACCGAATGGCTCATCGCCAGCCTCCAGCGCAGCCTTTGCAAGTTCAATACAGCGATGCAAATAATTCAGATCTGTATCATCTATCATGGGGGGACCTCCAGATATTTGTTAAGCGTATGGTTGGTTTT
>NZ_JAGXJV010000553.1:0-260 GCF_019091145.1 Lysinibacillus sp. GbtcB16
CAAGCCGTCCGGAAAGGCATGCTGGAAAACATTCTCAACCAGCGGCTGCAGTGTCAGGCGAACCATAACATGCAGCAGATATTCGGGCTTAATGGCTACATCAATTTCGAAATCCCGACCAATACGATGCTTCAAAACTACCAAATAGTACAGAACATGCTTTAACTCGTTCGCTACTGTAATTTCTTCTAAATTCGTCTGGACAGAATAGCGCAGCATATAAGCCAGTGACTTCACAATTTCAGAAATTTCCTCAGAAT
>NZ_JAGXJV010000554.1:0-260 GCF_019091145.1 Lysinibacillus sp. GbtcB16
TGAAAAATAAGTCAATTGTTTTAACAGATAATGATCGTTTAATTGATCACCAAATAACAGATGGAGATATTTTGCAAGTATTATAAAGAATATTTTTTACTTTTAGTTATGTGAAAATAAGTTATTACGGGTTATAAAGAAAAGGAGAAGAGGATAAACATGACGGAAAAAATAATTCAAATTGATGCAATGAACTATCAATTTCAAATAGAAAAAGAAAATTGGAAATTGGAGATGACCAAATCTCAAACACGTATAAA
>NZ_JAGXJV010000555.1:0-260 GCF_019091145.1 Lysinibacillus sp. GbtcB16
ACCGGCTTTTCTTGCTTGTCTTGCTGGCCGGAATGACAATATACCATGCCCGGCAAACCAAATGCAAATATTTTTTTTCGCCATAAATACCCATGCTTTTTTCGCTGCAATTGCAAAAAAAAGACCTGCATAAAACGCAGGCACTAAGGTAGACCTAATCTTGTACGGTATAGCTGTTGACGATGGCGGCTGCAAAGGTAACGCGGTTATTGCGAAAGAAGTGAAACAAGATCCGGGCCTCCGGCCGCTCCTCGTCATAG
>NZ_JAGXJV010000556.1:0-260 GCF_019091145.1 Lysinibacillus sp. GbtcB16
TGCTATCTACAACAGTATATACTTAATGATTTTTTATTGTTGATGAGTCCTGGAAAATTGGGAGTAGCGAAGTCACCGGGCGCACGGGCACTCGCATAGGTGCCCTGGTGAGGCGAGGCCCGAGCACACACCTAATGGTCTGGGCGAGCGTCTACACTCAGGCGTGGCCCAGGCGCTGGGCGACCAGTCGGACACCTGGTTTAACACAAGCTAGTTCGAGCCATTGTATCTCGTTCAATTGAACCAGTTAGACCTTGAGT
>NZ_JAGXJV010000058.1:0-1360 GCF_019091145.1 Lysinibacillus sp. GbtcB16
TGTAACTAGATCTTTGCCTGGCATCGTGTCTAATTGGAAGTCTAGTAAACTCATTAACCCTCTTAATTCTCGTTCCACATAGCGCATTTCCTGCTTCTTAAATGAAACGTCTCGGACGATGCTCTTTACTAGAAAGTCTCGTGTTTCTTGGTGTTCTCTTATTGTGTTTCCATCCTCTTTTACCAACTTTAAAATTTCACTCGCTTTTTTCACCGAACATGTATTGCTACTGGCTTCTAATAAAAATATGGTCAATTGCTTTACACTTACCCCATCTAAACACGGTGGAGACGGGTATCGTTCCCAAAATGCCAATGCTGTTTTTCCATCTACCTCTGAAAAAAACTTTTTATAGCTTGGATAGTGGTGACTTAATTGAATATGCAGTTGGTTCTTTAAAGCACTTTGTGCCTTTACTAATGCATTTCTTCTACTGACCAGCTGTTGTATCGACCAATATAAATCATGTGGTTTAGCGTCTGGTAACTGCTCTAGTTTGTTCACCAAAATTCTGGCTACACATTCTGCATCCCAACTATCACTTTTTTGTGTGGTCATATTGCTTTTTCGTTCAGCGTATGAAAGAGCTGGATTCACTTCTTTTACAATTTGCTCATGGTCTGCTAAATATTTAGCTAACGCTCTCCCATAACCCCCAACATCTTCTAAACCAAAAATGGGTGTCAAACCATCCTCCATATGTTTATAAATATCCAATAAAAAAGTTGAAAAAGCAGACGGTTTATTTTCAAACTTTATTTCATCTAGTTTTTCTTGCCAACAATTAATAATAACCGCCACATGGTGTTGCTTATGTAAATCTACTCCCACATAAAAATGTTTCTGTCTTTCATGCATTAACTTATCCTCCTATTCAATGGAATGAAAACGCCGGCAACCTTAGTTCGAGCGTTCACCAACTGGTGCGCATTGGTACGAAAGCCTATCCATTTTCACCGTTATATGAAGATATATAAGTAAATGAGCACCTTTTTTAAGTAGCCCTTCAAATTATTGCAGGGTGTTGCCCATTTGCTTGAATTTGCCCATATGTATAAATTCCCCGATAAAAGCTTTCTCGGTCTAAAATGCGCTTCACTTGTACTTTTGTAAATCGTTTCCCTTTCTCTGTTCGATGGCCTTCCATGTTGAGCTGTTCTGCCAATTGAGATAGTGACCAATGTTTAAAAAAATGTCTTAATTCAAATAGCCTCCGTACAACGATCGCTTTCTCTGTATCCACTTCTACTACTTTTCGCCCTTTCTGTACTATATAACCAAACATGACACCGCCACCTGCATATCCACCTTGTTCAGCTTTTTTCTTTCTGCCCCTACTTAGTTTCAATGTAATCTCTAA
>NZ_JAGXJV010000557.1:0-260 GCF_019091145.1 Lysinibacillus sp. GbtcB16
CGATGAATTAGATTACATTCGTGGCTTTGCATTACTGGGGATTACTTTAGTAAATATTCTTGCACTACTTAACATTAAAATTCCAGATCCTAACACAGTGGATGCTAGTTATCAAAGGTTTTTATACTTATTTGTAGAAGGTCGTTTCTTCTCAATCTTCTCATTCTTATTTGGTGTGGGATTCTATATCTTTATCTCTAGAGCGATTGCAAAAGGGAAAAATGGATATGTTTTATTTTTACGCCGCGTAGTGGCGCTAT
>NZ_JAGXJV010000558.1:0-260 GCF_019091145.1 Lysinibacillus sp. GbtcB16
AGCAGGTCTATGCCCTGTTGGACGAGATAATCGGTGTTCACTCTTTTTGCCAATACAAAGGCATACGCTGCTCTTATTGTTTGAAACTCTTTTTGCTGCGTTTCCATATGGACACGGAAATACGGCTTCTTCTTATCCTCAATCTGTCGAACCTGCATGACTCCCACACCAAAAGCTCCTTGATTAGGTTTCAAATATACGGTTTTATGACGAGAAAGCATGGAAGAGAAAGATTGTTTATTTAGCTTCATCGTTGCGGG
>NZ_JAGXJV010000559.1:0-259 GCF_019091145.1 Lysinibacillus sp. GbtcB16
TGCTGTCTGTGTTGAACTTCGCAGGCGAGGAGCTGTTCCGCCATACCTTCGCAGCTCAGGTAGCTTCGAATGCAGCTGTTATGCTTGGCAGCCTGGAGGAAGCTGATGTGCTGAAAGGCGCGTCGCCAAGTGAGGTTGTCGTTAAGCTCAGCACAACAGCGTGGGCGGCTCCTGACAACCTGTTCTACTTGCGTGATCAGAAGGATCTTACGCTGCCGGCTGCCACGCTGAACGTCGTCGTCGATGAAGAAGCGCAGAC
>NZ_JAGXJV010000560.1:0-259 GCF_019091145.1 Lysinibacillus sp. GbtcB16
ATACGTACGGAAACAGAACTTGCTGATGGGTCTGAATATGAGCAAAAGGGTATTATTAAGCCTATTCTTCTTCACTCCATCTATTTTAGAATTTGGTTAGGTAAGACAGTGTTCGTATTGGACTCAAGTGAAGGTTTAAAAAGAGTGAAAAAGTCACGGCATGCTTTTAAACTTATCTTTGGATTAGCAAGTTATATAACTGAAGGTGACACTCGAGGTTAAGCTAGCGAGAAACGTTAATCCAATACGATACCGTGGT
>NZ_JAGXJV010000561.1:0-259 GCF_019091145.1 Lysinibacillus sp. GbtcB16
TATAACTCTCACTGGTCTACTAGGGGCTGGCAACTACTATAGTTTCTGTAAGCAGTTCTATTACCAGCATAGTTTCTGTAAGCAGTTCTCTTCCCAGCTGAGTTTCTTTCTGATCTTACTACTCGTTAGTTTCATTCTGATCAGTACCATTAGCTTAGCTTCCTGGCCTGTTGTGCAGTGTTGAATTCTAGCTTTCCTACTTACTGGCTGAGTCTACCAAGTTGCATTCTTGCTTGGTTAGGTGGCTTTTACAGTCTTG
>NZ_JAGXJV010000562.1:0-259 GCF_019091145.1 Lysinibacillus sp. GbtcB16
TGATGATGCCGCTCCTGCTGTCTAACGAGTTTTATTTCCGGCTCGTGACGCCGGCTATGACCATGCCGCTGCAGCATGTCGCTGCGAGCTCTCTGCTTACGGTCGGCAGCGCCGGAGATATTTTCATTCTGGGCGCCTTTCTGCATATGGTGTATAACGCGAACCAAGTCCGTTCTTCCATTCGTCACGGATCCTTGCTCGGCATCTTCCTGCTTACGCTGTCGATCTTCTTAATTCTTGTCGTACTCGGCCCCAAAAT
>NZ_JAGXJV010000563.1:0-259 GCF_019091145.1 Lysinibacillus sp. GbtcB16
TATTATCATATTAAGCAGAAGAAGATGCTAAAGATGGAGTTAAGCAGAAGAAGATGCTAAAGATGGAGCAGGGTATTGCACTCACACAACCATAGAAGTACAGTAAACACAACCATAGAAGTCAAGTAAACTAACAGAGCATTGCTAGCTTACCAGAGGGCCTAGCGCTTTAATCATTTCATTAAGTATACAACTTGTAGAAATAAGTAACAACACTAGAAACAGTTGACTGCCGTTTGTCTACGAGAGAGGTTCCAGT
>NZ_JAGXJV010000564.1:0-259 GCF_019091145.1 Lysinibacillus sp. GbtcB16
GGAATTTTGCTGAAATCGCTGGGCTTTAGTCTGGAAGCGTACAAGGGCGTTATGAAAAACCCCGGCATCCTTATCGGGTACCGGAATACGATGTTCATCGTTGTGGCGGGGGTAATCGTCAACCTATTGATGACGGCGCTGGGCGCTTACGTGCTGTCCCGGAAAAATGTCATTTGGAACAAAGCCTTCATGCTCATTATCGTGTTTACGATGTTTTTCCATGGGGGATTAATTCCATTGTATTTAGTCGTCAAAAACG
>NZ_JAGXJV010000565.1:0-259 GCF_019091145.1 Lysinibacillus sp. GbtcB16
AGGAGTTTAAGACGAGATGTTTTAGGATGATGTCACAGAAATGATTGAAGTTAATGTGGAAGAGGACAACATCGATCGAGATGTCGAGCTCTACAGGGACGCACTTGCATGATATCGACACTATTAAGGTCAACATCGATAATAACATTGACCAACGGTTTGTTAGGTTTTGTGATGTAGAAAATGCCATGATAGTCACACACATCAAGACCGACCCAATTATGAATGAAGTTGTGGGAGTCAGAGTACATGACCTTCT
>NZ_JAGXJV010000566.1:0-259 GCF_019091145.1 Lysinibacillus sp. GbtcB16
TGGGTTTTACATATTTTCATTAGGCAAATTCCGAGAAATCGTATGATAAAACTAAAAATGATGAGGAGAGGATCAGATGGAATTCGAATTTTTCTTTCAAATTGCACTTATTTTATTAAGTACAAAGCTTGCTGGTGATCTTAGTGTTAGATTAGGTCAACCTTCTGTACTAGGTAAATTAATTGTCGGTATCGTTATCGGTCCAGCTGTATTAGGCTGCATTGAAAATTCAGAGCTTCTAACTCAATTAAGTAATGTC
>NZ_JAGXJV010000059.1:0-1297 GCF_019091145.1 Lysinibacillus sp. GbtcB16
ATTTTTTTAAAATTATCATTTTTAGGTTACGGTGTTTATAAAAAGGCACATTTATAAGAATGTTACTCAATAAAGGCATTTATTAAGCAACATTCTTATAATATACAAGCTTGTCTAGTATTAATATATGGAATTTCTGCCCACTCATTTTTTTTGAAACTACATAAATTATCATTGGATATAATATCCAATATATAGCAATGGAGTTGTGTAGACATATGTATCCGATGCATCCTTATTATTCAAAACACCATACAGTAACTAGAACCTATTCATATCCAAATAATGTACTTAATCTAGAAACGAAACTAAGACAAAATGGAATCTTATTTAGGATTTGTTTTCCTGATAATAAATGATTTTCTAATTAAAATGAGAGCCTACCCTGACATACAAATTGTTAAAACGGTGCGAGGTTTTAGGAATACTAAACTTATTGCTGGTGCTTTTCCTGATAGAGTTGAAGGTCCATACATATATACAATTACAGATGGAGAACTCCCAAAAATTAACATGGACACTCTTGAAATTGTTAAAAAATCTCGAGATTGGGGAGATGCAAGATTTATGGATGCTGCAGGACCTAACCTCTACGTCGTAGTAGGTAATGAGTTAATTAGGGTAAATGCAGCAAATCTTGAAGAAGTGACTAGAGTCCGTGGCTGGAATGATGCTACTATTTGCAGTTCCTGGTGATGCATATATCTATGCTATTAAAGGTGATGAACTAATTAGGTTTAGAGAAAGAGATCTACAACGTGATACAGATATTGAACCAGCTCGAGGTTAGAGGCGTGCTACACTTATGACAGGTTCTGGTAACCGTATCTATATTGCAAAAGACGACGAATTGAGTAGTGTGAAAGGAAGTACGCTTCAATCTGATCTAAATGTTGAATCTAGTTTTGGATGGGGAAATGCAACCTTTATGTCATCTTGGGGAGATCACGTCTTTTTTATTACAGAAGAAGCAAATAGATTCAAGAATTCAGAACAGAGTTATAGTAGTTATAATGATTATAACCATTATAATTTTCAATACGTACTACCAAGTGCTCCTTACTATTATCGTTCAAATTATTATCCTTATTACCCATACTATCCTTATTATTCAAACTACTAGACTATAAACATATAACGTCTTGTTGTATCACTTATTTAGCATTAAGCTAGCAAACGGTTTAGAAACAACAATAACATTATTTTATTGTTGCTTCTAAACCGCCTCCTAGGCAAGATGAATAGATGAGACTAATCTTCTATTCATCTAGATACTGATAATATCTTTTTAAAGTTA
>NZ_JAGXJV010000567.1:0-259 GCF_019091145.1 Lysinibacillus sp. GbtcB16
GATTGGCATTGGCTCTATAGGAGCAGGAGTCGACGGGATCAAAAGATCGTACTACGAAGCCGTATTCGCCTCCACGTATCCTAAGAAATGGGGAACTCTTTGCCGCTTCGAGGATCTGCATGTGGTCTCTATGGAGGGGCAGCGCGAGGCAGCGGAAAAGCATCCGGAACGCACCTATGTGGAACTGGCGATTAAGCAAATTCGTGAGGAACGCGAACAGCGGACATGGAGTGTGGTAGACAAAGCGGTCACCTTCATT
>NZ_JAGXJV010000568.1:0-259 GCF_019091145.1 Lysinibacillus sp. GbtcB16
GTCTCCAAGCCAATATCGAATCCAAGAAAATGAGGATAACTCCAATTACGATAGCGGAATCAGCAATGTTGAAAATCGGATAAATGTAGTAAATATCTTTACCGAAGAAGCTGAAATCAAACGTAAATTGAAGGAAATCCACGACTTCCCCGAACATGGCGCGGTCAATGAAATTGCCGATGGCTCCGCCGAGCAGCAAGCTAAGCGCAACGGTCAACAGCTTTTTATTTTCACGCACAGTGCGGCGCATATACCAGAT
>NZ_JAGXJV010000569.1:0-259 GCF_019091145.1 Lysinibacillus sp. GbtcB16
TGGAAGAAACAATTAGTTTGAAAGAGTTATTTCATATTTTAAGAAAACGTTTAGCAATGATCCTCGTAATCGCCTTTGGTGCCGCTATAGTAAGTGCTATCATTAGCTTCTTCTTTATGACACCAATCTATCAATCTTCGACGCAAATTCTTGTGAACCAGAAGAAGCAAGATGGGACAATGATTCAAGCTGGTGAAGTTCAAACGAATATTCAATTAACGAATACATATAAGGTTATTATTAAAAGTCCGGTAATCTT
>NZ_JAGXJV010000570.1:0-259 GCF_019091145.1 Lysinibacillus sp. GbtcB16
TACTCGGGAAGAACCCTGCTTTTATATTTGCCAGTTTGCATCAGTTTTACTTTGACATCTATTTCTTGTATCGTATCTTCTTTTAAGACCAAACGGCCCTCGTCATGTAGACGATGCCATACTTTGGGATCATTTCGGTATACCTCTCCGAACAGATTCAATAAATCCGTATTGGAGAGGAGTCCCTTGCGGTACGAAGACAGGATTTCAGCTTTAACCACTTGTGCAGCCTGTTCTTCCATTCCCTGAATAGATATAT
>NZ_JAGXJV010000571.1:0-259 GCF_019091145.1 Lysinibacillus sp. GbtcB16
CTTGTGCCGTGACAGCTCGTGCAGCAGCGGTCCGAGATAATGCTCCACCATACCAATGGAGAAGGTATCGTGCCCGGCCGGCACAGGGGTATGGGTGGTGAAGACGGTGGCCGACCGCACGGTTTCAATGGCCACGTGGAACGGCAGCCCAAGGTGCAGCAGCTCCTTGAGCCGCTCCAGCGTAAGGAAGGCGGCATGGCCTTCGTTGATATGATACACATTGGGGTAGATGCCAAGCGCGCGAAGCGCTTTAACTCCG
>NZ_JAGXJV010000572.1:0-259 GCF_019091145.1 Lysinibacillus sp. GbtcB16
CACGTTGCCTCGTATGTCAAAGAAAGCGGATTTCCCGCTTCCCGCCGGTTTCTTATCCATTTGAACCATACATCGGTCTTGATTCCGCTAAGCCGCAGCCTGCATAAAGAGTTCGGACAGCTGCTGCAGGATATGCCGCCAGGGAGCCAATGAAACAAAAGGCCGCCTTCTTCCGGCAAGGAAGAAAAGCAGCCTTTCTAATACAGAAAACCTCTGCATGGAAACTGCCCCCCTGGTGAATCGGCTATTCAGGGTCATT
>NZ_JAGXJV010000573.1:0-259 GCF_019091145.1 Lysinibacillus sp. GbtcB16
ATATCTAAAATAGGGGTTGCTCATGCGCTTCCTCCACACTGAGCCTTTCGCGGTGCTTTGCATCGTGGCCGTCGTTCTTATCACTGTCGCTTCCTGGTTCTGGTAGCCAGGCGAAAATGAACGCAATTCCGAAATACGCATTTTATGAAAGGGCCGGGGCTTGAACATCAGGAACGATGATATGGAAGCCGATATCCACACCCGAGTAGTCGCGCTTGAGCACGGCAGGACAGAGGACCGGCAACGTCTGACTACGCTT
>NZ_JAGXJV010000574.1:0-259 GCF_019091145.1 Lysinibacillus sp. GbtcB16
GATACGAGTGAGCAGGCTTCCTCCGAAGCGGCAGCGGCGCAAGAGAAGGCAGCTGTGCAGACGGCTGGGACAACGGCGGCAAGCACGACAACCGCGAGCACAGCCGTGATGAAGAAGATCGGGTATGCGGCAGAGGACCAATATCCGGATTGGAGCACTTCAACTGTGACCAAAATCGAGCTGAGCGGAGCGAGTGCCACCGTCTCAGGCACCGGGGCTGCGGTGAAGGACAGCAAAGTCAGTATTACAGCAGCGGGAA
>NZ_JAGXJV010000575.1:0-259 GCF_019091145.1 Lysinibacillus sp. GbtcB16
ACACGAAGAACAGTGATTACAAAACCGGCGGAACCGACGCATTTGAGTTTATTGAGCTGTACAATTCAACGGGCACACCGCTCAATCTGAAAGGCTTTACCCTGAAATATCTCGCGGGAACAACGGAGTACGTATACCCGACCACCGAGAGCAAGATCGTTGCGCCGCAGGAGACTTTTATCATCTGGTTCAAGAACAGCACGGTCCTCCAGGTCGGGTTACCTGAATTCAACACCGCGTATGGCAGTGCGATTACGGA
>NZ_JAGXJV010000006.1:0-168951 GCF_019091145.1 Lysinibacillus sp. GbtcB16
GCCGGTGTAGCTCAGTTGGTAGAGCAACTGACTTGTAATCAGTAGGTCGTGGGTTCGACTCCTATCGCCGGCACCATTCCCTTGGAGGGGTAGCGAAGTGGCTAAACGCGGCGGACTGTAAATCCGCTCCTTAGGGTTCGGCGGTTCGAATCCGTCCCCCTCCACCATTTTAGGGGCATAGTTCAACGGTAGAATAGAGGTCTCCAAAACCTTTGGTGTGGGTTCGATTCCTACTGCCCCTGCCAGGTATTGAGGTACTCGTTCATATATGGCTGTTATTATATAGTGGCGGTTGTGGCGAAGTGGTTAACGCATCGGATTGTGGTTCCGACATTCGTGGGTTCGATTCCCATCAGTCGCCCCATTTTAAAATTGGGGTATAGCCAAGCGGTAAGGCAACGGATTTTGATTCCGTCATGCCTAGGTTCGAATCCTAGTACCCCAGCCATTTTTTCTTTTACGAGCCATTAGCTCAGTTGGTAGAGCATCTGACTTTTAATCAGAGGGTCGAAGGTTCGAGTCCTTCATGGCTCATCATTTTTTATTAATTTTGCGCCCGTAGCTCAATTGGATAGAGCGTCTGACTACGGATCAGAAGGTTATGGGTTCGACTCCTGTCGGGCGCGCCATAAGAACAACGGGAAGTAGCTCAGCTTGGTAGAGCACTTGGTTTGGGACCAAGGGGTCGCAGGTTCGAATCCTGTCTTCCCGACCATTTCCAAAAAATATTATGGGGCCTTAGCTCAGCTGGGAGAGCGCCTGCCTTGCACGCAGGAGGTCAGCGGTTCGATCCCGCTAGGCTCCACCATTTTAATATTTTTGGAGGTATACCCAAGTCTGGCTGAAGGGATCGGTCTTGAAAACCGACAGGCGGGTAACACCGCGCGGGGGTTCGAATCCCTCTACCTCCTCCATTTCGGGTCAGTAGCTCAGTTGGTAGAGCATTAGATTGAAGCTCTAAGTGTCGGCGGTTCGATTCCGTCCTGACCCACCATTATTTGCGGGTGTAGTTTAATGGTAAAACCTCAGCCTTCCAAGCTGATGTCGTGAGTTCGATTCTCATCACCCGCTCCAAAATGGGCCTATAGCTCAGCTGGTTAGAGCGCACGCCTGATAAGCGTGAGGTCGATGGTTCGAGTCCATTTAGGCCCATCATTATTCCGAAGTAGCTCAGTTGGTAGTAGCACCTGACTGTTAATCAGGTTGTCGCAGGTTCGAGTCCTGCCTTCGGAGCCACGGCCCGTTGGTCAAGTGGTTAAGACACCGCCCTTTCACGGCGGTAACACGGGTTCGAATCCCGTACGGGTCATCAAGCATGTAGCACAGTTGTGTGCTACATGCTTTTTTCTTTATCTTTTAATAAACAGGTATCAAAGCTACAAATCCTTTGACAGGGTTTTGTAGCTTTTTCATGTAAGGTCTAAACATTTCCTTCTACCAAATGCTCATAATCCCTCTTTTTTTAAGGCTCTTTTAAAGGAGTACTATAATTCAATTCAATTACTACTTGGAACGTTGCTTTATATTAAATTTGAACAAACTATTTCATATATGCAATATGTATGTTTTTTCACTAGCTATTTTCATGGTGCTTATTGACTTGTTCCTCTAATATGAGGATAAGTGGAGGAATCGATATGAATATACAGGAGATACAATGCTTTTTAAATCAATACCAGCTGGAACAAAATGAATCCAAACTTTGGTTAGAAAATAGATTACAACAGATTAAAAGTGCAGGGGAATATAAGCCTACTACAGAGGAGCTAGTTTTTGGAGCACGAGTTGCATGGCGTAATAGTAATAAATGTATTGGACGGTTGTTTTGGCAATCATTACATGTTGTAGATGCACGAGAAGTTTTAGATGAACAGGGCATTTTTCAAAAGTTACTAGAGCATATTGAGTATGCCACAAATCATGGGAAAATTCGTCCAACTATAACTGTGTTTGCAACTGATAGAGTACGGATTTGGAATCATCAGCTAATTCGTTACGCAGGCTACGAGACAGAAGAAGGCATTATTGGGGATGCACATTCTATCACTTTTACAAAAGTATGCGAATCGATGGGCTGGAAAGGCGAGCATACGCCGTTTGATGTGTTACCACTCGTCATACAGGTAGACGAACGTGCTCCCCAGCTATTTACGATTCCAGCTGAGTATATTTTAGAGGTTCCAATACGTCATCCAGAATCGGAGGACGTGGAGAAATTAGAGTTGAAATGGTATGCTGTTCCTATTATTTCGAGTATGCGTTTTCAAATGGCAGGCATTGATTTTCAAGCGGCTCCATTTAATGGCTGGTATATGGGGACTGAAATTGGGGCACGTAATTTAGCCGATCATGAGCGCTATAATATGCTGCCAGCTATTGCAGATATATTTAATCTGGATACAACCAAACAAGCTTCTCTTTGGCGTGACCGAGCATTAGTGGAGCTCAATATAGCTGTCCTTCATTCTTTTAAAGAGGATGGTGTGAGCATTGTAGATCATCATACTGCTGCTCAGCAGTTTAAATTATTTGAGGAAGCTGAGGAATCAGCAGGGCGAGAAGTTACGGGTAACTGGACATGGTTAATCCCACCACTTTCCCCTGCGACTACTCATATATTCCATAAGCCTTATATAAATACCTACCATACGCCCAATTATTTTTATCAGAAACCATGTTATTAACTTTAAAGGAGTTGTTCATAAACGAACAGCTTCTAAGTACCTTTTTGGGAGAGAGGAAATTCAAGATGTTGAACCAAAATATTTCGAATATCCCTTGGCAACAATTGACGACACCTTATGGCAGAGGAACAGATATTCCTCGTCTAATTGAACAGAAACAATATCAAGAGCTGACTGAACTAATTGAACATCAAGGAACACTTTGGCAGGTGACGCCATGGGTAGTATTTATTCTTTTAAAAAAGCTCTCAAGTAAAAATGTGGAGGAAGTCTCCTTAGCAGAAATAGAGCTTTATTTAGCTGTGGCTCATGCAATAACTAAGGATTATCAAGATTCAACACATAACGTTTCAACGATGCAGGAGCTTTTGGATAAGAAATATTTATGGGTGGAAAATGAAGAGGATGATGAGCTTGAATGGGAGGAAGATACGCCTAGAGGCTATGAACCAGAAGCTTTTTTAGGCTATTATTATTTTAGTTTTTTACTCCTTCAAGAGGCAATCCCTGTTTTTACTGCTATTAAGGCACGTTCCAAGAGCATAGCAGAGGAAATTGAGGAACTGCTAGCCTTACTAAAACATTAAAAAAAGAAATGTTATATAGATAAAGCAGATGGGCTCAGCTTCCCCATCTGCTTAAATTTAATGGACATATTCATCTTTAGAAGCTCGCATGGAACATAAGAAGAGTGTTATAGCTACAACAACAAAGAGCCAACCTGCAATATTCCATCCACCAAATAAATCATGGAGGTATCCGAAAAGAATCGGCCCAATGGCAGCGAATAAATAGCCCAATGATTGTGCAAACCCTGATAGATCAGCGGCTTCAAATGCTGTACGCGTACGGAGTGTAAAGAACATCATTGCTAATGCGAATGAAGCTCCACCTGCTAAACCTAGAAGGATCATCCATAATATCCCCAACGTTGTCCATTCCATTACAACGCCGACAAATCCTACTAAATAAAACGATGTAAACATAAGGACAAGTGGTCTTTGTGAAGTCATTTTACCAGCAATAATGGGGACAGCCAATGCCATGGGGACTTGTGAGAATTGCATTATGGAAAACATCCATCCAGCTTTATCAGGAGCCAATCCTTGCGCAATATAAATTTCAGGAATCCAAGCTGCTGTCGTATAAAATAATAAAGATTGTAAGCCCATTGCACCGGTTACTGCCCATGTAACAGGTGATTTATAAAGAGGTTTACCTGTTTTTTTTGCCGTAGTAGCTGGTTCTGGCTTATTCAATTTCAATTGAGGTATCCAAATTAAAATCGTTAATACGACTAATATAAGCGCCACAGCCAATGCTCCTTGCCAACCTAGTGAAGAATTAGCTATTGGATAACTAATACCTGCTCCAAGTCCAGCCGTTAAGTTCATAGACATAGTAAAAAATGCCATTAGTAACCCTACATGGTATGGAAATTTTAATTTTAATAAACCTGGAATCAACACATTTCCAAATGATATGGCTACGCCAATGAGCACTGTGCCAAATACAAGTAACCCTGTTGTACCAAGGGAGCGTAGTACAATTCCTAAGGCCAATAAAATAGTGGATAAAAATAAGGTTAGCTCAAGCCCAAGTTTTCGTGCTACAACTGGTGCGAACGGTGATATAATGGCAAAAGCAAGCAATGGAATAGTTGTCAAAAAACCGGCTAGAACATTGGAAATACCAAGATCGTCACGGATAAAGGATACAATTGGACCCACAACAGTTAGTGGCATTCGTAATGTAGACGCTATAAATATTATTCCAAAAACTAATAATAAGGTTGTTCCCTTCCAGCTAATTTTTCTGCTCGGGTAGCTGGCGGAATGATCATGTAAAGTCAAAATAATTCCCCCTGTTATAACCATTCTAATTGAACTACTATAACACTTTATCACACTATTAAAAATAGTGGAAAATTCACAAAATACAAAACATTAATGGTTATATTGAAATGTCTTAGGTCTTATGTTAGTATAGTAAACATCATAAATTTAATAATTATATGCCTCATGTTTGTAATGAGGTAGAGGTCGCGATATTTATAAGTAAGCTAATTGAAATGACAAGCATTGAAGAGATTAGTTGAAAGGAAATATTGCCGAAGTGTGAGGGGACTTGAAAACCTCATGCTGGGGCTGTATCCGAAAGGAACAGAACTGTCACGTTTGTACAACGTGTTGAGCTATCGTTTAGGAAAAACTGAGGATTAACTTAGCCATCACATTGTTCATGTGATGGCATTTTTTTGCCTCATAAATAGGAAGGAAGCTATATCGTGAGTGAAATAAAAGTAAATCAGCTCGGCCATAAAGCACCGAAGCTGAAAAAAGAATTAAAAAGCCGTCATATCACAATGATTTCTTTAGGCGGTACAATTGGTACAGGGCTATTTTTAGCCAGTGGTGGTGCCATTGCACAAGCAGGACCGGGAGGCGCATTGCTTGCCTATGCGTTAATCGGTATTATGGTATATTTTTTAATGACAAGTTTAGGGGAAATGGCTGCCTATATGCCGTCCTCGGGTTCTTTTAGTACGTATGCGACAAAATTTGTAGATCCCGCTCTAGGCTTTGCACTAGGTTGGAACTATTGGTATAACTGGGCAATTACGATTGCAGCCGAAATTGCGGCAGTGTCATTAATTATGAAATATTGGTTCCCAGATAGCTCATCAGCACTTTGGACAGTATTATTTATTGTAATTGTACTGACATTTAATTTATTGTCTGTAAAGAGCTATGGCGAAAGTGAATATTGGTTTGCGATGATAAAAGTGGCTACGGTCATTGTATTTATTATTATTAGCATATTAATGATTTTTGGTATTTTAGGTGGACAGGCACCAGTTGGTTTTACAAATTTCTTTATTAGTGATGGACCATTCCATGGTGGCTTTCTTGCTACATTTGGTATTTTCCTTGCAGCAGGATTTTCATTCCAAGGAACAGAGCTACTTGGGGTAACTGCAGGGGAAACAGATGATCCTGGAAAAAATATTCCGAAGGCAGTAAAATCGGTGTTTTGGCGTATTATTTTATTTTATATTTTAGCTATTGCTGCTATAGGGATGTTGATTCCATTCACAGATGAGCGCTTATTATCGGAGGATATCGCTGTATCACCATTTACGCTCGTGTTTGATCGTTTAGGCATTGCTTTTGCTGCCTCCTTAATGAATGCCATTATTTTAACAGCTATGCTATCAGCAGGTAATTCTGGACTATATGCATCTTCACGTATGCTATGGCAATTAGCGGTGGATGGTCATGCTCCTAAATTCTTTGCAAAGCTAAGTCGTCGAGGTATTCCGATTTATGCATTGATCGCAACATTAGCTGTAGGCTGTGTAGCGTTTTTAGCATCATTCTTTGGTGATGGGGTAGTTTATATCTGGCTTTTAAATGCCTCTGGGATGTCAGGTTTTATTGCTTGGCTAGGTATTGCATTTAGTCATTATCGTTTCCGTCGTGCTTTCGAAGCGCAAGGCTTAGATCCAAAGCTATTACCGTATAAAGCAAAGCTATACCCATTCGGTCCACTATTCGCCTTTACTATTTGTATGATTGTTGTAATTGGACAGAATTACACAGCGTTTATCGGAGGTACAATCGATTGGTATGGTATCCTTGTTTCCTATATTGGTATTCCACTGTTCCTATTGCTATGGCTAGGGTACAAAATTAAACATAAAACAAAAATGCTTCCTCTTAAAGATTGTGATTTAAAAGTGGAAAATTAAATAGAAGAGCTGTTCTATAAACCGTTGTATGATGGTTGATGGAACAGCTTTTTTTATCGGGGGACCTTTAAAATTATTACAAAATTAATGTCATATATATGGTAATATACTATAGATATGGAAGTGTGATTTTTGACTTTCTAGTAGAGAGAGGTGCATGAAAATGCAAAAACATATTTTACTAGTGGAAGATGATGAGGCTATTCGCGAAATGGTAGCGAATTTTTTATTATTGGAAGGCTTCGAAGTCACCACTGCCAATAATGGAGAAGAGGCATTGCAATATTGTTTAAATCAAACCTTTGATTTAGTCATCCTAGATATTATGATTCCTAAGCTTAATGGATTAGAAGTTTTAAAAGTCATTCGAGAACAGGCAGCACTTCCTATCATCATTATGTCCGCAAAGGATAGTGATGTAGATAAAGCGCTTGGCTTGGGATTAGGGGCAGACGATTATATTGCTAAGCCATTTTCTATGCTGGAATTCTCAGCTCGCGTAAAGGCCGTTATTAGAAGAGCTACGAAATACGCTGGCCAAATAGATCCCAAACAAGATGTAATAGTTATAGGCCATTTAAAGATAGATATTGTTAATTTCTCAATAAATAAAAATGGACAAGAAGTGAAGCTAACATCAAAGGAATTTGCCATCTTAAAGCTATTTGTAACAAACCGTAACCGAGTTTTTACGAAAGAGCAAATTTATCAGCTAATATGGAAAGATGCATATTACGGTGATGAAAATATTATTAATGTACATATTCGAAGGCTACGCGAAAAAATTGAAGATGATCCATCCAACCCCCAGTATATTAAGACGCTGTGGGGAATTGGCTATAAGTTTGAAGGATAACAGATATGATAATCATGCTATTAATCATAATTGTGGTGCTTATAGGAATAGTTATTTTTCAATGGAAAGCAAAAAAAGAACAAAATCAGACGATCCAATATATGAATGAAAAACTCCAAGCCATTGTTCAAGAAAAAAGTAACGAAAAGATTTTGGTAACTACGAGCAATTCACAAATTCAACAGCTACTTATTTCGATAAACGCTTGGCTGGACCATCACCAAAAAGTTCAGGCGACCCATCGCAAAATGGAAGATTCCATGAAAAAAATGCTGGCCAATATTTCACATGATTTAAAAACGCCTTTAACGGTTGTGTTAGGCTATATTGAAATGCTTCAGCTTCAAGGCTCAGCTAGTGAAGAGGAGCGTCAAAGACTATTAGCGGGTGTACATGCTAAAACATTAGAAGTATTAAAAATTATTCATACATTTTTCGATCTTGCCAAATTAGAGGCAGGGGATACAGATTATCCAATCACTAAAATCAATGTCTGTGAAATTAGCCGTAAAAATATATTATCATTTTACGATATGGTCACGTCCATGGGACTAAATATTACTATTACAATCCCTGAAACACCTATGTATGCCCTTGGTAATGAAGAAGCGTTAGATAGGGTTCTCAACAATCTTTTATCCAATGCTCTTGCCTATGGAGCGGATGGTAATGTAATTGGCTTAACCGTAAGAAATGATGAAACGACTATTTATATAGATGTATGGGATTGTGGTAAAGGAATCGATGAATACCATATTGATAGTGTTTTTGAGAGAATGTACACGCTAGAGGACTCTCGCAATAAATCCTTCCAGGGGAGTGGCTTAGGTTTAACGATTACAAAGCGATTAGTGGAAATGATGGACGGTTCCATCCAGTTATCAAGTATTCCCTATAAAAAGACCATTTTTACCATTGCATTAAAACGAATGATGTATTGAAATCACAGCTTGTAGAGCTTTTATTGTGCTTTACAGGCTTTTCTTATGCTCTTAAGAAATTTGTAAGAATCCAGTAATAAATTAGAGAGTTTCATTTTTTATAATGAAAATAGCCACATTTGAGGGAGAGATTGACATGACATACATTGTGAAAACAAACCAGCTTACGAAAGTGTACGAAGGAAGAGAAGTGGTTTCTGCTGTCAATATGAACGTGAAGAAGGGAGAGATTTACGGCTTTTTAGGCCCTAACGGAGCGGGTAAAACGACAGTTATGAAGATGCTAACGAATCTGACGAAGCCAACCAGTGGAGATGTTGAAATATTTGGTGAGAGGTTGACCGATCAATCGTATGAACTATTAAAAAGAATGGGAACGATTATCGAATATCCTATTTTCTATGAAAAATTAACGGCTAGGGAAACCTTAGAATTGCATTGCGAATATATGGGCTATTACAATAAGCAGGAAATTGCCCATGTACTTAACCTTGTAAAATTAACAAATGCAGAGGAGAAACGGGTAAAAGATTTCTCATTAGGGATGAAACAGAGACTAGGTATTGCACGCGCTATTATTACAAAGCCAGAGCTCCTAATTTTAGATGAGCCAATTAATGGACTAGATCCCATTGGGATTAAAGAGTTGAGAGAGCTTTTTAAAATGCTCTGTACGGAGTATGGCATTACGATCATTATCTCTAGTCATATATTAGGGGAAATTGAACAATTGGCCGATACGATTGGTGTCATCAAGGAAGGTAGGCTCATTACTGAAGTAACGATGGATACGATTAATCGTAATCAAGCCGACTATATTGAAGTGATCGTAAACGATGGTAAGAAGGCAGCCTTTATTTTAGAAAGTGAATTGAGAATGGCTAATTTCAAACTGATGGATGACAATTCTATACGAATTTATGATTTGACAGTATCCCAAAAGGTTCTAACAAAAACATTGATTGAACATGACATTGAAATAGAGGAGATTAGCAAAAAAACTAGCACATTAGAGGATTACTTCCTTAAGCTAATAAATGGAGGGATTGTTCATGCTTAATTTAATGCGTTTGGAAATGAAAAAATATCATTTAGGCTCCTATGTTAAAAGTGCTATGTTTGCTAACTTTATTATTTTAGGATTTATGTTTATGATTTTATTTATTTCTAAAGTAGAAGGGGAAGTTGATATTGCAAATTATGAAATGGCTTTAAGTGTCATCGATTCATTTGTCAGAGCCGTATTTATTATTTTTGCAGCTACATTAATAGCTAAACTGATCATCGGAGAATATAAGTTTAAAACAATCACATTGGCCTTTATGTATCCTATAAGCCGAAAGAAATTAATCGCTGCTAAGCTTGCGATTGTCATGCTTTTTACCTTTAGTGCAATCATCGTTTCAAATATCTTGATTACAACCATTTTTTGCATCGTAAGCGATAAATTTGATTTAATTCCTGATGTTTTATCTAATACTTTAATCATGCAACATATACCATCTGTACTCATGAATGCAATTGCTGCCTCAGGGATGGCATTAATTCCATTATATTTCGGAATGAGAAAATACTCTATTCCAGCAACAATTATTTCTTCTATTCTAATCGTATCAGTGACTTCATCCAATACAGGTAACTTCACATTAAATGACATCATTATTATTCCAATCTCGTTAGCAATCATAGGTATTAGTATTGCCTATCTAGCTATCCGCAATATCGAGAAGGTTGATGTTTAATGAAAGAGCCATAAATTTTGTTGTTATCGAACGATGATGATAGCAATTCGATAAAGGTGATTTCAATGAAGAAATTAACTGTAACTTCTGCGCTGCTTTAGCTATCCTACAAGAGTAAAGGATCATGTAGGATCCAATGGTAGTAAATTTGTCTATAATTATCACCTTTAGATTATCAACAAAAAGGCATCGAGATTTTTCTTCTCGATGCCTTTTGTTAGTCTATTAATTCACTATTTTATCCAAATATTGTTTCACCTAGTAAGTAAATATTTAATGCCACAACGATGACAACTACAAACCAGCCTAAAATAGTAGTAATACGGTGGTTCACTAAACCACCCATAATGTCTCGTTTGCTTGTAAACATAACGAGAGGGACGAGGGCGAATGCAATACCGAAAGATAACACAACCTGACTAAGAACGAGCGCATGGGTTGCATTTACACCAGATGCAATAATCGCTAACGGAGGCACCATTGTAATGGCTCTCCGTAAATAAAGTGGTATTTTTCGTTGAATGAAGCCTTGCATTACTACGTCACCTGCTAATGTCCCTACAGAGGAGCTAGCTAGCCCAGCAATTAGTAAACCAAGACCAAAGGAAATGGCAGCCATTGGGCCGAGAGCATTCTTTAGGCCGTTATAGGCAACATCTAAATCCTCTACTACAATCCCCTGTGTGTGAAATACTGCTGCCGCGATAATGAGCATACTCATATTGATGGCTCCTGCAATGATCATAGCGATGATAATATCAATAAATTCAAAACGGAAAATTCGTCTTTTTTCTTCTTCATTACGACCGATAATACGACTTTGTGTTAAAGAAGAATGTAAGTAAATAGCATGGGGCATGACGGTCGCACCTAAAATACCTGTTGCTAATAGTAATGAATCCACCCCTTCAAATTGTGGCGTGAACATACCAAACGCTACTTCGCCCCAATCTGGCTGTGCTAAAAATGTTTGGAAGGCAAATGCTAATACGACAATTAAAACCATGCCAGAAATGCCTGCCTCAAAGGCTCTGAAGCCTCTTCTTTGAAGCTCTAGAATAGCAAATGATCCGACTGCTGTAATGATAGCTGCTGGAAGCATAGGGATATTAAATAACAAATAAAGCCCTAATGCGGCACCTATAAATTCAGCAAGGTCGGTAGCAATAATGACTAATTCAGCCTGAATCCAAAGAAATATAGATGTCTTTTTAGAAAAATGTTCACGTGCCACCTCAGGTAAATTTTTTCCTGTCGCAATACCAAGCTTGGCAGATAAGGATTGGATGAGCACCGCCATTAAATTAGAAAAGGCTATTACCCAAAGGAGTAAGTAACCATATTGAGAGCCAGCTGTAATATTTGTGGCAAAATTGCCAGGATCAATATAGGCGACCGCTGCAATGAATGCAGGTCCAAGAAAAGGTAAAAACCGTCGCCAACCTTTTATATCTCCATCTAAAACCGCCTCAGCAGACGATTTTGTGACTTGTTTGTATACCATATTTGTTCCCTCATTTCAAAAAGTATCGTTTGTGAAATAAAGTTTCCTGGAGGAAAATAAGATAATAGTATTCTAACGCTAGGATTAGAAAAAGGGAAGCGCTTTGCTTAAAATTTTTAAAAAATAAGTATGCACATTTCTCATCAATTTCTAATTAGACTTTCCTTACCTGTATCGTTTACGATGAAAGAAAAGATGAAGGACTGATTCGACATGAGCAATCGAATTTTAATTATAGAAGATGAAGAAAATATTGCGAGAGTGCTCCAGTTAGAGCTTCAGTTTGAAGGCTATGAAGCGGTGATGGCCCATACAGGAGCAGACGGTTTATTGCAATATCGTGAGCAGCAATGGGATTTAATCTTACTGGATATTATGTTACCCGAAATGAGTGGCATAGATGTACTAAAGCGTATTCGCGCAACAGAATCACAGACCCCAGTTATTATGCTGACTGCTAAAAGTGAGGTGGAGGATAAGGTAAAGGGATTGGATTTGGGAGCTAATGATTATGTGACAAAGCCCTTTGAAATTGAAGAATTACTGGCCCGTATCCGGAATGCACTACGGTTTTCTCAAAAGGCTAGTCCAACAAAGGTTGGTGTATCGTTTGGACAGTTATCGATCGATGAGCAGACAAGAGAAGTTATTTATTATGGTAAGGAGATCCAACTGACTCCTAGAGAATACGATTTATTGTTATATCTAATGAAGCATCCTAAGCAGGTGCTCACAAGGGAACAAATATTAGAGACGGTATGGGGCTTTGATTACTACGGAGATACAAATGTTGTGGATGTCTATATTCGTTATGTGCGCCAAAAGCTTGAAATCGCTAATGTAACACCCATTATTCAAACAGTTCGCGGTGTAGGTTATGTGCTGAAGGAAAATAAATCATGAAGCTTAAAACAAAAATTCATCTACTTACCACTTTATTAATGCTAGTAATTTTAGTGGCAACTAACAGTGGAATTTACTTTTTGTACGAGAAATTTGCCTATAATACGGAATATAGTCAACTTCATACACGAGCGAATGATTTAAGCTCAACATTAAGCCAGTTAAATACACAAACCAACCTACAGCAGGTATTAAGAGCATATATGCCAGCTGGTGGTGCTATCTATGTATATGGTGGAGAAAATTTAAAGACCAAGGTTCAGGCCACTCTAGACATGCCAGATGTTACTTCTATTGCCTATACAATGCCTACTATTTGGATGGATGGGACAATTGTGGACATCACCTTACAGCAATCCATGGAGGAAGTAGAAAGTACACTGGATTTATTAAAGGCTATTTTGATCGTTGTGTCCATTATTGCCACCATTCCAATCTTTTTAGCGAGCTTGGCACTCGGTCGCCTAATTTTGTTACCACTAGAACGCTTAAATGCGACAATGCGCAAAAGTGCATCGACGGGAAAATATGAAAAAATGGACATCCCAGCTAAAGGTGGGGATGAATTAGCAAAAATTAATCGAACGTTCAATATGATGATGGAGAAGCTTGAACAGCACTATCAAAAGCAACAGGAATTCGTTTCAAATGCTTCTCACGAATTAAAGACGCCCATTACTGTCATTGAAAGCTATGCAAAGTTGCTCTTGCGAAGAGGTTTTGACAATCGTGAAGTAGCGCAGGAATCGCTACAGGCTATTGCAAATGAATCTTCTCGTATGCATGAAATGGTATTACAATTATTAGAGCTAGCCAAAAATAATGAGCATATGGATATTCATATTGAACAGCTAGAGCTAGCTCCCTTCCTTAATAAAGTGGCTGCACAAATGCAGCAGGCATACCATCGGAATTTTATAGTCGACGCAGAAGAAGCACCACAATTTATTGACAGTGATGAAAAAATTTTGAAGCAATTACTCTTTATTTTGCTTGATAATGCTAGGAAATATAGTGAGGATGACGTTCATATTTCCACAGCTGAAACTACTACGCATGTACGAATGACGATTCAGGATTTTGGCGTCGGTATTCCTGCAGAGCATGTTTCACATTTGTTTGAGCGTTTTTACCGTGTCACAGAGGATCGTAATCGTAAAACAGGCGGTTCTGGCTTAGGGCTTGCGATTGCACATGAACTTGCGGGACAATTGGGCATCACCATAGATGTGGAAAGTACAGTTGGAGAAGGTTCAAGTTTTACCTTGTGTATACCAAAGGAGGGGCAGCAATGAAAAAGTGGGTTTTAATACTTATTGTGATTATCCTTCTTTGTAGCGGAGTGCTTTGGTTTATTCAAAATCGCTATTTTCAAAAGGAGCCTCTCAGTGAAGCGGAGGCCATACGCCATATCGAAGCTATTTATAAGGGTCAAGTTTCAGAAGTAAAAAAGCGTGGAAATTCATTTGAAATACAATTTACACGTGAGAATTTGAAATATACAGCCATGCTTGATGCTACAACACAGCAGGTTTCTGATCTAACGTTGCAAAAAGGGCAAAGTAAATTATTGTTAACAGAAAATCAAATAAGAAAAATGGTGAAAGAAAAATATGGTGAGGTAGAAAGCGTCATGCTCACAGATACCATTTATACCGCACGTGTTGAAAAGGAGCATAAGCAAAAAGATATAACAGTAGATGGCTATTCGGGTGAAGTGTTATCTGAAAAAGATGTAGAACCATTAAATCAGCCTGAAAAACCTCACATTATTACCGAACAGCAAGCCATTGATATAGCGCTGCAACAATTAACAGGGAAAGTGGATTCTGTAGATTTTGAAGATACTGCGGAGGGCGGTTATTATTTAGTTGAAATTGAAACAGAGCATGAAGAAGCCACGTTCCAAATTCATGCTGTATCTGGAAAGGTCCTTTCTGTTTCATGGGACGATTAAAGAGTTTTCTCATGGAATTCTAATGTTCCTCTTATAGTTCTATCATCTTTGCTTGGTAAGCTAAAAGCAGATAAAACAAAGGAGAGATGAACATGAAAAAAATAATGATGATTCCTGCATTAGTGGTGACTCTTGGTGTTGGAGCGGCAATTGGTTCAACAACTTTATTATCAGGAAGTGCACAAGAAAAAAAGATCCTATCCATGCAAGAAATCGAAAAGAAAGCATTATCAGTAGTGGATGGGACAGTAGCAGATATTGAACTAGATCAAAACCGCTACCGCTCTGTTTATGAGGTAGAGGTGCATGCTGATAAAGAAGAGTATGATTTAAAATTCGATGCCTATACTGGTAAATTACTTAAGCAGAAGAAAGAGCGTCAAGATGACGATGATAATGAATGGGTTAACGCTAATACTGCTACTAACCTTATAAGTAAAGAAAAGGCTATTGAAGCGGCTCTAACAAAAGCAAAGGGTACAGTCACAAAAATTAAATTAGATGATGGTATTTATGAAATTGAGTTAAAAAATGGGCAATATGAATATGATGTTGATGTTGATTCGATTACAGGAGAAATTGTTGATTTTGAACAAGATATGGAAGACTAATAATAGTTGTTGCCTTAAAAGTAGAGCATACTTTTAAGGCTTTTTTTGTTGTAAAATGCCTTTAAATTAGGTATTCGCGGGTAAATTAATTTCTACCATGGATATTAACAATGTTTTCAAAAAGTCTATGTATTTCACTTGTAAAAAATAAAAATTTTCTTCTTTACTTTTTTAATCGACAGGCGTAATATGACATCATTATTAAAGTTTCAAATTTCTAAATCGCTGAAGCAAACTAGACGCGGGGGACCCATTTTAGACGGAGCGCATAAGCAATCCTTGGGGTGAATCTCTTCTTTTGAAGGGTAGGGCTACTCAGGCCCGAATCCGACAGCTAACCTCGTAAGCGTTAAGAGCAGAAAAGTTGGAGCTTGGCAGACAGATGAGCGTCTACAAGTCTTATTTAGTGATGACTTGTAGGCGTTTTTTGATCTCATTTAGGAAGGCGAAACACAATCTAAGAAACTAGAAGGTGTTTATTGATGAAATCCTCATTTAAACGTTATGTAATCGGCAAACCATTAAGATCCGATGCGTTAGGGGAACAAAAGCTTAGTAAAACAAAGGCATTGGCAATATTATCGTCCGATGCTTTGTCTTCCGTAGCCTATGGACCGGAACAAATTTTAATTGTCCTGATGACTGTGGGAACATTAGCATTTTGGTATTCTTTACCGATTGCGGTAGGGGTCGTTGTCCTATTGGTGGCGCTGACTTTATCATATCGTCAGGTTATATTCGCCTATCCACACGGGGGCGGCGCTTATGTAGTTTCTAGGGAAAATTTAGGTGTGAACGCAGGTCTTGTAGCAGGTGGCTCATTGCTCGTTGATTATATTTTAACGGTAGCGGTAAGTGTATCAGCAGGGACAGATGCAATTACATCGGCATTTCCAAGTCTGCACCCATACAATGTGCCAATTGCTATTATCTTTGTGATTTTTTTAACGGTCTTGAACTTACGTGGTGTAACAGAGTCCGCCTCTGTTTTGGCATACCCTGTCTACCTGTTTGTAGTCGTTATGCTAGTGTTGATTGGGATGGGGCTCTATAATGTTGCAACAGGTCAGGTGCCAGCAGAGCTGCATCCAAAGATAGGTACACCTGTCGCAGGGATTAGTTTATTTATATTATTAAAGGCATTTGCGACAGGGAGCTCAGCTTTAACAGGGGTAGAAGCTATATCGAATGCAATCCCTAATTTTAGAAATCCTGCTCCTAATAATGCTGCTAAAACATTGTTAGCAATGGGCGGAATCTTAGCGGTTTTATTTATCGGTATTGTTAGTTTAGCTTATTTTTACGGAATTGCGCCAACTTCGGAAGCGACAGTCGTTTCCCAACTAGCAGAAGCAAGTGTTGGTCGAAATTTCTTTTATTATATAGTACAGGGTACAACAGCGATGATTTTGGTACTTGCAGCAAATACGGGCTATTCAGCATTTCCTCTACTTGCTGTCAATTTATCAAAAGACGGTTTTATTCCGAGAATATTTCAAATGCGTGGGGATCGCCTAGGGTATTCTAATGGCATTATGATGCTAGGGCTAGCAGCCATTGTCTTAATCATCTTATTTGATGGGGCAACAGAGCATTTAATTCCACTCTATGCTGTTGGGGTATTTATTCCGTTTACATTAGCGCAAACGGGAATGATGCGAAAATGGTGGCGTGAAAAACCTACTGGCTGGATGGCAAAATTTACGATTAACACAATTGGTGCAGCTATTTCGTTTATCGTAGCGATGATGTTTTTTGTAACGAAGTTGCCTCAGGTATGGCCAGTGTTTGTCTTTTTACCAATTATCATTTTTGTATTTCATCGGATCAAGCTTCATTATCAAGCCGTTGGAGAACAGCTGAGATTGAGTAAAGAGGAAGTCGCTACTATTGAAGGAAATGTATTCATCGTACCAGTAGCTGGTATAACGAAGGTGGTTGAAAATTCCCTTCATTATGCGAAATCACTAAAGGTTGATAAAATTATTGCCTTTTATGTGGCTTTCGATCAAGCTGATGCAAAAGCCTTCGAAGAAAAGTGGCAGGCTTGGCAACCAGACATTCGACTAGTAACCTATTATTCGGCTTATCGTAGCATCACACAACCATTGATCAAATTTATAGATAAAGTGGACCATCAATGTGCGAAAACAGGTCATAAAGTAACGGTTGTCATCCCTCAATTTTTACCGAAAAAGGGCTGGCATCATATGCTTCACAATCAATCAAGCTTATTAATACGTACAACATTGTTATTTCACAGAAATGTCGTGATTATGACAGTACCTTTTCATTTATCAAAATAATGCTAGCATGCTAGAAAATTGTCTGTTATAATCAGTACGTTGATTGAAAACACGAACGTTTACAATTAAAAAGTCGCAGAATACCATTAAATTCCGAAAAATTAAACTTTTTTCAGTAGGAGAAATAGGCTTCTACCGAATAAAGTGTTTAAATTGGGTATTCTGATAGATTCATACAATTTTACTCATATAATAGCGAGGATATGGCTTGCAAGTTTCTACCGATTTACCGTAAATAAATCGACTATGGGTAGCAATGCTTTTAGAGAACTTCTTTCATGATGTTTTCTATTCCTTTCGACGTTTTAACGCTGAATGCTTTGCTCCACTCGTAGCTGAATGGGACCAAGGTGTTCAGCTTTTTTTATTAATATTTAAGAAAGAAGGATATGACAGAAATGAAGTTATTACACGACAAAATTATGCAAGAGGGTAAAGTTTTATCATCTTCAGTATTAAAAGTAGATTCATTTTTAAACCATCAAATTGACCCATTGTTAATGAAGGAAATTGGTCATGAATTCGCAAATCGATTTGCTGACCAAGTAATTACAAAGATTTTAACAATAGAATCTTCAGGCATCGCTCCTTCTGTCATGCTAGGACTAGAAATTGGTGCACCGGTAGTGTTCGCTCGTAAACGTAAATCATTAACACTTTCAGATAACCTTTACACATCAAAAGTACATTCATTTACTAAAAATGAAACGAATGATATCTCTGTATCACGTAATTTTTTAAGTGAAGACGACAATATTTTAATTGTTGACGATTTCTTAGCAAACGGAGAAGCTGTAAAGGGTTTACTTGATATTGCAGCTCAAGCGGGTGCTAATGTTGTAGGAGTTGGCATTGTTATTGAAAAAGGCTTCCAAGATGGGGGCAAATTATTACGTGAGCAAGGTGTTCGCGTAGAATCATTAGCGATTGTAGATTCTCTTGAAGATGGCAAAGTGACATTTGCTACGGAGGCTCACGCGTAATGAATACCTTTAAATCAACGACGCTAGCAATTCAACATTTACTTGCGATGTATGCTGGAGCCATCCTAGTGCCACTTATTATTGGAGGGGCAATTGGCTTTAATTCAACACAAATGACGTATTTAGTGGCGATTGATATTATGATGTGCGGGGTCGCAACACTTTTACAAGTTTACTCAGGTAAATTTATTGGTATTGGCTTACCTGTTGTACTTGGTTGTACATTTACAGCGGTAAGTCCAATTATTGCTATAGGTACAAACCCAGAGCAAGGTATCACAGATATTTATGGTTCCATTATTGCATCTGGTTTGATTGTCGTGATTATTGCGGGCTTCTTCGGGAAGCTAGTGAAATTTTTCCCGCCAGTAGTAACAGGATCTGTCGTTTCTATTATCGGTATTTCTTTACTGCCAGTAGCTTTAAATAATATGGCAGGTGGACAAGGAGCAGAGGATTTTGCATCCGGCTCAAATATTGCATTAGCATTTATTACACTAGTCATTATTTTAATCGTCTATCGTTTTTCTACAGGCTTCATCCGTGCTATTTCCATTCTAGTTGGGTTAGTAGCTGGTACAATTTTAGGGGCATTCATGGGCAAGGTTAATTTCGACCCAGTAGCAGAAGCGGATGTATTCCATATGGTACAACCATTCTACTTTGGAATGCCTACATTTGATGTAACGGCTATAATTACAATGACGCTTGTAGCAATGGTATCTTTAGTTGAATCATCTGGTGTTTATTTTGCACTAAGTGATATATGTAATAAAAAATTAGATTCAAAAGATTTGGCTCGTGGTTATCGCTCAGAAGGTCTTGCATCTGTAATCGGTGGAATTTTCAATGCCTTTCCGTACACTACATTCTCACAAAACGTGGGACTTACACGTATGTCAGGTGTTAAAGATCGTAAAGTCATTTACATCACAGGTGGTTTACTAGTAGCACTTGGCTTCCTACCGAAAATCGCAGCGTTAACAACGATTATTCCAACATCCGTACTAGGTGCGGCAATGTTAGCGATGTTCGGTATGGTGATTACACAAGGTATGGGTATGCTTGTACCAGTTATGAACGAGTCAGCAGAAAACGCGATGATTGCTGCGATTGCAGTAAGTTTAGGGGTCGGTGTATCAGTCGTTCCTGGCATTTTTGATGCACTACCAGAAAAAGTGTCTATTTTAACATCTAACGGAATCGTCTGTGGTTCAGTCACAGCAATTATCCTTAATATTTTATTCAACATGATTGGGCCGAAGCATAAAAAAGACCCGATGCATGGAGAAGCATAAAGAAATAATTCAATAGCATGTATCAGAATACAAACATATAAATAACGTTGTCACCTACTTTTATCTATTGATTTAGATGGGAGGAGGTGGCATTTTTTTATGCGAAAACAGGGCAGAAAATGTTCGAAGAAAAACATTAGGTACTAATAAGCAAGTTTCTTGTTTATCGTGATATGTTAATGAAAGAAGGTATTCACATTTAAAACTAGAATTTAAATTCATAACTAATTGGTAGGAGGGAGATCTTTATGAAAGTAAAGGGATTGGGAGGAATCTTTTGGAGGTCTAAAAACCTAGAAGAAATTAAACAGTGGTATAGCAAAGTTCTAAACATGGAAATTGAAAGTTGGAATGGTACCATGATTACACCACAGCCAGGCAATGAAACAATTTTTTCCTTCTTCTCTGAGCATGACAGCTATTTTCCAACAGATCAGCAAGTGATGCTAAACTTTCAAGTGGAAAATCTAGAAGACAGTATCAAACATCTTGAAAAAATAGGTGTGCCCCTTGCAATGGACAAGACAATTCATGAGTTTGGAAAATTTATTTGGATTGAAGATCCAGAAGGAAGACGTATCGAGCTTTGGGAAAAATAAATCAAAGGAATTAATTTGAAAGTGACAGCAATATGTTAACTTCGTTTAAATAGTAGGGGAAATAGCTTGTGGTTCGCCTTTAAAGTCGTTTGAACATTTTAGTACACAGCTTGTTTTAGGCGTGGATGTTTAGAAATGAGTGGCGAGGGAATTTATAAATAAGGTATTTTTAATAGAATGTAACTCTCTATTTCAACATACACTTATAAATAACTACTCTTAGAAAGGTCTAGTATAAATGCAAAGTATCGTTTTGATTTTAATACTTCAATTAGTATATGTACCATTTTTAACTTTACGTACAATATTTTTGGTGAAAAATATTACTTTCCTTGCTGCCATATTCGGTATGCTAGAGATGCTCGTGTATGTATTTGGCCTTTCGCTTGTTTTTAGTGGGAAACAAAGTTTGTTAGCTATGGTCGTTTATGCAATTGGTTTTGGCTTAGGTATTTTTTTAGGAGCCAAAATTGAACGAAAGCTGGCGATTGGCTATGTTTATGCAACAATCAATACTCAAAATAAGAATGAAGAGCTTGTGAGGTTTCTCCGTAATGAGGGATTTGCTGTGACAATTTATGTTGGTGAGGGGCGAGATAGTAATCGCTATAAATATGAAATTTTAACAAAGAGAAATCGAGAGGCAGAACTCTTTCAAATAGTAGAGCAATTTGAACCGAATGCTTTTATAATTTCGTATGAGCCAAAGTCATTTAAAGGCGGTTTTTTACTAGCTCGTATGAAGGCTAGGCAAAAATAATAGGACCTTAGCTACTAGCTGAGGTCCTTTTCTTTGCTATTTAAACTTTGCATCCATCCAGTTTTTAAAGAGGTGATAATCTGAGTAGACTGTATCTTTGTAGTTCATAGACTGTAAAATTACTTGTTCAACAAATACATGTCGATCTTTCCCAATCGTTTTTAATATTTCATCCTCACTATGATAGGTGAAAACAGGAGAATAATCGATATCCGCTCGTGCATGTATTTTAGCGGCAATTTGTCCCATAATCGAAGTTGTTGTATAGTAATCGTCGACATTTTTATAGTTTTTAGGCTTTACCTTCTTTTTATAAGGGGAACGCTCTCGAATGTAAAATTCCTGCTCATTCATGGTGATATAGTGTAAATGAGGATCCTCTAGATGGTGCATAGCTTTTTGTGTCCCAACTACTCTCGCACCTTGATGCTCATAATGCTTCCAAAATTCATGATTGTAAGGAAGGAAATAGGCAGGGATTGCTGTGCGGACCTCTTTCATTTCTAATACTAAATCGTCTACTCCCGATGCATCTTTTTTGTCTTCCACTAAAATATAGTAACGTTTTAAGCCGATTGAAGCAGTTCCTGAGCCATACTTGTAAGCAATGTCCTTAATCTTGTAAGCAGGAAGTGCACTCGAAATTGCATTATATTCCTCGGCAGTAACGGGCTTAATTTCATCATTGCTAATAAATAGGCGTTGCCCGTCTTCATCGACATAGGAAATATCCTGTAAAAACTGGGAGCGTTGGCGTTTCTCTAGCTTTTTCAATAATTTTTTGGCGGGTCCTTTTGTGTTGTTTTTCGTAAATACGAGCGTTAGAGGATCATCCTGTTTACGCTGAAATCGTTTAAGCTGATCGATATAGCTATTGAGCAGATGTTGAATGGCCGTTTCCTGAGCAGCCTTATGTATGCCTTGTTCTTCTAAATAAAGCGCAATACTGACACTCATTCGAACAATATCATATAAATAAGAACCAACATAACCCTCATCAAAATCATTGACATCAAAGACAATCGTGCCGTCTTCATTTTGAAAGGCACCGAAGTTATCCATATGCATATCTCCTTGAATCCAAGTCGGTTTGAGTGTAGGCGTATGGAAAATGGAAGAAGTTTTTGTTATGTCAAAATAAAATAGATAAGCACTTCCTCGGAAAAAACGGAATGGACTTTCAAGCATTTTCTGATACTTCTCCAAACGCTGTGCCTCAGTTAACTTCATTCGTTGAGCATCAAACTCCTCAAAGATGGTATTTAATAGCTCCTTTCTTAAAAAAACTCTTGTATGTTTCACCTGTTCCAATAATGCATGCTCCATCTAAAAACCCCCTTTAGGTTACATGTATATACGAAAAATATAGGAATAGGTTTCGAAGAAATTTATCAAAAGTGCTCGATAAAAATGGCTAAGGATCTAGGGTTATTTCGTAACATGTTCAATCACCTATTTTCATACTATAAGACATGCTTAGTTACGGAGGGGGGTTATATGTATTTTTTGACAAAAAGCCTTGTCATTATAGTAGGGAGTATTTCTTTGTCGTTAGGAATTAATTTATTCTTAACGCCCTATGAAATATTAGATGGGGGAGTAGTAGGATTAGCGCTGATTTTACATTATTTATATAAGTTAAAGATTGGTCTAATGATTATTATCATTAGTATCCCTATTTTTATTATTGCCTGGTTTAAATATAGAGCTTATTTTTATAATAGTATTCATGGCTTAATTACCTCTTCCTTGACTATAGATTTGTTAAAGCCAGTCAGAAATCTCATTCATATAGATGCTCTTTACAGTGCTATACTTGGTGGGATTCTCGTAGGCTTCGGAATTGGCTTAATGCTTCGGTTTCAGACAAGCACAGGAGGGACAGACCTCATTGCGCAATTTATTAGTGATAAAACAAGTATTAATGTAGGGATATTAATATTTTTTATTGATTCTATCGTTATTGTTGTGGGCGGCTTCCTGTTATCCTCCACTACTTTTTTATTGTCTATTATTACGGTTCTAGTAGTAGGCATAACGACAAGCATCATTACGATTCGTGCTTCATAACATTCGTTTACTCCTGAACGTATCGCATAAAAAATAGCTCCAGTAAGAGACTGAAACTATTTTGGCGTTTGATTGTCGAGTGTTTTCATTAGCTTCTTTTTAGGGTGTGCTGGTTTGACCTCTGCAATGAGTATGGCGAGTAAGATAAGAACAGCTCCTACAACCATACGGCTCGTTAAAATTTCGTGCAGGAAGATAACCGATAAGATCATGCCGAAAAAAGATTCCGTTGATAGAATAATCGCAGCCTTTGTAGCAGTTGTATATTGATTCGCCACATTTTGAAAAAGGTAAGCAATCGTTGTTGAAAAAATTCCTAAGTAAATAATCGAATAAATAGCTTCTTTTTCTAGTGACGTAGGGATTTCTCCTTGGCTTATGATCACAAAAATACCTATGAAGGAAGCGGTAAGAAATTGAATAATAGTTAGTGCAATGGCATCTTCCTTTTGAACAAAAAGATTTGTACAAAATATATCAAAGGCAAAAGCAACGGCACAAGCTAACGAAAGGGCATCACCAATATTCATCGTCAATGAACCTTGTAACGATAAAAAGCCAATTCCAATAATGGCCATTAAGGATCCAATAATTTCATACCCATCAATACGACGCTTATAAACCGCATAGGCGATTAATGGAACGATAACAACATTAACTGCGGTTAAAAAGGCATTTTTCGATGGTGTTGTATATTGAAGTCCAACCGTTTGAAGAGCAAATGCTATATACAATATGGTACCTAATAAAGCACCTTTCCATATGACCGATTTTGACGCTTTTTTTAATCGGGAACCAAATAAAACAGTTAATATAATTGAAGCTATTAAAAATCTACCAGCCATAACTTGATAAGCCGTTAAATATTCTAAGGCAATGGCTGTTATAACAAACCCACTGCCCCAAACAATGGCTGTAACGAGTAGCATGCCATCCGCTATGTAAGTTTTCATGAAATTCTTCCTCCTAACTTCAATTAGGATAGCATAAGAGAGAAGAAAATAATTTGATTTTATTTCTAAATATTCAGGCGTTTTTTTGTACTTATTCCAAAGCGATTATTCATCACTCAATTTGCTATGTAATAAGTACAATTTAACGGCTGCAGCTAGACGCTCATAAAATACATAATCATTATCTATAGGTACTACTAACTGACGGATTTTAGCCATGCGATAGCGGACGGTATTGGGATGACAATAATGGTCAACAGCTACTTCTTTAATGTTTCCTTTTTTTGTAATATAGGTTTTGGCTGTTTCCAATAAATCTGGATCTGCCTTATCTTCGAGTAAAGGCGCTAAAAAGGAAGTAACATAATCCATCGCAAATGTAGGATCTTTACGATACAGCTCTATTAATAAACGATCTGATGCAAGGGACTTATAATGGCAGCTTGGTACCTTATCAATTTCAGCCAAAACACTAGCAAAAAAGGCTTCTCGTAAAGCAGTTGAGATGCCTGTATGTGTGTCATACCAATTGCTATAGCCAAAGGTGAATGGTTCGGTAGGGATAGCACTTAATGTTAGCCATTCATGTATAAACCTCTCAGCCTGAAATTGCTGAGATGGGTGAGTGATAATTATAAAAAGACTTTGCTTATAGGAACAAATTAAACCAGATTTTAATAAAGGCTCCATTGATAAAAAGTTCTGCTTCCAATCACTTTGAGATAAACCCCTTCCTCGTAGATTAGCGACAAATACATACTTGTCAAAGGGTCTATCGATTTGCTGTAAAATCGACTTCAGCTGCTCCTCTGCAAGATCCTCCTCCATTAATCTTCGTACAATTGTTTCTAAAAAGAACGAGTAATCCTGTGTTTTAGCATAAGCCATCGTTTCTAAAATGATTTTTTCAAAAAACTCATCTCCACCAAATCGAAGGATAGGAAAATTACGTTCTTCCGCATAAGTTAAAACCTCTTCAGGTAAGTCTTTATAAATAACAGGCTTATAGGCTAAGGCACTTGCTCCTAGCTCGATTAAGCTTTTGACGGCATTTAATAAATACTCAGGCTTTTGCTTTGCAAATAATAAGCTACTTAACACAACACTGTTAGGCGTGAATATTGTATCTCGCACATGATGTATATCTGGGGAGAATTCAAAGTCGAGTATTTCTACGTTGTGAACAGCTTTATGCAAACCGTTGTGACCGGCAACAACGATAAAATCTTTTGTAATGGGTAATTGTAAAAAGTTCTCTACATTCATGAATGGATCATTGCCTTTCTTGTAGTAAGCTATTATCTTCTATTATAAAAGTACATCTCAATAAAAAACTATTAGTTTGAAAAGTTTATACATATAATAAAAAAATCTGCTCCTAGTGAGCAGATTTTTCAACATTATTTATCGATTAAATAGTAGAAAAAATATTTGGCTTTCTATTTTTTAATGGGTTTGTTTGTTCGATAGCATACCCAACATTTAAAATTCGACCTTCTTTAAAGGCAGGACCAATAATTTGAAGACCTATTGGTAAATTTCCTTTAAAGCCGCAAGGAACTGAAAGGGCAGGTAAGCCTGTTAAGTTACTTGGACCTGTAAAACGAATGATATTATCAATTAAATCTACTTTTTTGCCATTTAGCTCAGCGAAATCATCACCAATGGTATTTGCCACTACAGGTAGAGTAGGGGTAATAAGCACATCTACTTGATTAAAAATTTCGTTAAACTCCTGCTTAATTTGACGACGTACTTGCTGTGCCTGTAAGTAATCAACTGCAGAAGGTAGTTCCCCTAGCTCAAATAATAACCGGATATCGTCTCCGAAATCTTGAGGTCTCTTTTGTAAATCAGAATGGTGTATAGCTGCTGCCTCTGAAAGGGATGTTACAAGCTCTGCCCATTCTGCATATTGTAAGGATGGAATTCGCACTATTTCCACTTTAGCACCTTGATCTACTAAACTTTGAATGCTCGCTCGAACAGCCTTTTCTATGTCAGCATCTACGTCTTTAAAGAAGTATTCTTCATTAATGCCGATGACTAAATCCTTACTATTACCTGATATTTGCTGCATATAATTGCCAGTAGGTACGTCTATGCAAGTAGGGTCTCGATGATCAAAACCAGAAATGACTTCCAGCAAGCCTGCTGCATCCTTTACTGTCTTTGTCATTGGGCCGATATGGTCTAAGCTCCAAGCAAGTGGGTAACAGCCATATTTACTTACACGACCATGTGTAGGCTTTAAGCCAACGATACCACAGGCAGAAGAAGGGATTCGAATCGAGCCTGCGGTATCCGTTCCTAGTGAGGCGACACTTGCACCAGCTGCAACAGCGGCACCAGAGCCACCACTAGAACCACCTGGAATCTTATCTAAATCCCAAGGGTTGCGAACGGGTCCGTAATGAGGGTTATTATTAGTAATTCCCCAAGCATATTCATGCATGCTTAATTTTCCAGTGAAAATAACACCAGCGTCACGAAGTTTCTCTACTACTGTTGCATCGTAATCTGAAACGAAGTCCTTATGAATTTTGGAGGACATCGTTGTTATTTTATCTTTAAAATATAAATTATCCTTTAAGGCCATCGGAATTCCGTGATACATTCCTTTATATTGCCCGTGGAGAATCTCTTTTTCTATTTCATTTGCTCGAGACAAGGCTTCTTCTCGATAAAAGGCCATATAGGCATTAATCTTAGGCTGGCTTTCCTCAGCAAAATCTAGAATAGCCTTTGTAAGCTCCACGGGAGATAAAGCCTTTGATTGTAGTAAAGGCGCCAGTTCTTCAACGGATTTTAAATGTAAATCAGTTGTCAATGTGATCACCTCCAGGGATGCTACGTACAGCGATATCTGCGTCATCAATCGCAATACCTTCTAGATGGCTACGAAGTGACTGCATACCTTCCCAGCGTGCTTTTAATAGTTCAAGGTGTTCAGGTTTCGGTGTAATTCCTTTGTTCTCCAATAATTGTTGAATAGACAAGCTCATTAACAAGATCCTCCCTTGAATGGTTGTATTATCTAAATAGGTTTCCCCATAAAGACCAGTATCGTCAATCACAAATAAATATAATAGGTAATATAATCCTATTATTACAATCATACACTAACGATAGTTTATATCAAATAAATAATTTGTAATAGAATGAATATTATGAAATTTTAACTACTTAATAGATATGAATAAAAGCTTACTACTTGGAAGGGATACCCTGAATTCTAGCGCTAGAGCTTGCTCTTTTTACATGCGATTCACAGTCTATTTACAATTGAAGCGTACAATGAACCATAATAACCAATTGAAGAGGTGCAAGCATGGAGTCAGCTGTGGAACAAAATATAAAAACGAATAATGTTTTTTCTTTATTAAAATATTTATACGGGCAACATCAACAAAATACGTTATATATGAAACGTTTAAAAGCATTGAAGCAAATTATACAACAAGGTTCTTTACATACATATTTTCAGCCTATTGTGGATTTACAGACAGCACAAACAATTGGATTTGAAGCTTTAAACCGTCCAATACCCTCGGAATTGTTTACAAGTGTCGACCAGTTTTATGAGTTTGTAGGACAAACAGATTGTGTATTTTTATTTGAATGTTTTTGTAGAAATCTTTCTTTACAACGTTTCAAGGAACGTATGCACAATGATTTGGTGGATAAAAATCTTTTAGTGTTTCTTAATATACATCCGAATGTATTATTAGATAAAAAATATCATAGTGGGGAAACGCTACAATTATTAAAGGAACTTGGCATTAAGCCACAACAAGTAGTTTTTGAATTAACGGAGCGTAGTGCTGTTATAGATTTTGTTGAGTTTGAACGTGTATTATCACATTATAGATCGCAGGGCTATCGTATTGCGGTAGACGATGTTGGCTCAGGCTACAATAGCTTGAAAACACTTATTTATTTAAAGCCAGAATTTATTAAACTAGACCGTTCATTAATTCAATGTATTGATCAGATTAGTGAGCAGCAGCAGCTTGTTACATTGCTAATGAAATATGCCGAGCAGGCCAAAACTAAAATTATTGCTGAGGGAATTGAGAGACAGGAAGAGCTTGAGTATCTACATCGTATCGGTATTCACTATGCGCAAGGTTATGCGATAGGAAAGCCCGCAAAGGAAATACATTTGGGAAAAATAAGGGTGGGTGACCATGAAGATTGGGGAAGTCATTGAAAAGGTTCCATGTATTGATGAATTTGTGAAAAATAAAGAAGTAAATGTACTTTTTACGAGTAATCCTTCATTACGTAGTGTTGTGGTAGTTCGTAATGAAAAACCTATTGGGCATATTACACGTACACATTTCTATCAAAAAATAGGTACTCAATATGGCTATCATTTATTTATGGGACGGCAAAATCAATTAATTATTAAAGAAAATCCTTTAATTGTAGATCGGAATATGCCGATTACTGAGGTAAGTACTCAAGCAATGTCTAGACCTCCGGAGGACTTATATGATGATGTGATTGTCACTAAAAATGATGTATATTATGGAATGGTTAGTATAAGGGAGCTTCTGTTAAAGCTCGTCGATACACAGGTGGCCATTGCTAGCTTTTTGAATCCACTAAGTAGTTTACCAGGTAATAAATTAATCAATGAAAAGCTTGAGGAAGCCTTAAAACTTCCACAATATAGTTTAATTTATTTCGATTTAGATCATTTTAAATCCTATAATGACACATATGGCTTCAGTAAAGGCGATAAAATCCTTCTATATTTAACAGATATACTTAAAAGACATATATGTGAGGTAGATGATTTTTTAGGGCATATTGGTGGCGATGACTTTGTAGCGATAATACCCTATTATGATGCTGCTTCGATCTGCCAAAGAATTATTGACGATTTTGATGCTAATATTATGAGTTTTTATGAATTAGAGGATCTTGAATATGTGCAGGTAGCCAATAGAATTGGAAAACTGGAGCCATTAACATGTACTACTTTATCCGTTGCAGTTATTACGAATGAATTTCAATATTTTGACTCCGTAGAACAATTATCTAATGCGATGGCACACGTGAAAAAGCAGTGTAAAAAAATTACTGGAAGCTGTTATTTGATTAATAAACAAGAAACCTACTTCGTTCATTAAACGATGTAGGTTTTTGTTAATGTTGGAGGCTTTTTGGGTATTAATTTTGTAATCACAGGGATGGTAACCAATTAAAGTGATAATGTTGTCACCAATTGAAGCATGGGAGACTAAAATATTTTAAAGAAATCTCTTTAAATGATCGTTTTACGTTTTGAGGGCATAATGAATGTTGGCAAATCGTTTTTATTTTTATGAAATTATTAATCTTAATAAAACATACTTGAATTATAGGGATTATAGGTATATAATTCGATTACATTATTATAAAACACCTTAGGAGGCATTCCATTGTCGAATTTACAAATCATTCTTAACGTAGCAGTTCTGCTTGTGTTCGTTGGAATTTTATATGTGATGAATAAAAAACACGTCAAGTTTTCGAATCGTGTTTTTGCAGGTCTAGGTTTAGGGATTTTGCTTGGTCTTGGACTTCATTTTATCTACGGTATTGATTCTGAAGTTTTAGCTAAAACAACATCTTGGTACAATATTATAGGTACTGGGTATGTTAAATTATTACAAATGGTAGCAATGCCATTAGTATTTATATCTATTCTCATTGCCTTTACAAAAATGAAAATTGGCAAAAATTTTGGGAAAATGGCTGCTCTTATTTTAGCTATTTTAATTGGTACGACAGCTGTTTCAGCAGCAGTAGGTATTCTTTCTGCAACAGTATTTGATTTAGATGCAACACACATTTTACAGGGTGAAGCGGAGACAGCACGTGGCCAATACCTTGAGGAAAAAACGACTGGCTTAGCAGCACCAGATTTACCAACACAAATTGTTGAGTTATTCCCAGCCAATCCATTCCTAGATTTAACAGGAGCTCGTTCAACTTCAACAATTGCTGTCGTAATTTTCTCAGCATTCCTTGGCTTTGCTTATTTACGTGTAGCACGTAAAGATGAAGGAACAGCAGCAACAATTAAAAAAGGGCTGGATGCTATTTATGCCCTTGTCATGGGTGTTGTAACAATTATTTTACGTTTAACACCGTACGGAATTTTAGCTATTATGGCTCGTACTGTAGCAACATCTGATTTCGGTGCCATCTATAATTTAGGTAAGTTTGTGATTGCCTCTTATGCAGCTTTAATAATTGTATTTTTAGTACACTTATTAATCTTGACATTAAGCGGATTAAACCCAATTACGTATGTGAAAAAGTCTGCGGAAACATTATTATTCGCCTTTACTTCACGTTCAAGTGCGGGTACTTTACCGATGAATATTAAAACGCAAACAGGTCGTCTTGGGGTATCTGAAGGTATCGCCAACTTCTCAGGTTCATTTGGTTTATCAATTGGTCAAAATGGCTGTGCTGGTGTATATCCTGCCATGCTAGCAATTATGATCGCACCTACAGTAGGTATTAATCCACTTGATCCTGTGTTTATTATTACAGTTATTGCAGTAGTAGCAGTTAGCTCATTTGGTGTAGCAGGTGTTGGCGGTGGTGCAACATTTGCAGCGATCCTTGTATTATCAGCTCTTGATTTACCAGTTGCCCTTGCAGGTGTATTAATCTCAGTTGAGCCTTTAATTGATATGGGACGTACAGCTTTAAATGTAAGTGGTTCAATGACAGCTGGTGTTACAACAGCACGTGTTACGAAAGAATTGGATACAGAAATGTATAATAATAAAGAGTTAGGTGCTCAAGTAGCAGACCTATAAGATAGAACAACCCCCTTTAAAGGTGAAGCTTTAAAGGGGGTTGTTTTATATGATCTTTACATAAAAATCTTTACCATTGATTATTTCAGTAATTTCAATATTAAAGTTTTCTTTATAGTACTCAAAAATATTGTAGGCTAAACCGGAGTGTCCATTTAAATATGTTCCTTTTTTAATCTCCTTACGAGGGTTATGAAAATCAAAATATAAACGGGAATCCCTACTCATAGTCCTTAAAATGGCTAGAAATTCTTGTTCTTCAATATGAATACCACGCGTATAGCTACACTCTCTGCGATACGTATCATGAGCAATATTTATCGGAGAAGCTTCAAAAATTACTTCGATTTGTTTCTTCAAATGTGACAGCTCCTTTCGAAGTGTGATCAAAAAGTTAGCTACAGACAACCTAATTCATAATACTAGTATATAATTATCAGAAAATTATAGCAATTAATATCTACCAATCTTGTTGCTGTATTTCCTCCGCTATAATTTGTAAATCATAGGCATTGATTGTCAAAAGTGAATAGTCATGAGACTCCATAAATTTTTCTGCCAGACGTTTGATATATTTTGGAGAGCCTTCATTTTCTTCATCATAAATTAATAATAGACCATCTGTATTTTGAATAATAAATTTATCCTTCTCAATAAATTGCCAAGGAGCTTCGTACGGTTTTTTCGTAATGCTTGTGACGAAATCTGCTCGGGCCATTATGGTTTGATATTTTTCCTTTTTATGGTCCTGCCAATTTTTCTCTTGTTCTAAAAAGGGTGTGATAACTGCATATTTTAAATGAGGAAATTCTTTTTTTAGCGTCCATACAACTTCAGCACTCCAAGATTCTACACCTTGTTGGCCGCTAATAATAACCCATTCGAGCCCTTCATCAAGTAGAAGACGTAGACGGTTTTCCAATGCCTTTTTAATGATACTAATCCCAGGATGTTTATCATTAAAAATACCAAGTTCATGTGGCTTATAGCCTGTAATCATTATACGCGTTAACAAGAAAATGCCCCCTAAGCTGTATGATTGTAGTAATAGTATACAGTAGGGGGCAAGGAAAACGAATGCCGATATTATCGATTAAAATGCAATAGTGTTAAAATTACTGCTACAGCCGCACAAATACCTAAAAACCACCACGAGTCTGTAAAGTCTTCTTTAGAGTCACTATTCATATGAAATAATTCCTTTCGTATATAGTAGTTTGTAAGAGTCTTACTTCACCTGACCGGTCCACGACCAATTCGTCCATACACGTAAGACTGTTTCAAATGGGCCACGTTTAAATTTCTTTAAATAGGCAAGGCTGAGGACACATTGTAGGCTGTAAACAACGATACCGAATAAAATACCGCCAAAGACACCTAACTTGCCATATAATCCGAGACCATAACCGTAAAAAACAGTTGTACAAATAATAGTTTGTAGTAAATAATTGGTTAAAGATAATTTTCCCACGCTCTCAAATGCAGGAGCAAGGAGTTGTACAGGGCGTGTTTTATAGAGTAAGGCTGCAAGGCTGACATAGCCGAGTGCTAATAGTTGAGATCCACCCATCATTAAGATGGAAGAAAAATTACCTTCTATAAAACTTACACTTTTACATGCGAGACCTATAGGAACTAGGAGTGCCCCTAGCTTATACCACTTTACTTCCTCGTCCATTTTCGTAAAGGCTTGCTTTTTAGCGAGTGCCATACCGAAGAGGAATAGGGGAGCATAAAACATTGGCGCAAAAATTAATACAATAAAGATGAAGGAAGGGTCTTCCATTCCAGGTACTTCTGCATTTGCTCGGAAATCAAAAATTTCTAAGTAGCTTCCATTAGCATAGACATCATTTGCTTGTTCGATGTAAGTATCTAATTCCTTTTGTTCCTTTTTAGTTGCCTCCATAGAACCATATGTTAAAGCCGTCGTAAGGACAAATAGAATACCCGCCCATATAAACAAAGTTTTTGGTTTACGATTAATAAAGGGAATTAAAAATAAAGTCATACAGCCATAAGAAAAAAGAATATCGCCTTCCCATAATAAAATGGAATGGAGTAAACCGAGGGCAATTAAACCAGTTGCCCGACGTAATACTGACCAGCGGCTTTTATTTTTTTTTCTTCGAATGGATTCAATTAATTTAATAAGCGAGAAGCCGAATAAAATAGTAAAGATTGGCATAAAGGAGCCTTCAATGACAATCTTTACAAAATATAAAGCTCCATTATCTAAGGTAGAAAGATTTTTTAATTCATCTTTACCATACATCCCAAATTGGAATATCAGCAAATTCGCCATTAAGATGCCAAATAAACTAAACCCACGCATTGTATCAATGAAAGTAACACGATTAGTTGTCATTGCGTTTTATCTCCTTAATTGGTTATCTTATACATAGAATAGTTGAAGAAGCTTATGGTGAAATAATGACTACCTTAAAGTAATCTTAAAAGTAGGTGAGGATATGCAGAAAGCATCCATATTAGTATTAGAGGATGAACGCGCGATTGCTGAAATGATTGATATCATTTTAAGAAAAGAAGGAATGACAAGTATTACAGTATGTAACACGATAGAAGCAGCGAAATCCGAGATTTATGCTAAAACATTTGATTTTTATCTTTTAGATATTATGCTGCCAGATGGTAGTGGATTAGAAGTGGCTCATATTATTCGGGAAAAAAGCGATGCTCCTATTTTTTATTTAACAGCTAAAAGCAGTGACGCCGATAAACTTCGGGGTTTTATGAATGGTGCAGATGATTATATTACAAAACCATTTAACCCACTGGAACTTGTTGCAAGGGTGAAGGTACAGTTAGCGCGTTATATGAAGAAAAAGCAAGTCACAGAAAATCATCTTTTTACATGTAGCCGTTTTACATTCGATATAGATGCTGCAGAAATCACTGTAGATGGAGTAAGGGAAATCATTAGTGGCCGTTTGTTTCATTTATTGAAGTATTTATGTGATAATGCCGGACAAGTTTTATCTAAGGAACAAATTTACGAGCGTGTATGGGGAGATTGTTTGTTTGATGATAATACAGTAATGGTACATATACGAAAACTGCGAGAAAAAATTGAAAAGAATCCTGGAAAGCCTACCTGTATTATAACGGTCAGAGGTATTGGCTATAAGCTTGTAGGGGATGTTTCTTCATGAAGCCAGCTGGGAAATTAACGCTTCGTTTTGTATCTTATTTCATCATATTTTATTTATTAATTATTTCAGGCTTTATTATGAGCTTGGTATTTTTTGCGATCTTTATTAATGATCGTGTAGGAGACAACATTCATGTCATGAGCTCCTTTGAAATTGAGGATGATGCTGTCGTCGAAAAAGGAGAAACCATTAAAATTGCCGATTATTTAGTAAAGCGTGCTGAGGAAAATGCAGGACAACTTTACTTATTTGATCAGTCGATGACCATTGTAGATTATACAGGGGAAAGATGTGAACTATGTGGAATGCCTGATAGCGAAATTTTTGCATTAAAGCAGCCGGGTATGCATACATGGGAACTCCCAAAATATTATTTGTTATTCCTACCTATTTCTCCTGTTCAGCCACTATTTGAGGAGGCTCTTGATAATTGGTTAGCCACAGGAACCATTTCAGAAGTGACACTACAGCGTTTAAAGGAACAAAAAGCTAGTGTTGAAATTTATGATACGGAATGGAACCGAACGGACATTGTAGGAAAGCGTTACGAAGAGCTGAAGAAGCCGCAACTGGTCGAGGAGAAATACGATATTTTTGAGCATGAGGAACTTAAGCAAAGCACGACCTTAGCGGATGATTCCACATTTGTTGTTCGCATGCCGAATCCATCCTATAAACCGTTCGAAGAGCCCTTCAATAAGGCAATGATTTTATTTGTTTCTGTTTTCTTTGGTGGGCATATTATTTTATTACTGGGCGTTATTTTTTTATCGATTAGTATTTCACGACAATTTGTACGGCCACTTGTTTATGTCATATCACGCATTGAACGACTTACCCAATTCGATTACAGTGATATAAGTGATAAGAAAATTCATCATAAGAAAACAGGGAAATTGAAACGGAAATTTAAATTATTTCAGCCTGTAGAGGAGTCCCTCAACCATTTATCTGAGCGGCTTGATTCAAATGAAAGGCAAATTAAGCAATCGGAGCAGTTGCGTGAGGAGTGGATTACAGGCTTATCGCATGATTTAAAAACGCCTCTAAGCTCTATTTATGGCTATTCCACAATGCTTGCCTCGGAGGATTATGAATGGACAAAGGATGAGATGCGTATTTTTGCACAAACGATGCAGGAAAAGGCAACATATATGGATGCGCTTATACAAGATTTAACGTATACGTATCAGTTAAAAAATAAAGCCATACAGCTTGATAAGGTATTACTGCCTTTGACAACATGGTTAACACAATTTGCAGATGAACAGGTAAGCGTAAAGGTTTATGGCGATGTAATGCTGCAAGCAGATGAACTTTTACTTAAGCGGATTATGGATAATTTAATAACCAATGCAAAGAAATATACACCTATAGGCACGAAGGTAATGGTGGAAGCGCAACATACTGGTAAAGAAGTGATGCTAACAATTGCTGATCATGGTCCTGGCATTCCTCAGGAAGAGCTCGATAACCTATTTGAACGCTATTATCGTGGAACTAACACTACAGATGATACAGCAGGGACAGGGTTAGGACTAGCCATTACGAAACAGCTCATTGATCTCCACAATGGCACCATAAGTGTACGTTCAGATCGTGACGGCACAGTATTTATTTTAAAATTTAAATGTCATTAAAAAGAGGTATCAAAATTCACTTTGATACCTCTTTTATTATTGTCTATTTTTATTGCAGCGCTCAGCTGGGCGCTCAATTTTTACATAACGCCATAGGCTATTAGCGATATCGCGGGCTTCTGCGACATGTTCTGTTCCAACGAATGCTTTACGGAAAGGTGTAAGAAGTGATTCGATGATAAAGAGCTTTGGATTTTCGCGTTGAAGCTCTTCTAATAAGAATTCCGCATACTCCAAGCCTTCCACTGTTTCATTGTTCGTTAATCCTTTGGCAAAGCCATGTAATTGATCAATGACCATATCTTTTGTAACGGTTTTATAATTCACTACATTTTGAATAGTATTGATCATTTCAACGCTAACGATGATTTCTTTCGATTCAAGCATCGTAGGTATAATAACGCTAATATTGCGCAATGCTACACGTACAATGGCTTCTCGATTGATATATTTATTATAATCAGCAATAAAAACTGCGCGCAATGTGAGGTTAATCATTCCAAGTGTTTGCACAGCACATTCATAGCTTATTGGGCTAATTTCTTCACCAAAGACTTGAACAAGTCGATTAGCTAACCATTCTAATTCCTGTAGGTGGTAGTTAATAATAATTTTTTTCAGTTCTTTATCTCTTGAATGGAAGATCGATTCAAAAATTTGAATTAAATTATGTTCACGATTGACGTACATGAGAACAGCAACTTGCTGTGTTAATACTTCTAAATCTGTAGGATCTTTCCCGTAAATAAGTTCATGTCGACGATTACTTGCTTCCTCACGTCCTTCATCTAAAATTGCGATTAAGCATTCGTTCTTCGAAGAAAAATGATTGTAAAACGTCCCCTTTGAAATTTTAGCATCATGGATAATGTCATTAATTGATGTATCTAGAAATCCTTTTTCAATAAAAAGTGCGCGTGCAGCTGTAATTATCTGTCTTTTTCTTTTGTTCATGACCTCACCTTTTTTAAAATATTATACTCTTATTCTACACTAAAAACGCTGATATATCAACGTTTATAAAAAATATAAACTTATTTGTTGAAAAAAGTAGACTACGAGTATAAAATAAGTTTTATCGAAAAACACAAGAAAGAATTGAGGGATATAAATGAATAGTGAGCAGACAATGAAGAAGCCCCCTTATGGCATGATTGCTATATTATTTGTGGGTGCTTTTGTTGCTTTTCTTAACAACACATTGTTGAATGTGGCATTACCAACAATCATGAAAGATTTTGGGATCACATATTCAAAAGTACAATGGCTCGCAACAGGTTATATGCTAGTAAGCGGTATTTTAGTTCCTGCTTCAGCATTTTTTGTGACACGCTTTAAAAATAGACATTTATTTATTGCGGCGATGTCCATCTTTACTATTGGTACAATTATGGCAGGCTTCGCTCCTAACTTTGACGTGCTATTAGCAGGTCGTATGGTGCAAGCAGCCGGAGCATCTAGTATGTCACCACTGTTAATGAATGTTATGTTAACTAGCTTCCCGAAAGAGAAGCGTGGGGCAGCAATGGGGATCTTCGGTTTAGTTATGATCATGGCTCCAGCAATTGGACCGACATTATCAGGTTATATTGTTGAGCATCATGATTGGCGTATGCTTTTCCAAATGATTATTCCTTTTGCGATTATTAGTTTATTATTTGGTGTTTGGAAATTAAGAAACGTGATGGAGACACGTGAAGTTCACTTAGATTTCCTATCAGTACTTTTATCAACAGTTGCATTCGGCGGTATTTTATACGGCTTTAGTACAGCAGGAGATAAAGGCTGGTCAAGTCCTTGGGTATATGGCACAATTTCAATTGGCTTTATTGCCTTAATTATTTTCATCATTAAACAATTAAAAATGGATCAACCATTATTGGAATTACGTATTTATAAATATCCAATGTTTGCATTAGGGTCTGTTATCTCTGTTATTGTTTCGATGGCAATGTTCTCAGGGATGATTTTAACACCGGCTTACGTACAATCTATTCGCGGTATTGAACCTTTTGAAGCTGGCTTAATGATGCTTCCAGGAGCGCTTGTAATGGGGATTATGTCACCAATTACTGGTAAGCTTTTCGATAAGTTTGGTCCACGTATATTGGCCATTATCGGATTAACGATTACAACAATCGCAACATTCGGTTTAACAAAATTAGAAATTGATTCAAGCTATACATTTATTGTATCGATGTATACAATTCGTATGTTCGGTATGTCGATGGTAATGATGCCTATTATGACAAACGGTTTAAACCAATTACCACAAATTATGAATCCACATGGTACAGCTATTAACAACACATTACAGCAAGTATCAGGAGCAATTGGTAGTGCGATTTTAGTTACATTCATGAATAATCGTACAAAAGCCAAAGCTGAAGAATTAATTGTCGAGGCGAAAGCAAATGCGGCACAAGCAGGTGCAGCACCCACCGCAGAGCAAATGCAACAAATGCAAGATCAAATTATGCAAACTGCTTTATTAGATGGTATTACACACTCATTCTTAATTGCAGCTGGTATAACAGTGATTGCAGTCGTGCTTGCATTCTTCTTAAAACGCGTAAAGGTTGAAAGCGCAGCAGCTTCAATGGATTTGAAAAAACCAACTAAATAGTGAAGAAACTCTCTATCAAGTAAGCAATTACTTGGTGGGGAGTTTTTTTATGTGAAAAAAAATTTTAAGATTGGAGTAATTTTTTATCATTTTATTTTATATGATAATACTAATTTACAGAAAATTTAGATAGTTATAATTGTGGGGTGTTCATTTGGTAGATGCCTATATAAATGAATTAGTGCGGAAAAAGGAAATTCCAGGTGCAGTATTGATTGTTCAACAACATCATAAAAGAATTTTGTCTCGTAGTTACGGGGCTTTTACAGCGCAGGATGGCAGCAAACAACCCATTTTGAGCCATACATTATTCGATATAGCGTCATTAACAAAAGTAGTGGCAACGCTACCAGCTACTTTACTGCTCTTGAGTCGACAGCAAATGACTGTGGACGATAAAGTTCAAACATATTTACCGAATTTTAAGTATGCCAATATAACCATTCAACATTTATTACAGCATAATTCAGGGCTACCAGCAGACTTAATGCCAGTAGTGAAGAGGCATCATCAACGCGACATCATGACAGAGATATTTTCCAGTAAAGTAGTGTTTCAGCCAGGCAAGCAAGTACTCTACAGTGATTTAGGTATGATTTTATTAGGGAAAGTAATTGAAATAGTATCAGGAAGGTCACTTAGCCAATTCGTTGAACAGGAAATATTGAAGCCTTGGGGGATGAAGCATACTCGCTTTCAATTACCGGACCATCAACAGGCACTAGCGGCATCCACAGAAATGGTGGATGGTAAATTTGTTCAAGGAATTGTCCATGATGAAAAGTCCCTGCTGTTGGGAGGTGTGGCTGGTAGTGCTGGTCTATTTTCATGTGCGGAAGATTTAGCGAAGTATGCAGAAATATGGTTAGGTCTTACACAACAAGATGTTCTTCCATATGAGTGGCTAGAACTTGCTCATACGAAGACATTTCGGAATAGGGGGCTGGGTTTTGAAGTATGGAACGGAGACTGCTCATCATCCTGTTTTGCTAGGAGGTGGAGTAAGGGGTCATTTGGTCATACAGGCTTTACAGGCACAAGTATTTGGATGGACCCTATTGAAAAGGCCTTTGTTATTTTCCTGACGAATGCAGTTCATTATGGAAGGAATACAAATATGAGAAGTATTCGGGAAAAGCTTCATACGTTGATCTGTGAAAAATTACTTATATGAAGGGTGGATTAGTTGATATGAAACAAAAGAGTAAATGGTTATGGCTGTTTCCATTATTATTCGTTGTAGCTTTAGTGGGGTGTACCTCAAAAGAGAAAACAACGGTTTCAACAACACCTGATAAGGAAGAAGGGGAGAAAACGGAAGAGATTTCTCTCACGATAGGAAGTTGGCGTACTGAAGATGTGGCAAAATATGAAAAGGTGATTGCTTTATTTAATGAACAACATCCCGAAATACACATTTCCTTTAATCCAACTAAAAATACAGAGTATAACACTGTTCTCAATACAGCACTACAGGCTAGGGAAGGCCCAGACATTTTCCACTTACGACCTTATGCAGCAGGATTAAAGCTTGCTGAAGCAGGATATGTAGAGAACATAAATGGCTTAAACGGTTTAGCTTCGTTTCCTGAAGAGGCATTACTAGCTTCACGTGATGAAGATGGAAATCAATACGGGGTACCGATCAATTTGAGCTCCACGCAATTTTTCTATAATAAAAAAATCTTCAAGGATAATAACCTTGAAATACCGACTACTTGGGAGGAGTTTATAGCATTAAATGATCAATTGCTTGAAAAGGGCATTACACCGATAGCAATGGGTACTAAGGAAGGGTGGCTATTGTCATTACTGCATGGGATTGTTGGACCAGCGATTTACGAAGGGAATGATTTCTACCAAGCAGTGCTTGCTGGAGAAAAGGATTTTACAGATGCTCAGTTTATAGAATCCATACAAGTAATGAATGACTTGAAGAAGTATTTTCCTGCAAATTCAGAAGGCTTAGGAATGGATGATATTCGTACTTTGTTTGCATTAGAGGACGCTGCTATGTTCCCGCTAGGTAGCTGGGAAATTCCTGTTGTATTAGAAATGAATCCAGATTTAGAGTTAGGGTATTTCCCTATTCCATCTAAAGGGGGTCAGAAAACAGTGACGACTTGGGTGGATGGCTCATTTGCTATTAATGCAAATTCCAAAAATATAGAGGCTGCCAAAGTATTTTTAGAGTTTTTAACAACAAAGGAATTTGGAGAGTTGTTTGTGAAGGAGTTTTCCATGATCAGTGCTATACCTGATATTACCTCTGACGATGCCCTATTAAATGAGATTAGTAAGTCCACTGCAAATGAAGCGACACCATACATGTGGGTGACTAATTTTACAGGTGGGGACCCAACAACAAAAAGTTTACTTGAAAGTGAATTACAAGGTATGTATTTAGGTCAGGTAACGCCTGAAGAGGTCGCTGCAAAAGTACAAGAAAACGCTAAAACTTGGTATACGCCATTTCAAAAATAAATAATGCTCCTACAAGGAATCTTCCTTTTTCAAAAATTTAAAGGGGGCTGTTCATCATGAAAGAACCTACAGCTTCACCGTTATCAAAAAGAAAATCATGGGCAGGGTGGTCTATCCACCTTTTCCCTATCCCTGCAATTATCATTTATGGAATGTTTGTGCTTTATCCAATTCTAGCGGCTCTATCCTATAGTTTTTTTGAATGGAAAGGGATGGCACGGGGGGACTTTATTGGCTTCCAAAACTTTGTGACGCTTTTCACGACAGAACCTTATGGCTCCATGTTTTGGAATGCCTTCAAACATAATGTTCTTTATTTTATTGTGCAAATGGTGGTCATGAATGGTGTAGCTTTCTTTTTAGCATTTATTATCTACCAAAAAATTAAAGGTGCTGAGTTTTTTAAGGCAGCCTTTTTTCTCCCACGAGTTTTATCTGTAATTGTCGTAGGTTTTTTATGGAAGCTTATTTTAAACCCCAATTTCGGAACCTTAAATGTCCTTTTAGAGAAAATAGGTTTAGAGACGTTGCAAAAGGCTTGGCTCGGTGATCCTGGAACAGCTTTGATTGCCATTATTTTAGTCAATTGTTGGTTTGGACTAGGATTTGGCGTCTTAATTTTTTTAGCTGGGTTCCAGGGCATCCCCAATGAATTAATTGAAGCTGCGAGACTAGACGGTGCAAAGGGCTTCACCTTATTACGTACGATTTATTTACCCTTAATGGTGCCATCGATAATGATCATGGGCATTTTAACATTTATTCAATCCTTTGAGGCATTTGAACTTGTTTACGCCATGCAAGGTTCGATGGGAGAGCCTTATTATTCTACAGATACATTAGCCGTCTTTTTCTATCGCTTAGCATTTGGTAGTTCTACAGCTTCTGGTGCGACAGCTATTGGCTTAGGATCTGCGCTAGCGACAGTACTGTTCCTATTTATATTAATTTGTACAACGCTGTTTTTACGCTTGGCCAATAAAAAAGACGTCCAAATGTAAGGGGGAAGTATATGAAGCAAGAAGCCATTTGGGTTCGACCATTCTATTATCTTGTTGTGTTTACAGTGGCGACAATCAGCATATATCCTATATTGTTAATGATCTTGTCCTCCTTTAAGAAAAGTGTGGACATTTATAAGGATCCATTAGGCATTCCATCTAGCTTTAGCTTAGATACTTACCGCACACTATTGTCTAAAATTCCATTCACCACATATTTTATGAATAGTCTATTTGTCAGTGTTGTATCTGTTGTACTGATTGTTGTTGTTTGTTCATTGGCATCCTTTTATATTGCACGCTTTAAATTTTCTTGGAATCATGCCTTATTCTTCATTTTCTTATTAGGCATGATGATCCCAATAAAATTGGGGATTGTCCCTCTTTTCATTTTAATGCGTGATTTAGGACTAATTAATTCTTTATGGTCATTAATTTTAATGAATACAGCGACAGGTATACCTTTATCCATACTCATACTAACAGGCTTTTTTAAAACGATGCCGTCTGAATTGGAAGAGGCTGCCCGTATGGATGGAGCAGGAAATCTAAGGGTCCTTTGGTATGTTGTTTTACCATTAATGCGGCCTGCACTAGGAACAGTCGTGATTATCAATTTTATCGCAGCATGGAATGATTTTTTTTTCCCGCTTATTTTTATTACGGAAAAGATGAAACGGACAATCCCGGTCGGAATGATGTCGCTGTTTGGGGAGCATTCGGCTGATTGGGGCTCATTATTTGCTGGACTGACATTAGCATCATTACCAATGATTCTATTATTCTTTATTGCTTCAAAGCAATTTATGGAGGGGCTGACGGCAGGTGCCATTAAATAATCAATATATTATTGGAGTCGATGGTGGTGGAACGAAAACCCGTGCCATAATCGGTACAAAAGAAGGAAATATTCTCGCCTTTATGGATGGACACGGTACGAATATAAAATCAACTCCAGCCCATGAGGTAAGGCAACATATTCAACATTTACTGGAGAGTCTAGTGCAAAAAATAAGCGCTACAAAATACGATGTTTCAACGATTTTCTTATGCGTGGCAGGAGGGGATCGTCAGGAGGATATAAAACGCTGGAAGGCGTGGATAGCTCCTATGCTCCCTTCCACTTCCTGTAAAGTTACTGTCACCAATGATGCAGTGGCGGCACTTACTAGTGGGACGTTTACGCGGGAAGGGTTAGTAGTTATAGCGGGAACGGGCTCAATTGTTTATGCGGTTCAACAAAATTCTATTAGTCGTATGGGGGGATGGGGTTATCTATTGGGAGATGAGGGAAGTGGCTACTATATTGGCCAAGAGGCATTGCGTGCCATTACTCGTCAATATGATGCTTATGGTTTAAATGAAGATGCCTTTTCTAAAGCCATTTTAGAGCGTCTAGCACTAACAGATCCTACGGAAATTATTACACTAATTTATGAGCATACGCAGCCACGCATATGTATTTCCTCTATTACTAGGACGGTATTACTTTTAGCTACCCAAAATAATGAGATAGCGAAGAGGATTGTTGACCGTGCAGTTACCCATTTAGTTCAACTTCTCCAAATGATGTTTAGAAAAGAACCACAGGTGAAAAAATTCCCTATTGTTACTTGTGGAGGATTATTCGAAAATCAATACTTTGTTCAATGCTTTCAAGCAAAATTGCAACAATCTACTATTGATAATCAAATTATTCAGCCTGAAGTACCACCTGCTATTGGTGCTTTTATAAATGGGCTCTTTAGTGAAGGAATTCCAATGACAAAGGCTTTACAACAAACAGTAAAGGAAACTTGGATGAATATAAAAAAATCGAATGGAGGGATTTGATTTCGATGGAGCGAATGACAAAACTGACGACTGAGGATTATCATCCAGACACAACCAATTTAGATTTAATGTCCATTGCTGAAATTGTAAGGCTAATGCATGAAGAGGATCAAAAAATTCCACAGGCTATTGCCAAAGTATTACCTGAAATAGAACAGGCTATTATGGCTGTTGTACATGCGCTAAAAAATGGCGGTAGATTGTTTTATGTAGGGGCAGGGACAAGTGGGAGAATCGGGCTTTTAGATGCTGTTGAATGTCCACCAACATTTAGTACTTCGCCTAAGCTAGTGCAAGCCATATTAGCGGGTGGGTCAGAGGCAGTAATGATCGCTATAGAAGGGGCAGAAGATGATTTATCTTTAGGTCGGCAAGAATTGGAAAAACAACGCTTAACAAATCTAGATATAGTCATTGGTATTGCGGCAAGTGGTAGAACGCCTTTTGTCAAAGGAGCTTTAAATTATGCTCAGCAAATAGGAGCCAAAACGATTAGCTTGGTCAGCAACGCTCGTTCTACCATTAGCGAAAATGTAGATATAGCTATTGAGGTTATTACTGGTCCAGAAATTCTAACCGGTTCCACTAGACTAAAGGCTGCAACAGCCCATAAACAAATTCTCAATATGATTACGACCTCAACTATGGTCAAGCTTGGTAAAGTCTATAAAAATTTAATGGTGGATGTTCATGCTAGTAATTTTAAATTGCGAGAACGTGCCAAGCAAATTATTTGTGAAGTGACAGGAGTATCGTATTTTCAAGCTGAGCAAGTTTTAGAGCAAACCAATTATCAAGTAAAACTGGCTATTGTCATGTTACTAACAAATACAGTGTTGGAAGAAGCGACCACATTACTCGCCGAATCCGAAGGGCATGTCCGTAGAGCAGTAGAATTACGTAAGCTTTGAAGAAAGAGGTGGATGGAACTGCTCCATTCACTTTTCCGTGAAGGCTACATACTAGAGGTGGGGATGGACGTATGGAAAAAATAAATGCTGGTTTAATTATGTTATCAGAAATGCGTGAGAAGCTGCCCCCTTCCGAAAAAAAGGTGGCGAGCTTTATTTTAGAGAATCCCACTCAGGCGATTAAAATGACCGCTGTAGAGTTGGGAGAGGCAAGTCAGACAAGCAGTGCAGCTGTTATACGATTATGCAAATCTCTGCACGTCAGCGGCGTTCAGGAATTAAAATTGCGTATTGCCGGTGATTTACAGCGTAAGAACACCTTCGACAGAGATATAGAGGCAAATGAGCCGTTACAATCAATTGTAGAGAAGGTAACCTTGCAAAGTAGTGAAATTTTGACACAAACGGCTAATTTAATAGATAAGGCTGAATTAGAACGTGCTGTATCAGCTTTAGCAAAGGCTAGAAGAATTATTTTTTTTGGCGTAGGTGCTTCTGGAATTACTGCAATGGACGCAGATCAAAAGTTTTTAAGGATTAATAAGCATAGTAAAGTATTCATGGATTTACATTTAGGAGCTACAGCGGTCGTCAATTCACAGGAGGGGGATGTGGTAGTTGGGATATCCTTCTCTGGGGAAACGCATGAAGTGGCCAAAATCCTTGAAATAGCGGGCAAAACTCCTGCTACTACCATAAGCTTAACGCGTTACGGTAATTCATTAGTATCGAGTTTAGCCGATATTTGTTTATATGTGTCACCGAATGTCGAAGCGACCTTTAGAAGCGGTGCCACTTCCTCTCGTCTTGCCCAGCTTCTTGTCATTGATATTTTATTTATGGGAGTAGTGACCAGTGCCTATAATCAGACAATTGATTATTTAGATGAGACACGAACGGTAATTCAAGGACTGCATAAAAAAGTTGCTAAAAGAAAAATAAAGTAGCATGAAGACGATTTCTTAGCATCGTCTTCTTTTTTGTTGCTCTGTCACAAATGGAGTGTTGGTACAGCAGGGTTAAAAAACTAAACATGGGAGAAAGATTACTAGCCTCAAGTAATTCAACCACATCGACTGGTAGCACCAAAGGAAAAGCAATAGGTCCAGAAAAGATTTGTAGCAGCTCTTTCTAGTATTCATACAAAAAATAACACGGATATTAGCAAGTAGAGTTGCTAATGACCGTGTTATTTAAAATAGGCTAGACTTCTTTTTTGAATAGTTTTCCTGGCCAAAAGGCGTATTTGCCTAGAACCGTTGTAATGGCTGGTACAAGCAATGGTCGAACAATGAATGTATCCAGAAGGACACCGATTGCAGTGACCACACCGAATTGAACAAGTACTTGAATTGGTAATGTTGCCAGAACAGCGAAAGTCCCTGCTAAAATGAGACCAGCAGATGTTATGACACTTCCCGTTCGGACAACCCCTTCTTCTACAGCTGTTAAATGATCCGTTGTTTTTCGTTTTTTCCAAATCTCTGAAATCATAAAGATATTATAATCTTCGCCGAGCGCTACTAAGAACACGAATGCATACAACGGGATAGCTCCAGAAATGGCTTCTGCTCCCATGATATGATGTAAAATCAGCCAACCTGCCCCTAATGCTCCAAAGTAAGAGATGATCACGGTTGCTAATAAATAAACAGTGGCTGTAATGGAACGTAAATAAACAAATAATAATAATGCAATTAAAGCAATCATAGTTGGCATAATAACCGTTTCATCACGCTTAGTTATTTGTTGGGTATCATACTGACTAGCAGTTTCTCCACCGATCCAAACATGCTTATCAGCATTTTTAAGCCCACTTTGCTCCAGCATTTCGACAACTTCTGCCTTTAACTCAGGAATATGAGCCAATGATTCCTTCGCATAGGGGTTGGCGTTTAAAGATAGCTCGTATAACTGAATAGCGTTATTTTTTTCACCTATTTGCACATCTGCCACGCTATCAATATAAGAAATTGTTGAAAGTTGTTGCTGTAAATTAATTTCATTTCCCTCTGTATCAATCACTAATTGTACAGGTGCTAATTCACCAGGCGAAAAATTCTCTTCTATTAAAGTAAAGCCTTCTCTTGACGGCATGTCTTTTGGGAAGGATGAAAGTAGATCAAACGTATATTGGATACGTGGAACGAATGCCGCTAATCCACCAAGTAAAATAACAGTTACAGCAATAACTATCCATGGCTTATGCGTAACGAAATGTCCGATTTTATGACTAATCTTATGTGACGGCTTATGTTGTTTCTTTCCTTTGCTAAGTGCCATCTCTTCTGTACGTGGAACAAATGGGAAGAAAGCTACACGACCAATGATGACAAGAATAGCAGGAAGGACGACGAGAGCTGCAATCCCCATTACAAGTACACCAAAGCTGAATGGCACGGCAAAGCGTTGGAATGCACCATAATGAGCCAGACTAAGGGTAGCTAGGCCAATGACCACCGTCAGGGCACTCATTAAAATAGCGCCACCTGATTCTTTCACAGCGAGTTTCATTGCGACAGTTTTATCTTCAACATGGAAGAGAACTTCTCGGTATTTAGAAATCAGGAATAAACAATAATCCGTACCTGCGCCAAAAAGCAATACTGTCATAATAGAGACAGCCTGCGAATCTTTATCAATCCATCCTTGATCCGCAAAGAAGCCTAATGTTGGGCTGATCACTCCATAGGCAAGACCTACAACTAGTAAAGGAATAATAGCCAGTAATGGCGAACGATATATGATAATAAGTAGTACTAAAACAAGCAATACGGTTGCAATCAATAGCTTCACATCTGCCTGGGAGAATAAACTAACAGCATCAGTAGCGATTCCAACTGGCCCTGAATAGCGTACATGAAGCATGTCATTTGAAAGTTTCTTATCTAATTGAACTTCGTTACTCTCCATTATTTTTGTAAGTTTATCTAAACTATCTTGTAGGGCATCTGTAGCGACACCTTTTTCAAAAAACACAGGTGTAACAATGGTTGTGCCATTTTCTGAAGCGGAGGCTGATAGAGCCTGAGGTGGCATTTTATCAAATGGTGGAACCATTGTTTGATGAGCTAATGGTTTAGCTTGAAGCTCACTGTATATACTTTGTATAGCTGAATAGTCCTCAGTCGTTAAACCGCTGTCTCGATACCAAACTAATAATAATGGTGTACCAGCATCATTAGGGAATTGTTCGGCAATCATTGCCGCGGCCTGTTCAGACATTTCCGTGTCAGGTAGGTTTTTGCCTGACTCACTTTCGATGCTATTAATTTGTGGCCAAGCAAACGACAATACAATGACAAATAACACCCAAAAGGCTAGTGCTAATAAGCGCCCCTTTTTACTTGCAACCATTGAGCCCCATTGCTCAAGTGGATGTTTTTTCATGAGAAGACCTCCATTTCATGTAAGTGATTTAATTATATATACTAGAAGGTTAATTAATCAATCTAGAAATACTGATATGTTATAATATGAGTAAAAAGACTGCTTATTTATAAAGGAGGTGAACTTGTTGAAACAGTCACCGCGTGTGCTTGGAAGACCTCGCCATGATGAAAATGCGAAACCGACAAAAGATCTAGTCCTTGACACGGCTACAAAACTTTTTATTAAAGAAGGCTACAAAAATATTTCAATGGATGATGTAGCAAAAGCTTGTAACATAACAAAGGCGACTATCTATTACTACTACCCAACTAAAGGCGAATTGTATACATCGGCACTCATTGCAATGATGGATCGCATCAGGCTATCCATTCTACAAATCTTGGAGCAACAAAAACCATTTAAAGAACGCCTTGAACAACTCGTTGAAGTTCATTTATCAGCAACTATTGATATTGATATGAATAATTTTATGCGGGAGGCCTCCATCAATTTATCGGAATCTCAGTTGAGACAAGTACAAGCATCCGAAAATGAAATGTATCAAACAATTGAGCGGGCTATGCAAAAGGAGATGGAGAAGGGCACGATTCGAAAAGGTAATGCCAAGTTTTTTGCTCATAGCTTTATGGCATTGATGACAGTAGGATATTTTAAAGATGGCGATGGAAAAACTTTGTTAGGTTCAGTAGATGTAACAGCAAAAGAAGTAACAAATTTCTTTTGGCTATCTGTTCAAAATAAATAAAGCTTTGAAAGGAGTTATCTCATTAGATTAGAGATAACTCCTTTCATTGTTATATTTCAAAAAAGGGTTCTAAAAATGACAAGAAAGTGAATAATCATAAAAAAATTGATGGATTAGAAAATTTATGATAGTAAGGCAGTTAATAGTTGATAAAATCAATGAATTTTGAAAAGATTGTCGAAATTGTGATTTAGCGCATTGAAATAATGTACAAACAGTCTTATAATGAAGGTTGTAATGTCACCAAGACAAGATAAGGATGGTATTATGATGCGCTTTTTGCGACTTAAAGTTAACATTGTAATAACAAGTCATACGAATCGCTATCCAGCCCTTGTGACTGGTGATTGTGTAGGATATACGCTGTAACGACTGTTAAGTTTTACCTTAATGGTCTTTTTTACATGTAAGCAATAAAAAATAGTACTAGTGATGGCAAAGGAGAGTTCAAAATGTCAGAAACGAATAACCAAACACAGGCTGAACAAGTAACTGTGAGTAAAGAGCAATTAGATGTACTAGATCAATTACTAAAACCTGAAGTTCAAGAATCACTTACAACTTTAGTTGAGCAATTACCAAAGTTAACTGAAATGATGACTTTATTAACGAAATCATACGAGTTTGCTCAAGCTGTTGCAACAGATGAAGTGCTTAAAAATGATACTGTTGGTGCAGTAACAGAAATCGCTGGACCTGTAGTAGGCTCTGCGAAAAACCTAGCAGCAACTGCAATTGAAGCAAAAGACCGAGCATCTGAAAGCCACGAAGTAATTGGTTTATTCGGTCTTGTGAAAATGTTAAAAGACCCTCAAGTTCAAAATGTTTTCCGTTTTGTTAATGCTTTCTTACAAGTAAGCTCAGAACGCAAAGCTAAATAAGACTTAAGGTAAATTCAATTCGTAAGGACGGAGGATTAATTAATCATGTCAAAAGAAATCGTCATCTTAGGTGCGGGTTACGCTGGCGTTTTAACTGCATTAACTGCACGTAAGTATCTATCAGCTGATGAAGCTAAAATTACTGTAGTAAACCAATTCCCAACACACCAAATTATCACTGAACTTCACCGTTTAGCAGGTGGTACAATTGCAGAAGGTGCTGTTGCATTACCACTTAAAAAAATCTTTAAAGGTTTAGACATCGATCTACACATTGCAAAAGTAACGAAATTCAATGTAGATAATAAAAAAGTAGATTTAGATAATGGCTATACATTAACGTACGATACGCTTGTAGTATCTTTAGGAAGCCAAACTGGTTTCTTTGGTATCCCTGGATTAGAAGAAAACTCAATGGTTCTTAAATCAGTAAATGATGCCAATAAAATTAACAAACATATCGAAGATCGCATCAAAGCATATGCACAATCTAAAGATGAAGCAGATGCAACAATCGTTATCGGTGGTGGCGGTTTAACAGGTGTTGAGCTTGTTGGTGAAATCGTGGACAACTTCCCGAAAATCGCTGCAAAACACGGTGTTAACTTTGCGGATCTTAAAATTAAACTTGTTGAAGCTGGTCCAAAAATCTTACCAGTACTTCCGGATACACTTATCCAACGCGCTACTGAAAGCTTAACAAAACGCGGTGTAGAATTTATTACTGGAACACCTGTAACTGGTGTTGACGGCAACGTTATTTCTCTAAAAGACCGTGAACCAATTATTGCAAACACACTTGTCTGGACAGGTGGGGTAGCACCACTTCCACTAGTAGGTGAATCAGGCCTTGCAGCTGATCGCGGTAAAGCAACAATTAATGAATTCCTACAATCTACATCACACGAAGATGTATTTGTTATTGGTGACGCATCTGTAGCATTACCAGCTGATGGTGGTCGTCCACTTTACGCACCAACTGCGCAAGTTGCGTGGCAAATGGGTGAGCTTGCTGGTTATAATGTCTTTGCACAATATAAAAACCAAGAGATGAAATCATTCTCTGCAGTGAACTCTGGTACACTTGCAAGCCTTGGCCGTAAAGATGCGGTTGCTACAATTGGTGCAAGCAATACAGAACTTAAAGGTCTTCCTGCAACATTAATGAAAGAAGCTTCAAATATTCGTTATCTAACACATATTAAAGCTCTATTCGGTTTAGCTTACTAAAAATTAGTATCCCACTTCCATTAGGAGGTGGGATTTTATTATGGAAAGTTTGCTGTTACGATATTTGTTTATTAATTACTTCAAAGAGAGTAAAATTAATACAAATCTAGTTACTGGAGTGATGACATGTGTTAACGATATTTCAATCAAAAAGAGAAGATATAGAGCAATTTAAGGATAAAATTGATGAGTTGAATGCAAAGCTAGATAAGAAGGATCACGAATTTCAAATTTTTCTCAATGAATTACATAAGGAATTAATTTCGACGATTGGACAGCACGATATAGTTAATCACCAACATGTCATTTTGGGTGAAATGGTTACTACTATTTTGAACGAGTTTAATCGTGTAGAAAACAGCACCATTGAATCCAATACCATATCTGGCCATGCCCTAGAAAAAGGAAACTCTTTAATTCTTTCATCAGATGAAATGGTTTCTTTATCGATTGATAGTAAACAAGCTGTAAAAGAAGTGCAGCATGTTATTGATGAGCTTGGTGAGCAATCAAGAAAAACAACAAATAGTATGAACCATTTAAGTGAACGTTCAAAGCAAATAACAGATATCGTCAAAGTCATCAGTGAGATTTCGAATCAAACTAATTTACTGGCATTGAATGCATCTATTGAAGCAGCGAGAGCAGGGGAGCATGGCAAAGGGTTTTCAGTCGTTGCAGAGGAAGTACGAAAGCTTGCTGAAAATACCAAATCCAGTACAGAGGATATTGTAAATCTTACGAAAAAAATTGAGGATCAAATATCTGAGGCATATGAGGATAATAAAAATAATATGCAATTGGTGACAGAGGGACTTCAGAAGAGCACGGATACTTCTGAGCAAATTAACGCATTACTCCAAATCATTATGAATGTCCAAGGTGAAGTGAAGGAATTACTTCATTATATAGATAGCCAAAAAATTTCGACTGAAGATGTTATGAGTAAATTTAAAACAACGACAGTACTTTTTGATGAAACAAATAAAGTTTTAACGGATCATATTGATGAATCAGATATTGTCACAAAAAAATTACTAGAAGCAGTTGAAAAGGTGAAGGGTTTCCCTCATTCAATTTAACAATAGTTATACTTGATACATAAAAAAGGCACCGTTCTAAAAATGAGTAGAATGGTGCTTTTTCGATATTAAAGTTTGGATTTAAATATTTCTTTTGTAGCCTTCTGTATTAGCTTTGGTAGCACGCCGAAGGAATAAGGTTTGTAAACTCTCTCAGTCCATTTGTGTCCATCTTTTCCATATACACCCATAGTAACAGAAGGGATATTCAGCGCCTTTATTTTTTCAAATGGTAGGGGATAGAGTGTATCCCATTTTGGGAAGTTATTGAGCAACTCTTGGAGTTCCTCCTGTGTAGCATGAATAGATAAGAAGCTTCCATCCGCTAAGTAAGGGAAAAAGCGCTTAACTTGAAATACTTCGCCTGTTTCATTCGCTACCTCATCAACGACTTGTGAAATGGTCTGCTTTAATAACTGATCTCTTACCACATTTTCCTTTAAATAATTATGGGGTAGGAATGGTGGTGCAAAGAATAGCACAACTCGAGGCTTATGCTCGGGATCTGCCTTTTGCAGGGCATCAACGATTGCAAACGACTGTTGGCGTAATTCCTTGCCTGCATTTCTTCTCAAGACATCAGCAATAATAGGCTCGGTTTGAATACCCTTTCCGTTTAAATAAACAATAAGCTCATCATAAGTAACAACTTCAATATGCCATGATAATGAGCGCTTAGGTACGTTGGAGCGTTCTATATATTTCTCATACTGAAGCTGTAAATATTGTTCTGCCTCAAGACATGCCTGTTGTGCGACAGACTTAAGTTTCTTAACAACTTGATCTGGTGACTCTTCATATAAAAAATAGTTAAAATAAATCTGGCTAGTAGATGCTGTTTGAACCGTATAGGATTCTTTGGTGTCACGTTGGTATAAGCATGTAGGTGGAAGGATGGTTTCTCCTACAATTGCCTCCGTTAATGCTAAATTATTATGAATACGCTCCGTTATTTTAGCTGACACATAATTAGGATCAATGCCACTTAATGTATCTCCCACATGTACTTCCCGTCCATAAATGTGGAAGGAGGGTAGTAACTTTCCGGCAACACCAGTATAAATATAACGGTGAGGATCTTCACCATATAAAGGAGTTGTAAAGTCAGTATTAATCGCCATTAGAAAATCTAGCGCTTGTTCCATTTTTAAACGATTAAGCTCATCTAATGCATCAATAATTCCATTATGCTCTGCTTCTTCGCCACCGTTTAAAATAAGTAATATATTTCCTTCTAATTCATGAAGATGATTGGTGAAATATTGAATATTGGCAATATGGACTGCAGCTCCGCTTTTCATATCTACAGCTCCACGCCCAAACATCCAGTCACCACTTTGAGCATCCTTCTGTACATCCGTATTTCCTTCATAGGTTTTAAAGAAATCCTCAAGCTTGGTAGGGGAAAAAGCAAACTCTTTTAAATGACCATAATCTTCTATATCCACTGTATCTAAATGAGCGTGATAAATAATTGTCTTTTTTGTTTCATTAGGACTTTTTACGAAGGCAAAAAGATTTTTTCGACCAATGGGGTCCTGTTTTACGTTTAAAGTCCAAAGAAATGCAGGGTTTTCTTGATAGTAAGGGAATTCCTTCATTTTCTCATAGATATACTCGATAATTTTCCCTTCACCTTGAGTACCATTAATACTATTAATAGTTACTAACTCATTTGTAAGCTCTTCAATTTGCTTTGCGATGGGTAACTGTCTTAGTTGTGAATACATGTATATTGCTCCTTTTTTGTTCGAATAGATATCATTCAAAATAGCAACTATATTTACTTAATTGTTTCGTTATGTGAAAATAAATCCGTATAGTGGAATATAATTCATCATATAAGAAAAAATCGTAAACGTCAATTTTCATTTTTATAAAATTCTGTTTCTTTTTATTAATTTATTCGGTTGCAAGTCTATATAAATGAGTAAAAATTCGTTAAAATGAATAAAAGGAGGATGAGCAATGATTCAATCCATTGAAAGAGCAATGATGATTATTCATGTACTAGCCAAGAATCCTAAACGATTCTTTTCTGTTCAAGATATATATAATGAAACAGACTTACCTAGCAGTACAATTTATCGTTTATTGTATACATTAGAAAACTTTGATTTAGTAGAAAGAAATGAGGAAAAAAAGGAGTTTCGTTTAGGGTATACATGGTTACAGCTCGGCATGAAAATGTACCACCATACAAACATCCGAGAAAAAGCCCATCCTTTATTAGAAGAGCTTGCCATTAATGTGCGAGAAACAGCGTATTTAAATATTCCAAAACTAAATAATTCTATTATTATTGATCGTGTAGATAGCCCAAAAAATGTACGTATCATTGATATGATAGGTGAAAAAATTCCCTATCCGATTGGAGCAGCGAATAAAGTATTACTTGCATTCTCAGAGAAGGAAATGCATGCAGGCTTTCTAAAAAATATAAATGATCTTGAAAGAATAGAGTTAATGGAACAATTAAATATCATCAAAGATAAGGGATACTCTATTAGCTATGGAGAAAAAACAAAGGGAACAGTATCGGTGGCTGCACCTGTTTTTGATTTAAATAAAGAACCAATTGCAGCAATTAGTGCAGAGTGCTTTGAGTATGATACGGATACTGAAAAATTAGAAAGTATTGCAAAGGAAGTCACAAGAGCTGCTCACCTTCTTTCACAAGAGCTGGGTCATATGTAAATAGGTCTTTTCCACATAAGGAAAAGACCTATTTTTTTGTTTACCTAGGAGAAGTACTTTGGTACAAAATCGCTTTAGAAGGGCGTATCGCTAAAATAAATAAAATGATAGCTACCGTCACCATGACAAATGAGGCACTTACTATAACAAATCGAATAGAAATAAATGCAGCAGTCATTCCAAATGCAGCAGTCAGAATTATGATGAAAAGGGCTTCAAAAAAACCATAAATACTCCCTATGCGTCCCATGCTTTCAGCAGGGATATTATTTTGATAAAAAGTATAAAAACCTGTATTCGCAAAAGCTGTTGCGAATGATAAGAGGAAGCAACCTAAAGCTGCCATAAAAAAAGTATTGGAAGAAGTAAATAGTAAATAACCGAAGGCCGTCGTTATAGACCCCATGCCGATTAACCAAGCAGTAGAGGTTTTTTCAACAAAGGCTGAATTGGTTAGAGAGCCAATTAGTACACCGACACCTGCAATACTGACTAAAACCCCATATTCCCCCTCCGATAAAGCAAGCACTTGAGTGGCAAAAGCAGCCTCTAAAGAATCAGTCGCTGTCATCAATACAATGGTAGTACTAAACAACAAATAGACTGCCATCACATAGGCATTTTTTAAGCTAAAGTGGATGACCATTTTCCAATCATGGAGCCATATTTTATAAAGTGTTGCATTTTCTGTACGATGAGCAAAGCCTAATTGTTCATGTCCTTCAACGTCCGGCATCTTTATAGTTATGCAGGCAGAAAAAAATAAAGCAATAGCATTTAAGTATATAGCCATATTCGGTGTACCGAGCGTAAATAGAAAGCCTGCAATAGCTGGACCTGTTAGGAAGGCCCCAGAATCAAGCAGACTACGTAACGAGTTAAAGCGTTTCCTTTGCTCTATCGGTATCAATTTAGTGATATAAGTCATAGAGGTAGGATGATACATAGAACTAGTAGCTGTAATGAAAAAGACTAAAACATAAATCCATCCTAAGCTGGATAAGCTGGGAAGTGCGACAATCAGTATGGACCGGCAAAGATTTAATAGGATCATCAGGTGTTTTTTATTAAAGCGGTCTATTAAACTACCAGACCAAAAATTAATAAACAATGCGGAGAGGGCCCTGACAATATACAAGCCCGAAACAGCAAGTGCGGATCCTGTCAGATTGAGTACAGTAAGGTTCAAAGCAATAAAATAAATCCATTCACCGATACTAGAAATACCAATACTACTTAAAAGGATCATTGGATAGCGCCACGATTTTAAAGATTTTTTCATATAAATTCCTCCTTTAGCAAAAGTGCTCTTGCAAAATAAAAAATCCCACCCCCAAGACAGTAGTCTTAGGGACGAGACGGAAGAATTTATGCTCACGTGGTGCCACCCTAGTTCACTATTATGTTGCCATAATAGCCTTTTCAGTACGGCATGAATGAATGCTTATACTGTAACTCTATAACGGGAGTTCCCGTCGCACCATCATTCTAATAGAAATCCAATGCGCTACTCTGAGGCTTGTTTCAATAATTCGTTCTTGCTCGTTTTCAGCAACCGGAGCTCTCTGGGAAGAACAGCCTTATTTACTCTTCTCTTCACTGTATTTTGGATAGTGTAGCATATATAGATAATTTTGGTAAAGCGCTACATTGAAATAGATGGTTCATTTTTTTGAATGTAAGCTTTTAGTTGTATGAAAAGCGACTCGCAAAACTGGATGGACTGAATTATATTGGAAGCATCCTCAAGGGAATGATTAAGACCATCAAAAACAGCAAGATCGAGAGTAGTAAGTTGAGCTATTTTTTCCTGTGAAAAATGTGGATCAGCTGTGCCAATCGCCAAAAATGCTTGTTTATTTAATAGATTAGCCATTGTATGATCTAGCGACAATAGTGGTGTTAAGAGTATATATCGAGTAGGTATTAAAGACGACTGTTGCATATAAAAGTCTATTATAGGTAAGGTTCCTAATGATTTACCTATATAAACTGCATTTGTATAAGGTTTTGTTCTTAAGCAGTGTTCTACAATAGGATTGACAATGCTATAGACCATATTTGAAATAGCCTGTGGTTCCTGTTCGAACAGTTGTTGTTCAAACGAATAATTGATTTGGATAACATCATATCCAAGCTCTAACAGTAGTAATCGTGAATAATAAAGAACAGGTTTTTCGTAGCTATAGCCTGTACCAGATAACATAAAGCATATGCTATTGCTGTTTTGATCAAAAAAATCATAAGGTATTCCATTACAGTTCTCTTGCTTAGCTTTAATTTTCATAAAGATATATCCATTCTTTGGAAATTTAGTTTATAATTCGACTATAACAAGGAGGGAGAGAAAAATGAAGGCTATAGTAATAAATGAATTTGGTACGTCTGATGTATTAACATATACGGAATATCCAAAGCCTACAATCTCTACAGGAGAAATCCTAATACGTACAATCTATACGAGTGTGAACTATGCAGATATTAAAAACCGTACAGGTAATAAGGCTAAAGGGAATTTTCCAATGATTCTTGGATTAGATGTTGCTGGTATTGTAGAAGAGGTTTTTAATGAAAACAGCAATTTTCAGAAGGGGGACCAGGTCATTGCATTTCCTACAAATGGTGCTTATGCAGAGTATGTCGTAGCAAAGGAACAATTAGTTTTTAAAGTCCCCTATGATGTACCGTTAGAGAAGGTAGCAGCTGTGCCAACTGTATCATTTTTATCGTACATCTTAACACATCAGATAGCACCTATTAGTCAAAATGATTCGGTATTAATTCATGCTGCATCTGGTGGGGTAGGAACAATGCTTATTCAAATGGCCAAAAAGCTAGGCGCTAAACAAATTATTGGTACTGTAAGTACTTTGGAGAAGGCATCGATAGCTTATCAGCTTGGGGCAGATCATGTTCTTACATACGATCAATTTAGTGAGCATGTACGAGGCTTTACTGGAGGTCTTGGTGTAAATATTATCTTTGATTCCATTGCGGGAGCTATAACGGAGGAAAGCTTAACTTGCTTAGCACCGTATGGCACACTTGTACAATTCGGCAATAGTGGTGGCAAGGCAGGAACTATTAAAACATCGGATTTACATAGTAGCTGTCGTAATGTAAAAGGATTTAGTCTTGGTACGACTAGGGACTTAAGACCGGAAATGTTACAACAGGTCGCTCAACATATTTTTTCTTTATTAAAAGAGGATAGTTTTCAAGTGCCCATTGCTAAAATATTTTCATTAGAGGATATGCAAAAGGCTCATGAACTGATGGAAAGTCGTCAGCATCAGGGGAAAATAGTAATTAAAATATAGAAACAAGGGGAGAGTGACGCTCATATAAGGAAGAGCGCCATCTCTCTACATCAACTTTCTAGTTCATTCATTTTTTCAAAAATTCGTCTTTTCCGATATAGCATAATACCCGTTTCGGCAACATCTTGAATCATGCCTTTATTTGCGTATGCGCCGAAGATCATACCAGCAATAGGTATCATTTGAAACAGTTTTTTCCAGCCCATCTGGTCCCGGTACGTATAAAATACCTCCTGCCAGCCTTGTAGCTGGGAAATCATATTATCAGTAGCTTTATTAGTACTATTCATAGTGGAAAGCTCCTGTAGGATGGCTTCCTTACCGACAATATCTGCTGATGTGAATTGCAGGCATTTCACAATAAAAATACGCTCCATTTTATCGTTAGGGTCATAGCCGTGAATAATAGCAATTTCTTGCAATGTCTTCAGAGCGGTTCCTAAAATAACAGGTATATCGATAGCCAAGGTAAATATTCCGCCAAACCCAGTAGAAGCCCCTTGAACAGTCGCAAACTTTACACGCTCATTTTGCAATTTATCACTAAGAGTAATCATATCCTCTAATGGGATTTGACCAATATCTGAAATGCCCAAAATATGCTCTGTGGAAGAATAGTTACGGATTTTTTGAATCATAGCTTGTTCATTGATTAAATATTTTCCACCGGATTGTATGTAGTTCCCTAATTCATCGACTAATAATGCAATTTTATTTTGAATAAAAGTAGGCGTCATTTTATCTAACAATTTAAACGGTATTCTACCTAGTTTCTCCCAAAACCATAAATCCTTTTGATCCTTTTCCCAAACCTGTATTTCCTGCAAGTGCTGCTCTAATAGCTGACGGTTCTCCATTAGTGTCTATCCCCTTATGTGTTCATTTACTTTACATACGAAAAAAATAGTATAAGGTTTCGCCTTGTCTTGATTCATCTGTATATTTTTTGTGTCGAAAATAAAGGTTCAAGTACAATTGGACTCCGACCGGCTAATAAAATGATATGTTATTGCCAGATGGAAGCAAGGAGTGTAATACCTTCATCTATTTGCTGAAGTGTCAGTCCCCCGTAGCCTAAAATGATTAAAGTATCCTCTGTTCCATGCTGATAGGAAGTAGAACATGGATAGACAAGAATTCCAATCTTTTGAGCAAGTTGAATCGCATTTTTCTCAGAGAGTCTATTAGGTAGCTTCATCACGATATGTAGCCCAGATTTTTCACCGATGATTTGGAATTCCTCTGAAAAATGAGTGGAGATAGCAGTTAGTAGAGCTTGTTGTTTTTTACGATAAACTGTTCGCATTTTCGCTAAATGCTTATCAAATTGACCTTCTGCAATGAAATCAGCTAAAACAAGTTGCTCTACTCTGGAGACAACGGATTTTTGTTCATAGTTAAAGGCATTAAACGATGTAATTAATGACTTTGGTAAAATCATATAACTGATTCGCAAAGAAGGCAGCAACGTTTTAGAAAAAGTTCCAAAATAAATAACTCGCTGAAGCTGGTCCATTTTTGCTAAAGAGGGGATTGGCTGCCCTTTATAACGAAATTCTGAGTCATAGTCATCTTCAATAATGTATGCATCATTAAAATTTGCCCATTGCAACAAGGCGGCTCTTCTCTCTACGGTCATAATCATGCCCAAAGGAAATTGATGAGCTGGTGTTGTGTATAACATGTGAATTGTTTTTGAAGGAAGAGTTATACCGGCTTTATCCACAGGGATGGCCTCTGTAGACAATCCACATTGTCGTAAAGTAGTATGTACCCGTTTAAAACCTGGTTCTTCTACTCCGACCTTACTCTGAGGACCAAAAAAGAGACTAAGGGCTTGAAGTTGACTTTGTGTGCCACCATAAACAAACACTTGAGAGGCATTACAAACAACGCCACGTGAACGTTGTACATAGCGCGCAATTTCAGATCGTAAAACGTCTTCTCCTGCCCAAGGACTTGTGGATAAATTATTCTTGTTTACATGTTTTTTCAGGAGCTTATGCCAAAGTGAATAGGGAAAAGCTTCGTTATCCACATGACCGTTATGAAAATCATACTGAATGTCATTGGATATGATTGTCCTTAGAGGAGTCTCAAGCTGCTGTTCCTCTTGTACCCAGTCAAATTCAAAGGGAGCGATAAAATAACCCGACCGCTCTTTACTATAAACATAACCTTCTGCCAGTAATTGTTCATAAGCCTCCTTCACAGTATGTACACTTACATCGAGAGTTCGCGCAAGAGCTCTCTTAGAGGGTAATTGCTCATGACCTAAAAGCCTTCTTGCTAAAATAGACTGCCTAATTTCTTCGTAAATCTGTATGTATTTGGCTGAATCTCCTGTCAATGAAATGGATAGCTCCACAAGATAACCTCCTCTGGTATGGTGTGGTTTTTAATAATTGGTACTTTCTATCATATCAATTTTACCGTTAAATAATTAAAAAAGGAGTGATATATCATGGAATTTATTGCATTAGAAAATGAAATAGTTAAACTGAAGCCTTTAGAGTTAAATGATTTATCGGGGATATTAGAGGCGGCGAGTTATCCAGAAATTTGGTCACATATGTCCACAACGATCGAAAAAATGGTGGATGTGAATAACTTTGTGGAAAATGCTTTATTAATGCGGCGTAATAAAACAGAATTTCCTTTTGTTATTGTGGATAAAAAGACGGGAGAGATCATAGGGTCTACACGTTTTATGGATATAGATGATACACATCAGCGGGTTGAAATAGGAACAACATGGCTGACACCAGCCTACTGGCGTACTGCTATTAATACCAATTGTAAATACCTATTATTACAATACTGTTTCGAAACCCTTCATTTACAGCGAGTTCAAATCAAAACTGATCATGAAAATAGTCAGTCTCAGAAAGCTATTGAGCGTATAGGAGCGACAAAGGAAGGGGTATTACGGAATCATATGATTCGTAAAGATGGAACCACTCGCCATACAGTCATGTATAGTATTACGTTAGAGGAGTGGCCGCAGGTGAAAATTCACTTAAATCAATTATTAGGCGAATCTATTTAATATTTGGGTTTTAATGGATTTTTATTGGCCGCTAAGGCTTTTTTTTCTATTAAAAAGTGTCAAAAAATAAGGGAAAGGGTAGAGTACTTAAAAATTGAAAGAGGGTAATCTACTTGAAACCAAAATACACGCTAAGACAAATCTATGGTGAGAATGCAGTTTATACACCAAGAACGCCGTTTAGTGATAATCCATGGATGATGGACGATCCTCATAAGCTGGATGCCCTAACCTCTAGAGAAGTAGCAATTGCGGATATTCCTGTATTGGTGCACCGAGCTACCCAAACTGAAAAAGCTCAGGAACTACATCGATTAACAGGTTTACCATGGGTAGAACAGCCTTTTAGTTATGACACACAGGAGGAGTATTTAGCTCATATTCGTTCTTGGTGTGAAGACGACAAAACGATTGTTTGTCAATATATACATGACTTGGAACAGATGGACCGTCAATGCTATTGGATGGATGCCGAGAAATTTAATGAATTGAATTCAAAAGCATATATTGATCATTTAATAGATAGCAAATTTGTTCCGAGTCGTTTAAATGTTGAAACCTATAGGCTCTCAGATGCCATCAAAAATTGGCAACCGCCTGTGGTACTTAAGCCGGGCGATGATTCCCCAACCTCTGGAGGATATGGAGTCATCATTTGCCATAATAAAGAGGAACTGACGGAAGGTCTGCGGCAATTTCGAATGACCGGAACGGAGAGCATAATTATTGAGGAGTTATTACAGACAAAGGACAATTATAGTTGTCAATTTGTCTACTCCGAGGAGCTAGGTATCCAATATTTAGGAGCGTCTCAACAAATTACCGATGAAAACGGTATTTATCACGGTAATATTATAGTAGATGAAGTTCCTGAAAAGGTCATCGAAGTAGGAAGACATATTATGGAGCAAGGCGTTGCAGAAGGATTCGTTGGTGTGGCAGGGTTTGATTTAATTGTCACAGAGGCTGGTGATGTTCAGGCTATTGATTTGAATTTCCGCCAAAATGGATCCACCTCAATGCTAATGTTTCATGATACTTTAGATAAGCCTATCAATAAATTTACCTCCTATGTTGCACAAAGTCCACAGGAAAATGAAGTTTTCTTTCAAAACATTAAGAAGTTTGTTGAACAGAAAATTTTATTTCCGTTATCATTTTATGACGGGAATTATTTCGATGAACCTGTTCCCTCTAGATTCGTTGGAATATGGTATGCCGATCAACTTAGCGAGATTGAAAAACTTGAGCAGGAACTATTATAGTAAAAAAGGAATGGTCATTAATCGACCATTCTTTTTTTATAAATAAATGCAGCAAGAAACCAAGAAAATAGAGACCATACAACTATCGTAATCATAGGAATGAAAACATCTGTCATTGAATATTTACCTTCTAATGCTTCTGCTAATTGTAATAATTGTGAGCTTGGTAACCATTCTGCAATCTTTAGGATTGGATAAGTAGAAGCAAGATTTAGGGCGATTGGGCCAAAAGAGAAAATTATGATAACCGGTAAAACAATGATGGAACCTTCCATAATAGACTTAGAAAATAATCCACAAATCGTTCCAAGTGCAATATAAAATACAGTAGAAAGTATTAATGAAATCGCTAAAATGAGTAGGTTAGATGGTTTATATCCGACAATAAAAATAGACATAGCCACCACGATCATCGTTACGATAAGAACAAATAAGCTTTTACCAATTAATATATCTACTAGTGAGGCAGGGGAGAGCATCAGGCTGCGCAATGTATTTTTCTCCTTCTCCTCCGCAATTAAACAGCATTGTATATAAGCCGTTACCATTGAAAACGTCATATTAATAGGTAAGAGATAAGCGTTTATAGAGGATGCCCCGGATTGGTTATATAAAAATGCCAAAATTATCGGCAAGAGTACCATCGAAGATACAGCATAGTTACGTGAAAATTCCTTATAATCTTTCATTAATATAGCTTGAATTCTTGTCATTGAAATATTCATACTAAATCACTCCCTGTTATTTGCATAAAAATATCGCCTAATGTTGGTTCATTTGTATGGATTCGAGTAACAACGTTGGCTTGCATCCATTGATACAGCTTTTGAGCATCTTGAGCGCCGTTTTGAATAACTTCTTGTGTACCATCTGAAAGTTCGACAGTCATAGAATCGGTGCCAAATTCCTGCTTTAAGTCGCTTGGAGCACCAATTGCTCGAATTTTCCCTTTATGCAAAAAAGCAACTCGGTCACAAAGTATTTCGGCTTCGCTCATGTCATGTGTTGTTAAAAATATCGTTGTCCCCATGGCATTCAGTTTTCGTAAACCATTATATATATGTTCTGTATTGACAGGATCAAGGGCAGAAGTAGGCTCATCTAAAAATAATAATTCGGGCTTATGCATAATAGCTCTAGCCAGTGTAACCCGCTGAATCATTCCCTTTGATAGCTGACTAATCTTCTTTTTGCGATCAGCATATAAGTTCACAAAATCAAGAGCTTCTTTAACGGCAGTGACTGACAGCTCATATAACTTACTATAGAGTAATAAATTCTCTTCAATAGTTAACCTAGTATACAAACCGCTATTATCTGTTAATATACCAAAACGTTTACGATTTTGACTTTGTTTCATGCCAGCTGCTGGCTGTCCAAATAAAAGAACATTTCCAGCAGTTTTTTCAGTCTGCGCAGTCAATATTTTAATAGTAGTTGTTTTTCCAGAGCCGCTCGGACCAAGGAAACCAAATATTTCTCCTTTTTGTATAGTAAAGGAAACATCTTGTAGTGCGGTTTCTTTATTAAAGGTTTTTTTCAAATGCTGTACATCAATTACTGCGTTCATGTGTAAGCCTCCTGTTTGTTGTTGATGTCTAAACTATAAACAACAAGTGAAAGGTTCACAGCAAAAATTAGATGAGAGGCGGAAAAAAGACCATCAACGAAACAATATAGAAGGTGACAGGAGTCGTTTATTTCCTGGGAAATCTACTAAATTCCGAGTATTTCCTTTAAATCTGCTAGTTTATTTTTCGACAAAGGCACAACGGTTTTATCAGTACTGTTGAGTGCAAGGCTATAGCTATTGCGTGTCCATGTAATGATTTCTCGAACCTTTTGTAGGTTAACAATGTATGAACGGTGGCTTCTGAAAAAGCCGAATGGTGTCAGTTTTTGCTCTAGCTCATTCAGTGATAGTGTACATGGATAGGCTTCACCTGCAACATTAATAGAAACGATACCTTCCACACTTTCAATATAATCAATTTCTGGTGGATTGAATAAAATGATCTTGTCATTCTTCTTTGTTGGAATTTTATCAATGCGAATTGGTGAATTTTCAAGATGGGGAAGTGTTTGCTCTAATTCTTCCTCTTTAACATCCAAGGTATGTAAGCCGGCCCCATCTAATCTATGTATAGTAGTACTGGCAATCATTAAGTCTTCTAGATTATTAGAAAGTAAAATGATGCTTTTTCGCCTTTTTGTGAGTGTTTTTAGTATTTGTTGGACATTTTGCTTAGAAAACTCATCGATATTTTGAAAGGGTTCTTCTAATACAAGAAGAGAAACTTCCTGAAGATATGTACCCAATAACTTTAATCGCTGTTTTTCACTAGTAGAAATCTTACTAATTCGAATGTTTCTTTGATCAGTTAAGCTAAATAGCTTTAATAAATCCTCAACCTCATTAGTTGGACGTTTGAATAATTTTAAATAAAAACGTATATGCTCACGAACAGTAAGGCGTTCATAGAGTGCACTTTCGCGAAAATATGTAAATGTATGATCTCGTTTCATAAACCATTGCATTAAAGTATGTATTTTAGAAACATCTGTGTAGATGCCGATAATCATGCCGGGTTGTAAGGATATAGGAAAGCTCGGATAAATCACATTACCTCCTTCAATATAAGGGTCAACCAAAATATCTATATGCTGTTCCATTGTTTGTTCCTCCTAATGTTGTTCTACTCGTAAAAAGTTTAAGATATTTGCATGTGCTTGCAAGTAGCTAGCTGGACAAAAATTGGAATTATAAGTATCCATAAAACCGTGATGTCCTTGATATTGCTCTATTTGAACATTGGATTTATGTCTGAGTTCCTGTTTTATTGCATTCACATCAAAGCTACTTTCATAGCTAGGTAAAATGATCAAAGTTGGACATGATGGTTGGACATCTAAGAATTGTCGTATTCGTGAGCCATAAACACAAATAACTCGATGTAAGGGAAGAGTTGATAATCTCCAGGCTAATGTGGCACCTACACTATATCCAATTAGCACTACTTCATCATAATTTTCACATGCCTCTAGTAGTTTTTTGGATAACATCTCAAGAGGTGCGTCAAAGCCGACTGTATGTAAGAAATAATCATAAGCTTGTTGTTCCTGTTTGTATGAAAAGGATTTTCCTTCTGGATAAAGCGAAACACAGCAAACGGAGGTATACTCGTCAAGGTAGGCTTGGGCTTGTTCTTTGATAAATTGATTGATGCCATATATTTCATGTAAAATAAATATTTTTCTTTTCATAACGACCTCTTTTGGCTTTTTCCAATAGTGTAACAAAAACTAACGTTTACGTATATTTTAGTAATTTATGGATTAGGTTTTTGTTTTACTAGAATAATTTATATTTAGGTTAGATGGGGAAAAGTGTTGAAAATAAAGGGACCACACAATTTAGATATATCTAATATGTGTGGTCCTTTATTTAGTTTCTTATTCAGCTAATGCGCCCAATTGTGGAAGAACGTTATTCAACTATATACCTCGAAGTTTAATAAAGAGTTTCGGATCCTATCCAAATATTTGGGCAGCGATAGCAAATAACTCCTTATTTCTGTATGGCATATTAAGAGAGTTTTTTATCATAAGGGGTGGTTCACTAACTTTTACAAATCCACTTTTCTGCAAGAAAAACATTAACTCGTTATTACTGGATGCCACATCAATCCTTAACTTCCCTTGATGATTAATAGCTAGCTTATCGATTATCATAGCTGCCGTTTGGGAATCTGGTGCTACAATAGGTCCTAATATTAGATTTATTGGTCCTAAGATGGATAGACCAAAACCAATAATCTTTCCTTTTTGATTTCTAGCAACTAAACATTGTTTCGATTGCTTTATCCTGTTAAAAAGAAAACTTTTTCTCATATCACCAAATGCACCCGAATCTAATTCAACTATTTTGTTAAAGTCATTCTCATTGTATTTTTCTATAGTAATATCTTGATTATTAAAAGTTTCAGTGTGAATATAACTATTGCTTAAAAACTTTTGTACAAAGCCCACAGTAATAAAACCCAGGGTTTCATACAGGGGTTTCCCATCTTCAGTTGAGATTAACATTATTGAAGTATCTTTTGAAACACTGTCTATACATTTCTGAGTAACTTTTTTCCCTAAGCCTAATCCTCTGTACTCTTTATTTACAATAACCATACCAATTGAAGCTAAATTAGTATCATAAGGTATGATTGCGGCACTCGATACAATTTTCCCCGTAGTATTCTTATGGCCGAATATCTTACCGGATGACATAACAGTTCTAATTTCATATTCATCATAATCCCAGCCAACCGATGCAGAAAGTTCTATTAAACCTAAGATATCATATTGATCTAGTTCCACTAATTCCAATGCTGTTTTATTGTCTGTATGCATTAGATATCCCCCTATTTCGTTTAATACTTTAATACTTTAATACTTTAATACTTTAATATTGTCTTTCACTAACCTGTAACGATAGTTTAAGTTTAATCCTTCACAGTCTCAATTGCATTAACAAAGATATTTTTTCCTTTATTCAACAATATGGCCCAATTGTTGAACCTCTATCTTTTATTGGAGCAACGTGCTCGTATAGCTAAGGAGCAGTCTGCTGCCAGGACAGCTATTTTTTATACTTCATCCATATTAAAACTAGCAATTAATGTTAGTTTGAGAGTGCATGGTCGATGGAATTACGATATAAAAATAATTTAGTGAATAGTAAGAATTGACAAAATAGCTTTGAAAAGGGGAAGTTTTACTTGATAATGATTATCATTATCGTATAATAGGGGAGTAAGGAAATAATAAGCATTTTTATAAGATGAAAAGTATACAGTAGGGGTTGTAGTTCAGCTGATGTCGCAGCCTAATTGTTGAGATAGGAAATAAACATAAACGAAAGGTGTGTTAAGTATTGTTTGAACAAGAATTGTATGATGTAACGATCATTGGTGGAGGACCAGCAGGGTTATATTCTAGCTTTTATTGTGGCTTACGTGAAATGAAGACGAAGCTAATTGAATCACAGCCGCAGCTTGGGGGGAAAATCCACGTTTACCCAGAGAAAATGATTTGGGACATTGGGGGCGTTACGCCAATTTCAGGTGGACAACTCATTAAGCAGTTAGTAGAGCAAGCCTTAACATTTAATCCTTCTATTTACACAGATGAAAAGGTATTATCAATTGCTAAAAACGAAGAGGGTATTTTCGTTATTACAGCCGAGTCTGGGAATATCCATTATTCAAGAACGGTCATAGTTGCTATTGGTGGAGGCATCCTTAATCCTCAAAAAATAGAGATTGAGGGAGCTGAACGATTTGAGGTATCTAATTTAAACTATACTATTAAATCCTATGAAAAATTTAAAAATAAAGCGGTCATTATTTCTGGTGGCGGCAATACAGCGGTAGATTGGGCACTAGAGTTAATGGAAGTGGCGTCAAAGGTCTATTTAACGTATCGGAAAGATCAATTGTCTGCACATGAGGCTCAAATTACGGAGCTTACGAATAGTGCCATTGAATGCCATTATAATTCTGAAATTACAAAATTAATTGCAGATGAGCAAGAAGGAATGATTAAAGCAATTGCTTTGACAAACCATGAAATGGGTACTGTAACGGAAATTCCTATCGATGAAGTTGTTATTAGTCATGGCTATGTACGTGATAAAGAGCTTTTAGATAATAGTCCATTAGCAATTGAACGTAAAAACGACTATTTCATAGCTGGTACTATAAATAGTGAATCATCTATTCCGGGTCTTTATGCGGCAGGAGATATTTTGCACCATGATGGCAAAATCCATTTAATTGCAGCAGCTTTTCATGATGCATTGCACGCAGTGAATAGTGCGAAGAAGTATATTCAGCCAGATGCTTCTGATGGCGGTATTGTATCCTCCCATAATGATATTTTCAAACAACGTAATCGCAAGCTATTACAGGAAAGCTTAAAATAATCAATCTTAGGAGCACTAATGCATTTTAGGTGTTCCTTTCTTGTTGTTTTAAAGCATGCTATAGGAAGGGAGCTATTCAGTATCAATACGCAAGAAATTATAGAATTCTATACAATGGCACCTTTAACATTTACGTCTGTCACTACTGGCCAGATTTCTTCAGAAATGGTTGCTGAGACTAGCGAGACAAAGGAAAATGTAGCTAGACTTATCTTCCCATTCGATGGGATAGGAGACGTTAAAATTGAAGGCACTAATTATCGCATAAAAAAAGGAAGGATCCTCCATGTTGGTCCGAACTTTCCCATTCAATTCTTAGCTGCAAATGAGGCCAAATTAGAATATGTAGTCATTTACTTTCACCTATCTGATGAAGAACAGGCGAAACTTCCTCATTATAATAGTCATTTTCCTTTACAGATTGTAGAGCACATGAAATTAATGAACCTCGTGCAACAATTAATCGAAACAAATCAAAAGGGTAGTCATTTATCATTTCTTCAATCCAAAGTACTCTTTTTAAATATTTTAGAGGAAATAATTTTATTGATGAAGGTGAAAGACTATCAAAACATAGCATCCATTTTGACGTATATACAAGAAAATTTTACAAAGAATATTACTGTGAACGATATAGCTAATGAATGTAATTGGGATCGTAGAAAATTGAGCTATGTATTTGAAAAAAGAATGGGTGTCAGTCCCCATGTTTATTTAACTGATTTACGTATCCAAAAATCTAAAATGCTATTAAGGTCATCTGATTTTTCTATAAAGGAAATAGCTGATCGAGTAGGTTATACGGATTATTTTTATTTTAGTCGTGTCTTTAAAAAGGTGACAGGTTTATCACCTAGTATTTTCCGCAAACAGATGAATTAACAAACACTCGATGAAAAAATTACATTCATTGGGTGTTTTTTGTATAGATCGAACATAGCTTTAACTTTTTTGGACAACCTAAGGAGAAATACTGACATGGTGGGGTGATGATCATGAAAATAGAGAGGTCGTCAGAGTGGGAAGAAGGCTTTATCAATCGCGTCAATGATCTTGAACAATGGCATAGCTGGACATTATATAAGATGAACTATGATATTGTAAAAATGAAATTAATCCCTGATTTCAAAGGTCTACAAGCTACAAAGTATTTACCAAATTTAAAACCTCTTGCACATCAGCTAGAAGCAGCTGAAACAGTCATTGAACGCATGAATGGAAAAGCCATTTTAGCAGATGAAGTAGGTCTTGGTAAAACAATTGAAGCGGGTTTGATTTTAAAAGAATATCTGTTAAGGGGCCTTGTGAAGAAAGCGTTAATATTAGCGCCAGCTTCTCTTATTAATCAATGGATTGAAGAGTTAAATTTAAAATTTCATATACCTGCTATTGCTTATAAAAAAAATTGTCCAATAGAGCGCTATGACGTCATTATCATGAGTATGGATACGGCGAAAAAGAGCCCTCATAGGGAGCGTATTTATGAGCAGGATTACGATATGATTATTATTGATGAAGCCCATAAATTAAAAAATAATAAAACACAAATTTATGAGTTCGTCCAAGGATTAAAGAAAAAGTTTTGCTTATTATTAACTGCCACACCTATACAAAATGATGTTTTCGAATTATATTATTTAATTTCCTTATTAAAACCAGGACATCTGGGGAACTATGATACCTTCCAATCGGCCTTTTCAGCTAGTAAGCATCATCTAGAACATGATGATTATTTGAAAGAATTGGTTAATCAGGTGATGGTGAGAAATCGAAGAGAAGATACAGGTATTGAATGGACCAATCGTTGCGTTCAAATTGTGCCGATTACCTTTACGGAAGAAGAAAGAGAAGTTTACGATCTCCTTGGCTCACTTGAAAACAAAGGATCTTTTGCATTAATTACTTTGCAGAAGGAAATGTGCAGTAGCAAGGAAGCAACAGCATTAACATTAACAAATATGCTGAAGGAGCATGGACAATCACAAGAAATGGAAGATATTATAGCCAAACTAATGGCGTTAGAAGTGAATTCTAAAGCAGAAAAGACGATTGAGATTATTGAACAGGCGAAGGATAAAGTTATTATCTTTACAGAATACCGTGCAACTCAAATTTACTTACAATGGTATTTACATTCTAAAGGTATTACAAGTGTATTGTTTAACGGAAAATTTAATAAAAGTAAACGAGATTATATGAAGCATTTATTCAAAGAAAGAGCACAAGTACTTATTGCCACAGAGGCTGGTGGAGAGGGAATAAATCTTCAATTTTGTCATCATGTCATCAATTATGATTTACCATGGAATCCAATGAAGCTAGAGCAACGAATTGGTCGTGTCCATCGTTTGGGGCAGGAGCATGATGTTCACATATATAATCTTGCTATTGAAAATACCATTGAAGAAAAAATCTTAGAATTACTTCATACCAAAATCGATGTGTTTGAAAAAGTGGTTGGTGATTTAGATGCCATTTTAACAAACTTAAAAAAATCAGTATGAGGTAAGGAGGGAAACTATGTATCCGCAGCAAGTTCATGAGTATTTAAAGGGATTTTTCACCGAAAATGAATGCCCTATTTTAGGGGAAGAGGATCATTCTTTGACCGTGCAGTTGACGGTAGATATTGATAAAAGAATTATGAATAGACCATTTTATTGGCAATATATAGAGGCAACAAATAGTGAACCAAACCCAGCTCAAGTGACCTTTATTACAGATCAGACAGCTATGGACGGTAACTTGTTTGGTGAAGTGATTCATTATGGCTCACCACGGTTAAATCAGCTTTTTCATGCGACAGGAGAACTAGGTGCCTATGTCCAATTATTTGAAAAAGTTGATCATGCAATGGGGCAGGTTATCCTTACACCATGGCTAGGCGTTAATTTTAAAGTTTCCTATTGCTGTGATCGGACAAAAGAAATGATGTATTCATTTGGTATTAATTTATTAACGGGTGTTATCAAAGAGAATTTTCATGAATCGATTTATGCCTCAGATTTTGACACCGAACCAGCAGAGAATGTTTTTCATGTGCAATATATAATTAAACCAGTACGTGCTCTTGAAAGATTAAATGCAGCAGTGGAATCCATTATTGAAAAGGATGATCATTCGTGGGCCATTGAAGCGCAAAAGAGATGGCAACGTGATCAACGAGTATTGGATTATTTTTATGAGGATGTAGAGGATAAACCGGAATGCTATGAAATTGAAAGAAAAGCATTAGAGGAGCAATACGAATCTAAAATTAAAATTGACATTATTAATGGAGGATTATTTTATCTCTTTTAAATAAGGAGCTGTCCCTAATAAGACAGCTCCATTTTTTAATTGTCTTCCACCAGGCTTTGTAGCTGGGCCAATTTATTGTCCCAAAATAAATGAAAGTATTGGAGCCAATCCTCAATTTCCTTTAAACGCTCACTATGCAAAGTGTATATCCTTTCGCGCCCCTTTTTTTGAGCAGACACAAGTTCTGCCTGTTCTAAAATTTTTAAGTGCTTCACGACAGCTGTTCGACTAATCGCAAAATGCTCTGAAATATTAGAGATAGGTCGATCACTAGATGCAAGTAGCTTTAAAACATTTCTTCTTGTAGGATCTGCAATTGCCTGAAAAACGTCATATTTAATTGCTTCTTGGATCATTAGGCTTCTGCAATTTCTTTTAATTTATGGTGGATGATCATTGTCCAGCCGCCATCCATTTTTGTGCGTATGGCTTCAGTAGCAGCGTTAGCTTTTGGAATAATATGTGAAGCTTCCTTCCAGCCACCATGTGTTAAGGTAAATTCTGTTTGTTCTCCGACTTCTTTTAACTCAAAAGTAACGAACCAACCATCCTCATCCCAAGCAAATCTTAGAAAATGTGGCGCATCTACACGTTCAACTTTACAGGGTGAAGGACCAAACGGCGATTGAATAGTAAATTCATGACCTTCAATAGGTTGAAAATCATTGGGCATAAACCAAGAAGCGATTTTTTCTGCAGTTGCTACAGTATCCCATACCTTTTCTATAGGTGCATTAAGTGTAATTGTTTTAACAATATCGGGTAATTTTCCGCTCATGTGTCAATCTCCTTTATAGATAAAATGTAACCATTAGGTGTTATGAATATATAACACCCAATGGTTGTATGTCAATGTCAAAAGAAAAAATTTAGTATCTTTCTGTAAGGAAGTACATATGCTACAATTATTTTTATAATTTTCTGACAGAAAGTAGGGAGCAAAATGGTGAACATCTCTGTTTTCTTAATTATGTGCATTTTACTCATAATTTTACCTGGTCCAGATACAGCTATTGCGACAAAGAATACCTTGACTGTAAGTAGAAAAGGAGGCTTACAGACTATTTTAGGGTCTTGCGGTGGTTTATTGATTCATACGTGTGCAGCAGTCATTGGGCTTTCCGCTATCATTGTGAAATCAGCTTATGTGTTTGCTGCATTAAAGTATATTGGTGCAGTTTACTTATGTTATTTGGGTATTAAAACATTGTGGACCTTACGGACAATTCGCGCACAATCACCCGAAGTGCAGGATGAAGCTAATATGGATCATAAGTACTCACATCAATCATGCTTTAAGCAAGGGTTCCTCACTAATGTGACGAATCCGAAGGTGGCTGTATTTTTCCTAACATTTCTTCCTCAATTTGTGGATGGAACGAGTGGAACATTGCTACCGTTTTTAATCATGGGATTAATATATACAACTTTAACGATGTTATGGTTTGTATTTTATGTTTATCTATTAGATCGCATTAGTGCATTTATGAAAAGGCCAACTACTAAGGCAGTAATCGAAGGATTGACGGGTGCGGTATTAATAGTCTTCGGCATTAAATTAGCATTGGAAAAGGCCCACTAATATCCAATACACCACTATATTTAGATGTAATAATCTAATGATAGGTGGTGTATTTTTTTGTTGAAGAGTGTGTGAAAAATACAGGAATATCTTCTGAATGAAAGTTGTAGTTTCAGTGCACTTATTTTTTAGAAGGATTACCATAGATGAAGAAGAATTAATTACTATAAGAGAATTTTGCTGAGGCATTCATCAAAAAGAATAAATGGGGAAGATAGTTATGGAATTACGAGATTTAAAAGCATTTATGTCTGTTGTCGAGTATGGTAGCTTTACGAAGGCTGCGAATGAATCATTTGTATCTCAGCCTTCACTAAGTAAAAGCATAAAAAAATTAGAAGATACATTGCATGTAGAATTATTGAATAGATCTACACGCAATGTCGAGCTAACAGATGCAGGCAGTATTGTCTTTAAACAGGGGCAAAAGATCATGCGTTCCGTTCAAGACCTGCACATTTTACTAGATGATTTATTAAATATAAAGACAGGCTCCATCAAGCTAGGGATTCCACCTTTAATTGGGACATTATTTTTTCCGAAAATAGCTAGAGAATTTCATCAACAATATCCTGACGTGCATTTGGAGCTTGTTGAACGAGGTGCAAAAACGGTGGGGACGTTAGTAGAAAACGGTGATGTTGATATGGGTATTGTCGTACTACCGACGGATGAAAGGAAGTTTTCGGTTCAGCCATTTGTAGAAGATCAATTTTATGTATTTATAAATGAACTACACCCATTAGCTCAGTTTAACGAAATACAATTGCAGGATTTAAAAAATGAAACCTTTATTATTTTTGCTAAGGAATTCGCTTTACATGATTATGTGATTAAATCATGTGAAAGTGTTGGATTCTCACCAAATATAGGCTATAAAAGTTCACAGTGGGATTTGATAGTTGAACTGGTATCATCAAATTTAGGAATAACATTACTGCCATATTCTATTGCTGCTAAGCAAACAAATAATAATGTCAAAATGATTCCCTTAGCTAATTTTGACATGCCCTGGCGTTTGGGGATTATCACCAAAAAAAATACATATCAATCGTATGCCTTAAAACAGTTACTTAATACGATACGTAAGTAAGACATATAGCGATTTATTCTATTTTGGAATAAGTAGTATTCTAATTAATTCCTTTACTTGTAAAATGCTGATAAGGTAGAATTTTTCTTAATAAACGAGCAATTTTAGGGGGTTTCGAGATGAAGGATGGGAAAGTGTGGGGTTCATTTGAAGAAGCGGTTGCTGATATTAAGGACGGAGATATGTTAGCAGTAGGAGGCTTTGGTCTATGCGGTATACCAGAAAAGGCTATTGCAGCTTTAGTGCAAAAGGGCACGAAGGATTTAACAGTCGTCAGTAATAACTGCGGTGTAGATGATTGGGGCTTAGGCTTACTATTAGCGAATAAGCAAATAAAAAAAATGGTTGCCTCTTATGTAGGTGAGAATAAAATTTTTGAGCAACAATTTTTAAGTGGTGAGTTAGAGGTAGAGTTAACGCCTCAAGGAACGCTTGCCGAGCGCCTACGTGCAGGAGGAGCGGGGATTCCTGGGTTTTATACAGCTACTGGAGTTGGTACGCCTATTGCTGAAGGCAAAGAAGTAAAGGTCTTTGATGGGAAAGACTATATATTAGAAAAAGGAATTACTGCTGATTTTGCTCTGGTTAAAGCATGGAAAGCAGATAAGCTAGGTAATTTAGTGTATAGAAAAACATCACGTAACTTTAATCCGCTAGCTGCGATGGCAGGTAAAATTACCATTGCTGAGGTTGAAGAAATTGTAGAAGTTGGCGAGTTAGACCCAGATCATATCCATACACCAGGAGTTTTCATTCAACGTGTTTTATTGGGTGAAAGTTATGAGAAACGTATTGAGCGTTTGACAGTGAAAAAGGGGGAAGCGTGATGGCTGATACGAGACAAAGAATCGTAAATAGAGCAGTAAAAGAAATTCAAAATGGCATGAATGTAAATTTAGGTATTGGTATTCCAACTTTAGTTGCCAATGCTATTCCAGCCGATTATGAAGTACTTTTACAATCAGAGAACGGATTACTTGGCATCGGTCCCTATCCAGTTGAAGATGACGTAGATCCCGATTTAATTAATGCTGGGAAAGAAACCGTGACTGCTATGCCAGGTGCCTCCTTTTTTGATAGTGCAGAATCATTTGCTATGATTCGCGGTGGCCATATTGACCTTGCTATTTTAGGTGGTATGGAAGTTTCAGAGAACGGGGATCTGGCAAATTGGATGATTCCAGGGAAAATGGTCAAAGGTATGGGAGGCGCCATGGACCTTGTAGTAGGAGCAAAAAGAGTCATCGTCGTTATGGAACATGTTAATAAAAACGGTGAATCCAAAATAAAAAAACAATGTGAACTCCCATTAACAGGTAAAGGTGTTGTCCACCGGTTAATTACGGACTTAGCTGTATTTGATTTTACTAAAGACGGGATGCAACTTATTGAATTAGCAGAAGGCGTTACTTTAGAGGAAGTAAAAGCAAAGACTGCGGCTTCATTTCATGTAGCTTTAGCACAATAATTTCAGACTTAGGACTGTTTTCAACGTGGTTGTATCATCCTATACTCATTTAAAAAGGGAGAATTCCGGATGGACCAACAATGGACAAATGAACTAGCAGTTGCACAGGTCAGAGTAGCAAGGCCAACAGATCAATTAGAAGAAATTGAACGATTTTATTGTGAGGGCATAGGATTAAAGAAAATTGGTTCTTTTTCAGGGCATCGTGGCTATACAGGAATAATGATTGGTCTTCCAAATGCACACTATCATTTGGAATTTACAGAACATGTTGAAGGGAGCCCTTGTCCTGCCCCAAGTAAGGACAATCTGTTAGTGCTCTATATTCCAAATAAAGAAACAATTCATAGCATTGCTAAACGCTTATCACGAATGGGGTACCCTGAAGTAGAGCCTGAGAATCCATATTGGATGCAGAAGGGTATTACGATTGAGGACCCTGATGGCTGGCGCTTTGTATTAATGAATACAGAGGGCATTTAAACAGAAGAAGGAATGCACGAGCTATAATGGTAGTCTCGTGTTTTTTTGTCAAAATAAATACCCTTTATAGTATATAGTTTATAAGGGGGGTATTTATATATGCAACGAATTAAAACTTTGGATAGTTGGAGAGACGTGTTAGAACAATCTCACGAAATGCCATGTCTTGTCTTGAAATTTAGTCTGACATGTATAAGTAGTATTTCAGCTTTAAAAGAGTTCAAAGCATTAGCGACAGAATTACCTAAATATGTAGTCATTGTCCAAAAGGAACGTGATGTTTCCAACGCCATAGAACGTGATCTACAGGTAAAGCACGAATCACCACAGTTATTAATTTTGCAGAATGGTAAAGGGATTTGGCAAGCAACCCACTACAAAATAAAACGGTCTCTTTTAGCGGAGGGACTTAGCCTGTATGTGAAATAAACAACAGATACCCCTTCATACATGGAGGGGTATCTGTTGTTTCGATAAAATTAATCCTCTAAAGCTTCACTTTCATGATAATTCGTTGCGGTTGATTCGATATCAACCTGTAAATAATTAGCCCAATCTACTTTATGATAATCCTCTTCACTAAAATAAATATTCAATACTTCTGTCATGGTTTTATCTCCATCTGGTTCAGTAAGGGGAGCATACCAAGTAACAGCAGGTGTCTTTACATCTTTCAGCTTCGACAAATCAGCAAAAATTTTAGTGGAGTCCTTCAGCATCTGACTTTTCGATCCCTCTGTCACATCCGTATCTTGTATTGATATTGTGACAACACCTTTGGATTCTTCAACCGTGAACTCATTTTTAACAATTGCTCCAACAATATCTTCAACGGAAGTATTTTGATCTACTGCGACCTCTTTTGGATCGTCACTCTTTCCGCAAGCTGTTAGAAGCAGTGAAGCAAATACCATTACATACATTAACTTTTTCAATATCATTACCTCCCTTGTTACTCCATATATGGGCAAATTGGAAGGGAATTATACAAAATATGAGAAGGTTGTATGCACTTTTTAAAACTAGGATTTAAAACGGTAGATGAACATGTCCTTTTTGAGGGGTTTAGGAATAGGATAATTAAAAATGAAGATATAGCAGGTGCTGTAGGGCAAATGCGTATGTGGTATTTAGATACATTTTTCAAACATAAAAAAGCACCTTAACCATATTGGCTAAGGTGCTGTAAAAGTAAATGTAATATAAAAAGCCGCGTATGCCGTAGTTATTATAGAAAGTTTTAAACCACCACTCCTCAAAGTGGGTGTTCGCAGAAGTTTTCCTGCTTATCCTCATGCACCGTAGTGTGAGGCCCGTCATTCCAACTCCAATAATAAAACTCCCTTTTACAGCTTAAAGGTTAAAACTTAATATTATACGAACAATGCAGCCTTTATGGATATATTAAAGCATGATCGACAAACATGCAAGTAAGATGATTGCTTGAAATAAGTCAATGGGCAGGTGTCCCAAATTATGCAATACGTAACGACAAATGCCTTTAGAAATGAACTAGAGCTTCATATTATTTTCACAAATACGAACAAAAAATACGAACAACCTTTGCTTATTATGGACGACTATGTAAAGATAGGAGCATATAGAGGATTTATCTAGCAAAAAGTTAAGGGAGGAAGCAGAAATGGCAGCTTATCCAAATTGTCCAAAATGTAATTCTGAATACACATATGAAGATGGAACGAATTATGTATGTCCTGAATGTGCGCATGAGTGGAGCATGGACGCAACGGAATCAGAAACAGATGCACTTATTGTCAAAGATGCAAATGGTAATCTGTTAGCTGATGGTGATTCAGTTACGGTTATTAAGGACCTAAAGGTAAAGGGGAGTTCATCCACTTTAAAAATAGGAACGAAGGTAAAAAGCATTCGCCTTGTAGAAGGGGATCATAATATTGACTGTAAAATTGATGGCTTTGGCGCTATGAAATTAAAGTCAGAATTTGTGAAAAAAGCATAAAGAATTGAAAAAGCGTCTAAACTCACAAGAATGTTTAGACGCTTTTTTTATTAGTATTTATTTTAAAGATTTTGCGTAATAAAATGGCAAAGGCCGCACCTACTAAGGCAAAAATCGTATGTAAGAGAGCGATATAGCCTGCTCCCATCAAAAGTGCTCCAAACTCTGTTAAGGAGTAGGTGGTAATATAGAGCTCATTCGTAAGGTTGTCGATAATCGCCCAAACAAATACGGGCACAGAGCTAATGATAAAAACAATCCAAATGTTTTTATAAAAAAGGTAAGACAGACAACCAAAAACGGCATACGAAATAACAAAGCCCATTTGATTGCCAAGTAACGATGAATTAATGGCAAACATGAAAGAAAGTACAATAAATATAAGATGAAAAAAAGATAATGTTTTTTTCATCGGTATGTATTCTTTTTGAATTGGTTTTGAGCTAAAGAGCTGCTGACAGTAGGAACAACTTGCTAAATGCTGCTCTACATATATTAATGTTGGTGCTTGGAGCATTTGTTTCTTATATAAAGGTAATAAATCTTCTACGATTGGGCAATCTTCTGACAAAACTCTCCCTCCATTCCATTACCTTTCATTATACGATTTTTTTAGAGGAAATAAAAAAAGCCTTCCTGAACTTTTCATTCGGAAAACTTGTACATGCACCTGACTATTTGGCTGTTAGTACTTCATTTGTTAATGCTTGAACATCAATATGGGTTTTTTCCTGTACGGCGTCTTTTAATATTTCAGTGCGGAAATATTGGACAGTTGCCTCAAGTGGAATGGCTAAAAGTTTCGATAAGGCATTTTGATACATATAGACGAATTCTTTGTCAGTATTACCTCGCTTTAATTCTGCAAAAGCTTCGTAAAATTGGTCCAGCTTATCTGCAAATTCAAGTAGACGCCCTTCTATCGTGCTATCCTTGCCTTCTTTCATGCGCTCAAAGAAAATGGCTTGAAATTCTTCTGGGATTTCATTGCTAATAAACTTTTCCATCATCTTTTCTTCCACATGCGCTAGCATTTGCTTGAGCTCAGGACTAGCATGTTTTACTGGGGTTTTAATGTCACCAATAAAAACTTCAGCAAAGTCATGATTAATTGTTTTTTCATATAAAGATTTCCAATTAATTTTTACGCCATTCATTTCTTCTAATGTCGCGAAGAACATCGCATATTGTGACACTTTCCAAGAATGGGCAGCCACATTATGTTCTTCAAATTTGAATCGCCCAGGGCAACGAATAATTCGTTCTAAATCATTGAGACTTGTAAAAAATTGATGAATACCTATATAAATCACTCCTTTTGTTCTATAAGTGCATGTTACTATAAACAATACCCTCTTTGTGAGATTTTCAAACAATTTAACAATGATTCAATTTGTGTTTACAAAGGATTCACAATTACCGAATAAGCAGACGAAGGTTGAATGCTATAATGTAGGGGACTGATGAAAGGGGGAGTACACATCATGTTTTCCATTTATACGCTTCTTCTTTATATACATATTTTAAGTGCGGTTCTTTCGATTGGGCCATTGTTCGTTGTGTTAACGATTGTAAAAAAAATGCGTACAGCTTCAAATGGCGAAATGCCACCATATATAGAATCTTTTAAAGGGGCTATTGCCATTGTCAAACATTCAGGACATGTACTTGTAGGATCAGGTATTTTACTAATGTGGTATGCCGGTTACCATTGGAGCACTTCGTGGATTGTTCTCACTTTCCTCGTGATGCTTGCATCCATAGTATTTTTAGCCAGAGCGTTTAAACCAACATTACGGACTTTTAATACACCAGCTTATAATCACCATCGATTTGTTGCTCTATTACAGCGCAAGACGTGGATGTACATTTTGCTATTGCTCATTATGCTATGGCTAATGGTTGCAAAGCCAATTGTTTGGTAACGAGTCTTTTATTATTGAAAAGTCGCACCCCGAGGAGTGCGATTTTTTTAGTTTACTAAACGCTTGAAATAGTTTTTTCGTATCCATAAATAACTGATGAGGAACAGCACAAAGAAACAACAAGAACTAGCAATGGAAACTTGTAAAAATGCTGTAGAAACCATTGTACGCATAGCTAATAAAGTAGTGAGTAATAGCAAAATTGCTATTGTGAACGGTACAAATATAAGAATGGCCAATTCCTTTGCAATTACGGAGGCTAATTCTTTATTAGACAGTCCTAGCTTACGAATGCCCATATATTTTTCTTTTTCCTGTAACAATGTTGTTTGTAAATAGAAGTAAAGTATACTCATGGCTGCACTTAAGAAAATTAAACTTAACATAGAGCCAATGAAGAACATAACGCTTTTAACAAACATTTCCGTATCATATAAGTTGATTTTGGATGTAACGTAACGTTCGCCAGGTAAGGATGGTATATTTTCGGTAATGGTCTTTGCTAATTCTGTATGTGCTGTCCAATTTTCTAATTCATAAATATAGGTTTTATAAACAGGGTAGTCAATCGACTGATAAATAGAATCTGGCACAATGAAGTAAGTTTCCTGAAACCCTGTAGATAGTAGGTTCTTTTCGTTAATTTCAGCGAGTTTGAATGATTTTATATAACGGTCACTAGCAATGTTGGTTATCGGTGCTATACCATGATTCCCAGCAACGGCGATAAATTCATTTTCATTAAGGCTGAATTCCTTTTGCTGTAGTAGGTTGTAATCAGATAATGACATATAGCCAAGGCGTCGATTCTCATCTGATTTAAATTCAATAAAATACTTGTTTGCTTTTACTGCTGCTAGCTTCGCTTCAAGATGGTCTAAATTTGCCTGTATTATACTGTCATCAGCTTTTGGATCCGCGATATATTGAAAGCTATACGGATAATTTCCTTCACTATCTTTCTGAACATTGTAATAAGAGCTAAACAAAATGCTTGTACATAGAAATACGCCACTTAACAATAGGGTAATTAAAAATAGCATATTTGCATGAGATTTCATTTTTGCATTTAAATTCGATGCTAAAAGCATATTTGTTTTGCGAAGGTAAGCGGGAGATTTCTCAAATATTTTCAGAAATAGACGTAAGCCTTGAGCAATAACTAAATAAATCGTACTAATAATGCTAGCGAAAAATAATAAATAATAGAGAACGCTTAAAGACTCTACAATAGCATGCTCAATCTTTAGTAAATAAGCTAAAAGGGCGGTCATTACTATGCTAGCAGCTAATAAAATATAATGTGGTTGAATTGATTTTTCGATAACAGTATCACTTTTTAAAAGCTGTATGGAGGCTTCCTTATTAATAAATTTAGTGACGACTATGGAAATTACCATAAATAAGATTAAAAATAATCCTATTGTTAAACCAATTGCCTGTAGAGGTATATACATACTAAATGTTTCTGCTTTTAACACTACTTTAGCAGCCATTAAGAACAGGGGAGTCATGACAAGACCAAGAACGATTGCTGCTATAATCGCCATAATTCCAATGAATAGATTTTCGCGGAATATTAGTTTTCGTACTTGTTTCATGGAAGCCCCTGTAATCATGAAAATGCCAAGAGTTTTTGTCTTTTTGCGTAAAAATGCCATGATCGAATAGGTGATATAAATAAATGAAAATAAATAAACAAGCATACTAGCAAGCATTAATGAAATGCCAAGTGTTGAGTCAGGATCTAGGCTTTTTAAGCTGGGATGAAAGACGATTACAGAAAATAAAAAGAATATAATGATGGAAAACATACTGCTTAGAAAATAAGACACATAAGTCCATTTATCTCGTAAAATATTTTGGATAACAATGTGGTTAAAGGTCATGTTGCCCACCACCTAGAAAAGCAAGAGTGTCCATAATTTCTTGATAAAATTGCTTACGATTGTTGCCTCGATGTATTTCATTGTATAATTTTCCATCCTTGATAAATATAATACGATTGGCAAAGCTTGCTACGTAAGGATCATGTGTCACCATGAGAATGGCAGTTTGTAGTTCTTGATTGATGGAGGTAAATAAGTCCATCACATCATTGACGGATTTTGAGTCCAGATTCCCTGTAGGCTCATCCGCTAACAATAAGCTCGGTTCATGGATAACAGCACGAGCAATAGCTACTCGTTGCTTTTGCCCACCTGAAATTTCATAAATCCGTTTCGATAATAGCTCCTCAATTCCAAGAAATTGCGCTACATGCTTTAAACGTTGACGCATTTTGGCGCCAGGTATGCTATCTAATGTTAGCGTCAATAAAATATTTTCCTTTACCGTCAACGTATGAACAAGATTAAAATCCTGAAAAACAAAGCCTAATTCAGAACGTCTAAATTTTGCAAGTTCCTCATCATTTAAAACATAGGGATTTCTATTATTAATAATAATATCTCCAGCAGTGGGGCGATCAATTGTGGATACACTATTTAAAAATGTTGTTTTGCCACTTCCAGAGGGCCCCATGACCGCCACAAATTCCTGTTGCTGTAACTGGAAATCAATGCCGTTTAATGCCTTGTAGGTAATCTCCCCGATATATTCTTTTTGCAAATTGGTCACTTGAAGAATGATGTTTCCCAACTTGGAACAACTCCTTTAAATTGATTTGATAGCTTTAGTATAAAAAAGGAGCGATCAATAACCCATTTCGCTTGATGACGGGAATATGACAAAGTTGTCATATTCATTTTTTAAGACTGCTTGAGAAATTGATGGAAAACGTAGTGTGATCATGTGAGGAATCCAAGGTGAAGGGATGGTCTAGTATCGTTAAAACCTTTTTCACTAAAAATAATCCTATGCCTGTTGCTTCTCCATTTGTTCGTCCTTTTTTGCCCGTATAAAACAAATCAAAGACACGAGAAATTTCGCTAGTAGGGATAGTCTCACCACGGTTATCGATATGCAAAATGTCGTTGTCATAATCAATATGGATAGTGCTTGCAGCTTCACTATATTTGACAGCATTATTTAATACTTGATAAAGAACAACCTTTAACCATTTACGATCGGAGTATATCATTTGATCTTCCACCAGCGTTAATTTTGGGAAAACCTCTTTTGTAATAAAAAAATCTTTCAAATCATTCACGACTTCTTTTACAAGCTCTTTTAAAAAAATAGGCTCAATTTTTAAATCAGCTACTAAGTTTGAACTACGCTCATACGTTAATAGTTGATTGAGTGTAAATGTCAGCTTATCACATTCTTTACTAATTGTTTGCCATTGCTGTAATTCGTTAGAAGTCTTGGTGGACGCAGATTGTGTAAGTAATTGAATAACAGATAGCGGTGTTTTCATTTGATGTGCAAAATGTGATAATACAAGGTGTTTTTCCTCCGCTTTCTCGTCTAATTGTTGCTGTTGCGTTAAAAATAAATATTGCATTTGTCTTAGTTTTTCACTATAGGCTTGTTCGATTGAAGCTTGGGGCTCATACAGATGAAGGTCGTCCCTCGATAGATCATCTTTTTCTAAGTGTGTATATAGTCGTCTCCTTCGGTAATAACGGCCAACAAGCCAAAGGATAAATAGAAAGCTAACGAGAAAAATAAAATAAAAATAATGCGCTGTTAAATCATCCAATGCTTCAATCATCCAAGGTAAGAGAAGAAAGCTGATACCATAAAGAATAATAATACTCATATGATCTTTAAAAAACAGCTTCATTTTTCTTCCTCCACAAGTTGATAACCTAGGCCTCGAATGGTTTTAATTTCAAGCTGAGAGTGGATAGCTTCGAATTTTCTTCGTAGTCGACCAATGTTCACAGATAATGTGTTTTCCTCCACAAAGATTTCATCATCCCAAATAGCACTTAATAGTTTTTGCCGAGCTACAACATTTGGATAGGCCTCGAATAATAGTTTACTGAGCTGCATTTCTTTTAATGTTAACAGGCTTTCATTGCTATCTGTTTGAAGACGGACTGTGTCTGGGTTTAATGTAGTATTGGCTATTGTAATGGTAGATGTATCAAAGGAAGCATACTCACCATATGTACGCCGAAGTAACCCATTTACTTTTGCCATAAAGACATCTAGTGAAAATGGTTTAGTAATAAAGTCATCGGCACCATTTTCAATACCGTATACTTGATCGATATCATTGACTCTAGCTGAGACAATGATGATGGGACAAATGGAAAGCTGACGAATTTTACGTGACCAAAAATATCCATCAAAGGTTGGGAGATTGATATCCATAATGACTAAATGAGGTTGGATGTCATTGAACTCTTCTATGATGTGCTGAAATTGTTGCACTGTATGGCATTCAAACTGATATTTCGATAAATGTTCGACAATCAGTGAAGCTATATTTTTATCGTCCTCTACTATGTATATCTTGTACATTTCTATCGACCCTTCCTTCGTTCTTTACTTTATAATGTACCCTTTTTCCATAAATCTATAGAAGAATTGTACCTTGGAACATTAAAAAAGAGCTACCACAAACTTACTTGATTCTATTTTTAGATAAATCTCCTGTTAGACCTTTAGAATTATAAAGAATACTTTAAGTTTGAATAGAAAGAACTAATTATGATATATGCTTTCTTTGATTTCAAGCGCTTTTCCCGATAAAGTAAAAAATACCCAGCTGTTAAGTTTTCTTTAAGAAGTATGACGTATGATGATTAAATAGATATATTAAAGTTTTAATTAAAACATAGATAAGATTTAACGAAAAAATCATCTCAATGGGAGAAATGATCTATTGTGGGTAAATTCAAGTTAAAGTTATCATTTCTTATTGTTTGTATGACAATAATGATTGTACTGGCGACATCTGGTGTTAGTATTTGGAGTAGCTATCAAAGTTTTAACGAAATTTTGATGGAAAATAATCATGTTATGCAAGATACATACGTAAAGGGATCTTCCGCAATTAAAGACGGCTATCTAGAAGACTCGAAGAAGGAAGATATTACATTAGAACCATTTTTGGAACAGATAGCTTCTAATGAACCAATTATTCCTTTTAGCCTGTTTCTTAAAAAGGTTATTGTCCCTATCCTTTTAGTCATAGCTATAGTAGTGGTGCTCGCTATATGGCTTGCATTAAAAATAGTACGCCCCCTAAATGAGCTTTCGACCATGATAGAAGTTGGCGAAAACGGGCAGGGGAACGGACATATTGCTGATTGGTATGATGAAGCAAAGTTGCTGAAAAAAAACGTACAAAATATGATGATTTGCGCAGAAAGTAAAATTACTGATTTAACGGATCAATTAAATTTAGACTCATTAACAGGTATTCCGAATCGTAGAATAATGGATCAAACTCTCAATGAATTAATTATTAATAAAGTTCCGCATGCAGTTATCTTAATTGATCTAGATGATTTTAAAAGTATAAATGATACGTATGGTCATACCGTAGGAGATGAAGTTTTAAAAGCTTTCGCTCATCATATGCAGCTCAATATGGAGGAGCAAGGTATGTGCTTTAGATATGGCGGAGAAGAGTTTATGATTATTTTGCCTTCAAGGAGTATAGATGAAGCGGTAGAACTTGCAGAAAGTTTGCGGGTTAAACAGGCCTTACAGGAAACTGCGTGTGGTAGACCTGTTACAATGTCTGCCGGAATTACTGCTTTTACACCAAATGTACAGAGCCCAAATCAATTGATAGAAATTGCAGATCATGCTCTGTATAAAGCAAAACAGTCAGGGAGAAATTGTTTATGTGTAGTACGGAATATGAGACAAATGATTATTAAATCATGAGTAAAAGCATGCTGGCTTTCTACACTAGCATGCTTTTTTGTCGTCATTCTTGTTCAGAGATAGTTTGAAAAAGAGTTGTTGTTTCCTGCATAGGCAAAACATTTAACTCAGACAATAGAGTACGTTTAAAAGAACGGTAAATTTTTATAGCCTCTGCTCGGTTCCCAATATTAGCATAGTGCTTGATTAATGGCTGGACAGCTTGATCGGAATATGGATTTAACTCTAAAGCTATAAGTAACGAACGTTCTAGGTTTTTGACATCCTGAACTTGTTCATAATAATGGGCTAGTTCTTTCAGTAATTGAGTAAATAATTTATTCATCAAATTTGCTTTACTAGCAATCCATGGGTAGGCCATGGTAGCCATGAATTCTCCACGATAGTCTTGAAGGAGTGCTTCAGCGCTTTCGATATCCAATTTTCCGGTTTGTTCTTTTTTATTCAAAATAATCTCTAAGTCATTAGCGTCACATTGAATATAGTCTAATGTTAAAATATAACATCCGTTCGTATAATCGATTACCTCTAAAAAGCCATATGCTGAAAGGGAGGAGCGAAGGTATGAGACAGTGGTATGCAGTTGAACCCTTGCTTTATTAAAATCAGTATAACTCCACAGATTATCAATAATAGTGTCACGAGGCACAGGGGTATTGAGATGTAACAAAAGTAGTGCAAACAATTCTTTCGTTTTAATAGTCCGCCAATGGAGAGGTTTTCCTTCATAGGAAACAACAAATTCTCCGAAGCATTTTATTTTTAGCAATGGCTCTGAATGAAATAATGTTGGCAATGACGTTATTTTTGGCTGAAGAAGATCCTCAATCCTTTGAATAGTCGTCGCTAAGCGAGATGTTGAAATAGGCTTTAACAGGTAATCAATGGAATGTAGTTCAAAGGCTTGAACAGCATAGTCTCGGTAGGCTGTAACAAAAACAATGTAGATGCTATCATTCCACGATTTTAATAGTTCGGCAATGTCTAATCCATTCATACTTGGCATTTCAACATCTAGAAATGCTACTTGAAAGTCCAAGCTCGGCCCCTCTGTAAGGAGATCTTTTACAGATGTAAAAGTTTTTATAACCTCAATCCTATCAAATTTTTGCAAGTGTTTCTCCATACTAATAAGTGCTAAAGGCTCGTCGTCCATCAATATCGCCCGAATCAAAATAAAAAACACGACCTTTCATTTCAGTCTAGAGGTTATTAGATTGAGATATCTATCCTTTGTATGGATATGTGGATATTTGCTACTGAGATGAATTGTTCAGTGATTGTATGGTAGCAGACATATTTAGTTTCTATGCATGTTGCCACGTTTACTTTACGATTTGAAAATGTTTTTGAATTCTTTTATTGCCCTTAAATAGTAAATATCTATATAAAAAATACTAGTCTAAACGATGGATTTTTTCCATCTAATTGGACAATTTGCTAAAAAAATAATCGAAATTGTATAATTTTCCGTTTTTATAGTAATAATTCCTAATATCAGGCAGACAGTCCTGAGTTATTAATTTGTAAGCTTATTGTTGCTTGCATACTAGATTATTTGACTCTAGCGTGCTAACAGCAGACTTGCAAAAAATAATAAAATATTGGAGGTATTACTAAACATGAAGAAGAAAGCTTTAGCTTTAGCAGTAACATTGACAGTTAGTTTGAGCCTATATGCCAGTCCTTCCTCTGCGAAAGACAATTCCGGCAATATTCTATGGGCACTCCCTCAAATTTATAATTTAACCGTTGGAGAATTTCAACAATTGGCAGAAATGGATTCGTTTTGGTTTTATCCAGAGCAAGATTTAGTGAAAGACACATCTAATACAGAAAAAACATTGGAAGATGAATATGTCATTAAAGGCGGTGACACATTATTTTCAATCGCACGTAAAAACGATATAACAGTAGATGAATTAAAAGTATGGAATAACCTTGGTACAGATTTGATTTTTGCTGGTGAATCTTTAGCTATAAAAGCTTCGGCAGCTAAACCAAAACCTAAAACATCCGAAGCAGTTTCAACAAGGGTTGCTTCAACAGCAAAAACGAAACCTGCGAGCGCTCCATCAAGTGGATCTGGTAGAACGTTAACAATGCGTGCTACAGCCTATACTGCCTATTGTGAAGGATGCTCTGGAATTACAGCGAATGGAACAGATATTCGATCCAATCCAAATTTAAAGGTAATTGCGGTTGATCCTCGTGTCATCCCGCTTGGCTCAAAGGTATGGGTAGAGGGATATGGTGAGGCGATTGCAGCTGACACGGGTGGAGCTATTAAAGGAAATAAAATTGATGTCTTTATTCCTACCGAGGGACAAGCTCTTCAATGGGGCGTCAAAACAGTAACCGTCAAAATTTTAGACTAAAACATGAAGGGATTTCTCATAGGAGAGATCACTTTTGTGCATGTAACGACCTCGGAAAATTAATAAGAAGTGCATAAGTATTGATTAACTTGGAAACCATCAGAAATAGAGGAGGTATTTTTATGAAAAAAATTAGCTTAATTAGCCTTTCTTTATTAGTTTTAGTTGGTGGTTGTAGTTTCTTTGATAAGAAAGAAGAAAAAGTACAAGTAAATGCATCATCCCCTTTAACAGCTACTGCAAAAGTCGTTGGTGCAAATAACGAAAGTTATGGGAATGCGTATTTTCAGGAAGAAGATAATGGTGTAATGATGACACTGGCATTATCAGGCCTACCACCAGGTACACATGGAATTCACATTCATGAAGTAGGGAAATGTGAGCCCCCTAAGTTTGAATCGGCTGGTGCGCACTTTAATCCGACCAACAAAGAGCATGGAAAGTTAAATCCAAATGGTTATCATTTAGGGGATTTACCTAATCTAGAGGTTGGTGACGATGGCAATGTCGATTTGAATTTCTTAGCAGAAGGGCTAACATTACAAAAAGATCAACCAAATTCGTTGTTTGACAGTGACGGAAGTTCAATTGTTATTCATGAATCGGCAGATGACTATAAAACAGATCCAGCAGGTAATTCAGGTTCAAGAATTGCTTGTGGCGTTATTCAGTAAAAGAGAAACTGTATCCAATCATCATTGGATACAGTTTTTTAGTTTTTGTTATTTATATGATCTTATAATTTTCTTTCCTAATAGGGGATTAATCAATTAAGGCTATTTATTTGATTACATTGATAATCGCTGTTCCTTTTTTGGGGGATTTGATTGAAATATCTGTGATACAGGATTATATACTTGTAATCACAATGATCATACAAATGACAAAACGGGTGTGACTGTATCGTAAATTTTTGATGTAATACAATAGTAGTCTGCTCTATTAATAGCTGGCCCTCGATTTCGGTCAGGTGTTAATAGGCAGACTTTTTTATTATTGGGAATTAAAAGGGGTTTTTTGTAACTTAATCGTTCTAAAATTGAGATTGATTTTATATTTGTAATGCATAATGAGTATAATTTATTGCATTTTATCGAAGTCCTATTGTATAATTCTTTTATCAGAAAATTCAATTAAATAAAAGAGGGGTGATACAATGGGTAAATTGTTGAATTCAAAATTTGAGACATACTTAATGGATCAAGAATTTGACCGTAAGGAAGAGGAAGAAAGAAATGAGGAGTCATTAGCAATCGTGCAATATGAGGAATATCCAGAAGGATTTTTTACAAGTTTATAATAAATACTTGATGGGCTATGTTGAAAGAGATAATAACTTTTAACATAGTCCATTTTTTGTGTGTCCTTGCAATTTTAAGTGCATATAAATTTATTAAGTCACTTCATATTAATGGGTCTTACTGCGTATATACTTTTATAAAATAGATTCATGTATAATGAGAAACAAAAATGCGTATAGAGGTGTCGTTATGTCAAAAGCTATAACATTAGAAGAAACAATGTATCAATGGTTTGAACATTTTCACAAATACCCTGAAGTGAGCTGGAAGGAGTTCGAAACGACAAAAAAATTAGCGTCAATCTTAGACGAATTGGATGTTTCCTATCGCTTGCTTGGGGATGTACCTGGATTAATTGCAGAAATTGGAGCAGGTGAAGAAGTTGTTGCGGTTCGTGCTGATATTGATGCTTTATGGCAAGAAGTGGATGGGAAATGGCAGGCCAATCATTCTTGTGGTCATGATGCTAATATGACTATGGTGCTTGGGGCATTATTACTACTTAAAGATCAACCATTACAACATCGCGTCCGTTTTATTTTCCAGCCTGCCGAGGAATTAGGGAATGGTGCAGTTGCTGCTTTTGATCGAGGAGCTGTAGAGGGGGTATCCCATTTATTTGGTGTACATTTAAGACCTATTGAAGAGCTACCGCTTGGTAAAGTTTCACCAGCTATTCATCATGGTGCTGCCTATTTCCTAGATGGGACTATTCAGGGAATTGACGCTCATGGAGCGAGACCGCACCAAGGGAAAAATGCTATTGATGTCATTATGGCTGTTCAACAAATGCTAAACAGTATTCATCTATCGCCTTTTGAGCCACATTCTGCAAAGTTAACAAAAATAATAGCAGATGGCGGTAGTACAAATATTATTCCAGGGAACGCTAGTTTCTCGATGGACATTCGAGCACAGCATAATCAACAACTTGAATTACTTCGTAACAAAATTGAATCTGGCTTAAAATCAATTCAGCAACAATTTGAGATTGATATGGATTGGAAGTGGCTTGATTTCACACCAGGCGCGGAGGTTTCAGCAATTGCTGCAAAAATGGCGAAAGAAGCAATTGTTCAAGCATTGGGCGAGGAATATTTAGCAGATGAAATAACGACGCCAGGCAGTGATGATTTCCATTTTTATACCGTGAAGAAGCCAGAATTAAAAGCGGCAATGATTGGAATTGGGGCAAACTTAACACCAGGATTACACCATCCTAAAATGACATTTGATCGTAGCGCATTAATCGATGCTGCCAAAGTACTTGCTTGCGTATTAGAAAAAAAACCTGAATAAAAAAATATTTTTTTAGCTATATGAAAAATGCAATAATTTTTTCATATAGCTTTTTTTGCATGAACATCTTTTGAAATGCATGGATATTCAAGGGTTTGCGGAGCTTTTTATTGCTACTTGAAAGCGTTTTATTGCCCTAAAACAAAGGGATTTGCTAGAGAAGCATAATTTTTTTGCGTTGACTTTTAATTTTTTGAATATTAAGCTAAAAAACGTAAAAAATTATTTGCGTCGTTGAAAAACCGAAAAGGGATTTGGTGCAAAAAAAGGGGATGGAAAAATGAAAAAGGATATAAATGCGGGCTGGGCACTACTAACTTTTGCAATTATGATTATTACAATGTTGATTACAGTAGTTGTTTTAGAGCAAAGTCCTCACGTACCTCTTCTTGTCGGCACAACTGTAGCAGCAATTGTTGCCAAAATGCATGGATACAAATGGTCGGAAATTGAAGAAATGATGTATAAGGGGATACGTTTGGCATTACCTGCCATTGTCATTATTATTTTGGTAGGTTTGACAATTGGAGCATGGATTGGCGGCGGGGTCGTAGCAACGATGATTTTCTATGGCTTAAAGCTAATATCTCCAGCATGGTTTTTAGTGACAATTATGATATTATGCTCGATCGTGTCATTAGCTATTGGTAGTTCGTGGTCGACGATGGCGACAATCGGCGTCGCAGGCATGGGTATTGGTTTAAGTATGGGTATTCCAGCGGCTATGATTGCCGGTGCGGTTATTTCAGGTTCTTACTTTGGAGATAAAATGTCACCATTATCAGATACAACGAATCTGGCAGCTGGTTTAACAGGTACAAATTTATTTGAACATATTAAGCATATGCTTTATACAACAATTCCAGCGTTAATTATTTCACTTGTTGTTTTCGGATTTTTGGGCAGAAAATTTGCAGATGTTTCGATGAAATCGGAAGAAATTTTAACAACGTTAAAAGTGATGGAAGAAAGCTTTGTTATTTCTCCTTTACTATTACTTGTACCAGTGGGTGTTATTGTTTTAGTAGCTAAGAAAGTACCAGCAATTCCAGCTTTAATTATTGGGATTGTATCAGGTTTCTTACTACAAATTTTTGTACAAGGTGGTTCGGCTGCAAGTGCTGTACAAGCATTACAAGCTGGATTTGAAATCTCGACAGGCAATCACATGGTTGATGATTTATTTAACCGTGGTGGTTTAGATTCTATGATGAATACGGTTTCAATGACCATTGTGGCGATGACTTTTGGTGGTATTTTAGAGTATTCAGGGATGTTGAAAGCTCTTATGAATGTAATCGTGAAATTTGCTAAATCTACGGGGAGTCTTATTGCTTCAACAATTGCAGCGTGTGTCACAACGAATGCAACTTGTTCAGAGCAATACATTTCAATTGTAGTCCCTTCACGGATGTTTGCAGGTGTCTATCAGCAACGAGGCCTACATTCTAAAAATCTATCTCGTGCTTTAGAAGATGGGGGAACATTAACATCCGTTTTCTTCCCATGGAATACTTGTGGTGTGTTCATTTTAGCGACATTGGGTGTAGGCGCTATGGAGTATGCACCATATGCCATTCTTAATTTCATGGTACCTATTATTTCCATTATCTATGGTTATATTGGTTTTGCTATTGTTAAATTAACGCCAGAAGAAATGGCGGAAGCAGAGAAACGTAAAAAGGAACAAGAAATGGAAAACACTGATAATATGGTAATGGTTGATTAATCATATGAATTCTCGTAGATGCTTAGCATTTACGAGAATTCCTTTTATATAATTGGTTAATAGGTGGCGAAATTTAATTCATAAATGGTGCGAGGTCGACCCTGTTGATGTGTCATTTCTTCGCCAACGACCTTAGCATACCCTTGATCTACTAGTTTTTTTATAATACGCTCAGTTGTACGTCTAGTAACCTGTAGGTATTCTGAAAGATTCTGCGATGTAAATTGTGCGGATTGCCTTTCATGACTAAAATTGATGATTTTAGAAATATTTAATGGACTTAAGCTTGTATTTTTGGCCATTTTTAATACATAAGGATCATCTGTTTTTAAAGATAATTTACCTTCTGATTTGGGAAAGGGACCTAAAAGGTTTTTATGTTCATCTAGAATATAAATTTCAAATGGTTTCGAAAATGTTAAAGCATGCTGAGCATTTTGGGTGGCTTCTAACATGGAGTGCCCATACCCGAAGGCTAGTTTAAATGGTATTTCAATTTGTTTAATAAGCTCTTCTAAAGTTTCCTTTTCGAGTGCATTTTGTAAATGGCCAGCAGTTGTATAAAGCTCAAAGCTTTGTGATGAAATTTGTTTATATGTTGAAAAGGTAGCCTTCGCAATTTGATTTAAAATAGCTGAATCAAAGGAAGAATCCGTAGGGAATTCTAAAAATCCAACTACGGCCTTAAATGATTCCGATTTTGTTAAAAGTGATTTTGATCTGGTTTCTTCGAGACATTGAATAATAGAATTCGTGGCATCTATCATGCGCATGGCAGGTATTTGATGTGCTTGTAATGTATCAAAAACACTGTGGATACTTGTAATTACGAAATCTATGCTTTTGGTATTCCACAGCGCAATGTGACGCTTTAAAATATTTTCTGTTGGTTCTGTAATAGAAATATGTTGAATATGTGGCTTCGAACCCTTATAGTCAATTTCTGTTAAAACGTTATCTACAAATGCTGGATTCATTACATCAATTGAAATTCTATTGATCGGTATAGCATGTTTAGCTACTAGTGATAACAGAGTTGTAGAGATAGTTGTTTCATCTTGTTTTATATAATTCCAAGGTATTGGTATTTCCGATAGGAGAGGCTGAGCATGTAAAAAGGGTAATGTACCTCCGAATAAAAGAGCATCACAAGGTTTAATTTGCTTCATTAAAATTGGCGCCTCAGAGGGGTGGTTGTATAGATAAAATTCTAATTGAATATTGTCTATATTTTGTGCGATACTAATAATACGCTTCATAAATGCTTTAGAACAAATAATCGCTATTTTCGTAGACATGGGCATCGTTCCTTTTCTATTTTTTTAAATATTTAGCGACGTATTAGCGACGTATATAACGACAAAGGAGACTGATTATTATGAAAATCCAACAAGTAGAAATTTATGCTATACATTTACCGCTAATTGATCCATTTATTATTAGTTATGCTACATATGATACAATGCCTTCTATTATTTTAAAAGTAACAACTGATACTGGTATTGTAGGTTATGGTGAAGCGGTTCCTGATGAACATGTAACGGGGGAAACATGGGAAAGTACATATGCTGTGCTTCAACATCATCTTGCACCTGCTGTTATTGGTGAAGATCCAATGGCCTTTGAAAAATTGCACGATAAAATGAATAAGATTGTAAAAGATGTTCCGGCAGCAAAGGCAGCTATTGATATTGCTTGCTTTGATATTGCTGGGAAAGCATTGGGGGTTCCAGTATATCAGCTTTTAGGTGGGCGTTATCATGAAAAATTCCCTATTACACATGTGTTAAGTATTGGAACGCCCGAGGCAATGGCTGAAGAGGCTGCGAAGCGTGTAGAGATGGGGTATCGTTCATTTAAAATGAAGGTAGGTACAGAGGTAATCCGTGATGTTGCTCGTATTAAAGCAGTCAGACAGCAAGTAGGTGAAGATATCGCCATCCGAGTAGATGTCAACCAAGGGTGGGGGAATGCTGCAACTACATTACAGGGCTTACGTGCGATGAAGGATTTAAATATTGATTGGTTAGAGCAACCCGTTGATAGTGAAGATATCGATGGAATGGTTGAGATTAAGTCAAAATCTGATGTACCTCTAATGATTGATGAAGGAATTCGAGGAGTACGTGAAATGCGTGAAATCATCGCCAAGCGTGCTGCGGATAAAGTAAATATAAAATTAATGAAATGTGGAGGCATCTATCCTGCAATGAAGCTAGCAGTTATGGCAGAAATGGCTGGTATTGAATGTCAAGTTGGTTCCATGGTAGAGTCATCTGTTGGCTCTGCGGCAGGTTTCCATGTAGCATTTTCTAAAAAAATTATGACAAGTGTTGAATTGACAGGGCCATTGAAGTTCTCAAAAGATGTGGGTAATCTTCATTATGATGTTCCTTTTATCTGTTTAAATGAACAACCGGGTCTCGGTATTGATGTAGACGAAGCTGTTATGAAGGAATTGTGTAAGTTTTCAACTGTTGTCACAGCCTAAGGAGGCGAAACATGGAAAAAATATATGAAGGTATGCTAGGGGAGACTCCATACTTTGTCACAGAGTTAGCAATTCAACATTTACAACAAATCGAAGACTTGCAGGTGGAGGTATATGAAGCTTTAGCTGATAAAAGCATCTTACAGCCATTGAGCACCGAGGAATTCGAATATATTCTATGTGGACAAGGTATGATGATAGGCGCCTATGCAGGTGAGAAGTTGATTGCCTTCCGTGCCCTATTAAACCCTCCTATTGATGAGGAACATCTTGGGTATGATTGTGGAATTCCTGAGAGTGAATTTAATCGAGTTTTGTATCAGGAGATTTCTAATGTTTCACCAAAGTACCGTGGCTATGGCTTACAAAAAACATTAGCGACAATAGTGATGAGTAACATCGATGTGGAAAAATATGATTATGTATGTTCTACAGTCAAGCCATTTAATATTCCGAGCTTAAAGGATAAGTTCGCTCAAGACCTCGTTATTAAAGGATTAAAAATTAAATATGTAGACAAACTACGTTATATATTCTTTAAGGATTTACGTCAAGAGATCCCTTTATTGACAGAAAAACAAGTGATTAACATGGAAGATACAGCGGCTCAACAGCAGCTTTTGAAGCAGGGCTTTCTTGGCACGTCTATGTATGCCGAAAATAATGATTGGTTTGTAGTATACGAAAAATAACATACAAAGCCTTAGCTTTCACATGAATTTGTGGAAGCTAAGGCTTTTTTGTCTTGCTACTATTTCATCATTGGGCAAAATCCGCAAGCCATTAATCCTGGTATATCTTTCGAAAAACAACACGATTTACGGACAGGGACATTGACTAAATTTGTTGGACTTAGACCCCCTGTATATTGTGCCCACCAAGATTTATTAGAGAAGCGTGCCCATGTTTTTGGGTCCTCCAATATTTCTATATCGTCCATTGCTTGATCGGCTAAGCCAGGGTTCGATAGTAAAATATGATAATGCCATAGTAAATAGCCAAAGAAATTTTCCCATATAGTAAGAGGGGAGATTGAAGTTACTTTTCGAAGTTGTTGAACAATCACATGACCATCGTATAGAATTTTTTCAATGACCACCTGACGTTCATTTTCCTCAACATAGCGCCAATCATTTGGATTAACAAACATAGCGACTGTAAAGCTGTTGAATTCCTTGGCAGCATCGAAGCGTAATTCAATTGGCTTTCCATCCCACACTTCGTCATAAGCGGCGAGCATATAAAGTTGCATAGCAAAAAACATCCCATAGCGGCGTGCGAAGTGAGAAATAGCGGCAGTTTCCGTAGCGGCGTCCGTGATACCCATCATGAGATTTAAAAAATCAGGATGGTAAAAGTCTTTATGTATATCAGCTAAAGTAAATAACGTTCGCTTTGGTTCTGTTGTATAAATACTATAGGAGTTTAATTGTTGAACTTGATCCATCGTTAAAGCTGGCATGATGATCCCCTTTTCTTAAGAGCTTTCGTAATTCAATTATAAAGTAATCATTTTTGCTTCACAAATGGAATGCCATATAGTAAAATACATTAAACATATAAGAAAGGTGGGTTTTGAAGTGTCATTGCCTCATGCAATTCCTAGACCGCTGGTACGACTTAATCAATGGGCGATACTGTTAAGTGTGATCGCCACATGGGTTACAGGAATCATATGGATTTTAGCCATTCCATTGGTTGCAAATTTATTGGGCGTCTTCTTTAACTATAACCCCATTATTCGGTTTGGGAGGTTGTTTCTTAAGAAAGCTCCATCTACCTATATACCAGAGGATGCACAGCAACAAAAATTTAATGCGAGTATAGCTAGCTTTTGTTTAACGGGTGGCTTGTTAGGCTATCTATTAAATTGGCAGGTAGTAGGTCATATCTTTACGACAATGGTAGCAATAGCTTCTTCCATTGCTATAGCAGGTTTTTGTATAGGTTGCTTTTTACATTTTCAACTGAAGCAATGGCAGTACCGCCGTTCGTTAAAAAAATCTTTTTAAAAAATTATTAGATTATTGTTGACAATTTAATTGATAATGATTATCATTATCGTATAAAGATTATTCCTCCACTACAATACAGTGTAGAGAGGATGAACTTTAGCTACTTTTCTCCAGAAGTTTGCTAGTTCATGATTACGCTCCTAAAACCCCCCTCATTTTTTGGGAACGTGAAAATCTCAGACGACTCTTTCTATTATAGAATGGAGTCGTCTTTTTTTGAATTTATCTGTAGGGCAAACGTTTCGATTTTCATACAACCAAGAAAACACAGCCCATCAAAATGAGCTGTTAGGAAGAAGGCGTTTGTTGGGTGGTACTTTTTCTCCCAAAAATCATTGTGTAATAACTGTGCAGTAGCATTCCGACAACAATGACGCCTAGACCTGCCAAGGCAATCGAGTTAGGGAATGGAATACCTAATAATATTACCTCACCAATAATGACAAAAAGAATTTCTGTTGACTGTGTCGCTTCAACCGCTGCTAGTTTGCCCTGATGATCTTTTACACGATCTGTTGCAATGAAAAATAAAATAGTTGCTATGACGCCTGAACTAATACCCACAAGTAATGATTGGAATAACTGGCCTGTTGAAGGTAGGCCAACTGTGAACAGGGCATAAATAGCCATGATAATCCATGCTGGCATGGAAGCGATTGTCATACCAAGAACACGTTGGAAGGTATCAATACGCCCTCCACAGACGTCCATCATTTTACGATTGCCGAGAGGGTAAGCAAATGCAGCGACGATGACAGGCAAAATCCCTAGCATTAAACTTTTAAATGAAACCGATTGTGCCTGAGGTATTTGGATTAGTAAAATACCTACTAATATGACACATGAGATTAGAAGAGAAACGAATGGTATTTTTTGACGCACTTTTTTTCCAGCAATAACAGTCATAAAGAGTGGAGCTAATAATACACCTGCAACAATGGTAAATTGCCAAGTGCCAGAAACCAACCAGCCTGGGCCAAATGCAGCGGCATAGGTTAACGGTGCATAGAATAAGACAAATCCTACAAAGCTCCAAAGAAGCCAAGCTGTAGGCTGTGCTTTTATCTCAGTAGATAATTGTGAAAAGCCTCTGCGATAAAACACAATGATAAGTAAAAAAGGTAGCATGAAAAAATAACGTAATGACGCGCTCCATAGCCAGCTACCACCTTGCATTTCCATGGCATGATTTAAAATAAATGTTACAGCAAAAAAAAGGGAAGCTACTATGCCTATAGCAATTTCTTTCATTATGATCACCTCGATTTGAGTTCATCACTCAAATTCTTTATGTAATTAGAATATTCAGTAATTAATATATAAAAAATGACGAAGAAAGGGAAGAACCTTTCTCCGTTATATTTCAAGTCCACTTAAAAAACTACTTTGGCACAAGATAAACTATTCTGCACGTTTTTCAAATAGCTGAACGATTTCAATGATGACTTGTGTTGCCTTTTCCATTGTTTCAGCAGATACATATTCAAATTTACCATGCATATTTTCGCCACCAGCAAAAATATTTGGTGTTGGTAAGCCCATATAAGATAATTGTGAGCCGTCAGTACCACCGCGTATAGGTAGAGTAATTGGTGTAATATCTAATTTTTCCATAGCCTCACGAGCGATGTCCACAATTTCTTTTACAGGCTCGATTTTTTCGCCCATATTATAGTATTGATCCTCTATAGTAATGCTTAAAGCATTCTCACCAAATTGCGCTTGAATTTTGGCTGCAGCATCTTGCATTAACTGTTTTTTCTCTTCGAATTTTTGACGATCATGGTCACGAACGATATACGATAGCTCTGCATGCTCGATAGCCCCTTTAAAGCCCATTAAATGAATGAAACCTTCATAACCTTCAGTCTTTTCAGGAACCGCCTCTGTAGGCATTTCATTTTGGAAGGCAATAGCCATTGTAATGGCATTGACCATTTTATTTTTTGCAGATCCAGGATGGACACTTGTTCCTTTTGTGATTACCTTTACACCAGCAGCATTGAAGCTTTCGTATTGTAGCTCACCTAATGGTCCGCCATCCATTGTATAGGCATAGTCTGCTCCAAATGCAGCCACATCAAATTTATGTGGGCCACGGCCGATTTCCTCATCAGGTGTAAACGCCACGCGTAATTTACCATGCTTAATACTTGGGTTTTGGATAAGGTATTCCATAGCTGTTATAATTTCAGCAATACCAGCCTTATCATCTGCTCCTAACAATGTTGTACCATCTGTCGTAATAAGTGTTTGACCAATGTAATTTTGAAGCTCAGGGAAATCAGTTGGTGACATCACTAAGTTTTCATTTAGCTGAATATTTCCACCATCATAATTATCTAAGCGCTGCGGGTTAACATTTGTTCCCGTAAAATCCGTAGTTGTGTCCACATGTGCTAAAAAGCCGATAGTTGGAATGTCTTTGTCTGTATTTGCTTCTAGTGTCGCAAATAAATAGCCATTTTCATCTAATGTAATGTCTGTTAAGCCTACAGTAGCAAGTTCATCTTTCAAAACATGTAACAGATCAAATTGTTTTGGTGTAGAAGGAGTAGTTTCGCTTGTGAAATCTGATTGTGTATCAATTTTTGCATAACGTATTAATCGCTCAATTACTTGTTCTTTCATAAGTATGGCCCCCTAATGTGTATGTGTAATTATTGTAACACTTTACTTCGGATTTCGGAATATTGAAGAATACTTAAAGCTATGAGTAATTGGGCACTATAATAAGTCAGCATAATGACTTCATGGGAAAAAGCTAATGGCATTACAAATTTATTAATAGATAAATAGGAATCTGAGGCGATAAATAACAAAGCACCTATTGTTGCGAATTTAGAGCCAGTTTTAATTGCGGTCCATCCCATCGTTAAAATGACTGCAATATAGGCGATCACTGCAATAGCTAAAATTGTTTCACCAGTTTTGAAAACGGATCCTGCTATCCAAATGGCCATTCCTGCTCCGTACAGTAATAAGATTATTTTTGCCCATATTGGCACTTGTCGCTCGTTTGCAGATGAGAAGGCAAAAATATAAAAGATATGGCCGATTAGAAAACTAGTTAGCCCAATTAAAAACCATTGCAATGTATAGTCGCCAATCATACAAAATACTAGACCTGTAATAATCAATAATTGATATTTTTTTATATGTACTGGTTTCTGAATGGCCGCTAAAATAATCATCAACAACATCGGGATGACCTTAAAGATTAGTTGTAAGCTTTCTGGAATATGCGAAAAAAGAAAAATGTAATACAACCCAAATAAAATAATGAAAGCAATTAATAATTTTTTAAACACTATTTTCAGCTCCTTTTCTATTATGAAATTCTTTCTTTATGATAGAATTCCTTTATTTAACTAGGCAGCAAACATTTTTTATCTGATAGTGAAGAGCAGGGACTCATCTCTTTAAGTAACGAGTCGACAGGTAAAGCGAATCTAAACGACATTGAAATAAAGGATATGCAAAATAATACGTCCTTTGGATATTCCGGTGGTCCAACATTTTGATGGAGAAATTAAAATCACCACCAGATGTTAGAGACTTTAAAAAAGCCTGGACATAATAACGCCGACATGTAATTTAATATACCTTATGTATGAAACTTTTTTAGTATGTAACCGTAAATAAGAAGACAGAAAGCTTTGAGAGAGGATGAACCAAATGACTAAGCTACTAATAGCTTCTGCAGTCATTGCATTAATCGCGAGTGTGTTAGTAACACCGCTTATTACTAAGAAGCGAGAAGATGGAAAATCTAGAAAGGTGATTGGATACTTCTTTATTGGTGTCTTTGTGCTAGGGTTTTTAGCAACAGGAATCACATTGTATGTAACAAAAATTGACGTCAATTGGCTTGTTTTCTGGCCAGCTATTATTTTATTAACGTTAATTGGTGCAATGCTTGCAAGTGGCATTGAACGAAAAATAAAAGGTGTTTTATTTTTAGCGAGCCTAGGTGTTGCAGTCTATGTTCTATCAGCACCATTATGGAACGCGAATGAGAAATTTAAGTCTTCAGAAATGAAGGAAGAAGTGGAGCTAAAGCCGTTTGATGAGACACAGACACCTGCAAGTGTTCCACCAAAATTTGCTCGTAATAAAATGAAAAAGGCATTCGGGCAAGTACCGAATACAAGCTATTATGAATTAGGTCGTTTACAAATTCAAAAAGTAAAAGGTGAATATGTTTATATCGCACCGGTTGAATTTTCGGGATTCTTTAAATGGATGAATGGTGATACGACACCTGGTTACTTTATTATGAGTGCTACAGATTCAGCAGATAATCCCAAATTTATAAAAGAGGAAATGAAATATGTTCCTTCAGCCTATTTAAATACCAATTTAGAGCGTCATATTCGTTTGCAACATCCATTCCTTATATTCTACGGAGATGTACAACTTGAAGTAGATGATGAAGGGAAGCCTTATTATATTCGCTCATATGGTGAATTTATTTCTGGGCGTAATGGCTTTGATGTAAAAGGTATCGTCTTGGTCGATGCACTTACAGGGAAGTCAGAAGTGGTTAAGCTTGATGCTATACCTGAATTTATTGATGGTGCAGTTTCACCAGAGACTGTAAGCTTACAGAACAGTTATTTCGGTAATTATGTTCATGGTTTTTGGAACAGTATGTTTGGTAAGAAAGATGTAAAAATTCCTTCGGACGAAGGTACAGAATCGAATGTCAGTCCTATTTTTGATGAAAAAGGAGATATGTATTATTTCACCGATTTTACAAGTCCTAAAGAAGGCGTAGATTCCATGTTAGGTTATTCCTTAACGAATGCAAGAACAGGGGAAGCAACCTATTACACAGGTAATCTAGATTCAAGCTATATGGACTCACAGGGGAATTTGCAAATTATCGAAAAGAAATTTATCGAGAAAAAATGGGCTGGTGAAATGCCTGTATTATATAATTTTTATGGAGAAGCTAGCTGGCTGACAGCGGTGCTTGATTCAAATGGATTTTTACAAAACTATTTCATTGTTTCAGCAGCCAATCCTGAAATTTCTGTTTACGCTACTACTCCAAGGGAAGCTCTGAAGCTGTATAAAACTGCTTTAAGTCGTGGGGGAAATACGGTAGATGGTAGTTCAAATGCAGAAGAAAAACAGGCTAGCGGAAAAGTTGTCCGAGTTTACAAGGAACGACTTGGTGATTTTACGACGATTTCTTTCTTATTAAGCGATGGTGAAAATTACTTAGTAAGTGCCGAAACAGAACCTTTAGCTATTTATTTACAAGAGGGTGACGAGGTTATTATCAAATATGGTGAAACAGGAGAGCAATTCCTACCAGTCCGTTCTTTAATTATTAAAGGCTTACAATAAAAAAGTAAAAGACGATCTTGTTCGTATATCGAGATCGTCTTTTTTATGTTCCTTCGTTTTCAATAAAGCTGAGCATTTTTTCTCTATGGTTTATAAAGAGTGTTTTTGCATGATCGTTTAATGTGAAAGTGTCTTGTAAGTATCCTTTGAGCAATTTTTCCTCGTAGGCAAAAGACTGGTTGTCCTCATTTTCTAAAATATAGGATAGTAGAAGAGCATGTAATACTAACACTTCTAAATTTTGAGTATTAGTAATAAATTTTAAATTGAGGATAGAGGTATGAGCAACAAATTGATTAACATAATCTATCGCATATTTATAAACGGCTATATCTGTTTCAGGTTCAAGTCGTTTTCTTAGTTGAGTGCAAGCAGCATTTAGTTCTTCAATTTTTAAAAATAAACCTCTTACACTTCTCTTATGTTGTTGTTCTAAGGTACGAGCAAGATGTTTATTGATATAGGACATTGCTTGTATAACTCCCTTCGTAAATAAGTAATCATTTATTAATATGAATGGAATTGTTTGAAAATGGAAGAGTCTTTTCGTTTAATTTATTAATGTACTTAATAGATATATCGAGACATAATGACTATAGTTTATACAAATAGGTAACGAAATTATGAAAAAAATGGGGTTATTATCATTCGATAGTAACCCCATTTTAGAAAACGTTATTTATTTCCAGTTAAATCCTTTAGTAGCTAAAAACTCTTTTATATGAGGACGACGTTGCTCAATTAAAAAATCAGCCATTTGTTTTGTCCAATTATCGATTTTTCTGTTAGATGATCGACTATTATAATAGGCTTCCATTGTCTCATTATATGTTGATAAAAGTTCATCATACTTCTCGGCATTGTATTCATTTTCATGTAATACGGCAGACACAGGCAAACGTGGTTTTACCTCATTACGACGAACAGGTACGCCAATTGTTAGACCGAACAACGGGAAAACATGATCAGGTAAATTAAATAAATCGCTTATTTCTGAGGGGTTATTGCGCACTCCTCCAATATAGCAAATGCCATATCCCATTGATTCTGCTGCAATAACAAAGTTTTGTGCAAACAATGATACATCAGCAACTCCAACAAGGACATTTTCGGCTGAATCTGCCACGATATCTACTCCCTCTAACTTACCTGCCATTTGTAGCCGTTTGAAATCAACGCAAAAAACAAAGGCGCCACCAGAAGTTTCATACTGACGGGGATTCCCAGAGAGTAATCCTAATTTCTCTTTTTTGTCTGCATCTGTTACCCATATAACACTATAGGCTTGCACAAAATGTGACGTGGCAGCCATTTGGGCTGTTGCGATTAATTCTTCAATAATTTCTTTTGAAATCGGGTTTCCATCATAGATTCTTACTGAAGAATGGTTTCGTAATAATTCTTTAACCATTTGTCTACTCTCCTTTGTCACTTATATATCAAGAGCATAGCACGCTTTCCAATCAAAATCGATTAAAGAGGGGTAGATAATTATATTTAAATAGTGTGGGAATGTAGAAATTATCTCGAAAAGTTAAATATTTCATTTGATATAGATTAAATATTCTAAATAGTATAAAATTATATAATCGGCTGTTTATTTGGTTGTGCTACCAAAAATTAGATTATTCTTATGCAGAAGAGGAGTGGGGTTAGCTCTTTTAATTAAGGATAAAGCCTCCTGCATATCTATTTGAAGCGGAGGTAATTTTGATGACAGAGATAATGGAACCAAATACTAGTTGAACAAAAATAAAGTGGGATGGAGGAATAAGGAATGGAAGAAAAGTTAGCGAAAAAGCTTCGTCATGAGCAATTACGGGGCAAGGTTGTAACAGCAGAAGAAGCAGCATCTTGGATTAAGGATGGCATGGTATTAGGGATGAGCGGTTTCACTCGTGCTGGGGATGTAAAAGTTGTACCTCTTGCGCTTGTAGAGAAAGCTAAAAAAGAGAGCTTCCAGGTAGATATATATACAGGAGCATCTCTAGGCCCTGAGGTAGACCAATACCTAGCAGAGGCTGGCGTTATTCGCAAACGAGGACCTTTCCAGGCAGATGCTGGTATTCGTAATAAAATTAATAGTGGTGATATCACATTTGTGGATGCACATTTATCACATAATGCAGAGTTGGTTCGCCAAGGCATTATAGGACCTATTGATTTTGCAATTATTGAAGCGGCTGCTATTACAGAAGATGGCTTATTAATTCCTACAACTTCAGTTGGTAACTCTCCGATTTTTGTGCAAGAGGCAGATCAAATCATCATTGAATTAAACGTAGCACAACTTGATGCATTAGAAGGCGTACATGATATTTTCGTTCCTGCACAACAAGGGAAACGGGACCCAATCCCTTTACAAAATGTGTCTGATCGTCTCGGTACAATCGGTATTCCGTTAGATTTGGATAAAGTAAAAGGTATCGTAGTTTCTGATATTCTAGATGCGCCATCAACGATCGTTCCTGCTGATGAGGAAACAGATATTATGGCTAATCATCTGTTAAACTTCCTGCGTGAAGAGATTAAAGTTGGCCGTTTAACAACAAGCTTGCGTCCAATTCAATCTGGGGTTGGATCAGTGGCGAATGCAGTATTACTTGGTTTTAAAGATTCTGAGTTTGAGAACCTAGAAGTATTCTCAGAAGTACTTCAAGATGCAGTATTTGAATTAATCGATGCAGGAAAAGTGAGTTTTGCTTCTGCTACTTCCATTACCCTCTCTGAACAAGTAGGAAACCGCGTTTATGGGAATTTTGACAAGTATGCGGATAAATTAGTACTGCGTCCACAAGAAATTTCTAACCAACCAGAAATTATTCGTCGACTCGGCTTGATTTCAGTGAATACGGCATTAGAAGTTGATATTTACGGAAATGTTAATTCTACGCATGTTTCTGGCACTAAAATGATGAATGGTATCGGTGGATCGGGTGACTTTGCCCGTAATGCACGCTTAGGTATTTTTGTGACTAAATCCTATGCTAAGGGTGGGAATATTTCTAGCATTGTCCCAATGGTTTCGCATGTGGATCATACAGAGCATGATGTTGATGTTATCGTAACAGAGCAGGGAGTGGCTGATTTACGCGGGCTTGCTCCGAAAGAACGTGTAGGTCTAATTATTGATCATTGTGCACACCCTGATTATCGTGAGCAGCTATGGCAATATTTTAACGACGCTAATGAGGCAACTGGTGGACATCATACGCCGCATGATCTTGAAAAAGCGCTGTCATGGCATGTCAATTACGCAAAAAGTGGAACAATGAAAGACCCAGCTTTATCAAAATAGAATTCTAATAAAAAGGCCTTGAAGGACAGCTGCTCCCTCAAGGCCTTTTGTTGTATAAGTTTATCTATGACGATTAGCGTTTATAGTAGGCCAACCCATTTCCAATAAGTTGCAGAGAACAGTAAAATTAGGAGGAAGCCGAGAATCGTTAATGGGATACCTGATTTCAGGAAATCCTTTGTTGTAAATGCTCCTGTACCATAGGCAAGCATATTTTGTGGTGCACTAATTGGTAATAGGAAACCAAAGCTAATAACAAATTGTTGTACGATAACAAAGCCAACCTGATCAACATTTGCTGTTAATGTGGAAGCTAACACGATAAACACTGGTATAAGTGCAGAGGCTAAGCTTGTTGCACTAGCGAAACCTAAATGAATAAGAATATTAAATAATGTTACGATAGCAATCGTAGCAAGAATTGGCATAGTATCTAGACCGAGTGAACCAAAAAATTTATCTGATAACCATGATGCACCTTTTGTATTCAGCAAAATAGTTCCGAGCATAATACCTACTGCAAAGACAATGATTGTTCCCCAAGGGATATGAGGTTCAACTTCCTTCCATGAATAAACGCCTATTTTAGGCATTAGTAGTACAGCAATAGCGATAATTGTAACCGTCGTTGTATCAAATGGATGGAGCTTGCCTTCCGTTGCCCAGAAAAATAGTAAAACTAATGATGTAACGATCAATCGAATCTCAGGTGCTTTTAACGGCCCAAGCTCAGCCAACTGTTTCTTGATGACTTCTTTACCACCATCAATATTGCTCGTCTCAGGCTTAATAAGCGTAATCATAATGAAAAATAAGGCTACTGACATAATAATCGAGAATGGAGCAGCATAAAGTAACCAAGCACCCCATGATATATTCACATTAAATTGCTCTTGGATGAAATTCAAAGCAACCATATTTTGCGCTGCCGCAGTTTTAATACCGATATTCCAAATGGAGACGGCTTGTACAGAAGTAATAACAAGTAAAGCAGCAAGTCGACTATCACGTGGTAAACCGAATGCTGCGACCATGCCAAGAAGAATAGGGACCACTGCGCCAGCACGTGCAGTAGCTGAAGGAACAAAAAATGCAAGGGCAATTGAAACTAATATAGCACCGAAAACAATGGCTTTTGTTTTTGTTCCTACAAGCGAAAGAATCCAAAGAGCAAGTCGTTTATGCAAATTGGTAATTTGCATGGCTGCCGCTAGAAAAAGAGCTGCTGCTACTAGGGCCACGGCAGAGTTACTAAAACCACTTAATGATAGTTTTAAGGCGCTAGCAGTACCTAGTTGTGTTGTTGGATCATCCATAGATGGTGCAAGTCCTAGTAAAACTGTGACGAGTGCAATAATCATTGCAGAGCTAACAGGATATGAAACAGCCTCTGTTACCCACAGGATAACCGCGAAAGCTAAAATGGCTAAAGCGCGCTGTCCAGCTACAGGTAGATCACCGTTATTAGGTAAAAAAATAATGATAATTAATAAAGCAAAAGCCAACCCAATCCATAAAGGCTTTAAATTACGCTTCGTTGTTGTTTGTTTAGATGAAGACATATTTTCTCATCCCTTCTACGTCTACGTAAAATGACGGTTATTATCCATAACATCGGTCAGTATAATGTTTTTTTAAGATAAGAATTCGTCCGTTTATTGTATAGAATGAAAAGAAGCGGAATATGTCTGTTTTACAGCTTTAATAGTAATTAAAGAGATAATTTGTGGTCATAAAATATACAAATATCTCCTAAAAATATTATTTCTTTTTCTTGAAGGCAGAAGTAACTTTAGGCTCGGTTCCATTGATTAAACGTTGAATATTTTCAATGTGCAAAATAATAGCAATAGCAAAAAGTAGAATGGCAATAATGGTCGGGCCAAGCCCAGGAATCCATAAGTAAGTAGCGGTACAAAAAACGAGGTAAAATTCTAATACCCCAACAATTAAATAGTTCGTTGCAAAAGATAAAATAACAAATAGAATAAGTGCAAATAAACCAATCTTCCAATCAACCGCAAGTAAAATTCCAATGATAGAGGCAGTCCCTTTTCCACCATTGAAGCCCATATAAAAAGGGAAATTATGCCCCAAAATAACCCCTGCAGCTATCAAGTAGGTGAGGAGCCATGTTTGTTCTGCTGTTAAATGTGTTACATCTGTTAAATAAAAATGTGCACCGACAATGGCTACGACGCCTTTGCCAATATCGATAAGAGCTACTAAAACGCCATATTTCCAGCCGAGTGAAAGCGTAGCATTAGAGGCACCAGCATTGCCATGGCCAGCTTTTTTTAAATCAACCCCGGATAAAAATTGTGCCACCTTAGAGCCGTGAATACAGCCAATCAAATAGCCAACAACTAGAAAACAGATCACGGCTTTTACCATAAAAATACTCCTTTCAAATTTTTTTCTAAAATAGTGTATGCGTTCTTACTACGTAAAAGAGCAGACAGAAGTTTCGGAAAAAATAAAATTTAGATGTTGACAGAAAAAAACTCTATGCTTATACTTTGTAACAACGATGGAAATTGAATCTCATACTCTTATCAAGAGCGGCGGAGGGATAGGCCCTATGATGCCCGGCAACCAGTAGGTGATGAACTTACTAAGGTGCTAATTCCTACAGATTCTTACTTGGATCTGGCAGATAAGGGGAGGAAAACTTGCAACCGCAACCCTCTTCTTAGCTGAAGAGGGTTTTTGTTTTCTACAGAAAAATCCTCCTCATCTCCGGTACCATCGTAAAAAAATAACCAAATGGAGGTACACAATGACAAATTTTAAACCAGAAACACTGCTGTTACATGGCGGTCAAGAGCCAGACCCTGTGACGGGTTCTAGAACTGTTCCTGTTTACCGTTCAACTGCTTTCGTTTTTAAAGACACTGCTCATGCGCAACGTCTTTTTGCCTTAGAGGAAGCGGGGAACATTTACACGCGAATTACGAATCCGACAGTGGATGTTTTTGAAAAGCGTGTGGCTTTATTAGAAGGTGGAACGGCAGCAGTAGCACTTTCATCTGGTGCAGCAGCTATTGCATTTTCTATTTTAAATCTAGCTGGGGCAGGAGATGAAATTGTAGCAGCTAGTTCTTTATATGGTGGTACGTATAATTTATTCGCGAATACATTACCAAACTATGGCATTAAAACGATTTTTGTAGATGAAACAAACCCAGAGAATTTTAAGACTGCCATTACTGATAAAACAAAAGCTGTCTTCGCAGAAGTTTACGGTAATCCAAGCTTAAAGGTTTTAGATATTGAAGCTGTAGCTAAGATTGCACATGACAACAGCTTACCATTAATTATCGACAGTACATTTGCTTCTCCTTATGGGTCTACACCAATTGACTACGGTGCAGATGTGGTAGTTCACTCAGCAACGAAATGGATAGGTGGCCATGGGACAACTCTAGGTGGTGTTGTTGTAGACGCTGGTAAGTTTGATTGGACTAGTGGGCGATTCCCAGGCTTTACAGAGCCGGATGCTTCTTACCATGGTTTACGCTATGGAATCGATACAGCTTCTGCAGCCTTTGCTACAAAGCTGCGTGTACAGTTGTTACGTGATTTTGGACCTACATTAAGTGCAGATGCAGCTTTCAATCTTTTACAAGGTTTAGAGACGCTTCATTTGCGTATCCCTAAACACAATGAAAATGCTTTAGCTGTGGCAGAATATTTACGTAACTACCCATCTGTGGAGTATGTAAATTATAATGGCCTAGAAGATTTTCCAACACATGAGTTGGCGAAAAAGTATTTAAAAAATGGCTTCGGTTCAGTGCTTACATTTGGCATTAAAGGTGGACGTGAAGCAGGACGAAAGCTTATTGATCATGTAAAGCTGTTTTCACATGTAGCAAATGTAGGGGATGCCAAGTCGCTAATTATCCATCCAGCATCTACTACACACCAACAATTATCAGCAGATGAACTAATTCAAGCTGGCGTAACCGAATCGCTCATTCGCTTATCAATCGGTTTAGAGGCAGTGGAGGACATCATTGCAGATTTAGAGCAGGCTATTACTCAGGCAACAGCAACAACTGAGCAAACAGTAGAAGCTTAATATAGAATGACAGGCGAATGTTGTAGCGTTTACGTATTTTCTCATTCGAATAGCCTCATTTGGTATACGTCAAACGTTGCTACATTAACCAATTACCTCATCCGGTAATTATCAGAACCTTTTTAAAAACAATACCGAGTAATTTTATATGTATTATTGACTTTATTAAAACCTTGTTATATACTTGGAATTAAGTTAAATGTACGGAAAAACCTCGTTGAAAAGGTAAATGTTTTCATAAGTGATCCCCCCACTTTTGAATAGATAGGAGAGTAGTTACATAGCCAGTGGCTACTCTTCAAAAAAACTGATGATAAAGGAGTGTTTAAAATGGGTAATCTCTATAGTGCGCAAAACATTGCATCTTATCTAATTTATGAACTAAATGAAGGTCATGTATTTGTTAACAATCAATCCATTCAACACATCCTTACATTAGTGGAATGTAAATGGCAGCAAATTTTCGGTCATTCAGCGTATCAGGAACAGGTTTGCACAGATGATATTGGCTATACGATTAAGGAAGTTTATGAGGCATATGAGAAGTATGGTGTGAGCCACATCCAGCTTCCAGCAACAGAATTTTATTTGAAGTATGGTACATTTCAATTAGTGGAACGTACGTATGCAATACCAAATTTTACAGAAGAAGAAATTAGTGTTGTTCAACAAGCTTTAACACAATATCGTTTTCAATTGCTTTCAAAAGCGAGCTAAATAATCCCTCATATATTTAGGCTCATTCTCTGCTGCTACAGGGAATGAGCCTTTTTTATAGTAGTTTAATTATTTAGCTGGTTTATGGGTGTCTGAACATACATATATATAATAGAAGAAAGACATCATAATTTGAGAGTAAAGAGTCAATATTTGTTCAAATCTTATGGATAAACTAAAAAAACGTATAGTAAAAGGAATGAAACCGATTTCTTTTGCACGTCTAGGGAAAACAAATGTCCTTCCTAGAAAGATTTTTCTTGTGTAAAGTATATATATGCGTTACAATTTTCTTTAAGTTAAATTTCGAATTATTTGAATTTGTATATGTTCTAACATGTACTGAATATCAAAATTTATCCAAAATTAAGGGTTGGCTAAGGCCTGCGGTTGGTGTCAAATGATTTGGCACAACCCCACGGAGAGTTTGGCTTGATGAAACTGCGGAATGTAAGTTGGAGGGAATAATAAGAATGGCAACTATAAAGGCAGCGATTTTAGGATTTGGAACGGTAGGTCAAGGAATCTATCATATATTAAATGAAAAGCGGGAAGATCTTAAAAATAAATTAGGCATTGAATTGGAAGTAGCTAAAATTTTAGTAACAGATGCTAGCCGAGAACGTGTACCAGGCACAGCACATTTGATGACTACAAGCATGGATGATGTATTGGCAGAACCAGGCATGCAAGTAATATTTGAAGCCATTGTGAATGAAGAGCCTGCATATAGTTATTTAAAGAGAGCGGTAGAGCATAAATGTCATGTTATTACTGCCAACAAAGTCATGTTTGCAAAGCGTGGATTAGAGTTACAAGAACTTGCAAAAGCAAATGGTGTCTTTGTAGGCTTTGAGGCGACAACTGCTGGAGGAGTACCTGTTATTAAAACGATGAAAAATATATTACTTGTTAATGATGTTAGTCGTATACAAGGTGTTTTAAATGGTACTTGTAATTATATTTTAACTAAAATGCGAGCAGAGGGCTGGTCATTTGATACAGCTTTAAAAGAAGCGCAAAGTTTAGGCTACGCTGAGGCAGATTCGTATAATGATGTTTCTGGTCAGGATGCCTTTAAAAAGTTAATGATTTTAAGCGCCCTAGCATTTGGAGAACAACCTGATTGGGCGGATGTAGAAGTTATCGGCATAGATAGTATTTCAGCTTCGCAGGTCCATGAGGCATGTGAAAAGGGTTTACGTTACCGTCATGTAGCTGAAGTGGAAAAACTAGCTAATGGGAAAATTGTAGCAAAAGTTGGACCACAACTGGTTGATAAAGAACATCCACTTTATCCAGTCGATGATGTGTTCAATGCAGTTGCATTAGAAACAAATTATATTGGTACTTTAACCTTGGTAGGTCCTGGTGCTGGAATGTACCCAACAGCAAGTGTGATGGTAGAAGATTATGCTGAAATTATCGGGAAAAGGGCAGGGTTTGTTGTAACGATTTAATCATTATTATTTTATAAAGTTAACCCGCCATTCAACAATGATCTATTGATTGAATGGTGGGCTTTTTAATCCTCGTCTTTTACGTCAATATCCTCTGGTATCGGGGTAGATCTCCATATTTCAATCTCCTCTTTAATACGTTCCAATTGATTAAAATACGTACTAAATTGTCCACTATTTATGAGTATCATATTTCCATCGAAAACGGAACGGATGCGTCCCTCATAAACTAGGCGTATTATTTGTTCTTCAGGCATACCTAGCTCAATTGCTGTCTCTTCAATTGTTTTGTACATACAACTCGCTCCTTTAACTGTATTCATTATAACGTCCATTTAACCGAATGCATACTGGAGTGGATGAAAGAAAAAGCAAAAATGATAATTGTTTGATTTTGGATAAATATGTATGATTAGTATTAGAAGGAAGAAGGCGGAGGGGGTCTACATGTTAAATCCGTTATTTGTATTGTTAGCAGCTATTTTATGGGGCATGACAGGAACTGCCCAAACGTTTTTAGATAATAATGTATCTCCGATTGCAGTCGCCACTATTCGTTCTGCCATTGGTGGTGGACTTCTCTTAGCAATTACAATTTTTTTGCGAAAAATTAATTTTCTACATTGGTCATGGAAATGGACGATTTTAGCTGCGGCTAGTATTGCTCTTTTTCAAGGTCTTTTCTTTTCATCAATACGTCTAACAGGTGTAGCGATTGGAACGGTTGCGACCATTGGAAGTGCACCGGTATTTTCGGGCATTATTGAATGGATTATATGGAGAAACCGACCATCAATTATTTGGGGGCTAGCTACATTGATAGCGATCATGGGTTGTGTTTTATTGTTTATCAATAATGGGGAAGAAGCTGTACAAATGGGTGGCTTTGGTTTAGCGCTCTGTGCAGGGTTATCTTTTGCCTTTTATACAAATATTAGTAAGAAATTAATGGCGCAGGAAGATGCTTTACCAGCAGTTGCTATGACGTTTTCGCTCTGTACTTTATTTTTACTACCGTTTTCACTGTCTAATGGTTTTGCGTGGTTAGAAAATATGCAAAATTTATGGACGATACTATTTATGGGAATTATGTGTACAAGCGTAGCTTATTTACTGTTCTTAAACGGTTTGCAAAAAATAAATTCATCAACAGCTGTAACGCTATCCTTAGCTGAGCCATTGACAGCCGCAATACTTGGCGTTTTTCTAGTTGGAGAACAATTAAGTGGTGTGTCCTGGCTAGGTGTAGCAATGCTATTAGGCAGCATTGTTGTGTTGACGATAGGTGGGAGGCAAGGAAGGCTTCATAATAAGCTAAAACCTTAAGAAATTCTTCATTTTTTTACTAGCTGGATTTTAAGATTTGAAAGGTACACTTATATTTGAGAGCGAGGTGTCTATCATGACGAAACTAACAGTTCTTGTTACAGACGACGATCAAGATATTCGTGATGGTATTGAAATTTATTTAAAAAATGAAGGCTATAATGTTATAAAAGCAGCAGATGGCTTAGATGCAATAGACAAGCTAGAAAATAATGAAGTACATTTAATTATTTTAGATATAATGATGCCAAATATGGATGGAATTACTGCGACATTTAAAATTAGAGCAGAGCGCAATATTCCTATTATTATGCTTAGTGCAAAGGCAGAAGATGGCGATAAAATTCATGGATTATCGGTGGGCGCGGATGATTATGTAACAAAGCCATTCCATCCATTAGAGCTATTAGCACGAGTGAAATCGCAGCTTAGACGCTATGTACAACTAGGAACGTATAGTGAAGGTGCAACAAAAGTAGAAATTGACGGGCTTATTCTTGATGAAGATGCTAAAGAAATCATTTTAGAAGGAGAACCAGTTCGACTAACTCCAATAGAATATAAAATTACGGAATTATTAATGAAAAATGCAGGGCGTGTTTTTTCGATTCGTGAAATTTATGAACGAGTTTGGAATGAGGAAGCCTACAATGCTGAAAATATTGTAGCTGTGCACATTCGAAAAATTCGTGAAAAAATTGAAGCGGACCCAAAAAACCCACGTTATCTAAAGGTGGTATGGGGCGTTGGCTATAAAATGGAAAAATAAAATAGAGAAGTATATGACTATTGCAGGATTCATTGCAGGTGTTGTTGGACTTATTTATTTTGGCGTTTATGCTTATCAAATCGTTGATTCTCGCTCCTCAGAGGTTTTACAGTTACTAGAAAGAATTTTTTAGAGGAGTGTTAGTAGTATGATAAAAAAATGGAAATTCCTACTGGTGTTAATGAGTCTCATTTGGACTATTTTCGGCATCTTTACTTTTTGGCATGTGGGCTATCAGTATATTGGTAAGTCCTTTTTCGAATCAGAAAATTTCCAACATGAAATCGATAATTTTACTTCAGAACTTGGGCCGTTAGTAATAAATTTACCGAAGGCTGAAGACTTAAAAGGGAAAATAGAGATTACGCAGTCTCAAATAGAAGAGCATCGTAATTATTATGGTACATTAGGACAGCAAATCGATAATATTAAACAACAATATGAACAGCGAATTCAGGAAGCAATGGATGCCAATGCGGGAGAATTACAATTAAAGTTAGAGACTGAACGAGATAATAAAATTAAAGACATTACGGCAAATTTTGAAAACGATGAACATGTACGAAAGAAGATTCTTGCTGGAGAAGAAGCACTCATCGATAAATATATAAAAGCAGCACAGAGTGAAGCTAAGAACTTTAAAAAGTCTTATGATTACTGGTCTTATGAGTTGACGAATACGGAAACAGGAGAAACATACCGTGCAGGTGATGTTTCAGAAAGTAGTGCCTATAAAATAAAGTATTCTGAGCGAAATCCATTGTATGTGGGGAATATTAGTAATAATGTAAGGGATATTTTTTACCGGACAGAAACTTATGTGGATGTCGATAATCTTTATGAAACAACTGAATATACAGGTGTCTTAACCATCTCTAAAAAAGCAGTTCAATCATTAGGTGTTATGCAGGATTATAATCGTTTTCACCGTAATCAATATACCTACTTCTTTATATGGCTCACTAGCATAATAACAGCAATTTTTGCTTGGAGAGGTCGTAAGGATGTACTGCAAACGGTTAGAGGAATGAAGGAAAAAGACGTTTTAAATAAGGTGAAATTTGATTTTCAAGTTGTTTTAGTGTTGATCACAGGGTTTATGTATCTTATTTCATCTCAAATTGTTTTTGAATCGATTGAATACACTTACGATTACAATTTCCAATATAATTATGTACGCTCTATACTAGATTTCGCCTTTAAATTAGGTGTGTTAATTATTATAGGAATTGCTTTCTTTATTCAATTAATTTGGCTTTATACAAGAATAGATACGTTGAAAAAGTTAGAGCAAAATGTGAAATCCAGTTATTTATGGTCACTCGGGGATTCGATTACGGATTTATTTATTAATCGCTCTATAGCGATGCACGCATTGTTCATGTTAGGGGCAGCCTTCTTTGGAGGAGGTAGCCTTGTCGCTTCTATGCTAAGAGGAGGAGCTTTCCCAGTACTTGTTCTAGGTGTATGTATGTTCGTAGGGTTTCCAACCTTGATTGTTTTCTTATCAAGAATGGGTTACTTAAACCGTATTATGAAGGATACGAAAGATATGGCCAATGGGCGACTGAATCGTGACGTGAAAGTGAAAGGGAAGTCCCCGCTCGCTAGTCATGCTGAAAATCTTAATCATTTACGAGAAGGCGTTCGAACATCTATGCATGAGCAGGCTAAAAGTGAACGATTAAAAACAGAGCTTATTACCAATGTGAGTCATGATTTACGAACTCCGTTAACTTCGATTATTACGTATACGGATCTTTTGAAAAAATCTAATCTTACAGAGGAAGAACGTCAACAATACATTCATATTCTCGATAAAAAATCAGAACGATTAAAAGTATTGATTGAAGATCTCTTTGAAGTATCGAAAATGGCTAGTGGTAATATCGAGCTTCAACGAAGTCGCGTAGATTTGACACAACTTATTCAGCAGGCAGTAGGGGAGCATAAGGAAGATTTATTACAGTCGCGTTTAGATTTACGAATGACGATGCCTCATGAGCCTATTTATGCCTATGTGGATGGTCAAAAATGGTGGAGACTCATTGATAATTTAATTGTTAATGTATTGAAATATGCGTTAGAGGGTACTCGCGTCTATGTGACGTTAAAACGAACAGTAGATGGTGATGCTGAATTAACGGTAAAAAATGTAGCAAAGTATGAAATTAATGAAGATGCTGAGGAACTATTTGAACGTTTCAAACGTGCAGATGCTTCACGTCATACGGAAGGATCTGGACTTGGATTAGCCATTGCGCAATCTATAGTAGATTTGCATGGAGCTCGCATGACAATTGATGTGGATGGCGATTTATTTAAAGTGACAGTTCGAATTTCAGCAGTATAAGGAAAAGGTGGTGGCAGCTGATTGCCACCATCTTTTTTCATTATAAGCCTAGGTTCTTGGCGATAATTACTTTCATGACTTCATTCGTGCCTGCATAGATGGACATAACAGGAATGTCTCTGTACCTTCGTGCAATCTTATATTCCTCCATATAGCCATAGCCACCATGAAGCTGCATGCATTGCGTGGCTATCTCACGGGCATTTTCAGTTATCCAGTATTTTGCCATGGATACTTTCGTTACCACATCTTTTCCTGCGAGATGCTCTTCAATCAATGATTCCAAAAATGATTTACCGAGCTCCATTTTAGTAGCCATTTCAGCTATTTTAAATTGTGTGTTTTGAAAGTCTCCAATGGACTTGCCAAATGCTTGGCGTGATTTTACATAGTCTAGTGTTAAGGCAAGCATATCCTCGGTTGCTGTTTGTGCAGCTATTGCTACAGCTAAGCGCTCTTGTTGAAGTTTTTCCATCATATAAACAAAGCCCTTACCTTCTTCACCAAGTAGGTTTTGTGCTGGCACTCGGCAATCTTCAAAAAATAGCTCAGCTGTATCTTGAGCATGCATACCGACCTTTTCCAGCTTCCGCCCTTTTGTAAAGCCTGGTGTACCTTCTTCAATGACAAGTAGACTAATACCTTGGTGTTTTTTTTCAGAGGAAGGGTTTGTTTTCACGGCGACAACCGCTAAGTTGGTATGAATTCCGTTTGTAATAAAGGTCTTTTGGCCATTTACAATATAATGGTCTCCATCACGAATAGCTGTTGTTTGAATATTTGCTAAGTCTGAACCTGTACCAGGCTCAGTCATGGCGATCGCTGTAATATAGTCGCCTGAAATACATTTTGGCAGCCACCGTGATTTTTGTTCATGTGTACCGAAGGATTCAATATAAGGTACGACAATATCATTATGAAGACCGATCCCAATCAGACTTGAACCTATACGCTCAAGCTCTTCTTGAATAATAACACCGAAACTAAAATCAAGACCTAGTCCGCCATATTGCTCTTCCACTTGAGGGCAAAGATAGCCCATATCACCAAGTCTTCGCCAAAATGTAAGCGGGATAAGATGATCGTTTTCCCATTGCGCATAATATGGCTCGGCTTCTTCTGCTAAAAACTTACGAAAGGTTTTACGAAATAACTCATGCTCTGTTGTTTCAAATTTATAACGTGTCATTTGAATTAGCACCCCTTTTTGCTCGTAAATACGTAAATCTTCTCTATCATCTATTATGTTACTGGAATATTTGTGAAAATAATAGTAGCTTTTTATTCATAAATGACGAAATTGTCATTTATGTCCAGTAAAATGTCATGTAAAACAAAAGAATGATACAAAAAAATGAGCTATGCTTACAATGTAGTGGTTAAAGCATCTAGTCCCTATTTTCTTTAGAAGATTATTCAAGTACTTCAACCCATATGACTGTTACATATAAATGATATAATCAACTAAATATATATAGGAAAGTAGAGGACGAAGATGTGCCAAAAGTAATCGGTGGTATACTTTTAATTAGTATTTATAGTGCGTTGACTTTCTATTTGGGGTGGGGAGTAAAGCAGTGGCTAGGGGCTATGAGCTGGTTCCGTTACCCCATCTTATTTTGGTTAGTACTGTACCTTGTCGCTTTCAGTATTATTATTGGAAGATTGCATGAGTCCTTACGATTCTTTTCAGTTATTGGTAATTACTGGATGTTTATTTTTGAATACGGTTTATTGCTATGTTTAGCAGCACAATTGATTATTTGGCTAACACCCTTTAACAATGTACAAATAATTGGTAGTATAGCAATTGCTGTATTATTTATGCTAAGTATTATCGGCTCTTATTTAGCCTATTCTCCAGTCGTTCGCCATTTAGAAATAACTGTTGATAAGAAGGATAGTGAACTGAAGTCATTGAGAGCTGTTGTGGCATCTGATTTTCATTTAGGTGTTTTATCGCATAAAAGGCATTTACAACGTTTTGTTGACTTATCGAATGAAGCACAGCCGGATATTGTGTTGCTAGCTGGAGATATTGTCGATGATGATCCAAAATGGTTTGTTCAAGGGGAAATGGCAGATGTCATGAAACAATTAACATCTACATATGGAACTTATGGTATATTGGGGAATCATGAATATTATGGTAAAAAGATTCCTGAATTTATAAAAGAAATGAAAAATGCCAATGTAAATATACTACTTGATGAAACAATTCGTATAGATGATGCGTTTATATTAACAGGGCAAGAGGACAGGACGAATAAAGATAGAAAGTCACTAGCAGAGTTAAAGTCTTCCGAAAGCTTACCATGGCTCGTAATGAATCATACGCCTGACGATTTGCTAACCCCTTCGAAACTGGGGGTGGACTTGCACATGTCAGGTCATACGCATAAAGGTCAATTGTGGCCAAATCAGTATATTACCGCTCGAGTGTTTGAACTGGATTATGGTTATAAGTTGAAAGACCAAATGCATACACTTGTTTCATCAGGCTATGGCTTCTGGGGTCCGCCAATGAGAATCGGTAGTAGGTCAGAGCTTTGGATAGTGGATATGAAATTTCGTTAATGGCTACAGCTGTGGGTGACTTATAGGTGAAATAGCAGTAATATATGAAAATGGAGTAATTTATAATAAGTGAGTATTTGATTAATAAAGGTAAGGTGACAAGGTGGAAATTATAGAGTTATTAAAAGCACTGATTTTAGGCTTTGTTGAAGGTATGACAGAGTTTGCCCCGGTATCTTCAACTGGCCATATGATTATTGTTGACGATATGTGGTTAAAAACAGAGGAGTTTTTAGGTAAATATCCTGCCAATACATTTAAAATTGTCGTTCAATTGGGCTCCATTTTAGCTGTTATCGTGGTGATGTGGAAGCGTATGTTAAGCCTAGTCGGCTTATACAAAATTGATGGTCAGTCTCAGTCCATTAATAGTCGTTTTAACTTATTGCATGTTATTGTCGGTATGCTACCAGCAGTTGTCTTAGGGTTTGCATTTAAGGATTTTATTGACGATCATCTATTTAAAGTAGAGCATGTTGTTTATGCACTAGTAGCAGGAGCAATTCTAATGATTGCAGCCGATAAGTTGGCACCAAGAAAACCAAAAGTAGATTCTTTAGATAAGATTTCATATGGTTTAGCTTTTAAAGTTGGGCTAGTTCAATGTTTATCTTTATGGCCAGGATTTTCACGATCAGGTGCGACCATTTCTGGTGGGGTATTATTCGGTATGAGTCACCGTGTTGCAGCCGATTTTACATTCATTATGGCTGTACCTATCATGGCAGGAGCTAGTTTAGTATCTGTTTTGAAAAACTGGGATACATTATCAATGGATTATTTCGGATTCTACGCTGTCGGATTTATTAGTTCATTTATCTTTGCGTTACTATCAATCAAGTTTTTCTTAGCACTTATTTCAAAAGTGAAATTAATGCCTTTCGCAATTTATCGTTTAGTTTTAGCAGCAGTTCTTTGCGTAATTATTTTCATGTAAACAAAAAGTCACTCTTCTTTCACAAGAAGCAGTGGCTTTTTTGCCTTAAATTTATTGGTTTTTCAATCCATCTTTCAATTAAAATGAATAAAATTAGGTATATAGTATTGGATTTGAGGCAAATGTATTGTTGTATTTAATAAATACAGACAACATTTACCCATATATTGTTCATTTGGTAGGTTAGAGATTATAATTGATACATAAAGTATCTACTTATTTGTTGTTTTTTAATAGCATGTAGGATAATAGACTTAGTTCGGTATATAATTATAATATGAGGTGGATAAAATGTTTCAAATTGTAAGTAGATCTAAGAAAAATACAATTGAAATAAGTAATGAAGCTAATATAGGCATTTTTATTAAAGATCCTGATCGTTTATTGCAATTGAATCTTGTGGAATTAAGCGTATATGATCTTCAATTAATTAATAGTTTAAAGCCATATGTGGAAAGAAATGTTGTAGAAGTTGTTGAGGCATTTTATCATGCAATTGAAAGTGTGCCAGCATTACGTGAAGTTATTCAAAGGAATAGTTCCAGTGAGCGCCTGCGTCAAACATTACGCCATCATATTATTGAAATGTTTGAGGGGAGAATAGATGAAGCTTTCCTTGAAAAGCGTAGACGTGTGGCAAAAATGCATGTGAAGATTAACTTATATCCGAAGTGGTATTTAGCAGCCTTTCAAATTCTAGAAAAATCTTTACGTAAGATAATTTTTGAACTTCGTTTATCTAAGGGGGAGGAAGAAAAATTTTGCGATGCGATCAGTAAAATATGTAATTTTGAACAGCAAATTGTTTTAGAGGAATACGATAACTATGCAAATACATTGATTGAGGAACAGCGCAATAACGTTCGAGAGCATGTAAAGGATGTAATAGGTGGGATTTCTACTCACATAGAGGCTCAATCACAAAATACATCGGATACAGTAACAGAGCTCGTTAATAGTGCCCAAAAGGTGAACGATTCATTGAAGGATAGCATTCATGAGGCAGAATCGATGCAAAAGGTTTCAAGTGAAGGCTATGCCAAGATTGTTTCTATTAATGAACAAACAGGGAAAATTCATCATAAGACATTTGAAATGGCTAATATGGTGGAGCAGCTGGACGAATCCTCTTCAAAAATCAATGCTGTGGTTGAAATGGTTAAAAGTATTTCGGGTCAAACAAACTTATTGGCATTAAACTCGGCAATTGAGGCGGCGCGTGCTGGGGAGCATGGCAAAGGGTTTGCGGTTGTTGCGAATGAAGTACGTAAACTTGCGGATCAGACGAAAAGTTCCGTTGAGCAGATTGCTGATTTAATTCAGATGTCTAATGGAATTACCACACAAGTAGTTCAAGCGATACAGGATATACAAGAGCTCGTAAATAATAGTATTGAACAGAATGCCGAGTCCTTAAAGGCATTTGATGCTATATCTACCTCCGTTGAGGATTCCATTTCAAATTTCCAAAACGTAGGGAAGCAAATATCAGATTTAGCAAATATTATTGAGACGATAGGTGAATCCTCTGATGAATTAGAGAGAGTTGCCAATCGTTTGAATACGACCATCAGAGAATTTTAAATGAGATGTAACTATGCATACAGCTTATGCATAGTTTTTTTATGCTTACAAAGTGGATAAAATGATTGATTTCACGGATAAACAAAGTCTTTAAGCTGATAAAAGGGGAAATTACAGCTTATTATAGAAGGTTGCAAACTAGAAACCTCTAGAAAATGCTTCCCTTAAGTGTTACGCTATAGGCGAATTAGGGAAATGAGTAGAGAGGTGTTTGGAACATGAAAAAGAAATTATATATTACACGTAAGTTTCCTGCACATATTGTTGAGCCATTAAAAGAGTTTTATGAAGTTTCTCAGTGGGAAGAGGAGGAGATTGTCATCCCCCGCGATAAACTACTTGCATCTGTTGCTGATTGCGAAGTGTTGTGGGTAACAATTGCAGATCAAGTGGATGAGGAATTACTTTCGCAAGCACCAAACCTAAAGCTAGTAACAAATTTAGCAGTTGGTTTTAACAATATTGATGTGAAGGCTTTACGAAAAAGAGGTATTATGGCGACAAATACGCCTGGTGTCTTAACGAATACAACGGCTGATTTAGTATTTGGCTTACTGCTTGCAACTGCTCGTAGAATTCCAGAAAGTGAGAGATATTTACGAGAGGGGAAATGGAAAAGCTGGTACCCGATGCAGCTGGTTGGTAAAGACGTATCAGGGGCGACTATTGGAATAATAGGGATGGGCCGAATTGGTCAGGCTGTTGCTAGACGAGCAAAAGGTTTTGATATGAAAATTTTATATAATAACCGAAGACGTCGTCATGAGGCGGAAGAAATGTATGGCTTTCGCTATGTATCATTAGAGGACCTCTTACAACAATCTGATTTTGTTGTAATTATGACACCCTACAATAGTGATACTGAGGGTCTCATTGGAGCACATGAATTAGCGTTAATGAAAGAGGATGCTGTCTTAATAAATGCTTCACGCGGTGGAATTATTGATGAGGCAGCTCTATACGATGTCTTGAAAAGTGGCAAGTTATGGGCAGCAGGGCTGGATGTCTTTGAACAGGAGCCTGTTGCTATGAATCATCCATTGTTGACACTCCCGAATGTAGTGGCACTGCCGCATATCGGTAGTGCGTCCTTAGAAACAAGAACAGCTATGCTTATGTTAAATGTGAAAGCATTGGCTGCTTATGGACAGGGCAAGGCTATTTCAAATCGAATTGATTAAAAGAACGGAGCATATCACTGATGGATATGCTCCTTCTATTTTATCTATTGAATAAATCGAATAAACCACCAATACCGCCTTCACCTTTTGACTGACCGCCACCGCCTTGTGAAATTGGTGCCGCTGCAAAGACACGACTTGCTAAACGGCTGAATGGTAATGATTGTACCCAAACAGTTCCTGGTCCACGTAATGTAGCGAAGAAAATCCCTTCACCGCCAAACAATGCAGTTTTTACGCCTCCAACAAGTTCAATATCGTAATCTACATTTGAAGTCATCGCAACTAAACATCCTGTATCTACACGTAAAACTTCCCCAGGCTGTAATGTTTTTTCGTGAATGGCTCCTCCTGCATGTACAAATGCCATACCATCGCCCTCAAGCTTTTGCATAATGAAGCCTTCACCACCGAAGAAGCCTACACCGATTTTTTTCTGGAATTCTACGCCTACAGAAACACCTTTAGCTGCAGCTAAAAACGCATCTTTTTGACAAATAATTTTCCCGTTTAATTGACTTAAATCCATCGGAATAATCTTACCTGGGTACGGGGAAGCGAAATAAACATGCTTCTTACCTGAGCCAACATTTGTGAATGTCGTCATGAATAAGCTTTCACCTGTTACTAAACGTTTACCAGCACCTAATAATTTGCCCATTAGTCCACTTTGTGAGCCGCCTTTTGAACCATCGCCAAAAATAGTTTCCATATGGATGGAGTCATCCATCATCATTAAAGCGCCTGCTTCCGCCACAACTGTTTCTTGTGGATCAAGCTCAACTTGCACATATTGCATGTCGTCACCAAATAACTTGTAGTCAATCTCATGATTATTCATAAAGGGATTCCTCCAAAAGTAAATTTATTGATATTCTATACGATTATAAAACACTTTGGTTTCAATAAGAAATTAAATAATTTAGAAAAAAAGGGAATTAAATAGAAAATGGCGAATATAAAAAACTAGAATGTGTATTATTTATTTTCATATAACTAAGGGTGTTATGAATATACATAACCTTAAGCGATTCCTCCTTTTGGAATATTCTCTAATAGAGGGGAAGCAGTTAAGTGAAAATAAAGCCTCTGGCAATTGTCACTGATAATCATAGTATGACAGGGTATATCACATCTTGAAAATTCGGAATATTGAAGTATTTTATTCTATTAAGATTCATAGATTTTGTACCTGAGGAATACAACTGGTAACAAAAGCTGAGGCATCATAGAGTATTTCAGGGGGTGTATGGAGTGGAGATTAAAAACTATATTGGTGGTAAATGGAGCACACATTCACATTTACAAAGTATAGCAGTGACGAACCCTGCAAATGGTGAGCAACTTGCTACCATACCACTATCTACTTCTAATGAGGTAGATGAGGCTGTAGTAGCAGCCAAACAAGCACAAAAGAGCTGGGCACTTGTGCCTGCGCCAAAGCGTGCAGAATTTTTATATGCCATCGGTCAAAAAATGAAAGAAAAAAAGGAATATTTGGCGACCGTTTTAACAAAAGAGATGGGTAAGGTAATTGAAGAAGCAAGAGGAGAAGTGCAAGAAGGAATTGATATGGCCTATTATATGGCAGGAGAGGGTCGTAGGTTGTTTGGTGAAACAACTCCGTCTGAATTGGCCAATAAGTTTGCAATGAGTGTAAGGGCACCAATTGGAGTCGTAGCACTTATTACGCCATGGAACTTCCCCGTTGCAATCGCTACATGGAAATCATTCCCTGCTATTGTGGCAGGTAATACATTCATTTGGAAACCATCTAATGAGACACCTATGATGGCTTATGAAATGGGTAAAATTTTTGAAGAAGTAGGTTTACCTAATGGAGTAGCAAATATTGTGTTTGGTACAGGACCGACTGTAGGGACTGCGCTCATTGAACACCCTGATGTTAAGGTCATTTCCTTTACTGGGTCGACGACAACAGGCAGTAAAGTAGCGGAACTTGGCGGTAAGCATTTGAAAAAGATTTCCTTAGAGATGGGTGGAAAAAATGCTGTCATTGTTATGGATGACGCAGATCTTCAACTGGCTACAGAGGGTATACTTTGGAGTGCCTTTGGTACCGCTGGTCAAAGATGTACAGCATGTAGCCGAGTAATTGTGCATAAAGATGTTAAAGAGCAATTAGAAAATCGTCTCTTAGATGAAATGCAAAAACTCACAATTGGGGATGGTCTAGACGAAGGAGTTAAAATTGGGCCGGTGATTAATAAAGCTGCAGTGGAAAAAATTAATCACTATGTACAAATAGGCAAGCAGGAAGGTGCCACGTTACTAGCTGGAGGTAGAATTTTAAATGAGCCACCATATGACAATGGGTTTTATTACGAGCCTACATTGTTTACGAACGTGAAGCCTGACATGATTATTGCCCAAGAAGAGATTTTTGGTCCTGTCGTTTCTCTAATTGAGGTAGCAAGCTTAGAGGAAGCAATTGAAGTAAATAATGGCGTGAAATTTGGCTTATCAAGCTCAATTTTCTCACAAAATGTTAATACAATTTTCCGCGCACAGCGTGAATTAGACACGGGTATTGTTTATATAAATGCCGGCACAACAGGTGCTGAAATTCATTTACCATTTGGCGGTACAAAAGGAACTGGCAATGGACATCGAGATTCAGGTGTTGCAGCCCTAGATGTATATACGGAGTGGAAGAGCATTTACGTAGACTACAGCGGTAAATTACAAAGAGCACAAATCGATACAGAGTAACAGATCAACGAAAGGGGATGTTCTTGATGAAAGTTGTTGTATTAGGTGCAGGTTTAATGGGTAAAGAGGTAGCTCGTGATTTAATAAAAAATGATAAAGTCGATCGTGTATTTTTAGGTGATATCGATGTAAAAGTGGCACAGGACTTTGTGGATACTTTAAATACAGATAGGGTAGAAGTTGTAGAGCTTCATGCAGAGCACGATGATTCGTTAATGAAGGTCATCTCAAAAGGTGATGTTGTCATCAATGCATTATTTTACTCCTTCAACGAGCGCGTTGCGAGAGCAGCTATTGAAGCGGGTGTACACTCTGTAGATTTAGGTGGCCATATAGGTGGTGTTACCGAAAATATATTAGATCTTCATGAGGAAGCAAAAGCAAAAGGTGTCACAATTATCCCTGACTTAGGTGTTGCTCCAGGTATGATCAATATTCTGGCTGGCTATGGTGCCTCTAAATTAGATGATGTTGAGTCTATTAAACTATTTGTGGGTGGCATTCCGACTGAACCAAAGCCTCCGCTTCATTATACACGTGTATTTTCTTTAGATGGTGTTTTTGATCATTATACTGAGCCTTCAAAAACGATTCAAAAGGGCAAATTACAAGAAGTTCCTTCCCTTTCAGGTGTTGAACCTATTTATTTTGATGATTTCGGTGTGCTTGAGGCATTTTATACATCTGGAGGCATCTCCACATTGTATAAAACATTCCCAAATGTCCGCACATTAGAGTATAAAACAATTCGTTATAAGGGGCATGCAGAGAAGTTTAAGCTATTAGCAGATTTAGGCTTCCTTGATTCAGCGAATAAGGTAGAGGTTGATAATCAAGAGGTGCCTGTTCGTTCTGTAGTTCGTGAGGCGCTTAAAAAGAAACTGGAGCTGGGAACAAAACCAGATGCGGTTCTATTACGTGTCATTGTTGCTGGCGAAAAAGCGCAACAGCAAGTGACATATGAATATGAAATGGTTGTGCGTAAGGATATGACTATCAATGAAACAGCGATGGCCCGTGCTACAGCTAATACTATTTCGGTTGTAGCTCAGATGATAGGTGCGGGTGTTATTAAAGAGCACGGTGTTTTCCCGCCTGAATCCGTGGTCCCTGGCGATACGTATATTGAAGAAATGGCCAAACGTGGTGTAGTAATAAAAGAGACGTCTCATAAGTCTGCTATGATTGTGAAATGGTAGGTGCTGACCATGAATTTTGACATGTCCACGGAGCATGAAATGCTACGAAAAACGGTAAGGCAATTTGTTGATGAAGAAATTATTCCCTATATTGCAAAGTGGGATGCTGAAGGGGGCTTTGATGCTAAAATTTGGTCGAGGCTTGCGGAGCTTGGGCTAATGGGCGTTTGTGTGCCAGAACAGTATGGTGGGAGTGGAATGGATTATAACTCCCTTGCTATTGTGTGCGAGGAGCTGGAGCGTGGAGATACAGCATTCCGAACAGCGGTATCCGTTCACACTGGTCTGAATAGCATGACATTAATGCAATGGGGCACTGAAGATCAAAAGCAGCGCTATCTTATTCCACAGGCAAAAGGAGTACGAATTGGTGCATTTGGTCTTACGGAGCCGGGTGCTGGCTCTGATGTGGCAGCTATGTCTACTACAGCTGTCCGTGATGGGGACCATTATGTCATCAATGGACAGAAAACATGGATTTCCTTATGTGATATAGCCGATCACTTTATCGTTTTTGCCTATACAGATAAGTCCAAGAAACATCATGGTATTAGTGCATTCATTGTTGAACGTTCAATGGCAGGCTTTACATCAAAGGCTATCAAAGGGAAATACGGGATTCGTGCAGGTAATACAGGTGAGCTCTTCTTTGAAGATTTACGTGTACCAGTAGAAAATCGTCTCGGTGCAGAGGGAGAAGGCTTTAAAATAGCCATGTCTGCCCTAGATAATGGACGTTTCACCGTAGCTGCGGGGGCTGTCGGTTTAATCCAAGCGTGTCTAGAGGCAAGTGTGAAATATTGTCATGAACGAGAAACATTTGGTAAGCCTATAGGAGAGCATCAGCTTGTCGGACAAATGATCGCTAATATGGAGGCTGGTTACCAGATGAGCCGTTTATTGGTCTATCGTGTTGGTGAGTTGAAAAATAAAGGTGTTCGTAATACTAGAGAAACATCTTTAGCGAAATGGCAGGCGTGCGATTTTGCCAATAAGGCTGCGGATGATGCAGTACAAATTCATGGTGCATATGGCTATTCAGATGAATATCCAGTAGCGCGCTATCTGCGGAATTCCAAAGCACCTGTTATTTATGAAGGTACGCGAGAAATTCATACCATTATGCAGGCAGATTATGTATTAGGCAGACGCCAAGATAAGCCATTAGCTAATAGGCTACCAAAATGGCCGTTTGAAGAATAAACGAGGGGGAAATTATTCCCTTTCGTTTTTTTGTGTAGGGGTAACCACTCCTTAAAAAAATTTCAGAATAATGTAACTTTCCATCTTTTTCTTAGTCTAATGGATAAACAAGTATATGAAGGAGAGGTAAAATTATGAAAAGTAAATGGCTGGCATTCATGTTGATAGCTGTTATAGCAATCGTGCCTGGTATTTTCACATGGGCAATGAATACAGAGGTCACTGCCAAGGCTGCTAGTGTGGGTATGGCTACCCAAAGTTGGCAGGCATCATTCTCTGTAAGCTTAAAGAAAAGTAAAATTACAGAGGACAATGTGTATGTAACGACAGAAAAAGGGAAAAAAGTACCTGCAACGATTGCATTGTTAGAAGATCAAAAAACATTAGTTGTAAAGGAACTTGTACCAGGCAGTTATCAATTACATGTAAAAAAAGAAGCCTTTGCACAGGGAGGACTTAATGTAGCTTCGCAAGTTATTCCATTTACAATTATTGAAACGTTAACAGCCGTTCAATCAGAAAAAGAATTAGAACAATATTTTAAGAATTTGTTAAAGGCTCCTAGAGGTGAAATTAGAGAGGAAGAGATGTCTCTAAGTGCAAAAAGTGAAGATAAAGCAACAGCGAATAACGAGTCTACAACTAATAATCAAGTGGAAGGTGTAGAAGAAGGCGATATTGTTGTTGTCAAAGACGGTTTTATTTTTACTGCAAAAGATCAAAGCATTACAGTTGTGAACGCTAAAGACCCGCAGCATTTAAAACAGGCTGCAAATATTAAGCTAAAAGAGTCGCAATATATTTCAAAGCTTGCGCTATATGATAATTTATTAATAGCGATTGGGGATCAATATATTGAAAAAGCAGGCACGGGAATGGTCACAGCTTCATTTTATGACATTTCCAATCCAAACAAGCCAAAGCATATACGCGATGTGGGGCAAGAAGGATATCTAAAGGATATCCGTATTGCAAAAGACACACTCTATTTAATTGGTAATATGTATCCGAACTATTGGGTATTACAACAAGAGCAAAAAGCAGATTTAAAACCAAAAACATATGATAGTTTGACAGGAGAAAAGTTCACAAGCCTACCTGTAGAAAAAATTTCGATTTTGCCTAATACAATGGATGGTACCTATAGTTTAATTACAGCTATCGATTTAAAAAATGGTGCCCAAACAACGGCTAATACAAAAGGATACTTGGGCGGCAGTAGTGGCCTTTATATGTCAGAGAATGCACTTTATTTAACGACACCAATTTATGAAGGTAATACTGCTATACCATTAGAAAAACGCGCTATGGATATGATATGGATGCCGAGAGCAGCTGACACGCAAATTTTCAAATGGAATATAGATGGAACTACATTGAATTTCTCTGGTAGTACTGAAGTAAAGGGAACTGTATTAAATCAATATTCTATGGATGAATATAAGGGCAACTTACGAATCTTTACAACAGAAGGTAATACGTGGGATGAGAAAAGTACCTCCTATAACCACCTCTTTATTTTAGATGAACATTTAAAAGCTTTAGGTACAGTGAAAGATATGGCACCTGGGGAAAAGATTTATTCTGCTCGCTTTATGGGAGATAAGGCATATGTGGTGACATTTAAAGAAGTCGATCCACTGTTTGTCATTGATGTAGCAAATCCGAAAAAACCAGCGGTCCTAGGGGAGTTAAAAATTCCGGGCTTTAGTAATTACCTGCATCCATTAGATGACACACATTTAATTGGTATCGGCTATGATACAGAACAACGCTATGATTCGTATACGAAGCGTAATTTTACGGTAACGACGAATATGAAGATGTCATTATTTGATGTATCAGACTTCAAAAATCCAAAAGAACAATCCACCGTGAAAATTGGCGGAAAGGGATCCTATTCTGAAGTTCAATACAATCCAAAAGCGCTATTCCGAAATAAGGAATACAACTACTTTGGCTTCCCAGTTGTCCAATATGAAGCGGATAAAGGAGACAATATTGTTTATAAAGGTCAGGGTGCTCAAATTTATGAAATTACTGCAGATAAAGGAATTACTCTAAAAGGGAATATTATGAATGCTACGAACGGTGAGCCATATGAAAATTGGGAGCAGGTCGTACAAAGGGTTGTTTATATAGAGGGCGCTCTTTATACAGTAGCGCGTAATGAAGTGAAGAGCTATCAGTTAAAAGACTTTAAACCTCTAGATACATTAATCATTAAATGACAAAAAAAGTCCGATGAATTCAATTAGAATTCATTGGACTTTTCTTTATGGTAGATCTTACTTTTGACGGTAGGGCAAAATCTCAGAAACTGTTACAAATTCATAGCCCTGACCTTGTAAATAAGCAAGAACAGCATCGAGCCCATCTGCAGTAGATTGATGGATATCATGCATTAGTACTATTGCATTATTGTGTAGATTATTTTTTACATTTGGCAATAATTGCTGTGCATTGCGATGCTTCCAATCTAATGTATCAATTGTCCAAAGGACGACTGGAACAGGAATCTCAGCGTCAATCGTGTCATTAGTTGCTCCATAAGGTGGTCTGAAAACAGTGGCACCGTGATTAATAGCCTTCTCTATTTCAGAGGCTGTTGTATTATACTCTTTCATCACTTGTTCTTGCGTAAGTTTCGTTAAAACCGGGTGATTCCATGAGTGATTTCCGATTTCATGCCCACGTGCAAGTACATCTCTTGCAATATCAGGATAATATTGTACACGACTACCAAGCATAAAGAAGGTTGCTTTTGCGTGATATTTATCGAGAATGTTTAATATCTGCTCCGTCACTTTTGGGTGTGGACCATCATCAAAAGTCAGCGCAATTCGTTTTTTATTTGGATCACCAGTAGGTGGTGGTGTAATTGGTTTTACATTTTCCATAGCAATTTGAAAATCAGAGGCTAACAATGGGTTAATGAGCGAAAGTGGTAGTTTCACTATTGGGGCACCTGCTGACCCGCTAGCAATCTCATATTCATCGAAATAGAATTGTAACGAATCGTCTGCAATTGCAAAGCGAGTGAAGTTGGACCATTTTGGTTCAGTAGCTTTTAATAATTCATCCTTTAAAAGCTCATCCTTTATTTGGAGATTCTTCTGCAAATCTTTTCGCACATTTGCGGCTAACGTCGATAAATTATTCTCGTCATTTTGTAATAATGTTTGAATAGTTATTTGCTCGCCAGTTTCGTTATTAATAAAGAATGTTTTCGTTGTGACCTCATGGTTAGCTCCACCTACGTAAAGCATCTTTGTTAGCACAAATGAATAGTAATGCTCTCGGTACGGAAATGTTTCAAGACTAATATTTAATTCACCCATAACTTCTTTATCTTTTTTCATAGAGGCTAGATAGTTTTCTTTTGAATCCGTTATGTATTGTAATACGGTATCATTAAAAACTTCGTTATCTGTTTGTGGGTAATGAATGGCAAAAGGTGTACGTTTATCATTAGAAACATCTGTTACAATTCGTATCCCTGGAAACGCAGAACTTTCCGTTGATATATTACTATTAACCGATTCTGTATCGGTTTCTTTTGAAGCACTAATTTTTTGAAACTTAAATTCATCCTTTGATAGGATAATAACGAGTATAATAGTTGTTAAAGCTACAATGAGGCCAAGTAATAAAAAATCTATTAGTGGGCCGCGTTTTTTTCTGCGTTCCTGCATGGTGTTGGATACGCTCCCCTCATTTTTATTTTCTATACAATCAGACGTGCCAATCATGAAAAAAGTTATACAAATCTATAAACTTTTATTGTTAATTTATAGAAATTAATGCTAGCCATTTTTCCTTCTTGAAGTAGTATATCGAACGTGGTTATACTACTGTATTAGTGGATAAAAAATCCTTACTAAAAATAGAACAACCAAAGGTCAATTATGTAAAATTAAATTGAAAAAAACCCAATCTTTTGCTGAAATTTTCAGTTGTGTTTTTAATGGCAGTTCGATACTATTGGCAAGGAACATTTTGAAGGAGGCAGATAGCTGCAATGGTCTTACAAGAAGCGGATAATGAACTTACGATTGACTGTTTGTTGCTTGCAGGGCGTATTATGATTGAAAGTGGTGCAGAAACATACCGTGTGGAGGATACGATGCTGAGGATGGCACATTCTCAAAATATGCCGAATGCTCAATGTTATGCCACACCGACTGGAATCATTTTTTCGTTAGGCAAGACACAGCCAACGAGAATTTCATCAATTTCCAGCAGGGTTACAGATTTACAAAAAATAGCCTTGGTAAATTCAGTATCTCGGAGACTCACATCTCACATGATAACATTAGAAGAAGCTTATGACGAGCTAAAGTCGATACAAAAAACAAATTATTTTTTACCAACCTATTTACAAGTTATTGCGGCTGCTTTTGCAAGTGGTTGCTTCCTTATTATGTTTAAGGGAGGGTGGTCCGATTTTCCTATCGCTGTTTTAGCAGGGGGGTTAGGCTTCCTGATGCTTGTAATAACGAATCATTTAACAAAAGTTAAATTTTTCTCTGAATTTACAGCATCACTCGTTCTCGGCTTTGTTGCCTTCTTTGCAGTAAAATATGGTTACGGAACAGAGCTAGATAAAATCATCATTAGTTCTGTTATGCCGCTCGTACCAGGAATTTTGATTACGAATGCAGTTCGTGATTTAATGGCAGGTCATTTTATGTCAGGGATGGCAAAAGGAGCAGAAGCCTTTTTAACTGCCTTTGCCATAGGGGCAGCTATTGCCGTCACCCTAGGATTTTAGGAGGCGACTAGCATGCACATAATGGACATTATCATACAATTAGTTGTTAGTTTTTTCGCTACAGCTGGAATTGCCATCATTTTTAATGTACCTAGAAAGACGCTCCTTCATTGCGGTCTTGTTGGGGTAATTGGCTGGATTATTTATTATATTTTAACAGAGCAAGGAATGGATGTTGTTAAAGCCTCTTTCTTCGGTTCGTTTGTCATTGCCATCGTGGCTCATTTATATGCGCGGCGCTTTAAAATACCGATGATTATTTTTATTGTTGGTGGAATCATTCCGTTAGTGCCAGGAGGCATGGCCTATAATGCCATGAGAAATGTTGTAGAGGATGATTACTTACAAGGCTTACAATATGGTTTAAAGGCATTTCTAATAACAGGGGCTATTGTTATTGGACTGGTCTTTGCAGAAGTAATTATTCAGCTCATTTTCCGTTCAGTCCGTTCAAGTAAGGTGAAATTCCAAAAAGTCTATAAAAAATAAAAATAATAGGAGGCTGCGTGTACACTATGCTACGCAGCCTCCTTTTTATCGTATTATTTTTTGACAAGCAATGATTCGATTTCATCTGATGTTACAGGCTTGCTAATATAGTAGCCTTGAATAGCATCGCAACCATAAGTAATTAACAGATCAGCCTGCTCTGCTGTTTCGACACCTTCAGCTACAACTTTAAGTTCCATAGATTTACCTAACTGTACCATACCGTTCATAAGCTTTTGGCTTTTTTCGGATTTTAACAGAGAATTCGTAAACGTTTTATCGATTTTCACTGTATCAATTGGCAAAATTTGCATATATCTAAATGATCCATAGCCCGTACCGAAATCGTCTAAAATAAAGGAAATGCCTTCGTTTTCTAATTTGCGCATTTGCTGAGCAATAGAAGTAGCAGCTTCTGCCTCTAACGCAAATTTTTCAGTGATTTCAATTTGTAGAAGGTTTGCTGGACAGCCTGTTTTAGCAATCATTTCAAGAATGGACTTAGCCATATTTTTATCTCGGAACTCTCGTACAGAAGAGTTGATGGACACTTTTAAATCATGGCCAGCCTTTTTCCAAATTAACGCCTGTTCACAAGCTCTCTCTAGCATAAAGGAACCGATATTATTAATTAGTCCTGTTTCTTCCGCAATTGGAATTAATTCATCAGGTGAAACCACACCAATCACTTCATCTTCCCAACGTACAAGTGCCTCAACAGCTGTAATTTTTCCAGAATAAACATCGATTTGTGGTTGGTATAGGACCTTTAAATTCTTTTGATCAAGCGCTTGTAGTAATCGCTTTTCAATTAATGCTTTACGATTTAAAGCTTTATGTGTCGCTGTTGATAGCGAAACAATTTTATCTCCGCCAGCTTCACGCACAGTTGAAATTGTAGCAATAGAAGCTTTCATAAGCTGAGAAAATGTTGTTTGATCTTCAGGATATCTAGTGATACCCCCACTAATAGAGATTGGCACAGCAATATTGCCACTGTAAATAGGGTGCTGTTGTAAGTAAGATAAAAAGCCTTGAATAAACCATTCACTTAAAGGTGTGATGACTACAAAATCATTTTCATTGATACGCGCCATCGTGCTATCTTGGAAATACATCTTAATACGATTTGTAAATTCAATAATTAGGCTTTGATCGATTTGTTGATCGTGTAGTTCTTTTAAAGTATAAAATTTATCAATACTTAAATAAACAAATGAAAAGTGTCTGTCATCCTCAATCATATTGCTAATGACCTTTTCAAGTCGGTGGGCATTCATTAGCCCAGTTTCCGTGTCGATATAAGCTATTTTCTCAAGTTGGTGTTGGATAGTTTTTGATTTAGTAATATCCTTTTCAATTAAGAAAAATTGTTGTTCACCTGTTTCCAGATTAAAGGTTGGGATAGCTGTTAGTAATACCCAATAGGATTGTCCCGCTTTGGTAATTTTTTCAACTTCACCTTGCCATGTGTGCCCGTTGTTTAAATTACGCCAGATAATATTTGTCACTTTTTCACTACGGTCATTATCTGGGAACAACTGCCAAAATGTTTTGCCGATAACACGCTTTGGCGTCCATTGGCTTGTTTTTAGAAATTCATTATTACATTCTAAGATGAAACCATCGTGGTCAAGTGTTACAGTCATAAATGTAGCATCCAATCCTTGTTTAAGGTCTACAAATGTACTGCAATGAGAGACGGCATTAGTCATTAATTCTGGCAGCATAAAAATCATGAGAATCAAACGTTCTCCTTGCTCTGTATAAGGTTTAGCAAGCAGTGCTGTCGACATTTCTGTTTTTAAAGAGGTGTGAATTTGAATTTTTTCTATATACGTACTTTCCTCGCTTTGTAGGATAGCTTGAAAAGTTTCTACTGGAAGCTGACGTAGTAGATTTTCGTGTATAGATGGAGTAGTATTTCCTGTAATATCATTAGTTGATAAACCAATCAGATGTTCAGCGCTCTTTCCCCAGATAGTGGCTTGTCCATCTTGATTTAAGATAATTGCAGGAAAAGGAAGTGAATTTAAATAATGTTCATCAATCGTAAATGATTTATGCATATGACTCATGAGTTTTCGATCTCCTTGGGTAATCAATATATACTAATATTATAGATAATTATATGGAATTAGTCATTATGAATATATTTGTAAATATTTGATAATGAAAAGAATTAGGACTTTTCTAATGATGTTTAAGAAAAGATTTGAAGAAAAGTAACATTTTTTAGTACGTATATAGGAAGCAGGATTGGTATGCAACGTTTAAAAGGAATACTATTTATCGTTTCGGGTGCTATGTTATGGGGAGCGACTGGCCCCTTGATGGAGTGGTTACTGAACCATACATCATTGACTGTTTCCTTTATGTTAACAATCCGTTTATCGGTTGCAGGTATGATACTAATTACATATTTATTGTTAACGGGAAAAAATATTTTTGGTATTTGGCAGCACAAACTATGGGGTAGACAGCTCATTGTCTTTGGTATTGTAGGTATGCTAGGTGTTCAATTTGCATTTGTAGCAGCGATTCATGAAAGTAATGCAGTGCTAGCGACCTTACTCCAGTTTCTAGCGCCAATATTTGTTGTGGCATATGTCTCTCTTAGTTTAAAGAAATGGCCACCAAAATATCAAGTAATAGGAATTATTGGTACCCTTATGGGGTTATTTCTACTACTAACGAACGCATCATTTGATAGTTTGCTTATTAGTCCAAAAGCATTGCTGTGGGGTGTAGCAGTAGGTTTAACCTTTGCTTTTTACACATTATATCCTGCGCGTTTAATGAGAGAGTGGAATGTGTTGTTAGTAGTTGGCTGGGGGATGCTAATAGGTGGGCTCACATTAGGTATAGTGAGTCGGGTATGGCTGTCTAACCAATGGATCGTTTTTACTGATTTTAAAACACTACTTTTAATGGTTGCTTTAATATTTTTTGGAACAGTCGCTTTCATATTGTTTTTAAGTAGTATGAAATATATAACAGCTGTAGAGACGAGTATTCTCTCCAGCATTGAACCATTAACGGCTATGATTATTTCAGTTATTGTCTTTGGTACTTCTTTAGGGTTTTGGCAATTAGTAGGGGTATTCGTTATGCTTGTGTGTGTAACATGGCTTTCAATCGCTGGTGAGAAAGCATAAATATACTATTGTGGTAGTAGTTTTTAACTAGCTATAAATTTCATCTTAGGACAAGGGGGAAAGAATGTGAAAGAAATTTTTTCCTATGTAAGACCTTATAAATGGACAGCTATTTTTGCTTTATGTTTAATGTTGTTAGAGTTGTTTGTAGAGCTTGTACAGCCACTTATAATGGCCAAAATCATTGATGACGGGGTAAGAGCTCAAAATCACGAAATGATTATGCAATGGGGTGCTGTTTTACTCGTACTTTCATTTGTTGCCTTTATGGCGGGTATCGTTAATTCTTACTTTTCATCTCATACTGCTCAAAGCTTTTCGTATGATTTACGAAATGCCATGTTTGATAAAATCCAATCCTTTACACTAGCAACCTATCAAAAATTTTCTACGGCATCTCTCATTACGAGATTAACGAATGATGTCACACAAGTGCAAACGGTGCTGTTTATGAGCTTACGTATTATGCTTCGTGCACCTCTTGCCGTGATAGGAAGCATAGTAATGGCATTTATTGTGAATGCAAAATTAGCCTTATTTTTAGTCATAGGTGCACCTATCATTTTAATTTTTCTTATTTTTATGGTCGCAAAGGGCGTCTCTTATTTTGGACGGGTGCAGAAAAGAGTCGACCGTTTAAATAGGGTTTTGCAGGAGAATTTACAGGCCATACGTTTAGTAAAAGCATACTTACGTGGGACTTATGAGGCTTCACGCTTTGATGAAGTCGCATCTCGTTTGAAATTCGATACTGTCAAGGCTTTACGCATAATGGAATACATTATGCCAGCTCTTTTATTCATTATGAATATGAGTCTGCTCGCCGTCCTATGGTTTGGTACAAAACAAGTTGCGGCAGGGACAACACCACTTGGAGATATTGTAGCGATTGTTAACTATGCGATGCGGATGACAGGCTCGTTTTCAATGTTCGCTTTTATTATTATTTTTTATGCGCGTGCAAAGGCCTCAGCTGAGCGTATGGCAGAAGTTCTTTCTACAGAAAATGAGGTTGAGGATGTTTCATTTTCAGAGGAAATTAGCCAGGGTAAACACTATGGTGAATTAACGTTTGAACATGTTAGTTTTACGTATCCAGGCGGAGAGGTGCCAGTCCTATCAGACGTCAATTTCCAAGTTAAATCGGGTGAAAAATTAGCGATTATGGGGGCAACCGGTGCTGGTAAATCCACTTTGTTACAGCTTATTCCGCGTTTTTATGAAGTAACAGAAGGAAGAATACTAGTAGAAGGACAGGATGTTCAACAGTGGGATTTACAAGAATTACGTGAAGTCATTGGGTATGTCCCTCAGCAGTCCTTGTTATTTACAGGCAGTATTGCGGATAATGTGCGTTGGGGAGATACGCATGCTGAAATGGACGCTGTACTAAAGGCTACGATGCAGGCTCAAATACATGCATCCGTTGAGGATTTTCCGAATGGTTATGATACAAAGGTTGGGCAAAAAGGGGTCAACTTATCAGGAGGGCAAAAACAAAGGCTATCCATTGCGAGAGCACTCTTGAGAAAGGGACATATATTAATGCTCGATGATAGTACAAGTGCATTGGATGTTAAAACAGAACAGGCACTTTGGGAGGCACTGGGCGAAGAACATGCTACGATGCTTGTGGTCACGCAAAAAATTCGTACCGCTAAAGGTGCAGACCGTATTTTACTGATTGAAGCTGGAAAAGTAGTTGCCTATGGAACCCATGAAGAGCTTTTACAATGTTCCGCACTTTATAAAAAAATTGCAGTCTCTCAACAGGAGGTGGAGGAATAATGGGATTTTTCCAAAAACCTTTTGGCTATGAGCCGATTTTGACTAAAGATGATCTTCAACAGGCTGTGAAGAAAAAGAAAGGGCCACGAGCAAGTGATTGGAAAAGTACCTTGCTACGGTTATGGAAAATTGTCGATGAGCAACGAGCACTTCTAATCGTAGTTCTTTTACTAGTGATGACTAGTTCAATTTTGGCTTTGATAGGTCCCTATGTAATTGGCCAAATGATTGATCACTATGTTATGCATGGAGAGCTAGCTGGCTTAGGTAAGGGGATTGTCTTATTGATCGGCATTTATTTGTTGTTGGCCGTCTCCCTGTTCCTACAAAATTATTGGATGATTGGTATTGCTCAGCAAACGATTTATAGGCTAAGAACAACTGTATTTGGTCATTTTCAACGACTGCCGATTGCCTTCTTTGATCGTCGTCAGCATGGCGAATTAATGAGCCGTATGACGAATGATATAGAAGCGGTCAGCTCAACGCTGAATAGTTCCTTTATTCAGGTGTTTTCAAGTGTACTAACGCTTGGAGGAACGATTATTATTATGCTGAGCTTAAGTCCATTACTAACCATTTTAACTATGACCATTATTCCCATTATGTTTTGGGCAATGCGTTGGATTACACGTCGAACTGCTCCTTTATTTAAGGAGCAACAGGCAGCTATTGGGGCTCTGAACGGCATGATCGAAGAAACCATATCTGGACAGCGCATTGTGAAGGCTTTTTCCCAAGAGGAACGAATGAAGGCAGAGTTTCAGGAAAAAAGCTTGCGGTTAAGAAGAACGGGGTTTTGGGCACAGACATATTCTGGCTATATACCAAAGGTCATGAACTTTTTAAATAATATGAGCTTTACTATTGTCGCGGGTATCGGGGGCGTACTTGCTTTATATGGGCATGTGTCAATAGGGGTTATTGTTATATTTACAGAATATGCTCGGCAATTTACACGCCCATTAAATGATTTAGCCAACCAATTTAATACAGTGCTATCAGCTATTGCTGGTGCTGAGAGAGTATTTGCGTTACTGGACGAACAACCAGAAGGAGAATCTACCTCATCGAAAAAACATCAGCTATTGGGACATGTAGCTTTTAAGCAAGTGTATTTTAAATATGAACAAGACCAGGAATCTTACACATTAAAAAATGTTAATTTTAAAGTGGAGCCTGGGCAGACGGTAGCGCTTGTAGGAGCTACAGGAGCAGGGAAAACGACAATCCTTCAACTTATTGCAAGATTCTATGAAGTGACAAAGGGCGAAGTGTTATTTGATGGCATGAATGTTCAGGAAATTGATCGTCTATCCTTGCGTTCCCAAATGGCTTTTGTATTGCAGGATCCATTTTTATTTGAGGCAACTGTTCGTGAAAATATTCGATATGGTCAATTAGATGCAAGTGATGCTGATATTGAGGAAGCAGCAAAGCGTGCTAATGCACATAATTTTATCATGAAGCTTAAGGATGGATACGATACAATTCTTGCTGCAGATGGACGAGAAATTTCACAAGGCCAAAAACAATTACTATCAATAGCACGTGCACTTATTGCGGACCCGAAAATTTTATTGTTAGATGAAGCGACAAGCAGTATCGACACAGTAACAGAAATGGCGATTCAAGAGGCACTTGATACATTGATGCAAGGCCGCACTAGCTTTGTTATTGCACACCGATTAAATACAGTGCATAATGCAGACATGGTTTTAGTTATGCATAAAGGTGAGCTAGTGGAAGCTGGTCCACAGCAAAAACTAATTGAATCGGGCGGTTTATATGCTCAGATGCTCCATTCATCCTCCCATCATTTAGAAGAATAGCCATTGACAACTATCAAAAGAGTAATTTCAAATGAAATTACTCTTTTTTTAATCATATTAACAAATGTAATTAATTTGAATAAATAGTATAATTAATATAAATAAGTAGGGAATAGTATATAGTTTGAAAGTAACTAAATGAAAAGAGTTAATAGTGACAATTTTATGAGTTTGTTAGGTTATTATATATCTAGAATTCATAGTAAATTTTAGTTGTTTTCGTGAACTTTTATAGTAAAAATCCTTTTATTATTGGCGTATTTAAAGTAAAATTCTGATTAATAGAGGGTAATAATATATTTAGTTGCCAGCTTATTTTCATTCTTGCTACAATAGGGCAATAGTCTGATACAGGAACGGAGTAAACAATGAATATTTCAGTGATGACAGTGTCTTTCCCATTGGATGGAGAAACATTGAAGGAAGTAAAATTATTATGTGAAGAAGCGACAATTCATGATTATCGAGTATACGAAACTATTTTGAATGTGCCAATGGCTAGCTCTTTTGAATCGAAGGGCTTTATGGTATTGGCGTATGAGGATGATCAGGATTTGTTAGTTGGAGTTGCAAGTGCCATTGATTTAATGGGACTCCATACGTATGAGTGGTCACTAGTGGTGACACCTGCATATCGCCAAAAGGGGATTGGGACTGCATTAGTTGAAGGCATACAAGTCGGGCTAAAAGAGCGAGGGGCAGAGGGGCAGTTAGCTGTTGTGATTGATGGTTCCCCACATGGACACACATTTATTGAAAATAAAGATTATGTTTACAGCTTCTCAGAAGCAACCTTAGAAACAAAGGCAGAACCTGTAGCATTACGAAGCGATATCACTATTCTTCCCTATAATGGTGAACAGGCTGAGCTAATTGCTATTTATAGTGAAGCATTTGGTGATTTACCAGAAGAATCAACAGAGCTCATCGCCTTTAATACGTCCACTAATGGAAGAAAGCTATGGATTGCTTATCGAGATGGAGGAGTTGTTGGCACGGTGACGACAGCTCAGGAAAATGAAATACAATGGGTAACAGCCCTTGCAGTCCACCCAAATTGTGAAGGACAAGGTATTGGGACGGCTTTATTGTCCTTTTCAAAGGATTATGCGAGTAAAACCGGTGCCACTTTCGTCATGTTAGATGTTGAAATAGACAATAAAAAAGCAATATCTGTCTATGAAAAGGCTGGATTTATGAAGGCGCAGCAAATTGATTATTATGTAAAACAATAGCAAAAAGGGCGAGGAGTGATTTTAACTCATCGCCCTTTTTATCATAATTGCGTACTATCTTCATATAGTATTAATAAGCCTTATGAAAGGAGTCGTGATTATGCGCATGCCAGCATTGCCTAAAAAGAAGTCTCCTCCGAAGGAAGCACCTAGTTCGTGGTGGAAAGTGGTTAAGGCCTATCTATCGAAAGGAAAGTTCTATCGATTACCACCGAGAAATTGATGAGGTATAAAAAAGTCGCCTTATAGCGACTTTTTAATTTTCTAATAAAAATGTATTTTTAGAGGGACCTATTAAGTAAAGTTCATGCATTGCCCGTGTGAGTGCTACATAGAGTAGCTTTCGATCAATGGGCGTGTCGTAAAAGGGCGTATCAAACGCAGCTACTATAACCGCATCAAATTCAAGCCCTTTCGCTAGATGGCTTGGAACAACAAGCAACATTTCCTGATTAATAGAGTCATTTTCAGTTAGTAGCTGTGCAGGTAGTTGGTGAGCTTTTAAATCCTTTTGCATCATCATTGCTTCAGCAGTTGTTTTGCATATTAAAGCAATGGATCGATGTCCATGTTGCCGAATTGTTTCAAAAATTCCTTTAATTTGTAAGGCGTCGAATTGATCCGCTTGAATAAAGCTTGGCACGTTGCCATGGCGAACAACAGGCTCCACTAACGGAAGTTGTTCATCCATTTGCGCTAAAATTTCATTAGCAACTTCCATAATTTCAATGGTTGTACGATAGCTTTTTTGCAAAGTTCGAAAGCTTGCTCGTGGGAATAAACTTTGGACAGGCTCCCAAGCAGTTAATGAACGATAGCTATGAATTCCTTGAGCTAAGTCACCAACCATTGTAAACATATCCGTATCCAAACCTGTTTTTAAAGCGGCAAGCTGAAATAGACTATAGTCTTGAACCTCATCGATAAAGACAACGCGCATTTTCCATTCATCAGGGATGCCTTTTAAGCGCGCCTGTAAATAATAAAGTGCAGCTAAATCTTCAAGTGCCCATTGTTCCTTGCGATGTGATTGTAAAAATTGCTGTTGTTCGAGATAATGCCATTCAGGAGCCAGTTCTGCTAACAGCTCTGCATTGGTGAGAAGTGAACGATAAAGAGTTTTAATATTGTGTTTGGTAAAGCGACGCATATAAGCAGCTGCTGTAGATTTGGCTTCTTTTTCAATAGCAGGAATTCGCTCATCTCGTTCATCGATAAATTTTGTTACGACACGACGCCGTTTTTCATCATCTCGAATACCATTTAATGCCTTTCCAAGTGCTTCATCATATTTTTTATGGAGTGTAGCTAAAACAGACTGCTTCTTCTGACGAACATGGCTAGCTAACACTTTTTTAATATGTGCCAGTCGTTTTTCGATTGGCATATAAGAAAATTCATATAAAAATAGCTTCTTAAGGTGAGAAGCCCGCATGATACAGTATCTTTCAATATAAACATCTTCAAATTGCTCTGCAATATCTTGCTCCAGTTTTTGAATATAGCGTTCGATAACATCACGATAATAAAGAGAGCCTTTCATTTCAGAAATCCAAGCAGATGGCTGAGAATTTCCTCCGGCTACAAGCGACTCTAATTGCTCATTTGGATTTTGAAGCTTTAATTTTAATTTAGTGGCGGATAGTACGTAATCGGTAAAAGTAGTTTGGCATATTTTATCGACGCCTAGTTCTGGTAAGACATCTCCAATATAATCAATAAATAACTTATTCGGTGCTAAAATCATGAGCTGCTCAGGATTAAAATGCTCACCCATTGTGTAGAGGAAATAGGATATTCGGTGTAGGGCGATGGTGGTTTTTCCACTGCCTGCTGCTCCTTGGACAATTATTGGTTGACGAAGATGTGCGCGAATAATTTCATTCTGCTCTTTTTGGATTGTCGAGACAATTTCAGTTAGACGAACATCAGCTTTACCAGCCAATGCTTCTTGTAACAGTTCATCGTTCGTAGTTAAGTCAATATCACGTATATCGAGCAAATCGCCATTTTCAATTTTATATTGTCGCTTAGCAAATAGATGCCCTTTATGAATTTCTCCGCGGACATCGTACTCCATGTCACCAAGACGGCCATCATAATAGACATTCGCTACTGGTGAGCGCCAATCGACAATAATTGGCTCATGTGTTTCACGATGAAATAACGAGGTTTTTCCAATGTAAAGAAGTTCTTCAGGGTCACCTGTCTTTTGAAAATGGATTCTGGCAAAATAAGGCTTCTTTTGAACGGCTTCTAGCCCTTCCTTTTGATTACGGGCCATTTCAAAGAATCGGGCATTGGTTAAGATGTTTAAATAACTCAAACTAGAATCTAAGTAATCAAGATCTGCCATCGACTTCCGAATATTTTCTTGAGCGGATTTTAAATCTCTTTGTGACTCATTTAAAATTTGCTGCATATAACTTTGGGTATACGCTAATCGCTCTACTTCAGTCTGAAAATCTGGATGTTTTACAGTCATTTTTTAGCACCTCCTAGGTACTTACAATTTCAAAGTAGATTATCATACTACTATATATAATATTTACCATCAAGTGAAAGCTTAAAAGCTGAATATGTTACTATTACGTAGAGGTTTTGAATGAATGTTACTAAAAGAGGAGGTTCATTATTTTGGATATTTTTGCACACAGAGGTGTTTCTGCAAGCTACCCGGAAAATACAATTGCTGCATTCCAAGCGGCATCTAAGCTTCCTATCGCTGGAATTGAGCTAGATGTTCATTTAACAGCAGATAAAGAGGTAGTTGTTATTCATGATGAAACCATTAACCGTACCTCCAATGGTTCAGGCTATGTAAAGGATTTTACATTACAGCAATTACGTACATTTGATTTTGGCTCATGGTACTCATTGGATTATAGTGGAGAAGTGATACCCACATTAGGGGAAGTTTTAGAACTATTTGCAGGTACAAACCATCGCATTAACATTGAACTAAAAACAGATGTGTTTGCCTATGAAGGGATCGAGGCATTAGTTCTAAAGGAAGTAGCTGCCCAACAAATGACAGAGAGAGTTATTATCTCTTCTTTTAATCATGAATCTTTGCAAACAGTCGCACAAATCGCACCATATATTGAAAATGCTGCATTGTTTGCTGAAGTTTTAGTAGACTTTACAACTTATGTTGCGCTTATTCCTGCTAAAGGCTTGCACGTTAGTTTGCCTACAGCGTATCGCAAATCAGTAAAACTAGCGCTCGCTGAAGGGGCAACTGTACGTGTTTATACAGTCAACGAGGAGCGGGATGCTCGATATTTACAGCAGCTTGGAATACAAGCAATATTTACTGACGACCCAGAGAAAATATTAAAAGCCCTTACTTAGAGCAATGTGAGGGGGGTGGCGCTCGAATTCCGTGGAATGACAAATGAAGTAATACCCACGGAACGCGGCGTCTTTTATAAGATTCGTTACCACTTTGCCTGATGCTCCTCAATGCATCCAAGCATTTGTCGAATAACTAATGTTTCACCATTGTCGAGCAAAATGGAACCGTCATAATAACCAAATAATTGATGTACTTCTGATTTTACTAGTTTTGCATTTGTGTAGGCTACACGTTCAAAAAACGGAGAGAAGGTTAGTGACACTTGATGAGAGAATTTTGATTTTACTTTCCAACGTTGCATATAATCTTCGGAATCATAATCAAATAATAAATCCTCATGTATTTTTGTCATTTTGCCATCAACGAAAACAGCATTTTCGGTCATACCTGTGCCATCTGTCCATTTTCCCCCTAAATTAAGTCCAATTCTTCTTCCACGGACCCGTTGAGAGGCCATTCCCCAATTCCATACGGCTTCACGCGGCCATACACCTCGACCGTAATCTAAGACAGCAAAATTTTCTTCTGCCGAGAAATTATAACGACGAGTACCAATTGTGACCACACCTGAAGTAGGGAGTGTATGATGCTTACCTGTAAATTGAAATGTTTTACGATTCCAAGGGATGACAACATTTAAGGTTTCGTCTGTAGCGGGATGCTGAATGATGAGCTTTGCACGTAAAATATCGCCATCAAAATTTGGAATAGAAACAGATAGATGTGTTTCATTTTGTACATATAATATATCAATCATCATTTCACTATTTTTAAACGATACGGACTCTAAAACCTGTGTAGGCATTTTCAATTTGCCGCCTAAGGGAATGGTAATCGTTTTTTCGAAATAGCGCTGCGTTTCATATTCAAGGAAATAGACGAAGCAAACTGCTGCATAATCTAGATGACTAATCGTAGCGGAAAATAAGATTTCATCACCGTAGACACACCAATAGTTCCATTTCTTTTTGCGCATAAGATGGCCGCTTAAATTGCTGTTGATAAGTGGTTTACGTGCAAATCCGATGGCTGCTGGATTTAAATTCCCCTTTTTATCGCATAAAAGAGTAGGCTGTAAAATTTCTTTCTCAGCATGCTGCTTCACATTTAACATCCCTTCTGGTCATAAAATAAAATCATGCATTTCTTTTAATCTTATTGTAGCAAAAATGATCTTGAAAATGGAAAGGAACATACTGATTATACCTATTTTCGACAATAATATGAGTAAGGACCTAACTAATAGAAATACTTGAAGAGACATATGATGGCATGAGGAGGAGATGTATGGCAAAGATGTATAATAGGCAGGCTGCTGTACAGTATGCCAATTTATGGTGGAATAGACGCAATCCAGCTTTTCCTAACTTTGACGTAGACTGTACCAACTATATATCTCAATGTTTATTAGCTGGTGGGGCACCAATGCGAGGGGCACCAAGTAGAGATAAGGGCTGGTGGATTCAACAAGGGAATTGGAGCTTTAGCTGGTCTGTTGCACATTCTTTAAGATGGTATTTAGAAGGTTCAACGACAGGGTTGAAGGGTACACGTGTGCAAACCGCCGAAGAGTTAGAGCTGGGTGATGTTATTTTTTATGATTTTCAAGGAAATGGGAAAATCGATCACTCTGTTATTGTTACAAGTATTCAAAACGGCATTCCTTATGTAAATGCTCATACATCGGATAGTATTAATCGACCGTATTTCTATGAGGACTCCACTGCGTATACGCCGAGCATGACTTACTTTTTCTATCATATAGAGGATAGCTTTGCTTAAGATGAGGTAGTTTTAAAGCATATCATTTTATGATAATGTGAAGGTAGAAGAGATAAACTTAAAAGTTGTCTTGTGGTAGAAGGAGAATGGATATATGAGCGAACAATTTTTATCGGTTAGAGATGCAATTATTCAACGTCGTTCCATTAAAAAATTTAATGGTCAGCCTGTAGATCGTGATGATTTATTGGCTATTATCGACGATGCAGTTTGGGCACCCAACCACGGTAACCGTGAGCCTTGGCGTTTAGTTGTAGCCTGTGGTAAGGAATTAGAAAATCTACATCATTTATTACGCGACCTGACGATTCCAAAATGGCAAGAGCTTTTAAGTGAAGACTTGGCGAAGCAGATGTTGAAATTTACGTTACCTGGTGGCTATGCTTTTGTTATCGTACCGGAGGATGCGCGTCAAAAAGAACGTTTAGAGGATTATGGAGCAGCGAGTATCTTTATTCAAAATATGCAACTGTTAGCATGGGATAGAGGGATAGGCTCTTGCTGGAAAACACCAGGCTTTTTAGATAATCCTAAGTTCCGCGAAGCTTTAAAGATACAGCCTGGAGAACGTGTTATTGCGATGCTACAAGTAGGTTATTTTGATGAGGTACCAAAAGGGAAAGATCGTAAAAAATCGGCTGAAATAGTGACAGTTTTTGGTGAGTAATCGCCTAAAAAGCAAAGAAAATCCCCTCGCTGAAGTAGGTGAGGGGATTTGTTATGGAATAGAAAATTATTTTTGTAATTCCGAAACTTCATATAAATAATCACTTAAAACGCGTAAACCTTTATCGAAGTTTTCTAAATGGAAATGCTCATTAGGTGCATGGAAGTTTTCACTAGATAAACCGAAGCCCATTAATACTACAGGGATTTCTAAAATTTCATCAAATGCAGCGACGATAGGGATAGAACCGCCACCACGTGTGTAAGCAGTAGGTACATGATAAACCTTTTCGTAAGAACGTCCAGCTGCCTGAATGAATGGATGATCAAATGGTGTTAAGAATGCAGGGCCTTTATCGAACTCCGAAATGTTAATTTCCACTCCAGCAGGTTTATGCTTTTCAACGTGGGCTTTTAATAGCGCAACGATTTCGTCCGGCTCTTGATTTGGAACGAGACGGCATGTAATTTTAGCGCCTGCTTCAGCAGGTAATACCGTTTTGATGCCTTCTCCCGAGAAACCACCAAAGACCCCATTAACCTCTAATGTTGGACGAGCCCAAGTACGTTCTAGGTAGGTAAATCCATGCTCACCAAATAGTTCTTTTACACCGACCTCTTGTTTTACTGACTCCTCATCAAAATTAAGCGCACGATAAGCTTCACGTTCTTCCTCTGTTAAAGGTAATACATTATCGTAGAAACCTTCCACTTGAATGGTGCCATGCTCGTCACGGAAGGATGCTAATATTTCAGCTAATGCGTGGATGGCATTTTGCACACCTCCACCATAGAGACCTGAGTGTAAATCTCCTTTAGCTCCACGCACGTCAATTTGAATGCCTGCTAAACCACGTAAGCCATAGCATACTGCAGGTTTACCAGGACCATAAAGTCCAGTATCAGAAATTAAAATGAGATCCGACGCTAATTTTTCCTTATATTCCTCAACAAAGGAAGGTAGATGCGGACTACCGATTTCTTCTTCACCTTCATAAATAAATTTAACGTTCACAGGTAAAGTTCCTGTTGTTGCAAATAAAGCTTCAATCATTTTTAAGTGCATAAATACTTGCCCTTTATCATCACTAGCACCACGAGCGAATAATTTATTGTCACGAATGGTAGGATTGAACGGTTCGCTCTCCCATAAATTTAGGGGATCAACAGGTTGTACATCGTAGTGACCATAAAATAATACAGTTGGTTTGCCTTCTGCATGTAACCAATCGGCATAGACAACTGGGTGACCTGCAGTTTGTGTAATTGAGATATTCTCAAGATTTAATTTTTCAAATGCATTAGCAAGCCATTGTGCAGCATGCTGGATATCTTCCTTATGCTCAGATAAAGAACTAATACTTGGAATTTGTAAAAATTCTTTCAATTCGTTTAAATGAGCCTCACGATGTTCAGCAAAATAAGCATCAATTTGCTGTAAATTTGTCATCTAGCATCCCTCTTTCTAATATATTTCGATAATAGAAATAGTATAGCATATCAAAACTAGAAAGTATTAACATGGGTTCATAAATAAAAAAGCTCTAATAGGGGGACATCAACCATTTTTATAACAAGGCCAATGGTTGTTTTTGAATGTCTTTAGCTATGTACAATGAAAGACACTGTAGAAAAAATTCTTTACAGTGTCTTTCGATAGTCGTCTATAGGTGAGTGCAATTTTTATCTACTTAAAGAGAGTGTGTATTAAACATTTTTCGATTTACTACTACTGATGTTAGGTGTTGGTGGTGAGTTGTACACACGGGAATATGGTGGTATTGAATTCATTAGCCAAATGTTACTGCCTAGCACCGAATCGTGACCAATTGTCGTTTCGCCACCTAAAATGGTTGCACCTGCATAAATAACAACATTATCTTCAATATTCGGATGACGTTTAATTCCTTTAATTGGATTACCATTTTCATCAAGAGGGAAGCTTAATGCCCCTAATGTTACGCTTTGGTATATTTTAACATTATTGCCGATTATACATGTCTCACCGATTACGACACCTGTGCCGTGATCGATAAAGAAGGATTCACCAATTGTCGCTCCTGGGTGAATATCAATTCCTGTTAAACTATGTGCATACTCAGACATAATACGTGGGACAATTGGTACGCCCACTTCATATAATTCATGTGCAATACGGTGAATGTATACCGCAACAATTGATGGATAACTTAGTAAAATTTCCTCTGTAGAAAGGGCAGCAGGATCTCCGTTGTACGCTGCCTGAATATCTGTTTGCAAGGTTTTACGAATTTTTGGGAATTGTGAAATTAAATCCATCACAATACGATCTGCATCCGCTTGACAAGTACAGTTTTCAAGATTGCTGTTGTACTCCAAATTGTAAATTAAAACTTTTTCGATAATATCACGTAAATCCAATGCCGTTTCACGCAGTTTATTACTACTTACAATATTGACGCGTGTAGTATCGATCGGCGGAGCAGTATGGATACCTGGGAACAGTACTTCATGAAAATTATCTAAGATTTTATAAATTTGATTGCGCCCAACAAAGCCAATTGAATTTTCAATATCAACATACTGCCGGTTAATATCACTTAATGAACTTGTAATTTCTGGGACCTTTTCATTTAGCCAATCATTTAAACTCATTGTAAAACACCCCTCAATTTCATAATAACTGATGTAATAAAAGTACAAAGCATTTCATGTAATAGCAACTCTTTTAGCTTTAAAATATATTAATATTTATATTATAGAAAAAATACCTGCATGTGGAGTTGCAATTAAATAATCTTATATTGTTTTACCATAAAATACGACTGGTTTTAAAGCTTACTGCTTCTTGGTATGATCTAGACCGATTTGCACTGGGAGAATTTTAATCAAATAAAAAGAGTCTGATTCCGGAACAATACCGAATTCAGACCCGTGAATTTTTTATTAGTGAGCAGTATAGCCGCCATCAACAAGGAGTGTTGTACCATTAACAAAGCTTGCATCATCGCTTGCTAAGAATAAAACAGCTTTGGCAATCTCTTCTGGTTTACCAAGTCGACCTTGCGGATGAAGGGAAGCTAAATATTCTTTCTTTTGAGCGTCTACTTCAGCCAATAGAGGTGTGTCGATATAGCCAGGACATACAGCATTTACGCGAATACCTTGTTTTGCATAAGCTGTGCAAAGGTTTTGTGTTAATAGTTTTACACCACCTTTTGCAGATGAATAGGCTGTTGGATTTGGTAAGGCAACAAAACTATGGATAGAGCCAGCATTAACAATGACACCACCCGTTCCTTGCGCAAGGAATTGTTCGATGGCATATTTATCAGAAAGAAATACTCCGGATAAATTAATATCAATGGTTCTTTTCCATTTTTCAAAAGATAACTCGTGAGCGGGTGCATCGTCAGCTACACCTGCATTCGCGTACATAATATCAAGTTTTCCGTATTTATTAATAGTTTCCTTTATCATGTTTTTAATATCTTCTTCGCTTGTTACATCTGTTTTTACGAAGAGCGTATCATAACCATCGTTATTTAATTGTTCAGAGATGTTTTGTCCTCGCTCTGAAAAATCGGCAATGACTACTTGTGCTCCTTCTTGGGCGAAGAGGCGAACTGTTGCCTCACCGATACCGCTAGCGCCACCTGTGACGATTGCTACTTTATCTGCTAATTTCATGTCAATGACCACCTTAATATTTATTTTGCTGTTGCTCCACCATCAATAACAAATTCGCCACCTGTTGAGAAGGAGGATTCATCAGAAGCTAAGAACAGCACTGTTTGAGCCACTTCTTTTACAGAACCTAAACGTCCTAATGGGAATAAGTTTTTTCCTAATTCATCTTTAGAGCTTCCAGTTGTTGCAGATGCATAATCGGCCATTCCTGTATCGATATAGCCAGGGTGAATAGAGTTTACGCGTACGCCATATGGGGCATATTCCATTGCTGCATCTTTGGTCATAATACGCACAGCACCTTTACTAGCGCCATATAAAACATGTCCAGCAGCACCTGTTAAGCCTGCAATGGAAGATGCATTAATGACAGAGCCTTTATTTTGTTTAGCCATCAGCGGCATGATATGTTTCATACCAAGGAAAACACCAGTTACATTGATGGACATTAAGCGATTCCAGTCAGAAAGTTCAATTTCCGCAAGTGGTTTAATTATATAAATGCCTGCATTGTTGAAAAGGATATCAACTTTATTAAATGTATGAAGCGCTTCATTTGCAACTTTTTTCCAATCATCTTCATTGCTTACATCATGACGTATAAATAATGCTTCGCCTCCAATTGCTTGGATATCACTAACGGTTTCGTTCCCAGAATGTTCATTTATATCAGTAATGACTATTTTTGCTCCTTCTTTCGCAAATAATAGTGCAGTTTCTTTCCCGATGCCTGTACCTCCACCTGTAATAACGGCTACTTTATTTTCCAATCTCATTTCAAGCACGCACCTTCCATTATTTCTGGTTATATGGTTACCTTAGGATTTAAAAGTATTCGCTTTATTTTAGCGATACCTTCATCTTACTCCTTTCAATTTGAAATACTATCCTATAAGATGCTGTATAATATAGGGAGTGAGTATCCTCCATTTATAGGGGTATTTTTAGTATGAAGGAGAGGAATTTCCTATGACACACTCATTTCAATCCTTTGAAGAAATGACACTTCAGGAATTTGTGTTATTCATCAAAATTCATAATAAACAAATTGAAGAGAATACGAATATTTACCTCAATCTAGAACCTTCTATTGCTGAAGCCGATCGAGAAAGGGTGGCAATGCTACTGGATTCGTTTCTACGTTTAATGACGCATACGAATATCGAAGAGCTTCATGATGATTTTAGAAGTTTTTTTAAGACATGGCTTCAATCGCAGCTATCCATTATCGATACGAGAAGCTTTCTTCTATTCCAATTGATTTTAGAGAAATCATTGATCACTTTTATGATTCAGCAGAAAATTAGTCGAATGAATACCATACTAATGTATGTATTATCGATTTTTACATTTTTAGTACAGCTTTACTGTGATGCCGAAGTAGATCATAAAAATAGTCGTAGAACTACCCCTGAAAATGAGGAGTTGAGACAGCTGCAATTGCTGGATAAACTTGATAAATTGCTTATCAGTTCCTCTGGTTATCAGGATTTAGCTTATATCTTAAAGAAATGTGAAGAGTATTTTAGTTATAAAAGATGTGTATTTTATGCCTATGTGCCATGGTCCAATCAATTTTACGGGGTTATTGGTGCAGAGCTTCCAAAGGTTCAAAGCATGAAAGGGGAGCTGACCGGTGAAAATACAGTTCTTGGCTCAAGAAAACCTATCTATTTAAAAAACCCCAAAAATTATGTGAAGGAGGAACATATACAATTATTTAATTTATCGTCGATTATATTTATCCCAATTATTCAACAGGATCAATTATTTGGTTGGCTGACATTTGATCAGCTAGGTGAAGAATTTGATTGTACAAAGGATGAGTTATTGTTACTTGAAGAAGTAGGGAAGCGGTTGGGGTTATTTTTATCACGTAAGGGTGAAAAGGTTGAAAAGAATACAGAACTTCACTTAACAGAAAGGGAGTCCATGATTTTAGGTTTGCTTGCAGAGGGATATGATAATAAAAAAATTGGGGGATTACTATTTCTAAGTGAGCATACGGTAAGAGATTATGTAAGTAGTTTAATGACAAAGCTGAAAGCTAAAAATCGAACACAGGTCGTTGCTTCCGCTTTTCGTTTAGGGCTATTAAGTTAGCCAAGGGAAATAAATGTGTAATCCGTAATATATATCTGCTTACTTTACAAGTCATTGTTAAAGTGGCAGATTTTTAATTTTTAGATAATAATTATTATTTAAAATATAGCAATCAAAATAGAGGTTTAATGTTATAGAGCCGTGTTTTACAGGTTGAGTAATATAGTAGTAAAACATTTTTTACGAATATTACAAGCAAAAGCGTTTAAGCTTACACGATTGTAATGAAATTGAAAGCCAATACGATAGAGTGTAATACATTATTTTGCGAGAATGTGTATAGAAGCAAGAACAAGAAGCGGAGGCATACACAATGAATGAAAAATTAGAAGGCGTATACGAGGAATACAATCGTTATATATATCACTTATGTTTAAAACTAACTCGCAATAATGTAGAGGCTGAAGATTTAATGCAAGAAGTTTGGGTAAAGGTCGTGCGCTATGAAGACAGCGTAGCTGAAGTAGAGCATATTAAGGCTTGGCTTACAACTATTACAATGAATACTTTCAGAGATCGCTATCGTAAAAAGGTTCGTCGCAGTAAATATATGATGAACCAACCTGAAACATTAGACGTACCGATATTAGATTTGGTTCCCAATAATGAAATTTCGACAGAAGAAAAGGTTGAAAAGGATATTGTCACAAAACTCGTACAAGATAAAATGGAGCAATTAGATGGCATTTATAGAAAGACTTTATGGTATTTCTACATAGACCAATATTCACTTGCAGAAATTTCTACGATTATGAAAGTTTCCATTGGTACTGTGAAATCTCGTTTATTCCGTGCAAAGGCTCGATTAAAAGAAATGCTTATGTCTGATACGGCCATTGTGGAATCTGTGCTACCAGCATGATTAAAGCTGATTGGTCGCACACCATATGTACTTAGACGGAAGTATTCGGTCGACTAATCTAAAAAAAGATGCATTCGCATATTATTGCGATGCATCTTTTTATGGTTAAGACTTTATTCTGGACGATTGGATTCTACATCCAATAGACATTTTGAAAAAATAGTGCGCAATGTTTGCAGTTCTTCAGCAGTGAGCATTCCAAACATATTGTTGATAATTTCACTCACTTGTTGGCGAGACTCTTTTAAGATGCTCTCGCCCTCAGAAGTAATAACGAGCTGTGATGCTCGTCGATCCGTAGCGTGCTGTGTTTTTTCAATAAAGCCAGCGTTGATAAGCTTCGTTGTTAAAACGGTGACGCCACCTGTCGTTACCTTTAACCGCTCAGCAATAGCAGAAGGGCGTTTCGGGCCCTCCTGCGATAAGTAGTCTAAAATTAAAATATGGGATTTTGAAAAGCCGAGCGCATTATGATTATTCCACTCGTTCGCCCACTTACGCTCAATAGATGAAACAACTTCAAACAACGAGGTAATGGCTTTTTGTTTTTCTTGATCCATAGAAGGTCATCTCCAAAACTGTTTTAACTTTCTTGTGCCAATCTTGTCATCGCATTTAATTCGTAAGCACGTACTTTGCGCGGGATAAAACGGCGGATGTCCATCTCATTGTAACCAACTTGAATACGTTTTTCATCTATTAAAATAGGGCTACGTAACATTCTTGGATGTGCTTGAATAATAGCAAATAGCTCCTGAATAGAAAGTTGGTCGATATCGATATTTAAGTTTTTAAAATCATTCGAATTTGTTGCGATAATTTCATCTGTTCCATCTTCAGTCATGCTTAAAATTTCTTTAAACTCTGCAAGAGTAAGTGGATGAGAAGTGATACGTTTTTCTTTATATTCAATATTGTGATCTTTTAACCATTTAAGTGCTTTTCTGGATGAAGAACAGCTCGCTTGTGAGTAAATTGTAACTGTCATTCTTCATTCCTCGCTTTCTTTTTTAGATTATATTTTATAAATATCTTATTAGTAAGGTAAAATGTTTATATGTATATCTTACTAGTAAGCTATATATAAATCAATAGCTATTTAAAAAAATATCTATAACACCATGATTTTTTTCAGGTATATTAACATATACGAAGATCATCATAAAAAAGTTTCATTTTCACAGCTTACAATGATGTAAGTTTAGGGAAATTGAATAGGGACTACATGAAGCATAGGCTTGTCCAAGAGGAGAGAAATGACAAGCTAACAAATATCAGTCCACTGATTATAGTATGTTTAAATGACGAGAAGTATACATAAAAACTTAGAATTATTTGTGGAATTTCGCAAATGAAAAAAAGGGTGGTCCCAAATGATATTTGAGACTACCCTTTTATATTTAGCCTTGTTGTCCAGAAGTAAACCAATCTTGAACATCCCAGACCTTCGTAGCGAGACCATCATAGAAATCAGGTTCGTGACTTACAAGTACAATAGTGCCTTTAAATTCTTTCATCGCACGTTTTAATTCATTTTTTGCATCCACATCTAAATGGTTCGTTGGTTCGTCAAATAGAAGCCAGTTTGCCTCTTCCATCATTAATTTACATAAACGAACTTTCGCTTGCTCTCCACCCGATAATGAATTCAGTGGACGTGTAATGTGATCAGTCTTTAAGCCAGCCTTCGCTAAGGCAGCACGTACTTGTGCTTGCTCCATTGAAGGGAAGGCATTCCAAACATCATCAATTGGTGTGATCTTTTCCGCTTTTACTTCTTGTTCGAAGTAAGAGGGATAAAGGTAATCTCCTCGAATCACTTTGCCATTTAGAGGATTAATTTTACCAAGCATTGTTTTCAATAATGTTGATTTACCTACACCATTCATGCCGACTAAAGCGATCTTCTCTCCTCGTTCAATCGCAAAAGTGAGTGGGGGAAGTAATGGCTTGTCTTTATCATAACCAATCACCAAATTTTCAGCCTCTACAACATAGCGACCAGATGAACGTGCTTCTTTAAAACCGAACTCAGGCTTTACAGCAGTTTCTGGGCGATCAATTCGCTCTAAACGGTCAAGCTGCTTGGCACGAGACTTGGCACGGCCAGTAGTAGAGTATCGCGCTTTATTTTTGGCAATAAAATCCTCTTGCTTCTTGATGAATTCTTGTTGTTTTTCATACGCGTCAATATGCTGACGCTTATTGATTTCAGCAAGCTCTAAGAATTTTTCGTATGTTGCTGTATAACGAGTTAACTTTGAAAATTCAAGTTGGAAGATGACATCCACTGTCTCGTTCATAAATTCTGTATCATGCGAAATTAATAAGAAGGCATATGGATAGTTCTTTAAATAGTTTTTTAGCCATGTAATATGTTCTTCATCAAGATAGTTTGTAGGCTCGTCTAATAATAGAACTTTTGGTTTTTCTAATAACAGCTTAGCTAGTAAAACCTTTGTACGTTGACCACCAGAAAGAGCAGCCACATCTCGCTCCAAGCCAATAGCATCGAGCCCAAGTCCGCGCGCAACTTCTTCAATTTTCATATCGAGTGAATAGAAGTCACCTGCATCTAACGCATCTTGAACTTCAGCCATTTGCTCTAATAGAACTTCTAATTCTTCAGGTGTAGCTTCAGCCATCTTACCTGTAATTTCATTGAGTTCCTCTTCTTTTTTATACAAGGGTAGAAATGCGTCACGCAATACATCGCGCATCGTTCTACCAGCTGTGAGTACTGTATGTTGATCTAAATAACCATAATGTGTACCGGGGAGCCATTCCACTTTTCCCTCATCATGAATTGTTTGACCAGTGATAATGCCCATTAAAGTTGATTTACCTACACCATTTGCCCCAACGAGCCCAATATGATCACCCTCTACTAAACGAAACGATACATCTTTAAAAAGTGTACGATCTCCGAATGAATGACCTAAATTTTCTACTGTTAAAATTGCCATATATGTTCCTCCAACTGTCTTTCAAGTTTACATTTTATAGTTCTGCAAGTTGCTTATTCAGCTCTGCAAGCTTCGATTCCATATTTGCAAGACGTTGCTCTGCCTGTGCTACTTGATCGTTGTGTCCTGTAGACTCAAGTTTTTCAATATCGCCTTGTAAATTGATATAGTCCATTTTTAATTCTTTAATTTGATATTCTAAATCATTTTTGGTTGGCATGATGGTTGCTCCTTTTTTAAGAATATTTGTATAGCGAATGCGTGTAAAAAGCGATGGGGGTTTTATTGATCCCCCACCGCTTAGTCATTAAAATCAATCGGGAACTGAAAAAATTTGAACTTACCTAAGTCCCAACTTTTATAAGATGAGATACTAAAGTGAAAATTTCTTATATATTGTATCATAATCGTCTTTGAAGTAGCACTAAGTAGAAGCGATATTATGACGATCATAAGCAAAGTCTAAAAGTAGTTCTAAGAGTGTTTCATTATTACTAACGAGATTGAGCTGGCGTTGTTTTTTTACGGCACGTTCACTGCGTGCTTCATGTAAAAGAAACTCCATAACAGCATTTTGTATTTGTGATTGTTTCATTTTACGACCTAGCCCTAGATGAATAAAACCGTTCTGTTCTCTTGGGAAAGCATGTAATAGCTCTGCCTCCGATTGTGCAAGCGTAATGCATGGCACACCATAAGAGGCAATTTTGTAAGGCGTATAATTGGCATTGCAAATAATAACATCTGCTTTTGGTAAAAGCTTGAGAAGCGCGTTTTTATCACGAAGGATGGCTGTGTTGCGACGACTTAAAACCATCATTTGCAAGTCGTCTATAGCATGGCGGTAGCTGTCGTCAATCATAACTGTGATTTGTAGTGGAATTTGGAGCTGTGTTAAGTGTCGAAGTGTACGATAGGTTAAATTATGCTCGTCCCCATCTTCAAAAGCTACAACGATATGGGGAGGATTTTCAGGTGTTTTGCTTTCAGGTCTATCGCTAAAGTTTTGATAGTCTTCGGGTAGTGCAAAAACAAAGCTCCCGCCAATATAATGAGACGGTAAATAATCTTTTACCTCGTGATAGAGTGCTAGTAGTACACAGTCACAGGCTTGACCACCTTCACCAAAATCATCAAAGTGAATAATTGTTTTGCAGAAAGGTCGTAAATCCTGTACTTGCAAAGCCTCGGAATTGCGGCCATCTCTGACAATTAAATCTGGCTGGATGCCTTTCATTTGCTTAGGAAGCTCATTAAAATGATCAAATAAAACGGGGGTTAGACCTTCATTTATTAAAATTTGAATCCCGTCATTTGAAGGAGTTTTTACAAATATAAAAACCTTCTCATTCGTCAGAAGTTTAGCTAATGTTGAAACCCGTTCAAAAGGATACAGCCCTTTATCAATACAGCTTTCAATAATGAAAACAATCGTTTTTTTCGGTACTATTGCTTGCGTTTCGTTTTGCAAATGTATCCCACCCTTTCTCTGTCTCTTTAAATTATGGCGAAGAAAGAGCAAGTATGTGTAAAATTTAGGATTTGATAAATGATCTTTTTAAATAAATCTTTCAAATAGCTATCTTATAGGTACGATAAATAACTTTTAATCATTAAAAAAGTGGTCGATATATATAGTGAGTTTATTAAGATACATATCAAAGATGGTGATGATGAAAGGTGGGAAGAAGTATGGGTATGCGTGCTGCAATTGTGGTTGGAGCAACTGGATTAGTGGGCTCCTCTCTAGTAGAACAATTATGTGAAAATGATGAATATGTATCCGTGACAGTAATCGCGAGAAGAACACCAACTTTTAAGCATCCCAAGCTAGAAGTGAAAATTCGTGATTTTGATAGGTTAGAGGAACAAGATATAGCATTTGCGCATGAACTATATTGCTGTTTAGGCACAACTATAAAAAAGGCAGGTTCTCGAAAGGCGTTCGAAAAGGTAGATTTTGAATATCCTTTAGCGATTGCTTCATTGGCGAAAAAGCGTGGGATTCCCCATTTTCTGGTCATCACTGCAATGGGGGCTAACGAGAGTTCTCCTTTTTACTACAACCGAGTTAAAGGAAAGCTAGAACATGATTTAATGGAGTTGGGCTTACAGCAGCTTTCTATTATTCGACCTTCACTCTTAGTAGGAGAACGAAATGAATTTCGTTTAGGGGAGAAGGTAGGAGAAAAGGTATTAAAACTAGCCAAGCCTTTGTTAATAGGACCACTAAAGCGATTTAGAGCTATTGAAGCCTCTCAAGTAGCAAAGGCAATGATGATTATTGCGCTACACGGTAAGCAACAACTAGTGACGATTTATCCTTCTCATGAATTAGCAATATCGGCATTTCCTGAAACGGCAGAAGAAGATGTTTCGAGGGAGACATTATTTAATTGGGATAAAGTTAAAAAAGCAGATTCGCTTCATGAAGAGGAAAAGGTTAATCGCGATGTAGTGATTGACCGTGAGAAATATACTATCCACGATAAGGTTGTCGATAAAGAAGTTCATTTTCGACCAGATGATAAAGAGTAACTTTTCTTACTTTCCGCCTAAAGACTGAATTTCTTGCTTTCCTCATTCCTATTCTTTCCGAGCCACTTTTCATTTGTTACAATATTATTGTAGAAGATGAATGTGGAGGCAAAGTGAAGATGAAAATTTTACTCGTTGATGGCACAATGTTTGGTCGAAAAACTGGTGCTATTTTAGAGCAAGTGGAACAATACATTAAAGAATTAGATGCTAGTTTCGATTTAGAAATGATGCATTTTAGTGAATATAAACATCAAATTGTTGATGGCTCACCATTAAATGAAGATATGAAGAAAATGATCCAACAATTTGAGGAGGCGGATGCTTATATTATTGCAACGCCAATTTTCCAAGCATCAATCCCGGGCGTTTTGAAGAATGCATTTGACTTCCTACACCCTAAAACAATGCGCTATAAACCTGTATCTATCGTTGCAAATGGCGGCACATATCAACACCATCTTGTTGTTGAAAATCAATTAAAACCTATTTTAGACTACTTCCGTGCTCTTGTTACACCGAACTATGTGTATACACATACATCCCATTTTGATGCAGATAATCGTATTGTGGATGAGGATGTTCATAGCCGCTTACGTGAATTAGCACGTGTATTTGTTCAATACTGTGAGATGAGCAAGAACTTGCCGAAGGAAACAATCGATCAACATTAATAGTACCCTTGCACGGTGGTAAGAAATCACTGTGCAGGGGATTTTTCTTTGTAAGTATTCTTTTAGTATGTGATAAAATAAAACTTTAGTGACACTGGAAGGAGGGCTGCTCATGCAGGACATCGCTTTACTAGAAAAACAACGCTGTTGTCTTATTTTGACTAATAAGGCAAAGGAAGCGGTAGAGGAATGCTCAGCAAACGAGCATGCCTTTTTTGCGTTACAAAGATCTTTTACGGTCTACATTGAAAAACGCAAAGCAAAAACAGTGGGTGAAATATTTTTATCTATCTATTTTAATGCTGAAGACAATGAAAAATTAAGTGATAGTATTGCCGAGAAAACGGTGATTATGGACTGTGTATTAAAGCTAGAAGGGTTACTAGCTACAAATATTCGTTTTGTGCATATGCGAGGGCCGATTAACACAAATCGCCGTTTAGCAGCAGCACTGCAATTTGTTACAAAGCCTAATAACGGAGCAGGTGTTCCACTGGAGCTTCATACGAAGATCAGACAGCTACCGATTGCGGAAGAACGGACTGAATATGTAAAAAAACGTATTGCTAGCTGGGAAGGTTATTTAAAAATACAAGAGCGCGATGCGACTATTGACGATATTCATAGTGAATTTAAGCAAAGCTATTTCAATGAAGACTTTACACGCTTAACGCTTGTTTGTCCCTACATAAAGAATAAGGAATGGAAGCAATTAGAAGGCTTGAGTGTTAGTATTCAAGGTGTCCGTGGTGAAATAGGACAAGTGTTGAAGACACATGCTGGAAAGCAAACAGTTGAAATTGATTTAAAACCTTTTACACAAGAATTGGCTCGCAAGGATCAGCTTAATCTTCGTTCGAAACAAGCGAGCTTCAGCAACTTTGCAACATTAAGTCAAATTAGAAGATTACGTAATGGCTTTACCAAGTTAGAAAAGGGTGAGGCTGTTAATCCTAATTTAGAGACGATCCTATTTGAAAAACGTCCCTCTGTACGAGCATCGAAGCTTCAAGAAGATATTGAATTTCATAATAATTTAAATGAATATCAAAGAAGAGCGGTTTTAGGCGCTTTATCTGTTGAAGATTTATTTGTCATACAAGGTCCACCTGGTACAGGGAAAACAACTGTCATTTCAGAGATTTGTCAGCAAAATGTGAAAGCTGGTTTAAAAACTCTTGTTGCTTCTCAGTCAAATCTAGCGGTAGATAATGCTTTAGGACGGCTTCTTTCCAATCAAGAAATTCGAATTTTACGCTATGGTAGAACGGAAAGTATTGAGGAAGAGGGAAAAAAATTTATTGAAGAAAATGTAGCTCTGCAGTGGCGTGAGCAAACATTGGCAGCGATTGAAGAGGCAATCTCGATCTTTCCTGAACGTGAGCAGACGTTCAAGGACAATTTGACCAAAGCAAAAGCTGAGCTTGAAAAATTAGAGTTATGGCTTGAGGAATTGACGCAGGAAATAGCCGCTAAAGAGCAAGCTGCTATTGAAGAACCAATTTTACAGCAGGAAATTCAAGCGTTAAAAAAAGACTTAAAAGCTGCCAAAACAGAGCAACAGACATATGAAGCTCAAAAAGAACATTATGAGAAGCAGCTCGCACAAATAGAGCCCATTATACAGCAGCTTGAACAGACACTTGCTGATCATCCTTCAATTGAAAATCTTCAGCTTTCCATTCAAGAGGCTTCACAAAAGGTGGAGCAATTAGAGGCAGCTGCTCAATATAAAGAATTGCTGGAGCAAAAACAACAATTAACAGTTCAATTCCAGGATGTACAAGAAAAATATGAAACAGAAAATAATCGACTCATCATTATGAAGGAAGCGCAAAAGTATGTCCATACATTGACGTCCTATGAGCGTATCCAACGATATTTACAGCATTATCAAATTCGTCCTTCTCATGTCCTTTCACAGCAAATGAATCGAATACAACATTTAGAGGATGCAAAAGATTTAGAGGCATGGTCTACCATTAATAGTCGTCTCCAAAAAGCCATTGCAAAGCTAGAGGCGTTAGTGACGGATGAGGTAAAGGAGAAAGCGCAAGCAAAAAGTAGATTACAGCCTGTGCAATCCTTTTCTTTACAAAATCTTACGGGTGTATTTGCTCAATTAAACAAGGCATTTCAAGATGATCAAACGCCTGCCATTCATGAAATTGAAAGCTATTTGCTGGGGCTCTATATGCGTCGTGATTTTGTATGGCAAAAAGGAATGGCACTTAAGCAGCAACAAGACCATAAAGACGAAGAATACGAGTCATTCCGAAAAAATCTTGTTAGTTTACTGCATCAAGAGTGTGCCATTACAAGCTTTGATGTACAAAGCATTCAGCGGCAATTGCAGCCATTTATACAGCATACAGAGCGATTACAACAGCTAGCAAGCAACTTCCTATTAGAAGAAGTACCAGAGGAATCCGTAGAATATTTAAAAATTCTTATGGGACAATTACGAGAATCTCTTCAGGAAGCCAATCAGCAACTAGAACGAGTTGAAAAGGCTAGCGTTCAATTAGTACCAAAACAAGCTTCACTTCAAACCGTACAAGCTAGCTTGGAGGAAGTAGACCTACTGCTATCACAAATGGAAGAGCGGTTAAAGGAGATCAATGTCGCGGGATTGAAAAAGGAAAAGCAATTGGCCACATACACAAAGCTATTACAGTCGACGCCAGAGCGAACAGCAGAAGAGGTTAGAGAAGCTATTCAAACTTCAAAGAAAGCTATTGAAGATTTACAGCGTCAGGAAAAACAACTACCACTTCGAAAAAAATTGCAAGAGCAATGGCGAGAGAAACTTCAAAACGCTACTGAATATGATTTAGATGAAATTAGAAAATTGTACGTACGACATGCAAATGTTATTGGTACCACATGTGTAGCTTCGGCGAGTAAAGAGTTTATGGAAAATTACCCAACCTTTGATGTTGTTATTATTGATGAAGTTTCAAAGGCAACACCGCCAGAATTACTATTACCAATGCTGAAAGGGAAAAAGGTTATTTTGGTAGGGGATCATCACCAGCTACCACCCCTACTTGGTGACGATACATTGGAGGAAACATTGAAGGCGATGCTAGAAGAAAATCCGAATTTTGAAGGCGCACAGGAATTAAAAAATTTACTACGTGAATCATTATTTGAGCGCCTATTCAATAATCTGCCTCAAACCCATAAGCAAATGTTGGCTCTTCAATACCGCATGCATGAAAAAATTATGCAAAGTATTACCCCGTTTTACGCGCAAGAAGAAAATGGGTTGCAATGTGGCTTGCCAGACTCAGATTCGGCGAGAGATCATGGCTTAGAGGGACAATTTGTCAAACGTGATGACCATTTATTATGGATTGATATTCCAACCGAAAAACCTTATTTAGAGGAACAGGTTAAGGGAGGAACAAGTCGTTATAATGAAGGGGAATTACAAACAATTCGTCGTATTTTGCTAGATCTAAATGATGCAGTGAAGGTAGCAAAAGAAGCAGGGCGTATGCCACAGGATACCTTGAAAAGCGTTGGAGTCATTAGCTTCTACGGCGAGCAAGTGAAGAAAATAAATCGTCTCCTACAGCAGGAGCTACAGTTGCCGCATTTACAATTTAGAACGGGGACAGTTGATAAATTCCAAGGTATGGAGATGGACGTAATTCTCGTCAGTATGGTTCGTAATACACCAAAAGGTGGAGATATTGGCTTTGCAAGAGATTATCGTCGCTTAAATGTCGCTCTATCCCGTGCTCGGGAGTTACTACTACTTGTAGGAAGTGCAGACATGTTTGCGAAACGTGCAAAACATCAAGATACAAGAGATATGTATACCCAGTTATTAAATACTGTAAAATCCTACGAAGGCTTGCGTAATCATGAAGGATTGGTGATGTAGAGTGTTAAAATTACAGCAACGATTAATGCGTGAGCTGCAACAAAATCGCAATATTAAAATTGTCAAAACTGCTGAATGGTGTATTCCAATTCGTACAGTGGATGTAACGTTCGAGCCAGTTCGCCGTTCTACGATGGATGTCTTAATGACAATGCTGCTACTGAGCATTCAAGAGGCGGATTTTGGAAATGTGGAAGAATTGAGCGAATTATTGCTTGTAGATCCATTATTTATCGAAGACCTGACGTCTTTAATGATTCGCGTAGGTCTTATGAAAAGTGAGGAAGGCTTCTTTAAGCTAACAGAAAAAGGGCAGCAACAGCTTGCACAAGGTATCTTTGAAGAGGAGCTTGAGGTAGAGGCATCCACTCTTTACTTTAGTCCTTGTCATCAATCATTTTTGACTAGTGATGTAAATAATGATGAATACGATGAGTTACCAGAGCTTTATCGGTATGTAGATAAAGAAGCTGAACAACAGGAGCGATTTGATGAATCACTCATTATAGCTGCCTTACAAGAAGTGGAAAAAGAAGACACCACAGGCAACTCACAAAGAATGATCGCAAGTGTTGTTGAAGTAGAAGCCCAACAAATTAATGATAGTCCATGCTTAGAATTTATCCTTTACGATAAGGAACAAGATATACTATTTGTTCGTGTGTGGAATATGTTATTAAATCAATGGGACCACCGTCTAGAACAACAACTTACTGATAAAGAACAATTGATGTGGCGTGAGCAATATTTATAGAACGAAAAAACGAGCGTGGATAGCGTTCGTTTTTTTTATTTACCATGTCAGCTCTAAAAGTGAGGTGATATCGAAAAATTGTTTTGAAAAATGAATGAACTAGCATAGTATATTACTACATGATAAGGAGGGGACAGATGGTATCGATTAGTTTATGTATGATTGTTAAAAATGCACAATGTACGATTGAAAGATGCTTAGATTCAGTTCGGCATATAGTGGATGAGATGAATATTATTGATACAGGCTCAACTGATCGTACAAAAGATATTGTCCAAAATTATACCTCTCGTATTTTTGATTTTCCATGGTGTGATCATTTTGCAAATGCACGCAATTTTTCCTTTCAGCAGGCAACAAAAGAATATATATTATGGCTAGACGCAGACGATATTATGACAAAGGAAAACCAACATAAATTATTACTACTAAAGCAATCCTTGTATCCAACGGTTGATACCGTCACTATGGATCATTACCTAGTACTAGATGACGATGGGATAGTGGAGTGCAGTGAGCGAAAGTATCGTCTAGTAAAAAGAGGCAATCACTTTCAATGGCAGGGCGCTGTCCATGAATATTTAAAGGTATCTGGTCAGCACCTTCACAGTGATATAGCTGTCACACATTTACCGTTAACAAAGGATATTCATCGCAACTTATGTATCTATGAAGGTTTAATTCAAAAGGGGCATACTCTTTCAGCAAGGGATTCATTTCATTATGCAAATGAATTAAAGTTGCATAAACGATATTTAGAAGCCATAAATCAATATAATACATTTCTAGATAGCGAATTAGGCGCTACAGATGATCACATTGAAGCATGTTTGCATATAGGGGAATGCTATCGATTGTTACAGGATGATCATCACGCTCAACAAGCTATTTTACAATCTTTTTTGTATGATCGACCAAAGCCAGAAGCATGTTGCAGAATGGGCCAATTTTTTATGGAGAAAACGAAACATAAAGAGGCTATCTATTGGTACTCCCAAGCTTTGCAACAAGCTTCCGTCGATTCAATGACTATTCAAAAACGAGCTTACTCAACATGGCTACCTCATTTACAACTAAGTCTGTTATATAGGGAGTTACGGTTATACGAAAATGCCTATCAACATAACCTAGAGGCACGAAAATGGAAACCGAATCATTCGGAAATCAAAGAAAATGAAAAATATCTACTCAGTCGCTTAAAGATATAAATCTCTATTAAGGGAATGGTACATCAATAAACAAAACATAAATAGCTTGACCAATTAACACAGATACACCAACAACAATCGTCATAAAAATCACATTACGAGGCCTAAAATTTTTTGCTTCCATAAAAACCTCCTTTTATATATAGAATATTCAGTTAATTCAAGATATGTTTAGTGGATTTGAGTATGCATAATAAAAGAGCAAATTCACATTTGGTGTGAATTTGCTCTTTATCGTTAATCTAACTTTAAACCTTTTAAGGCTTCCGCAGGTGCGTTGTTTACAGATTCCTCATTATTTTGCTGCTTTAAGTATTTTTGTACGGAACGTTTATCAACCTTTGCCTCCACCTTCTTTTTTTCGTCTTGCTTCAAAGGCAGAAAGTTTTTCACGATAGCCACATTTACATATAAAGATTGGACCATCGCCTTCGCCGCGAAGCTCTCATAATCGTTGTATAGCATCTAAAAGAGAACTCCTGTTAATTTCCAGTTGATTTTCTGTTTTGCTTAAAAGAAGTTTAAGTATAAAGCATGTGCTATATTAAACATGAGGAAGTACGAAAGGATGTTATATATGGCTAAAAGTTTAGTGTTAGCAGAAAAACCTTCAGTTGCACGTGATATAGCAAACGTGCTGAAGTGTCATAAAAAAGGAAATGGTTATATTGAAGGAGATAAATATATTGTTACATGGGCTTTAGGCCACTTAGTCACTTTAGCCGACCCAGAGAGCTATGATGAAAAATATAAAAAGTGGAACTTAGAAGATTTACCAATGCTACCAGAGCGTCTGAAATTAACAACAATTAAACAAACAAGTAAGCAATATAATGCAGTTAAATCTCAACTTACACGTAATGATGTGAATGAAATTATCATCGCAACAGATGCCGGACGTGAAGGGGAATTAGTGGCTCGTTGGATTATTGATCGTGCGAAAGTGAATAAACCAATCAAGCGTCTATGGATTTCATCTGTTACTGATAAGGCAATTAAAGATGGTTTTGCAAACTTAAAACCTGGAAAGAACTACGACAATCTATATCAAGCTGCAGTAGCTCGTAGTGAAGCAGACTGGTATTTGGGATTGAACTCAAGTAGAGCGCTATCTACTAAATTTAATGCTCAGTTAAATACAGGGCGAGTTCAGACTCCTGTAGTAGCAATGGTTGCTACTCGTGAAGATGAAATCAAGAACTTCAAGGCACAAACGTTTTATGGAATTGAGGCACAAACAAAAGAATTAAAATTAACATGGCAAGATGCGAATGGTAATTCACGCAGCTTTAGTAAAGAAAAAGTAGATGCTGTTGTTAATTCATTAGATAAACAAGATGCAAAAGTAATCGAAATTGAACGTAAGCCGAAAAAATCTTTCTCTCCAGGGTTATATGATTTAACGGAGCTACAGCGTGATGCAAACAAAATATTTGGATACTCAGCTAAAGAAACATTAAATATCATGCAAAAACTATATGAGTCTCATAAAGTGCTTACTTATCCTCGTACTGATTCGCGATATGTATCTTCAGACATCGTTAGCACCCTTCCAGAACGATTAAAAGCATGCGGTATAGGAGAATATCGAACGTTAGCAAACAAAGTGCTTTCAAAACCAATTAAAGCGAATAAATCATTTGTGGATGACAGCAAGGTATCTGATCACCATGCAATTATTCCTACAGAAGAATACGTAAACTTTGCAAACTTTACCGATAAAGAACGTAAAATTTATGATTTAGTTGTAAAACGTTTCTTAGCGGTGCTTTTCCCAGCTTATGAATATGAACAGTTAACAGTGCAAGCTCATATTGGTAACGAAAAATTCATTGCTCGTGGTAAAACAGTAATTTCTGCCGGATGGAAAGAAGTTTACTCAAATCGCTTTGATGATGAGGAATCAAACGAAGATGTGAAGGAACAATTATTGCCTCGTCTCGAAAAAGGCCAAGTATTAAAAGTAAATTTAATTACTCAAACATCAGGTCAAACGAAGCCTCCAGCACGTTTCACTGAGGCTACACTTTTATCGGCAATGGAAAATCCTACAAAGTATATGAACACGCAAAATAAGCAGCTTGCTGATACGTTAAAATCGACAGGTGGATTAGGAACGGTGGCAACACGAGCCGATATTATTGATAAGTTATTCAATTCATTCCTAATTGAAAAGCGTGGTAAGGATATTCATATCACTTCTAAAGGTCGTCAGTTACTTGATTTAGTTCCTAATGAGTTAAAATCTCCTGAAACAACAGCCGAATGGGAGCAAAAGTTAGAATTAATCGCTAAAGGTAAACTGAAAAAAGAAACCTTCATTAATGAAATGAAGCAACATACAAAAGAAATTGTAGCTGATATTAAAAATAGCGATAAGAGATTTAAGCATGATAATATTTCAACAAAAACTTGCCCTGAATGCGGTAAGCCAATGCTTGAAGTGAACGGGAAAAAAGGTAAAATCCTTGTTTGTCAAGATCGTGAATGTGGTCACCGTAAGAATGTGTCGCGTGTGACGAATGCACGTTGTCCTCAGTGTAAGAAAAAGCTTGAATTACGTGGCGAAGGTGATGGTCAAATCTTCGTATGTAAGTGTGGCTATCGTGAGAAGTTATCTGCTTTTGAAGCTCGCCGTAAAAAAGAAGGTGGAGGTAAAGTGGATAAACGTAGTGTACAAAAGTACATGAAACAGCAAGAGAAAGAAGCAGAGCCTTTGAATAATGCTTTTGCAGATTTATTAAAAGGCTTTAATGTAGAAAAATAAATATTAATTTAAAAGAAACCCGAACGTTCAAAAGACGTGTCTGGTTTCTTTTAATATTATTTAAGTCCGGGTTTGGGATTATGATTCAATGATTTTAGCGATTATAAATAAGGTATTTTTCAGTTTTAAATAAGCTAACCGTACTTCTGATATTTTTCTAGTAGTGACACTTTTATCATGCTCTCATCAAAATTTGAATTACTTCAATGGGTGCGCCATTGTTTCATAGATGAGTAGCGTACCTGTGTTTTTATTGATGGGGCTGCAAATTTCCCATAATTCCAGCACGACTGGAGATTCATTTAATGATATATCTCATTTGCAAAATACTCATACGATGTGGATGTCTTTCAGTAACAAAAGTTGCCCGATTCTCTAACTTGAGGATGTATCTTTAAAACTAAATACAACAGTGGACATTAAAGTACACCGCTCATTCTTTTCACCTTTACACCGCCTAACGAAATAGGAGCAGCGATTCGTAGTGTTAAACATTTGAAGGAAAGTGCTGACAGATAAAATGTTATTATGTTATATTATATATTCTGTCACTTCGACAACGAAAAAAATATATTAAAATAGTTGTTGACTATTGTATTACATTCTGATAATATTAATTCTTGTCGCAGGACGATAAATAAAAATGAACCTTGAAAACTGAACAAGCAAAACGTAATCAATAAAGTTTTTAGTAGCTAGCCTAGCTAGTGAACGAAACAAAATTTTGGACATCAAAATTGATGCCAGCAAAACAATTTGAGCTAATC
>NZ_JAGXJV010000060.1:0-1282 GCF_019091145.1 Lysinibacillus sp. GbtcB16
CGTCACTAGTTGAATATTTAGACGATGCTTCTAATAGTAATACCGCTACAGCAAAACCGATTTCTAAGGTTGCTATTGCATTCCTACAATACGGAGCATTATCAACTGTCATGGATTTACTAATAAGTGAATTGAAAGTGTGGAAACTCTACAATGTGGACGTAGATGAAACGCCTTATATTGTTGACGTAGGGGATAAAGTAATTATCGATACCGAAAAATCACTAGCTAGTATAAATGGCAGGAGCGCCCTTCCCTTAAAAGATTTATTCAGTGAATACCCAATAGTGGATGAGGGTGAAAATGAAATTATTGTCCGGCCAGCACAAATAGGAAGGGCGAAATTAAAGTATAGAGAAAGGTACCTATAAGATATGAGAAAAATAAGTGGAGAATTACACATCATCGATTATAAGACTCAACAGGTCATTGCTTCCATGAAGCCTAGCGAATATGTAGCGGATAATCGCCATTGGGAACTTCAAAACAATGTAGATACTTTGGATATTACTATTCTTGAAAACTCAAAATACAAGACTTACTTACAACAACAAAATTTAATAATAAAAGAGACACGCCCAGGAGTTTTAGTACCTTATGTAATTACTGAGATTGAGAAAGATACATCCAATAAGACTATTACTATATTTGCCTCAGGTGAATGGGTTCTTATGGGTTCCGATGACTTTATCAAACCTCAAAAATTTGAATCTATGACTCCTGAGCAATATATTGACTTCGCTACTAAGAAAACAGATTGGGAGCGAGGAATTGTAGAAGTAACCGGAAAACGAACGATGACCGCTAAAGAATTTGTGGCTCCACTTTCTCTTTTATCTCAATTACCTGGTTTATTTGAAAAAAAGGGGGAATTACGTTACAGAGTAGAATTACGTGGCGCCAATACTATTAAACGTAAAATTGACTTTATCGAACGTAGAGGGGCAGATAAAGGAAAAGAAATAACAGTTGGTAAGGATCTAAACAGCGTTAAGCGTACTGAAAACTCTGAAGCTATTATTACAGCACTAATTCCTTATGTAATGGGGCAAGATGCAGACGGAAATGAGCAAATTATTACAATTGAGTCTGTAAATAACGGTCTACCTTATATCGTAGATGAAGACGCTTTTCAAAGATGGAATAGGAATGGGAAACATCGTTTTGGATTCTATACACCCGATACAGATGATAAGAACATGGAACCTTCACGGCTGCTCCAATTAAGTAAAACGGAACTGAAAAAACGCATTGATACAATCGTTAGTTATGAAGTAGATGC
>NZ_JAGXJV010000576.1:0-259 GCF_019091145.1 Lysinibacillus sp. GbtcB16
AGCTCGTCGGGATTGCGGCCGTATGCGGCTGCGCGTGATTTGACATCCTGATAAAATTCCCGTGCCTCTTCAAAGGTTTCGTGCCCTGAATAGATGGCATCCGCCGACTTGGCGGCCAAATTTTTGCCGGATTCGGAGGAACCCGCCTGGAAAACGACCGGATAGCCTTGCTTCGAGCGGCTGACGTTCAGCGGACCTTGTACCGCAAAATGCTTGCCTTTGTGATGCAGGGTGTGCAGCTTCTCGGGGTCGAAAAATT
>NZ_JAGXJV010000577.1:0-259 GCF_019091145.1 Lysinibacillus sp. GbtcB16
AGTATCGTGAAGGAGCATTTGCAGGCAGCGCCTTGCTGGGTTGTCTCCGATGATGCGGGATACACTGTCATTGTGTTCCAGCTTACCGTTGAGGTGATCCCGAATGAAGCTCTGCAAAAAATTAACGTGATCAGCGAGAAGCTGCTCTTCACCGTCCTAAGCTGCCTTCGGCTTACAGCAAGTGCGGGAATCAGCGGCACGACGGGCGGCTGTGAGGATTTGAACAAGCTGTATGTGCAGGCTGTGCGGGCTTTGCAGA
>NZ_JAGXJV010000578.1:0-259 GCF_019091145.1 Lysinibacillus sp. GbtcB16
ACTCCGAACTGGAATTCCTGATTCAACAATTTGGTCCGCAAGTACACCGAAATCAACCATCAATTCTTTCACATGACTCGTAGCAACAATATAACGATCTACTTCTCGATGAATCCATATTTTGTGCACGCAAAAATCCGTTAATACGTTATAGACAGGAATTGAAATACCTGTTTGTTTCTTCAATTCTGGTACAGCGATAATTGGAAATGTATTAATTACAATATCTGGTTTCTCCACCTGTAACAGTGTTTTCAAA
>NZ_JAGXJV010000579.1:0-258 GCF_019091145.1 Lysinibacillus sp. GbtcB16
CCATCCGCGAGGTATGGAATGCGCAGAACGAGCCGGAGACGATTGGCATCAGCCAGAGTCTCATCGTTGACGTGTACAAGGACCGCGTCGTCATTCACCGTCGGGAGCACACCACGAAACGATGGATCGAGCCTTCCATCGCCAAAGGCTACGACGTTAAGTGAATATGCCGCTCAGCCTGCATAACAAAAAAAACTGCCAGACAAAAGGCCGTATTAGCCTGATGTCTGGCAGTTTTCTATTTGTTTCAGCTAAGCT
>NZ_JAGXJV010000580.1:0-258 GCF_019091145.1 Lysinibacillus sp. GbtcB16
TTTGTCGGGCTTTTGTTTGCAAAAATGATGAACCTTCAGTCGATCAAGAAGATGCCTCACGCTAAGGCCGCTCATGAGAGTGTTGCTCCAGAGCCGTCCGAGGCTGCTCCCCAAGGCGAGGGCTCGGGGAGCGCGAGAGGAAAGGGGGTCGCTATGACGAGTCCTCTGACTCCATCCACGGGTAGCACTTTCCTACTCTAGCCCCCTCACCATGCCCAAATACTAGGTTGACTCTAATACCAAATATCATGGCTCGGG
>NZ_JAGXJV010000581.1:0-258 GCF_019091145.1 Lysinibacillus sp. GbtcB16
CCGACAAATTTTTTGTATAATTTATGAATGCTTCGTCTGCTCGTTAGTTTTAACAGCATTCGGCTCCTCTATACCTTAGCAGGAATAAGAACCATTTATTGCAGCAGCTTTTTGCGTAAAAAGGCCGTTAAGTCTGAATCCAGTTTCGCCAGCTTATCGCTTTGGGAAGCAACGATATCGCCATTAGAGGCCATGAGCTTTTCGTAAATCTCATACATGCTCTTGTACTGCTCGCCGGCTTCCTTCAAGATCTGCTGT
>NZ_JAGXJV010000582.1:0-258 GCF_019091145.1 Lysinibacillus sp. GbtcB16
TTTATACCCATAGCCTTGAACGGTCTGAATATAACGTTCTCCTGCCTCTGGCTCATGATGCGAGAGCTTTTTGCGCAAAGAATTGATGTGAACCCGGACCGTTGAGGAAAGGGGATCCGCATGGATATCCCAAACATGTTCGAGAAGCCGTTCTGACGAAATGACCTCGCCGGGATGCAGCATCAGATATTCGAGCAATCCGAATTCTTTTTTCGTCAATGAAATCAGAGCATTCTCGAACCAGACTTCCCTTGTCTT
>NZ_JAGXJV010000583.1:0-258 GCF_019091145.1 Lysinibacillus sp. GbtcB16
GACAAGCACGACGTAAAGAACCAGAGATAACCCGTACACGGTGTACAGATTCATGACGGATACCAGAATGCCCGCTGCTGCCGTACCTCCGATTCGCGCCAAAGTAATGACATTAAAGTTCACACTGTTGGCTTTCAGAAGCTCGGAAGATGTCACGACAGAAGGCAGAGCAGCTTGCACGGTAGGCATATAGACGGTAGCCGCCAACTGCATAATAACTACGGACAGCAGCATAACCGCAACAGATTCATAATACAG
>NZ_JAGXJV010000584.1:0-258 GCF_019091145.1 Lysinibacillus sp. GbtcB16
GCATAATAGAGTGCGAAATGATGTTCATAATAAACGTAAACAAAAATGACGTTGCACCTACAGCATACATGCTCTAATACGTAATCGTTCCATGCGGAGCATCACCTAAACTTACTTGCACAATATAGGCTGTTAACGTTTGAATAGAATGTGTCGGATCAAGCGATACATTCGTTGTGGATCCTGCTGCAATTACAACAATCATCGTTTCACCAATTGCACGAGAAGCCGCTAATATAATTGCTGCCATAATCCCTG
>NZ_JAGXJV010000585.1:0-258 GCF_019091145.1 Lysinibacillus sp. GbtcB16
CGCGGCGGCGGGCTTGCACCAGAACATTTAACTGATGATGAGCTGAAAGATCCACGTACAAATGCGCAAATTGCAATGCCGCATTTAATGAAAGGATATAAGCGTGGGGTGCAAAAAGGTTTGTCTGATTTTGCATTACTGAAATATATAGCGAATACATCTGGATGGCCAGGGAACTTAGGGCCAGAGTGGACGGATAATAACATGAAGTATAACATCGGATTAGAAGATGTGTACTATCGAAATAAAGGTGTAATA
>NZ_JAGXJV010000061.1:0-1227 GCF_019091145.1 Lysinibacillus sp. GbtcB16
GGATATTAATAAAGTAATTAAAAAGCTTTTAGGTAAAAAACCAGGTCGAGGCGCTCAATCACAATTAGCAAATAATATATTCCGTAAATTCTTTGAGGAAAAAGGGTTATTGTAATATGGCTTTTGTAATACGTGCAGAAGGATTTGTTATAGATAGCTGTGAACCTGGCAAAGAAGGACAAGAATTAGAGTTTACTACTTATGATGAAGCAGAAGATGTAATGTTGGAACTACGTAAATATAATTCACATGCAACATTTGAAATTGTGGAAATATAGGAGGGGAAATACATGCATGATTCAACTAAACAACAGCGTGCAATTTTCTTAGACAGAGACGGCGTGATTAATGAAGTTTTAACTGATCGAGTTAAGTTTGTAAATAAAACAAGTGATTTGTATTTAATCCCAGGTGCAGCAAAAGCAATCGGTACGTTTAATAAGATGGGCTTTAAGGTATTTGTTGTTACAAACCAAGCGGGCGTTACTTTTGGATATATGACGCAATCAGAACTAGACATGATTCATATGAAATTAAAATCGTTATTATTCCAAGAAGATAAAGACGCTGTTATACATGAAATTTCAGCATGTATACACGCTCCTACTGAAAATTGTATTTGTAGAAAACCAAATGCAGGGCAACTTACGAATTTAGCGAAAAAATACAATATCGACTTGAAAAATAGCTACATGATTGGTGATATGGAAACGGATATTGAAGCAGGTAAAAAAGCAGGAACTCAAACAATATTAATTTCTTCTAATGATGAGGAAACTACTGCAGATATGCAGTTTTCTTCTTTGTTAGAACTGATTAAAAATAATGGTGTGGGATACTCTTGTGAAAAATGCTATTCCGAAATGAAACTTGATCACTCTTATTCTAAAGCTACCGATGAGCAACGGGAGACTTTGGCCCCTTATGAGTACTGTTCTTGTGATGTCCATGTGTATAAATGTGTATGCGGTGAAGAAACTCACATAGATCCTCCGGAAGAGTATCAGTGTGAATCTTGTAAAGAACATTTAGCTTTCGACAGTTTAGCTTAATAGAAATATATAATGTAAAAAAGCCGCCCAAGATGAGGTGCACCCCAATTGTTAGACACATAATTAACAATTGGAGGTGCATTTTTTATGGCTAAATTTTCTTCAAAAGATAAAATACAAGCAGTAAAACGATATCTAGAAGGTACGGAAGGCGGAAAAACCATTGCTAATTCTA
>NZ_JAGXJV010000586.1:0-258 GCF_019091145.1 Lysinibacillus sp. GbtcB16
CCCACCATTTTCAGTGAAATTATGAAGCATTGAAGCTGGCTTTCCACTAAAGTCTAGTAGACCGAACATAACAGCGCCGCCAAGTACGATGAAAATATCAATTGTTGCGACTTTTACACTTGCGAACCAAAATTCTGCTTCGGCATATGCCTTTGCTGATAATGCGTTTACAAGAAAGAGTGCTGCTGCAAATGTAACACACCAAATCCACGAAGAAACGTCTGGAAACCAACGTTTCATTAAAATACTTACAGTTGT
>NZ_JAGXJV010000587.1:0-257 GCF_019091145.1 Lysinibacillus sp. GbtcB16
TCCCCACTTCTTTCTGTGAATTTTCTCTATCTTTTTCCCAAATCGAAAAATATGTATTAAGCCAGTATTGTTACTCCAACTCGTTCAGATGGCTCCTCATACTCCATTTCTAAAATAGGATAATCAACTTCTTCTCCGTCATCAAGTGTTATTCTTGTCGGACGTTGATAATATATATTTGTTAATAATTGTTTAGCTGCTTCTGAATACCATCTATCAGCTGTCGGTTTTCTCCCAATATTCATATCAATATGATA
>NZ_JAGXJV010000588.1:0-257 GCF_019091145.1 Lysinibacillus sp. GbtcB16
AGAATTACGCCAATTATGAGCCAAATCATTGAGATCACCATCACTTTTTACCTTTTATGGATAATTATTCATAAAAACTTAGTTGAAATAAGGGAAATCCCGTGCTACATTAGAAAAAGATGTTTTTTTGTCGAAAAATGGAGGCGGATGAATGAGTTTGCAAATTCAAATGTTGGGAACCGGCAGTGCCTTTGCCAAAACATTTTACAATACAAGCGCATTGGTCCGTTCAAACGGAATGAACGTTCTCATTGATT
>NZ_JAGXJV010000589.1:0-257 GCF_019091145.1 Lysinibacillus sp. GbtcB16
CTTTCGGGCCTGGGGGATTTTGTAATCTCGCACCGAAAGCCAAACGCAAAAAAAGGCGCAGCTCGTTGCTGCGCCCTGATTTTGCTGTGTGATAAAATCACTTGCCCCAGATGGTCTTGTACGCCTGGCGATATCCGTTGTCTGGGTCGAAGGAGTTCTTTGGACCGCCATCGAATTCGACATTCTCACTTGTCACCACATGCAGTGGGGACACATAGCCAGACCATTTTTCTCCCGCCAGAGCACGGTTCAATTCG
>NZ_JAGXJV010000590.1:0-257 GCF_019091145.1 Lysinibacillus sp. GbtcB16
GACCGGTTCTCCTGACCCGACCGCTGGCATCGGCGAAGACCATTTCTCTACGCGTTGGGTGGGGACTGTGCAGCCTGCGAATACGGGGGCGTACACCATCTATGTGGATAGCGATAATATCGCTAGAGTGTGGGTTGGCGAGACACTTGTCGTTAACAAGACGAGTGGTACAAGAGAAGAGCAAAGCGGAACGGTTGCGTTAACAGCCGGACAGCAGTACCCGGTGAAGGTCGAGTATGTTCATGCAGCCGGTGATG
>NZ_JAGXJV010000591.1:0-256 GCF_019091145.1 Lysinibacillus sp. GbtcB16
AGCCCCTTCAAGCCACTCCCCAATAGCCGCGGCACCAAGCACAGCTGCTGTCATGAGTACATTCATATCCAGAGAACGACTTTTCACTGCGTAATAGGCACTTCTAGCTGGTTTGTAGCCTCCAATCATAATCGAAAGCACATATAACAGAATTATCAAATTAGGTGTAACGTTAGTATAAGAACCAAGAAATCCAAAGAGCAGTAACGCACCTGAAAATACAATGAGATTTACTGCCGAGTTATCTTTCTTTGTT
>NZ_JAGXJV010000592.1:0-256 GCF_019091145.1 Lysinibacillus sp. GbtcB16
TAGTCAACGACTCCAAGGTCAGAACGCTCGTGGCTCGAGGGTGGCCGCTTTTCTGCAAGAATAGCCTTCATCGGGTGGTTGCCAACTGTGGCCCCTCCGACGAGCAAGTCAGCGGTGTGTTGATCTATTATTTTTTTCTCCCTTGGGCTGGATGCCAGCTCAGAGTTTTTATTCTACTGTACGAGGGTCGGTCGTACGCGGGTTTGACGTGGTGACCGATCCTCGAGAGGTGAGATGGTACCTTCGTGCGGTTGCC
>NZ_JAGXJV010000593.1:0-256 GCF_019091145.1 Lysinibacillus sp. GbtcB16
GCCCTGCTCGTACAGCAGCCGCAGCGCCATGTTCCCTTGACCCAGCCTGGAAGCGGCGCAGGAAAGCCAACCGAACTGAAAGACGCCGTACTCCGTATGGTTCTCGGCATAGCGAAGCGTATTCTCTGCTCTCTCCCTTAGGGAAGCCTCGCTATATTGATTGATCTCTCCAATCGGATAAATCGGCATAAGGAGCGAAGGATGACGCAGATGCATATCCAAAGGTGCCCATTCGGAATCCAGCCAAAGCTCTCCG
>NZ_JAGXJV010000062.1:0-1219 GCF_019091145.1 Lysinibacillus sp. GbtcB16
TACACCACTAAAAGTCATTCTCGTTCCCTTTACTGAAGTACCTGATTGTTTATTTTCAGCCGAAACTCCTAGATACTTTTTAAACTCTTTATATGTGCTAAAGCGTTCCACGTCACCAATTGCTCCAATAAGGGTACACGCCCAATTATCGCTCATCACAGGGAAGGAATATAATAATTCTGTATAAGGGTGAGGCTCAATTCCTTTATCTAGGTTTCCATGAAGTAGTTCTTGAATGTGATCATCAATCCCTTTAATACTTTCTTCAATCCGCAACGCTTCTTCAATAATCCATTTTTGCCTTCCAACTAGATGGGGGACATCAATCCCTATTGAATTTGATGCCACCTCTGCTAATGTCTTAGAAGCTTTTTTAGCCACTGTTCTAGCTCCAGCCTTACTAATTGCTTGGCGTAACTCCTCTTCTGTAGCTAACTTTAAATCTTGCCCTGTAGGATACTTTAAAACAAATCTCATTACAGAGGGTGAACCTAATTTTTTAAATGCCACTTTAAGGTCTGGATGCGTAACTACTAAAAGCTGCTGAACCTGATTTTTACGCCGTGTTAATTGAGTGTTCAATAACCATCTGTCACGAGTTAAAGAACGGAATATAGATTGTGTTACAGAAGCTGGTCTAAGGAGATTAATCCCTTTCATATTGGGATGTAAAGTCTTATGCCAACCCATATAGGACATGATTCTCGCATCAACTGGATCTGATTTCTCAGTAATACCTAGCTGTTTTTCACGAAAATCTTTTACAGCTGAATTCTCCACTAAGTATACTTCATATTTACTCTTAAGAAGGACTTGTTGAAGCAGATAAGAGTAATGACCACCCGTCGGCTCCAGTAGAACTAAGAAGTCTTCTTTCTGAAGTCCAAATTGTTTTTTTGTTTGTTCTAAGGCTTCTAAAAACTGTGTCATTCCCATGCTATCTGCATTAAATTTCATTGTTTTAGCCCTCTTCCACTCACGTCCCTTGGGATCAAGGAAAGCTTGAAAGGGAATACAAGCTGCAACGTGGAAAGAAGCCCCGATATCAATACCTACAAAGAATTGGTACACCTTTCTTTTATTCTCTTGTTCTTCTTTTGGTTCATCAATAAAACTAAAAGGAGCTATCATATTTTCGTTCATTTGTAATGCCTCCAAGCGATATATAAATCATCTGACCGTCCAATTTTCTATTAGAGCTTAATGCCCAATGTAGTAT
>NZ_JAGXJV010000594.1:0-256 GCF_019091145.1 Lysinibacillus sp. GbtcB16
CGGAACAATCACTTTCAATAGCGTCATCAATCAAGGCACGCAATGTTCCATCCATTTTCAGCAAAAATAGTACTCAGATGAGATAAATAATCCAACCCAACTCCCTCCATTAACATGAAGGATGATCTGTGTTATTCTGTTAAGACAAGCGATCATCATGACACGTGAGGGAGGCTTTAAGCTATGAATTCCGATTTCATTCAGATCAAATCGCTGGAAGGCGACTTGAAAATGTCGCATAAGAAGAAGGATTATG
>NZ_JAGXJV010000595.1:0-256 GCF_019091145.1 Lysinibacillus sp. GbtcB16
GGTCTAAAAGGATATCATAGTAATTGGAGGTGTATTCCACGCTCCTTCTTTCAAGTAAATTAAACGTTTGACTGTTATATTTATATAGACTGTGACCATCACCACCATAGAGAATGTTCTTATTCGTATCAAGGACATAACTGCTAGGGGAACTAATTCCTGCATTTTTTTCATATACCGTATCCGTAACAGAGGTATACACTGCAGAGGTTACACTGATTCCGCCATTAAAGGTCCCACCATTGTACAATATCCG
>NZ_JAGXJV010000596.1:0-256 GCF_019091145.1 Lysinibacillus sp. GbtcB16
TTGGAAATTGTGTGAGCGTCAAAACAGCGAATCTGTCCTATCGCTGCGCTTGCAATGCGGTAAGCTACAAGTTTTATACCGGCAATAATTCCATTATTCATATTAATGATATTATAGACTCGAACACGATTGATAAAATAAGCGATTTGAATCATAATGCGAGACTGAATGAGCTGCAGAAGCTGCTGCTGGTTGAAATGAAGCTGGGCGAGCTGCAGAAGGTTAACACCTTATTTGAAGAATATTATTCGCTGCT
>NZ_JAGXJV010000597.1:0-256 GCF_019091145.1 Lysinibacillus sp. GbtcB16
ATTGCCGCTTAAGATACGGCTAACCGCATCATCGAAGTTCTCGAGAACAGACGCCGACTGAGCGGATACGCCTTGATGATGGAAGAAATTCATAAGCTGTTCGGGGGTTACCGTATCGGCCGGCCCGATTTCGTGAGGAACCAAATCCTGAAGAGACTCTTTCATGAAATTGACATGCTTATTCTGAACGAGCGTTCCCAGATAGACGGAATAAGCGGAATACGCCAGATTGGGTCCGTAGCTCCAAGGCTGACAT
>NZ_JAGXJV010000598.1:0-256 GCF_019091145.1 Lysinibacillus sp. GbtcB16
TTTATTTCAGGGTTCCATTACATTGATTCGGCTCTTTATCATGCAGGAGCCTGTAATAATGAAAGAGGGTGTGATTGTGAGGTTTTTGGAAAAGAGAATAACTACAGTTTAAGTTCAGATTGAACCGTTTCAATTAGAGTAACCACTTCATTGTCTGAAGTGGTTTTGTCTTTATATCGTACCCTTTACAACATTAGATAGCAATCTCCATCTTGATCGTTGGATGATACTCATAGTTTTTCAAATCGAAATCGTT
>NZ_JAGXJV010000599.1:0-256 GCF_019091145.1 Lysinibacillus sp. GbtcB16
TACAAACCTCCTTTGAAGCTTACTGCCTTCTGTGCTTTTACGATCGGGTTTCAAGCCTTTTTCTTTTCGAATCAGCGTTTAGATGTAAATCTGCCTTTTTCGTACAATCATCATATTTCATATTGCGTTTATGTTTTGAGCTTTATCATAACTACAAATTGCCTTCGTACTCTTGCTTAAACTGCATCTTGTCTAATCAAGTGATTTACGAATCAGCATTTAGACGTAAATCAGTTTTTTCATACGAATATCATAT
>NZ_JAGXJV010000600.1:0-256 GCF_019091145.1 Lysinibacillus sp. GbtcB16
GTGCTCAAAACCGCCCTTGCCGTCGGCATTGCGATGTATCTCGCCCATGTATTGGGGCTTAAAACGCCTGCTGCAGCAGGACTTTTGGCGATTCTGGGCATTGAAGTAACGGAGAAGAAAGGGATCCAAAGCGCACTCCATCGCATTGCAGCTTCCGTGCTGGCGCTGCTCATCGGGTCCTTGCTTTTCACGATGTTCAGCTTTCACATCTGGGTTGTCGTGCTCTTCCTGCTCATCGTTTTCCCGCTGCTTCATC
>NZ_JAGXJV010000601.1:0-256 GCF_019091145.1 Lysinibacillus sp. GbtcB16
CTGTTTGCCTGTGCCGGGTGGAAGTGGTGGCGACGTATAACACTTTCCCACCAAGCACGGGTTACGAAAGCTAGGGGTGGTCGGTCGGGGCCTAATGAGCATGCACTCTTTTCTCGGTTACAGCGCTTGCTCACTTACTTTTTTTGTTTATCTATCTGATCTGTCTTTGTTCTTTTAAGGAGATATTTGCTTTTGATTAGAAAAGCTTATTGGATTTGATTTTCAAAACGAAAGGACAGAGACAGCTGAATCCAAC
>NZ_JAGXJV010000602.1:0-256 GCF_019091145.1 Lysinibacillus sp. GbtcB16
GCAGGTCTTTGGTAGCCGCAGCCAGATCAGCTCCGATGACTTGTGCGCCGCTTTTGGCGATGTCGGTATTGTCGATGTCGCCTTTCACCAGCGAAGCGATCGGACCGTATGCCCAGACGCCAACATCGATCCCTGTGTGGCCATGCCCCGTCCAGCCTACAGCCAGCCTTTTGGAAATGACGGCATTGTATCCGCCTGCGCGCCCGTAAGACGAACCGTCGCCTTTGAGAATGAGCGCAACCTCGTCATCCGACAT
>NZ_JAGXJV010000603.1:0-255 GCF_019091145.1 Lysinibacillus sp. GbtcB16
GCGGGTGTAGTTTAATGGTAAAACCTCAGCCTTCCAAGCTGATGTCGTGAGTTCGATTCTCATCACCCGCTCCAAAAAAAGTATTGACAACCTCTTGGTTGTTTGATAAGATTAAACAGTTGTCTGTTTCGACAACGCTATGAACCTTGAAAACTGAACAAGCAAAACGTAATCAGTAAATTTTTTAGTAGCTAGCTTAGCTAGTGAACGAAACAAATTTTGGACATCAAAATTGATGCCAGCAAAACAATTTGA
>NZ_JAGXJV010000063.1:0-1156 GCF_019091145.1 Lysinibacillus sp. GbtcB16
TATAGATCGGCTAAAAAGGTATTTTGGAAATGTATTGACTGTAGTTATGAGTGGGAATCGATGATTAAAAGTAGAACAATACATAATGAAGCAGGTTGTCCTAAGTGCCATTCAATTTTTACATTATTTCCCGAAATAGCTGGAGAATGGTCTTTTGAAAAAAATAAAGGTATATCAATATTCGAGACTGTACCAGGCTCAGAAAAAAAGTATGGTGGAAATGTCCTAACGGTCACAAAGATTATGAGACAACGCCATATTTAAGAACAAAAAGGGGTAGCGGTTGTCCAAAATGTGGTATAAAAAAGGCAGTACGGAATAGATTAAACACTTTAATGTATGAACAAGGTGCGGAAACTCGTAATAAGAACCAAATAAAAATAGGTAACACATTGGAATCTAAATTTCCAGAAGTGGCAAAAGAGTGGTCCCCTACAAAGAATGAAGGATTACTTCCGAATAATGTTACACCTAAATCGAATAAACAGATATGGTGGAAATGTAGCACATGCAAAAATGAATGGAGGGCAACAGTAAGTAGCCGAACTTCAGGTACTAGCTGTCCTGAATGTGCAAAAGATTCAAGAATTAAAAGTTTTAAAAAATATAAGTTAAAAAATGGTTCTTCTTTAGCTGGAAATTTTCCTGAGTTGATAAAAGAATGGAATTACAAAAGAAATGGAGATATAACACCAGAAGAAGTTAATTATGGAAGTAACGAGGAATTCTGGTGGGAGTGTGAATTAGGACATGAATGGAAAGCTGCTGTAAAATCTAGAACTTCGAAAGGTACTGGTTGTAAACATTGTCATTATGAATTAAAAACTTCATTTCCTGAACAAGCAATTTATTATTACCTAAATAAAGTGTTTGAAGGGGTTATTAATCCTCACAAAATAGAAGCGGATGGAGGAAAGGTTGATGTAGATGTTTTTATAGCAGAATATAAAATAGCAATAGAATACGATGGAGTTTTTTACCATGAAAAAAGAATTAGACAGGATGAAGAGAAGAATAAAAAGTTAAATAAGTTGGGTATCGAAATAATAAGAGTCAGAGAAAAGGGACTAGCTGGACTCAGAAAGTTTAATGGAATAACGTTAGAATCAATTCCTAAAAACAGAGAAAACTTAAACAAAATAGTAGAAGATGTGTT
>NZ_JAGXJV010000604.1:0-255 GCF_019091145.1 Lysinibacillus sp. GbtcB16
TACGAATTTCGACGGAAACAAGCAGTGCCAATGAACGGACAGCGCAAGCCAACATCCCGCAGATATGGCATATTTTTTATGAGCAAAATATTGTTGACCAATTATCTAAGTTGGATAATCAAAGCGTGTACGGTGTGTATTCGGACTATGAAACTGATGTAAACGGCAATTATTCCATAACACTTGGTGTAGAAGCCTCATTGTACACAGCACCATCTGATTTAGTCATCAAGACTATTCCAGCAGCCAAATATT
>NZ_JAGXJV010000605.1:0-255 GCF_019091145.1 Lysinibacillus sp. GbtcB16
CAGGCTCTATTTGAGCATCATCAGGCAAAGAATGCTAAAGCAACAATTTTAACTGCAATTGCGGAAAACCCAACTGGCTATGGTCGTATTTTACGTAGCGAGAATGGGCAAGTAGAGCAAATTGTTGAACAAAAGGATGCTACAGCAGCACAGCAATTAGTAAAAGAAATAAACTCGGGCACATATTGCTTTGATAACAAGTTGCTATTTGAAACATTAAAATTAGTGAAAAATGACTACGCTCAAGGTGAATAC
>NZ_JAGXJV010000606.1:0-255 GCF_019091145.1 Lysinibacillus sp. GbtcB16
ATATATGTTGATTGGTTATATTGGCATACTTAAAATACGGTAATTATGTTTGATCTTTATCGTCCACAGTCATTTGCTGTCGTCTCAAGAGCAGTAAAGTAGCTGGTAGCGTTGCCACTACTTTTGTTAATGTCGCTATATCGAATAATGTATGGCTCAAAATGGGATGTTTGCTGCCATCCTGCGCTGTAAAAGCCCCGTTACTACGTGACAAAATTCTTTTATGATGTTGTTGAACAATCAATACTGCACCTG
>NZ_JAGXJV010000607.1:0-255 GCF_019091145.1 Lysinibacillus sp. GbtcB16
TTTGACCTCGTAATTGGACAAATTGACATTGATATCCTCGAGGTCAATCTCGTTAGCCTTGAGTTGGTACTCAATGGCGGATAACGAATTAGTGCTTTGGAGCGTCTGAAGCTTCTGCTGCAGCGTTTGAAGGCTGCGCTGCAGCTGTTGGACTTGAGATTCCAGCTGATCTTTCTGGTCTTTGGTTGCCTGACCGGTATCATAATCGTTCTGAACCTGGTTATACTGCTTCGTAACATCGTCCAAGGCTTGCTT
>NZ_JAGXJV010000608.1:0-255 GCF_019091145.1 Lysinibacillus sp. GbtcB16
CGCTGAAGGCTGCCAATTTAACCGATGGTTTTGAAGTTGGTAAGTATAATCCAGCGGGCGAAGTGAGCAAAGAGCAGCTTGCCGCGTTCTTGATTCGCGGTCTGAATAAAGAGGCTCAAGCGGGTACAATCGCGGGATTGAATGACAATACAGTATCCCGTTGGGCGCAGGGATATGTGCCTTTGGCAGCTCAATTGAATCTGCTGGGCAAACAAGCTGACGGGACATATGGCGGCACTGCCCCTGCTACGCGCG
>NZ_JAGXJV010000609.1:0-255 GCF_019091145.1 Lysinibacillus sp. GbtcB16
TCGTCCTGTATTTCGGCTCCTTGCTGGCGGGCAGCTTCGTCGGCTTCTCCGTCTCTAAACTGATTCTGATGGCTCTGTTCCGCCTTACGGGTGTCGACGCCATTGCAACGCTGCACTTTTCAACACCTGCATTGATCCAAACGTTCCTTGTCTTTGGCGCCATTTATTTGTTCATTATGCTGGTCAATTACGCATTCATCCGGAGGCAAACGATTCTCTCGCTGTTCCGCGTTTCCTCCTCGACGGAGATTAAAG
>NZ_JAGXJV010000610.1:0-255 GCF_019091145.1 Lysinibacillus sp. GbtcB16
TAGAGAGAGGGCATGAAGTAACGATTCTAATGCCGCGATGTGGAATTATTGAATACGCGATGAAGGCGACAATCATCCGTACCCGCCAGCTCGATTATATTGACGTGGATGAGTTTCCAAAAAGCGACTTCATTATTTCAAATTACTACACCATCGTTTCCGGTTCTCAAGTTGCCAGCGAGCAAGGGAAGGGCGTGCATATCCGGTTAAGCCTTTGCTATGAGCCTGCTTTTCTCCCCCATAATGATATTACTT
>NZ_JAGXJV010000611.1:0-255 GCF_019091145.1 Lysinibacillus sp. GbtcB16
GGTCCAGCACATGTCCGACACGAAGCAGCAGCAGCACCATAATCGTTGGCAAGAGCGATGGCAGTGTAATGCTGAACGCCTGCTTCAGCTTTCCGGCCCCATCCACTTCGGCTGATTCATAAAGCTCCGGATTGATGCCTGCCAAGGCCGCAAGGTAAATGATCGTCCCCCAGCCAACTTCTTTCCAGATTCCGGAGGTAACCACGATCGAACGGAAATAATTCGGTTCCTGCATGAAAAATATCGGCTCCTTGC
>NZ_JAGXJV010000064.1:0-1126 GCF_019091145.1 Lysinibacillus sp. GbtcB16
TTTTGTTCTTGTTTTGTTGCTGTTTCGTTAACATTAACATTAATATTAACGTTATCATTTTGTTGTTTTTTTGATTCTATTTCTTTTTCTTTATCTCTTGTCGCGCTATTTGGGAAAAGATTAGATACTTTACGAGTCAACATCATTCTGATCCTTAAACAGATTTTTATAGTAATATGCAAGTACATTATTTCTCTTTGCTAATGTTAATGGTAATTCTTCATTAGCGATTGCGTTAGCAAACTGAATACTTTTAGGTATAAAGGCATCAAAATAATGTACATTTTCAGATGTACAAAATTCCTTCGCGTGTAGCATAACAGTCTGATGTAAAACCGTATTCTTTTGCACGAGTGTAGACGCTACACCGGTTATTTTTAGACTTGGGTTATTTTGTTCACGGAATCCATTTAAGGCATCCATTAATTTAATTAACGATCTAACATTATATTTTTCCGGTTGGAAAGGTATCATGATATTATCCGTACAACAAATGACATTACTTTGAATCAATCCGGAACTAGGCGGGCTATCAAAAAGAATAACATCATACTCTTTTTCAATAGACATTAAAGCCACCTTCAATAAAAGATATGGATTAATATACTTATCCTGGTTTGGCAGAATATCAAAATCTAATAAACCCATATCAGAATTGGAAGGTAATACATCAATATTTTCATAGACATTAATAATTGCCTCTTTTGCCGGTACATAATCCACAAGAACGTCATACAATGTTATCTTGCATTCATCCGGATTTCTACCGAATGACAGTAGAACGTCACCCTGCTGATCAGCATCAACGATTAATACTTTTTTTCCTTGTTTAGCAAATAAGCCAGCAATATTTACAGTCATAGAAGACTTCAATACACCGCCTTTATTTTGCACAAAAGCCAATTTATAAGCCATTTTCATACCTCCCGCACTCTTAATAAAACCATTTCATAAAATTATCATAACATTAATGTTAATATTAGCATTTTATTAATTTGTTTTTATCACACATAAAATATTTCGTTGTTGATTCAATAATCCCATTAATAATCTTTCAAAATATTAATATTTACAATTCATTACGGTATGTGAAATTAAAGGCAGCTATTACACATCATTTTTTGTG
>NZ_JAGXJV010000612.1:0-255 GCF_019091145.1 Lysinibacillus sp. GbtcB16
GGCTGCATAACGGCCAGCGCACCGATAAATGTCGGTTTATCTTCCCATAAGAAAAAGGGTTGCAGCACGATGGCCATATTTCTCGTCTTAGAGCGGTTGTATGGGACTTCCATGTCTGCTTTTACACGCTCACCTTGTTTTAAACGTTGCCACTGCTCGTCTGTCATAAAACTATTACCAATCGTACCTTCTAGCCAATCAGGGTAAACAATCGTTTGGTCATCTGAAATATAAAATAACCGGACGCCTTGATTG
>NZ_JAGXJV010000613.1:0-255 GCF_019091145.1 Lysinibacillus sp. GbtcB16
GGAAAGGCACTGGTTAGCAAGTAATATTTTTCACCCCAAGTTTTCATCTCATGGCCGAATCACTTGTCGGGGTTGTAATGCTGTATTTTAGAATTAGATGTGTTGTGTTTCCTCAACTCATCACTTACAATGGTTGACATTTAAAGAAACAAAGGTAAAAGCATCTGTTTCTTTTGTTCTTCCAGGTTGCACTTCAAGCTTGACCAAGCATGTTGAAGAACTTCTTCACATTGTTCACAGGTCAGTCAAATCTTC
>NZ_JAGXJV010000614.1:0-255 GCF_019091145.1 Lysinibacillus sp. GbtcB16
ATACTCTAGCTGGTACTCTCCTTTCAACAGGTTACTCTTCGACTCCTTTATGTGAACCTTTCTTTTTCTCTTTGCTCCGCTTTTGACTTCCCCTTTACTTGACTTTCCAGGCTCAGGAGTCGTGATAGTGATGTTAGCGAATTTCATTATATTTGTTATGATATACTATTCTATTAAAGGCTATAAGGCTGGGATACAGAGGTCAAACTGAGATAAATCTCCTCACAACAACAAGCAAAATCAAGGAATCCATCT
>NZ_JAGXJV010000615.1:0-255 GCF_019091145.1 Lysinibacillus sp. GbtcB16
AGACTCCTTTTCAGCCAATTAACATCCTTGGAGTCCGTTAGAGCTTCCAGCATGATGGAAACACCCTGCCTGCTCGATCCCGAGCAAGGACGAAAAGAGCTATCCCTGATTCCGCCGTCACCGGCTGAACGACAGGATAGCTCTTTATTTTTCATCCGTACACCCGCACCTCCACCACTTCAGCGCATGGGCTCCCATTCGTCGACTCCACAACCAGCCGCAGCCTGCCGGTTTGAACGCTCCGCCGCAAATCGT
>NZ_JAGXJV010000616.1:0-255 GCF_019091145.1 Lysinibacillus sp. GbtcB16
AAAAGGGGATGAAACTCGAACAAGAGCTGGATACTTGACTTCTGCAGTGAACTTTCGACTCTGCTCTGACAATTATAGCCTTAAGCGTGTAATTGAGCAGTTGTGAGTAGCATTCCATATCCCATTCTCTATTTCATTTCTCGTTACCTTGTGGGCACCCAAAGAACCAAACTAGACTCTTCCTGTTCCGTCCCTTACCGAAACAACAACAATAAGTGGTAGCGCCTTACCCAGAGAGTGGATAGTGCATCACGC
>NZ_JAGXJV010000617.1:0-254 GCF_019091145.1 Lysinibacillus sp. GbtcB16
TTATAATTTCCCGAAATATTTTTAATAAACTCTTGATCTTGTACTTCATCTTCAAAATTCAAGGATATAAATTTATCTAACGAACTCCAATTATAAAACGGTGTTAATTTATGTTTTAAACCACTCTCATTTTTAATTGCAAGTATATTAATCCCATAACTTCTATCTCCAATAATAATCCATTCTTTTGATGGAGGGAACCAGACTACTACAAATGAATTATGCATAATAGAATCCGCCATACTGTCTTGAGG
>NZ_JAGXJV010000618.1:0-254 GCF_019091145.1 Lysinibacillus sp. GbtcB16
TACTTCTCTACTGCCACTGCTGACCTCACATCTTTATTTCATCTGTTATGTTAGCCCGCCTTACATTCTTTGATCGAGTCCTGACTTTTGAGTTGGGATTCTTATTAGTACTTCGTTATGTCAGTGTTTGATTCCTAGGCTCGAGTGTAGGTCTTGTCGGTAGTGGGTTAATACGAGTTGTGTGTTTTAAGAAGAGTAATGAGTTCTGTGTGTATTGGGAATCATAGTGAGTTATGTTTATTGGGCTAACAATC
>NZ_JAGXJV010000619.1:0-254 GCF_019091145.1 Lysinibacillus sp. GbtcB16
CGATGCGCTCGGCCCGCTCGTTGTCGATAATGTGATGGTGACGAGACACTTCTTCGAGCTGATGCCTGACGACGTCAGCCCGGGCTACCGGCCGGTCAGTGCCGTGGCGCCGGGGGTGCTGGGAACAACGGGGATTGAAAGCAGCGATATCGTACTGGGGATCGTGGAGAAATCCAAGCCGGATTTCATCATAGCCATCGACGCGCTTGCTTCCAGATCCTTGGACAGGGTGAATACGACGATTCAGATTGCTG
>NZ_JAGXJV010000620.1:0-254 GCF_019091145.1 Lysinibacillus sp. GbtcB16
GTTTCTGAAACGCCATGACTGCGAAGATAATCAAGCGGGTCCTCATGATCTGTCCCGCCTAAGTTATAAGTAATGTCTTTATGTGTCCATAGCCCCTTAGAAGGGTGGATGTTTCTGTCACGTAAAATTTCCCCTAATAATTTTACATAACGCTCATATGAACGTTTAAACTTGACTGGGTCGCGTGTTTCACAAAGTTCTACATGAACGAATCTAGCGTTTGCAGATGGACCAGCTCCCCAAGCGCGGTATTT
>NZ_JAGXJV010000065.1:0-1124 GCF_019091145.1 Lysinibacillus sp. GbtcB16
TCTTTAGAAAATGACTAATATTATTCAAAAGTTTACTATCTTTAAATAACTTTTTATTCCAATACATAATTTCAACTTGATTAAATGATACCATAAAAGTATGATATCGATTGATAAAAGCCAGCAAGTTCATTTCTTCCCCATTATCAAATGTTAAAATTACATCTTTTAATATTCTAGAATAAATACTAATTGAATTTTTATTTATTTTTAGCCTTAATGAATCATCGAACCTATTCGGGATCATGAAATAGGATTTCCCACTTATTATTTTTTGTTCAATCTCTAATGTCCTTTGAAATCTCTTTACGTAAGTTAATAATTTAATCTCTCTATCTATATACCTTACGCTATCTATCTTTTTCTCTTCTATTTGATTTACTAATTCACTTGTCAAAAATAATAAACCACTTGGAGTAATTTCATCTATATAATCCTCAAACGAAAGTGGTGTAGAAAAGTTATCCATAAAGGTTTCACTATCAACAAAGGAATCTATTTTATTACATATCCCAATTACCCAATTTAAGTAATAATTTAAATCGACCTTCTTACCAAGTTGATTGATTTTAGAAGTATTAAATGATAAAGAAAACTTTTCCTCTCCATTCGAGAGTCGCACTTGATTTACAATATATTGACTTACACCAAAAACAGAAATTGATTCCTTTAAGTTAATCGCCTCCATGCTCTTTCTTCTTACTACATTATCTGAAATATCCATATTATGTAAAGACATCTTTTCAAAATTTGTTCTATCCGACAAAAATGTTTTAGATATAGCAGTATATTCTACGCCTTCAATATAATCTTTCAGCAATTTTTCTAATCCAGATATTCCTTTTTTATTTATTACAACATAATTTGAGTATTCCACAATTAATAAATAAGCAAATTTCGTTTCGTGTAGTAAATCATTATTAATAAAACTTGGCTTTTCCTTATATTTAAAAATACAAATTGAATAAGTTAATGGCCTTGAATTCATGCTTTTCTTAACAATCTTTAATACATAATTCCCTTCTTTTTTTCTGGATACCTCTTTAAAAATACTCTCAATTTTAGTCTTAGATATATTTTTAAGCTTTCTATAATAATACGCATTTTCAGTAAGAATTAAATCC
>NZ_JAGXJV010000621.1:0-254 GCF_019091145.1 Lysinibacillus sp. GbtcB16
TAACGGATATTGAATCCTCGCTGGATTACGAGGAATCGGGGACGAAGGCGGGATCGCTCGCTGATATTTTCAGACCGCGAAGCTTGGTGGTTGAGAAGAAATAGCGGAGCTGTGCGCAATTATGTTGTGCAGAATTGTATACAATCTTGTATGAAATTACAGGAGGCAATTGCATACAAGCGCAATGGGGAATCAGTTCATAAAAGGGGTGTTCCAGATGAAACTAACCGTTCAAGGAGTTGGCAAAAGCTTTG
>NZ_JAGXJV010000622.1:0-254 GCF_019091145.1 Lysinibacillus sp. GbtcB16
GAGGAGGGAGTTTGGAGGAGAATATCTTACGGCATTTGAACCGGCTGGTGGATGAGTATTGAGAAGCGGGTGATTTAAACAAGCTCATCAAGTCGTTCCTATCCGGCAAAGCGCAGGAGAACAGCACATGGGGGAATATTACGCTGTTCACACATTACATGCTGGGCGGGAATTCGCCTCATATTGAACGTCTAGCTGCTATGACAGAGTTGATCGTACTAATCTCAGATATTCTCGATGATTTGCAGGATCAG
>NZ_JAGXJV010000623.1:0-254 GCF_019091145.1 Lysinibacillus sp. GbtcB16
CGCTGAAGTACATCTGTGAAATCCCCATGGCTAGGTAAGAGAACGAAATTACTTGCAAGAAGCTCGAACCGTACCGAATTAACTCTTCGTCATTCGTGAAGAAGTGCATGAGCACTTCCGGGAAAATCAGTGACACAGCAAAAAAGAGCAGTGATACGCAAACCGAGAACAAGCAGGAGATGCTCAGAACGCGCCCAATTGTCTTGATATCTCTCTTTCCCCAGTATTGGGCAGTCAAAATTCCTGCACCAGTT
>NZ_JAGXJV010000624.1:0-254 GCF_019091145.1 Lysinibacillus sp. GbtcB16
CTAGGTGCGGCCGTGCTGCCAACTGAATCCTTAGAGGGCGGAGGTCCTGAAGGAAGTCCGGCTGTATAGGCAGTGATGCGCTCTCTAAATTCAGAAGCGGCCTCCGTATGCCCGGCTTGGCGAGCTTTCATCTCCTGATTGTTCCAATAAGCTGCAATATCCAGCTGCTTGGGCCGTGCAGAGACGCCAGACACAGAGGGAAGAGTCCGCTCGGAGGCTAATGCAGGCAACGTCGGCTCATTCACGTCCGCGTT
>NZ_JAGXJV010000625.1:0-254 GCF_019091145.1 Lysinibacillus sp. GbtcB16
CCCTGTTCATCCTCCCGGAGATTGTGCTCTTTATTCTTTTTCTATGGGTTCCGATTGTCAATGGCATTTTTTACAGCTTTTTCAATATTGATTTTGTGGATGGCAATCAGTTTATTGGGCTGGCTAATTATGTGCGTATTTTTCAGGATGAGCTGCTGTTTACTTCTGTTAAAAATACCTTGTACTATATGGGGCTCGGTATCGTCATCGGCTTCTGGGTTCCGCCGCTTATCGCCATTGCCGTGTCGGAGTTG
>NZ_JAGXJV010000626.1:0-254 GCF_019091145.1 Lysinibacillus sp. GbtcB16
TTGGAGGACGAGCGATTGATTGCCAAAGCGAATCGCTGGGTGGAGTGGTCGCTTGCGAGCCAGCAGGACAATGGCATGTTCGGTCCCATACGGATCGAGACGGTGAATCGTGATGTCGATAAGGAGCAAGACTGGTGGCACTACATGATTATGCTGAAGGTGATGATGCAGCATGCGGAAGCGACGCAGGACGAGCGGATCGTCCCGTTTTTGAGCAAGTTTTTCCGCTATGTGCACGCGTCCATCGAAACGCA
>NZ_JAGXJV010000627.1:0-254 GCF_019091145.1 Lysinibacillus sp. GbtcB16
AGAAAACATAAACTTCACCCAACTAGCCCATAGATTTGTTAAGGATATGTTTTCCGTGAAGTGGCTGGATTATGCAAAAAATAGATGCATGCCGTTTGTTAGAGAAATGCAGCCCATCTTATTTTATTTTTCCTGTCCAGTACTTCAACTAAAATTTGTTCAAGATATCATGTCCATGAAAGAAAAGGTAGTCGGCATCGGCTGCCCTCATGTCGTGATTACACTGCCCAATAGCTTAATGAGAAGGCTATGTT
>NZ_JAGXJV010000628.1:0-254 GCF_019091145.1 Lysinibacillus sp. GbtcB16
TCTAACACTTTATTTTCACAGTACAGTAATCAGTAACGGCCCAATATTCATCCGCTTCACTTAGATTTTTTAATGCCTTGTATGCAACTTTATCGTAGATATTACCGAACAAGTTAAATTTGTCATACCTAAACCAATTGTCTTTATCTCCAATCCTTTTTCTATTTTTAAGAATCAAATCATATGGGGTTACTTTGTTCGGCGGGACTTTTTCTCCCCAATGATGAGTATGACCCGCTGGAGGACAAACGGCT
>NZ_JAGXJV010000629.1:0-254 GCF_019091145.1 Lysinibacillus sp. GbtcB16
TTCTTTGAATATTCTTTTTAGAGAACGATTATATTTAGTTCAACAAAATAATAAGAAAATATTGATAGCTATTATGATCTATCTTTCAATATATAGCTGTGTTTTAATTTGATTAAAGAAGGACATTAATAAGATAAAATTAGCATTTCATCTTTACTCTGTCAATTAATAGACTGAACTTTCTGGTTATAATTAATTAGAAACCTTTATAATGAACTCTCCTACTTATTCTTTAACCTTGTCCACAAATATAG
>NZ_JAGXJV010000630.1:0-254 GCF_019091145.1 Lysinibacillus sp. GbtcB16
TTTTGCATACTATACTTCTTCCCTTTCCAATACGCTCTCCTTGTTAATATACTAGTATTCCCATTGCTTTCAACAATTTGGAACGAAATTTCATCAAATTAATTATATTTTCATATCTAAAATGAAAAAGACAGAGTTTACTAACCCTGTCCGTACTTCGTATCATGCATTTTTTTCAAGGGTATTTGTTTTATATACATTTAAATAATCATTCCACTTCAAACAATTTTGTAAATATTCACGGAAAGAATACG
>NZ_JAGXJV010000066.1:0-1091 GCF_019091145.1 Lysinibacillus sp. GbtcB16
TAGTACTACATTCATTTTCTTTTGCAGTACTACATTCAGATTCATTTAATTTAGCTGCCCATTTGTCCCTACTCTTCCAGGATGAAATTGTTTTTTCAGGTTCTTGAAGCAGCTCTGCAATTTTACGATTAGAAATATCGCCGTTATGTTCTTTGAATAGCTCAAAGGCTTTATCCCTGTTCGGGCTTCTTGCTCTCGCCACTCGTCACCACCTCACTACTTACTGTCCAAGAAAACATCTATGGCTTTATCTAATACGCTAATAAGTGCCTCACGACAGTTTTTTGGTGTCATATCATCATTAAGTTCATTGTGCAAAGCTACTGCCTTTTCTAGCTTTTGCGGGTCAATATGTTGTTTTACTAATTCCACACCGATAATATTATTAATCAAATTACCAACAACAACCGTTTGCTCTTGCTTATTGAGCTTCATTCACTTCACTCCTTTTAACAAAACGATCTCGCTCTTATACATTTAGGTTTGCGATTTAGCACTTGCGATTTCATGACTCTATATTTTACATATCCATAAGCAGGACGTTGTGACCGTTCCGATTTATATTTTATGTAATTAAGAGCAATCTCTTTAATTTGTTCCCAGGTTTGCTTAAACCATTGAACAATTACCTCACACGCTTCTCTAAATAGCTCAAAAGCTCTCTGTAAATCTTCACTATCAACTTTCACAATCTCACCCCTTATCTATAAAATAAAAAAACGTCCATTTGGCCGTTAAATAGAATCTTATTTTAAAAAATCCATAACAGAAACTAATTTATACAGGGAAATGAATATTATACACACAATGACTGCCTATAATCTTATTTATGTAAACTAGGTTGTCGGGAAATGTGTTGATATCAATGCATTTGTTAAAATCCCTATAATAATCAATATGCAAGTTTTATACATCGTTGATTTTCCGGGGTTTTTCACACTGAAATACACTTATTCATTGCATAAACTTAACCTTGTTAAACTTCTGTATTTTCCGGTTCTAAAAACTTGCCTATATGATGTTTTTCAAAGAGAGCAGCGTCTTTCTCTTGAGTTGTTTGTTTTGTAAATTCTCCCAAAGACATTTCCTGC
>NZ_JAGXJV010000631.1:0-254 GCF_019091145.1 Lysinibacillus sp. GbtcB16
GGAACTTTACCGGGATTGTATTCATCGGCCCCAATATCCGGAATGTGGCGAAATTGCCCATCCATGTCATCCGAAGGCAGAAGCGGGCCAACAGCTGCATCAATGGCTGGGCTATGTGCAGACAGTCGGATCAAACCGTCCTTACAGCGCACGAATTTGATATCTTCCTTCCGAATTGTGCCTGTGACAGCGGCATTGTTGGAAATATCGGCATGGCCGTCTACCATGTTCCCCCTATAGATCGGCCGTCCACT
>NZ_JAGXJV010000632.1:0-254 GCF_019091145.1 Lysinibacillus sp. GbtcB16
TTCAAGGAAGTTAGCATTCAAGGAAGCTCAGCTTGTAAGTATCCGTATGGTAATTGGGGTACAAGATCTCTCCTACTTTGGGCGATGTATCAACTTCAAAGTCACGAATGTATGGCATATTCTTCCGTTTTCTCTCGTGGAGCGCTACTTATTAGTTTGTCGTAGTTCTGTGGGTCAGTGATCTTTCGTTGGGTTTTTGTTTCTCGTTTTGGATCATTCTCCGTGTCCCTCTCATGGCTTTCGTCTTTAGGTCT
>NZ_JAGXJV010000633.1:0-254 GCF_019091145.1 Lysinibacillus sp. GbtcB16
AGCCGCAAGTCCCATATTGGATTCAAAGGTCATACTCATGCCGCCGCATACGTGATGAATGGCTGAAGTCAGATTAAAAGACGGGTAAGGGACAGAGCCGTCGCTGAGTACGACTTGATTTCGTTCTACATACGGAAGACCCTCTTCGGCATATGCGGCAGCAAGACGTTGACTGAATGCCTGCTGTTTCTGCATCACCGGATAAGGCAAATCATGAATTTCAACGAGATGATTGGCGTTATTGGCACCACCAT
>NZ_JAGXJV010000634.1:0-254 GCF_019091145.1 Lysinibacillus sp. GbtcB16
ATTGAAAATTCTAAGAAAGGGTGAACATGGATATACCTTATGCCTCAGCAATATGATCTATCATGTATGCCATGCTATGTAATAGGCCTGCTATAGCGCATGCTCTGAGTGTCACGAGCAGGTATCAGGCGAATTCAGACTTGGAGCATTGGAAAGCAATAAAGTGTATCCTTAAGTACTTGAGAAGGACTAAGGATATTTTACTAGTATATGGAGGTAATAGCCTCAAGGTTAAAGGTTACACAGACTCAAGT
>NZ_JAGXJV010000635.1:0-254 GCF_019091145.1 Lysinibacillus sp. GbtcB16
TTCAAGCTCTCGACCTTGTAGCGCTTTTTGCTTCATGCGAGAGAGCGAAATGTCCGGAGATTCTAGCCGCTGAAGCTGGATAATCTTTAAAAGTGGAAGTGGCCAGTTTAGCTCTGACCAGCTAAGGTTCTTTCGCCCTAAAGGTGCTTTTTACCTTTCGGGCGGAAGGTTCTTAGATGCGAAGAGCTAGCCACCGGAACTGGATATTATCTTAAAGTCGAGACGGCTCGTTTAGCTCTGACTGGCTAAGTTTC
>NZ_JAGXJV010000636.1:0-253 GCF_019091145.1 Lysinibacillus sp. GbtcB16
GAAATCGGCAAATAACTGCTCTGGTGCTGCTAGAATTAGAAGTGGACCAACGTTAGGTGAATCCCTAATAATAAACTTAACGAATGAAAGAAGGTGTCCGCTAATGGCAGAGCAACGTCAACGGTACAACGAGGAGTTCAAGAAGCAAGCGGTTAAATACGTACAAGAACAAACGAAGTCACTTCCGGAAATAGCTGAGGAAATGAACATCCCACCTGGAACACTAAAGAATTGGATGACGCAATACCGTTCT
>NZ_JAGXJV010000637.1:0-253 GCF_019091145.1 Lysinibacillus sp. GbtcB16
CGAGAATATGCACTCTCCGCTGTCTTTTGAAGTCGTAGCCGGCTATTTCAATTCCAGGGATAATCTCAATGCCTTTAGCACGGCCTATTTCTACCATGCGCTCCAGCTCTCGGGTTGTATCATGATTCGTTACAGCCAGCTGAACGACATCTTCCTTCGCAGCTTGATCCAATATTTCTTCAAATGTGAAAGAGCCGTCAGACAATCGGGTATGGCAATGCAACTCTACTTTCATAGAAGCCTCCTTGAATTG
>NZ_JAGXJV010000638.1:0-253 GCF_019091145.1 Lysinibacillus sp. GbtcB16
CAAGGATTGATACGGACAGAAGCCAAGGATGCGAAGCAGGAGTCCGTATATGAGATGTACTACGCGTACCAGGAGCCAGTGAAGCGCCTGCCGCCTCACCGTATTCTCGCGATTAATCGCGGGGAGCGGGAGGAGATTTTGAAGGTTAGCTTAGACGTGAATGCAGATAAAATACATGAATATATGCAGAGACAAATCGTAAGAGGAGATTCTATCGTTCGCGATGTGCTGCGGACTATTGTGGAAGACTCCT
>NZ_JAGXJV010000639.1:0-253 GCF_019091145.1 Lysinibacillus sp. GbtcB16
ATCTAAAGAACCTCATGGCTTCGGTCCTACTTTTATTTGTGGCCGTGTCTTGCAAGTTGCACTCATTACATCATCCAAGTTAAAGAGTAGAAGGTTGAAATGGATAGGCACGACTGACAATTTAGATCTGCTTGCAGGAAGTCAAAGGCTACAGCAGTGACTCGAAAGCTCCCCCAGCAATCAATGTTAAGCAAGCATGGCAGCAGCTTTAGAGGGCCACTATAAACACTTCAGACTAGAAAACACTGCTGAT
>NZ_JAGXJV010000640.1:0-253 GCF_019091145.1 Lysinibacillus sp. GbtcB16
TCTAAGCGGCTTTGAGACCGTGGAGCTTATCAAGCAGCGCAAAGCTTGTCAGGATATTCCGATCATCTTCCTTACCGCCCTGAGTACATCGATTGAGCATGTTCTGAAGGGGTATCATGTCGGTTCGATCGACTATTTGTTCAAGCCTGTACATCCGGAGATGCTGCGCATGAAGGTCGACGCCTTCGTCAACATGCACCTTAACCATCAAAAAATCAAATACCAAAGCGAGCTGCTGCATAAGCGTACGCTG
>NZ_JAGXJV010000067.1:0-1009 GCF_019091145.1 Lysinibacillus sp. GbtcB16
GTTCTTTAATAATATATTCATTATTTACATGTTTTGCTAATTTATCTGATGGAATATCATTCGTCACATTCAATAATATATCTCTCCATGTACCTTGTCCTATTATTTGTTTTCCAAGTAGAGCTTTGCTAGCACCTTGTAATATAAACAGATCCATTGCTTCTAAAAAACCTTCCAGGTACTTTATTTTCGTTTCTTTCCCATGTATAAAGTTTTCTATATACCTTGCTATTTCGCTAGGTCTGACGTTTTCATTAATTTTCCCATTCCTTACTAATATTTGTTTTGTTAAATTTGCTATCTCATATTGTTCCTGTGAAGAAAGTGATTTTAATGTATTTCTTACATTTTCTATATACATACTTATCCTCCTCACTTTATAAGAAGATCCTAAGTATCTCTTCAACATGAAATGTGGTTTGTCCTTTTCATAAAAAATAGCAGAAAGGAATGAAACCCCCTCTACTATCGCTGTTTGTTTAATAATCCGTATACAAGTTTACAAGCATATTATCCATGCCCTTTCTTCAACACTTCGGTCACAACATCGCTCTAAGATCATTAAATTATGCCAGTTTATTTATTTTCAAAAACTTTCACTCTATTTAACACTTTAGCTTTCCACGAACCATTTTCTTTTGTACACCACCAGACTTCTTTATTACTATAAGCCCCTATATCAAATGGTGTTAAACTTCCGTTTTTCTCAAAATCCCATTCTTCCGCTAGTTGTGGAAATTTTGTTGCAAGGCAGTTATCTAAACTTACCTTATGTCCTGAACAAAAAGGACAACTTCCCCTTTTTTTATTATATATTGCCATTTTCCATTCATGAGTGTGTGCTTTTCCTTTATAGCAATACCACCAGACTTCTTTATGGCTTCCGATAGTTACATCTACTGGTGTTAATTCTCCATTTTTCGTTGGATGCCATTGTTTCGCTATTTCAGGTTTTACTTTTGCCAAACAATTTTCTTCATTCACTTATTTTCCAGCACAATATGGACAT
>NZ_JAGXJV010000641.1:0-253 GCF_019091145.1 Lysinibacillus sp. GbtcB16
TGAAAATGATGACGCAATATAACTTACCACTGGAGATAAAAAAGAGCCTATCCCCGAAAAAGCTGCGCCGATTCCTGCAATAGCTGAACTAAACGCACTACTTATATTCTGTCCGATTCTACTAAAAATTGAACTCGTAACAGCAAGTGCCGTTTCTAATCCTGCGCCGATACTTTGACCGATTCCCGTAAATTTTGCTATCAAAACGTCCATAGCTGAACTGATTGCACTACCCATCGCTGCGAACTTTTCA
>NZ_JAGXJV010000642.1:0-253 GCF_019091145.1 Lysinibacillus sp. GbtcB16
ATACTGGGTTCTGTCGTTTTGAAATAAGACAATCACCGAGTTTCCTTTATTTTATCGGCAAATACAAGTAGATGACAAGGGAAAATGTTATGAGAGTCGGACATTTCTTATTCTTTTTATAGACAAATTTCGCAGGATTTAAACATGCTTCAAAATAGTTTCGGGCATACTATTGAGCGGAGGTGTCGATGTGAGCCAAGAACAATTAGGAACAAGGAATTTTGTGCAGATTGGTTTGTTTGGTGGAATCTTT
>NZ_JAGXJV010000643.1:0-253 GCF_019091145.1 Lysinibacillus sp. GbtcB16
CGGTAATTTAATGTTGTAATTTCCTTGGGCAATTCGTTTCGTCGCATCTGACAAGCGTGTGATCGGTTTGACTAAATATGTTGTACTGATTAAGAAGAAGAGAATACTAATGACAATTGCGAACAAAACAATTAGTGCAAAGAATATACGCAATTCACCAAATTGCAGGATCACATCAGGACGCATGAATAGCGCATAGTTCCGATCTCTTCCATGAACGGGGACCCCTACTGTATTACTCAAACGGTTATCG
>NZ_JAGXJV010000644.1:0-253 GCF_019091145.1 Lysinibacillus sp. GbtcB16
GTATTTCTACAAAACGGTGGAAACGTATTTCAAGAATGACTTCCTGGTATCGCGCAACAGCCAGGTGACGCTGCTGGCCGGCTTCGTGGGGTCCTACCTCACGGGCGATCAGGACAGCAAGAATGCGGCGGAGGGTAAGAAGACGTACGCCGATTTGAACGAGTTCGTCAGCAATTTATTCTCTATTAATAATGCGGAAATTCAAATTATTGATGCGAACGGTAATGTCATATCCACGTCAGTTCCGAATCAT
>NZ_JAGXJV010000645.1:0-253 GCF_019091145.1 Lysinibacillus sp. GbtcB16
TAGATTATTTATGTTATTTATTTCACAATATTGTATGCATGTATATTTAATTAGTTTCATTATAAAGCAACATATCGATAGTAAATATGTGATTTTCCGTCCATTTTGTGAACAAATTAAAAATGAAAGCGTTTCCTTTATTATATACTAAAAAAACTTACTACGCTAGGGGCAATTTTTTCAATCTACTAATCCCTCAAAAAATGATATATTTTTTCTTTTCCCATCAAACCTTATACAATTTTCAGAAATT
>NZ_JAGXJV010000646.1:0-253 GCF_019091145.1 Lysinibacillus sp. GbtcB16
TGAACATGCTCTGCAGAATGCTTACAATTCGTATTATCATGGCGCGTTCTATTATGGCGATTGGGACATGTATTGGACCAAGAATCACGATGATATTCAAAATGCGGTGCTTCGCTGCGTCAGCGGCGGACCTGTCTATTTCAGCGATGCTCCCGGCAATACGGATGCCTCGAAAATATGGCCGCTCATTTACCGTGACGGTCGCATTATTCGCTGCGAGCAGCCGCCAAGCCCGACAACGGATTGCTTGTTC
>NZ_JAGXJV010000647.1:0-252 GCF_019091145.1 Lysinibacillus sp. GbtcB16
GTGGGTTCAAGTGACTTTATCGCATTACCGGCAAAATTTTCATAGGAAAGTGATGTGGAGCCCCGTCATCCTCTCGCTTCTGATTAGTCTCATCGCTATTCTGTGTACCCTGGTGAATAATAACGTGTGGTATATGCTCACACAGATCATCTTCTGGCTTGGGGCACTGCTTGGCCTGATCGGCTTTGTGTTTCATTGGAGCGGCGTAAGCAAGCGTGTAGGCGGTCTGGCCCTGCGAAACTTCCTCACTGG
>NZ_JAGXJV010000648.1:0-252 GCF_019091145.1 Lysinibacillus sp. GbtcB16
ATCTGTAGCATTTTCGGAATCCGGTATAAATTTCTGTAGTTCTTTTGAAGATTTTTCGAAACGTATTAATGATTTTTGGTATTTATTTAACGCATCATCATTGAATTCTACTTTGAAAAGCTTACCTGCTACATCTACTTCTTTATACGTTTTTTCATACTCGAATTTAAATTGTGACATTTTTGTCCTCTTCTCCTTCTTGTTTCAGCATTATCGTTCGGTTTAATGTTTGAACTAAATTAAAAAAAGCCG
>NZ_JAGXJV010000649.1:0-252 GCF_019091145.1 Lysinibacillus sp. GbtcB16
GACTTAAATAAACGCACATACCTTTGGGTTGAACTCGGTTTACAAACTGTCCACGAACGAACTGCAAACCTTATTAATCGCGCTCACGATTATCCGTCTTACGTGGAAGGCGTAAATAAATTACGTAAGCACGGCATTAAAGTTTGCTCTCATATTATTAACGGTCTTCCACTTGAAGATTACGACATGATGATGGAAACAGCTCGAGAAGAAGCGAAACTTGACGTACAAGGAATTAAAATCCACTTACTT
>NZ_JAGXJV010000650.1:0-252 GCF_019091145.1 Lysinibacillus sp. GbtcB16
CTACGTATTTTCTCTGATGGTCTTCATATAGAATGTGTGTTATCATCTATCTGAGTGTTTGTTTAAGTTGATAACTTTGTAGTTCTTTCTGTACTTGGGTTGTCTCTGTGTCTTTTGTGAAGTGAAAATACTTGTGTAATGAATGTACTTCTATTTATTTTTTTATTCCATCTTGTTATGCTTAGATGTTGCCATTGTCAACTGAATTCTCTGCTTGTTGCCTTTTGTTCGTTTCTGTAACTTGACCATTTT
>NZ_JAGXJV010000068.1:0-997 GCF_019091145.1 Lysinibacillus sp. GbtcB16
GTTAATAAATGATTATGTAAATCTAAAATAGGCTTTTCATCTTCTATTATTACTATTCGCCACACTACATTCTCTCCTTTAATGGAATCGTTACATTAATAGTTGTTCCTTTACTTTCAATAGAATAAATTTCTACAGTTCCATTAGAAAACTTTCGAACACGACGTAAAACATTAGAAAATCCAATTCCTTGGTTCTGAAGAGTTCCGTTTAACAAATTGTGTATGGTTGTTTCTGACATCCCAATACCGTTATCTATTACTTGTATAAATAAAATCTCTTTTATTTGTTTTATATTAATTTGTACATGACCGTTTTCTTCTTTCTCAAATAGACCGTGGCGTATTGCATTTTCCACAAGTGGTTGTACGAGTAAATTAGGTATATATATTTCATCTAAAGATTCAATAGTGTCAACTTCATATGAAAAAGAAAGACGTTCGCCAAATCGTGCCTTTTCTATTTCTACATATGCTCGAATGATGGAAATTTCTTTTTGTAATGTAGAGTAATTTGTTTCGTTTCCGGATTCAAATATATAGCGTAAGTAGGAGCTTAGCATCGTTAGGAGATGTGCAGCATGTTCGCTATCTGTATAACAAAATGAAATAATATTACTCATTGCATTATATAAGAAGTGCGGTTTAATTTGTGCCTGTAGAAAGGCCATTTCATTTTCAAATGCTTGCAGTATCGCTTCTTTTGTTTGGAAAATAGTATGTAATCTAGCTAATAGTACTTGCTTTGTATAAGGTTTGACTAAGTAATCATTTATTCCACTTGCAAATAAATGATCTACATGCGTTGGATAATCTTTTGAACTTAACATTAGAATAGGTAATTCTAGTACTGATGTTTTTTTGCGTATATGTTTAGCAAGTTCGACTCCTCCAATCTCAGGAAGAGTTTCATCTATGATAAGAAGCGCGAAATCTTTCATGCTCTCTAATAAGAAAATAGCATCTTGAGCCGAATGCACAATGGTAATATTGTATGT
>NZ_JAGXJV010000651.1:0-252 GCF_019091145.1 Lysinibacillus sp. GbtcB16
GAGAGAGAACGGTAATCAGGATTGCGGAAGTAGAATTCAAGGACAGTGATAAACCAATACGAAATATACTGCGCTCCGTTAGCTGGCCAGCCGCCCGTTTGACTACTTGCGCTCCAATCATAATAGCAAGACCATTCATAGCAAACAGGATCGAAAATATTCCCGGCGACACACCGTAAATGTTTTGATAAATAAACGGAGTGCCAGCAACAAAGGCAAATACACCGGCGAACAAAATACCATTAACAAGCG
>NZ_JAGXJV010000652.1:0-252 GCF_019091145.1 Lysinibacillus sp. GbtcB16
TTAGCAATCAGGAGAACGAGTGTAGAAGGAAGCAGCACGGCCAAGCCGCGGCTGTTCCTTCTACACTCGTTTTTAATTTTGAGCTAAATAGACAACAAAAATGAACCTCTTGGAAAAGTGCCAATCCGTGAACGATAGTATAGTTAGTCATGTAACAAGAAGACATCGTGAAGTTCACAAGCATGAGGTCCTGCACAAGCTCAGGATTCGTTAAATAAAAACTATAAAATATAGAATGGATGGGATGAACTC
>NZ_JAGXJV010000653.1:0-252 GCF_019091145.1 Lysinibacillus sp. GbtcB16
CGCAATATCCAGATGATGCGCCATGGCGATCATCGCTTTCACAATGGCTGCGCCCTCCTGATCCACCGACATCGACTGGATGAAGGAGCGGTCAATCTTCAGCTCGTCGATCGGCAGCCGGCTCAAGGAGCCGAAGGACGAGTAGCCAACGCCGAAATCGTCAATCGAGATGCGGATGCCTAGGACCGTCAGCTCGCCAAGCGTACGCGCCAGTAGCTCTGCGTCCAGCACCGCCATACTTTCGGTGATCTC
>NZ_JAGXJV010000654.1:0-252 GCF_019091145.1 Lysinibacillus sp. GbtcB16
GACCGAGTGGGAGAACCTTGTCCACAAAGTGAAATCCTTGACGAAGAAGACGGAAATCGCGATCGTCGGTAAATACGTAGCTCTTCATGACGCTTATTTGAGTATTGTCGAAGCGCTTGGACATGCCGGTATCGACAACGATTCCGAAATCCAGATCCGTTGGGTCAACGCGGAAGATATTTATGACAGCAATGTCGACGACTTGCTTTCCGGCGTGCAAGGTATCCTTGTGCCTGGCGGATTCGGGGACCG
>NZ_JAGXJV010000655.1:0-252 GCF_019091145.1 Lysinibacillus sp. GbtcB16
ATCCACGATCCTGAAATCACTTGCCCGGATTATGAAAATTAAAGGCGGCCAAGTGTACCTGGACGGCAAATCGATTCACCAGCGGACGACGAAGGAAGTAGCGAAAGAATTGGCTATTTTACCGCAAAATCCGACCGCACCCGAAGGGCTTACCGTCAGCGAGCTGGTATCGTACGGCAGATTCCCGCATCAGAAGGGCTTCGGCTCCATGACCAAGGAAGATAAGGAAATGGTAGCTTGGGCGATTGAAGT
>NZ_JAGXJV010000656.1:0-252 GCF_019091145.1 Lysinibacillus sp. GbtcB16
AATCCAGTGGTCTAGGTTAAATGCCCAAGTGATAAACAAAATATTATGAATCAAATCATAGATGAGACCCATGGTCAAACAAATATTTACATTCTTTCATAAACATAGATAATACCTTCGACCACTGATTCAGAAGCATTAAAATCATATTCAGTGATAGCATACACTTTGACATGGGCTGATGACTTAGGAGGCAGTGACTCTTTCTTCTTGTTCAAAGTACAATCTTTTATTTTATGATCCAACTTTCCC
>NZ_JAGXJV010000657.1:0-252 GCF_019091145.1 Lysinibacillus sp. GbtcB16
TTTGTAATACTTCTGGTAAGCTCTTCTTAAATAGCTCACGCCCAGAAGTAGGATTATAAATAATTCTTGCTCGCTTCATCATTTATTAGCACAGGAAATTTCTTTATGTATCGAAAAAGAACATACTGAACTTCTATTCAGTATTCCCATGCCTACCTCCTCTCATCTTGCAATCCTTCTTTTATCCCGCTCAAACAGGCAGTAAGAACCCGATTCGTGTAGTCCATCAAAAGTAAATATTCATTTCAATGG
>NZ_JAGXJV010000658.1:0-251 GCF_019091145.1 Lysinibacillus sp. GbtcB16
GAATCATTCCTATTAAGTTTAAAAACAAAACCATTTTTAATTTTGAGTGGTATTTCAGGTGTAGGGAAGAGTTTATTACCAAATATGATTATGGAATTATCTCAAAATGAATCGTGTAAGCCTATTGCAGTTGCTCCAAACTGGGTAGATAATACAGACATGCTGGGCTACTTTGATTTAGAAGATAACTTTATAATGGGCGATTTTACAAGAGTAGTATTAGATGCTGTTAACCATACAGCAAAGCCGTT
>NZ_JAGXJV010000659.1:0-251 GCF_019091145.1 Lysinibacillus sp. GbtcB16
ATGGAATACTGGGTTCTTTGGCAGCTTACTTCCTTTTGCCACTTGTACTTGCTGTACGGCTAAGTTGTAAAATAAAGCGTGTAGCGCCCGATTTCCCTGCTTGCTTTTTTGTTCCCTTCCTTTCCCACCAGAACCAAAGTAAACAGGTGCAATGCCCGCAAATCGTGCTAATTTGTTGGCATTTGGAAAACGGCGTACATCACCTATTTCTGCAATTAAAGCCGAAGCTGTAACTAGATCTATGCCTGGCA
>NZ_JAGXJV010000069.1:0-947 GCF_019091145.1 Lysinibacillus sp. GbtcB16
AGGAAATACTAATAGATTCCCCAACTAAAAAAGTAGTAGACTACTTTGAAGAGTACAATGGAGTCCTTGCTTTGGCCGTTCGTTTATCTGCTAAAAATAGTACAAAAATGAATTGTGCATAAATTAAAATAAGAAACCTTATATTAAAGGGTTTCTTATTTTTTATGTCTTAAAAGTCAATATTTTAACGAAGGATATTATTGGAATTACTGAACACCTTACTACTGCTGATCAGAATGTCGATATAGTGTTTATTGGATTACTATATAGTGGAATAGATTTTAGTTAGAACAATGAATAGGATTATATAGTATTTACTATTGAGGATGATTATACGACAAGTGGGATAGAGATTGAAAGTGTACAAGAATTCTTTGTTTATGAATATCATTGCTGGCGATAAATAAAAGGTTGGAATAGTATCGTTAAAAAGTTCACTATTTAACGATAGAAAGCACTTGTATAAAAAGTTCAACAAAACAATGGAACTTTTTTATACAATATGTATCCATAGTTTTAATAAAAGGTTCCATTGGATTAATTTTTTGAGAATTATAATTAATCTTGTAAGGTGTTTTTCCTTTCTCAACCATTAAAGACCTTTGTCTACTTAGGGAAGTACCAGTTAATTCATTGATGAACGAGCCTTCAAACCGCTTGAAGATTCTTTATGAGATGTTCGTTCGTACAGTTCATTCCTTCGCGGATATCGTCCAGTTTCTTGGACTTTTTCACATAGGTTGTATTCAAGAGCACAACCTTTAGTTCCTGTTCTTCTAACCAATAAGTTAATGGTAGTCAGTGGTGGTCTGTAGGTTTCCATCCTAATGATTTCATATGGTGCTGAACTTTCTAAATTGGATTATCCTGGAATTTTGAACTTAAATACTTTGAGAAAAGAGAATCTTAATGGATTCTCTTTTCTCATTCTGCATACATAACTAAAA
>NZ_JAGXJV010000660.1:0-251 GCF_019091145.1 Lysinibacillus sp. GbtcB16
CATTTTCTTTTGAATTTGAGTTAAGGGACACTTGCTTATCACAAGGTAGTCGGAAGATTGATTACTTACGGCGAACGAACGTTGAATAAAATTGCCAAGGCAGTCCGCAAGTGAACGGCTGTCTTTAGCGCAGCAACCAGAGAGCAGCTTGCCTCGCGGTTCTGCTCCCTGGTTGTTTAAGTGACAGGTAGGTTACTTCCAAACAAACGTATAAATATGTAGTGTTCACTGAGTTAAGATAATGGTAGAAT
>NZ_JAGXJV010000661.1:0-251 GCF_019091145.1 Lysinibacillus sp. GbtcB16
GGACTTGATGAGAAGGGGATCGACATTTTTTACGCCGATAATGGTGTTGTGCAGAAGAGGAAAGGCGCATGCATAGAGCACGATGGCGATTTTGGACGTCTCACCAAGGCCGAGCAGCAGGATGAATACGGGAAGTATGGCCAGGGCAGCCGTATTCCGCAGCAATTCAAGCAGGGGATTCAGGTATTCGGATACAGGCTTCCACCAGCCGATCGCAAGACCAAGCGGAATTGCCAGAACAATCGCCAGCG
>NZ_JAGXJV010000662.1:0-251 GCF_019091145.1 Lysinibacillus sp. GbtcB16
GGAGTGCAAGTTGAGAGAACGTGGCCTAGAAGGCGACGATCAACGGTCAAGGGGTAACAATTGACGACAATTATGTGTTGGAGGGCGATGATTAGTAGAGAGCATCATAAGGTGGTTTGTGGTCGATGGCAATAAGGCACATTGGAGTATCATAAGGTCTGTGGAAAAAAAAAAAAAAAAAGAAGATAAAATTGAAATTATAGGGGTTATAGATAGTATAATATTATTTTATTAATTATTTAAGAGATTAT
>NZ_JAGXJV010000663.1:0-251 GCF_019091145.1 Lysinibacillus sp. GbtcB16
ATATTTCAATCATAAAAAATAAAAAATCAAGTCATGAATACCAAAAGATCATGAGTCATTTTTGACAAATCTATGCTTTTGTAAATAGAAGGAATGATAAAAAAATGATCTTGATTTAAAAAGAAAACTCAAGTCATAAAAATCAAGAAATCAATATCATGATTTGAAAAATATATAAGAATAGTTTATGCATTTGAGAGATTTAACAATTTGCTTAAATTTAACATTCAAGCTAGTACTTTTGGTTCTCT
>NZ_JAGXJV010000664.1:0-251 GCF_019091145.1 Lysinibacillus sp. GbtcB16
ACCATAAGAGACCGCGCGCCCCTCGAAAGTGAAAAAAAGTCCCCGACGGAAGTTTTTAATGGGAAGGAGGTACCCACCGATGCATGAAGTTGTCCAATTTAAACATATGCGAGTGGGAGCTAAAGGCGGAGGCAAGCATTGGACAAAAAAAGAAGTTGAAGATCGAGAAAAAGCTGCTAAGCAGTTCCAGCGTAAAAAGAAGCTGAAGTTAAAAATACCCGAGTGGTTATCAGACGAGGCTCGAAAAGTTT
>NZ_JAGXJV010000665.1:0-251 GCF_019091145.1 Lysinibacillus sp. GbtcB16
CTATGGCTGGATGGGTAAAACTACAAGAGTTACTGAAGGTTGAAGTGCAGCAGCGAAGAGAGGAGGACTGTATCTTAGAGGGCTTCCTCGAACGCATTGAAGCAGAAGGTGAGAATCAGAGTCAGTTGATGGCTATTTACTCGGACATGTGCGCGCTTGAGCCGCAATCACCGAATGTAGATGAACCCAATGAATTGGAAGCGATTAAACAGCTGCGTCCTGAAGGCCCGCGGAATCTGAAGAACAACCTG
>NZ_JAGXJV010000666.1:0-251 GCF_019091145.1 Lysinibacillus sp. GbtcB16
GGCAGGGAGAAGCGGGTCGTAATGAACTAACGGAAGGGAATCGCGTATCTCCGATTACGCTGTTATTGAATCAATTCAAAGATTTTATGGTGCTGGTTTTGTTAGGGGCGACCCTCATTTCCGGCTTGCTGGGCGAATATTTAGACGCCATTACGATTGTCATTATCATCGTGATGAACGGTATCCTCGGTTTTACGCAGGAATTTCGCGCCGAGCGCTCTCTGCGTGCGCTGAAGGAGCTGTCGGCCCCT
>NZ_JAGXJV010000667.1:0-251 GCF_019091145.1 Lysinibacillus sp. GbtcB16
CCGGTAAGCGTTTATGGCGATACGCCAAGCTTTGCGATTTTTGGGGAAGACTTGAAGGATTACGGTGTAGAAGCCCGTGTCAAGGTAGCGGACAGCTCTTACCAAGGCAATGTGCAAATGGGCTTGTTGGCAAGGGCCGGCACGTACAACAGTTTGTATTATTTTAAAATGATTCGTTCAGAAGCGGGCAGTCAGGCTGTCCTGGAGAAACGTGTTGGCGGAACGAATACGGCGCTTGCCACTTTCAACTT
>NZ_JAGXJV010000668.1:0-251 GCF_019091145.1 Lysinibacillus sp. GbtcB16
TAAATTGTTTCAAAGAATTGCCCTCCGATTATTAAGCTCTTTTTCGTATTTCAGATAGCGTTAAATTTGCGTACTTAGCAAAAACAACCTAATATTTACATATTCGTGGATTGATTTAACTTTCCTCCCGTTACTACAATAAATATAAAGAGGGACTTACCACGAAGGAAGTCCCTCAACTATAGTGTCCCGTTTGTTGAGTAAAAGATTAGTCCCGGTTTATAAACTCAGCTTCGACCACATCGCTTGCT
>NZ_JAGXJV010000669.1:0-251 GCF_019091145.1 Lysinibacillus sp. GbtcB16
CATCCATTTTTGTTTCCCCCTAATCCTGTATAACGGATATTTATGTAATCATTTTAATTTACAAAATATTTAGAAGTCAATAGAATTATATGGAAATAGAAAGAAAATTTCTAAAAAAGTTCTATTTTTCTTCGACCGTTACTGTATTTTGCCCTGAAAACGAGATGATAAGCGTTTTCAAATGTAATAATTGAATTCTAAAAGAAAATAAAATAGTGATTAATCAGAAAATTTAGATTAAAACATTTATT
>NZ_JAGXJV010000007.1:0-134699 GCF_019091145.1 Lysinibacillus sp. GbtcB16
CAAAATTTTGTTTCGTTCACTAGCTAGGCTAGCTACTAAAAACTTTATTGATTACGTTTTGCTTGTTCAGTTTTCAAAGTTCATTTTAAAGTCGTTTTTCAGCGACTTCTTTATATTAACATCTCGTTCAAAACATGTCAATCACTTTTTTCGAAAAAGTTTTTTTATGTTTTTCATCGAGTTATTCGTTATGTCTTAGCGACAATTAATATAATACAATACCAATATGTTATTCGTCAACTACTTTTCTAAAAAAATATCGAGGTATTTTTTAGATACCTCGATTACAAGCATACTACAGTCATTGACCAATTTCTAGAGCATCTTTATTGACCTTATAATGGCGGTGAAAGATCATCTCGTTTTTCGCAGTAACTGGCTCTATATGAATATACCCCTTATCCACTAAGTATTCGACAAACACTTCTAAATCTACTGAGTAATTCATGAGTTCATGATGGTCATGTAGCTCTTGAATAGACCAGGTTTCCTTTGTTTGCATCACTTCTAATATATGTTGTGCTCCATCTCGTGTACGAGAATGGATCAAAAACTCACTTGCTAAAAATAAAAGTTCTAGACGCTTTTCTATTGGCTCATTACTTGTCACTAGCTCTTCGTATAACTTATAAATGGCTGGTTCAATTTTTTTCACTTGTCCCCATACAGTTACTTCAGGGTATAAACCACTATCAATAATCGATAAACGACCCAAATGGTGTAAAGAATCGACTACATGATTATATGCATCCAAATAACTGCCCTTATCAAAGTATTCTTTCCCCTCCAAATAACGACGGATTAACTTTGAAAATTGAATGCCCGTTTTAATCTTACGACCACTATACGGAAATTCCTGCAATTCTATTTTTAATTTATGCAGAAATTCATTTCGATCAAATAGTACTCTGCCAAAGAAAATCCAATCGACTACTTTCTTATTAGAACCGATTAGGAGCCATTTCCGTATTAATTTTTCCGTAACCGTATGTAGAGCGACTTTATTTCCTTCATATAAGTAATGTTTTGAAAAGACTGGCTGCTCTGCTTCTTTTACAATAATTAATAAAACAGTATCAAATGTATCTGTAACGTTACTTTGCTCCTCACGCTTTTCTACTAAAATAACGCCTAATGTATTTGACTGACTCGCACGTTCTTGGTATATAGGACGCAATACTTGCTCCATGTTCAGCCCCCCTTTATTCATATAGCTTCTCTTGTTCCGTTAAAAATTCGACATACTCTAAAAGTATTCCTTCTTTGATTTACCTCAAAGCTAAAATACTTTGCCCTTATATGTTATAGTAGATTTTAGATTGGGAGGCAAGATAAATGAAACCTTATAAAAGTAAAATTAATAAAATTCGTTCATTCGCTTTAGCACTAATCTTTATTGGTTTTATTGTAATGTACGGAGGTATATTCTTTAAAAATAGCCCAATATTAGTTTTAATTTTCATGACATTAGGTGTTTTATGTATTATTGGTAGTACAGTTGTCTATGCCTGGATAGGTTTATTATCAACACGGGCAATTCAAGTTGAGTGTCCAAATTGCCATAAGCATACAAAAGTTTTAGGTAGAGTGGATATGTGTATGTATTGTAATGAGCCATTAACGCTTGATCCTACTCTTGAAGGTAAAGAGTTCGACCAATCCTATAATCATAAAACGAAAAAATCCTAGCCCGTAAAAGAGCTAGGATTTTTATTGTACTTTAGCAGTAACACCTTTACATGATGGACATGTGCCGTATATCTCTAAACGATGCGAATGCACATCAAAGTCAGTTACCTGTGATGCAAAATGCTCTATTTCATCGAGACCAGGATAATGGAAATCGACGATCTTGCCACAGCATTCACAAATCATATGGTAATGATCATTTGTCACGAAATCAAAGCGACTTGAAGCATCTCCATAAGTAAGCTCTTTCACAAGACCTACCTCACGAAATACTCGCAGGTTATTATAGACCGTCGCTACACTCATATTAGGAAATTTCCCTTCAAGTGCTTTATAAATTTCATCGGCAGTAGGATGTGCCATAGATTGAATTAGATATTCCAAAATAGCATGACGCTGAGGAGTAATACGTACACCAGTTGTTTTTAACGTGTCCAGTGCATCCTGTAAATGCGTTGTAGACATCGTCATGCACCTCTTCCATAAGTATTATTAATTTATAATTGTTATAAATAGTGTATCCAATTAGCGCTACTTCGTCAACAATCACACATACTAATCCTCTAATTTCATCGTTTTTTCTTAATATCCTCTCGATAGCTCCATGACATTTTCTAAATCTCTTTCACCTTTTAGCCATTTTGTTAAGCTTGGCTTAAAAATTTCTAAGCTTCGTTCCACATAACGAGATGAATGGCTTGAGACATGTGGTGATACTATAACATTTGGCAATGCCCATAGTGGATTGTTTGATGACAGAGGTTCTTCTTCGAATACATCCAAAACGGCATGTCCAATTTCTCCCGCTTCAATTGCCTGAATGAGTACCTTTTCATCAACCAAATTCCCTCTGCCAAAATTCATGAAAATCGCACTGCTCTTCATAGCAATAAAATGTTCTTCATTTAATAAATGCGTTGTTTCTTGTGTTTTTGGCAGCACAGAAATGACAATATCCGCACTCGGCAAAGTTTCTTTTAATTGCCCAAAGCTAATCATCTTATCCATGTTCGACGCTTCATTGCCAGAACGATTGCAGCCAATAGTTTTGACACCAAAAGCTTGTAATAAGCGACCCACTTCCGAGCCAATAGCGCCTGGACCTAAAATAAGCGCTGTACTATCTCGCAATTCAGTTTGTTTGGCTTTTTTTGACCATTCACTTTTCTTTTGTTGCTCATACATCCAAGGTAAAGCGCGTTTAATGGCTAAAACATGGGCTAGCATTGATTCTGCCATAGGTGTTTTATGAATACCTCGTACATTCGAAACTAAAATACCACGTTCCATAATAGCTTGGGCAGGCATTTTTTCAATACCTGCTGATGCAACAAAAATCCATTTTAACTTCGTCGCCTGTTGGATGCTCTCTGTTGTTAAATCCTCACCATATGTAACTAATACATCCGCTTGTTGAAGCTCTTTATTTGTTATTCCGCTTTCAAATATAAAATCGACTTGTGGGAATTCTGCTAATAATGGTTCACGTAAATCTGGTCTTGGTTCAAAAGTAAAATAGATTCTCATGTTGTCGCCTCCTGTTCTGCTAAATAGGCATAAACTTCTTCAATATGATTTTTCACACGTACTTTACGCCAAGCTTTCATTAACTTACCCTCCGAATCAATTAAAAATGTTGAACGCTCAATACCCATAAATTCACGTCCATACATTTTCTTTAAGACCCATACACCGTATGCCTCTGCTACAGCATGATCTTCATCTACTAATAAAGAAAAAGGCAATCCATGCTTATCAATAAATTTTGTATGTTTGGTTGCATCATCTGGACTAACACCCAGAACAACAGCGTTTAAATGACTAAAGTCCTCAAACTTATCTCGAAAATCACATGCTTCGGTTGTGCAACCTGGTGTCATATCTTTTGGGTAAAAGTATAAAATAACATTCTGTCCTTTAAAATCAGTTAGCTGTACCCTCTCTCCCTTTTCATTTATAAGAGAAAAATCGGGCACCTTCTGTCCTTCTTGCAAAGTCATAACTATCTCCTCCCTTGTACGTTCTATTTTACTCCAAGTAACAAATCAAGTCATATTCCTTAATTTCTTTGGATTTCTTACACTGATAGGTCTACAATAGATTACGTATAAAAAGTTAGGAGGCAATACTATGAATCACGCAAAATCTGAAGCAGTACACGCAGAGGCGTTACAACATATCGTTGGTGGTGTAAATAGCCCTTCTCGTTCATATAAAGCAGTAGGCGGTGGTTCTCCTGTGGCAATGGTTCGAGGAAAAGGGGCTTATTTTTGGGATGTAGATGGTAATCGTTATATTGATTATCTTGCAGCATATGGTCCTATCGTTACAGGTCATGGACACCCTCACATTGCTAAGGCCATTACACATGCAGCTGAAAATGGCACATTGTTTGGAACGCCGACTGAATACGAGGTTACTTTTGCAAAAATGCTAAAAGAGGCCATTCCGTCTATGGATAAAGTACGCTTTAACAACTCTGGTACAGAAGCTGTTATGACAACTATTCGTGTTGCACGTGCCTATACAGGACGTACAAAAATAATGAAATTTGCTGGATGCTACCATGGTCACTTCGATTTAGTATTAGTAGCTGCTGGTTCAGGTCCTGCTACATTAGGAACACCAGACTCTGCAGGGGTAACGACTTCTACAGCTGAAGAAGTGATTACGGTACCTTTCAATAACCCTGAAGCTTTTACAGAAGCAATGAATAAATGGGGCGAGGAAATTGCAGCTATTTTAATAGAACCAATCGTAGGAAACTTCGGTATTGTTGAACCGAATCCTGGCTTCCTTGAATTAGTACACGCTACAGCCAAGGAAAAAGGAGCCTTAACAATTTATGATGAAGTTATCACGGCTTTCCGCTTCCACTACGGTGGTGCTCAAAACTTACTTGGCCTAACACCTGATCTAACAGCACTTGGTAAAGTTATTGGCGGCGGTTTACCAATTGGTGCATATGGTGGTCGTAAAGAAATTATGGATACAGTCGCACCACTAGGCCCAGCTTACCAAGCCGGAACGATGGCCGGAAATCCAGCATCTATGCAAGCAGGTATTGCATGCTTAGAAGTCCTGCAAACACCAGGCATTTACGATGAAATGGATCGGTTAGGTGGGATTTTAGAAGAAGGAATTTTAGCTGCAGCTAAAGAGCACGGAGTGACTATCACATTAAATCGTCTTAAAGGGGCGCTGACAATTTACTTTACAGATGTGAAAGTTGAAAATTATGAGCAAGCGGAAAACTCTAATGGTGAGATTTTTGGTCGCTTCTTTAAACTAATGCTTGAGCAAGGCGTTAACCTAGCTCCTTCTAAATATGAAGCATGGTTCTTAACTACGGAACACACGGAAGCAGATATTCTTGAAACGATTAAAGCTGTGAATTACGCATTTTCACAATTATAATAATGAACATACGAAGGCGACTTTCTACCATAAGTCGCCTTTTTCTTATTCATGCATACAAATCTATGTATTTTATGAGCACTTCCTTCTATAATGTAAAGAAGCTAAAAAATATTAGACAGAAAGGACATCTTTATGAAATTAGGTGCCCGCGTATTTAAAACTGGTGTCGCTATCGTATTTGCCCTGTTTATTGCAGAGCTATTAAAACTACCTTCACCTGTTTTTGCTGGAATTGCAGCCATTTTTGCGATACAGCCTTCTATTTATCGCTCTTATCAAACCATTGTAGAGCAAGTTCAAGCAAATATTATAGGTGCAACCATTGCCGTCTTATTCGGCCTACTTTTTGGCCATCATGTGGTTGCCATTGGCATCGCCGTCATCATAGCAATTGGTTTAATGTTGAAATTTAAACTAGAAAAATCTCTTTCGTTAGCGCTGGTGTCAGTTGTAGCCATTATGGAGTTCCAAGGAGAAGACTTTTTAACATTTGGTTTAATACGCTTTGTTACTATATTAGTCGGCGTGTTAGCAGCATTTGTCGTTAACCTTGTTTTCTTACCACCGAAATATGAGATCAAACTATTCCGCAAAATTTATATTTTGCAGGATGATATTATTCGTTGGACTCGACTTGCGGTACGTCAGGCTTCTGAGCATACATCCACAAAGGGTGCATTAAGTAAATTTAAAAGCCGTATGTTACGAGTGGATACGCTATATGATTTATATAAAGAGGAGCGTAATTACTTCAAAAATAAAAAGTATGTAAAAGCACGTAAATTGGTCGTCTATCGTCAAATGATTTTAACTTCCAAAAAAAGTTTAGAATTGCTACAACGATTGCATAATCACGAAAACGAATTAGCTAAGCTACCTACTCAATTTCACTTAATGATTCAGGAACGGCTTGATTCCCTATTAACGTATCACGAACAATTGCTCTTAAAATATACAGGGAAATTAAAGCCTGAGCATTCCGAGTGGAGTAAAAGCATCGACTATGTTCAACGCAATGAACTAATGGAAATTTTCATCAAGCAAGTGAACTTTGCTCGCGAAGAAGGCGATACAGAATTTTCTAGCTATCACTTACTCTATATTTTATCGAGGATTTTAGATTACGAGGAAAATTTAGAGCATCTAGATACACTGATCGTTTCATACCAAAGCTACCACGGCCATGAAATTAATGTAGAATTTGAAGAAGAGTTTATCTAGCAACCACGTAAGCGACAGATTCATGTACAGTGAATCTGTCGCTTTTTACTATACGAAAAAACCTCTAAGTAAAATGTACTTAGAGGTAAAATTAAGAACGTAAAGCAAGCAACTGCTGCTCAGCTTGCTTACGTTTATCTGTCTGCTCATTCCGTAAATGCTGATAATTAGCAATACCCGTAACAATGGTATCCCACATTTCTTCTAGTGTCTGTGTTGTATCCACTTGCTGAGCAAGAGTCGTGCTTAGGTGAACCGCTTCATTGCTAGCTTCTCCAAATTGCTTCATCCGATTTTCAAAGGCTGATGCTGATTGATTTTGTAATTGCTGCCGTCTTTCATTTACAGCATTCATCAGCCCCATTTTAAAAACAGGAATGGTTTTAACAAATGCGCCATTAATCTGTTCCATCAACTCACTATTCCCCTGACGTAGCATCTCAATTTGTGGAGCTGTTAAAATGGCAACCATTCGTGATTTCTCTAACTCATCTATTTTTTGTTGAAGCAGTTCTGCAATTGCCTGTAATCGATTAAGCTCCATTTTGGCTACCTGATTACCTGCCTCACCCTGTTTTTCATACATAGGAATTAATGTGGTTTGCACCTCATGTAATTTCATATCAGTTGCTACGATATATTTTTCTAAGTCAAGGTAAAACATCAAATCTTCCTTGTATAATCGAGCGAGTAATCGATTATCCTTCGCTAATTCATCTTCCATAAGCACAAATTGGTAATGAATTTTCTCAATATCTCTACCGAGCACATTGTATTTTGCATATACATCCTCTTCACTTTTGGATTTACGTGTAAATAGCTTCTTGAAGAAACCCTTTTGCTCAGTAAAATCTTTTTTATCAAATGTCAGCATTAAGGCCTCAAGCTGTTTAAATAATACATTGGATTCAAAAGTAGCTGATTGGGTCACAATATCTAAAATCTGATCTGCAAATTTTGCTAATTTGGTAGCAGGCTCTTTTCCCAACGCCATTAGCTCTAGCTGATTTTTTATATCAATCTGATGAGCAATTTGTTGGACCTCTACATGCTCTCGTAATTGTTGTTTGACGGCATCTGCTGTTTCTTGTGTCAGCTGCTCAAGCATCATTGGGATGTTTGACAAGGTCGCCGCCTCCTTCCTATCATCAGAAAAAGCGATTAAAGAGCTTTTTAATAATTTTATCCGGTGCTGTTTTTTGTTGCTGTGGTTCTTCATAGGGCAAGTCAAATAACATATGCTCTAAACGATGTACATCGTACGTGTCCTCTTGCAGGTGCTTTTCTAAATCTAATTGACCTGTTGGATTATAAAAAACGATATCCATACCGAACCGATTTAAAAACGCTAGTAAGGCAATATCTTCACGCGATAAGGCAGGTTGCTGTGGCGCTTGATACAAAACAATCTTCGGTATCTCTTGTGAATAGTCGAAGCTTTGCAATAATCTTAGGATCTCTTGAGGAATCATTGTTAGCTGCTTAAATAAAAATAACTGTAAATCATATAAAGTCTCATTTGGCTGTTGTTTTAACATTGGTTGCTCACAAGATGTTTTGATCGTATGCGCAATGGCTTGCTGTAGCTCCAACGATAATTCACCATACTGCCACCAATCGCTTTGTATAATACGTTCTACTGAAAGTTCACCATTTACTAAGCAATGTTTATAGTGAAAATGAAAGTTGGCCTTGCTCGTTTTTGTAAAAGGGAATTCCTGCACGAAGATAGTTTGTGGGTTTATTAATAACTGGTGCATTAAGTGCCAATATTCCTCACGCTGGCTTGAGACTCCACTGATTTTAGCAAAGATGACAGGGATCACTACTTCATTTCCATTGATATCAAATTGCGGTCGTACTAATGCTTTTTCCTTCGCATAAATAAAAATATCATCATATGTCATACGCAAAGTTAATGAGCGTGGCATAAAATCTTTAAATTGCCAAGGTCTATAGACTCCTGATTGCTGGTCATGCATTAATTGTTCAAAGTGCTGACTAGAACGATACCCTACAGTTGCCTGACGATCACGAGGCTTATCAGGAAATGGCTGTAATGTTGTTTGGCTCGTATAGGAATAGCTGACCGAAAACGTATCAGTAGGATCTACCTCAGCAAACTCATCGACTTTTGCTGGATGAAATATTAATACGTCACAGCCAAGTTCCATTAGCAGTAAAAGAAAATATCGCTGACTAACAGTGGCTTCTCCATACCAAACAACTTTAGGAAAATCATCAGTAGGCTTCAGAGCTTTAGCCCATTGAATCCAATGGTTTTTTAACCACTTCACCAGATCAATTAAAAAACGGCGAAATTCATTGGAAAGTAAGCCTAGCGATTGTTGATGTTGAAATAATTCTATAACCTTTATAGTCGTTAGCTGTAAATGTCGATTCATAGTGCCGTCATCATGTTTGGGAATCAGTTGATACCCATACATCATCGCAACTAAACGATTAATAGTAAGCCCTTTAGGTGTTTGCTGATGCTGCGATAAAATTTGTTGTATAGCTTGAAAGTCTTTCTGTTCAATATGCTTATTTAATTCTTCACTTAAAATATGGATATTTTGGTTTTGAGATAAAGTAAATAATGAATTAAAATACTCATCTTCCTCAATTGGTACTCCTAAAACACGTAGAGCAATACGGCTAAAGCTTATTTGTTGCGGTGTTTCCTCATAAAATGCACGATTCTTGGGTGAATCTTGAAACGCCTGTAGCCAATCATCTGGATTACGCTCGACTATTGATTTAATTGTGATTGTTTGCATACAAACGCCACCTCCTAAAAAAAATCATCCTCTGTAACCTTAGGCTAAATTCAACAGGTATATTATGTTTGAAAAGGTATACGTAACATCCTCAAAATAGAACCTAGTTAAATATGGACTCCACCATTACTAAGTAAAATGTAAAAAAACTAATCAGATTGCAGGCATAATAACTTGGTTGTAAACAAATGCGTACTTTATGAAAGAATTCGTTTACCATCCAATCATTCTATCCTATGATAGAGAAAAATCTGGTTGTATTGCATGCTGTAAAACAGTTTGAAGCAAATGTTTGGTAAATGCTTCTCCCTCATACGGCGAGTATGTTGTATTATGTAGTCTTTTTGGCTGTTTATCCTTTAAATCACCGTGGTTTGGTGTAAAAGCAACATCAGCCAACATGAGCATTCCATAATCCATCATAGAATCACCTGCTGCTATATGCACATCGTATGTACAAAACTCCATCATATATTCTATTGCAGCTTCCTTGGTCAAAACCTTTGGCATGAAATATAATTTTTTTCCTTGCAGCAGAACGCACCAACCATGGGCATCGAATTCTTGAACAATGGCGTGTAAATCATCCTGTTGCAAAACATCCAGATTTACATGATGGACATAAAAAAGGTCGTCTATATAGAAGGAACGTTGTAGCCATGTATCCGATTTGATGGTTTGAAATAGTTGTGACATATCCTCTTGCGGAATTGAAGAATCTTCAATACGTCTACCTAATGTTTTCGACCATTTGTCGTAGGGCTGACCCTTCTCTAATATTGTACCCCCATTACTCGTAATTGCAAAAGCAGGGTTCAAGTCATTTATAAAATGAATTCTTTTATATTGATGCAACGCTCTAGTTGTAACAGGGACAAATAGTGTTTGCTGATGCACTTGTTGCAATAAACTAGCCGTTTCTTTTGTCATCATACTCATCGTTTCATTAGCCTTCTGTTCAACGACCACTTTATCTGAAATAGGCGGAAACATTTCCATCATACGTTTAGAATAAATCAGTGTTCTATCTAAATCTGATGTGAATAATATCATTTTGAGCTCCTCTACAATTCTTTTATTAAGCCGCAACATGCGTAGGACATATGCGAATATTCTTCTATTATTACATTTTTTTCATGGGCTAATAATAAAATGTGCTCTAGCTCATCCATATACTGTGGATTAATTAAGATTTTCCAAGGTATTCGTCGCAATAAAACTCTTGTTGTTTCTCCAACACCTGGTTTAATAAGGTTAATGTTATCCATATCAAAATCCAATTGAATTTTTTGGACCGATTTCATACCTGCCCAAGTAATAAGAGAAGTGGCTTCGTCCTGAAGTTGACTGATAATCTCACTCTGTACTTGTTTGAAGCATGCGACTATACGATCTATGTACAAGTTCGAGACATCTATATCTTCTAATTCTTTGTAGTATTTTGCTCCATGGAAGTCGTGCTCATCCATAAACTGCAAATTTAAAACGGTTCTACTCACCAAGCCAGAGACAGTTGAATTTAAACAGGCCGATGGAATTAAAAAATCTTCGCGAGTTCCATAAATCGTCGCACAATGCCCCGGATCTGCTAATACAGCTAAATCAGCATTTAACTGCACTTGATAGTGTCCATTAAATTTTTGGCAAGAGTGGATCAATTCTTTCGTTATAGCACCTTTCCCCGTCCAACCATCAATAAATTGAAGACAGCCTTGTGGATGTTGTGACAAAATATAACGTATCGCCGCCTCATCAAATCCACGACCACGCAAAATTGAAATCGAATAATGTGGCACATCCACCTTATAGTTCATCGAAATGTACCGTTTGATTAAAATACCGATTGGTGTACCTGCTCTAGCTAAACTCACAAGTATTAAATTGTCTAACCCTCTACTTTTGATGATTCGTTCTGCTACTACCCCAACAGCTATGGCTATTTTATTCGCGGAAGCATCCAAGGTTTTATAAAATAGCTTCATATAAGTTTTTGATGGGTGATATTCCATTGGTAGCATTTCAGAATAATGCGTACCTGCTTGAATAAGCTGCTCACGTTTTTCATTACCCATCTCTAGAAAAACATTTCCAATATCACGCAATAAAAAAATAACGTCCTCTTGTGCATAGCTACCCATTCTATCTGGCTGTAAAGTCGATTTCATCGTGCTCCCTCCAACTCATGCATACAAATAACATATACCTTTGCTTCACTAACTGACTGCAGAGCCGCCACCATCCGAGCTACTACCTCTTTATTTGCTATACGTTCCACTAGTAGAAAAAGTTCCGTATACGGTTGGCTTTGAACATTATATAAATAATTTTCGACCCCATTATTCTCGGGACTCTCAAATACTATTTTCTCTGTAATCGTATAATCTAAATCGTCTGCACAATAGATCGGACTGCGAGTTGTTGATTGAAAATAAACGTCATTCCCTAAAAAAGAGGCAATTTGCATAGGCACATACATAAACTCCCCAGTCCCAATCACAAGAGCTGGTCCGTCCGTTCGTAGCTCCTTTAATTGCTTGGCGATAGCCTGTAACATGTGATTTTGTTCAAAATGCTGTTTAGATGTTAGCATAAATCTCCCTGTTGCTTTTAAATACGGCTGACTGTTCATTTTGCCATTCTCTGCAATTGAATGATAGAAAAGATGATCAGTGGAGTCTTTGATGGGCAATAGGTTGATGTCTCTTGCAGCAATAGTCGTAGTGCTCGGCTGTATACTTGTTAAACTAGGTACTCCTGTACAATTGAATGTTCCACACATAATAGAGATGAATTCAATAGAAATTCCCCATTGCTCCTCTAATTGCTGAAAGACACTTCGCTGCTGGTCCGATCGCCAATCTAAAATGGATAGGACAGCGTATTTTTTAACATCAGGAAATTTCTTTTTTAATGTTTCAATTATGTTGATGACCGTATTCCCAGTAGTAATCTCATCATCTATTAACACGATACGCTTAGCCTGCTGTAAAACATCAGGTTCCTCTGTATAAATTCTATGGCTTGTCGCATGGGAATGTTCTTCTTCGAATGTGACAAATGGTTCAATATGAGGAATGACTTCACGAGTAGTATGAATATACATAGCATTTGATTGAAATGCATTAAATACGGCATGTCCAAGTGCAGTGGCCGTCTCCGCAAACCCAATAAACAATGTCTCTTGTGCTAACACTACACTTTCTTTCACAGAATTTTGTAGTTCCTCTACATTTATTCCATCTTTTAAAGCTTGAACAATAGACGATATTGTATTGACTTTTTGACTACCGCCTTGCTGGTCGTACATCATAGCTAATAGAGCTCCCGTTAGTATAGGAATTTGTGGGCGAACAGCCAAATGCTTGCCTAGCACAGTACTTACAAATAAAAATTGTCTCTTCTTATTTATACGAGCTGCCATTTGAAATAAATCTGTTAGCGCAAAATTGTGTGGGTTATGGGTAATGTCAATGTCGATTGAATAGTTTGGTAAAATAGTAAGTTTACTCATTTGTTGTTGCATACATATGACCACCTAGTTCAGAATTTAATAATAGTGAGGCGAAATCCATAGATTCATGATAAACGCCATAGACATGTGCCTGTTTTAAAATGCGTTGTGCCCATCGCATATGTGGTTTGATTTCATTCATTTTATTAGCATAATGACTTTTCATCACACCTTTACTACCATCATTATGTTCAACAATACTAAGTGCATCTAAATACTCTTCATATGAAATAGCGTAAAGTGCATGCACAACACGGATATGACTTGGATGAATGACCGTTTTACCGACAATTCCATTTTGTTTATCCATTAAAACTTCCTTCATTAGTCCATCTAAGCAATCGTCTAATAATGCTTTCCTCGTTTCAAGCGCACCTTTTTCACTAAATGGTGTCATGCGTAATGCCGGTTTTAACACACGCTGATTACTAAAATACTCCCACACGGGCCCAGATATCACAAAGCCGTCTTCCTCACGTCCTAAAATATTCACTATATCAGCTATACAATCCCTTATTACGCTAATATCATATATGGTCGAGTCCATACGGCGGCGAATTCCATAAATTCCACAAAAATCAGTAGCACCAATTCGTATATTCAACACCCTTGATTTGTGCTGCAGTAAAACTGATTTAATGGCTAATAAGGCCTCCATACGAGATTCTTTATATAGAACCTCCCGACTTTCTAAAATCGGCATTCCGTATAAGGTAAGATTATTTTCTTGAATTGTTTTCTCAAGAAGCTCAAAATAACGTGCTCCCTGCGTCGCTGTGAATTTCGGAAAGACATAACCAGTTAAAATCTCCTGCTTCTCTTTTAATCTAGCAGTTAAATAACTAAATTGTTCCACATGCCGCACACGAATAAAAAGTAAGGGGATATCTTGGAGCTGCAATTGTTTGTGTTGATAGAGTTTGTATAACTCGCTAATGTCCTCCATCAATTTTTCCTCACAATCACCTAATTCTGAATCCCCTACTGCATCCTCTAAATCAATAACAAGTGACGTAAGTTCTTTATATTTTTTTGATCGGATCAAGCCTACAATATTAGGCATGGAAGCGGGCATATATAAAGTAGCACCTAATGCATAGGATAAAATATCTGGCGTTGCCCATTTCGTAAAAGGCTGCGGCTTTTTATAAAAAATCGTCTCTGCTTCTGTTGCAAAGTGTTGCATCTAATCCACTCCCCAATAATTATGCCTTTTGTGAAAAAAGCACTGTATCAGCCTGTTCCTTACAGACCAATACAGTGCCATGTTACACTGCTGATTTCTTATTCAACTTTGTACAACAAATGTCAATAAGAACGCAGCAATTAGAATAATGAAAAATACTTTATGTGGTGGATGGAATCCAAAAATACTCCCAAACAATTTCAGTAAAATATGCGGATTTAAAATATATGCAGTCGTTTCAAACTCTGACACTCGCTCCATTAAATACGCATCATAAATATTCCTAAATCCCGCCTACTAATAGAACCTATACTTTAATGTGCATATGTACTCAATCATTTATTAAGTACAACGCACAAGATTCTCATCATGTATACCTCTGCATCTACTAGTTACTGAAGGCCATATGCGCTGATTAATGCTGCTAAGCCACCTTGATAGCCTGAGCCTATTGCAGCAAACTTCCACTCGCCATTATGACGGTACAGCTCACAAAATACTACGGCTGTTTCAATACTGAAATCTTCGCCTAAATCATAACGCAATACCTCTGCTCCTGACTCTTCATTTGTCAAACGAACATAAGCATTCAGGACTTGTCCAAAGTTTTGATGACGCCCCTCTGCATCATAAATAGTGACCGTTACAACAATTTTGTCAATTTGAGGAGATACTTGCTTTAAGTTGACGAGGATTTTTTCATCATCCCCATCCCCTTCGCCTGTGCGGTTATCCCCTGCATGAACAACAGATTGATCTGGACTCGCTAAATTATTGTAAAAGATAAAATCTTGTTCATTACGACACTTGCCCGATGCATCTAATAAAAATACAGATGCATCAAGGTCGAAATCTTGCCCACCATCAAATTGTTTAACATCCCAGCCTAAGCCGATGCCGATGCTGTTTAAACTAGGGTCTTGCTTCGTTAAATCAATTCGCTGCCCTTTACTTAATTGAATAGCCATTCAAAAATCTCCCTTTCTTTCCAAAGATGAAATTTTAGTTTACGTTCAAGCCGTAGTCATTACATAAAGCAGCTAAGCCACCCTGATAGCCAGCACCAACTGCGTTAAATTTCCATTCTCCGTTATGACGATATAATTCACCAACTACAACTGCTGTTTCAATACTGAAGTCCTCACCTAAATCAAAGCGAATTAGTTCTTGGTTGGATGCAGCATTTACAATACGAATATATGCATTCGATACCATGCCGAAATTTTGATTACGTGACTCTGCATCATGAATCGTTACAGTGAATGCTAGACGTTGAACATGTGCAGGAACTTGAGTTAATGCGACTTTTACCACTTCATCGTCACCTTCACCAACACCTGTTAAATTGTCACCAGAATGTTCAACTGACCCATTACCACCTGTTGTATTGTTGTAGAAAATGAAGTCATTTTGATCTGCTACTTTTCCTGTATCAGCAAGTAAAAATACAGATGAATCTAAATCAAAATCATTTCCACCATCATATTTATTTGTATCCCAGCCTAAACCAACAATTACATTTGTTAATCCCGGATTTGTTTTTGTTAAATCTACTTTTTGACCCTTTTGTAGTGAAATGCCCATACTTTTTATTCCTCCTAAATAGTCGTTTATTTTATTGATATCTTCGAACAACGTCGCCAAGTTTAAGATCATTCGTTCCTGAACCAACTGCTGCGAATTTCCATTCAGTTTGATGACGGTAAATTTCACCACAGATTAACGTCGTTAAATTCGAATAATCATCACTTAAATTATAGCGAATTAGTTCGCTTCCTGTCCTGTCATCATACACACGAATATATGCATTTCGAATCATACCAAAGTGTTGGTTTCTACCTGCCGCATCATAGATGTTTACGACAAACACTAGCTTATTAAATTGTGTTGGAACAGACGATAGCTCAATTGTGATGACTTCATCATCCCCATCGCCATCTCCCGTTAAATTATCGCCAGAATGTCGAACAGAACCACAGCTACTTGTTAATTTCCCAAAATAAATGACATCGTCCCCAGCTAAAACTTTATCATCTTGTAGCATTAATACGGAGGCGTCACAGTCAACGCTTCTACCACTGCCACTATTTCTACTAGAAAATAAGCCACCAAGGAAGCCACCGCTTTTTTCTTGGCCGACAGGGTCCCACCCTAACCCTACTTTAATCTTATTTAATCCTGCATTACCCTTTGTTAAATCAACACGTTGCCCTTTTTGTAAATTAATCGCCAATTTGAACACCCTCCTAAAAATATGTATTTCAATTGAAAGACTATATGTAAAGTCATAATCTACGCATTTAGATTGTCTTTTTCAACAATACTTTAAGTCTAAAATAACGTGACAAAAAATTCAATAAATGGCTCCGAAAGGTTCATCTTTTTTTATTTTATTTGTAGGAATATTGCTATAAAGGACGCTTCAACTGTAAAAGAGTTCCTTTTCAAAACAGCCGAAAAAACCTTCTAGCTTGTAGAAGGCTCATGAATCTAATTACTAATTTTTCATTTTCGGATCTAGTGCATCACGTAAACCATCCCCCATTAAGTTAAAGCCAAGAACCGTTAACATAATCGCTATACCTGGGAAAATCATTGTCCATGGTGCATTTAATAAAAACTTCCTTGCATCCGCAAGCATTTTTCCCCATTCGGGTGCTGGTGCTTGCGCTCCTAGCCCAAGGAAACCTAATGCCGCAGCTTCAATAATGGCAGTTGCAATAGCAAGCGTCCCCTGTACAATAATCGGAGTGATTGAATTCGGCAATATATGCGAAAACAGAATTCGTGAATCACGCATGCCAATTGCCTTTGCTGCTACAATATATTCCTCTTCTTTGACACTTAATACTTTAGAGCGGATTAAGCGTCCAAAGTTCGGTACGTTAATAATGGCAATGGCAATTAATGCATTTTGTAAAGATGGACCTAGCACTGATACTACTGCAATCGCTAGTAGCATACTCGGGAAAGCTAGCATAATATCAAAAATACGCGAAATAATCGTATCGATCCATTTTCCATAATAACCTGCAATGATACCAAGTAAACTACCAATTATTACGGATAAAATAACGGAGAAAAAGCCTACCCAAAGCGATATTCTTGCACCATGAATGATTCTCGAAAAGATATCCCGCCCAAAATCATCCGTTCCAAACCAATGATCAGCGGATGGTGCCAGTAAACGCTTCGTTAAATCTTGTTCATTGATGCCCTGTGGTGCAATGAACGGACCAATGATAGCCAATAAAACGAAAAATATAACAATCCCTGCGCCAACTAGTGACACTTTGCTCTTTTTAAAGCTACGCCAGCCTTCGAGCCATGGACCTACTGCCCTTTCTGGAATGGGTGCTGCTTCTTTTTTTATATCGATTGCTCCAGTCATCATTGCAACTCCCTTCTATTTGTATTTAATACGCGGATCGACGACTGTATACAGTAAATCCACGATTAAGTTAATCATGATGAAAATAAATGCAACGATTAAAATTCCTGATTGAATAACAGGATAGTCCCTGAAGCCAATCGCATCATAAATATAACGACCAATCCCTGGCCAACTAAAAATCGTCTCTGTTAAAATGGCCCCACCTAGCAGTAATCCTGTTTGTAGACCAATTACCGTTAACACAGGAATAACAGCATTCTTCAATGCATGCTTATAAACAACAATAAACATTTTTTGGCCTTTTGCTCTTGCAGTGCGGACATAATCTGAGCGCATAACTTCCAGCATAGAAGACCTTGTAATTCTGGCAATAATAGCCATCGGAATGGTTGCCAGTGCGACACCTGGTAATATGAGTCGTTTTAGGACTTCGACGAATTGATCAAAGCGACCTTGAATGAGCGTATCTAATAAATAAAAATGGGTTATGGCGGTTATAGGATTTCGTACATCTTCTCGACCAGAGGTAGGCAACCATCCAAGCTTGCTACTAAATGTCCATTGCTCCATCAAGCCAAGCCAAAACACCGGTACAGAAACACCGATTAATGCGACAATCATCGCTGTATAATCAAACCAAGAATTTTGGAACCACGCAGAAATAATACCAGCATTTACACCGATAACAATTGCAATAATCATCGCAAAAAAGGCTAGTTCAGCTGTTGCAGCTAAGTATGGAAAAACTTCATCTGATACAGGTAATTTTGTACGTAAGGAAACCCCTAAATCTCCCTGAAAAATGCCTGCCAAATAACTAAAATATTGTGTATACCAAGGTTTATCTAATCCTAAACTTGCGTTTAATGCCTCGACCGCCTCTTTTGTCGCCTGCTGTCCCAAAATAACTTGAGCGGGATTACCAGGTATTGCTCGTATTAACATAAAGACAATAAAAGTCATTCCAAGCAAAACTGGGATTAGTTGAAGTAAACGTCTCCCCATATAGTGAAGCATGTTCATCACCTCTCTATGATTTTCATAATCTACTTTGAAGTCTTTATATTCTGTTGAAAGGTTGAGCCTTCACCAAACGGTTTTGAATGTTTAGATGAGTGATCTTTCATACAGGAGAAATAATTTGGTTTTCTTTTACTAGAAAAGAATCTGCTAGAATTCCACGGCTTACCCGCAGAAAAGCAAGCAGATTCTCTAATTCACTTATTCAATTAAACATAAAATTACTGTTGAATATCTACTGCATCTAAACGGTCAGAGCCAGTAGGATGCGCAATATAATTTGTCACTTTATTGTTAGCAGCTAAAATTGGCGTAGAGTGAGCAAGTGGAACCCATGGAGCATCCTCAGAAATAATCACCTGAGCTTGCTTATAAAGCTCATTACGCTTGTCCTCATCGACTTCAGTTTGAGCAGCAGTTAACAACTTGTGTAATTCTTGATTGTCATAGAATGTATAGTTGTTAGAGCCAATATTATCTCCATCTAATAAAGTATATAGGAAGTTATCGGCATCCCCATTATCACCTGTCCAGCCAAGTAGGAATGCATCTGCTTCACCATTTTGTGCTTTTTCTAAATAAGTAGCCCATTCAAACGATACAATTTTAGATTTAATGCCTACATCCTCTAAGTTCTTTTGAATCGCTTCTGCCACTTTTTGTCCATCCGGCATGTATGGACGTGGTACTGGCATTGCCCAAAGCTCAATTTCCTTACCATCATAGCCTGCTTCAGCAAGTAATGCTTTCGCCTTTTCAGGATCATACGTATAACCTGTAACTTCATCGTTATAACCAGAAATTACTGGTGGCATTGGGTTTTTCGCTGGCTCTGCAAGCCCTTCATAAAATGCATCTACTAATGCTTGTTTATCTATTGCATAGTTAACTGCTTGACGCACTTTTACATTATCAAATGGAGGGCGTGTTACTGTTAAACCTAAATAGCCAACATTCATAGATGGACGCTCAATTAATTGTAAATTCGCATCTCCCTCGATAGTTGCTTTATCAGATGGACTAATGCCATCAGCTACATCGATATTGCCTGCTAATAAATCATTTAAACGTGCAGAGTTTTCTGGAATAGAGCGATAAATCACTTTATCTAATTTAGGATAGCCATCAATATAGTAATCAGGGTTTTTCTCAATTGTTATTGAATCATTACGTACCCAGCTAACAAATTTGAATGGGCCAGTTCCTACAGGATTTGCTGATAATCCCTCTTCATCTGCTTCAAATGCTGTTGGAGAAGCAATCGCAAATGGAGACATTGCTAAGTTTTTCAGGAATGGTGCTTGTGGTTGACTTAATTTAAAGACAACTGTATAGTCACCCTCTGCAGTTACTGAGTCAATGATTTGCTTGTCACCAATTAGAAATTGCGAACTAAAGTATGGGTGTTTATCCGCGCCTGATTTCCAACGCTCAATATTCTTCACAACAGCCTCAGCATTGAAGTCTGTGCCATCATGGAATTTTACACCTTCCTCTAGCTGGAAAGTATATGTTAAACCATCCTCTGATGCCTCCCATGATTTTGCTAACCCTGGCTGAATCGTTACATCTTTTTCACCAAAGTTTACTAATGTTTCATAAATATTAGCTGTCACCGTAAAGGATTCACCATCTGTGACAACAGCAGGGTCAAGTGCTACAGAATCTCCTCCACGACCATACACTAAAATTTTCGGATCGCCACTGCTAGCTGTATCGCCACTAGTTGAAGTATCTTTACTACCCGTATCCTTTGTATCAGAGCCGCCACAAGCTGCTAAGATCGTCGAGAGAATAAGGAGCAGCATTACACCTAAAGTCCAGAGCTTCTTTTTCTTCATTCAATTTCCCCCTATGTGGTTTTTATATCATTTAATGTTGGAGTGCCTCATATAGATGGCAAGCAACATAATGACCTGGTTTCACTTCTTGCATTTTAGGTACTACCTGTGAGCATTGTTCCATTTTAAAAGGACATCGCGTATGGAATGTACAGCCACTCGGCGGATTGGATGCACTCGGAATATCTCCAGTAATAATCATTTGTTCACGTTCAAACGTTGGATCTGGCACTGGGACCGAAGATAAGAGTGCTTGTGTATATGGATGAAGCGGTTCAGCATATAAGTCCTCACTCGCTGTCAACTCTACTAATTTACCTAAATACATGACGCCAACACGATTGCTAATATGGCGCACAACCCCTAAATCATGAGAAATAAAAATATAGGTTAGCTTTAAATCCTTTTGTAGCTTTTGCAATAGATTTAATACTTGTGCCTGTATGGACACATCCAATGCCGATACCGGCTCGTCCGCAATGAGCAAACGAGGATTGGTCATTAACGCACGCGCGATGCCAATTCGTTGCCTCTGACCACCACTAAACTGGTGAGGATAGCGTTTGATATGATATTCATTCAATCCAACAATCTCCAGTAGCTCCAACACTTTCTGTTTTCGCTCCTTGGCATTACCTATTCCATGAACAATAAGAGGCTCCTCCAATATTTTCCCAATGTTATGGCGAGGATTTAATGAAGCATAGGGATCCTGAAAAATCATTTGAATATCTCTACGCGCCTTCCTCATTTCATTGTTGGATAATTCTGAAATCATTTTACCTGCGAATTCAATGTTTCCTTCAGTAGGCTCTAGTAACCGCATTAGTAAACGACCTGTTGTCGATTTACCACAGCCTGACTCACCAACAATCCCTAATGTTTCTCCTTCAAAAACTTCAAAGGAAACATCATCTACTGCCTTTACATCCCCTGTTTGTGTATTTAGGACTCCTTTGCGGATCGGGAAATATTTCTTTAAGCCATCAACCTTTAATAACACTTTCGACACGTTGCTCCACCTCCTGCTTCTCTAGTAAAAAACATCTTGATTTATGCTGCTCTGCTGCTTCAAATAAAGGTGGTGTTTCCTGTAAACAACGTTCCATTGCGTATTCACAGCGTGCCGCAAAACGACACCCTACTTGAATACTTCCTGGTTTTGGTACACTTCCAGGGATTGAATATAAATTATCCTTTTTAAAACGCATATCAGGCACTGATTGAATAAGACCTTGTGTATAAGGATGCTTCGGATTAGAGAATATTTCTTGAATCGGTGCTTCTTCTACAATTTGTCCAGCATACATGACAATCACACGCTCACATGTTTCTGCTACAACACCTAGATCATGTGTAATTAACAGGACTGCTGTATTCAATCGTTTATTTAAGTCCTTCATTAGCTGTAAAATTTGAGCTTGAATCGTAACGTCCAAAGCAGTTGTCGGTTCATCCGCAATTAAAACCTGTGGATCACAGACAAGTGCCATAGCAATCATGACCCGTTGACGCATACCACCCGATAGCTGATGCGGGTAATCCTTTAGTAAGTCTTCAGCACGTGGTAAACCTACAAGTTTCATAATTTCAACAGCTCTGGCAAACGCTTTCTTTTTCGACCATTTTGGATTATGGATTAAAATGGCTTCTTTTAATTGATCACCAATTGTAAACAACGGATTTAGTGAAGTCATAGGCTCCTGAAAAATCATAGCTATGTCTTTTCCACGTATTTTCTGCATTTGTTTTTCTGTACAATTCACTAGATTTTTATTATCCAGCAATATTTCACCACCTGTTATTTTGCCTGGGGGTGATGGAATTAATCCCATGATGGATAGTGACGTAACACTTTTACCACTTCCCGATTCGCCGACAATCCCTAATATTTCTCCTTCTTGGACAGAAAAATCAATATCATCTACAGCAGGAATTTGTCCATTATCTGTGAAAAAGGTTGTTCTTAACCCTTTTATTTCTAGTAGCTTTTTCCTCATGCGCAACGTCCCACCCTACCTATATTTTACTTAATTGTATAAATTATATTAACAGAATACTATAACTTTTGTTAAATTCCCTATTTTCAGATAATTCTAACTAAAAATCATCACTCTTTCAATCATTAATATTCTGCAATTTACGTAGTTTTTCTGCATCATTCGCCTTCAGTATTAATTACATCTTATAAAGTAATATTTTTATATAGATTTTCAAAAAAAAATAGCCTTCCATTTTTAAAAAATGAAAGACTTTTTTTGAAAAAAATTTCACAATTGATGATTTTTGTGTACATTCACTACTATTACTCCAAATGTTGCACTTGGAATAAATCATAATATGTCCCTTGCTTTGTCATTAATTGCTCATGATTACCGCTTTCGATTAATTGACCATGGTCTATAACAAAAATTTTGTCAGCATGAGTGATGGTCGAAAGACGATGAGCAATAATTATAGTTGTTCGCTCATGTGCTAGCTCCTCTAATGATTCCTGAATCAATGCTTCACTCTCTAAATCGAGCGCTGAAGTGGCCTCATCAAGAATTAAAATCGGAGGATTTTTTAAGAATACTCGAGCGATGGCAACTCGTTGTTTTTGCCCACCTGATAGTTTTACTCCTCGTTCACCTACTTTAGTGTCATAACCATTTGGCAGAGTCATAATAAAATCATGGGCATTCGCCGCTTTGGCAGCCTCTATCACTTGCTCATCTGTAGCATCTGGTTTTCCCATTAGAATATTTTCTTTAACGGAGTCACTGAAAAGTATATTATCTTGGAGGACAATTCCTATTTGAGAACGTAGTGAATGCAATGTAACATCTCGTACATCCTGTCCATCAATCGTTACGACACCATCGGTTGCATCATAGAAACGAGGAATTAAGCTAATAATCGTGGATTTACCGCCACCACTCATTCCAACGAAGGCGACAGTCTCACCAGGATTAATAGTGAAATTGATGTTATTTAAAATAGGTACGCCTTCTTTTTCATATTGGAAATATACATGGTCAAAACGAACTTCCCCCGTAGCGGATCGTAAATCACGCGCATCAACTTTATTTTTCACTTCATATGGTTCATCCATTAAATCAAACATTCGATCCATGGACGCAATGGATTGTGTCAACGTTGTTGAAGAACTAACAAGACGGCGAAGTGGGCCATACAACCGTTCGATATACGCGATAAAGGCAACCATTGTTCCAACAGATAAAGTACCATTTATGACTTCATAACCTGCATAAGCAATAACTAGTAAAGGCGCTACATCTGTAATAGTATTTACCACAGCAAAGGATTTAGCATTCCACTTTGTTTGATCAAGGGCCTTCTCTAAAAACTCCCCATTTGCTTCATCAAATAATTTTTGTTCATGCTTTTCTAGCGTAAAGCTTTTTATAATACTCATACCAGCTACTCGTTCATGTAAATAGCTTTGTACACCTGCAAGTGCTTGAGAACGTTTACGTGTTAAGTCCCGCAGTTTTCCAAAAAAGTATTTCACACTCAATGCATAAAACGGGAACGCTAATAAGGCCACTAATGTGAGCTTAATATCCATGGTTAGCATAATAATTACTGCAATCACAATGGTTGCAAGGTCTAGCCACATATTCATTAAACCCGTCATCACAAAGTTCTTCGTTTGCTCAACATCATTGATGACCCTAGAAATAACATCACCAGCACGTGTATTGGCATAATATTTTAAGCTTAATCGTTGTAAATGTGCGTAGATTTCTTTCCGAATATCAAACAGCACCTTATTACTAACATGTTGTGCAAAATATTGACGATAGTACTCGATTGGTGGACGAATAATAAAGAACACAATAATCGTTCCGCCCAGCCAATATAACAGCTCTTTTGTTTTTTCTCCATCTGTTAAGTCGTCCGCAGCAATAATATCATCCAACACAATTTTAATGAGTAATGGAATAAATAATGGAATAGCAAATTTAACTATACCAATAACAATCGTTAGAACGATTTCCCAAGAATAAGGTTTTACAAAGCGCATATACCGCTTTATGCTTCCCAAATTTTCATCACATCCTTACAAAAAGAAACAGGCATCCATTGATGAATGCCCTATGTATTATAGCAATATTTTGCTTAAAATACAGTTATGATGACTTTACCGCTAACTATTTTGTATGTGCCTTCCCTAACAGTGTAAAAGAGGCTCATTAAGAGTGGCTAAAAGAGGCAATATAAAACACCTATTAGTAAACTAATAGGTGTCACTAACAATCATCTGACTGCATATCAAGCTGGAACTTATAACGATTTGTCCAAACATTGATGAAATCGGGTGCAAATGGTCCTTTTTTTTGTTGAATCCAGCTTATTAGCTTATCGACATTGCGCTTTAAAATTTTATCAATCACATCAGGATAAGACATTTCCTTACGATGAAGCTCATATTCATCCTCGTCTAAGAGCGTATAAGACATGTCAGGAAAAACTTTAATATCTAGATCATAGTCGATATATTTAATGGCATTATTATCGAACACAAATGGTGAGCTTAGATTGCAATAATAATACACGCCGTCTTCTCGTAGCATACAGATGATGTTAAACCAGTGTTCCGCATGGAAATAGCAAATAGAAGGCTCTCTCGTTAGCCATGTACGACCATCGGATTCTGTCACAAGCGTCCGTTCATTCGCACCGATCACAATATTTTTTGTTCCTTTTAAAACCATCGTTTCTTGCCAAACACGGTGGATGCGGCCATTGTGTTTATAACTATGTATTTGTATCGTTTCTCCTTCTACTGGTAATGCCATTTTAAAGCCCACCTTTTCGTCTATGCTACCTAAATCTAGCAGTCTCTAGTATATTATAGCAATGTGTACGCGAAAGGTGTAGTTAGAAAACCACAAATTTCACTACGCTATTTTGAATTTGTATAAAATTTCGTTAACTTTAAGCGAAATTTAATAGTAGCTCCACCGTTTTGGTATTTATTGGTTTTTTAAATAAATATAGAAAGGAGCTGTCCTTTTCATCTTTTCGGATTTTTAGACAGCCCCTTAGAGGTAAATGCAATTATGCAATTACAAAGTGTTACTCACCTAAATCTTGGTTAGTTTTAGAGAAACGACCTGAAGCTGGAGCTTTCTTTTGCTCTGCTTTAGCATTTTGCTTTTGCACTTCATTTACGTCCGTTTCATAACCAAATTCTTCACTTTGACGTTGCATGTTTTTATTCGGTTGGAAATTTTGGTTGTTTTGCTTTTTCATTATTCATTCACCTCCACGCTAATTATTGTGTACCGAGGTGATGAATTTTATGCTCACTAATTTATTGTTTAAAGCAGGATTTATTTTCCTGTTAATTCTTTTACCTCTTCCCAAATTTTTAACATAGGAACAGGCATCGGCAATTGTTCGATTTGTTCTTGAGTGAACCAATTGCCCATCAATGTAGATTCACACCTCATATAATAGCTATTTACATGCCATGTTAAATGTGAAAACACGTGCTTAAACTTAAGCAGTTCATGCTTAGCTTGTACACTGATGGAATATTCCTTTATGAAGCTTTCTACTGAAACCTGACTAGTATCAAACATTGGGAATTGCCAAAGATTAGCTAATAACCCTTCTTCAGGACGTTGCTCCATAAAAAAACGTCCTTGTTCATCTTGACAGACCAGAATATCATAACTCAAATGCTTCATCTTTATTTTTTTCGATTTAACTGGCAGTTTTTCTGGTTCCCCTTCATTAAACGCTGTACAATACTCTCGCACAGGGCATAATAAACATTTTGGTGACGTAGGTGTACAAATAAGTGCCCCTAGTTCCATTAAGCCTTGGTTAAAGGAAGATGCATTAGTAGGATCAATAAGCTCCTCCACTGCAGCTTCAAAAATTTTTTTTGTTTTTGGTATGGCTATGTCCTCACTTATATTCAGCACTCTGCTTAATACGCGCATAACATTGCCATCTACTGCATGTTCGGGCTTGTTATAGGCAATACTTAAAATAGCACCAGCGGTATACGGTCCTACACCTTTTAATTTTGATATTTCATGGCGATTATCGGGGACCACGCCTCCGTAATTTTCTAAAACCTCACGTGCACCTGCCTGTAAATTACGCGCTCGTGAATAATAGCCAAGTCCTTCCCAATGCTTTAATAAATAATCTTGCGGAGCTTCCGCAAGCAAATCTAATGTTGGAAAACTTTCCATAAAACGATTGTAATAAGGAATAACTGTGTCGACACGTGTCTGCTGTAGCATCACTTCAGAAACCCAAATTTTATAGGGGTCTGTAGTATGTCTCCACGGTAAGTCGCGTTTCTCAGCGTTAAACCATTCGACCAAAGAATGTCGAAATTCTGTTACATATGGGTAATTCACAGTGACCTCCAAAGTTTTTACGATTTAATTTATGTTGAAAAGGGTATACAATTAATAAAGAATGAACATTCGTCCATAACTGACAATATTCGTCATTACCGAATGTCACCATACTAAAAATTGAATAAAGTTATTTATAAATGAAATAAAGATGTATGCAAATTGTACTCGATTTTACTGCATACTAGGAGTGGATATTTTTGGATTCAGGTACACATTTCGTTATGGGTATTGCCCTTGGCGGTCTTGCATTAGCCGACCCTATAGTAGCAAATCACTCGATGACCTTTACTGCCGTCATGGCAGGTACGATAATTGGCTCACAAGCTCCGGATGTTGATACTGTGCTAAAACTACGCAATAATGCTATCTATATTCGACATCATCGCGGAATTACACATTCACTACCAGCAGTAGCTATATGGCCGATCTTAATTACAGCTGTTATATCCCTTATTTTGCAAGACGTAAATGTGTTTCATTTATGGCTTTGGACATTTTTAGCTGTCGCTCTTCACGTCTTTGTCGATATTTTTAATGCGTACGGCACACAAGCAATCCGGCCATTCTCCAGAAAATGGGTTGCATTAGGTGTTATCAATACATTTGATCCAATTATTTTTTCCTTGCATTGTATGGGTATTGTATTATGGGCTTTTGGAGCCAATCCTGTTTGGACATTTAGCATCATGTATATCATTATCGTGATTTATTATATGTTACGATTCGCTGTTCAAAAAGCAGTAAAAAATGCAGTCCACAGTACGATACAAGATGAAGAATATGTTATCGTAGCACCAACTATGCGCTTCTTCCATTGGCGAATTGCTGCCAAGTCTAAAACACATTATTATGTTGGCAGGGCTTATGGCAGGACTGTTAATATTTATGATAAATTCGAAATTAAACCTTTACCTAACACTGCCCTTATTCATGCAGCCATGAAAGACCCTAACTTAGCTGCCTTCGTGTCGTTCTCCCCGATGTACCGATGGGAGATTTCTGAGCTAGAAAACGGCTTATTGGAGGTACGTTTAATCGACTTGCGTTATCGGAGTGACAATCGCTACCCCTTTGTGGCAGTAGCACATTTAAATGACGATAATGAAATCGTTACATCATACACGGGTTGGATTTTTACAGAAGATAAGCTTCAGAAAAAATTACAAATTGGTGCAAGTAATTAAGCAGTAAACCCTGACCAACATTGGTCAGGGTTTTATTATTGTATCATATCATCGCTAGCATCTAGGAGATGGGCATATTTTGGATTACGCCCTGCAAAAGCATGTAGTTTATCACCATAGCTTGTAATTAATTGGCGGACAAGATTTTCTGTATAATCTGCCCCACGATACTCATATCCTGCTTTGGCTGAAGTTGATTCAAAGTCGCTCCATAATAATTCAACCCAGACACGGGCACGTCCAACTGACATTTGTGGATTTTTTGCCAGCAATTCCGCTGTCAATTTTTCAATTTTCTCCTCCACTTATTTGCCCACCTTTACAGGAGACAGCATAGATACAGGTAATGCCTCTTGATATTTGTCACCGCCTAAACGATGTCCCCATGCAAAGCGTCCCTTTAAATAATCGACTTGGAAAAATTCATTATCTGAACGATCAATACGATACATTTCACCAGGAACAATTGTGTCTAAATCTACTAAATAAGCCGCTGCCATTAATGCTTTACGCTCATATACAGCAAATTCATTAATGATCCCAAGCTGCTCTGCCTTTCTTGCCTTTTCTTTTAAAAACGCAATTTCCTCACGCAGTTCATGCTCAGACATAGCAGCATAATTCTTTTCGTTCATTCTTCATTCTCCTTCTCTTCTATAAAACGATCTATTACTTCTATAGGAAAACCCTTTTGATAGAGCGTCTGCTTCACCTTCATTTTTAGCTCATAACCAGTATACTTCGATACGTACTTTTTCCAAACCTTTTCGCCTTGTGCTTCGAGTAATGGTTGCCAGTTATCCTCATCTTGCTCAAGCTCTATTTGATTAAGCACCTCTTCTACAATCGGAAATGCGTAGCCTTTTCTTAACAAATAATCTTGAATTTTAGCCTTTACTTGTGCTGGCGTCTTTCTTTTTTCTGAACGTACAATTTTTTCCGCCAACTGTAAAGCCAATTTGATTTGTTCTTCCAAACTATATGTGGCAAGTACCTCATCTTGAAGGTTTTTATCAATTCCTTTTTTAATGAGATCTTGTCTAATAGCTCTTGGTCCTTTTTTCATTGTGGCCTTTTTTGTATCCAGTAAAGCTTTGGAATAGTTTTCATCATTTATAAAGCCATACGATTTTAATTTCTGAATCGCTTCTAAAGCTACCGCTTCACCAAATTCTAAAGTAAGCAGTTTTTTCTTCACCTCGTGCTCACTTCGCATTTGATAAGAAAGAAAGTTTAATCCTTTATTAAACGCCTTCCGTATTTCATCCTCATAGGCAATTTCCTGAATTTCAAATTCATCGAGAACCTTTCCCTTTGTTAAACCAAATTGAAGAAGAATAGCCTCGTCAACAGGAAATGCATATTCTTCATTTAAGTAGATATTATAACGTTCAGGATTGTTTTTTTGACGTGCAATTTTCGTAATCATACGCATAGCCAACACCTCACCTGTCCATTATAACATTTCTTTTTATGGTATCCGTTATTCGATGCTATTCATCCCCTTCTTCTAGGGGGTGCTTTAGATGTTCACCTACGTGTTAAATGATACAATTATTAGGAAGTGTAATTTTTGAAAAATGGGGTGATTCTTATGAAAATTGTGATTGCGGGTGGAACTGGTTTTGTGGGAAAAGCTTTTATCAAGCTAGCACAGGAAAACGGTCATAATATTTTTGTCTTAACTCGGAGTGCATCTTCCGAAAAAAATGGCATTCATTATGTACAATGGTTGCAGGATGAAATCCTACCAATAGAGGCATTAGAAGGAGCCGATGCCTTTGTAAATTTAGCGGGAGTATCTTTAAACAATGGTCGATGGACAAACAAACAAAAGAAGAATATTTATTGGAGTCGGATGCATGCGACACTTGAAATCGTGCGCATAATGGAAAAGCTCACGAAAAAACCTAAAGTCCTTGTTAATGCAAGTGCCGTAGGTTTTTACCCCCATTCTTCAGAGATTATTTATGATGAAACATTTACTGATGTGGCGAACGATTTTTTAGGCACGACTGTTCATGATTGGGAACGCCATGCGAAACGAGCAGAACCATTAGGAATCCGAGTCGCCCTTGCACGCTTTGGGGTCATTTTAGGTAGAAAGAGCGGGGCATTACCACCCATGCTATTACCATATCAAATGCATGTTGGCGGAACAATCGGTTCTGGTAATCAATGGCTTTCGTGGGTACATATTGAAGATGTGGCACGTGCCTTATATTTCGCAATCCTCCATGAAAATATTCGTGGGCCTTTCAATGTAACCGCACCTCATGCGACGCGCATGAAAGAATTCGGGCAATCAATTGCAATGATCATGAACAGACGACATTGGCTGCCTGTTCCTAGTTTTGCCATACGTTTGGCGCTTGGAGAACAAAGTACTCTTGTTTTAGAGGGTCAACATGTACGACCAGCAGTGTTAGAAGAGCATCATTTCATATTTAAATATCCGCATTTAACAGAAGCACTTGAAGACTTATTAATTGCTCAGAATTAGTGGATAATTTATAGCTATTTTACGCATCCTAATGAAAAAGAAAGGATGCGTTTTTTATGTGGAAACAACATATTGTAGGTGCGGTGATCGCTACATTTATTATTGCCGCAGGTATTAGCATTAATCCATATTTTGCTGCAGGTTCTGATGAACATCATTGGGGCTTTAAACGTGCAAAAAATGGTGAACAGGCAGAAGCTGGTGCACAGCTTGATCAATTACTTGATAAATACGGGGCTATTTATAAAGGAAATGCAGATAAAAAAATTGCTTACCTAACATTTGATAATGGCTATGAAAACGGCTTTACCGAAAGTATTTTGGATACATTGGAAAAAGAGGATGTACCTGCTACTTTCTTTTTGACTGGGCATTATTTAGACAGTGCCAGTGACCTAGTAAAACGGATGGTGAAGGATGGACATACTATTGGCAACCACTCGTATGGTCACCCTAATATGGCTCGACTTTCACCAGAGGGCATGCGTGCAGAATGGCGAAAATTTGATGGGAAATTACGTGAATTGACTGGCATAGACCGCACAACCTATGCTCGCCCTCCAGAAGGAACCTTTAATGCAAAACTGCTAGAAGTAGGAAATGCGGAAGGATACCGTCATATATTTTGGTCTGTTGCCTTTAAGGATTGGATGAAAGATGAACGACGTGGTGCAGATTATGCCTACAATGCGCTCATGGAGCAATTGCATCCAGGTGCCGTTATTTTAATGCATACTGTTGCACAAGATAATGCCGAAGCTTTGCCAATGTTTATTGCAGAGGCCAAAAAGCAAGGCTATACCTTCTTATCACTTGATGATTTAGTATTAGAATATGAAGATTTCCCTGTTGCTTTGCAATCGTCTGCTCCTTCGTTATAATGGGGAGATGACATTATAAAGCAGGGACGTGGAACGTTTGACGCAGCAAACAACAATGACCGTGGGACAACAATTCCCACTAATAATAAAAAGACTTGGCATCAATGGAGAAGGTGTAGGTTTTTATAAAAGAAATGTAGTATTTGTCAAAGGAGCTATTCCTGGCGAAGAAATTACAGCTCAGGTTACGAAAACACAACGTAATTTTGCTGAAGCTGAGATTTTATCCATTCGTAAAGTCTCTAAGCACCGTCAGGAAGCACCTTGTCCAGTCTACAATGAATGTGGTGGCTGTCAGCTTCAACATATGACATATGAAAAACAGCTAGTGGAAAAACGTGATATTGTCATCCAAGCTTTAGAGCGTTATGCGAAACCTCTAGCTGAAACGGTGGAAGTACGAAAAACAATTGGAATGGATAATCCTTGGCATTATCGTAATAAAAGTCAATTCCAAGTACGCAAGGAAGGCAAGCGAGTCTATGCAGGCTTATTTGTTGAAGGCAGTAATAAGCTTCTAAATATTAACGATTGCCTTGTACAGCACCCTGTCACTTCTAAAGTTACTGTTGCAATACGTAAGATTTTACAAAAATTAAATATTACAATTTATGATGGACGAACACTGGATGGCTTAGTGCGTACAATCGTAGTACGTACAGGGATTCGTACAGGCGAAACACAAGTTGTACTTGTAACTACTCGTAAAGAAATTCCTCATTTAGCTGAACTAATTACACGGATTAAAAAAATCGATCCAAGCATTGTCTCCATTGCACAAAATATTAATCGTGATAAAACCTCTTTAATTTTTGGTGATGAGACAATCGTTCTTGACGGTAAAGAAACGATACATGAAGAGCTTGGGGAACTAGCCTTTGACTTATCGGCTCGTGCCTTCTTCCAGCTTAACCCTACTCAAACAGTTCATCTCTATAATGAAATTAAAAAAGCAGCTGCATTAACTGGTAAAGAATCAGTAGTGGATGCATATTGTGGAGTTGGGACTGTCGGACTTTGGCTAGCAGATCAAGCGCAAGAAGTTCGAGGGATGGATGTCATTCCCGAAAGCATTCAAGATGCCCGTAAAAATGCGCGCAACCATGGCTTCAAGCATACCAAATATGCTGTTGGTACTGCTGAAAGTGTCTTAGCAAAATGGCGCAAAGAAGGCTTTACACCAGATGTTATTACAGTAGATCCACCACGTACAGGTCTAGCATCCGAGTTTATCCAAACCGTGCTTAAGCTTAAACCAAAGCGTTTTGTTTATACATCCTGTAATCCATCTACATTAGCGAAGGATTTACAGCAACTTTCGAAGCTTTATCATGTCGAGTATATTCAACCTGTTGATATGTTCTCACAGACTGCACAGGTAGAATGTGTTGCAAAGCTGGTATTGAAATAAGTAATCATAAAAAGGACGTCTCAAAATAAATGGAGACGTCCTTTTTTTATGATGCACAGCACGAGCTGCCTGGTGGATGACGGATGGTCTAGAAAAGTCGATACCTCAACCATTACCCCAGGATTTAAAAGATTTTTAAAGGTTCAATTTTCAACTTTTATAGATAGATTTTTGAAGCGTAAACTTTATACTTTAACCTTTAACCTTTAAGCTTTTAGGTTATTTTCATTGTAAGTTTCATTTGTGTAAGGCATGTTTGATGTTTAAACTCACACACATGCCTAGAAGCGCGAGCGACTCTTCGTTTTCCGTTTTCGCAAGGCCATGCATATCCCTTTAAGCTTGGACTTCAATAAATGTAGTGGCGTTCGATTCAGATAAGACTGCATCGACCTCTGATTCGAACTCCTCGATCCGACGACTTAATGTCTCTATTTGCTGTTTGACATTTAGTGGATCAATGATTTCAAATTCATTTCTTTTCATATATGTGTCCGTATGTAATTTTACTTCTTCCGGAGATTGTTTATCTTTATTGCCTAATATATTAATTAAATAGGTTTCCAGTTTAGCTGGTAAGGCATCATTTTCTTTGGCGACTGTATGAATAGCAGAACGATATTGATGTCGCATGACTTCTAGCAAATCCTTTTCATATTGAATAGATTGTTTCCGCTCAATGGCCTCCGCGACAGTCATTTCTTCCTTGCCAACGATTACCTTTGTGCAGGCATTCGATTGTACAACTAAAGCTTTTATTTTATGTCTATAGCTAATTAAACCCATTACTTTATCGTAGGATGCTTGCATTTGTTTCTCATACTCTACTATTTCTATTCCATTTATTTTCTGATTACTTTTACGATTGGCTACTACAGCGCTAACCTCATTTGTTGCCCCTTCAATCCGTTGCTGTAGCATTTTTAATTCTGTTAAAGCGCGATGAATAGATAGTTTTTTCATTTCGGTCATGATAAAACCTCCTTCTTAAGCAAGTGTTCTTTCATTATATTTAAAAATAGCAGCAATGTCCAAAATATCCCTTTTTATTTTTATTGATTTCATAAGAATTTGTCTGTATAATTCTTTTTTAGGTGCCAAACCTATGTAACTTGGACGGAACATCCTTGTTACGCAAAAAACGCCATAACAGCACGGATTTGCTGGGCGTTTTTTTGTTTTTGAGCGGGAGATGAGCCCCGCTCTTTTTATTTTGCCATCGATGTCTGTTTACTTTTAAGACGTCCAAATAGGAGTAATATGAAAGCCACAACTAGCAACAGCATGGCTACAAGTAAAAGGAAGCTATAGTTTTTTACATATTCTAAATAAACTCCACCTAAGAACGGTCCTGTTAAACTACCTATACTTAGGGCAATCCCACAGAGTAAATTCCCAGTAGGCAGAAGCTCCTTTGGCGTTAAATCTGCCATAAATGTAATCCCCAAAGAGAACATCGAGCCAACTAGCGTACCCGTTAAGAAAAACGCTATAGCGACAGCCATTTGTGAATGTTCTAAAAAACTGGCAATTGTGAAAATAATAGCGCCACCAAATGACCCTACCATCAAAATATTCCTTCTTCCTACTTTATCGCCCAGTGCACCTAATGGGACTTGAGTTAAAATACCGCCAAATGTAAAGACCGATAAAATAATTGGTATCATACCTACCTCAAATCCTTTACGTAGTGCATATACGGGGAATAATGCATTTAATGAAGATTCGAGGAATCCGTATACAAAAGGCCCTAAAAAGGCAATCCAACCAAATAAAATAGCCATTTTGTAACGCTTCCACCCTCTTGCATGTAAGTCCCCTGTTAAACGCTCAGGTTTTTCATTTTGTAAGAAGAATACAAAAGACCACGCCATCAAACACATGATTGACGACACAATAAACGGTAAAGCTTCACCTATTTCAATCAACTTTACCATCAGTGGCCCAACGGCAAAACCTATACTAAAAGACAAGCCATAGATAGCCATCCCTTTTCCCAAGCTTTTATGATCAGCAGTACTAGTAATCCATGTTTGAGTGGCATAGTGCAAAGCATGATCCCCAACACCAATCAGTAAACGAAGCACAAACCAAAATGTGACGCTTTTCCATAAAGGAAATGCCAATAAGGAGATAAAAACAAGTGCGCCCCCCATTAAAATGATCGGTTTATAGCCCCATTTTCGTAATGGTTGCTCGATAAATGGTGAAATTAATAATGTCCCTATGTATAAGCCCGTTGCATTCAAGCCATTTAATGCTGAGGAAACGCCATCACGTTCAAATATTATAGAAATAAGCGGTAATAACATCCCTTGCGAAAAGCCCGATATGGATACAATTATTACTAATATGGTAAATCTTTTTTTGCTGTAGTCTGAGAAGTATGTCATCTTTTCCTCCAATCAATCTCCCAAAGAACAGCATACCAAAAAGCCTTAGCGCTCACCACATGTGATTTTACGCTAAGGCTTAACGAATACTTATAGTCATTTAATTGTATAAACACGAAATTCGGCTTTTGATTATTACCGAGTACTTGTTTAAACTCCCTCCTTTTCGAGTTAGAGTTTTAAAGATGTTTTCGATCAGCTCCTTTACTTTATCTTAAAACAACTTTAACATACAAACTCAATATTGTAAATATTCTGTCTACTTATTTTTAAAATTAATCGCTTAGTCCTAGGTATCTACCTAAACATTGAAATTTCAGCCTAAATCAGCTACGATGAAAGGGATGAAATGAGGTGTACGAATGTCCAAGCCAATCACTGATAAAAAACAGCAAGTAACCTATTTAAGAGAGCGTCTTGAAATGTTTTTAGAAGTATTAGATGCCCTAGATCCTGAAACAGCTGAATTAGATGATATTGATCGTTTAATTCAAATGATGGATGACCTAGAAGACAAAATGGAGCAATTTAATGCTCGTGAACAATAAAAATTAAAAAAACAAGCGAGCACAATGTATGCTCGCTTGTTTTTTTAATGACAGTCCCAATTGTAAAGAACATTGCTAAAGTCTTTATTTTTTAATTCTTCCTCAGTAATGAAGAAATTGCCAACTCCACAATCGCCCCATAGTATATCATCCCCCACACTATCTATTTGCAATAGCAAAATTGTAGAGTCTGTATAATCACCGTATGCACGTGGATCTTCTTGTGTAAAGAAAGGATAACCACCGATTTTAAGACCATCCCCAGTTAAAGCATCATAAAAGGCATCTTCTAATGTTTCGTTATCTTCAATTGTCGTTAAGATATGACTGTAAATGTCATTAGCTCTGTAATCATCAATCGATAAGGGTTCAAAACCTGTTTTAAAGGATAATGTCATTTCACGCTCTACTGGAAAATACATTTCCTCTTCTTCCTTTTCTACAAATGAAAAATCTTGAATAAGCTGCGCTTCATCATGTATAACGGTATCATGAAAAATGACACGAAAACCTTCTTGATTTTTTCCATTATCAAAGTCCATTCCTAATACATCGTCATAGCCATCAATATAAAACTGCACTATCCCTTCTTCTGGGAAATTCGGCAAATGCTTAGGCAATTCTGCAAAATTAACTTGGGCTAAAAGCTTTAGTGGTTGTCCACTTGCATTTTTAGGATATTCCATTGCTAGTGGGAAATAAGGGTACCCCGCAAACTTACTCTGAAACAAGGTTGTGTTTCCAGCATCCGCATCAATAAGGACAACAGGCTTCATTGTTTCCTCTATTAGCGGTCTGTATTGTTCAAATTCTTTCGGTAATTCAAGTAAAGTTTTAGCAGACATACAAATTCCTCCTAATTGTGGGTTATTATTATTTTAGAACAAACGTTCTGAAAAATCAACTCTCTATTAAAATACTAGTAAACTATGCGTAAATTTAGCCCTCATAGGTAAGGACTCTTTTTTTCATTAGTTGAAAAGAGTATAATGTTACGTGGAAATAATCAAATTTTCTATGGGGGGCAATACACGAATGAATCAACAAACTTTGGAGAAAAGTCTTTATGATTTAATTACTGAAACATCTACGAATTTACCTAAGGATGTACGTCGTGCGATTAAAAAAGCAAAAGAAGCGGAGAATGCTGGAACACGTGCGGCAATGAGCTTAGACACAATCTCAAATAATATTATTATGGCAGAAGATAATGTATCACCTATTTGTCAAGATACTGGTCTTCCAACTTTCAAAATTTATACACCTGTGGGCGTAAACCAATTAGAAATTAAAGCTGCGATTAAAAAAGCAATCAATGATACGACAGCTGATGCAAAACTACGTCCAAATGCAGTAGATTCATTAACTGGTGCCAATAGCGGTAATAACCTTGGCGATGGTTTACCAGTTATGAAGTTTGAACAATGGGAAAATGATTACATTACGATTAAATTAATTCTAAAAGGTGGCGGCTGTGAGAACAAAAACATTCAATACAGTCTTCCATGTGAAATAGATGGTCTTGGTCGTGCAGGTCGTGACTTAGATGGTATCCGTAAGTGTATTTTACACTCTGTATACCAAGCACAAGGTCAAGGCTGTTCAGCTGGTTTCATCGGTGTTGGTATTGGTGGAGATCGTTCTTCCGGCTACGATTTAGCAAAGGAACAATTATTCCGTCATGTTGAAGATACAAATCCAAATCCTGATCTTGCCAAATTAGAAGAGTATGTGGTGAAAACTTCTAATACATTTGGTATCGGTACAATGGGCTTCGGTGGTGAAGCAACATTACTAGGCTGTAAAATCGGGGTTATGCACCGTATTCCAGCTTCCTTCTATGTATCTGTAGCATATAACTGCTGGGCTTACCGTCGTATGGCTGTGGACATTGATCCTCAAACTGGTGAAATCATTAAATGGCACTACCAAGAAGGTGAAAAAATTACTTTCAAGGATGAAGTGGCAGCTACAACAGAAGACAACGCAACAAATGTAGTAGAGCTTACTGCACCAATTACAGAAGAACAAATTCGTTCACTAAAAGTTGGAGATGTAGTTTCTATTACAGGACGTATGTATACTGGTCGTGACGCTATCCACCATCATTTAATGAGCCATGATGCACCAGTAGATCTAAATGGACAAGTTATTTATCACTGTGGTCCAGTTATGGCAAAAGATGAGGAAGGCAATTGGACAGTAAAAGCAGCTGGTCCAACTACTTCTATTCGTGAGGAGCCATATCAAGGTGATATCATGAAGAAATTCGGTATTCGTGCTGTCATCGGTAAAGGTGGTATGGGACCAAAAACATTAAAAGCTCTTAATGAACATGGTGGTGTTTACCTAAATGCTATCGGTGGGGCAGCTCAATATTACGCAGACTGCATTAAAGGTGTAGATGGTGTTGATTTAATGGAATTCGGTATTCCAGAAGCTATGTGGCACTTAAATGTTGAAAAATTCACAGCAGTTGTCACAATGGATTCACACGGTAACTCCTTACACGCAGATGTCGATAAATCATCTTTAGAAAAACTTGCATTGCACGCAGAAAGAGTTTTCTAATTCAATATAAGTAAGCAGTAGCCCTTCTGACTGCACACTTTGCTAAGGCACAGAATATTCCTAGTGAATAGACTGTGCCTTTTTCTGTTAATAAAAAATGCACCTTTTTTAACTCTCCTCTTTATTTTTATAAATTCCTTTGTTATAATAATTCTAAATAAAAGATATGGTAATTGAAATCCATTTTCAATTAAATATCACATTTAAGTGTTTATAATTAGAGGTTTTGATATTGATTTTCATTATCAGGAGGGATAAGAATGGAATACTCTAATCGAGAAAATATAAATTTAATTGAGAAAATAAAGGAGCATGCAGAATTAATCGCTGCGTTAATCGCTGGTATATTCATCTTACTTGCATGGCGTTTAGATACAAGCGGACAAACAACCGCTTCTGTTCTTCTTTATGTCATTGCCTTTTGTGTAGGTGGATTTGCCAAAGCGAAAGAAGGTATTGAAGAAACAATAGAAGATAAGAAATTGAATGTTGAATTACTAATGGTATTAGCAGCTATCGGTTCCGCAGCCATCGGTTATTGGACAGAAGGTGCTATTCTTATTTTCATTTTTGCAGTAAGTGGTGCACTTGAAACTTATGCTATGAATAAAAGTCATCGTGAAATATCTGCATTGATGAATCTTCAGCCAGAAGAAGCCTGGTTAGTTCGAGGCAACTTTGAGCCAATGAAAGTATCCGTCTCTACCTTACAAATTGGTGACCATTTATTGATTAAACCTGGGGAGCGTATTCCAGCTGACGGTATTATTTTTAAAGGACAGTCTTCCATTGATGAATCAGCTATAAGCGGTGAACCATTACCCGTTTTAAAAAGTGAAGGTGATGAAATCTTTGCGGGTACCGTAAACTTAAATGGTGCGATTACGATGGAAATGACGAAGGCCAATTCAGAAACACTTTTTCAAAAAATTATCCAGCTTGTCCAAAGTGCTCAAAGTGAAAAATCTCCGTCTCAACAATTCATCGAAAAATTTGAGGGAACTTATGTGAAATTTGTTTTACTTGGTGTAGCCATCATGATGTTCCTTCCCCATTTCGTACTAGGTTGGGATTGGACAACAACTTTTTATCGTGCCATGGTTTTATTGGTTGTTGCATCTCCATGCGCACTTGTCGCAGCCATCATGCCCGCGACACTTGCAGCTATTTCAAATGGTGCCAAAAATGGTGTGCTATTTAAGGGTGGCTTACATTTAGAGCATCTCAGTGTTTTAGGAGCATTAGCAGTCGATAAGACGGGAACATTAACACAAGGTAAACCTGTCGTGACAGATTTTATTGTCCGCGATGGATTCGAACCTCAGATGGCTTTAGCTATTCTTGCAGGAATTGAAACACAGTCCAACCACCCTCTTGCTCAAGCCATTACTTCCTATGCAAAAGCGGAAGGAATTACTGCCTTACCACAAGCAACAATTGAGGATATCCCAGGATGGGGTATTAAAGGGATCGTTCACAACAAGGAATATCAAGTTGGTAAACCTGAATTTGTGAATGCTCAACATGCCAACGATTTTGCAAATGGCGCTGCGGCAAAACTTGCTGCACAGGGTAAAACGGTTATTTTCATCCGTGACCAAAATGGCATTGTCGCATTAACAGCTTTAAAGGATACTGTCCGTAACGAAGCGAAAAAAGCTGTGTCATTATTAAAAGAGCTTGGTATTGAAGTAGTCATGCTTACTGGCGATAACGAAAAAACAGCGAAAGTAATTGCAAAAGAAGCTGGTGTCACAGAGTATGTAGCGGAGTGTCTACCTGAAACGAAGGTAACAGAAATGAAACGTTTGCTGTCCCAACATCACTTTGTAGGAATGGTTGGTGATGGCATCAATGACGCGCCTGCATTGGCTACCGCAACTACTGGAATTGCGATGGGTGAAGGTACAGACGTTGCGTTAGAAACAGCTGATGTTGTATTAATGAAAAACGATCTATCTAAAATCGCTTATGCCGTTCGCCTGTCTCGTAAAATGCAACGAATTGTCAAACAAAATATTATCTTTTCTATTGGGGTAATTATTTTGTTAATTGCCTCTAACTTTTTACAAGTAGTCGATTTACCTTTAGGTGTAATCGGGCATGAGGGTAGTACCATTCTCGTTATTTTGAATGGCTTACGCATGCTGAATAAAAATGTTTAATCACAAAAATTGCCTCGCTTCTCTCCTACGAGAAGCGAGGCAATTTTTTTAATCTGGTCTTTTCCTTATCTATTAATTTCCTTTTGTAACGCCCTTTTCTGCATTGTAGCATTTAATACTCCACCAAAGATTAAAATAATTCCCGTAAAATATAACCAGAGCATTAAAATAATAACGCCACCAATACTACCATATGTAGCAGAATAATTCGCAAAGTTATTAATATAGAAAGAGAAAGCATATGTGACCACTAACCAGGCAAGTGTAGCAAACATCGCCCCTGGCCAAACACCCAATATTTTCAACCTTGGGCTTGTATTAGGCACGAACCAGTAGATGCCCATTAAAACAATAAAAATAAGTATCGGTGGTATTGACCATCTTAAATTATGCCAGACCGATTCAAATTGTTCCTCTATGCCGACGATTGAAAATAGGAAATGACCTATTTGCTGTCCAAATACTGGCAACAGAAGAGCGACTGCAATGACAATAACAAGAGCCACTGTAAAAACAAGAGATAGCCCTCTATCTAATATACCTGCTCTTCCTTCTGTATCATATGCTTTATTCAAAGCTCGAATTAGCGCGTTAATACCTTTAGATGCCGACCATATCGTACCTAGTACCCCGATGGACAATAAACTACTATTACGGTTTGTTAAAATTTCATTCAACGTATTTTCAATGAGCTTATAAACTTCATCTGGCAATACATTTACTAAAAATGAATAAACCTGCGTTGTTTGCAAATTAAGATATGGTAGTAATGTCACAAGGAAGATAAGTAATGGGAAGAATGATAGTAAAAAGAAATAAGCGAGCTGTGCGGAAAGCGCTGAAATTTCTACTCGCTTTAACCGACCTATCAAATCTTGGACAAAGCCCTTGGATGTCATGACATCAATCGCTTCCCCCTTAGGAGAAACAAATGATTTGACGAATCCAAAGGCATTTTGCATTGTTGCCTTTTTCTTTTCCATACAACTCCTCCTAAAACTACAATTATTCTTTATGAGGTAAAGTAAAAGCTGACTTTGTGTCATCAATCATACTTTGAATCGTAGTTGGTAATTCTTTAAATTCCTCTACCTTCTCTGCAATGGTGTTGACATTATCTGATACACTTTCACAAAGCACCTTCGCAGCCAGTACTTTCTCCTCCACTAGAACCTGTAATTCTTCACGATTTGTTGCATAGTACGTGACAGCTTCTTTCATTTTTTTAGTTGTATCGATTGTTTTTTCACGAGTAGTACGATCAAGCATACTTAATGCTGCACCAATTGCTGCTCCTGCTACGATTGATACTAATAATTTACTTTGACCCATATTAAAACCCCCTGCTTGTGTAATTGCATATTCCCTAATATTTCATAAATAAACTAGTCTACTGCCCTTATTCTACCCAATAACAGTCTATTTTTAAAGCAATGCTCAAATACGGAGTTGACATTTTTTTTATTCAATGAAATGATTATTGCGAAGAGTACGAAAGGTAGGGTAAAAAATGGATTTATCAGTCCCATCAAAGGAAAACGTTATTTATATGATTGATCAAATGAAGGATAAGCTTCGTATGGTAAATGTCGATGCAATGAAATCGGAAAATTTCAATGAAGCAAACTATGAAGACTTAACGTATTTATATGAAATGGTTATGAAAAGAGATTCCTTTAGCCCAAGCGAAATGCAAGCGATTGTGGCTGAATTGGGTTCTTTACGTAAATAAGCAAACAAAAAAGCTATGAGCATGAGACAAAGAGTCCGTGCTAATAGCTTTTTAATTTACTGTGTATTCTTCGCTTCCGAGCCATCCTCAGTCACTAGCGGTTGAATAAGTACTTCAACACGGCGGTTCTTCGCACGGCCTTCTGCTGTATCATTAGGTGCAATCGCTCGGTTTTCGCCGTAGCCTTTTGCACTAAAGTTCTCAGATTTTAATTGAGAATTACTGTCTAATAAAACCATATAAAAATTAGAGGCACGCATTAATGATAGCTCTAAATTCGAAGAGAAGTTAGGGCCCGCTGGAACATTATCCGTATGACCAGTAATAACAATATTACGTGGAGGATTGGATACTAATACACCCGCAAGCTCCTTCGCAATAGGAATATACTCTGGTTTAATCGTTGCTTGTCCAGGATCAAATAAAATACTATCACGAATTGTCACAAGTAAGCCTTCATCTGTCATTTCTGTAGCGAATTGACCTTCCATTTCATTGACAGCGATAAAATTATCGACACTATCTTTAATTTCAGCCAACTCCTGTTGATCCTTTAAGTAGGCTGAATTTTGTTGTGGTGTTTGGTCGCTATCCGCATTTGGACTAGGTACTGGTGAAGGCTGCTCTAAAAAGCTTGTTCCACCATCAAAAACTTGACTAAAAACGGCTGACATTCTTTCTAGCTTTTCTTGGTCTACTGAACTGGAAGCAAATAGTATAATAAACACAGCTAGGAGCAATGTTAAGATATCGGCATATGGTACTAGCCAAGACTCATCTATATGCTCATCATGCTTTTTTTTCTTAGCTTTCTTTGCCAAGGCCACCCGCCCCGCTTTCACCAGAAATTTGACGACGTTCTTCCATCGTTAAGTATGATGATAGTTTTTGTTCAATTACACGTGGAGCCTCCCCTTCTAATACTGAAAGGATACCCTCAATCATCATTCTCTTTTGTTTCACTTCTAAAGCAGATTTACGTTTTAATTTATTCGCAAATGGGTGCCATAAAACATAACCAGTAAAGATACCGAGTAATGTAGCCATGAAAGCGGCTGAAATAGCGTGTCCAAGCTTTTCGATATCGTTCATATCAGCCAATGCGGCGATTAAACCTACTACTGCACCAAGAACCCCAAGAGTTGGTGCATATGTACCTGCTTGTGTAAAAATGGCAGAACCACTAGCATGACGTTCTTCCATCGCTTCTACTTCCTCTGTTAATACATCACGGATGTAGTCTGCATTTTGTCCATCAATCGCTAATGTAAGACCATTTTTTAAAAACGGATCTTCAATTTCTGATGCTTTACTTTCAAGAGCTAATAGCCCTTCACGACGAGCTAAGTCAGCCCATTGCGAAAACATCTTAATAATTTCAATATCATTTGCTAATTTAGTTTCTTTAAAAAGAATCTTAAATAGCTTTGGTACGCGCTTTAACTCTTGCATTGGAAAGGCAATTGTTACTGCGGAAATAGTACCAAAGATGATAATTAGGATAGCTGCTGGGTTATAAAAAGCTGTTAAACTTACACCCTTCATTACCATCCCTGTTAATAGCGCTATAAACGCAATTATTAACCCTATGACCGACGACTTATCCATTCTAGAACCTCCAAATCTACTATTACTCTTAATTTCGTCTGTTTTTCCATATTTTAAATATATAATGCTAGTATAAATGTATTTTAAATATTTTTCGATGTAATTAATGCTTTTTATTCACATTTCGACCATTTTTGATTATATTGAATTAAGAATATTACACTAAACTGTCTTATTTCGAAAGGGGATATGAGTTTGTTATTATCATTTAACACAAAATTACTAAAATATGCCGAATTAGCGGTAAAAGTAGGAGTAAATATCCAAAAAGGTCAATATCTTTATATAAGCTGTTCGACTGATAACTTAAAATTAGCTCAAATTATTACTAAAATCGCCTATGAAAATGGTGCAAAACAGGTATTTGTCGATTTGTCTGATGACGAACTTGTTCGTGCTCGCTATGAAGGAGCACCGAAAGACTCATTTGATTTCTTTCCACCGTGGAAAGTTCAAGAGCGCGAATGGCTGGCTGAAAATGGTGCAGCTTTCCTAAGCATTAGTTCACAAAACCCAGATTTACTGAAAGGCATTGAACGAGACAGAATTATGGCGTTCCAAAAAGCTTCTGGCCAAGCATTAGCGAACTATTATCAAATGTTACAATCTGATAAATTTAGTTGGTCAGTTATCGCCGCTCCATCCAAAGCGTGGGCAGCAAAGGTGTTTCCTGATTTACCAGATGATCAGCAAATGGATGCCCTATGGGAAGCAATCTTTGCGGCGACGCGTATTGATCTTGAACATTCAGTGGAGGCTTGGTTAGCTCACGATAAGGAGTTACACGACAAAGCCGATTATTTAAACAGCAAACAGTATAAGTCCCTTCACTATACGGCTCCAGGCACAGATTTAACAATCGAGCTACCTGCACATCACATTTGGACAGGCGGTAGCAGTGCCAACGTACAAGGTCAAACATTTATGGCGAATATGCCTACTGAAGAAATTTTTACTGCACCGTTAAAAACTGGTGTGAATGGATTCGTATCCAGCACTAAACCATTAAGCTATGGCGGTAATATTATTGATAATTTCACATTAACGTTTAAAGATGGCCGTATTATTGAAGTAAAAGCTGAGGAAGGTCAAGAAATTTTAGCTTCTCTTATTGAAACAGATGAGGGGGCGCATTATCTTGGTGAAATAGCATTAGTACCTCATCAATCCCCTATTTCACAATCAAATTTATTATTCTACAATACATTATTTGATGAAAATGCCTCTAATCATTTAGCCATTGGTAGTGCTTATGCATTTTGTATTGAAGGTGGTAAAGAAATGACTCCAGATGAGTTAGCCGCGCATGGCATTAACCAAAGTTTGACACATGTAGACTTTATGATTGGTTCCAATAAAATGAATATTGATGGCATTACCCATGATAATCGAAAAGACCCAATATTCCGTGATGGAAATTGGGCATTCTAAATAATCCATTCTTACTAATAGTATTCTAGGCTAGTATGTTATGGATGTCATAAATTATCCTTAGATTTTCCTAGTATCCTATTGTATAATTAGTTTAGGGTAATTAGTAGATCATTTAAGTAGAGAGGAGCTCTAAAAATGTTCATTACAACTGTTATTGGATTTTCAGCAGTTTTATTAATTTCAACTGGATTCTTCATCCACTACCTACAAGTTGGTTTAGATAGCAAGTCTTCAGTAACTGTAGATCCAAAGCCAAGCGAAAAATTTTAATGTAAAAAAACAGCTACTGTAAAGGTAGCTGTTTTTTTATAGTTTCAACGTTTTTCATCTGCTAAAGTGTATGAAGTTTGCTTCTTTATTGTAAAAATTGTCTGAATAAAGTCTTTATTGTTTGCATAATGAAAGTTTTGCTCTAAAATATTTTTTGTAAGGAAGGGAGCAATTTTCATGACAATGTTACATGATATTTTAGAGTTTAACAAAGAGTTTGTACAAGAGAAAAAATATGAACCATTCATCACTACAAAATATCCTGATAAACGTATTGTTGTTTTATCTTGTATGGATACTCGTCTTGTAGAGCTTTTACCAAAAGCGATGAATCTCCGTAATGGCGATGTAAAAATTGTGAAAAGTGCCGGTGCATTAGTAAGCCATCCTTTCGGTGCTGTGATGCGTAGTTTATTAGTTGCTGTCTATGGACTACAAGCAGATGAAGTTTACGTAGTTGGACATTATGACTGTGGTATGAGCGCAGTTGATCCTGATGCTATGTTAAGTGAAATGGTTAAAAGAGGTATTAACCCAGAAACCATCAAAATGCTGGAGTATTCTGGTTTTGATTTAAAAGAATTTTTACGTGGTTTTGGTGATGTAGCGACAAGTGTTAAGAAAAGTGTCGACACGATTCGAAATCACCCATTAATGGTAAAAGACGTTCCTGTACATGGTTTAATTATTGACCCAAATACAGGTCATCTAGATTTAATTGAAAACGGTAACCATCAATAGTTATTCTAACTTGATTTATAGCAAATCAATAAACAAGTGCCTTTCCATCAAATAGCAAGGCACTTGTTTATTTATTCATCCTCTAAACGGGCATACATATAATGATCGACCCAATGACCATTTATATACAGAAGCTTTCTTAAAAGACCTTCCTGTTGAAAGCCTGCCTTCTCTAAGACACGCATAGAGGGATTATTTTGGGTAGATACATATGCCTCTACTCGATGTAGCCCAATTTGATCGAATGCAAACCGGACTACCATGTTCACTGCCTCAGTGACAATTCCCTTACCTACGTAAATTTCATCCATAGCATATCCCACAAATGCACTTGAATAGGGTAATCGTTTTACAGCATATAGTGCAATATGTCCTATTAGATTATTAGTACCATGCTCAAAAATACCAAAAGTAAATTCTCGCTTTGAATCCATTAAATATAAACTTTCTTGAATTTTTTTATATTGCGCGTCGATTGTATAGTATTCAGGTCTTTGTAAAGGCTCATATGTTGACCAAAAGTATTTATTGCGGCTTACGAGACCTGTTAAACTTCGTGCATCATTTTCTTGGAATGTGCGGATGTAGCATTTTTCCCCCTTTATTGTTACCACATTCCCACCCTTTTTTCTTAATAAATTCCAAATTTTAAGCACCATTTCTCCACACTAGCCTTCCAATCAATATCGATAAAAATTTATACTACCTTCTCAACCATCGGAAATGAAGGGGGTTACCCCTAGTTTTACCTTATTGTATGTAAAAAAAGATGCTGCTACAACTAAAACAGCTCATGTCTTCATGTCATAGCACCATCATTCACATTTTATTTTTTACTTCTTTTTCTCATGTAATAGGTCCAGGCTAGATGACTCAGCATCCTCTAAATGCGCCTTGTCTAATACATTAGTTAAATGAAGTCCACGTTTCAGTGCCTCTCGTTCAATATGTGCAAGCGTTTCTTGTAGCACCTGCACACGCGCATATTTTTTATCGTTTCCAGCTACTAAAACCCACGGTGCATTTTTCTTATCGGTCTTTTCAAACATTTCATTGGCAGCCTCCACATATTGCGGTGACTTTTCTCGATTACGCCAATCTTCATCTGTCAGCTTCCAAGATTTGTATGGATTTTGTTCTCGTTCCTTAAAACGTTTTAATTGCTCTTCATCTGAAACATGAAGCCAGAACTTAATAATTATGTAGTCTCCCGCAGTTAGAATCTTTTCAAAATTATTAATTTCCTCATAAGCACGAGACCATTCATCCTTCGTCGCGAATCCTTCAATTCGTTCTACTAATACACGACCATACCATGAACGATCGAAGACAGCGATTTGCCCGTGCTGAGGTAGCTTTCTCCAGAACCGCTGTAAATAGTTATAGCGTAATTCATGTGGCTGTGGAGCTGAAATTGGATGGACGACATAGCCACGTGGATCGACACGTTCAATTAAACGTTTTATCGCTCCTCCTTTACCAGCTGCATCCATACCTTCAAACACTAAAATTAAACCTATTTTATTTTTCAATAAAAATTGTTGGGCATTTAACATTTCATATTGGAGTACTTGTAATTTCTTTTTATACATCTTTTTATCTAGTTCAATAGATAGGTCTAAATTTTTTATGTTTTGCGTCATAAAGCTTCACTCCTTTAATCTGGATATATTCTTATTGTACTAAAGAAATAAATGGATGCCTATTGAGATGGTAAATTGTAGATAGTATTAGCAAAACAACACGATACATTGATGGACATTTCCGTTATAATAAATTGAGTGACGGTACTATACTTATTTGTCTTTTCCCTATACAATCTAACACGAAGGGAGAGGAAAGCATGCCTCGGTTTTTATTGATGACAATTTCTTATATTGTCTCACTCATCCTAACCTTTTCATCCTTTTTCATGAAACTTAACGGTCAATCATTTTTAGAAATTTCTAATCGTTTTTCGGTGGTATTTGCACCTGTTGATGGAAGTCATATAATTTGGATTGTCATTTATTTATTGATTGGTTATTGGTTAGTGATGAACATCAAAAAGACATCTATGAAACAGTCTGCGCTCTTTAGTTGCATAAATATTTTACAAGCATTAACGATATACGTATGGCATCATGAATTATTTATTGTTTCTCTCGGCATTACCTTACTCTTAGTCTTGTATTTATTTATGTTGTACAATACGTATCCACTTCATGACAAATCACTGTCGGGTCGTATTCCTTTCGCCATTTATTTTGCATGGATGACATTTATTTTTATCACAAATATTAGCTTTACGTTAACAGCTTATGGTTGGAACGGTTTTGGTCTAAGTACTCCTCTTTGGGCAGTTATTTTACTGACCTTAGGTGGAGCCATTGCGCTACATATCCGCTTTCATCACTTTGATATCATGTATCCAAGTGTTTTTATATGGGCTTATATAGGAATCGCTTTACATAATGGTTTTGATGAGCTACTCGTAACAACAGCTGCGTTATTTCTATGTGGTGTACTCTTAGTTGGTATTTTATTCATTAAAAAAAATCCTGCCTACCAAAAATAATTTGGTGTGCAGGATTTTTTTGTAATCCTATTCTTCGTCTAATGAAGTAAGGATAATTGGTTTATCTTTTGTAACAATTACTGAATGTTCAATTTGAGCAACAAGAGACTTATCAGGTGTAATGAATGTCCAACCATCACCAGCTTCTACAATATGCTCTGCTTTTGCTGAGATAAATGGCTCGACTGCAAGAACCATACCTTCTTTCATAATCGTAGAGTCCCATGCATCATAATAATTTAAAATGTGATTGGGCTCATCATGTAAAGAACGACCTAAACCATGGCCTGTTAAATTCATAATCACTGTTAAGCCATTAGCATTCGCTTCGCGCTCTACAGCTTTACCGATTTGATTTAATTTAGAGCCAGCCTTTACCTTTGTCATAGCACGATCAAAAGCATCTTTGGCAACACGACATAGTTTTTCTTTGTCTTCATAGCCATCACCAACTACAAATGAAATACCCGTGTCCGCAAAGTAGCCATCTAAAGAGCCTGAAACATCGATATTGACAATATCTCCCTCCTGAATAACACGTTTTCCTGGGATACCATGTGCTACTTCCTCGTTGACACTAATACAAGTATATCCTGGGAAGTCATATTCTCCTTTTGGTCCTGAAATGGCACCTGCCTCAGCAAACATTCGACCAGCAATTTCATCTAGTTCAAGTGTTGTGACACCTGGTTTTGTAGCAACCTTCATCGCTTCACGAATCTCTGCACAAATGCGTCCAATTTTTTTAAAAGCTTCAATTTCTTCTTGCGTTTTTACAATCATGTATAACGTCCCTTTCATCTAATATCTACTCTTTAATATAACATAACTTTTTACGCGTATAACGCTAAACGCTTTAAATATTGTATGCCTGCCTTCTTGGCAAAGTGCTAAAAGCGTTATTCTCTTACGACTACATAAAAAACCCCTTCACCAATATGAAGGGGTTGGCATTACGCTTTACGTTGCATTAGCTGTGGAGCCGCTGTGAATAATAACGCTCCCACAATGGCTGTTAATACTGTTGCGGGCAGCATATAGGTACCATTATAAATTATCGAGTAGATCCACGCATTTTGATCGCCGGCATACTCTGCAAAAAATACCGCGCCAGCAGTAGTGTGCGCTGCATATCGCAAGAAGCCTGCAAATACCGTACCTACAATAATATAAAACGCCATTTTTGTTTTGTTTAGTTGACTTGCTGCTTCCAGTAAAGGTCTGCGTACAATGGCTGCTAACCCTACAACTGTGAAAGCAACACCGTAATCTAATAAACCTTGAAGCCAGTGTACTATATAAGCTCCAAACATGGTTTGCATCACACCTACAAGCAAGCCTGTTATTAGGCCAGCTACTAGACCCCAGCGAAATGCAATTAACATAATTGGTACCATGACAAGACTAACAGAGCCACCTTGTGCCCATACTTTAAAGGAGACCTGATCAAGCACAAGGCCAATCGCTGCAAATATTGCAATCTCCACTAGCATTAATAGTCTTTTTTTGTCCATACATATTCTCTCCTTTGTTCCGATGTAGGATACAAGAGCAGGAATAGAAATGCGCTGATTTGATTCTCTCTGACACCTTTTTATTCTTAAGAATGAAAAAACGATGTCAGGACAGAGCCTCACATCGTAAAAGTGTCGGTTTCTATCCACATCCCTACGCAAGTGTTAGCTTACAGGTTCAAAGAGTCAAGGCATTACGTGCCCAGTCTCAGCTGACATCATCAGCTCCCCTTGTGGTCGTTACATCTGAATTTAATTTGAACACTTTCATTGTACGCAAAGCAAGGAATGATTACAACCTCTTCCATACTTAATTTTGAAACTTTACTGTTTTCCATGCGTAAATATTAAAAAAGGAGGTACAACTATGGAGAACCAAAAAATTTTATCTGCCTTTAGTTATCTCAGTATTTTCTTTGCTCCTTTCATCGTACCATTAATTGTTTACTTCGTTACGAAAGATGCTGACATTAAAAGACATTCTATTCGCGCATTAGTGTCCCATCTAATTCCTTTTGTATTTGGGATCTTATTTTTCATTGTTTTTGTCTTTTCTACATTTAGTTTAGACCCTACTTCAAGTAATAGTACAGTCATGATCATTTGGTTCATTTCGTTCGCCATTTACGGAATTGTCTCGCTCGGAATTGTTATATGGAATATTATTCAAGCCGTTCGAGTTATCCGCTAATGTTTTATTTTTAAAATAAACAGGTAGAAGTAATTAAAAAGGAGCTGTGTTTTTGATGAAAGTATCAAAAGTAGTGAAAACCGCTGTTAAATTAGCGCCTATTGTTATACCAATCGTAAAAAAAGTGATGGCAGCAAAAAAAGGGACAACTTCTACAGTCAGTTCTCGAAAAAAATAAAAGGAGGGCGTATTTCCTTAAACCGGAAATACACCTTCCTTTATTTTATTTCAAAATGTGTTTGACTATGTCCATTCAATGTTTTTTCGACATGTAAAACGGCTGGCATCGCTGATTTTAATTCAGGTACATGAGAGATGACACCAATCATTCGTCCAGAATCTTGTAAATCAATTAATGTGTCTATTGCTTTATTTAATGATTCCTCGTCGAGCGAGCCAAAGCCCTCATCGATAAACATTGTTTCAATATGAATATTGCCTTGGAAGCTTTGAATAACATCTGCCATTCCTAGAGCAAGGCTTAATGATGCATTGAACTTTTCACCACCGGATAACGTTTTAACATCTCGTAATTGATCTGTGTAAGCATCATATACATCAAGCCCAAGTCCACTTTGCTTTGCATGCTTTTCAAGCCTGTCTGAACGTCTAAGCTCAAATTGACCATTAGACAAATGATAAAGACGAATATTAGCTGCCTCTGTAATTTGATCTAAATAATTAATTTGAATATATCGTTCAAAGGACAGTTTTTTCGAATTTTGCCCATTTAATAAGCCATACAGCTCCTTCACTCGACCTGCCTCACTCTCAAGTAAACGAAGCTCTCTCTCTGTTTCTTCTACTTTGTTGATGAAGCTTTGACATGATTTCGCAAATCCATCTATTTGTTGAAGTTGTTTAAAGGCATCCTCATAGGCGATTCGGAGATTTTCCACAGTTGCCTCCATCTGGGCTAAATCTTGCTCCTCTTTCCCTTGAAGATGTTTTTCTCCTTCTGAAATTTGAATTTGTAACGTATGAACATGTAACGTGTAATCATTGCATGCCTTCCGAAGTTCCTCTAATTGAGTGGCACTTCTTTTCGCAGTTGCATAGTCTTCGTAGTTCACAAAGCCTGCTTCCTGCATGCTTATTGAAAACTGCTCACGCTTGTCATTCATTTTGAGCTTTAATTCTTCAAAATTCTGTTTGGCGATTTCCACCGCTAGTTTAGCATTACTGGCAGCTTCCTTCGCGGCATGTAAATCTTGCTGGCTTTCCTGCCATAATTTTTGTAAATCCATTTTCTGTTTACTAACATCGGTAAGTGTTTGTTTTAATTGCTGTAAGGTTGGAATAGTTGTTGGCATTTGCTTATGCTGTTCTTCTACAATTGCCTGCAGTCTTGTCCAGCCTTTCATCTGTTCAGTTAAATATTCCTCAAGTTTGACTTGTTTATGTTGCAAATGCTCTATTGCTAAACGCTGTTCCTTCTGGTTAATCCTTGTTTGAGCTAACTGTTGATTGATAATCTTTAAGCTAGTAATCTCTTGTTCCATTTTTTCTAAGGAAGCTATTATTTGTGCTTGATCCTGTTGCTTCATCGCGTATGCTTCTAATTGTGTCAGTGCCTCTTGCTGAAGCTGTTGTGCGGATGTTAAAAATGCCTCTTTTTCCAAATATAAACGCTCATCTGAAGAAGCTTTTCTCTTTAACGTTTCCACCTGAGCAAGCTCAACAATTTCCAATTGCTCACTATGTGTTTGTTGATGAGTCGTACTCCCACAAACCGGACAAGGTTGCCCTTCTTTAAGCTCCTGAGCTAAAATGCTTGCTTGGCTTGTCAGCCAGCGTTGCTCTAATTGTTGAAGCTCCTGTCTACTGTCCTGATAATGAGCTTTAGTAGCGATAACATCCCGTTTCGCTATCTCTACCGTTTTTGTATATTTCTCCACCTGCATGAGCAAAGCTACTTGCTCCCGCAGTTTTGGTAGTTGCTCTAAATAACCTTCATATGGTTCCAATTGTTTTTCAAAGTACTCAATTGATTGTGAAAGCTCCTCTAATTGCGCGCTTTCTTTATCGATTAGCGTCAGGTTATCCGCTGCCCCTTGTTTAGCCGTTTCAACATATTGCTCAGCAATTTTCAGTTGCTGTAAATTGCTGTCATAAGCCTCGAACTTAGGAAGCAATGCTTGGAGCTGCATTTCCTGCTGCAAAAGCTTTTGACGTTCTGACTCTTTTGCCTCTTCCGCTTCATATTTTCCTTGGGCTCTTTGTAAAAGCTCCTTGGTTTGTAATTGACTACTGTTCGCTTGTTGATAGGCTTGTTCTTTTAAATTTTGTTCCGCTCGTAAATCCAAACATTGTTGCTCAAGTAGTAGTAAACGCTCCGCTTGTTCTGCTAAAGCTATCTCCCGTTCCTTTGCACGGTAGTTGTCTTGCTCATTTAATAGCAGTTCTAGTCGTTCTTGACGTTTGGACTGCTCCTCAAATTGTTCATTAAACGTTTTAGCTAAACGGTAAAACTCCTGTTCTTTTTGATGATGATTATAGGCTTCCTCATACTGTCGCTGTTCATCTTCAAAACATTTTCTATAATAAGTAAGCTCCTCTTCCAGTGCTTGCTTTAGCTGAAACATATTTTCCGTATTATTAGCAATTTGTGTGAACAAAGGAGAGGAACGATGTGGAAGTGCACCAACAATTTGACCAAGTAAATGTTCTTTTAATTGCTTGGCATGTTCAAGATCACTTTCTGCCTCTTTTCGTTTCGCATCAAGCAGTTTTGTCATAACACCAAAGCGATCTGTTTTGAAGATTTTTCGTAATATGACCTCTTTGTTTGTAGAATCCGACGTTAATAATTTGCGGAATTCACCTTGAGGTAGCATCACAATTTGGCTAAATTGATCCTTTGTCAGACCAATAATATCCTGAATCTTTTTATCGACTTCCAGTGTTTGCTGCTTTTCAACAATGTTATAATCGAGCTTTCCCTCTTTTACTTCCGCTAACTCCACCTTTTTACCAGTAGCTGTTTTATTTTTTTCCTTTATATGCCCAGGCTGACGTAAAATCTGATAGATTCTTCCATGCATTTCAAAAATAAGTTCTACTGCTGTATATACATCATCATCAGCAAAGCCACTTCGCAGTAAAGCCGTATCCTGACGATCCTCACCACTGCCTGACCCATAAAGTGCATAACAAATCGCATCAAAAATCGTCGTTTTCCCTGCACCGGTTTTGCCAGAGATGGCGAACAAACGATGTTCCCCTAATTGTTCAAAATCAATTATTTCCGTATTTTTATAAGGACCGAACGCCGTAATCGTTAACTTTAATGGCTTCATTTTACTGTTTCTCGCTCCTTATCTAATAATTCCTGTAGCATTTCCGTAAACAGACGCTCGGTATCTTCATCTGGTTGAATTCCAATTATATCTGTAAAGAAAGAGCGGAATAGATCGATATCTTCTAGCTTTTCTGCTTCTACTACTTGAAGCTCACTTGGTTTCTCTTGTCGTAAAATCTTACGTTCAACATGCATGGCATGTGGAAAAACGGTACGAATACGTTCCATTGGCGAAGACACGGACGTAGCATCCGTCAATCGAACAAATACATAATCATCACTTGGTGGAAGCATTAATAAATCCTCCAACTGCCCTTCCACTACACGTAAATCTCGTCTTGGCATGAACTTCCTTTTAGTTACAGTACAATCCCCATGCTCATCTAGATCGACGATTAAAAAGCCTTTTTCATGTAGATGCTCAGACAATGAGTATTTTAATGGTGAACCAGCATAGCGAATTGTTTCATTTAAGACAAAATGTGCCTTATGTAAATGTCCGAGTGCTGTATAATGAAATGGTTTAAATAAAGCAGCATTCACACAATCTGAACCCCCAATAGAAAGCGGACGCTCTGAGTCACTAGTATTGGCTTCTTCCTCACCGTATTTGGTCACAAAGGCATGTCCAACAAATATATTGCGTTTATTTGTATCCATACCTGCTGTTATATGTTCAATAATTTTCTGCATCGCATCATGGTGAGAACGAATGGTCTCCTCTTCAAAAATACTGCGAATAGTGGCAGGCTCTGCAAATGGTACAAGATGAAAATGCACCTCTCCATATGGATCATTGATAATAATGGGTGCATGATCTTTCGTAAACTGCCCCTTAATATATAAACCACTATCACGCATCAAACGACTACCAAAGTTTAATCTGCCTGCACTGTCATGATTCCCTGCAACGGCTAAAACAGGAATCCTCTTCTCTAAAACTATTTTTGCTAATATATCATTTAGTAAATTCACTGCCTCAATAGGGGGCATGGAACGATCGTATAGATCACCTGCTATAATAATTACATCTGGTTTTTCTTCATCGATAGCTTGTATAAATTGTTGTAAGATATATTGTTGATCCTCTGTCATATAGACGCCTTGAACGAGCTTTCCTAAATGCCAATCTGCTGTATGAAATATTTTCATTCCTGTACCTCCTGTCCTTTTATTATTTTATCATGGCTTGTAACGGATTGTTTTTTCCTTTGTTTGGGGAATTTAGTACACACAAAAAAAAGCATCCTCTAAGATGCCTTTACTCATCATTATTTATTTTTCCAACTTCCCCATAAAAGCTGTATAGCCGTGAAATCCCTGAATAGAACGTATGTTTTCAACAGACTGGGAGGTTGTTACCTTTTGTTGTTTAGGCTGTGTGGAAGTTCGCTCTTTTAAAATTTCTTCAAATGACAGAGGATTGGGTTGCGGTAATTGTGATGAAGCAATATTTAAGGCATCACTACCACTATATGCCTTTAAAAATGCATTGGCCATTTGGCGATAGCCTTCCATATTTGGATGGACATCTGCATAGTTTGGTAAGTAGTTAGTGGCATTTAATCCAAAGCTGTCATACACATTTACATAAACAGCTCCGGCTAGCTCTGCCTGTTGCTGTAAAATCGTATTTAATTTCACAAGCTGTGCATTTGTTCCTTCTTTTTGAGTGAGATGAACAGCTGGATAGGCAAAATAATAGCCTATAACATATACCTGAGCCTTTGGCGCAAGTACTCCCAATTCATTTAAGATAGCTTCCATATTTTTTCTCACTATATTTAAGGCGTAATCTGCTTGGAGTTGAGAAAAAGTTAATGTTCCAGCCGTTGGATTTAGCCGGACAAGGCTTAATAAATCATTGGCACCTGCCGAAACAGTCACTAAAGTGGCATTGGCTAATAAATCTCTTGCTTCCTCAGTTTTAATCCTTTCTAAAACATTAGCTGTTGTAAAGCCAGGAAAAGCTAGTTCCTTTGTATAAAATTTTAATTGATCCATTGCCTGTAATCTCATAGCAATTAAATCACTATATCCAGCATCAATTTGTTGAAAAGGGGTTTGACCAGCAGCTAGGGAATCCCCAATCGCTACATAGCTTTCGGTTTGAGCAAAAGCAGATGAACCCCAACATGTCATTACTAAAATAATCATCCCGATTAAACTACCTAAGTGCTTCATCTGCTCTCCCCCATTCTCGATTGGAACTAAGTTAGAAAGCCCAACTACCTTTGCGGAATATCGGCTCTACTGTTCCATCTGGTAAAATACCATCAATGTCCATTTCACCATTACCAATCATAAAGTCTTCATGTGTGACAGAAATATTTGCCCCTAATGCTTCTAGTTGACCGTTTTCTAAGTCTCTACCGCCCTCTAAGCAAGTCGGGTATGCTTCTCCAATTGCTAAATGGTTTGAAGCATTTTCATCGAACAATGTATTGAAGTATAAAATCTCTGATGCTGAAATGGGTGATTCATGCGGAACAAGTGCTACTTCACCTAAATAACTAGAACCTTCATCTACTTGAATAAGCTCTTGTAATAAATCTTGACCTACTTCAGCTTCCGCCTTCATAATCTTTCCTTCTTTAAATGTTAATTTAAAGCCATCTATGATATTGCCTTGATATACTAAAGGCTTTGAATTACTAACATAACCGTCTACACCTTGCTTCATTGGAAGTGTATATACTTCTTCTGTTGGCATATTGGCAATAAAAACATTGCCTTCAGGCGTTTTACTGCCGCCAGTTAGCCATTTATGCTGTGGAGCTAAAGCAATTGTTAAATCTGTTCCTGGTGCAGTATAGTGTAGCTTCGCATACTTTTTATTATTTAATAGTTCTGCACGAGATTCTAAATTCGTTACATGCTGATGCCAATTGTCAACTGCATTTCCTTCTCCGATATGAACTGTTTTAAAGATAGCGTCCCATAAAGCAGGCACTTGCTCATCGGCTGTCAATTGAGGGAATACCTTTGCCGCCCACTTTGACGAAGGAACTGCAATAATTGACCACGCAATTAAATCCTTCATAACCGCATTTCGATAGTTTTTCAATGCCGCTCCTGATACCTTTTGATGAGTAGCTAATCGATCCGCCGAAATTCCTGTTAATTTATCAGGATCTGCAGCATCAATCCATAGTAATGCCCCTTTACGTTCAATGACTTCATCACGCATTCGTACGACCCATTCAGGGAAACGGTTAAATTCTTCATCAGAGGCATGTTCAAAATAGGCACGATCCATTTCATCATCTGAAAAATTAACATGGACACGTCCAGCGCCAGCCTTATACGCCTCTTTAACGACCAAACGAGCAAAATCTAAAGCATCAACTGATGTGTTGACTAACAAATATTGACCTGGTTGAATGTTTACTCCAACTTTTACTGCAAGTTCTGCGTATGCCTGTAATTTTTCTTCAAATGTCATATTATTTCCCTCGCTTTTGTCCAATTGTTTTAGAATTACCTTCCATTAGCTTACCATCATGCCATATTTTCTGCACTGGCTTACCAGGAACTTCTCTTGTCCATTTTTTATAGGTTTTTTCGTCTTGATAAGATAGTAATGTTAATACTTCACCATCTGCACCTGCACGACCTGTACGACCCGAACGGTGTAAATACTGCTCAATTGTTCGTGGAACATCAACATGAATAACATGTGTTAAACCGGCAATATCTAAACCACGTGCAGCAATATCTGTCGCGATTAAAATACGTGCGTCCCCTTTGCGGAAAGCATCTAAAGCCTTTTTACGTTCTTCCTTTTTCATGTCAGAATGAAGTGTAACGATTGGAGCAGAGCGATACTGTAGCTTCGTTTCTTTCATTAATAATTGATCAATATTATTGACGAAAGCTAGTGCTCTCAGACCTTCTGTATGCGATAAACGGCGAAGGAACTCTGTTTTATCACGTTCTTCCACCTTCACAAACGAGTGGATTACTTTGCCAACCTTTAGCATATCCTCGGGCTTAATTTTAAAACGAACTGGCTCAAACATCATGCGACTTGCCACTAATTCAATTTCCTCTGTAATAGTAGCTGACACAACTACAACTTGTCGTCCGAAGGCAGAACCTTCAATAAAGGATTTAATGACAACACGATATTCACGACTTAGTAATTGATCACATTCATCTAAAACAACTGTTTCAATTTCCTTAAGCTTTAATTTACCTGCACGTGCTAATTCATTTAAACGACCAGGTGTTCCAACAACAATCGTTGGCTTTTTCTTTAATTTTTCAATTTGACGAGCGGAATTGGCCCCACCAATAAGCTGCTGAACCGTAATATCCGTACCTGCCGTCCACTCACGGATAACTTCTACAATTTGCATGGCTAGCTCTTGTGATGGAGCCACGATAAGACCTTGTGTTTGCTTTTTCGCCCCGTTTACTTTGTTCAGCAATGGTAAAACATACGCTAACGTTTTACCAGAACCAGTAGGTGATTCCGCTACGATATCCTTTCCTTCAAGCATCGCTGGTATCATTTCCTCTTGAATTTTCATAGTTGCTTCAAAGTTCCATTTTGCTTGTAATTCTTCTTTTAATAAATTGATTACTGACATGTTATTTCCCACCTTCTATCTGCTTGACACTAGTTTAACACACTCGGTAGCTTCCTACTTTATATGTACGCAAACCTTTGTCCAATCGTTTCACCAAATGAAACTTTCATCCATAAAAAATCTGCCTAACTTCACACATGGAAATGTAAGCCCGTCCACAATTTTTTGAAGACTTACAGCCTACCCATGTAAAGCAAGCAGATTCTTTCTATACATTCCTAATCGATTAGCTCATAACCACATGCTAAAATCGCACGCTCTGCTAAAACGATTAATGAATCGATATATATATTACTTAATTTTAAATCTCGATTGACAATAGATAGCTCCGTACAACCCAATACGAGACGATCACAGTTTAGAGCTAGCATGGCATCTTCAATAGGTTGCCAATCATCCTGTGTGACATTCTTACCAGCTTTAACATAATCGTAAATAATGGACATCACATGGGCTCTCATCTCATTATCTGGTACAACCGGTGTTATGCCATATTCTTCTAACGCATCTTGGTACATATGTGAAGTCAATGTACCTGTTGTCGCTAAAATACCAACACGCTCTGCTCCCAGTTCAGATGCACGCTTTGCCGTTTCACGAATCATATGCAAAACAGGAATCGGGGAGCCTTCCTGAATCTCATCATAAAAAGTATGAGCCGTATTACACGGAATGGCAATCATATCAGCTCCTACAGAAGCCAACTTTTTTGCATCCTCAATTATAACAGGCACTGGGTTTTCTTTCGTATTATCTAAAATAAAAGCCGTACGGTCAGGAATATTTGTATCATTATCAATAATGGTATGTAAATGCTCCTGATCTTTTTGCGCCTTTGTACGTCTTACAATCATTTCACCAATAAACATCGTTGCTAGTGGACCAACTCCACCTATTATACCTAAAGTTTGTTTTTTCATGAGTTAGACAGACCTTTGTTATTAAAATATTTCTTATATTTGCGATAAAAATTTAAATTATCAACGGTTACATTCAACCAACGTTTGGCATTCATATCCTTATAATTAAAAATAGAATCTGTCGCCATTCCTTGTCGAATTAGACTTTTTGCTTCAATAATAAGTTGTTCATCTTGTACATATTTGAAAAGGACACCATTTGGTACGATTGTCCAAAGATGTTTATTTTGCACGTATGTTAGTGGCTGTTTACTTTCTCGAACATAATCGTCTGCAACATATTGCATAAGGTTATAGCCACTAGCGGTCACATAATAATTGGAAAGCTCATTATGTAATTCGATACTTAACAATTTATAGTGTCCATCACGCTCATCATATTTCATATCAAATGTAGCAAATCCATAGAATTGAATAGCTTCTAGAAATGACTTCACATTTTCCATTAAAGCCGGATTATAGGCTGTCATAATAGCCACATAACGACCAATACCCTCTGGTGAATGCTCTTCTAAAATCGGATTTCCCACAGCAAGAAGCTTCGCCTTCCCATCTTGTCCTACATAAGCATTCACAACACACATATTCGCATCTTCTCCAGGAATATACTGCTGAATCATAAGATCATCTCGATAGGCTGATTCCTTATAAATAGCATGTAATATGCTATCCTTTTCTTCCTTATCATGTGCAATATATACTTTTTTCTTTCCAGGAAAAATACATGTGGCATACTTTGTCATATTCATGGGTTTAATGACAATTGGATAGTCAAATGTCATTTCGTACTCTTCATAATCATTAACTGTGCATACATGCATAGCTGGGTATTGAAAACCAAATTGTGCACACAGCTCATACATACTTTCACGAGTTAGCAGCTGATGTGCAAGAGTAGTATCCACATAAGGAACTAAAAAATCCTCTGTTAATTCATCTTTATGTTCTACGATTTTTTTGACATAAAATTCATCACAGGCTAATAGCAGTAATTTTTTTTCTGGGAATTCCTGCGCTATTGCCTTTAGTGCCGTCACAAATCGTTCTTCTATATGAAGTCTCGGCACTTCACGGAAGGTCAGTAAATCACTTTGTTGAATTTTTTCCATATTCGTATGGTTTAATGCAAGTGGCTTCACACCATAGGCTTCGTAAAATGCTCTGGCCATGCCATAAGCATTCATTTCATCGCCTAGTAAAACCGGTAAAAAAGCGTGCTCAATGGCCATTCTACTCAACTCACTTTTTACTTTTTTATTAGTGTAACATACTTCCTAATAGCTAGTTTATTTATGTACAGCTACGGCCTGTTCACCTAATTCATGATAGCTTTTAAAGAACTGGTCCACATTATAAGTGACATAGCCTTTTAGCGGGTCCATTACTACTACCTTATCGCCTAAATGCCCAGTTAACACAACAGCGTGTAAATTCATAAAAGCGTCCTGCGAAGTAGTCGCTCCTTTATAAATCCAACCTCTATCAGCATTTTTTTTAGGCTTCGATAAATCCAGCGTCACCCATGTCACAACAGGAATTCCCTCACGAACAAGCTGTAAAATATCTTCCTGTGAGGCATTTCTCATATCTGTCACACGTAAATCAGCTTGTTTATCTGCAATCGCTGCCTCCGCTGCCTTGACAATCGGAGCAGCAAATACATACATGCCATGAGCTTTATCACGAGGATTACCTGCAAAAGCTTCATTTGGATTTGGTCCAAAACGTTGATTGCCTAAAATACGTATTTCTTGCTTTGGTAAATAGTTATCAGCCATTTCAAGCTTTGACACATTCATTCCATAGTAATTTAATACGGCTGTGAGTGAAGTTATTTCACAGCCATGTGGAAGCTCAGGATTTTGCATCACCACAGGAACATCTAGCTCTTGTTCGTCTCTTGTAAAATGGGTCTGCAATCTAAAATATGGTCTTGTCGTATCGTACGTAAAATTTTCGATGGTTGTATAGCCATCATTTGCCGCACTATTTTCAAGGGTCGTTGCCGCAACAGCATATTCTCGTCCCTCTTTGAGTTTCGAAAATATAGCTTCTCCCTCTTCAGAACCAATAGCTTCTTCTACAACATTGCCAGTCTGTACATCTGTGACCGTGATATAAAGATTAGCAATTGGTGCACCACTATTAAATTCTACTGTTAATACTGTTAATTGATTTTTATTTTCCGCATCTTGCTGTGAAAATGGCTGACAGCTAGAAAGTAACATTATGATTAACATGCCGATAAGTAAAAGGCGTTTATACCCCGTCCACAAGACAAATTCCGCTCCTATTCTAAATCGAAGGGTCACCCCTTCTCCATTCTTTTAATTTAATTTGTCGTAGACTTTATTATACGATACTTTGAAAGAGGTTCCTATTTTATCTTGTTTCAGATAATTTTTTTTGCATGAAAACGAAGCTTCGAGAAAAGTTAACAGTTCATACTTTTTCTCAAATCTTACTTACTTGAGGTCGTAATGTATGCTTTAGAACTTTACCGGAAGCATTGCGTGGCAGTTCAGTTAAACATTCTATTTCATACGGTACTTTATATTTGGCAAGCTGTGATTGACAATAGGATAAAATGTTTTCCTCATCAAGTGACTTACCTTCCTTAAATACGACAAAGGCTTTGGGTACCTCTCCATATACTTCATGCGGTAATCCAACTACTGCTGCCTCTAAAATTTCAGGCAATTGATACAATACTTCTTCGACTTCAATAGGGTAAATATTTTCACCGCCTCGGATGATCATATCTTTTTTCCGATCAACAATATATAAATAGCCTTCCTCATCAAAACGTCCTAAATCTCCTGAATAAAGCCAACCATCTATAATCGTTCTAGCTGTTTCTTCAGGATTACGTAAATAGCCCTTCATCACCTGTGGTCCCCTTACGCATATCTCACCTACCTCACCAGCGGGAACTGGCTTACCTTCACTATCAACTACTCGAACCTCTGTCTGCCCTAATGGCTTCCCAACAGAACCTATTTTCGTTAAGGCATCTGTATCTAATAAAGATGTGGCTGCAGGTGTATTTTCTGTTTGACCATATAAATTTTGTACGTTCACATTTGAAAACGCCTCTTTCACTTGTTTAACAAGCTCATAGGGCATTGGGGCAGCCCCGTAACATAATAAACGCAAATGGCTAAAGCTATGTTCCTTAAATCCTGGCGTATTTAATATGATCGTATACATAGATGGAACACCAAAGAAGATGGTTGCCTCTGTTATGGCAATCTGCGCTAATGTTTTGGTTGGTGAAAAGGCTTCTTCTATCACGACTGTCCCTCCTTGATAAAACATGGGCATAGCAAAAACATGAAGTCCTGCACAGTGAAATAATGGTGTACAAATAAACATCTTGTCCTTGTTAGACATTTTCATGGAAGATGACCAAATATCGGCTGTAGCCACAATATTTTCATGAGTTAGCATCACGCCTTTTGGTTTACCAGTTGTACCTGAAGTGTACATAACAACCGCAGTATCATGGGCCTCCAACTGTACTACAGCTCTTACTAAGTTAGTATTTTTAAAGATATGGTTCATAGCTTGAAATCCAATAACATGTTGGAATGAATAGGATATATCCTCTAGCGCTTCAGCTAATCTTTCATCATAAATGAGTCCCTTCGCTTGTGAATGATTAAAAATAAATTCAACCTCTGGAGCTGCTAATTTAGTATTAATAGGCATAGCTACGTAGCCGGCTAATTGCACACCTAAATAAGCAATTAAGAATACATCTGAATTGAGTGTATATAGCGCAATGACATCGTCTTTTTTATAATTTTGCTCCTGTAAATAAGCTGCAAATCTTTCGACACAATTGTAAAACTCACGATAACTTAGCTTTTTCCCATCATATACGGTCGCAATTTCCCTAGGCTGTTGCACAGCATACTTTTCAAGAATATCCGTCATGTACATCGTCATTATAAGCCCTCCAAAAATTTGTTTTTTACTGCTAGATAGAGTCATCATCAATGGCAAATTACTTGAATGCTGAAATTTCAGAAAATTATGATTTTATTTTATCAAGCATTGAATTCCTTGGCAATTTTCCATACATTCAAAATATGAAGGCAAACTAACGAAATATTCTTAGACGTTTTACTTTTCTAGCAATTTCTATTAGGTGTATGATATTTATACGATTATTTATAGGAAAGGCCGGGTTTGCATGCTATATGCACTTTTAGGAGATTTACATTCTAATATAGAAGATACGAAAGCTGTTCTCACTCATATTCAGCAGACAGCAAAGGAAGCAAAAATCATTGGATTAGGTGATTTATATGAATGCACGATTAGTAAGAAGAAAGCCCAAACGATGTCTGGGTTATCTTTACAAAGAGCAGCGATCGTTGAAAGTAAATTTGAGGAACTGTTAACCTTCCCCTCTATACGGGGCAATCAAGAAGAGCGTATTACACAGGTGACGGGCATTGAGCGCTTTAGGGCGTTACCGGAAACAATGGAGATTGATGGCGCCACACTTATGCATGGGCATCAATTTAAATGGAGTGTAAGCTGGCAGCCAACATTCCCACCCTTTCAAAAGCCATTGTTCTTCTTTGGTCATAGTCATGAATCAGGTCTTTATCACCAGCAGAAAAAATTACCGATTCGTATTCGCTACGGACAGCCCATTGTCTTACAAAATAAACAATACGGTGTAAATGTTGGCTCCGTTGTAGATCACCGTGAATGGTGTCTGTATGATAGTGATAAGCGCACCGTAACCTTTATGTGTGTACCTTCTGTTGATGAAGGAACAGTGTCTTAAACATAAAAAGAGCAAGCTAATCTGCTCTTAGCTTGCTTCCCGTTTTTAATGAATATATTGTTTTTTTCCGTCCAATAGAATTTCCTTTAACGCTTTCAGTTTGTCAATGACTACAAAGGATTCTTCCGAAATTTCCTTCAAGTATTTTTCTGCCTCATTTTTACGTCCTGCATTATATTCACGCACTGCTTTTTTAGCAATTTCATGGACATGAATAAACGACTGTTCTAATTCTACATACGCACGTTCATCACCTAAGAGCTTTTTGCCAGTGCCATAATACCATTCACCAAGACGTGATTCTTTTGGCGAGCCTACATCTTGCTCTGTCATCGTTTCAAAGCCTAGCAGTAAATTATAAATTTTCCAGCGCCATAATAAATGGTCGGTAATGGCTAATTCAATGATATCCTCTTGGCTAATAATAAAGTTTTTAGAAATCGTTGAAGAACGATATCCATCGATCATTTTACTTAATTTATATATAGCAGAGCCCATATCAAAAACAATGACTTTACTTTTTTGCATACTTTCTGTAATTGTATGGTTGCGTTCAGAAATAGTTGTAGCGGATTGAGCTTGTACCTTTGTTGTTGTAGCTATTTCCTCAAAGCGAGCCCCTTGCTGCTGTAAATTTTTATTTAACTCTGCAAGTGTTTGAGTGATATGTAGTGTATCTGTAACACCTTGATGTAAGTCTTGTGAAAATTGTGTCGTTAAAGAGCTAATGTTGTTAGTAATATGCAGTAGCTCCTGTATATCTGTATGTATGGATTTGACAGATGTACTTGTATCATCGGCAAGCTTCCGAACCTCTTCTGCGACGACAGCAAAGCCCTTTCCTGCTTCCCCCGCGCGGGCTGCTTCAATCGATGCATTTAAAGCTAATAAGTTCGTTTGATCTGCAATTCTTTGAATCAATTCCATCAGCTTCGCTACACTATTTACACGTTCAACGAGACGTTTAATATCCTCCTGCATGGATTTATGTCCTTCATCTGTTGTTTGTAAGATCGTTGATACTTGGTGTAACGAGTCTAAATCCTGGTTTAATTTTTTTAAAGCAAGCTTTGTTTGCTCTGAAATATCGCCTACAGATGTAGCAATATCTTCAATGCTTTCATCTAGTTCATGCATCGATTGATCTGCTGCAATGATTTCCTGCTGTTGTATTTCTTGAAATTCGATGAGTTCCTTCACCGTATCCAATTGTGTGTTATACGTAATGATTTCACCTAATCCATTCACTACGGAACCAGCTTGTATTTCTATATAGGTTTCTAGAATAATTTGCTGATCGATTGTTACTAGGCTATCATACGACAATAGGACATCCAGCATCTTCTCTTGATCACGTGATAATTCTTTTACTATTAATGGAATAATCAACTGATTAATTAATGTATAGGCAGAAATCATCCAGTTCGGTAATACGCCTATTCGTGCATGTATATATGCTATTTTACGTCGCTTAAATACATAATCTAAATCTAATTCATCGTCAAACAGACTTATAAAGTGTGAATCGAATAACCCTTTTAAACGTTCCACTGTTGAATGTGTATGGATTACTTGATTAAATTCTGGTATTTCCAGCAAACGATCATAAAAATTATCGAGTATATGCTGTCGATTGTCTTCATAAATTTTGCGTAAGAACCCAACAGATTCTCTCCTAATTCTTGATAGCGCTAAAAAGTCCAATTTTTCTTTAAAGCGCTCATTCGCCTCAATGTCAGAATTTTTGGCGGCTGAGAAATAATCATAATTTTGATTAATCTTCTTCCTTTTGAACACAATAACCACTCCCGTTTGTCTAAAGTACATGCATGTAAAAACTACTAGTTGAAAACGAATAATCGAATTTCCTTCATTACCTTCATCTAATAAAACATATATATTTTACCAACAACAGAAAGACAAAAATAGATTCTCAAAAAATTCTTTACACTATCTTATTTACTTGTCCACTTTATTGACATTTTTCTTTGATAAACACTATTTTCACGCAGAAAAAGCGCTAAAACCATGATTGATCTTAGCGCCTTCTTCCTACAAAAACAGTTAGTTACTACTAGCACTCGCAATCGCAATTTTGTAAACTATCCAGTAACTTTTCCATAGCCTCTAGTTGCTCACAAAGCGTTTGAATCATGCATTTTAGAATTGGGATTAATTCTTGGCAAATACAAAATCTCAGCACATTTTGCGCTAATCGTATTCCTCCCTGATGATGGACAATCATTTCCCTTAAGTAGTTGATGTTAATGCTATTGGAAACTGGTGGTGCACACATTGCATTAAACATAGCTTCCGTAATTTCTTTATAAGCACACATATACTCGTATAATTCATACTCTGAATTTTGTACAACACAGCATCTATTTTGTAGTGATTCAAGACTTTCAAGCATTTCTGTATGTGTTCGGATGATTTCTAATGCAAGATTTTGTACAGGAATATTTGTCGTGAAGCGTAAAACATTTTCTGACATTTGAATTGCTGCTATTTGATATGGGATGATTTGCTTTATAAAATTTTCTGAAATACTACAAGTAATGGTTACATAGGTCATGCCCTGCATCATCTTTTTGAGGATGCGTTGATATTCCTCTAAATATATCTGTGTGACATTACTAAGTTCAATAGGTCTAGCCATTAGACACACTCCTTTCAGAGTAATGTATGCCCGCTAGGTTGTTGTGCGATGGACAATTGTACCAATTGCGTAATTTTTACAGGAACGTCATGATAGGTATAAGTTATACGGACTCTTCTTTATATGTATCTAAGCACGCTTGACAAATACATGTATTCGTCATGGTCATATTTAACAATTGCTCTGGAAAGTTCTGTGTCATACACCAACATTCTTTTTCCCCTTTGACGACTCCACAATGATTTTCTTTGCCACATCTTGGGCATCTCTTTTCCGACATAGTCTGGACCTCTCTTTCTTTTCTCATCATTGTAAAGGAAAAAAGGAAGAGCACTCAAGACCCTACTCCTCCCCAGTCACTATTGATGCTTGTGAATTTCTTGTTTTACTTCATCTATATTGGTGTCACTATATATAGCCGTCCCATGTCCACCTTGTTTAGCCAATAATGCTTTTACCTCATTGTAGGATAAACCTGCCTCGGCATTTTTCTGCTTCACTTCATGAATATCTGTGCCCGAAACTGTGAATGGAGCTTCTCCACTTTCTCTATTCATTGTTTGCTACCTCCTATAATTCATCCGGCTGTAATTCAATCAATTCATCGCCTTCTCTTCCCACTCTCTTATTGAGTTCCTTAATAGGGATGGCATCAACAGTTTGCATATCCTCATGCAAATCGAAAAGACTAATTGTATCTGAATCAACCATGTCAGGTTTGTCTTTACTACTTAAATTCATAAATATTTTCTTTTCATGTGGTATTTGTTCTTTGTCCATCATGCCACACTCCTTTCTTCTTTAATGTGTGTAATGATGAACAGATTATGTGTCTTTCCTTTTAGCACTTTTATCGATGCGATGGTATTCAGAAATTTGAATGACACGCACATGCCTAGTATGCAATTCATGATAAATGCCCCTGCTATCTGTAAAGGAGATATATTGATCTCGTTCACCCTTTACCAATTTCTCTGCTTCTTGCTGCGACTCGATAAAGATAAACCTTCTGACATAATGTATTTCATCAAAAAAATACGTAATTTTAAATTCTCTCATGATATATGCTCCTTAACAATACGGTGTTACTGCTTATTCTATCCAAAGTCCTGAACAATCCATAACATCATTCATAAGTAGCATATAGTGTAATCATAACCTGTATAAAGGAGAGATGGACGTTGATTCATACCGTTAAACCCGGCGAAACGTTAACTCAAATTTCCCGCGATTATCGTACATCATTGTCTTCCATTATTGAGGCAAATCCAGGCATTCAACCAGACACTCTTTACGTCGGTCAACAAATTATAATACCTGGCTTTCCTGATCCTGAGACAATCCCATACCGTATAGAAATTTCTACAGAAAATCGTTGGCTACGTCTCTACAGAAATAATACTCTTCAGAAGCAATATCCAATAGCAGTTGGACGTATGCTACACGAAACACCTGTTGGTAGTTTTATTATTATTAACAAAGATCCAAATCCTGGCGGCCCCTTTGGAACTATGTGGATGAGCTTATCAAAGGAACACTACGGGATTCATGGCACGAATGACCCTAGCTCCATTGGGCATGCTGTTTCTCATGGTTGTATCCGAATGCAAAATCAAGATGTTGAAGAATTAGCTAGTATTGTTCCTATTGGGACTGAAGTAGTGATTCATCCATAATAATAAGGCTATCCATTGTGATAGCCTCCTCGCCTTCTTCTATTCTTCTCCTCTTGACTGTGCAAGCTTCATTAAATAGTATTGCTCTTCACGCCACATATGATCCGCCATAGGTGCAGTAAATGTACCTAAAACCTCTGCACTCAATTCCATCTCTTCTAACTCTTTTAAAAATGTTTTGAATAATGTCATTTCCAACTCAACATCCTTATTAAACCGGCTTAAAGCAGGAAAGGAATGCATATTCGTTCGTAAATAACCTGTTAATTCTACTGCCTTTAAATAAAATTGTTCAAAGTGTTTGGCAAACTCATTACTCTTTTGCTTCAATCTTTTTTCGACACCATCTAAATCATCCTGAATAATACCTGCATGTCCTGAAGCATCTAATAGCCAAATTAAATGATGATGAAGCTCATGAAATATTGGTGGTACTTCGCCTTTTTTTAAATAATTGAGCACATTTTGATATTCTTCAAGTTCATTAACCATATGATTGACAAATGTTGGTGTTAAATGAATCCCAATATCTCCTGACAATTGATGTCTCAGTAGATGAAGTTTAAATTGTTTAAACTGCTCGACATTGTCATCAACAGTTATGGAGAAAGAGACTGCATTGGTACCATCGATGGATGACACATAGGTAAGCAACCGAGAGAATTGTTGGATAAAACTATTTGCCCTTTGAATGTCATCCTGTTCAGATGGATATAATGCGTCATGAATAAATTGCGCATGATTTTGCATGATTTCTAGCCAAAACCTATGCTCAAAAATTGCATGTTGCACAAAATTAGACAGGGTTAAACCTCCTTTGTTTTTCTTCACTATGAAAGAAGCTTGACGCGATCGTGCCAAGTTTTTGTCCCCTCTATTCTATTCCTTGTGAAATACAAATAGTATTCAATATTCTACAGTTGTTCATGATCGTTTTCGTATAGGATGAAACACTAAAAGCTATACTACCAATGGCTAAAGTAATTATTAGATGAAGTTACAACTTTAGGAGGGAGTATTTTGTCCACAAAGAAACAGTTATTATCCATTTTTGCCTTAGGTGGCATTAATGAAATTGGCAAGAATATGTATGTAGTTCAATATGCAGATGATATGATTCTTATTGATTGCGGAGCAAAATTTCCAGATGAAACCTTGCTCGGTATTGATTTGATCATCCCTGATATCACCTATTTGCTTGAAAATAAAGAAAAAGTTAAAGCTTTAATTGTGACGCATGGACATGAAGATCACATTGGGGGCATTCCATATCTCTTAAAAAAATTAAACGTTCCTGTTTATGCTACCCGCTTCACTTTAGGGCTGATCGAATTAAAATTAAAAGAACATAAGCTGCTCAGAGAAACTGACTTAATTGAAATTCACGCTGACTCAGCACTCCATTTGGGAGAAATTGATGTAAGTTTCTTTAGAACTAACCATAGCATACCCGATTGCTTAGGAATCGTCCTTGCCACTCCTGAAGGAAATGTAGTGCATACTGGAGATTTCAAATTCGACTTAACACCTGTGAATAACCAATTCGCAGACATTCATAAAATGGCGGAAATCGGATCAAAAGGAGTGCTCGTTCTAATATCAGAAAGTACAAATGCCGAACGGCCAGGTTTAACGCCCTCTGAGCAACTTGTTGGTCATCATATTGAGGAGGCCTTTTTCCATGCTGAGCGCAAAATTATCATCTCAACCTTTGCCTCAAATGTTAATCGTATTCAACAAATTGTGCATGCAACCATTGCCGCTAATCGAAAGCTAGCTTTATTAGGTCGTAGCATGGTAAATGTTGTAGATGTCGCTATTGAACGAGGGTATTTATTTGTTCCGGATGATCTGTTAATAGATGCACGTGAAGTTAAATATCTTCCCCCAGAGGAGGTAGTCGTTCTATGTACAGGCAGTCAAGGTGAGCCGTTAGCAGCACTTGCTCGTTTAGCAAATGGTAACCATCGGGAAGTAAAGGTTTTACCTGATGATATGGTTATTCTCGCAGCGTCTCCTATTCCAGGCAATGAAAAAGGAGTTTCTCGCATTGTTGATCATTTATTTCAGCTTGGCGCAAAAGTCATATATGGTTCCTCCACTCATACGGGAATGCATGTTTCAGGACATGGCTATCAAGAAGATTTAAAACTTATGCTGACGTTTATGAAACCGCAATTTTTTATTCCTATTCATGGCGAATTCCGTATGTTGCATCAGCACCGTTTATTAGCTGAATCTGTTGGTGTTCAAAAAGGCCATACGTTTATTATGAAAAACGGAGATGTCGTGGATATTGAAAATGAGACAGCGAGACAAACACGCAAAGTTCCATCTGGGGATACGTATGTGGATGGAATCGGCATAGGAGAAGTAGAAGGTATTGTCCTGCGTGATCGCAAGCAGCTTTCTGAGGATGGAATGTTGGTTATAGTCTTAACCCTTAGCAAAGCAGACGGTGCTATTATTTCAGAGCCTGATACTATTTCCCGTGGCTTTGTGTTTGCAAAGGATTTCGAGGAGCTATTAAATAAAGTAAATGTGCTGACCAAAGAAATAATCATCGAGTTACAGCAAGAAAGTAGACAAATACATGTCTTAAGACGAGAAATAAAAAAAGCTGTAGGTCAGTATTTATTTACACAAACAAAACGGAAACCTATGATTTTACCCATCATTATTGAAATATAATTAGTCGGTGCAAGGATTAACAAATCCACTATGCACCGACTGCTTTATATTAATGGCTATATAACTTCTGACACGCATGATATTCTGGAAAATCATGCAAATAATCACCATTAAAAATATGATTTAGCATAGCTATATAAAGATAATGCAACTGCTCAAATCCTTGATATAAGCTGTTAGAATGATGCTTCGCTTGTCTAGAAGTATCATCAAAATGCTTTGGTAGATTCTTAACTGCAGTAACTAAATATTCCTTATTCGCTAATAATTGTTGAGCAGCATTTAATACTTGAACTACTTGATGCTGAATGACTATAGAAGGTAACTCAATCATTAAACGATAATCATCACATTTTTTATTATTGTGTTGATGCCATTTAATAAAATGAAATAAATAGTCACTGCTTAGTATCGATTCATTCGGTATGATTGCAATGATTTCATGGCTAATACATACATCTGTTTTACATTGATATATACTCGTGTCCTTTAAATTCGTTTTATTTAGAAGGATACTTTGAGTCGGTACCAATGAAAAAGAATATTGTTCTTTCAATGTACTATCAACCTTTGGCAAACAACTAGTATCATCTTCAAGGGATAATTTATTTAGCGCTTCTTCGGTTATATAAGGAATACCTTCCCTAGTAAAGCATTTTTCACTCATGAACATTTTACCCATTTTAATTTTTGCTACCTCTTCTAACAAATACTTCACCTTGCTTTCATCCTCCAATCTTATGTTCTACTTTGTAAACTACTCTATAAACATTCACTTTCGATCTACTTCTAAAAGCTTCGATTAGGCCATTTGACTAAGGAAAGTGGCTACTCTAAAATTGTACCATTATAATGTAACTTTTTCTCTATTATACCACTATAATAGTATAGTCATTTCCACTATTTTTCACTAGCTTTTAACATAGAGGTGAATCATATGTCAGATTTTTTAAAGCTAGTAGGTGAACAACTCCGTATTATTAGATTATCGAAGGGGCTAAGCCAGGAAGAAGTGGCCGAAAGAACAGGGAAATTGGGTTTCAGTAAAGGGAGAGTTTCCAATATTGAACACGGACAATCTAATATAACCTTAAGTACATTAGAAATACTTATGAAGGCACTAGATATCCCTCCTGAGGAGCTTTTTAATTTTCAAAAATTATCTGGCGTTACTGATATTGAGGAAAAGAACCTCATGCTAGACATTCATCGATCATTATTAAGAGAACGCAATTTAGACGAGGTTAAATATGTAGTTCGTATTACAAAGGATTTTTTAGATACGATTGATTCACAGTCAAAGAAAAACAGCCCCAATGGTCAATGACATTGGAGCTGTTTTTTCACCTATATAAATAATTACATACCAAACTTTTGACGATAGCCACATTTTCTACAAAGCTCTTCAACAGCCTCTCTTCTTGAAAAGCCATCGATTATATTATTGGCACGTTCCCCATCCACTATTTCTGAGAACGATTTTTCATGAACATTACCTAAATTAATGACCCCTTCACCATCTAAGCAGCAAGGTACAACGGTACCATCTACAAGAATCGCAGCCTGACTACGAAGAGCGTGACAAAAGCCTTTGCCTTCATCTTCTGGCTCCAGTAAGCTTGGCCATCTAAATTCATGATCCTGATTCAAATAAATATTCGAGCCGATTTTCACACCCTTACCAGGCTCTACTTTTTCCTCAATGCGATAATCAAGATTATACTCATTTTCTAGTATTTCTAATGTTTCGCGGTTGCGACGTGCTGCAACATCCGAAACGTGATCTTGTTGTAAATTCCATAAGCGGTAGGAAATAATCGTTTTGTATTCTCTAGACTCCCGTACAAAATCTAAAATATCGCCTAAATATTTTTCCCTGTTTTCCGAACCTTCATGTCCATCAAAGCTATGTAGAGAAAAGTTTATTTGACGTAATGCTGGTTTCCCTAATATTTTTTCACGGTTTTTCTTAATTAACGTACCATTCGTTGTAATATTTACCTTAAACCCTTTCGCATGAGCCGCATCCAACAGCTGATCAATCCGTGGATGTAAAAGAGGCTCTCCCTTTACATGCAAATAAATATATTTTGTATGTGGTCGGATTTCGTCCAATATTTTATTAAATTGCTCTACCTTTATGAGTCCCTTTGCACGTTCAGTAGGTGGACAAAAACTACATGCTAAATTACAAACACTCGTTATTTCTATATAAACCTTTTTAAATGTTTTCAACTTTCCTTCACCGTTCCAGTTCCCTAGATATTCAAATCCCATTCATTTTAACAAATTTATAGGATAGATAGCAAAAAACGAGTGCTTCTCTTTAGTGAATATGGCTACACGTACAAATGGACTTTAAAAACTGTAATATCTTATTAGTATGAGTATGAATAGTCGAAAGGAGGACAAACGATGCAAAGTTTCAATTCTAGAAAATTTAATGAACCTGAGGAACCTGAAAACGATTCTACTGAAAAACATGCTAGAAACCATATTACATTCAATTTTACATTCAATATAGGAAATACAGACTTCCATTTTGAGCAACGCGCTGAAGGCGGAGGACAAATCAATGAGGATGTGGGGACAAATGCCAATCAAGGTGGGCAAAATGCTAGTCATGGCAGTCACACACGTAATGTAAATTCTCAGTTTGCAGATGGTAATCGCCGTAGTGGTATAGCCGGGAGTGATAACAACGAGGCTGGTGAACAGCAAGGTATAAAGGTAGGAGACAGCGTAGTCACTGATAGCGATATTCACTCCTCCTCTAATCATAGTGAAAGCCATGAAGAGGACAATGATTTATTAACGGAAGAATAGAAATAAAAACTTCTATCTGTTCATTGTCACACTCAACAGATAGAAGTTTTTTGTTAAACATTTCGTTTATAGTTTTTAGTACCATCATAGGAATACAACATCGGTTTACTATCCACATATGTCTCTAAATGCACGGGACGACCCCACAGCTGATATATATACGGTAGTACATTTTCTAAATAGTGAGGATCTAGCTCCATGCCTTCATAGCCATGCATTAAATAGAGCTCCCCATTCCGTAAATAATCACCATTTTTCACTAAAATATATGGGAATCCACCGTTGACCCGCATTGAAACAAGCTGGTCTCGAACCATCTCATGATCTTTGTCGGTAATCCGATATTCATTCCCTTTCTTTTGAAATAAATATAAATCCTCACGCTTCGCTAAGTCTTTTGATAAATAATTACGAATAAAGGAAATATCTGACTCAATCTCTCTTACTTCAAATATTTTTTCCCGTCCTGTGTTCGGCTGTACACCTAACCGCTTCATCTCATCAGTCGGGTTGTTATAGCGATTTTCTATATCCTCAAAAATTTTAATGCCAAGGTAATATGGATTAATGGATGTTTTAGAGGGCTGCACAACTCCTGCATTTAACTTGGCATATTCGATGGTTTCTGGGGTTGTTAGGTTCAACTCCCGCATAATTCGTTGATGCCAAAAAGATGCCCAACCCTCATTCATTATTTTCGTTTCTAATTGTGGCCAAAAATAGAGCATCTCTTCACGCATCATTGTTAATATATCTCGTTGCCAATCTTCCAGCTCGCGGCTATGTTCCTCTAGAAATAATAAAAGATCCTTTTCTGGTTTTGGTGGAAACTGCTTTAATCTTCGTCTAATTGGTTTATACACTTTATCTTTTTCTTCTAAGCTCCATAAATCATCATATGGCGATTTTATTGGTGCCTTTTCTTCCTCTTGCTCATCTTCCTCACTCCAAGATAGCTTCGGTCTCAAAATAGATGGATCAATATGTTCCTGAATCGCTAAAACGGCATCTAAAAACTGCTCAACCTCATCCTTACCATATTCTCTTTCATAACCGGCAATTCGTTCAGCCGTAGCTGTCATGCTCTCTACCATATCTCTTCTTGTGTTGGAAAAACGTACATTATTTTTAAAGAAGTCACAGTGTGCTAAAACATGGGCGATAATCAATTTATTTTGTGTTAACGTATTCGTATCAAGTAAAAATGCATAGCATGGGTTAGAATTTATTACGAGCTCATAAATTTGACTAAGCCCTAAATCATATTGAAGCTTCATTTTATGAAATTGCTTACCAAAGCTCCAATGGGAAAAACGAGTAGGCATTCCATAGGCGCCGAATGTATAAATAATATCTGCTGGACAAATTTCATAGCGCATTGGATAAAAATCTAAGCCAAAGCCTGAGGCAATTTCGGTAATTTCATCTATTGCTCGCTGAAGCTCTTTTGTGTCCATTTTACGCCCCCTCCCTTGAACGTTGATACTAATATAACTTCCATATTACTCCTCATTTTTCTTGAAAAAGCTCTTTAAAGCATCATAGACATCGCCTTTTTTTCTCAAAATATGATGTCTAAATTTCGGATCATCAATTTTTTTATAGGTATACATAAGTGTTGAAAAACGATTATGCTGATTGACTTCTCCATACCCAAACATACTGGATACATCCATCAATTCAGCAACTAGTTTCAAGCACTTTTCATTATCCATTGAAATATTTTCACCATCTGAAAAATGGACAGGATAAATATTGTAGCGTGATGGAGAATATTTTTCCTTAATTAATTCCAGTGCTTTTTTGTAAGCCGAAGAACAAATAGTCCCTCCACTTTCTCCCTTTGTGAAAAATTCCTCTTCTGTAACTACCTTTGCTTCTGTATGATGGGCAATGAACTCAATTTCAACCGTTTCATATTTGGAACGCAAAAACTTTGTCATCCAAAAGAAGAAACTGCGAGCACAATACTTTTCAAATGCTCCCATTGAGCCACTCGTATCCATCATGGCAAGGACTACCGCTTTCGATTCTGGCTTTACCACTTCATCCCATGTTTTAAAACGTAAATCATCATTATGAATAGGTGTAATTTCAGCTTTTCCGTGCATCGCATTGCGTTTTAATGCATTTAAAATGGTGCGTTTTTTATCCACATTACCCATTAACCCTTTTTTGCGAATATCGTTGAACTCTATTTTTTCAGTGACGATTTCTGCCTTTTCCTTCTGCTGCAAATTAGGTAGCTCCAGCTCGTGGAATAAGACATTTTGAATTTCCTCAATACTGACCTCTGCTTCATAATAATCTTGGCCAGGCTTGTCACCTGCCTCTTTTCCTTTACCTTGACCTTGATTGGCTTTACTGCCATCTCGTGCTACTACATCACCAACATTGCTATCTCCTTGTCCTTGCCCTACATGCTTAGAGTTATCATAGTTATATCGAATTTTAAATTCATCAAGTGAACGTATAGGTATTTTAATAACCTCGCGACCATTAGACATCACAATGCTTTCTTCACTGACTAAATCAGGTAAATTGTTTTTAATCGCATCTTTCACTTTTTCCATATGTCGTTGTTGGTCCTGGTGTCCTTTACGATGGAGGGACCAATTTTCCTGAGAGATAACAAAGCGTTTATTTTCGTGTTCAGTCATTTTTATCCTCACCCATCTATCAAATTCGCTTTTTCTATACTATGCTTGAGAAGTACTTTCTTGAACGTTTTTTATAAATTCAATAGTTCATTCCTTAAAAACCCCTCATTTTGATAGTAAAAGGAGTGCCCTAATTGGGACACTCCTATCTGACTTGGAACAATAAAAGTTGTTTATCGATTCAACAGGCTTCCTACATATTGCAGCAACTCGTTAGCAGAAGTTGTATTATAACCATGCTCATCAACAAGTCTTGCGACTACCTCATTAATCTTCTTGAGTTGCGATTCATCCGGCATTTTAGATGAAGTTGTAATTTTCACTACATCTTTTAAATCGGCAAATAATTTCTTTTGAATGGCTTCTCGTAATCTTTCGTGAGAATTATAGTCAAAACGTTTGCCTTTTCGTGCATAGGCAGAAATACGAATAAGAATCTCCTCACGAAATGCCTTTTTAGCATTTTCCGAAATGCCAATTTGCTCTTCAATTGAACGCATTAATTTTTCGTCTGGGTTCATTTCTTCCCCAGTAAGCGGATCAAATAATTTATTTTTATTACAAAATGCCTCTACATTATCAAGGTAATTATTCATTAATGTTTTTGCTGATTCTTCATAGGAGTACACAAAAGCCTTCTGTACTTCATTTTTCGCAATATCATCGTACTCTCTGCGGGCAACTGCAATATAGTTCATGTATTTCTCACGATCCTCTTGAGAAATGGAAGCATGCTGATCCAATCCATCCTTCAAAGCTCGTAAAACATCTAATGCATTAATAGATGGCACGTCTTTGCGGATAATAGCCGATGAAATACGATTAATAATATAGCGCGGATCAATACCGTTCATGCCTTCATTAGGAAACTCTTTTTTCAGTTCCTCTAAGTCAACGGAATTAAATCCCTCCACATTTTCTCCGTCGTACAAGCGCATTTTCTTAATTAGATCCACACCTTGTTTTTTCGGCACTTCCAATCTTGTAAGAACCGAAAAGATTGCTGCGGCCTTTAAAGCATGCGGCGCAATATGAACATGGGACATATCACTCTCTTTAATCATCTTTTCATAAATATGCTCTTCTTGACTCATCTTTAGGTTATACGGAATAGGCATAACAATAATACGGGAATGTAATGCCTCATTCTTTTTATTAGAAATAAAGGATCGATATTCGGTTTCGTTTGTATGAGCTACAATTAACTCATCCGCACTAATTAATGCAAATCTTCCTGCTTTGAAATTGCCCTCTTGTGTTAAAGATAATAAATTCCACAAGAATTTTTCATCCAGCTTCAGCATCTCTTGGAACTCCATCATTCCTCGATTGGCTTTATTGAGCTCCCCATCAAAGCGATATGCACGGGGATCTGATTCAGAACCAAATTCACCGATTGTGGAGAAATCAATACTTCCTGTTAAATCGGCAATATCCTGCGATTTCGGATCAGAAGGTGTAAATGTTCCTATCCCTACTCGTTTATCTTCTGAAAAAGAAATTCGTTCGATCATCACATTTTCAATACGTCCATCGTATTCCTTTTCAAGACGCATTGTATTTAAAGGCGATAAACTTCCTTCAATTCTTATGCCATACTCCTCAAAGAATTCATTACGCAAATGATGTGGAATTAAGTGCAATGGGTCCTCATGCATTGGACATCCCTTAATTGCGTAGACCGCACCCTCGTCTGTTCGAGAATATTGCTCTAACCCTCTTTTCAATAAAGTAACAATTGTTGATTTACCACCACTAACTGGTCCCATTAATAATAAAATACGCTTTCTAACATCTAACCTGCGTGCTGCTGGATGGAAATATTCCTCCACCAGTCTTTCAATTGCTGTTTCAAGCCCAAAAATTTCATGTCCGAAAAATTTGTACATTTTTTGCCCATCGCGTTCCTCTACACCAGCACTTTTTATCATATTGTAGACGCGTGAATGGGCTGTTTGTGCAACTTCAGGTCTTTCCCTAATGATGTTTAAATAATCTGCAAATGTGCCTTCCCACTTCAGCCTATTTTCTTCTTCGCGATAGCTTTTCACCTTATCTAAAATGTTAATAGCCTTCCCTCCATTCAGGGCTTGATTTATAACATAGTATGAAGCAAATGACATGATGATACCGATTACTTTTTCTTTAGAGAAGTTTCTTCTTATTATGGATTTTTTTATTGCCAAAAAAACCGGGAAAACATTGTCTAAATCGTCAGGAAAAAGCTTTCTGGAATGAAGATAAAAATTTCGGTTATTCTAAACTTTAGAAAGGAGGTCCATCATTGCGTCGTCATTTTACATTTCTTTTAACTTTCATCCTTTTAGGAATTACACTCTACCCTCCTGCCTCGTTTGCAAAGGAGGCAGAGACGGAAGAAGAAATTATGCAGCAGCGTATGTCTTATTATGTACAATTTGATGAATTGCTCATTCCTTGGCATTTTTTAGCTGCTATTGATCAATATGAGAGAAATTTACAATCCGTTCGAAAAGATATTCCAAAGCGAGATGGCTATTTGTCCATTCAATTTTCTGATGAGTATTGGTCTGGCGCATTAAATCCTGTAAAGGAAGACAGCAAACCCGAAACCATTAGCTATTTTGGAGGAATGGGCCTAGACGGTAATAATGATGGCATTGCTAGCCCTAAGGACGATGAGGATGTCATCTTCTCAATGGCCAGTTACTTAGCTAAATATGGAACAACTGATGAGGATTTTAAATTAGCCTTATGGGAGTACTACGGCAGTGAAGAAGCAGTCAATCAAATTTTTACCATTTCTACTTTATACAGACATTATAAAACCATCGAGCTTGATGCTCATACCTTCCCACTTAATATCCGCTCTACTTACAGCTATCGAGGAACATGGGGCGCCAATAGAGGTTGGGGTGGACGTCGTATACATGAGGGAACCGATATTTTTGCCAATTATGGAACACCTGTATTATCTACCTCCTATGGGGTGGTCGAAGTAAAAGGTTGGAACCAATTTGGCGGCTGGCGTATCGGCATTCGTGATAATCATAACTCTTATCACTATTATGCCCACCTTGGAAGTTATCATAAGGATATTGAAGTAGGCACAATTGTGGAACCTGGCACTGTGCTCGGCTATGTCGGAAGCTCTGGTTACGGCAAAGAAGGTACATCTGGAAAATTCCCACCTCATCTTCATTATGGCATCTATAAATTTAATGGAAGAACTGAATGGGCATTTGATCCTTATCCTTCTTTACTACAGTGGGAGCGACAGGCAAAAAGTAAAAAACAATAAATATATGATTCAAGGCACTTGAGGCATTTTGCATCAGGTGTTTTTTCTTTGCCATTAGGAAATTTCGCATAATTATTGTAATCAACCATCCGTCAGCTATACATATTTTACTATTCATAAAAGAAAAATAATTATACTGTTGAACTAAAAAACTATTTTTAATTATTTTTACCAAATGGCTTATTAATCTATCTAAATAGTTATAAAATAAAAGTTGTTATTCAAAATACTCTATATGGAGTTAGGTAAAGGGATGGGGAAATGAAAGGCATTTATCAGTTTAAAACACTTAAAGCAAAAATTTTAAGTGCATTTATACTTTTGTTAGTTTTAGTCGTTAGCTTTACAGGTTACACTTACACTTCCAATACAGCTATGGAGAAACAAGCAAAGGCTTTAGTGAAGGAAGATTTAGTAGTACTCAATGCAAGTAATAATTTAGCACTCTCTATGAGTGTCCGATTGTCGGCAGCCTTAAACTATGTGTTAACCGGCGATGAAAAATATAAGGAAACGTTTAATGAGTATCGTCAATTAGCTGAGGATAATAATGCGCTTCTAGACAAATATGATACATCCGAGGAACGCACTAAAACTGTAGAACTTGCACGTGATTGGAGCCAAATTGTGAAGACAGAGGTATTCGATGTCTATCAAAAGGGCAATAAGGAACTAGCTTTAGAAAATTTAATGGATACACAAAATCTCGTGTCGAACGTACGTAATGGCTATGAACAGCTAGCTAATGACCGTGAAGAAGCTATTACAGCTGTTGGTAATGATGTTGTAACAACGAGCTCTACCAATCGTACGATCGGTATTATTTTCAGCTCTATCTTAACGATTATTGGTATTCTAATCGCCATTGTTACAGCTAGTACCATTTCCAAGCCCATTAAGGTAGTAGCAAATCGTATGAAAGAACTAGCAGATGGAAATTTACAGCTTGACCCATTAACTGTAAAAACACGCGATGAAATTGGAACGTTAATGTCTTCAGCAAACGAGATGAATGTTCAATTAAAGCAAACCATTCAATCCATCTATACGGTTTCTGAAACTGTAGCAGCAAGTAGCGAGGAGCTAGCGCAATCTTCCAATGAAGTACAGGCAGGTACTGAACAAATTACAGTGACTATGCAGGAGCTAGCTTCTGGCACAGAAACGCAAGCCTCTACAACAGGTGATTTAGCAGAAACGATGACAGCGTTCAAACGTAGTATTCAAGAAACAACACAAGAAGGTACTGAGTTAAAAGAGCATTCTAGCCAGGTTCAAGATTTAACGATTAGTGGCAAAAACTTAATGATTCAATCTACACAACAAATGGCCGCTATTAATGAAATCATGTTAGATTCTGTGAAAAAGGTTGAAAATTTAAATGATCAGTCTGCTGAAATCTCCAAACTGGTTTCTGTGATAGATGATATTTCCAACCAAACCAATTTACTTGCTTTAAATGCAGCTATTGAAGCGGCACGAGCAGGGGAGCATGGGAAGGGCTTCGCCGTTGTAGCAGATGAGGTCCGCAAGCTTGCCGAACAAGTACAATTCTCAGTGACTGATATTTCAACAATCGTCAACCGTATTCAAGGTGAGACAGGTACTGTCACTACTGCCTTACAGACAGGCTATGAGGAAGTCAAAAGAGGAACAGCACAGCTTGACCAAACAAGTGAAACATTTGAACAAATATCGAGTGCTGTAGAGGATATGATTGATAATATTACTACGATCTCCGATAATTTAAATCAACTAGCCGATGGTTCAGAATCGATCAATGCTTCTATTGATGAAATGGCCTCCATTTCACAGGAATCCGCTGCTGGCGTTGAACAAACGACAGCGACTGTGGAGGAAACGGCCGCTACTATGGATGAAATAGCTCGAAGCGCTAATCAGCTCGCTGGATTAGCAGAGGAATTAAATGGACAATTAAAACAGTTTAAAATTTAAAAGAACAATGTTAAAAGCTATCTCAATTATTTCTAGCTTTGAGATAGCTTTTATCTTTTCATTATTGCCAATGTCTAATCGGCACTCTTTCCAGCTCATGGCGCTTAATAATAACACTTATCTTTTGAAACCATTTCTCACATAATTCCATTGCTTCTTCATATTCTTCCTCATCTCTCGCTATAGGATGTTCCCCCTGATCCATAAATATATACTCTAAAATAGGCTCTGATAAATGATCAACTACAAACTTTAATGATAGTTGTGAAACCGTGTCATCCTCTTCATCTTCCTCTTCTTCTGCTAAATCTTCCTCTTCCCCTAACAACGAGCCGCTCATTAAGTAATTTTTAGTTCGGAGTACGAACATTTCATCCTCCATCATAGCTACTTCATAGATTTTACTAAATGGAATTTCTATTATTTTAAGTTCTTCCTCTAATTCTTCCCTTTGAGCGAAGATAAGCATATTTGTATGTTCATTTAGCAATAACCCCTTTAAAGCGTCCTCTGATAATAGGCATTGAGTGTGAGGGATCGCCTTCATCTCCTCCTCACTAGCTTCCTTCATTTGTGCATACTTTTGTGATTCCACATAATGCTCTTTTATATACCGAATAATACCTATACTCACTAAAGCTAAACCGATTAAAAAAAAGAGCTGCTTAATAATGGCTAGTTCAATCGCATTTGCTAGAAAAAGATAGATGATCCCTAATAAAATGAAGAAAATAATTTTCATTCATATCCCGCCTTTATGAAGATAATCGCTAGAGAAATAGTTTAATGTACTAGCAATCTATTCATGAATCTATCTTTTCATACTTATTTCTCCAACATAAAAAACATGAGATCGATGAATGTACAAGGATCTCATGTTCTCTATTAGCGACCGACTAATTCCTCTTTACTGCTTACGTCGTCTAGTGTTTTATCTTTTTCTATTTTGTGCATCTCAAGAACATGCTGTGATGGTGGCACGAGTAGACTTACGACTACAATAGTAATCCCCGTAATAACAACGCCCGAAAATACGGGTGCCTGCCATAATTCATTTAATAGACCAAGGAATCCTTCTGATTGGATGGTCAAACTAGGAACAAACGTCAATGAAGTCACAATGTAATAGATTAGGCCAACGGATATACTTGCCCATACAGCAGGTGTACTCACACGTTTCCAAAAAGGTCCTAAAACGATTGGCCAGAATATCGTTACAAAAATAACATCCCATGCTAAATACGCTAAATCAATCACCTTTTGAAAGCTGATCGCTAACACTAGCCCAAGTAAAGCGCTTGATAGAATAACAGCACGTGAAAATCTTAGCAGTTTTTTAGGATCAGGGTTACGATTAATAAAATCTAAATAAATGTTCTTTGTAACAATCCCCGAAGTCGCTACATAGCATGCAGCTACCGTGGACATCCCCATAGCGGCCATGGCCGTTAAAAAAATGGCTGCCAAAAGCGGTGGGAAATAACCCTGTGCAAAGGTAAGCATTAATGTTTCTGGGTTAGTACTATTAGGATAAATTGATTTGAAAGCTTCACCCAACATTCCTGGAATCCAACTGATCGCAATAACTATAGTCCCCGCAATGATCATACTGCGCTGAGCTACTCTTGGACTTTTCGCCGCTGCTACCCTTTGACCAAGATCAACTGCTGGAATGTCCCCAAGTGCTAAGACAAGATATAGCGTCCAAAACTCAGCTCCTGCTTTCTCAAACAATGTATGAATATTCCACCACTCAGGATTAAAGGTCGCATCTGGATAGTAAAATAATATAAAGATAGTAATTCCTAGAATCCCTGCTACGGCAAGTGCTCCTTGTACAATTTCAGTATAAGCAACTGCCCATAAACCACCTATAACCGAATAGATAGCTGTTAACGATACAAATAGAAGTGCTGCAGGAATGAAGTCAATTTGTAATAGCTGCTGAATAATATATGTACCACCGACTGTTAATGCTGCTGCATTAAATACACCAAAGGCAATGGCCATTACAACTCCTGTATAGGCACCTAGCTTTTTACTACCATAGCGCAAGCCATAGTAATCTGCTAATGTCCAGCCCTTTAAACGACGTAGTGGCTTTGTCCAAATGAGTGCACCAAGAATCATACAAGTTCCTAAGCCACCCATTGTTGCTGATCCTTCAAAGCCTCCACTCGTATAGCCTGAGCCCACTGCTGCAAAAAAGAATGGAGCAGCTAATAATGCCGCGACTAAACTTCCTGTGACAACAGAAAGAGGCATACTCCATCCAGCAACAATTAAATCCTCTGCTGTGTTGACACGCTTGTACCCTTTATAGCCAATATAATAAATAAATAGTAAGTATAAGCTAAAGATGATTATATTTAACATGCACGTACTCCTTAGTTTCCATTATCCGTTCATTACAACGCCACCATTAGGTGTTAATATTTGACCTGTATAGAAATTAGCATGCTGAGAGGCTAAAAATAACACACTTTTGGCGATTTCTTCTGGCTGTGCTAAACGTTTTAATGGGTATTTTGCCGATTCTTCCTCCACATAGTTGTCCCCAAACTCTTTTAAAATGTCCGTAAACGTACCACTTGGAGCTACTGCATTAACAAGTATAGATGGTGCTAATTCTCTAGCTAATGCTTTTGTAAAGGCATTAATAGCACCTTTAGCGGCAGAATAATGCGTAAATTCTTCACAGCCTAAGCTCCCAATATCAGAAGAAATATTAATGATTTTCCCTGTATCACGGTCTTTCATTCTTTTAGCAGCTTCACGGCAATTATAGAAGCATCCATATAGATGAACCTTAATCATTTTGTCCCATTGCTCATCCGTCAAATCAGTAATGCTGGATGCCTGTGCAAACCCAGCATTATTCACAAGAATATCAATTTCTCCTAAATACTTGTCCATATATTGATACATGTCTTGCACTTCCTGAGATTTAGAAACATCTGCATGGAAGGTCAATGCTTTAACACCAAACTCTTCAGCCTCCATACGAACTGCCTCTGCCTCATGCTCATCCCCAATATAATTGATTAAAATATTAGCCCCATGTTGGGCAAAGCCTAATGCAATGGCTTTGCCAATCCCTTTACTAGAGCCAGTAATTAAAACATTTTTGCCTGTAAAATTAATGTTCATCTTGATCATTCTCCAATTTGAATTTTGTCACAAGTGCTTGAAGCTCTTCTGCTGTTTGCCCAAGAGCTGAGGAAGCATCTTTCACTTCCAGCATTGTCGTTAACTGCTCTTGTGTAGATTTGGAAACATTAGCAGAAAAATCAGCCGATAATTCTGCAGATTGTTTAATGTTGTTAACAGATGCAGCCACTTCCTCCGAGGAGGCAGAGATTTGCTGAGAGGCTGCCGAAATTTCACGTATTTGATTTGCCACTTCTTCTGAGGAAGTAAGAATTTCCTTAAAGATTTCTCCCACCTCATTAGTAAATGTCATACCTACTTTTACATCTTCTTTTCCTTTTTCCATAACAGTAAGAGAGGCATTGGAATCTGACTGAATCGAACTAATTAAATTATATATTTCAGTTGCTGACTGTGAGGATTGCTCAGCTAGTCTTCTCACCTCATCAGCTACAACAGCGAAGCCCTTCCCATGTTCCCCTGCTCGTGCCGCTTCAATGGCTGCGTTCAATGCTAAAAGATTTGTTTGGTCCGCAATAGCCGTAATTAAGCTGACAATGTCACTAATTTTTTTAGTATTAACATGTAAGCCGTTAATCGTCGTGCCAATTTGCTCAACTGAATCATTGATTAATTCCATTTGTGCAATAACTTGATGCACAACTTGATTGCCTCGTTCAGATGCTTGTGATGCCGAAATAGAAGATTCTGCCGCTGTATTAGCCGAGTCAGCAATTTGTTGGATACCAGTTGCAGTCTCCTCCATAGCAGCAGCTGTTTCCTCTGTCATTGTCATAGAAGCTTCTGCATTTTGGGTAATTTGCTTTACATCATTGGCAATATTAGTAGAGCTGTTATAAGTCTCACCAGCATTGACCGTTAATTGAGTCGCTGCTGAAGATACATGATTCGAAGTATTTCTGATGTTTAAAATAATATGTTGTAAATTGGCAACCATTGTTTGAATAGATGCTGATAAATTGCCGATTTCATCTTTAGTAATATCTAAATCAACATTTATTAGCTCCCCATTTGCTACTTGGTTTGCTACATTTACCACCTTTTGAAGTGGCTTTAATAAACGATCTATAATTATGTAAACTAGTATTAATAAAATTAAAATTCCGATAATTGCAATGACAATTTGCTTAATAACACTGGCTTTAATAATGGTATTGATATAGTCCGCAGAGTAGTCAATTCCTAATAGCGCTATCAATTGCCCATTATCATCGTGAATGGGGCTGAAAACTGTTCTCCAGGAACCAAAAGGATCTTCGAATATATCTGTTACTTCCGTACTGTTATTTTGAATAGCTAATTTTGCTGTTTCTACATGCTCATTCGCTAAATCGGTAAAAATTTCTCCCGCTTCATAGACCTCATTCAAATTAGATGTATAGCCAATCGGGTTGACCCCACCTTCATCCTGTACATCCCAAATATAACTCCAACTCATAATACCTTGTTGTTCTTGAATCATATCGAGTTGCTTTTGTACCTTCGTAAATTTGGCGTTCGTTTCTCCTTTTTCAGACAATAAATCCTTCACTTCATTACTATCTAAATTCATCGATGTTAACAAACCAACGCTTTTTAATTCTTGTTCCAAATCAACAGTCATTCGATTGTTTAATTCTTTAATACTTTGAGTAGTGATGACGGCTATAAGCAATAACACAACAATGGAAACCGTCAATAAAAGTTTGTTTTTTAATGAGATGTTTTTCCATAACTTCATGACTTTTTTCCTCCTTATACGTTTTTTTGCAAATAAAAAGCCTATTCCGAAAGAAATAGGCATAAAAGAACTAAAACTAGAATTTAATGGATACAACTAGCACTCTTTTGCAACCTAGCCATCTAAGTACTTATTTCCTTAGACCTGTAGCTTTGCATCTTTACTTTTCAGTAAATTTGCCTATCTTTTCCCTCCCAAAATTAACACAATGGGAAAAAGTAGTCAATGCTACCAATTTAAAATATACATATTTTATACTACTTCATTACTAGTTATTCGAATTTATTAGCAAAATAAAAACAGCTACAACATGGATTCATGTCACAGCTGCATATTTTTCCACTTACCCCTAAGTGTTTGAAAAATTTATACGTTTTGTGTAATCAGTAATACAGATGGTATAAAGGATAGAGCAAACATAGCCACATACCATAATGAAGTACGTCTTAATGAAAAACGAACTTTTTTTCGTTCTGCATAAAAAATATCTAGCATAACTGCAACAATAAAAGGCATTGTAACACATGCAATAGCTACTAATAAGATGTCAAAATAAATCATACAAGCACCCCTTTGTTTGTGAACATTTTTCATCTTTTTTGTGAACATTTTGTGATAATTTGATTGTACACAATTTCGTCACAAATTGTCAACTAATTTAAAAGAAAAAAATGGTACTTTATGATTGATTCTCGCTATATTAGCGCATTATTCTCTATATTTATATGTTAAGCCTCTTAAGAAATTACGAACAAATGAATCGCCACATTCTTTATAATTACGATGACCTGGGTTTCTTAAAATCGCACCTAATTCACCTTTTGTTACTTTAATCCCCCCATCATATAATATTTCAAGCATGTCCTCCGTTGTTAAAGCTAAGGCAATTTTCACTTTCTTTAAAAGCATATTATTTGGGCTTTCTTTCCCCGAGACAGGTAATGGACCTTCTGGCTGACCTTCCTTTGGCTTTTGGGGACCTCGTTTAAAAGTAATGAATCCATTCAAAAAGGCTTCTACCATTTTATTATTACATTTGATGTATTGTTCTGGTGCTTCTTCCTCATCATTAACCTTAAGAAGCATGTTTAATATTTCTTCCTTCGTATAAACCATGCCACCTAGCTTAAATATTTCCACCATATCTACATTTTTTATATCTAACGCGTAGCGTAAACGAATGAGAATATCATTATTCGTCATTGATAAATTCCTCCTTTTAATCAACCTTCTTTAGCAAAGAGCCAGGCTTTATTATAACAGACAGTTTGCTCATTTTAGCTTGATTTCCACAAGTTGTTGCTGTTAGCAATTAGCGTGTGCGTTTCCTTCTTTTAAAATGTATGAAAAATATGTAGGCAACCATTCTATATGCAAGGAGGTGAGAATAATGGCTAATAATAATCGTAGCTCAAATAAACTTCTAGTACCTGGTGTACAAGAAGCCGTGAATCAAATGAAATATGAAATTGCACAAGAGTTTGGCGTTCAGCTTGGGCCAGAAGCATCTTCTCGCGCTAATGGTTCCGTTGGAGGAGAAATTACAAAACGCCTCGTGGAAATTGCTGAGAAACGTTCAAAAGGTTTATTATAATTAAAAACTAACAAGAAAAGAACGAATCCCTCTCTTTTTGAAGTGGAATTCGTTCTTTTGTAATAGTTAGGATTAAGCTGTTTGCAAGTCCTCAGTAGAGCCTTTTAGCGTTAGCATGACCATAAAGGAAATGCCATATAGCGCTGCTAAGTAAATCATAACGACAGTCATATCATAGCTTTGTAAAATATAGCCGACAAAGATTGGTGAAAATCCACCTATTGCTCGACCAAAGTTAAAAATTGTATTTGTTGCTGTACTACGAATTTGCACTGGATAGAAGCTACTAATTAATGCACCGTAGCCAGCAAACATCCCATTAGAGAAGAAACCTACAATTGCACCGCCCATTAATATAGCTACAGCTCCTGTCGCAAAGGAGTATAGAAATACGGCACATGCAGAAGCCAATAAAAAGATACCAAATGCACGTTTCGCACCAAAACGATCCATAAATCTTCCGAAAGTGAGCATGCCGATAATCATGCCGACTGCAGTACTAATTGTCCACAATGCTGAGCTTGAAACAGATAAGCCTTGCGATTTTTGGAGCATCGATGGTAGCCAGATCATCAGGCCATTATAGCCTGCAATTTGAACAGTTGCCATTAATATTAAGGTTAAGGTCGTCATAGTGACACGAGGTGTTGCAAATAACTGTGCCAATTTCCCTTTTTTCTCTTTGTTACGTTGATTGTTTTGTGACGCCAGCCATTCTGGTGATTCATGAAGATTTTTCCGTACGATAAAGGCAAAGATTACAGGTAATACGCCAACAAAGAATAGTGCTCTCCATCCTAGTGTCGGTAAAATAATAGCGCTTAATAAAGCTGCTAAGATGACTCCATATTGTGCACCTACACTCACATATGAAGAGGCTCTTCCTTGTTTATTTTTTGGCCAAGCCTCGGCGACAAGCGCCATTCCGATACCGTACTCCCCACCAGCACCTAGTCCAGCGATAAATCTATATACATAAACTTGTTCAATACTTGTTGCTACTCCTGTTAAGGCAGTACCGATTGCAAACAATATGATGGTATATGTGAACACTTTTACCCGACCATACTTATCTGCAAGCACACCAAAAATAATCCCACCTAAAAGCATACCAATATTCGTGATAGATGAAATTAATCCACCCGTTGCCAGATCAATGTTAAATTCTGCAATAATCATTGTCATCGCAAAAGAAATAAACATAATGTCCATTCCTTCTAGCGTTAACCCGGCCAATGAAGCGACCACGGTTTTTTTTCGATAATCCATTCTTTCTAACCTCCAGATTTTTGTTGTCTCTCTCTTTTAGCGTTCGAGTGAATGGATTATAGTTGTTTTGTCCATTCTCTTTTGAAGCCTCACAGGACTTCCTTTAAAAGAGGTGTATTTGAACAAAAATAAAAGCCCTTTAGTCAGAGAAGACAAAAGGGCATGCCAAAGCAAAGATATTATAAGCCTAAAAATATCATGTAGCCCTTTTCAGCCTCTCTGGACCGTATTAAAGGTGATTTATTTCGTTCATTTATACCGTTCTACATTCTATAAGATTACGCATAAAAAAGCAACGGTTGAATAGTGGAAACTAACTAGGTAACTCAATAAAGTTTTGAGCAAATTGATAGATGACATGAGCCGGTACAGCTAAATTAAGATTCTGACCATCATTAAAACCAGCTGTAATTAAACCGACCAACCTCCCTTGCATATCCAATAAAGCACCACCGGAACTTCCGTTTGAAATAGCAGCTGTAAATTGAACCATAGACATTTTTTGTATATCTCTAAATCCCGCAACAATTCCATCAGAGACCGAATTAAATAAACCGAGAGGACTGCCAATCGCTACAATCTTTTGTCCTCTGACTAAATGACTATCCATTTTAACAGGTAAAGGTTGGCCTGTTCTGTCCACTTTCAAAATAGCCAAATCATGTATATCATGATATTTCACAAATTGATGCGTAGTATATTCGTTTGGATCATTTTCATATAGCACAGAATAATATTTCCCACCACCTACTACATGCAAGTTCGTCAAAATATAGCCATCGCGATGGAGAACAACTCCGGAGCCAAAACATAACAACTCACCATCCTCGGCAAATGTCTTTATCATGACAACAGATGTCGCTAAAGAAGCCAACTGTTCATAACTACACTCTTCTGAAGTAACCGTGCTAGAACTAGCGGTTGGAAGAATCGTCGGTTGTTGTGGTGGTATGCTTTTCATCGAAAGCATTTTAGGGATTATGAATTCTTTTTCATAGCAATCAGGACAACTCTGTAAATTAGAGGATGCTGCTATGATAGGATACAAATTTGTGATATCCCCTTTAGGATTCATATAGCATATATCGCAGCCAAGTGTCGATAAGAAATATAAGAATAATGATTCATGCTGCGTAATGTCCCCTATAAAAACAATTTTAGAGGATGCTTGATTTTCCTTAGAAAAAATTTGTGGTAAATAATAATCCATCCAATATAAAAATTTAACTGCAAAGTTTTTTAGTAAAGTGTCATTCGCATGTGGCTGTTGTTCTTTAAAAAGATGGAGAATATTTTTAAAGCTAAGCTTTTTTGTCCATTCAAGTTGATCATTCGCTAATTTACCGCATAAAGATTTCTCATACAGTAATTGCATACTATCAGCAGCAACCTGCCAATCCTCCCAAAGCTCCGACAGTCTATCTGCATCTTTTTTATTATTGATGACCTCAAGCCTATGTAGTCGTAAATAAAATACGCTTTGCTTTGTGAAATACTCATCCATTTTTAAAATATCTTCTTTATAAAGATCTACAGAATCAGGTATACCAATATAACGTAGAAAGACTACTTCCTTCGTAAGGGCATTATTGTTAGGACTAACCTGCATAAACTCCTGAAAAGGATTAGCTAACTTTTTATATTTAATTTTTAACGGTCTCGTTGTCACAACCATTTTCATACAACTCCTATAAGCACGTCATTACATATAATGGTACTTATATACAATTCTCTGACATCTCTCTAAATCCTCTATTCCTAACGACAAAAATGCACAATTCTATAAAGAATTGGACGCTTTCTTCACCTTTTTCAAATAAAAATATCAGAAGTATGACGAATGGTAGGGCTTGTATAAATAAAAAGCCGTGCATACCAACAAGAACCCCGCCATCAGCATCTGTAGCTAGAGCACCAATAGCTAATGCAAATGGCAAAACAGACTGATTGAAAAGTCAAACCAGCTATACGATGGACTGTTTGAAAAAGAATTCATGCCAGAAGAAAAATTGGACATCAGTGAAGATCTATCTGGAGACAACATAAAAAAATAGAGAAATCCAAATTTGAATGCATTCGAATTCGGATTTCTCATTAATTGAAGCTAGCTATGCCCCAACCTCTCAAATGTTTGGCTTACTTAAATACTTGCGCTGCAGCAACAGCCTTTTTCCATCCTCCATAAATTTTATCACGATGGTCATTACTCATATTAGGTGTAAATTGACGTTCTAAATTCCAATATTTGCTGATTTCCTCTGTCGAATGCCAATAGCCAACTGCTAAGCCAGCTAAATACGCTGCACCTAAAGCGGTTGTTTCATTAATAATTGGACGATCAACAGGAACATCCAATAAATCTGCCTGGAATTGCATTAAGAAATCATTGGCTACAGCTCCGCCATCTACACGTAATTTGGCTAACGGAATATTAGCATCTGCCTCCATCGCTGCTAATACATCCTTTGTTTGATACGCTAATGATTCTAGCGTAGCACGTACAAAATGCTCCTTCGCAGTTCCTCTTGTTAAGCCAAAGATAGCTCCGCGCACATCAGAATCCCAGTACGGTGTTCCTAAGCCAACAAATGCTGGGACAACATAAACACCATCAGTTGACTCTACACGTGTTGCATATTGCTCTGATTCACTTGCATTACGGAACATACGTAAACCGTCACGTAACCATTGAATCGCAGAACCTGCTACAAAAATACTGCCCTCTAAAGCATATGTTACTTTGCCATCTAAGCCCCAAGCTAATGTAGTCAATAGACCATTATCTGATTTCACTGCCTTTTCACCAGTATTCATTAACATAAAGCAACCTGTGCCATATGTGTTTTTAACCATACCTTCCTCAAAGCATGCCTGACCAAATAGGGCTGCTTGTTGGTCGCCTGCAGCTCCGGCAATTGGAACAGCAGAGCCAAAGAATAATGCCTCCTCTGTATAGCCATAAACTTCAGAAGAAGGACGTACTTCTGGTAGCATAGAGGCTGGAACTGTTAAAATTTCTAATAGTTCTTCATCCCACTTTAAATCATGGATATTATACATCAATGTACGAGAGGCATTTGAATAGTCTGTTACATGTACTTTTCCACCGGATAGCTTCCAAATTAGCCAAGTATCAATTGTGCCGAATAGCAACTCTCCTGCCTCGGCTTTTTCACGAGCTCCCTCAACATGATCTAAGATCCACTTCACTTTTGTACCTGAGAAGTAAGCATCTATTAATAAACCTGTTTTATCACGGAATAAATCATTGTAACCGCTTTCCTTTAATTGCTCACAAATTTCATTCGTTTGACGTGATTGCCAAACAATTGCATTATATACAGGCTTGCCAGTATGTTTATCCCATACTACGGTTGTTTCACGTTGATTGGTAATCCCAATCCCTGCAATTTGATTTGAACTCACACCTTTTTCTGATAACACTGTTGCAATACAAGATAGAATAGATGACCAAATTTCCTCTGCATGATGCTCTACCCAGCCTGCTTGTGGAAAATGTTGTTGGAATTCTTGTTGTGCTGTGTGTACGATTTTACCCGTTTCATCAAAAAGAATAGCTCTTGAGCTTGTAGTTCCTTGGTCTAACGCTAAAATATATTTTTTTTCTGACATAGAAATCCCTCCAAATAAATTAGTCTTCTACTTGAACATTCTTAACCGTTAATTGTGCTCCTATGAAAATAGCAATCACAATTACTGCAACAATCCAAAACGCAATACTATTTTTCCCTTCAAATATTTGTTGGAAAAACAATGCACCAAATGTACCTCCAATAATAGGTCCTACAACTGGTACCCATGCATAGCTCCAGCCAGAATCACCTTTGCCTGCAATCGGTAAAATAAAATGCGCAATACGTGGACCTAAATCACGAGCTGGGTTTATGGCATAACCTGTTGGGCCCCCTAAAGCCATCCCAATTACAATAATTAACATACCAACTAAAAATGGATTTAAACCATCTGTAATAGTATTTGTACCTAAAGCTAAAATTCCTAAAACTAAAATAAATGTTCCTATCATTTCTGATAATAGATTTGATAAAGGATGCTTAATAGCTGGCATTGTGGAAAATGGCGCTAATTTTACATCGGCATCTGCTGTTGCCTGCCAATGTGGTAAATACATAAAGTAAACAAGTGTAGCCCCTAAAAATGCACCAATCATTTGTGCAGCAATATAGGCTGGCACATCTGCCCAAGGAAAGTTTCCGATCGTGGCAAGGGCAATTGTTAATGCAGGATTTAGGTGTGCACCACTGATTCCACCTACCGCATAAGCTGCCATTGCAACCCCAAGCCCCCATGCAAAGGTAATGACGATCCATCCTCCACCAAAGCCTTTTGATTTGTTTAACACGGCACCTGCTACTACGCCGCCACCAAATAAAATAAGAATCATTGTGCCGACCAGCTCAGCTGTAAACGTAGACATAGTTTAATCCCCCTTTGTGATAATAGCCCATAGAAAACAAAAAGGAACCCACATCCAATCAAACTACATTAATACATGTAGATGAACAAATGTGGGTTCCTTTTCCTAACCACGTGCGTATGAACTTATGTCCATTTTAGAGAAAAAAACATACAGAGTCAACTATTTTTTGAAATTTTCCCATAATTGTCTATTAGAGGTTGTAACGGCGATAGCACCACCAGCTAATGCTTCCTCAATATTGTCCACTGTACGCACTAAGCCACCTGTAATAACAGGGATTTGAGTACGCTCATGGATTTCCTGAATCATCGAAGGAATAATGCCAGGTAATAGCTCAATATAATCAGGCTGCGCTGTTTCAATCATCGAATAACTTTTTTCAAGAGCAATCGTATCAATCAAAAACACACGTTGAATAGCCATAATTCCACGAGCTTTGGCTTTCATTAGCATATTGGAACGCGTTGAAATAATGCCAGCTGGACGAATATCATTACATAAAAAGTCCGCTGCAAAATTATCTGTTTTTAAACCATGAATTAAATCCGCATGAATAATTAATTTTTTTCCATGTCGATGTGCCTCACGCTTTAAAGACATTAATAAGCTAATGTGCACCTCCAATAGCACAATATAATCGAATGGACTTGCTATTATCTCGTCAAATTGCTTGACGGTACGCGCAGCAGGAATCACCTGTTGATTATCAAAATGCATTCCATTCTCTCCTTCCCTTATAATACAGTGTGAACGCTCACCCTTATATTATGTTGAGAGTAACTACATCATTATAGCGCAGTTGTCGCTCGTTTTATTTCTTTCTTTACATCTTCTTCATATTGTGTCCGTTGCTGTGCTGTCCAGTTGAGTTGCTTAGCCATTTCATCTAGAATTGCCTCTTCATATTGTTGAACAATTGCCATTTGAAAGAACATATACCCTGTCCGGCGAACCATAAAGTCATTTGGATGAACGACCATTTCATGATGAATACCATACATTAATTGCGCATACAGCCATGATGGTAAGATTGGGTGTCCTTCCTTTACATAATTAAAAACAATTTCTACATTGCTACCATAATGCTGTGTTAAAAATTTGGCCTCTTCCTCAGATAAGCCTATTTTCTTGCCTACTCTTGTATAGTCATATAAGAAGGCATAAAATTTACTTGAGCCGCCAATATGGCCACCAGAAATCGGAATATTTTTTGTTGTACATGGAGAGGATTTAATACCAAATTGTTGCTCTAGCTCTTGTGTAATCGTATTTAATACGGTTTCAGCCATTTTACGATAGCCGGTTAATTTCCCACCAGCAATTGTTACAAGCCCCGATGGCGAAATCCACACTTCATCCTTACGAGAAATTTCAGATGGATTTTTTCCGTCCTCATGAATCAATGGACGAACGCCTGCCCAACTTGATTCAATATCCGCATCGGTCACCTTCACACTTGGGAACATATAACGAATAGCGTTCATTATATAATCGCGATCCTCTTGATAAATATCCATATTGCGAGCATCGCCTTCATAAAATGTATCTGTTGTCCCTACATATGTTTTTCCTTGTCGAGGGATCGCAAATACCATGCGGCCATCAGGTGTATCAAAATAAACAGCTTGTTTTAATGGGAATTTGGATTCATCAAAAACAATATGCACACCTTTCGATAAAATTAAATGCTTCCCTGCTTGCTTTCCTTCAATTGTGCGCACATCGTCCACCCATGGACCAGCAGCATTAACGACAGCCTTTGCACGAATTTCGATTGGATGATTTGTTAATAAATCCGTTGCAACAATACCACTTATTTTTTGCTGTTCATTATATAAAAAGTTTTCGGCTTTTATATAATTCAATAATGTTGCCCCTCTTTCAATGGCTGCCTTTGCTACTTCAATGGTTAAACGAGCATCATCAGTACGATACTCTACATACATACCACCGCCAAGTAATCCCTTAGTTTTCACTAATGGCTCCTTCTCAATGGTTTGACCTGTACTTAACATATAACGGCGTTCTGCACGTTTGACTCCTGCTAAAAAATCATAGACACGCAAGCCGAGATTTGTAGAGTATTTTCCAAATGTCCCTCCCTTATGAAAAGGTAATAACATCCAAACAGGTGTTGTCACATGTGGACCATTTTCATAAACAATGGCACGTTCCTTCCCTAACTCTGCTACCTCTTTTATTTCAAATTGCTTTAAATAACGTAAACCGCCATGTACTAATTTTGTCGAACGGCTAGAAGTCCCTGCTGCAAAATCCTGCATTTCCACTAATGCTACAGACAGACCGCGAGCAATAGCATCCAGTGCAATACCACACCCTGTAATACCGCCACCAATTACTAATAAATCGTACTCCCTATCTTGAAGCTCCTCTATTGTTTGTTGTCGTTGTAACGCAGAAGCTGTACTCATCATTTATTTCCTCCCTTATCATTTTAACGATAAAAAAAGACCATCAAAAGCATATGTACGCTAGGCACATATGTTTTCAATGGTCTCTCAGTTACTCAAACCTGCTATTAACTTACTTTTTATTGTAATATGCACATTCCAAAAAGGCAAGTTTCTGTTTAGTGACAGAATACTGCTTACCTCACCCTAATAAAGTAGGATTCTTTGTTATTCAACATAATTTACTTCAAAGCGATCAAGCAATGCACGCACTTCATCTGTTGATTTCGTGTTCATCAATTGGCTTCTTAACTCACCGGCACCTCGGAATCCTTTGACATATATTTTGAAAAAGCGATGAAGTCCTGTGATAGAGCGTGGGAGTACTTCCTCATATTGATCTTGAAGATCGAGCTGCAGTCTTAAAAGGTCAAGATACTCTTTACTGCTATGCTCCTTTGGTTCTTTTTCAAAAGCAAAGGGATTTTTAAAAATACCTCGTCCAATCATTACGCCATCAATCCCATATTTTTCGGCAAGCTCTAGCCCTGTTTGTCGATCAGGGATGTCTCCATTGATCGTTAATAGCGTATTAGGTGCGATACGATCGCGTAATTTTTTGATTTCAGGAATGAGCTCCCAATGTGCATCAACTTGGCTCATTTCCTTTCTTGTGCGTAAATGAATCGACAGGTTCGCAATATCTTGTTTGAAAATATGCGTTAACCATTCCTCCCATTCCTCTACATCCTTATAGCCAAGTCGTGTTTTCACACTGACAGGCAGTCCACCCGCTTTGGCAGCTTGAATCAATTCTGCCGCCACATCAGGACGTAAAATAAGGCCACTCCCTTTTCCCCTCGATGCCACATTTGGCACAGGACAGCCCATATTAATATCGATACCTTTAAACCCTAGCTCTGCCATGCCTCTACTCATTTGACGGAAATACTCAGGATTATCCCCCCAAATATGTGCCACCATCGGCTGTTCATCTTCTGTAAAAATCAAACGACCCCGCACACTTTTCTGTCCCTCTGGATGACAATAGCTATCCGAATTCGTAAACTCTGTGAAAAATACGTCCGGTCTTCCGGCTTCACTGACTACTTGACGGAAAACAACATCTGTGACATCTTCCATCGGTGCCAGTACAAAAAATGGACGCGGCAAATCACGCCAAAAATTATCTATCATGTTCATTCCAAATCCTCTCACTATGGATAAAACTCTATACTCTCAGTTCAAAAATTATAAAGTCAAATGTTACACTTATATCATGCTTATTAACCTATTGTTCACTACATATATCACTTGTGAAAAACTATTATGAAAATGGACACTATTTATTTTAACGAAAATCAGTTCAAAATGGTATTTTAAATACAAAAAAGTAGCTGGTATAGGCTTTTGGGACTTACCTCTTGTTGTAGCCAATGCCATTATATAAAACCTGTTTCATTGATAAACCGCTGTCCGCATTTCAATGTCTTTCACTTTTTTTCATATGGATAACTCACACTTTTACGCAAAGAAAAAGCACCTCCTAATTGAAGTTTAAGTATCTAAACCTGAATTCAATCGAAGATGCTTTTGTATTTTTCTAACTATTGAGGTCAGTGCCGGTCATATCAATGTCTTTTCTATTATACAAACTCCAACCACGCGACCCACAATTTTAATATTTTCAAATCACTAGATTAAGCTTTGTTCAGCGTAAGTTCAGTACTTTTCATAGTTAATTTTAGAGCCTAACAAACATTCTATTCATGATTAAACTGTAGGCAGAAATTTTTCCGATTATGAATACAGACATTATATTTCACTCATCGGAGTTCCTCTGATTCCACAGAGCTTAGCAAGCTATCCACGACAAAGTCAAGCTGCTTATCTAGCGAGAAGATATCATTGTAGAAGAACAAGCCAAAGCTCATATCTATTAACCGGCCATCCTTCACGGCTGGAATGTTATTCCAAATTTGGTTGTCTGATAAATCTTCCATTCCTTCAAAGGCAGAGCGGAATACATAGTCACCAGCATACTGAGTCAACACTTCGTAGGAGACATCCATGCTGGTCGCATCATTCTTGGAGGTTTCTATTTTTTGTTGCACGATCTCAGGTGCTTTCATTCCCAAATATTGATAAATAATCTGTGATCCTCGTCCGTAACCCATCCCCACCATTACTGCCATAGAACCTTTGTTGCTTTCCATAACTGTGACTGTTTTGTCCAAAATACCAGCTTGCTGCAGCTTTTGCTTGCTTAGTTCCACCTTATTATAAAAATTGTCCAAAAGTTCTTTAGCTTGATCTTCTTTACCAAATGCTTTCCCCAGAATGTCCATACGTTCTTCCACTGGTAAGTCATATGGTATATAAAGAGTAGGGGCAATTTTATGAAGTTTGTCGTAAATTTCATCTGTTGTAACAATAATAAGATCTGGATTAAGGGCGAGCACCGCTTCTGGGCTCGGTTGCCCATCTCCTAAAGTGGTGATACCATCCAATTCGCTAGCGATTGCCGCATCGCCTTCCCCAACTAGAGTGGAAATACCAACAGGCTTTATTCCTAGAGCAAGCAGGTCACCCATTAAATACAGGACAACGACCCGCTGCGGGTTAACGGGTACTTCCACATCTCCTTTTAGTGTGTTCACAATTCTCGTTTGCGGCATCCCCTTAGCTTCAGCATTTGATGTAGTCTGTGTTTGCGTCTCTGACTGGCTCCCCGTCGCTCCCTTATTCACAGGCGCATTTGATGTACATCCCGATAACAACAGCATCAAGCTCAAGGCTGCTGCAAAAATTATTTCCTTGTTTCTTGTCTTCCCTAACATCAACAATTCCTCATTTCCCTTAGATTTGACTAATTTATATAGTTCTCTCTCATTGTATTGAGGTTGATAATCATTATCAACATCATTAATGTCCTTATCAGTTATCATTTTTATCCTGTACTCACTCGGTGTCATATGGTTATATTTTTTAAACATTCGGATTAAATTTAGTCCATCCACAAAACCGCACCCAACAGCAATTTCTTGAATAGTTGCATTTGTGTATTGCAAATGCCACTTAGCCGAATCCAACCTTTTCTCATTCAAGAGCTCCTGAGGACTTTTATGCTCGCGTTTTTTAAAAAGCCTAATTAACTGGCTCCTACTAATGGGTAGCATTTCAATAAGTTGTTGAATGGAAACAGACTCGCTATAGTGTTGTTCCAGATATTGCTTGACTATTACCACATAATCAGGCTGGCAATAAAGTATATCTCCCTTTTCTAACTCATTGTAAATCTCATAGACAATCTGATACAGTATAATCTTTGAATAAAATTGATTTAACACAGATTCTCGATTCCAATGGTTTTTCATATTCAAAAACTTCTCCATAAAAAAAGTGGGATTCCCTGGTGAGAATCCATACGTTTGTATAAACGGATTTATCTGTTCTAACAAGCGATAAATTTCTCTTTTGTAAAATGGCGGAGTTTCTGCTCTATATAGCACCATGTAAGTCTCGACACTGCTGCTTACAGGATGAATTGATATTTCCGTTCCTTTTCCTCCATGAAAAATACCAAAACGTTCCGATTGATATAGTGTTTGATCCAATTTTACATTAGCCGTTCCACCACAGGTATACACCAGCATACTAGTCGGCATTCGGTAACTTTGGATTGGTTTGTCCGGATGAATCAACTTGTAACGAACATCTATTAGTGAAATGGATGAGCGCGTCCATAGCCGAACAGCCTTATCGATCATTTCCTTTGTAAAGTTATTAGTTGAATCCATATCATTCGACATTCACCTTCACTCCTTCGATCCACATCATATTTGTATGGTAATATAAATGATAATGATTATCAACCTCATTGTAATTTCATAGTTTGACTTCTAAAATACACAAAAGCACGAGCTATGAATATGCTCGTGCTTTATCAAGATAGTAAATGCCGTTCGTAATATGCTACTTTCTCACAAGCCACGCAACCGCTTCACAATGTGTGGAGTGCGGGAACATATCTACTGGTTGAATTTCTTGTGTTTGGTAGCCGCCATCCTCCAAAATTCGAAGGTCGCGTGCTAGTGTAGCTGGGTTGCAGGAGACATAGACCACTCGCTTTGGTCGTTGCTCTAAAATGGTTTTTAAAAGTGCTTCATCACAGCCTTTACGTGGTGGATCAACTACCAGTACGTCTGCTTCCTTTCCTTCCTTATACCATCTTGGTATAACTTCCTCAGCTGGGCCGGCCTCAAAATAAGTATTTGTAAAACCATTTAGGACCGCGTTACGTTTGGCATCTTCTATCGCTTGTGGGACAATTTCAACGCCCATGACTGCCTTTGCCTTTTGTGCAAGGAACAAGGAGATCGTTCCAATCCCACAATACGCATCAATCACTCGTTCATCCCCTTGCAAGTTTGCATAATCAAGTGCTTGTTTATAGAGGACCTCCGTTTGCTCTGGGTTGACCTGATAGAAGGAGCGAGCGGAAATTTCAAAGCGTACGTCGCCAATTGTGTCAATAATGACGTCCTTGCCCCAAAGGTTCAGTGTGTCATCACCAAAAATCACATTCGTTTTCTCATGATTCACATTTTGCATAATTGAAGTGACGTTCGGAACAAGCTTTTGAATTACTGCAATGGCTGCTTCTTTTTGTGGAAATTTTTTCTTTTTCGTCACAAGGACAACCATGACCTCACCTGTTGCCCGTGCTTTACGAATGACAACATGGCGCAACATGCCTTCGTGGGAAAGTTCATTGTATGGGCGCATGCCTATCGCTACTAATTCCTTTTTCAAGCCTGCTAAAATTGCATCTGCTTCTCCTGTTTGAATCAAGCAACGCTCCATATCCACAATGCTATGCGTCTTTGTTTTATAGAAACCAGCAATAGCTTGTCCTGCTTCATTTTCAGAGAAAGGAATTTGCGCTTTATTACGATAATGCCAAGGCTCTTTCATTCCTTTTACAGGCAGAACAGGCGCATCAATTTTACCAATGCGTTGCATCACATTGCGCACCATATTTTCTTTCCATTTGAGCTGGCCCTCATAGGATAAATGCTGTAATTGACAGCCCCCGCATTGCTTAAAGTAATCGCATGGAGCTTCTACTCGATCGGGTGATGGCTTAATAATATCTACAACTTTTGCAAAGCCATAATTTTTTAAAGTTTTCATCACATGGATTTCGGCTGTTTCGTTCGGAAGTGCGCCTTGTATAAATAATGGATAGCCATCCACCTTAGCGACACCATTGCCATCATGTGTTAAGTCTTCTATATAAACTGAAAGTCGTTCATTCTTTTTCACGGGTGCTGACATTCGTACATCCTCCATTTCAATCTCCTTATTGTAGCATGTGTTGGCGAATGAAAAAAGAACAAGACCTGCCCGTTATACGGTTCTTCTAGCTAACTTGAAAAAAGAGCCGCTATTCGCGACTCTTTCCTTGCTCTTTTGTTATATGATAATCCCTTGGTGCCCACCAAAATGCACACAAGATTCCAAGAATGACGACAATAAAAGGCGCATAAAAAATTAAAAAACTTTGCATATACTAATTTCCTCCTATGCGTGATTGTCTTCTTTTCCGGTCACATAGTTTTTATTGAACAAGAATAATTTCATCAATAAATAAAGTGATGGAAGTAGGAGACACAGTCCTAAAATAAAGGCAATGATTAAAGCAATTGCCATTTGTGTACTTGTGAAGCCATCATAAATCGTTAAATATGGATACAGTAAATATGGATATTGCGCAATACCATAAGCGAAAAATGCTACCGCAAATTGAGCAATCAGAAGTGCAACTGCAAGCCCATATTTTTTACGCATGGCAATGAGGAACACTGTAATCATAAATAATATGGCTGATATTGCAAACATCCACCATAAATTCACCATGTGACTATAACTTTCAGGGTTAATGGACTTCATCTCATACATGATGCCTAATGCGCTGATCATCAAAGGAGCTGCCCATAAAAGTGCATATTTTCTCATTAGCTTCGTTGCTTCCTTGTCATTCGCTTTATGAGCATACCAAGTTAAGAATACTGCAGAAATGTAAAGTACAGCGGCAATACTCAATACGACAATGCTCCAAGCAAATGGACTTGTATATAAAGTCCAATAGTTTAAAACAGGCTGCCCGTTAATGAGATCCACATACCCTCCACCAGCAATGGCAAAAACAACAGACAACGATGCAGGAATTAATAAACCTGCTACACCATAGGTCAGCGTGTACCCAATATGTCCTCTTGTACCATACGATTCAAAGGCATAATAGGAACCTCGAATGGCTAATAGTACAAGGGAAATGCTGACGGGTATAAGTAAAATGGTTCCGTAGTAAAAAGCAGTTTGCGGGAAAAATCCTACGATCCCTACAAAGAAGAATACCAAAAAGACATTGGTTACTTCCCAAACAGGCGATAAATATCGTTTAATAATATTCGTTAAAATATGATTCTTCCCAATCAGTAGGCTATAGGCGTTAAAGAAACCGGCACCGAAATCAATCGATGCGACAATGACATAGCCAAATAGAAAAATCCACAATACTGAAATACCTAGAATCTCTAATGTCATAGGATGTCACCGCCTTTTTCAGAGTGACGATCTTCAATCTCACGCTCAATAGGATTCTTTTTAAACATTCGCACCAAGACGACAACACTTCCTACCGCTAATACTGCATATACACCTGCAAACAACAATAGCATTAAATCCACATGGTCACTCGTTGTGGCCCCTTCTGGAGTTCGCATCAAGCCATAAAGAATCCAAGGTTGACGTCCAACCTCAGCAAGCCACCAGCCCGCTTCAATAGCAATGATAGAAAGCGGCCCCCCCGCCACAATGATCCATCGATACCAGCGTGAATGAATAAACTGCCAGCCCCGTGCTTTCCCTACAACATACAGTAATGAAACTAGCACCATAAACATACCTATGGACACCATAATATCAAAGAGATAATGAATATAGAGTGGTGGTAGATCCTCTTCCTCGAATTGATCTAATCCAATTACCTCTGCATTAGGATTAAAATGTGCAAGAATGCTTAAAGCATACGGAATTTTGATGGCATATTTCACTTCTTCTCCATCTAGCACGCCAAATAAAACAAGAGAAGCCTTTCCTTCCGTTTCAAAATGCCATTCCGCTGCAGCTAATTTTTCTGGTTGATATTCCGCTAAGTATTTTCCTGAGAAATCTCCAATCACAGCTGCTGCAATGGAGAAAATTAAACCAATTTTCATCAGTAACAGTAATGCTTTTTTATGGTATACATGTTTCGATCCTTTAAGCATTCGGTATCCTGCTATAGCGGCTAAAACAAATGCAGATGTCATATACGCTGTTACGAGTACATGCGCCACCTTTGTTGGCATAGCAGGGTTAAACATCGCTAAGAAGGGTTGAATATTAACAAGGTTCCCGTCAACAATATCGAAGCCTCTCGGGGCATTCATAAAGGCATTTACGATTGTAATAAATACAGCCGACATCGATGCACCTACTGCAACTGGAATTAACAATAGCATATGCTTTTTCTGACTATCGAAGCGGTCCCAAGTATATAAATAAATGCCCAAAAATATAGCTTCAAAGAAAAATGCAAACGTTTCCAAAAAAAGTGGTAATGCAATGGTTTGACCAGCTAGTTGCATAAAGTTAGGCCATAATAATGATAGTTGTAAACCAATTGCCGTTCCCGTCACAACACCCACTGCGACCGTAATGACGAAGCCACGTGCCCAACGTCTGGCCATTAAAATATAATGCTCATCATTCTTTTTATACCCAGTCCATTGAGCAATCATGATCATTAACGGGACACCGACCCCTATCGTTGCATAAATGATGTGGAACGATAAAGTTAACTCAGTTAATGCACGACTCCAATAGACTGCTGATTCGTTTATCATCTCATTGCCCCCTAGCTCCCAAATATTCTTCCAAGAATGGAAAGTAGCATAATGATTGCAACACCAAAGCTTAGCCAAATAAGCTTCTTCTCCTGTGACTTATACAAAAGCAACACTTCCTTTCCCTTATCCATACCCCATTTTCCACTATTACAACGAAAAAAACCTTTATAATGGACCGATATTTCAGCCTATTAATAAGGTTTCAAATTTTGTTCAAGTAATATACGCACATTTGCCAAACATTTTTCTTAATTCATTCACAATTCCTAATTCTAAAGGTTAGACTTACTACATATTCAATTTTTCGCTGCGGGCTATTTGCTTTACTCTATTATCTTTTTGGTCGTTTGATGCGAAAGTTTAGGTGGAGTTCTTCAAGAGTACGCTGAATCCTTTATACAAAAAAGCTCATCCTCGCTATAACGAAGATGAGCTTTTCATGTATTATATACGGTCCTCTTCGCGAATATCTGCAAGAGGGACAAAAATTTCGATATGACGCTTTAAATTTTCAAAGGTAGCTGGAGCGTCTCCGCCATATTCACCATCTAGATTAAGATGTACTTCGTTTTCAGTAGTGACTTTTACAACACTCGCTTTTTTGTAAATGACACGGTCATCATTTAAATGTTCGCCTCTTAATGCCATAGCCGCTAGTTGAATAAACTCAGGTAGGCTAACCTTCTTTAACACTAATAATGTAAAGAATCCATCATTGATACTTGCATCTGGTGCAAGTTTTTCAAAGCCTCCTACAGAGTTGGTTAAACCACATAAGAACATCATGGCATCCCCGTCAAACACTTCCCCATCATATTCTATACGCATATGAGAGGCTTTGATGGATGGAATCATTTCTACTGCCTTTAAATAGTAGGCTAACTGCCCAAGCATTGTTTTCATTTTACTTGGTACTTCATATGTTAGCTCCGTAATCCGTCCGCCAGCAGCAATATTGATGAAATAGCGTTCGCCATTTAATAGACCGACATCCACTGGCAATGTATCGCCTTGTATAATAATGTCTACCGCTTCATCAATATTTCGCGGGATATGCACGGCACGGGCAAAATCATTTGTAGTGCCCATTGGAATTAGACCAACTTTTGGACGGTTTTCAAATGGACTTACACCTGAAACAACTTCATTTAAAGTGCCATCTCCACCAACTGCGATGATTATATCAAAGCCACGGTCTACTGCATCTTTTGCTGCAAGTGTTGCATCGCCTTCACCGGTTGTTGCGTGACAGGATGTTTCATAGCCTGCTACTTCTAATTTTTCCAACACCTCTGGTAGATGCTTCTTAAACGCTTCGCGTCCAGATGTAGGATTATAAATGATTCTTGCTCGTTTCATAACATACCTTCCTGCTTCATAAGATTCTATTTCATTCAACGATTTACTCGCTAAAATGTTGCTTTACTTTTGTAACGCGTTTGTCACCTGTTTTTTAAAGTCTTCATAGACATACGTCCAATATGCTTGGTTCGTTATATTTTCCTCACGAATCTCCGCATAAAGGGCCTTTTGAGCTTCTTCAAATGTTGGATCTTCTTTATCTGGTAAGCTTGCACGCTTCGTTACAACAAGCTCTTGTAATTCAGGTGCACGTGGACCCCATTTTCCAATCACCTCACCAGTACTGCTATCTAATAGCAAGTAAATTGGAATAGCACGACCTCCATTTGTTAAATAACGATCAATTAGATCTGTATCCGCATCACGGAACACTGTACGCATGTCCAATCCAGCTGCTTCAGCAACACGACGAACGATTGGATTGTTTAACATAGCATCTCCGCACCAATCTTCCGTAATCGTTAAAATTTTTGGTTGCTTGTCTTTTAATAATTCAATAAAGCCATCGTTTGTTGGCACTGCAAAGTCGTCATAAATGCGGAAGCTCTCTTCTTTAAGAGTCGTCATATTGTCCATATATTGTTGAATCGAAATAGCTTCATTAAAATATTGTTGTTCTGTTTTCATTGGTTCTCGTCCCCCTTATAATTATCTATTCTATATTTTGCTATGAATACTCCTTTTAAACAACTATTAAGTGTTACAAATTTCAATTTTGTTACATTTATGAAAAATAATAGCCGAGAAAGCGATTAAGCTCTCTCGGCTACTATGTTACAACGATTAATTATCGTTTGGCAATTTCTTGTTGCAATAATTTATTGACCATAGGTGGGTTCGCTTGACCTTTAGTAGCTTTCATAATTTGACCAACTAAGAAGCCAATAGCACGATCCTTACCATTTTTGAAATCCTCGATAGACTGTGCATTGTTATCTAAAACTTCTGTAACAATGGCTAGTAAAGCACCTTCATCAGAAATTTGAACTAAGCCTTTTGCTTTTACAATTTCTTGTGCAGAACCGCCATTTTCAACTAATTCAGCAAACACTTTTTTACCGATCTTAGAAGAAATAGTACCATCCGTGATTAATTTCACCATTTCAGCAAGGTTTTCAGGTGTTAATGCTGTATCCTTTAAGTCTTTTTGTTCTGCGTTTAAATAAGCAGAAACATCCCCCATCAACCAGTTAGCAGAAAGTTTTGCATCTGCACCGTTGACGATCATGGACTCGAAGAAGTCAGAAATTTCCTTAGAAATAACAAGAACCCCTGCATCATATGGTGTTAGTCCTAGCTCTTCAACATAACGTTTTTTACGAGCATCTGGAAGCTCTGGAATTTCTGATTTTACTCGCTCTAGCCATGCATCATCAATAGAAAGACGAACTAAGTCTGGCTCTGGGAAGTAACGGTAATCATCTGTTCCTTCCTTCACACGCATTAAAATAGTTTTACCCGTTTTTTCATCGAAACGACGAGTTTCTTGGTCGATAACGCCACCTGATAATAATACATCTGCTTGACGTAATTCCTCATGCTCTAACCCACGACGAACATAGTTGAAGGAGTTCAGGTTTTTAAGCTCTGTTTTTGTACCAAACTCTTCTTGACCATAAGGACGAATAGAGATGTTGGCATCACAACGAAGTGAACCTTCTTCCATTTTACAGTCAGACACATCTGTATATTGGATAATTGATTTTAATTTTTCTAAGTAAGCATACGCTTCATTTGGCGTACGAATATCCGGCTCAGATACGATTTCAACAAGCGGAGTACCTTGACGGTTAAAGTCTACTAGTGAGTGATCCCCAGCATGTGAAAGTTTACCTGCATCTTCTTCCATATGAAGACGAGTAATACCGATACGCTTTGTATAGCCATCTACTTCAATATCAATCCAGCCGTTTTTACCGATTGGTTTATCAAATTGTGAAATTTGATAAGCTTTCGGATTATCAGGGTAGAAGTAGTTTTTACGGTCAAATTTTGTTTCTTGTTCAATTTCCATATTTAATGCAAGAGCTGCACGCATAGCGAAATCTACCACATTTTTATTAAGAACTGGTAGGACACCAGGATAACCTAAATCGATTACTGTTGTATTTGTATTTGGTTCAGCACCAAAGTGAGCAGGTGCTGGTGAGAAGATTTTTGAGTTTGTTTTTAACTCAACGTGTACTTCTAAACCAATGACTGTTTCAAAGTTCATGTTATTTTCCCTCCCACATTTGAGGAACTTGTTTATGGAACTCCGTTGCTTGTTCAAAAGCATGAGCTACACGGTAAATAGTTGCTTCATCGAAGTATTTACCAATAATTTGTAAACCTAATGGTAGTCCGTTGTCCAAACCACATGGAATGGAAATAGCAGGTACACCCGCTAGGTTCATCGGAATTGTTAAAATATCATTTGCATACATTGTCATCGGATCATCCACATTTTTACCAATTTTGAAAGCTGGTGTTGGTGATGTAGGTCCAATGATGACATCGAAGTCTTCAAAAACTTTGTCATAGTCTGCTTTAATCAGTGTACGTGCTTGTTGTGCTTTTTTGTAATACGCATCATACGTACCTGCGCTTAATGAATAAGTTCCAAGCATGATACGACGTTTTACTTCATCCCCAAAACCTTGTGCACGTGTTTCTTTATAAAGGTCCATTAAATTTGTCACGTTGTCTGCACGGAAACCATAACGGATACCATCGAAACGAGATAAGTTAGAAGACGCTTCAGATGAAGAAAGAATGTAGTACGCTGCAAGCGCATATTTCGAATGAGGAAGTGATACTTCTTCTACAGTCGCACCTAAGCCTTTTAATACCTCTAATGCCTCAAGCACTGATTGACGTGCTGCTTCGCCAACACCTTCACCAAGGAATTCCTTTGGTACTGCGATACGTAAGCCTTTAATATCACCAGTAAGGGCTGCAGCATAGTTTGGCACCTCTACGTCAGCAGAAGTAGAATCATTTGGATCTAAGCCTGCAATAGCCTCAAGTAATAACGCATTATCTTCAACATTGCGTGTAATGGGTCCAATTTGATCTAAAGAAGAGGCGAATGCCACTAGACCAAAACGAGACACACGACCATATGTAGGTTTCATCCCTACAACTCCACAGTAAGCTGCTGGTTGACGGATTGAACCACCTGTATCGGAACCAAGAGAGAATGGAACTTCTCCTGCTGCTACAGAAGCTGCAGATGCACCTGAAGATCCTCCTGGCACGTGATTTAGATTCCATGGATTTTTTGTTGTTTTATAGTATGAGTTTTCATTAGATGAACCCATTGCAAACTCGTCCATGTTTAGTTTACCGACTGTAATCATACCAGCTTCACGTAGCTTGTTGACAACAGTTGCATCATAAATTGGCATAAAGCCTTCCAAAATTTTTGAGGCACAAGTTGTTTCTAAGCCTTCTGTTACGATATTGTCTTTCACACCAATCGGAAGACCAAATAGCGGTCCACGCTCTTCAAATGGTACTTTATCCATTTCAGCTGCTTGTGCAGTTGCTTTTTCTTCGTTTGAAGCAAGGAATGCTTGTACATCGCCATCAAGCTTTGCAATGCGCTCGTATGCTTCTTTCGTTAAGTCAGCGATTGATAAGTTACCTGCTTTAATTTCCGCTTGTAACTCCTTAGCTGAACGTTCAAATAACGTCATGAGGAATCCTCCTATGTTTTAGTATTACATGATAGCTGGTACTTTTACTTGACCATCTTCTTGTTCTTTTACGTTTAACATCATTACTTCACGGTCTAGACCTTTCACTGCAACATCTTCACGCATTACATTGACTAATGGTAAAACATGCGTTGTAGGTTCAACATTTGCTGTATCTAGTTCGTTTAATTGCTCTGCAAAGTCAGTAATTTTACCAAGCTGTTCAGCAAACTTCTCAGCTTCCTCTTCAGTAATTGCAAGACGTGCTAAATTTGCCACGTGCTTTACTTCTTCTTTTGTTAATTTAGCCATTTTTTACACCTCCGAATACTTGCTCCATTTATTGTTTTTATTGATAACAATAGGGTTGGATAAAGTTTTAACCATGCCAATAATCATAACATTTTTCCTATTAAAAATCACAACTTTCACCAAAAATATAGAAACTTTCACTACTATAACGAAGTGTTGTTAATCTATACCAGTTGTTTTCCTTTAAGTATCTCTATCTACATAAAAAAATAGTCAGCACAAAGGCTGACTATTTTATTCATAGACATGTACATAAGGATCCGTATCATTGGCCTTTTTATTGATTAATGCCTCTGGACCATTGACAGAAGTGATACTCACCTCAACATGAATATTATTAAATCGATTGATTAAAATACCTGTCAAATATTGTGTAAATCCAATGATTTCTGCTTTACCGAAAAATTGAATAGGAATTTCGATCGTCAGTTTTTGAATTTCTTTATTGCGATAGAAACCTGTACCAATAACACTTGTATAATTTGAGAAATATTTATCAACATCTTGCTTAAAGATTTTGAAGTTTTTACTCACGTCTCGATAAACATCCTGCGAATCATCTGTTGGGAATAATACATAATTTTCATCTATCCCTTCCCAATCAGCAATGTTGTTCTGTCCAGCTTTTGCTACACCATAGCTGAAATAGGCGCCAGGAATAATCTTATTGCGGGCTTGTTGCTTAAACAAGCCAACAACAATTGGGATATCCTTTAGCTCATCACGTGTACGTAAACGTGAAACAATCTCAGCAGCCATTTTTTTGCCTTGTTCAACAAGCTCAGACTCTGATATTGGTTCCTCGTAATATTCGCCATACTGTTCTTTTTGATAATAATAAATAGAGTTAAGCGCAAGTCCTATTGAAATTCCACCTAATTTCACTTTATTATCTTTAGTTTTTGTTAAGTAATTTTGCTCAACAATATGAGATAAGTAAATAGGCGCCTTTTTTGCTCGCTCTTCGGGGGTCATTGTATCAGTTGTCGGTGGATTTAATCCATCTTCTGTCTGAGAGCTTCGAGCCAGCCAAGAGCTCACTGTACTTTCAGCTAAATATTGACCCTCTTGGAAGTAATAGTTTTCAGTGTCAAACTCATGGTGAGAGAGACGCATTAAACCTGCTTCTACTTCCTTCATATCATATTTCGTATAAATATTAGATACAACTAGACCTCTACTGGCACTCTCTTTATAAGGAATAAGTGTCTTATAATAAGATTCATCAATTTGTATGCTGGGGATAATAGTTGTTTCAGTTTTTTCATCTTGTTGTGTTTCCTGCGTAAGCTCTGTTCCCCCTTCATTAGAAGGTACACAGCCGACTAACATTGCAGCTGCTACAAGTGCTGGAATGAGTCGAAAAGACTTCATTTTATTTAGTGCTCCTTTACTCATATTCAATTTGGTTCGACGAATCACTGATAATAATCATTAGCATAATTCATACCTTTCTTGGGGTATGTCATCAGTGTATTTATTAGATGAGGTTAAGTTGTTCAATTAAGTTTTCTTCATTCCAAACTTCAATACCTAATTGCTCAGCCTTTGCTAGCTTAGAGCCTGCATCCTCGCCTGCGATAACAAGGTCCGTTTTTTTGCTGACACTGCCTGTGACAGTCCCACCTAACTCTTCTATTTTCGCCTTTGCTTCGTTACGTGTCAATTGCTCAAGTTTACCAGTTAAAACAATTGTTTTTCCTGCAAAAGGATTATCGCCTACCACTACTTCTACTTTTTTTCCTTTAAAGGTCATATTCACGCCTACCTCAGCAAGACGTTCAATGACTGCACGTGCGTCATCGTTTGAGAAATATTCAACCAATGAAGATGCCATTTTATCACCAATCTCATAAATAGCCACAAGTTGTTCCTCTGTTGCTGCCATGACAGCTTCCATCGAACCAAATTGCTCTGATACGATTTTTGCAGCCTTTTCACCAACATGACGAATTCCTAGACCAATCAATAAACGCTCCATCGAGTTTTCCTTCGAGGCTTGAATCGCATTGACTAAATTGGTGGCAGATTTTTCGCCCATCCGTTCTAGTTCAACCAATTGCTCTATTGTTAAATGATATAAATCAGAAACATCATGTATGAAGTCTGCACGTAATAACTGCTCAACTACTTTATCTCCAAGGCCATCAATATTCATAGCATTACGAGATACAAAATATTTAATGCTTTCTGCAATTTGAGCAAAGCATGCAGGATTTACACAGCGTAAAGCAACTTCACCCTCAATACGAATCAATTCACTATCACATACCGGACAATTTTGGGGCATCTCAAACGGCACAGAGTTTTCAGGACGCTGCTCGATTAGCACACCGACCACTTGTGGAATAATATCACCAGCTTTTCGAATAATGACTGTATCCCCGCGGCGTATATCTTTCTCTCGAATCAGGTCTTCATTGTGTAATGAAGCTCGTTGCACTGTTGTCCCCGCTACTTGAACTGGCGTTAAAATAGCTGTTGGTGTGACAACCCCTGTACGTCCCACTGTTAAATCAATATCTAGTAATGTCGTGACAACTTCCTCTGCTGGGAATTTATAAGCAATGGCCCAGCGTGGACTTTTTGCCGTATAGCCCAGCTCATCCTGTTGAGCATAGCGGTCGACTTTTATAACGATCCCATCAATTTCATAGGCTAAATGTGGACGGTTTTCTGTCCAATGCTCAATAAAGGCCATTACTTCTTCGATTGTAGAGCAGCGCTGACGCTCTTTATTGGAAGGGAAGCCTAGATCCTCTAAATAATCAAGCATTTCTGCATGTCCGTCGATACCATAAACCTCACCATCACCACCAATGGCATAGATGAAAGTCGATAGTTGGCGACTTGCTGCAATTTTAGGGTCTAACTGCCTCAAAGAGCCTGCAGCAGCATTACGTGGATTAGCAAATAATTCTTCACCATTGTCAGCACGTTGGGCATTTAATTTTTCAAATGATTTTTTTGGCATGTACGCTTCACCGCGTACTTCTATTGTAATCGGTTCTTTTAAACGGAGTGGTATCGCATGAATGGTCTTTAAATTGGCTGTAATTTCTTCCCCTACAACACCATCTCCTCTTGTTGCGCCTTGGACAAACACGCCATTTTCATATTTTAACGAAATGGCAAGACCATCTATTTTCAGCTCACATACATAAGAGAAATGATCCCCAATAGCCTGTCGAACCTTACGATCAAATTCTTGTAAATCTGCTTCGTTAAAAGCGTTTGATAGACTTAGCATAGGGTAATCATGTGTCACCTTTTTAAAGCCTTCTACAACTGTTCCTCCAACACGCTGAGTAGGTGAATCGGGAAAAATAAGTGATGGATTGGCCTCTTCTAAGGCAATCAATTCATGCAATAATTGATCATAAACACTGTCAGCAACGACCGGTTTATCTAGTACATAATAGGCATAACCATATTCATGTAATAATTTATTTAACTCCGCTATTCGTTGTTCTATTTCGTTCATTTACGTTCCTCCGCTTACGCTTTTTCAATCGGTGCAAATTGTGCCAGTAATCGCTTAATACCAATTGGTTGTGGAAAAGCAATATCAAGCTCAGTACTATCACCTTCGCCTTTTACACTTACAACCATACCTGTGCCCCACTTTTTATGGACGGCTTTATCTCCAGCCTTCCAGCCATACTGATCTCCGCCTGTTGATTGTAAGCGAGCTGTGGCAGGCTGAGTTTGTTGAACGGACCCAAGTGTACTTTTTTGATAACCACCTGTTGAACGATTGCTAGTAGCAAACGGTACATTCGTTTTAGCACCAGCTTTGGAAATAGACTCGGTAATATCTTCAGAAATCTCACCTAAAAATCGGGAAGAATTATTAAAGCTTGAACGGCCAAAAATTGTACGGCTTTGTGCACATGTTAAATATAGACGTTCCTCTGCACGCGTCACACCAACATACATAAGGCGGCGTTCCTCTTCCATTTCATCTTGATCATCAAGGGAGCGTGAATGAGGGAAAATGTTTTCTTCCATACCGATAATAAAAACAATAGGAAACTCCAAGCCCTTAGCAGCATGCATCGTCATTAAAATAATATTTCCCTTGGATGCATCCTCTTTATCAAGAGCATCGATATCAGCTATTAATGCTAAATCCGTTAAAAACGCTATGAGACTTTTATCATCACTGCGCTCCTCAAATGCTTTTGTGACAGATAAAAATTCTTCAATATTTTCTAAACGACTTTCAGCTTCTATTGTCTTTTCATTTTGTAGCATTGTGCGGTAGCCAGATTTATCAATGACTTGCTCAACCAGTTCTGTGACCGATAAATATTCTTGCATTTCTGTAAAGCCTTTAATCATTGCATAAAATTGTTCTGCTGAGTTCGCTGCTTTCCCAGACAGACCCATGAAAATGAGATCATTCATAGCATCAAAAATGGAACGATCCTGCTCGATAGCATAGCGGGCCATTTTCTCAAAAGATGTGGCACCAATACTACGCTTTGGTTCATTAATAATACGTGCAAGTGATAAATCATCGTCATTATTAGCAATTAGGCGCAAATAAGCAAGTAAGTCTTTAATTTCTTTTCGATCATAGAACTTTGTCCCGCCAACAATTTGATAAACCATATTAGATTTAACTAGCACTTCCTCCATCACACGAGACTGAGCATTCGTACGATATAATATGGCAAAATCATCAAATGTACGATTTTCCTTTTCCATCAACTGTTGGATGGTTTGTACAACAAATTGTGCTTCTTCCTGCTCATTATAAGCTTTGTATAACGCAATTTTTTCACCCTCTGCATTTTCTGTGCGCAGTTCTTTTGGATAACGTGTTGTATTATTTTGAATGACGTCATTTGCTGCTTGTAGGATGCGTTTAGTCGAACGATAATTTTGTTCAAGCATAATCACTTTAGCATTCGGATAATCCTTTTCAAAGGAAAGGATATTACCAATATCTGCACCACGCCAGCGATATATTGATTGATCAGAATCCCCTACAACACAAATATTTTTAAATTTCTTAGCTAATAATTGCACAAGTAAGTATTGGGATTTGTTAGTATCCTGATATTCATCTACATGAATATATTGAAATTTATTTTGATAGTATTCCAGCACTTCTGGTACACGCTTGAACAACGTAATAGTTGTCATAATTAAATCATCAAAATCAAGGGATTGGTTGCGACGTAATCTTTTTTCATAACCTTTATAAACACTTGCAACGGTTTGTTCATAAGGGTTTTTATCATTCATTTGACCCGCGTAATCATCTGCTGTAATGCACTCATTTTTGGCTGCACTAATAGCATTTAAAATTGCTCGTGGCTCAAACCGCTTCGGATCGATATTCTCATCCTTCATTACATTTTTGATCACCGAAAGTTGATCCGTAGAATCTAGAATCGAAAAATTACGAGATATGCCTAGTTGATCAACATTGCGACGTAAAATTCTTACACACATGGAGTGGAAAGTTGATACCCACATACTATCGCCAGTCCCATTGCCTAGAATACCGTCAATACGCTCTCGCATTTCTCGAGCAGCTTTATTAGTAAATGTAATGGCTAAAACTTTGGATGGATATACTTCCTTTTCTATGATTAAGTAAGCAATACGATGTGTTAATACTCGTGTTTTTCCTGATCCAGCACCAGCCATGATCAGTAGTGGTCCCTCAGTGGTTTTGACTGCTCTTTCTTGTTCAGGATTCATCCCTGCTAGTAAATTTTTTGTTAACTGTTCCATTTCGCACCGCCTTACAAACATTTGTTCTAAAATTATAACGTATTTTTAACAGCCTTAACAGTCGCAAGTGCCACTTTTAAATCATCATAAATAATATTTCCAACTACAACCGTATCTGCGAACCGGGCCATTTCCTCTGCCTGCTTGGCTGATGTAATTCCCCCACCATAAAAGAGCTTAGTATGCTTCAATTCATTTTTCACAGCACTTACTATCTCTGGATTTCCGTAAATTCCACTGTACTCTAAATAAAATACGGGAAGTTTAAAGAAATTTTCTGCCATACGTGCATAGGCTACGATATCGTCAATTGATAAATTGGTTGTAGCACCTGTTACTTGTGCCACTTTACAATCAGGATTTAAAATACAATAACCTTCTGCAACTAATTCATCCCACACCATGATATCTCCAAATTCTTTAATAGCTGCATGATGCAAATTTTTAATCCATTTTGGATCATCGCTATTTAATACCGTCGGAATGAAGTAATAATCATAGCCCGGTGTAATCGCATCAATCGTGGAAATTTCTAAAGCTATCGGGACTTCGAACCTTCTAACACGAACAAGTAAATCTAATACCCCATCCAATGTCACATTATCTGTGCCACCTACTAAAATAACATCAGTTCCAGATTCACAAATTTTTTCTAAGTTTTCATCTGAAATGTCCTTTGCAGGATCTAACTTGAACACATGTCTCCATTCTAAATAATCCATTTATTTTACCACCTATCGTTTTCTATCTATTCGTTTACAAGTATAGCTTATGATGAACGACAAAAAAATGAAAAAGACTGAGTAGAACTTCTACCCAGTCTCATTTTCAGCTATTATTTTGGTGCTTGAAACGGTTTCTCATCAGGATACAAACGACCTAGCATTTCATCATATGTATCGTTTCCATAATCAAAGCAACGACGAACACGTGAAATCGTTGCAGTACTTGCACCCGTTTCCTTTTTAATGGATTCATAGGTTTTCTTTAAACGCAATAAATGTGCAACCTCAAAGCGTTGTGCCAACGATTGAATTTCACTAATCGTACATAAATCATCAAAAAACTTATAGCATTCTTCGATGTCTTTCAGCTCTAACACTGCTTTAAATAATTGATCTGTTTGATGCCCTCGAATTTTTTCGATTTGCATGCAATTTTCCTCCCTTTAAGGCTGCGTTTTCACCATTGCTTGTAACCCTGGTGAAGATGGTACAAAATGGACCCAAGACTTTCCTGGTACTAGCTTTACAGGCTCCCCTGATTGCTCCACAGCCGTTGGTATTTCATTCACATTAGCCCATTTGACTTCTCTCAAATAGCCATTTTGAAATACATACGCATTTCCACCAGAAGTTAAATCAATTGTTTGGCGACCAATATCATCCACTATTTGGTGATCCATTTCAAAAAACAGAACATTTGCCAATGATAATGCTTCGCCGGTTAACATATCTTTTGTGTCCACGCCAGCCGATTGTCGTTCATAGTGATTACTTTGATGATCATACACATACGAATTGTGGAAATCTTCATTATTTCCGTAGTAAATGTCAACTTGACTTGTTTCAATGCCTATTTTACCACGTTCATCGGGTTCATAAAAAGCCTGAAGTACTTTTTCACTGTAATTCATTGAAGCGCCTACCATTTCAGCACCCTTTAGTATCTTTTCTGATGTAATATATGAATTGTGTGGTGCAATTCGTTCGCTTGAACGTTTAAAAAGAATACCATCATAAGCCATTCCATTGATATTATCGACTACACGATTATCTAGCATCGTTTTCGCCTCTGGACTATAGCCATGAGCTACATAAAAGGCATCGAAACCTTTTGCCATATCGATAAAATAGGAGCGTGCACTACGAACAGGTCCTATATTTTCAGGCAGCTCGCTTTGATACACTGCTAAAAAGCGAGTCACATTACCTTCTGCCAGCATCTCATAAATGATATCAGCTGCAGCTAACCCTGATTGCGGGCGGGCGGCTGGATGATTATTAATCGTCACGATAATAGGCCGCTGAGTTATTTCTTCTTGTACTGCTTCTCCTGTAAGTGGGGCTACGAATGCTGGTTGCTGCACATGGTCATCAACTACGGTTTCTTCCTGTGCTACAGTCTCATCTTCTTCTTTGACCTTTGGAGTATCCTTCGAGCATCCTCCGATCACTAAAGCGCTAAATGCCATAGCCATTAATAACTTCCTTGATTTGAACACAAGCATTACTCTCCTTTGAACATTTACATATGAAAGTAACTGTTTACACTTTCATACATTAGCGCATAACAGCAGGTAATAATAACTTATTCTTCATTACATCGAAAATCCCTTTTGGTGTGATACGAATATATGGTAAATGAGTGGACTGTAAAAATAATAATGTGTAAATAGCATCCCCTAATTGATACCCACGATCTGCTAAAGCTTGCTTTAAAGCTTTTTCTTTCTCTGTTAGCGTCAATACATCCCCATCATATAAAAGCCCACCAATGGATAATGGTATATCTGCAATGACTTCCCCTTTTTCTACAAGGACGATGCCACCATTCATGGCCTTCATTTCTTCAAACGCTTTGATCATATCTTCTTTATTTTTTCCGATTAATAAAATATCGCCTGTGTTTGAGTAGGACGATGCAAAGCCTTGAACACCTGTTGCAAATCCTTTAATCATTGTATTTACATGCCAGTGACCTTGTCGGTTTATTAACATTAAATAGCACTCATCGTGATTAGCCAGTTGCCCTTCTCTAGTAATTAATGAATTATAAGGTTTTGTAATGACATCATTCACAAGCTCAATTCCAAAAGGCATTGAAAACTGGAAATCTTGTGAGTCTAAGGAAAAATCTAAATTGAACGCAGGGATAGCAGAATAATCGATGGCTGCCAGTCTATGAACACGTTCTCCATCACGTTTTAGCCAAACACCTTTTGATAGGACACTTTCTGGTACAGGATGATATTCATCTTGTAAAATATTAAGTGAGGCAAAGCGACCTGTCGCGATAAAACCATGTAAATTGGACATATTATAATAGCGTGCTACATTATACGAAGCCATTTGGTAGGCATCAATTGGAGAAACTCCTGCATCTAAGGCTACTTGAATACATTTATCCATCACGCCATCTTCATGGAACGAAGGTGGTGAACCATCTGTTGTCATCATTAAATGATCAAAAATCGGAAGCTCTTTTTCTACGATTCCTTTTAGTAGATGAGGTAAATCTGGTCGAATGGATGAATGACGTAATGTAACAGCATAGCCTTGCATGATACGACGTTCCACTTCTTCCACTGTCATCGCTTCATGATCGCCATCTGCACCAAGAAGTTTCATACGAGCTAAAGTTCTCTCGGAGGCACCAGGGAAATGACCTTCGATTTTTTTACCTAGTCCCTTTGCCATTTGCATGCGATACAGCATTTGATCGTCCCCATGTAACAGCTTAGGCCAGCCTGTCAACTCTCCACCAAGCAAAACATCACTTCGCTCTAACCATTCTAATATAGATGTGTTAGAGAATACCTCTTCCTCCTGCTCCAATTCGGTTTGCGAATCAAAGCGAGTCCACCAATAAAAAGAAAACGGTAACTTTTTCAAATGATCTAAAATTGAAAACGCTTTCTTATTTTCTAAATTTAAAACAAAACTTAAATTATCGGAAATAAAAGTCGTCGTCCCTAGCTGACCACAAAAATCTGCAAAGGATTGTGGATGATACAGCTGGAAAGGATGTACATGTGGCTCAATATAGCCTGGTACAATTGTTTTCCCTGTACAATCCACCACTTCTGTTCCTTCTATTAAAGGAGGCATTCTGTCACCAGCATAGACAATGCGGTCCCCTAAAATCCAAATGTTTCCTACTATCCACTGTTTCAGCATACTATGCAAATACCTTGCATTTTTCAACACAATATCAGGTGCCTTTTTTCCATCAATTACTGCTAATTGCTGACGTATTTTTGTTATTTTCCATACTGGATCCATGCTATTCGCTCCTTCCTAAAATTACGTAATTTTTCATTGTGTAAAACCAATTTGGAATCACATACTACTATTGCATATCGCATACTTTCATAAAATTTATGCTTTATGCAATCATCTTGTTTCAATCGTAACACAGCACTTTCATAAAGCAAAGTGCACCTCGCCTATTTTTTCCACAATGACTAAAGGAGGAAGTATTATGATGCAGCAAGCAAATTTAAGCGAAAAAAATGCATTTTGTCGTTTTGCCATGGGTACAAGTTTGACAGCATTTGGTATCGCTAAAGTTTCAAGAAATCCTAATTGTACAAAAGGTCGATTGATGATTGCATTAGGAGCCATGAAAATGGCAGAAGGACTCTTTAAATATTGTCCAACCAAGGCTCTCATGAGCACTAATATGCAAAATGCCATGAATACCTCTATGCAAAGTATGTTCAGTGGGCAAAATTCTATGTCCTCTGAGCAAATCGATAAGCTCATGAAGGATTTCTCTTCTGCAATAGCTGGCAATTCTTCAGGTTCACAAGCTACTGCTTCAAAGCAATCTGATACCAGCGCTTCAACCCAAAATTCCTCAACAAGGAGCAATTCTACATCGAATAATGCTCAAAACCCTTCTTAGTCAAAGGAGCCGTCCCAATCTAATTTGGAGACGGCTCTTACCTCTTACGTTTGAAACTTTAAGAGGTTTCATCAGAGGAGTAAAAATATTTTAAATTTTAGTGAAAATAATGATTATTTGAATGTACGCCAGCCAATATCTTGGCGGAAGAAAAAGTGATCCCAGGTTTCTTTAGCAATGCCAGCATATACTTTTTGCTGTGCTTCTTGTAAAGTAGGCTCTTTAGCCCCAACTAACAGGACACGACCACCATTCCCAAGAAATTGACCATCTACTAATTTTGTACCTGCATGGAATACAGCATATGACTTAGATAGTTCCTCTAAATTTGGTAATGCTTTGCCTTTTTCAACATCGCCTGGATATCCTTCAGCTGCAATAACAACACCTAGCATAGCATCTTCCGACCATTGCAAATCAAATGGCTGCTCGTTCATTAATGCCATCATAAATGCCCCAAAGTCGGAAACCATTCGAGGTAAAACTACTTGTGTTTCTGGATCACCAAAACGAGCATTAAACTCAATAACCTGAGGGCCTTTCTTCGTTAAAATTAAGCCTGCATATAAAATACCTGTAAAGGAAGCGCCATCCGCCTCCATCCCTTTAACAGTTGGCTCAACAATCGTTTGGTAAGCAATATCTATAACTTCTTGTGATATTTGTGGTACTGGAGAGTAAGCACCCATCCCACCTGTATTAGGTCCTTTATCACCGTCATACGCTCGTTTATGGTCCTGTGCAATCACCATAGGATAAATTTGTCCTTTATGCACAAAAGACATAAAGGAGAATTCTTCCCCGTCTAAAAATTCTTCGATGACAACGCGAGAAGATGATTCACCAAAGCGTTGTTTGCCAATCATATCTTGTACAGCTTCAATAGCTTCTTTCTCTGTCATCGCCACAACAACACCCTTACCAGCTGCTAAGCCATCCGCTTTAATAACAATGGGTGCGCCTTGTTCTTTAATATAAGCAATAGCTTGTTCTGCTTCAGTAAATGTTTTATGGGCTGCTGTTGGTATATTGTATTTATTCATCACTTCTTTTGCATACGACTTACTACTTTCTATTTGAGCTGCCGTCTTTGTCGGACCAAAAATACATAATCCACGAGCTGTAAAGAAATCGACAATGCCTTCAGCAAGTGGTTGTTCTGGGCCGACAAAGGTTAAAGCAATATCATTTTCCTTGGCAAATTGGGCAAGTCCTGCAAAATCCATTGTGTCAATACTAACAACCGCTACCTCGCCTCGCATTCCGTCATTTCCAGGTGCTACAAATACTTGGTTAACGGATGGAGAAATGCTAAATTGTCTAGCGATTGCATGCTCACGACCGCCACTTCCGATTACTAATACATTCATTTTAGAGAATCCTCCTCTTTGTAAGTAAGACCGAGATGAACCCACATCTCGGTCTGTTTAATGTCATTATTAATTAATGTTTAAAATGGCGTACGCCTGTAAATACCATAGTAATGCCGTATTCATTCGCTTTATCGATTGAATCTTGATCTTTAATAGATCCACCTGGCTGAATAATAGCTGTAATACCAGCTGCAGCTGCAGCCTCAACAGTATCACTCATTGGGAAGAATGCATCTGATGCCAATGCAGCACCTTTTGCTTTTTCACCAGCTTGCTCAAAGGCAATTTTCGCAGCACCAACGCGGTTCATTTGACCAGCGCCTACACCAAGTGTCATTTGAGAATCCGTTACAACGATCGCGTTTGATTTAACATGCTTAACAACAGACCAACCAAGTTGCAATGCTTCCCATTCTTGTTTTGTTGGTTCACGATCTGTTACTACCTTTATATCTGCATTGGCAAAACCATAGCGATCCGGTTCCTGTACAAGAAGACCGCCCTCTACAGATACTACATTAAATTGATCTTGCTTCGCTTGCTCGAACGGAATTATTAATAAGCGAATATTTTTCTTTTTCGTTAAAATATCGAGTGCCTCTTGTGAGAAAGCAGGAGCAATAATAATTTCTAGAAAAATATGACTTAGCTTCTCAGCAGTTGCTGCATCCACTTCCATATTCAGAGCGATAATTCCACCAAAAATAGATGTTGGATCTGCTTCATACGCTTTATCAAATGCTTCCTCTAGTGTGACACCTGTTCCAACTCCACAAGGATTCATATGCTTTACAGCAACTGCAGCTGGCATTTCAAACTCTTTCACGATTTGCAAAGCTGCATTCCCATCTTGAATATTGTTATAGGATAACTCTTTACCATGTAATTGTGTTGCATAAGCTAATGAGAAATCAGAGCCAAGACGTTTTTGGTAAAATGCCGCTTTTTGGTGCGGATTTTCACCATAGCGTAAGTTCTGCTTTAATTCATACGTCATTGTTAAGCTCTCTGGGAACTCTTCTTCTGTCAAATAGTTCGAGATATACGAATCATAGGCGGCTGTGTGACGGAAAACCTTTGCAGCCAATTTACGACGTGTCTCAATTGTTGTGGCACCACCAGCTTTTAGTTCCTCTAATACTGTTGCATAGTCATTGCTGTCTACGATGACTGTTACATATTGATGGTTTTTTGCAGCGGATCGTAACATTGTAGGGCCACCGATATCAATGTTTTCAATTGCATCATCCCATGTTACATTAGGCTTTGAAATTGTTTCAACGAAAGGATAAAGATTGACACAAACAATTTCTATTGGCTCAATTCCATGCTCATTCATTTGTGCCTGATGAGAGTCATCATCAAATTTCCCTAATAAACCACCGTGAATCATTGGATTTAATGTTTTAACACGGCCATCTAAAATTTCTGGAAACTTCGTTACTTCATCTACTGCTGTTACAGCTACTGCATTGTCCTGTAGCATTTTTTTAGTACCGCCAGTTGATAAAATTTCATAACCTAATGCTACTAATTCCTTTGCAAATTCTAAAATACCATCTTTATTGGAAACACTGATTAATGCACGTTTTGTCACAACAATATCCTCCTAATTTTTATCGTGCTCTTGCACGAACTAACTTGCTGTCAAAGATTCATAGAGTTAGGTGTTGAGTGTTGAGTAAGGTTCTCGACCTAACTCCTCCTTCAGTTATTGTAATAATTGCTGTAAAGCCTTTGTATATAATAAATGCTCTTGCTTATGGATAGCAGCTTCTGTTGCCTCTCGATTTCCTTCAATAACAGGTACAGCAGCCTGTGCGATAATTGGGCCAGTATCCATTCCTTCATCAACAAAATGCACCGTTACACCCGTTATCTTCACCCCATGATTCAATGCTTGTCCGATAGCATCCTTCCCAGGAAAGGCTGGTAATAAGGAAGGATGAATATTAACAATTCTCTGTGGAAAGGCTGCTAATAATACATCACTAATTAAACGCATATATCCTGCAAGGACAATCCATTTCACATCGCACTCATGTAGAGCATCGACAATTGCTGACTCGTAAGCGGCTTTCGAGGGAAAATCTTTCGGGTTCAAGGCTAACACTGGAATTTCAAAGTGTTCAGCACGTGTCACTACATATGCACCGGGCTTATCTGTCACTACTAGCTCAACCTTTGCATGCAGTTCCCCACGTTTAATAGCCTCCTGAATGGCTTGAAAATTACTACCGCTTCCTGATGCGAACACGGCAATTTTTGTTGGTGCAGTCATTACACTAAACTCCCATCATGTGTCCCATTAAACACTACTCCGTCGCCTTGAATGACACGACCGATTGTATAAGCCTTTTCACCATTTGCTTCTACCGCTGCCATAACTCTATCAGCTTCTGCTGCTGGAACAGCTATGACAAAACCGATCCCCATATTAAACACATTATATAAATCCTTATCCTCTAATTGACCTTTATCCTTTAGGAATTCAAAGATACGTAATACAGGCCATGAACCTAAGTCAATTTCTGTTGCTAATCCTTCAGGCATCATACGTGGTAAATTTTCATAGAAACCTCCACCAGTAACGTGGGCACAGCCGTGAACATCTGCTGCTTTTAAAGCCGCTAATACAGGCTTAGCATAAAGCTTTGTTGGGACTAATAGCGCCTCACCGATTGGACCTAAATCTTCATAGTTTTCTACAATGGCATCCACCGCATATTGATGATCTGCAAAGACAATTTTACGTACTAAAGAATAACCGTTTGAATGCACACCACTCGAAGCAATACCAATAAGTACATCGCCCTCGACAATTTTTTCTCCTGTCACAATGGCAGACTTTTCACAAGCCCCCACCGCAAAGCCAGCTAAATCATATTCATCTTCTTCATATAGACCTGGCATTTCTGCTGTTTCGCCACCAATTAGAGCTGCACCAGATTGCACACAGCCATCCGCTACCCCTTTAACAATTTGCTCAATTTTTGCAGGCTCTGCTTTCCCAAGTGCTACGTAATCTAAAAAGTATAGCGGCTCCGCTCCTTGTGCAACGATATCATTCACGCACATTGCTACACAATCCACACCAATAGTATCGTGCTTGTCTACCATGAATGCTAGCTTTAGCTTTGTCCCTACACCATCAGTTCCTGAAATAAGAACAGGTTCTTTTAGATTTAGTTCTGACAAGTCAAACATACCACCAAAGCCACCAAACGTTCCCATGACACCTAGTCGGTTCGTACGTTCTACATGAGATTTCATTCGTTTTACAGCTTCATAGCCCGCTTCAATATTTACACCTGCTTGTTCATATGCCTTTGACACGCAGAGTTCCTCCTTATCATCTAAATCGCCTACGAGTACCCTAGAATTTTTTATAATCTTCTAGAAGACACTCATTCATTGCGATGTATTTCTTAACGTAATAGTTCCTTTTCATGTGGTAAGATGGTATCCGGGAAAATCTCAGTTGGATATTTACCTGTAAAGCATGCAAGGCATAGTCCACGGTTTTCATCTTCATATGGACGTGCAATGGTCTCAACCATGCCTTCAACAGAAAGGAAAGTCAGAGAATCTGCACCAATTACTTCACGAATTTCATCTACTTTATGACTAGATGCAATAAGTTCCTCATGTGTTGACGTATCAATGCCATAATAACAAGGATTTGTCATAGGTGGGGACGAAATAACCACGTGAACCTCTGCTGCACCAGCATCTTTTAACATTTTGACAATTCGACGTGAAGTTGTTCCGCGTACAATAGAATCGTCCACCATAACTACGCGTTTACCTTTGACAACTTGAACAACTGGTGAAAGCTTCATTTTCACACCACGTTCGCGTAATTCCTGTGTCGGTTGAATAAAAGTACGCCCTACATAACGATTTTTAATCAGACCAAGTTCATAAGGTATACCACTTTCTTCTGCAAAACCTATGGCAGCTGAAATACTAGAATCTGGTACCCCAGTTACAACATCAGCCTCAATATGTGCACATTCACGAGCAAGCTGTTTCCCCATACGTTTACGTGCCATATGGACATTAATACCATCAATATCCGAATCAGGACGTGCTAGATATACATATTCCATCGCACACATAGAACGCTTTTCCATATCAGCAAAGCGGTCTGACTTAACGCCCTCATCGTTAATAATTAATAATTCACCTGGTTCTACAGAACGAACGAATTCTGCTCCTATTAAATCAAATGCACAAGTTTCAGAAGCTACTACCCAGCCTTCTCCTAACTTTCCAAGAGAGAGCGGGCGTAAACCATGTGGATCACGTGCAACAAGCATTTCATCCTTTGTCATAATTAAGCAAGAATACGCACCCTTTAATAATGAAAGGGCATTTTTCACCTTAGCCCTAAATGGTGAATGCGAACTTTTCTTAATAAGATGCGCCAGCACTTCTGTATCAGAGCTAGAATGAAAAATACTACCTTGTCGCTCTAAATACTGTTTCAGATGTGTCGCATTGACTAAGTTACCGTTATGGGCAATGGAAAGGCTGCCAGTTGAGGAATGGAATAATAATGGCTGTACATTTTCAATACCGCCACCACCAGCAGTTGTATAACGAACATGGGCAATTGCTGCTTTGCCGTTCACTGCCTTTAATTTATCTTCGTTGAAAACATCATTAACTAGTCCTTCGCCTTTCACCGCGCGAAGGTGCTGACCATCAGAAACGACGATACCTGCGCCTTCTTGACCACGGTGTTGAAGAGCATGAAGCCCGTAATAACTAAGGTGTGCTGGATTTGGGTTACCCCAAATGCCAAACACCCCACATTCTTCGTTTAAGCCTCTGAGTTCAGCAAGCATGGGATTGCTCCTTTCCAATTAGAACGGAATTCCTCCACTGTACCTTCTACAAGCACACCTTTGTCCCCGTTGATTTTAACAAGTGCATCGTTTGTTACGACACCAATTTTATGAGCATCTTTGATGATTTCGACAAATGCAGCTGCATGTTCTTCTTTAACTGTGACAACAAAACGTGATTGACTTTCACTGAATAACGCAGTTGTAGCAGAACCCGTTAATGCAACGTCAACACCAAGTCCATTTGCACTGAAAGTTTTTTCTGCGATAGCCACTGCAAGTCCACCTTCAGCCACATCATGTGCAGACTGCACAAGACCAGCTTTTATAGCTTTTAATAAAGCCTGCTGACGTGCTGCTTCCATCTCTAGATCGATAGCTGGTGCCTTCCCAGAAATAACGCCATTATTTAATAATTTTTGAAGCTCTGAACCACCGAACTCAGTCGTTGTTTCCCCAATGACAAATACGATATCTCCTGCGGCTTTTACTTCCTGTGTTGTAACATGGGCTAGGTCTTCAATTAGACCTACCATACCAATTGTTGGTGTTGGATAAACGGCTTCACCTGAACGCTCATTATAAAGCGATACGTTACCGCCAATTACCGGTGCATTCAATGCTGTACATGCAGCCGAAATACCATCAGCAGATTTTTCAATTTGCCAGAAGATTTCTGGCTTCTCTGGATTGCCAAAGTTTAAACAGTCTGTAATTGCAAGGGGTGTACCACCAGAAGCAACAATATTACGAGCTGCTTCAGCCACTGCAATAGCGCCGCCTATCTCAGGATCTAAATAAATATAGCGAGAGTTGCAGTCTGTTGTCATGGCTAAACCTTTATTTGTACCACGTACACGAATAACTGCAGCATCTGAGCCTGGTTTAACAACAGTTGACGTACGAACCTGATAATCGTACTGATCGTAAACCCATTCTTTCGAAGCAATTGTCGGTGCTTTTAATAAAGCATTTAATGTTTCTTTATAATCCGTAACAGCTGGCTCTGTATTTTCAATTGCTTGGAACTGAGCATAGTAAGCAGGTTCAGCAGATGGTTTATGGTAAACTGGTGCATCCTCGGCTAACGCATCAGCAGGTACTTCTGCCACTACTTGTCCATCGTGTAAAAGACGAAGCATTTTATCATCTGTAACACGGCCTATTGCTACCGCATCTAAATCATATTTATCAAAAATCGCCTTAATTTCATCCTCGCGACCCTTTTTCACGACTAATAGCATACGTTCTTGAGATTCAGATAGCATCATTTCGTATGCTGTCATACCTGTCTCACGTTGAGGTACTAAATCTAAATTCATTTCTACACCAGAACCAGCCTTTGAAGCCATTTCTGCTGAAGAGGAAGTAAGACCAGCTGCGCCCATATCTTGAATCCCAACTAGAGCATCAGATTTTACAACTTCTAAACATGCTTCAAGTAAAAGTTTCTCCATGAATGGGTCCCCTACTTGTACTGCTGGACGTTGATTTTCTGATTCCTCTGTTAATTCTTCTGAAGCAAATGTTGCACCATGAATTCCGTCTCGTCCTGTTTTCGCACCCACGTACATAACTGTATTTCCAACGCCTGCTGCAATACCTCGTTGAATATCTTTATGATCAATTAAGCCTACACACATGGCATTAACAAGTGGATTGCCTTCATAACAAGGATCAAATTGAATTTCGCCACCTACTGTAGGGATACCAATACAGTTACCATATCCAGCGATCCCAGCTACGACTTCTTCAAATAGATATTTACCGCGCGCTGATTTTAATTCACCAAAGCGTAATGAGTTCAGCATGGCGATAGGACGTGCACCCATAGAGAAAACATCACGGATAATACCGCCCACACCAGTGGCAGCCCCTTGGTATGGCTCAATTGCAGATGGATGGTTATGAGACTCCATTTTAAACACTACGGCTTGCTCGTCACCGATATCAACAATACCTGCACCTTCCCCAGGTCCTTGTAAAACTTGTGGCCCCTTTGTAGGGAATTTACGTAATACTGGCTTTGAATTTTTGTATGAGCAGTGCTCAGACCACATTACTGAGAAAAGACCTGTCTCTGTCCAATTAGGTAGACGTTCTAAAATACCTTCTACCAATGCAAATTCTTCGTCTGACATCCCCATACCAGCGTATAGCTTTTCATCTTTAATTTGCTGTGCTGTTGGCTCAAACTTAGTTGTTGACATGATTTTCCCTCCACTGCTTCACAATTGATTTAAATACTGCTAAACCGTCTGCGCCACCCACCAGTGCATCAACAGCTCGTTCTGGGTGAGGCATCATCCCTAATACATTGCCGCGCTCGTTTATAATCCCTGCGATATCTTCCAAAGAACCGTTTGGATTGTCACCTGAGTATGTGAATACGATTTGATTATTATCTTTTAGTGATTGTAAAGTCTCCTCATCACAGTAGTAATTCCCTTCACCATGTGCGATTGGGATATGAATAATTTGACCTTGCTCGTATTGGTTTGTGAATAATGTATTGTTGTTCTCCACTTTTAGCTGCACTGTACGGCACATAAACTTCAAGTTTTTATTGCGTAATAAAGCACCTGGCAATAGCCCTGCTTCTGTTAGAATTTGGAATCCATTACATACACCTAGTACAGGTTTACCAGCGTCTGCTGCTTTCTTAACTTCTGCCATAATGTTAGATTGATTAGCCATTGCACCACAACGAAGGTAATCTCCATATGAGAATCCTCCAGGTACTAATACGCCATCAAAGCCACTTAGATCTGTTGCTGTATGCCATACATATTCTACTTCTTCACCTAGCTCGTCTTTAATCGCATGATACATATCGATATCACAGTTTGACCCAGGGAATACGAGTACTGCGAATTTCATGATTAGTTAGCCTCCTCGACTTCATAACGGTAGTCCTCAATTACAACGTTCGTTAAAACCTTTTCACACATTTCTTTTACTAGAGTATCAATGTCACGCTCTGAATCTTTAATTGATAGTTCAAGATATTTACCGATACGTAAATCCTCTACTTCACCGTAGCCCATTTTAGCTAAAGAACCCTGTACTGCAGAGCCTTGTGGATCAAGAATGCTCTCACGTAATGTTACATAGATTTTTACTTTTTTCATTGTTATTTGCCTCCGAGTCTAGAAAGTATAATAGTATAAACTTCAGTTAAATTACCAAGGTCTCTACGAAAAACATCTTTGTCTAACTTTTGCTTCGTTGTTGCATCCCAAAGTCGACATGTATCTGGTGAAATTTCATCTGCCAATAATACATGGCCATCTGCATCACGGCCAAACTCTAATTTAAAATCAATTAGTGTCACATTGACATCAGCAAAGATTGGCTGTAGAACTTTGTTAATAGCTAGTGCCTTATCGTAAATAGTCGATACTTCATCAGACGTTGCAAGCTCCAGAACATCTATATGCTCAGTTGTAATGAATGGATCACCTAACTCATCGTCTTTATAGTAAAACTCAACGATTGGTCGTTTTAAAGGTATGCCCTCTTCAAGACCAATACGTTTTGCTAAACTTCCTGCAACTATATTACGAACGACTACTTCAATCGGAATAATATCTACTTTTCTTACAAGTTGTTGCGTATCGGATAATTGTTTTACGAAATGTGACGCAATTCCGTTTCCTTGTAATTTTTCGAAAATTAATGAAGTAATGCGATTATTTAAAATGCCCTTACCTTCTATTTCCTCTTTCTTTTCACCATTGAATGCAGTCGCACTATCCTTGTACTCAACAAGCAGCACATTCGGCTCCTCCGTTGTATACAATTTTTTTGCTTTACCTTCATACAAAAGTTGACCTTTAGTCATTCGTTTTTCCCCCTGATATTATGAGATACGCTTTTATGAATGATCAGAATCGAACCGTGTTCTCCACGGTTCAATTCTGAAGCATTTACTGGTGGCTCTAACATTTATTTTTTATTGGCGAAATAAATATTAGTTAAGTCCTAGACGTTCAAAAATCATATCCACATGCTGTAAGTGGTAATTGTAATCAAAGCACTCATCCAGCTCTTCTTTTGTTAAATAAGATGTGATTTTTTCACTTGCATCGACTAATGTGCGGAACTGTACCTGCTCGTCCCATGCTTGCATAGCTAAAGGCTGTACAGTATCATAAGCTTCCTCACGTACTAATCCTTTATCAATTAATGCTAACAAAATGCGCTGAGAGTAAATAAGACCATATGTGCGAGTCATATTACGTTTCATGTTTTCAGGGAATACTGTTAAGTTTTTCACTATATTACCGAAGCGACTTAACATATAGTTAAGAGTAATTGTTGCATCCGGTAAAATAACGCGTTCTGCAGAAGAATGAGAAATATCACGTTCATGCCATAAAGCGACATTTTCATAAGCTGTCACCATGTATCCACGCATTAAACGAGACATTCCAACCATGTTTTCAGAACCGATTGGATTACGTTTATGTGGCATTGCTGATGATCCTTTTTGACCTTTTGCAAAAGCTTCTTCCACTTCACGCGTTTCAGATTTCTGTAAACCGCGAATTTCTGTTGCAAATTTTTCAATGGAAGTAGCAATTAAAGCTAATGCTCCTAAATATTGCGCATGACGATCACGCTGTAAAGTTTGTGTTGAAATTGGTGATGCAGCCAGACCAAGTTGATCACAAACATATTGCTCAACGCGAGGATCGATATTGGCATATGTTCCAACAGCGCCAGACATTTTCCCTGTTTCAATAACTTTAGCGGCTGCTTCAAAACGTTCCAGGTTACGCTTCATTTCCTCATACCATAAACCAAGCTTTAAACCGAAAGTTGTTGGCTCTGCATGAACGCCATGTGTGCGGCCCATCATCACTGTATGTTTATGTTCTTTTGCCTTTGCAGCAATAATATCAATGAAATTCACGATATCTTTACGTAAAATATCATTTGCTTGTTTGATTAAATAAGAAAGTGCTGTGTCAACTACGTCTGTAGAAGTTAAACCATAATGTACCCATTTACGTTCCTCACCAAGTGTTTCCGAAACGGCACGTGTAAAGGCTACTACGTCATGACGAGTTTCTTGTTCAATTTCTAAAATACGGTTCACATCAAATGAAGCATTTTCACGAATTTTAGCAACATCCTCTTTCGGAATATCACCTATTTCTGCCCACGCCTCACAAGCTAGGATTTCTACTTCTAGCCAAGCTTGATATTTATTTTGTTCTGTCCATATTGCGCCCATTTCGGGTCTTGTGTAACGTTCAATCATTGCGTATCTCCTTCTATTCTGACCAAATGCCAGAACTCTCGATTTGTTGTAATGTTTCTTCTAAGTTTTTTGTCATAATCGTTACATGGCCCATCTTACGGTTGACCTTAGCTTCAGCTTTCCCATAAAGATGGATAGACCATTCAGGATATTTAGCAATGGAGTTACTCAATGGCACGACATGCTGCCCTAATACATTGATCATAATGGATGGTGCCCAAAGTTCTGGCTTACGTAATGGCCAACCACAAACAGCTCGTATATGCTGATGGAATTGTGAAACATTACACGCCTCTATTGAATAGTGACCTGAATTATGAGGTCTTGGTGCTAATTCATTAATAACAATGCCACCATCTTCTAGCACGAACATTTCTACCGCTAACGTTCCTACTAAATGTAAGTAATCAGCAATTTTTAAAGCTTCTCGTTCCGCAGCCTGAGCTGTGCTTTCTGTTATGCGAGCAGGCACAATTGTTTCATGCAGAATATGATGAACATGAATGTTCTCTCCAACTGGCTGACAATACGATTCACCACTACCATTTCTTTGAACAATGACCGATACCTCTTTTACGAAGGGTACGAATCCTTCTGCAATACATGAAGAATGCGTGAAGAGTTCTTTCGCTAATGGAAGATCTTCAGTTGATTTTAATAGCTGCTGTCCCTTGCCATCATAACCACCTCTTGCTGTTTTGACTATACAAGGATAACCAATCGAATCAATATTGGCTACTAATTCTTCATAAGTTTTTGCAACAATATATGGTGCTACTGGGCAACCAGCTTTCACAATAGCTTCTTTTTCGGTTATACGGTTTTGTGTAATGCGTACCAACTCGGCCCCCTGAGGAACATAAGCCATTTGTGATAAACGTTTTAAGCCTTCATAATCAATATTTTCAAATTCATATGTGATAACATCACTGACTTCTGCAAGTTCTTCTAAAGCAGATTCATCATCATATGGAGCTACAATGCGAACATCTGCCACTTGCCCACAAGGTGAGTCCATTGCTGGTTCAAGTACAGCAATTTTAAAACCAGACTCCTTTGCAGCAAGAGCCATCATTCGACCAAGCTGTCCCCCACCTATAATACCTATCGTTTGTCCAGGATAAATAATTTTTGTCACACTAAGTCACCTGTGCTTTCTAATACTTGCTGCTTTGTAGCTTCACGTCGAGCATCTAATGCTTCAGCAAGTTCTGCATCTGTCGTTGACAAAATTTGAGCAGCTAGTAAACCAGCGTTTGTTGCTCCCGCTTTCCCAATAGCTACAGTTGCTACAGGCACACCACCAGGCATTTGAACGATGGATAACAGTGAATCAAGCCCATTCAGCGCACGTGATTGAACTGGTACACCGATTACAGGTAAAGTGGTTTTAGCTGCTACCATTCCAGGTAAATGTGCGGCTCCACCTGCCCCAGCTATAATTACTTGTATTCCCCGTTTGCGTGCTGTTTCGGCATATTCAAACATTAAATCTGGTGTTCGATGTGCAGATACAACCTTCTTTTCGTACGGTACTTGTAATTCGTCTAAAATATCACATGTATGTTTCATTGTTTCCCAGTCACTTGAACTACCCATAATGACACCGATTTTCGGATTCATAAATTGTCGCTCCTTTTAAACGATAGAAAAATGATCAATTATTGTGCAAGCCTCTATATGAATAGCCCTGCAATTTTTACCTTTTTACAAAGAAAATCCTCAAATAAACTACTCTCTACCTTTACGCGTGAAAGCAGCTTACTTGAGGACTTATTAGGGCAAGAATTTGTCAATGTACAAACCGTACATTAATCTTCTCATAAAAGCCAAAAGTGCTTTCCCGCATAGTCCAGCATTTACGGTGCCGGGTAGAGACACTAGAGCCAATCCTCTAGCATATATGTGGGATTTATTTGTTTTTCCTTATCACATTTTAACAAGGGATTGTATTATCGTCAATGCAAAAATGCGAACATTTTTTATAAGCTCAAAAAAAATGTTCGGATTTTAGTCAAAATCATTCCATATCTTGAGTAGGTATAGCTTTAAATTGAATTTTTTGACGTAATAACGTGGGTTCACCATCGACTAAGTGAAAAAGGGGCTCTTCTTTTCGACCAATAGCCATGTACCCATCGTGTCGCATTCTTTCTAAACATTCTTCAATGGACTCGTTTTCTTGTACTTCATACCAAATTTGCTTCTTTCCCAACTGTTTCTCCCTTTCAATACATTAATTTATTTCCTAGCACTTGTTCCTTCATTATACCTTGAGATGCCTTAGGAAGTGAGCAAGAACTAATTAATTGTTTAGTAAATATAAAAAAACTGCGGATGGATACCGCAGTTTAGATTACCGTTCAGCTAAATCCATACAAAGCTTTAATATAGATGCCTAGAAATAGTAGCAATAAAAATGAATGTAGGACAACAAGAATGAAACGATACTCTCCTTTAATACCTAAAAGGGCACTAACAATACCTATTCCACCTAATATAAATGGCATTAATACACTGATATCATAAAGGAATTTAAAAAAACTCCCATACCGTTTCGTAGAATCATAACCAAACAGTAAGAGTGTGAGTAGTAGGCAAAAAATCGAAAGAGACGAAAAAATAGTATACCTCATTTTCATTCCTCCGTTATTCTGTTCAAGTATAAGTAGGAAATGCTATCTATGTTAGTTACCTTTTCATCTGTATAAATTTAATATGTAGTGTACCACGATTTTTTTAGTTGATAAAATAAAAAAGCCATGGAAGATATCCATGACTTCATAAGTGCCTAGCGACGTCCTACTCTCACAGGGGGAAGCCCCCAACTACCATCGGCGCTAAAGAGCTTAACTTCCGTGTT
>NZ_JAGXJV010000070.1:0-913 GCF_019091145.1 Lysinibacillus sp. GbtcB16
ACTGAATGCGTAGGCTATCATAGAAGAATCGCAATTGAAGGCGCTCTTCAATGCGTGCTCAAACCTCGTTACAGGCGTGACGACCATTAAATAAAAACTATATTTTATACAAAGGGGTAATATCGTGAATATAGAAGAGAAGAAAAAGTGGATCGCAGAAAAATACAAAGAAGAAAACATGAAACTTCTTAAATCTGATATATTTGCTGATCTAATTAAATTATTTAGCGATCTTGGCAAACAGTACTCTCAATTATTAAAAGAAGCATTAAAACCTTTACAAAATATAGATTTGCAAGGTCTCGAAAAAGAATGGAAAGAAGCAGCAGAATCATTAGCTCGAAAAGGCTGGACTATTCCAATGAATATGGATATTGAAGAAATATTTGAGCTATCACAAATTGAGGACAAGGCGGTAATAGACTCCTCATTTCAGACCTTTTATTCAAAAGAAAAAGAATTTCAATTTATAAAAACAAATATACTTGAACATGAATTAATTAACGGCTGGAAAGAACTTCTTGAACAATGCTTTGAAAATTACGAAAAAGGTAATTACTTAATCGTAATTCCTAATCTATTCATTATCATTGAAAATATTTCTAATATTCTTATTTCACCGAGATATCAAAAATACTTAAATCATAATAAAAGAACTTCTTTAAGGACTAAATACAAGAAGGTACAACAAGATATTGACAGCAATAGCGTATATATCATTTTTTATGTTTCTGTGGCAGAGTTTTTAAGTGAAGCATTTGCATTTGGTGATTTCGATAATAATCCAATTCGTTTACCAATGATAAACCGAGATTGGGTATTGCACGGACGTGATGATACGAAGAATTGGAAACAAGTAGATGCTTAAAGGTTGTTTAGCGCATTACAAAGTATAGTAGAATTGGATATCTTA
>NZ_JAGXJV010000670.1:0-251 GCF_019091145.1 Lysinibacillus sp. GbtcB16
GACACCGGCTAAAGAATAAGAGTCAGCAGCGGGAGAGTGAACCAGGAAGAGCGCCCAGGAGAGAAGGCTTTGTTTGTTATTTCAGAAGTATTAGAGGGTAAGACACCTTTACAGCCTCACGGGGAGTCGTTTCAGTCTGAATTCCTGGTTTATAGTCTACCATTGGTTGTTTATTCGCTAGGTAAGTAGTTCATCCTCAAAAGCACTAGCTCCACTCTTATTATTAGGGGAGTAAGACCTAACAAAAAGGG
>NZ_JAGXJV010000671.1:0-251 GCF_019091145.1 Lysinibacillus sp. GbtcB16
GAACATCGCATCTTTTAGAATGTACGGTAGTCTATGAATATTATGCGTTCCAAATACCATATCTACATGCTGATTTCTTTGCATAATTTTATTTACAACAGATTCCTCTTGAGACATACAACCACATACACCAATTAAAAGGTCTGGATTTCTTCGTTTGAGTGACTTTAAATGGCCTAGCTCACCAAACACCTTATTTTCAGCATTTTCACGAATTGCACAAGTGTTTAATAAAACTACATCTGCATCCT
>NZ_JAGXJV010000672.1:0-251 GCF_019091145.1 Lysinibacillus sp. GbtcB16
GGCTCGGTATGGCGCCCGTAGGAATGCTTGATTTCGACATTAATCATGTTATGGCTGGGCACAAGGTCGAACACTTCCTCCAGCGTCGGCACATGTTCACCCGTAAAGGACTCGTGAAACCAACTGCCGGCGTCAGCCTGCTTAATCTCGGCCAGCGTCAAATCATTCACCCGGCCCTGCCGATCGGTCGACCGATTCAGCGTGTCGTCATGTATGACGATTATTTCTCCATCTTTGGACAGATGAATATC
>NZ_JAGXJV010000673.1:0-251 GCF_019091145.1 Lysinibacillus sp. GbtcB16
GGGGGAATTGGGGAAGGCGTGATCCGTTACGTTCGGTGGATGAATCGGGGCAGCATTGGGAGTCGCGGCTTAGCTTGCGGAGACTTGTTCGCCTCCTTCCTTCGATTAAGATCTTGGATTCTGGACCGTTTGATTTGTCCGCTGGAGATGTGGACCGTCGTTAAGACCGTCTTTTTGCTTGAATTTTCGTGTGCCGGACTTGCACGCAACTCTCAGCCTATGTGACGTTGGTCCACAAAATTGCAGACGCC
>NZ_JAGXJV010000674.1:0-251 GCF_019091145.1 Lysinibacillus sp. GbtcB16
TCACGGTATCCGGATTGCTTTCTGCGTAGGAACGAGTGGCCAGATAGAATTCATGGTTTGCCACAGTATCCTTGCCGTCTGCCAAAATTTTCGCTTTCGCCGTGGTTTCGGCAGCCGCGAAGAAAGGATCCCAGATGACCCAAGCGTCCACACTGCCCTTCTCAAAAGCAGCACGGGCATCCGCCGGCGGCAGGAAAGCCACTTGAATATCTTCGTATTTCAGGCCTGCCTTCTCAAGCTGCTTCACTAAC
>NZ_JAGXJV010000675.1:0-250 GCF_019091145.1 Lysinibacillus sp. GbtcB16
TTGTTCCACAAAAAGGAGATTATAAGTGGAGGCCTGTGGTTCAATTGGGCTTCTCAGCTTATAGCCTCCTTTATGTGTGATGGTATGTCAAGAGTTGTCTTTTCCCCTTTTTGAGTTCTTAGTCTAGGATTACCCTGAGTTAAATAAAGCTCCTATTGTACTGGAAATCAATAATAGGAGTTCAATCACCTGTTGGTTCTTTCCGGCACCATTTTCTAGACCAAATGCTTGTCTTCACTGAAATAGGAAG
>NZ_JAGXJV010000676.1:0-250 GCF_019091145.1 Lysinibacillus sp. GbtcB16
GCAATCAGGTAAGAAGCTGGAAGGTTTAAGCGAGAAAATATTTTTGGATCGCTACGCACTGAAGAACGCGGATACGAGCTTTGCGAAAGTCGGGGATACCGTTCTCGTTCTAACGAAGGATGACCCCAAATTCCCTGCCAAAGAAGTCGGAGAAATCATCAGCCGTGACGGCGACAACGTGCAAGTTCGCACCAGGAGCGGAGAGACCGTCAAATCCCAGGTCGAGAAATTGACGCTAAACATAGAGAAG
>NZ_JAGXJV010000677.1:0-250 GCF_019091145.1 Lysinibacillus sp. GbtcB16
TTTTACAAAGATGGTCAGCTCATGTTGGATTTGAACTCTTTCCTCGTCAAGTTCGCTTGTCCAGATATAAGCTACGTCATCTTCATTCAAGAAAAACGGCTGTGCTTCCGCATAGGCGAACAATTGCTGAGGCGTATGGACGTCAAAAAGAAACAAACCGCCCGGCTTCAAGCCTTCAAACGTTTGACGGAAAGCGTCCGTAATATCCTCTTCCTCTAACAGATAGTTGAGGCTATCACAGAAGGAGATT
>NZ_JAGXJV010000678.1:0-250 GCF_019091145.1 Lysinibacillus sp. GbtcB16
GGTCGGCGATCGTCGGCTGTGGCAGTTCGATTGCTAAGCGATTGAATCGTTTGATCACGTTTATCCCTCCAACTGGTCAGATACGGGTGTATCTTGCCCAGCGGGCGGGAAAACATGCACGCAGCCTAGCGGGCGAGCGGCACGAGCCTGCTGCCCTTAACCATCGCCCCGCCGCACAGGGGGCAGACCTTCTCTTTGCGCCGCGACTCCTGCGGCGAAGAGATCCGCGACCAGGCCTTACAGCCGGCCT
>NZ_JAGXJV010000679.1:0-250 GCF_019091145.1 Lysinibacillus sp. GbtcB16
TTGAAAGCTTCGTCTTCCCATGCTTTTTGAATAATCTTCGCTTTGAGTTGTTCGTTCGTTGACATAACCGATCACTCCCCTTTTTTGTTTAACGGACCCAAAAGCCCGTTAGCGACAGGAAAACTTCCTAATTTTTCCTGCTAAATGATTATAGCACGAATATTCTAAATTTTCTATCAAAAATTGCTAGTTTCCGACATAAAATAGTAGAAGCCGCCGGAAAGTAACTTTTCTCGCTTTTCTTTGATCT
>NZ_JAGXJV010000071.1:0-886 GCF_019091145.1 Lysinibacillus sp. GbtcB16
CAAAAACTGCAGGAAAATACTTTTACTTTGAGCGCTCATACGATGGCGTATTTATGTTTGATACTAAAACAGACGGTATTGCATTCGTAACAGCGCCAAAAGCATAGGAGGGGAATTATTATGGCCGTAGTCGTAAAAAAAGAGAATCGTGTACTAACAGTTGAAGAACAAAGCTTAGGTGCATATCTTGTAGAAGGATATGACCAAGTAGAACTTAATGCGGAAGGAGCTGCTTATGTAGTTGTGACTCGTGCTACAGGTGGCCGTGAAGTAACACTTTCTGAATTAAATACTGTTATTGAAGAAAAAGATGCAATTACAGCAGAACGTAATGACTTATTAGTTGAAAATAAGAAATTAAAGGCTGAAATTGCAAAGTTAAAGAAAGATACTGCAGCTGATAAAACAGAAAAATAGGTGATTTCATGTCATATATAGATGCTGAATACTATACGAACATATACAAGGGAATGCCTGTAGAAGATTCTGATATGTTGAGTCGTATGATTGCAAGAGCTTCAGATGTAGTGGATCAGATTATTAATTATAAATTGAGTGGCGTTGATTTCGATAAATTGGCGCCATTTATTAAAAATCAGGTAATGAAAGCTACTGCTGCTCAAACTGAATATATCGCCTTATATGGCGAAACATCTACAAATACCATGATTGATACGCCGGTTATGCAGGTTGGTAAATTCCGTTATGGTTTATTACGAGGTGGTAAGTCTGAAGGAGCGGGCCATGACGCTCGAATAGCACAAGGGACAATTGCTTTTCTACGTCCAACAGGATTACTTTATGCGGGGGTGGAGGTAAATGATTAATGTTATTCCTATTCCATTACATGTACTCATTCATACAGTTGAGTATCATGAGTACATTG
>NZ_JAGXJV010000680.1:0-250 GCF_019091145.1 Lysinibacillus sp. GbtcB16
GCTTTCGCTTGAAGTTGTGCGCTGCCCGCATGAACACCCTGGACTTGCCGTTTAGGAGCAGGGCTTGTAGTACGTGAATGCAATTGCTTTCCCTCCAAATTCAGTTCTTAGCTTGTATTACGAGCATGCGTACAATAGCTGCCACTGCTTCAGCCCTTGTTGTTTGTGCGCTGGGCTTGAATTGATTACTCTGTAGACCGCCAAGCAGTGCATACTTGTATGATAAAGCCGCTGCACTTCTTGCCCACTC
>NZ_JAGXJV010000681.1:0-250 GCF_019091145.1 Lysinibacillus sp. GbtcB16
TTTTAGTTTCAAAAACTATGATCCATAATCGAACCGTTCGATTTTGATGATTTGATTTGTAATCGATGAATCACTATGTCAGTTTGATTCCGATTGGAACCAAATCATGGTGAAGAGAAGATAATACCTATTTAAAATTATTATTTTATTATTTTTTCATGGATTAGCTTATTACTATGCAGAAAAGAACCACTTAGGGATCGACAGACAAGTAATTGTAGCAACTGATTTGGAGTATTCAACCCCTTCT
>NZ_JAGXJV010000682.1:0-250 GCF_019091145.1 Lysinibacillus sp. GbtcB16
GAATAGGGCCACTGCTGGAAAGTTCCTCACACCGACCGAACAGAGATACTGCCTTCTAATTGTAAGTTCATAGCCCTAATGGTATTATGGATAAAATTTACATGAAGGAGGTCCGGAGATGCCGTTGCCCGTTAGGTTAGTCCGACCATCAGCCAATTATAAGGATGAATACATAGCCTTTTACGAAGATTGGAAATCGACTGGCGAAGATATCGTTCCATGGGTTGTCGAGAGAGAGCCATATGATTTT
>NZ_JAGXJV010000683.1:0-250 GCF_019091145.1 Lysinibacillus sp. GbtcB16
TATCAAGTACTTATATTATAATATATAAAACTAATATAGTACTTTCTATTCTTAGAGAATAAAATTATTATGATATATCATAAAATATCTTCAATGACTTGATAATTGAGTCTTATCACATCAAGTCCCGAGATAAACTTTCGCAATCATAAAACTTGATTAGTGGCCTCAAAGCAAACCACAAAATCAACTATTAATGTAATAATATATTTCTTAATATTTTTCTCTAAAAATTATCCATCTGACTGAC
>NZ_JAGXJV010000684.1:0-250 GCF_019091145.1 Lysinibacillus sp. GbtcB16
GGGGACGATGACAATGAAACCAGATGCTTACGGAGTAACCGATACGTCTCAGAATCAACCGGGCGCGGGCGGCAGTCGAGGCAAGCAACAGCATGAGCCTCTATCGGGATCGAAAAAGGTGAAAAACCGCAACCATTCCCGCAATAACGGCCACGGTGAAGGCGCAGGCCACGGTCATTAATCTTTTTTCGCCAACCATGTTTAAGGTTCGACAATTCGGACATACTATATCTTGTCAGTGAGCAGAGAG
>NZ_JAGXJV010000685.1:0-250 GCF_019091145.1 Lysinibacillus sp. GbtcB16
CTTTGAGGCAGATATAAGTTCACCTTCTTCATGACCCGGAACAGTTCTTGCTTTGCTTCTCCCCAACTAATACCTTTTTGATATCTATCCCTTAATACTTGAATCTGGCTGGGGGTAGCAAATTCTTTGTACAATAAAAACACATTAGATGTATCTGGATCTTTGGGCTCATCAGGAGGTGTAGAGTCTGATTTAATTTTGTTTATTAGCTTTTTCAGGTCATCAGCAGATTCAAAAAGAGGTATCGTAT
>NZ_JAGXJV010000686.1:0-250 GCF_019091145.1 Lysinibacillus sp. GbtcB16
CGATCACTGTGGCTGAAATGCAGGAAACGGATTCGCTCGATACCTGCATTCGAGATATTTTATTAGGTAATACCGTGCTGCTCATTGACGGCATTACCGGCTGCATGGTACTCAAGACCAGCCATGTGGAAGGAAGGAGCATTACAGAACCTTCGTCAGAATCGTTGGTCCGGGGCTCGCGGGAAGGCTTTGTCGAGAACATTTCGACCAATGTTTCACTAATCCGGCAGCGGGTCAAGGACCCTTCGTT
>NZ_JAGXJV010000687.1:0-250 GCF_019091145.1 Lysinibacillus sp. GbtcB16
GCAGTTTACCATGTTTCTGGATACCGGTGTACCGGTACGCGCCAAGCTGAAGGTGACCTTTCGCTCGTGGCACAGCAAGAAGGAGCAGCTGCAGACGATTCCCCGCCACTCGGCGGACAGAACGAAGCAGAAGATGCTGAAGCAAGGGGAGCAGCTGTGGATGATTGCCGCCCATGAGTACGAAGATCCCAGCCTGTGGCGGGAGATTGCTAAGGCGAACGGGATCGACAATCCGCTCAAGGTTGTAACG
>NZ_JAGXJV010000688.1:0-250 GCF_019091145.1 Lysinibacillus sp. GbtcB16
GCAGCATCATGAAATATAGCTTGTATGTTTTGGCTGGCGCATGTAGTTACGGTTTATTATCTACCGTCGTTAAGAAAGCTTATGCATCCGGCTTTCATGTTGGTGACGTCGTCGGTAGCCAAGCACTATTCGGTGTCGCGATGTTGTGGATTTTGGTCTTTATCACTTCACAAGCCGCTAAGCCTTCCGAAGCAAAGCTAACCTTTCGCGTTACGGGACGGCAAGCTCTCATGCTTATTTGAAAGGAAGT
>NZ_JAGXJV010000689.1:0-250 GCF_019091145.1 Lysinibacillus sp. GbtcB16
GGTCTATCATTCAGAGCAAGTGGACCAGGAGCTTCTGCAGCAAGTTCGAACTTGCTTGCGAAACGGCTCCGGCAGAGATCTGCAGTGCGGTCAAGACCTGATGAGCATATTCGGCTGCAATCGGTTTGAGTTATTGTCCCCCTTCTATAAAACGGAAATTCCCATCCAAGCTGTCATGTCCATGCTGCAAGGAAGAGTGTTATTGCTGATCGACGGGGAGCCTGTCGCTTATGTGCTGCCCTTGCTTTTT
>NZ_JAGXJV010000072.1:0-861 GCF_019091145.1 Lysinibacillus sp. GbtcB16
AAGGAAAGTTATTTACGAAAGTCCAGATCAAACGGATTTTAGATAGAAAAGCCTTTTATAGTGGGTTATACCGCTATGGAGACATAACAGCAAATGGCAAACATCAAGCCATTTTATAACGGTTAACAGATAGAGGATGGATAGGCTTTCGTACCCTTGCGAGTCTAAAGAGACTAACGCTCGACCTAAGGTTGCCGACATTCTCTGTCTTGCTTTTTCCGTTCAATCTAATATAGGGGTGAGGTTTTCTGATGAAACGAGATAAGCATATTTATATAGGGCTAGATATACACAAGTTCCAACATACAGCGGTAATAGTGGATTGTTGGTTTGAAAAGCTAGGAGAAATGACCTTTCAAAATAAACCATCCATTTTTCCAAGTTTACTAGAATATGTGAACAGGTTTCTTACAGAAGGTTTGACCCCTGTATTTGGATTAGAAGATGTGGGCGGTTACGGAAGAGATTTAGCGATATTCATAATAGATCAGGGCTATATCGTTAAGTTTGTCAATTCCTCTTTATCCAATTCAGAACGAAACAGCTATGCGATGACACAAAAGAATGATAGTTGGGATGCTCAATGTGTCGCAGATGTTTTAATTCGTAAGTTACCATATTTACCTGACGCTACACCATCGGATATTCATTGGATAATCGCTCAACTTGTAGGCAGAAGAAACGCCTTAGTAAAAGCACAAACAGCTTTGAAGAACCAATTGCATATGCAATTAAACTATTATTATCCAAGTTACAAGGAGTTCTTTTCAGAAGTAGATGGGAAAACAGCTTTAGCCTTTTGGGAAAGCTATCCTTCACCATCTCATTTGGAGGGGGAAACAGTAGAGGACTTAAGAACAT
>NZ_JAGXJV010000690.1:0-250 GCF_019091145.1 Lysinibacillus sp. GbtcB16
AATGTCATTTAATAGAATCAAATTGGAAACTTTCTTTAACTAGACTAAGTTGTATACCGCCCTAGACCCCAAAATAGGCTTAAGCTGTCTAAGCCGGACACAAAGCCCCTTCTTGATAGGATTGTATTTCTACTAGGATCTCTGGGGGAATATGCAAGATCGTTTTTGAGGGCTGGATTTCTCTCTCCGCCCCATTTAGCACTTCTTTTTCCAATCATAGTGCGTAGGACAAGAAGTTGGATAGGCCCAC
>NZ_JAGXJV010000691.1:0-250 GCF_019091145.1 Lysinibacillus sp. GbtcB16
GATTGGTTGAAGGAGAATGAATAACGAAGCTTTGGAGCGGTCGTTTTAGAAAGGAAGAAAAGGAATTAATGAAAGATTTCAATAGTTCATTAAAGGTGGATCATACACTTTACACGGAAGATATATAAGGCAGTATTGCCCATGTCGATATGTTAGAACAATGCGATTTGTTGACGGAGAAGGAAGGATAAGATATTCTTACTGCACTTCTTTCTATTTTAGAGGCTGTTGATAATGGCACATTACGGAT
>NZ_JAGXJV010000692.1:0-250 GCF_019091145.1 Lysinibacillus sp. GbtcB16
TGCTGGACCTCCGCCAGTCATGATATACACCTCTTGAAACACGTTAAGCGAGCTGATTAATAGCAAAATCACGACAACCAGAGAGATACGGCCCAGCAATGGCCAAGTCACGTATCGGAATTTTACAAATTTGGAGGCACCTTCGACATCAGCTACTTCATATAAATCTGTTGGAATGTTCTGCAGTCCCGATAAATAAATCAGCATAAAATATCCGATATTTCGCCAACAAGACATAATGGCAATGACC
>NZ_JAGXJV010000693.1:0-249 GCF_019091145.1 Lysinibacillus sp. GbtcB16
CGCGTTGTTTATTGAAATGTTTCAGCGCAGTCGAGAGCTTAATCATGCCATGCAGGCCCGTGGAGGTGAAACTGTTTATTGGCATGAAACGGGCGCCTATAGCAAAAAAAACTGGCTTGGCATGTCGGCTATTTTTTTATTCCTCATCATATATGGTGGGTACTTCTCATGACAGCATTTTATTTTAAACTTAACAACTTGTCGTATGTCTATGCAGATGGTACGAAGGCTTTGACAGATATTACATTA
>NZ_JAGXJV010000694.1:0-249 GCF_019091145.1 Lysinibacillus sp. GbtcB16
TAAGCAATAAGGAAAGAACACACCAGAATTTGTAGTGGTTCGGTCATTGTGACATATATCTACTTTTGATTCCTCCTCTGTTGAGGTCACCGACGTCTACTAATGGTCTTTCTTCAATAGGCAAAGACCAACCTATTAGAACTATTAGGAAAAGGGTCAGTAGTAAAATTACGTTGGTTCTGAAAAATTCTTTCGTACGTTGAAAATCGAACACAGAAGATAACTTGAAATCTCATTCGTATATGTAGT
>NZ_JAGXJV010000695.1:0-249 GCF_019091145.1 Lysinibacillus sp. GbtcB16
TTTTTCTCTTATTATACAGCATAACCGTTTACTATACATTTGTTTCCTGCATAGCAGCGAATTCATCCTCAGAAATAAGGACATCTCTTGGCTTCGTTCCTCTTGCTTCAGAAATAATTCCTTGCGATTGCATCTCTTCAATGAGACGTGCTGCGCGATTATAACCGTTGCGGAATTTTCGCTGTACAGAAGATGTGGACGCTCCCCCTTGTCCTACAACAAATTGACATGCTTCCAAGAACAATTCGT
>NZ_JAGXJV010000696.1:0-249 GCF_019091145.1 Lysinibacillus sp. GbtcB16
TAAAGCTATTAATAGGATTCATAATTAGAAATATAAACAGAGTTGGGATTAAAAATGATTTGCTTAATTTAAAGCGTGTGAATAATCCATAGTATTTAAGTTTATTACCTATAAATAAGAATAGTTGTACAACCAATGCAATATCTAGTCCCCATGGTAAATGGGTGTAATGACTAATAATAAAACCCAGTACGCCTATTGATAAATAGAAAGTTATTTGGAGTAAAGTATGGGATTTTTGAAGGTACT
>NZ_JAGXJV010000697.1:0-249 GCF_019091145.1 Lysinibacillus sp. GbtcB16
TGGAACGGCGGTGTGTTCATCTACGTGCCGAAGGATGTTCGCGTCGAGGTTCCGCTTCAAGCCTTGTTCTTGACGGATGATGCCGAAGCAACGTTCGCTCCTCACGTGCTCATCGTTGCTGAGCCGTTCAGCTCCGTTTCCTATGTAGACAATTTCGTATCCTCCGTATCGGGTGCTGAACTCGTTCAGAACGGCGTTGTTGAAGTATTCGCGAAGCCGGGCTCCCGTGTAAACTACGCGTCGGTTCAT
>NZ_JAGXJV010000698.1:0-249 GCF_019091145.1 Lysinibacillus sp. GbtcB16
GCGAAAGTCTGTTCTCGACAGAGGATACGCTGCGCATATCGTCAGCACGAGGTTAATCGCTGTACCTAGCAGCGTGTAGACAATCGTATTCATATACCCGCTCAATATCTCCATATTTTGAAAGACACGCTCGTAACCGACGAAGTTGATACCCTTGGGCAGCAGCCAAAGCTGGCCTCTAGCTACCACGGAAGGTTCGCTGATAGAAGCGCTTAGTACAAACAAAAGAGGATAGATAACGATAACGGT
>NZ_JAGXJV010000699.1:0-249 GCF_019091145.1 Lysinibacillus sp. GbtcB16
GTTTGTGACAGACTCCTTGCGAGTTTATCCTGTTACATTTGCTGCTTCAGGCGATGAGGAGTTGGGCAGTCCTTTGTCCGACACAGCTTATACGGTAACTTCTCAAACTGCCGCGGGCAAGAATGGCTTCAAGCTCCAGTTCCTTAAAGATGTTTCATCGGCTTATAAAATTGTGTATAAGACTAAGGCGAGCAGCCCCGTTCTGAACAATGGCCCCATCACCAACACCGTTACTTCAGGCAGTGGAGG
>NZ_JAGXJV010000073.1:0-843 GCF_019091145.1 Lysinibacillus sp. GbtcB16
AGGTCTGTGCCCCCGCATCAAATATATTTCCATCAGGTATTAAATCAGTAACTAACACACTAAATTCTCGACGATTTCCTGAACCTGGAGTCATTATATACATATTATCTATTTTTTGTTGATTACTAAACTTGCCAGGATAAGAAATAAGATTTTTATCATAATAAATATGTTTTTTAGTAAAGGGCCTATATAAGGCCTCCACTACTTTTGATTCATCAAACTCAATGCATATGTCATTTTTCAGTTTACGTTTAAGTTCTCTACTCCATTGTATCTTTGTTTCATCTATAACTATATTTTCCTCATTTACATAATTATTTTTCAATTTATTTCTGACTTTTTTATATTCTTTGTTAGGTGTCTGGATATTTTTTATGTGATTTTATTTTGTCAAACCATATTCCCACTTATCACGCTTGGAAGTTATTCCCATTTGACGAAAATCATAAATTCCTGCATTTTTTTCATAAAGTGACCTAAATTTATCAAAATTAGAATTTCGTTGATGAATCCAATCATTATGAGAATCCGGTAATATTTGTTCAAACGTAACTGACATAATACCTTCCCATTTCTGAATAATATCAATTTTTTGTTTTCTGTTAAGGTTTTTCCCAATATCATGATAATAAATATTATGATTATTTGAACCATCTTTTATCAAAAGTATTATTGCAACCCCAGTCATTATATCAAAAACATTTCCTCCCTCTTCTTTAGCTAGGGTCCCAGTTTTACCACGCACTCCACCCCGTAAGTTTATTATATAAATATAGTTAAATTCATCATTAAGCGACTTACGTAGTCCATCCATTGCAACTTTATCGATATAGGAGTTTG
>NZ_JAGXJV010000700.1:0-249 GCF_019091145.1 Lysinibacillus sp. GbtcB16
GGCCATGGGACGTCATCGGTGCCGATGACGTCCCATGGCCGCATGGCACCTGTAACGACCACCGGTTTCTCACTGCGAACCGTCAGATCCAGGAAGTACGCGATCTCTTCCATCGTATCCGTTCCGGTCGTTACGACGGCGCTGTCATAGACCTGAAGCGCTTGATCGACGGTTTGGGAAAGATCGTATAAATCTGCGATCGTGTAGCCGCCTGACCCTTTATTCCCGAATTGGTAGGTCGTCACGTCG
>NZ_JAGXJV010000701.1:0-249 GCF_019091145.1 Lysinibacillus sp. GbtcB16
GGGTTCACATTTATGGGCATTGACGATCGCACTATAGTTTGCTGAAATTTGCGAGGTATGAACACGGCTGCTAGCATGGATCGGCAGCCACGTTATGTTAACAGGCAAAGGAAGTCGCTTGATCGCTTTTTTTGTGCTTTGTTTTGGTGCATTTATGAGGAATATTTCCAATTGTTGCTGACGATACTAATGCAAAATAAAATATTGGTGGTAGTAGCAAAATGAAACTTAAGGGGCCAAGTACCGTAT
>NZ_JAGXJV010000702.1:0-249 GCF_019091145.1 Lysinibacillus sp. GbtcB16
TGTTACGGTTGCCTTCAGCTTATAGCTGCCTTCCACACTATTGGGCACTTGAAGCGTTCCGGAGCCAGCCGCTGTGGTGCCTGTGGAATAAGAGACGCCGTCCTTAAACCATTCGTAGTTCAGCTTGGCCGTCGAGAAGTTATCGAGCACCAAATACGATAATGTGTGGCTTGTCTTGGCAGCGCCCGATAAAGGCGTTATGGATAGCGTAGGCGGATCGTTATCGTAGGCAAAAGGACCTGCCGATTG
>NZ_JAGXJV010000703.1:0-249 GCF_019091145.1 Lysinibacillus sp. GbtcB16
ATCGGCATCGAAACGCGCTCCAGATCGTACCAAATGCCGACATTAATGGAGGCTAAAACCATTTGTGATAATTTGCAGGGCAGCCCTGTGCGTCTCTGGTATGATATCGGCCACGCGATGATGATGGATCGGATGGGGTTATACGAGAATTTGAAGGAGCTGCTGGAAGTGAAAGGCTATATTTATGGCGTACATATTCATGAGACGCTAGAGCTGTCGGACCACTGGTGCCCTTACGTGCACAGCAAG
>NZ_JAGXJV010000704.1:0-249 GCF_019091145.1 Lysinibacillus sp. GbtcB16
AGCAGAAGGAAGAGAAAAGTGATTCCGAAGATTCAGAGAAGAAGAAAAAAGAATCGGGTTCATCCGATTCCCAATAGAAAGCAAAAAGGGCTGACGGAGATAAACTCCGCAGCCCTTCATTTTTATTTCTCTAGTTTAGCGATAATATTAGCCGCTACATCCAGGTAGATTTGGCCCGTCTTGGAATCCTGCTTATACACTGACGGAGAATAATCGATTTCCGAGACATGATTATCCGGGGCTCCAAGC
>NZ_JAGXJV010000705.1:0-249 GCF_019091145.1 Lysinibacillus sp. GbtcB16
CGCCCTGCTTCTTTTCTGTAAACTCACTGGGCTAACAGAGCTTCCTCACACAGCTTTTGATCCGTCTCTTTATTGTATGTTGGAGTATCATTCTGACTTGTGAGAAGGTGCACCGGGGTTGATGCAACTTGACTAGACTAGCACTACTGACTTGAGACTCTACCCCAGCTGTATATATTAGCATGAAATTCTCTATTTATCTAGTGATTCAAAAGTCGACCCTCTATAGAATACATCGGCTTGCACTTA
>NZ_JAGXJV010000706.1:0-249 GCF_019091145.1 Lysinibacillus sp. GbtcB16
TCATGTGATCTGTCATTTGTGTGAAGGAAGCACTGAGATCACCGATTTCGTCCTGCCGATTAACCGGCGTGTAACGAACAGACAGGTCGCCTTCCGAAATGCGTTTAGCCGCGGAGCTCATGGAGATAATTGGTCCGGATACATGGCGCGCAATCAGGAACGAAATGGCCAGGCCCAGCACGATGGCGATAATACTCAGTGTTATATTCCAGGTAACTCCGGCATGGTAGGATTGGTCTACTTCAGCAG
>NZ_JAGXJV010000707.1:0-248 GCF_019091145.1 Lysinibacillus sp. GbtcB16
CATACCGAACACGGAAGTTAAGCTCTTTAGCGCCGATGGTAGTTGGGGGCTTCCCCCTGTGAGAGTAGGACGTCGCTTCGCTTATTTTTTATGGAGGATTAGCTCAGTTGGGAGAGCACCTGCCTTACAAGCAGGGGGTCGGCGGTTCGAGCCCGTCATCCTCCACCATTTTGGTCCCGTGGTGTAGCGGTTAACATGCCTGCCTGTCACGCAGGAGATCGCCGGTTCGATCCCGGTCGGGACCGCCA
>NZ_JAGXJV010000708.1:0-248 GCF_019091145.1 Lysinibacillus sp. GbtcB16
CTTTCTTCGGAGGAGTCCTCTAAACATATCAGACTCCAGCAAGAAAGACTGCAATTAATGCTTAGCTTTATCCATCAAAATTATACAAACAATATAACATTGAAGGAAATTGCTGAAGCGGCGCATTTAAGTGTATCGGAGTGCACCCGCAGCTTTAAAAAAAGCATACATATGACTCCTTACGACTACTTGGTCAAGTACCGTATTAAAAGAAGCGTCGAGCTGTTGGAATCTACTGAATATACGAT
>NZ_JAGXJV010000709.1:0-248 GCF_019091145.1 Lysinibacillus sp. GbtcB16
GCTATGTTATTGAGGGAGAAACCAGACTCAGTCTTAGGAAGACCACGTGATTCGATTTTTGGAGAAAAATGAAGCAACAGGGCCCACCAGTAATGTCTTTACACTGTATGTGTGTATATGAACAGTATACGTTAGTCCAAAGTGAATATGCTAGGTGACATGTCAACAATAATTTCCACAACTAATACAATATTCCTGGAAGAATTTGTTTCCGGTTAGTACTTATGTTTGTATTGGTTACTTGCTCT
>NZ_JAGXJV010000074.1:0-831 GCF_019091145.1 Lysinibacillus sp. GbtcB16
CAAAACAAACCGGTAGCTTTACATTTAATGGCGAACGTAAAGATTACATATTTATCCTTATGGGATTTAATCGTCCTGCCTGGGCTCCTATTAAACGTGACTTTCTAGACGTAAACGGGATGCCCGGAGGACACTTATTACAAACAAATACAGGTAAACGTGAAATAAAAGTACCAGTAATACTGAAAGCACTTGACCAGGCTAATATGCAGAAGGTGAAAGAAGATTTAGCAAAGTGGCTTGTCACAGGTGAAGCTAAGGAACTTATATTTGATGATGAGAAAGACAGAACTTACATGGCGGTTGTTGATGGCGAGGCTGAACTTGATGAATTAATTTTCAGAGGTAAAGGGACAATTACTTTTGTTTGCGGTATGCCATATAAGTTAGGGCTACCACAAGAACACGAAATGAGCATTAAAGATTCAAACTTAGGGGCTCGATTCGTTAATAATGGGACTACAACCTCAGAACCGGTTATTGAAATTGATGTTTTGCAAGCAACGCCTTATATCGATGTATGGAATAAAGATCAGTATTTTCGCCTTGGTTATCCAACTGGTATTCAAAACAAAGTAGTAAAGATGGAAGAACGTGTTATCTACGATGAAATGAATTCACTTGAGCCTTGGAAGAAAGAAAGTGGGAAAATTGGCCCTTACTTTGCTACAGGTGAAATGGCAGTAGCTAATAATTCCTATTTCACAACTAAATTATATGGACCAGGTACCGGGTGGCATGGTCCTATTTATACTCGTAATATTCCTGACGGTCCATTAATTGATTTCAAAGCAGACATGAATATAAAACTTTTCTCTTCTCATATGACCC
>NZ_JAGXJV010000710.1:0-248 GCF_019091145.1 Lysinibacillus sp. GbtcB16
GCTCGGAATCCCTCTGCCTTGATCGATAATTTGAAGTACATAGCGCGGCCCCCGCCAATAAGCCCGGAGATGAATCTCCGTATGCTCTGCCGAAGCTTTGATCGCATTATCGACAAGATTAACGATGAGAACCTTGATTAAATCGGGATCCATCGGGATCTCACCTTCCTCACAGGCCGAGACGATTTGAATCTCCTTCTGCTTGGCCATCATGTCTAATGTGGGTTGAATCTCCGCCATCATTGCCG
>NZ_JAGXJV010000711.1:0-248 GCF_019091145.1 Lysinibacillus sp. GbtcB16
TGATAATTCCCGAACTCTCCGGCAAGTAAAACGAATACCGGCCGTATCCGCTTACCGCCTGCTTTCAGCAGATGATTCGAGGTCTCTCTCAGCATCGCGTGATCCGTATACACGCTTTCTTCCAGCGCTTTTTCGATTGCTGCTATATCTTTTTTCTTTCTTGCGTAAATATCTAGTAAATTTTTCATTCTGTCACCCGTGCCACTTTATTCTCTGACCATAAAGCGATGTCTACCGGCTTCGGCAGG
>NZ_JAGXJV010000712.1:0-248 GCF_019091145.1 Lysinibacillus sp. GbtcB16
GTCCTGCCTATTGTGAAGAATACGCCGGTATTGGCTGGGGTTTGCGGTACAGATCCGTTCCGTTTAATGGATGTCTATCTGAAGCAGCTCAAGGAAATGGGTTTCTCAGGTGTGCAAAATTTTCCTACCGTAGGCTTAATAGACGGTACTTTCAGGCAAAACCTGGAGGAAACGGGGATGGGCTATCATCTGGAGGTTGAGATGATCCGTAAAGCGCATGAATTGGATTTATTGACAACGCCTTATGT
>NZ_JAGXJV010000713.1:0-248 GCF_019091145.1 Lysinibacillus sp. GbtcB16
GGCAAGTGCCAGGGTAGTTAGAATCAGGGCAGCGCCGGCTTTCCGCGCAGCGAAGCTCTTCGACGTGCGTACAATCCGTTTAGCCCATGAACTTGAATGTTTAGACAGGTTTCTCCCGCTCTCCATGATTTAGCCTCCTCTATCTAACGAATCACTATTTCCAAATTTAGTTATAGCAAAAAGGTGACTTTCGGTCAATAATTTTTGACTCTAAGTCATCTTTTTGTCAAAAAGCAATAGCGCCTTAT
>NZ_JAGXJV010000714.1:0-248 GCF_019091145.1 Lysinibacillus sp. GbtcB16
CTAGCCTAGAACCGTCTCCAAGATATATGCGATAGTCATGTCGTGACTGTTGATCATGATACAGTCGAATACTATTGGCCACTTCCGCCAAATCCTCATAGAGTTATTGGTCAAGAGCATTTATGCCCTCTTGTATCTCTTTCTTTGTGGCCCGCAAGCTTACAGGCATATATCCGCCCCACCGTTCTGTATAAGCACGTAACGCTACGTCTCCCTGGGGCTTGACATCCGCTAGCTCCTGTCTTACA
>NZ_JAGXJV010000715.1:0-247 GCF_019091145.1 Lysinibacillus sp. GbtcB16
TTATTACAAGGATAGAAAGATAACGCAAGAAGATCTCGACGAGGAAGCTAGTTTGAGATAAATTCATAAGTCCCGTGACCACATCAAAACTTTATTTGTCAGTATGATTTTATGAAAAAGCCAGTAAACCCTTTAACCCGCCGAGCATTCGGCGGGTTTGTCGTTTAAGGATTCACGACCCTCAGGAGTCATAGCTTGGGTCTAGCTTATGGCTTGACGAACTTGACGATTTCTTCATTAAATTTGC
>NZ_JAGXJV010000716.1:0-247 GCF_019091145.1 Lysinibacillus sp. GbtcB16
TAAAATTGTGAATTTTTATTTTTTGGCCTCATTATATATGGGGCCTTTTTAAATGAACTAATTTGAAGTGGGGCGTAGTAATACGAAAGATGAAATAATATTATGTTAAAAGTATTATAATTGAAGATTCTAGATATAAGGAAACATCACAGGGGATAACTGAGTATCACTAGCTACGTCCAGCTAGACAGAGTTTAACTTAGCTTGAAATTTTGGAATTGAAGTGCGTAAATTCAGTGAATGGGAT
>NZ_JAGXJV010000717.1:0-247 GCF_019091145.1 Lysinibacillus sp. GbtcB16
GGAACAGGCAGTGGAGAAAGAGGTTCGCTTACCGTGAAAAAGGTTGACGCCTCGAACAACACGCTACTGCTAAGCGGGGCTGAGTTCGACTTATTCCGGAAGTCCGGCCAGTCCGTGGATCGGATTAACACGGTGGCCACGAATGAGAACGGGATTGCCCAATTCACCGGCCTGTTAAAGGGCGAGTATATTGTGAAGGAGAGTAAAGCTCCTGCCGGTTATGTGCTCAACACCGAAGAGTTTAGAG
>NZ_JAGXJV010000718.1:0-247 GCF_019091145.1 Lysinibacillus sp. GbtcB16
TTTTGTCTGGTTATCGTTCTGGTAACTGGCGATGGAAATATCGCTGCCGGTTTTCTCCTGAATGACCAAGTCCCTCGGACTGCTGTTGTGCATCCCGCCGCCGCCTTCCACACGGTACAGGTTCACATTCTCCTGCAGGCTTGTTTGGAAGTTCGTGTTAAAGTCGGTAGTGGTCAGACTTTTGTTCTTCGCATTCATCACCCACAGCACGATGGAAGATTGCGCAGGAATCGGCATGCTGCCGCCG
>NZ_JAGXJV010000719.1:0-247 GCF_019091145.1 Lysinibacillus sp. GbtcB16
TTCAACGCCATTGAAGCCGAGTGCGGTGATCGTATCGAAGAAGTCTTCAACCGCATGCTGGGTAACGGCAACTTCCAGAAAAGTGCCTCCGGGATAGATGCAAATCCCGTTTTCTTTGGCGAGATTGATTTTACTTTTCAACACGGGCTGAGGGTATAGCGGAGAAGTCCCGAAACCCAGCTTGATCATATCCAGATGGCTGCTCGTCGTTTGGATCAAGTCCTGAAATGCGTTCGGCCCTAGACCT
>NZ_JAGXJV010000075.1:0-808 GCF_019091145.1 Lysinibacillus sp. GbtcB16
ATTTAATAATGATTTCTTGCAACATTTTCTTTAATTTTTCATTTGGAACTAATTCAGGAACAATATCTACAACCTGTTTATCTGCTGTAGAAATTAAATATGAAGTAACAACTGTTAATCCCTCTAAAACTTCTAGTGCATCTTTAAATAACTCTGTATCTGTTACTGAAACATTTATACTTAGTCCTGCTGCCCTACTTTGTAGTTTGTATCCTTCTAATTCCCAAATTTTATTTTTAATTCGCTGCAAACAGATTTCTTTACCTATTGCCTCATTATAGTTAGCAGGATCTACACATGCAGAATGTTCAACAATGATAAAGCCATTAGGTAACTCTGCTGTTACTACAGTACATTTATCTAGAATCGTATTTACAGTTATATTAGAATTTGAAATAATATCTTCTACTTGTTCAGGCGTTACTGTTACTTTACTTCCCATTAACAATCCCTCGTTTCTAATAATGCTTATTGTGTACTTTTTACATAACAAAGAAAAAAAGCCCTATTGCAATTAAGTAACTGGGCTTTTTACAAATTGGAGGACATTTTTTAATTTATATCAGGATCTAAATTCCGGACCCTTCTTTGAAACAACATGGTAGGCTTATATTGTTTCAAAGAAGAGCAGAAGCTCTCCTACTGACCGTTCAGACCAAACAATCTAGTTATTCTTATTACGTAAAATGAAATCAAGAGTCCTTTATAGGAGTGCAATATATAAAGGTAAAAGTTCTATGTATGAAGCAACGGGTGTCCCCAATCATTCACCATAGGTAACTGGTTTCGGCTTTCATATATAGGTGGC
>NZ_JAGXJV010000720.1:0-247 GCF_019091145.1 Lysinibacillus sp. GbtcB16
TGCGCAAGCACGCACTTTCATCAATTCGCAAGACAGCGACCAACGCAAAGAAGGCGCCACGCGGCTACGACGGATTATCGAGCGCTTCTGCAAGGAACTCATCGTCAAATCGCGTCATGCCAATGGCGATGCGATGGCGTCGATCACGGACTATGACGGCAAAGCCTACGGCGATTTCAGCGCCCAGGCGCTCGCACTTCTCACGCAAGATCCCTCCCACAAAGGCAAACTCAACGCCGCCTATGGC
>NZ_JAGXJV010000721.1:0-247 GCF_019091145.1 Lysinibacillus sp. GbtcB16
GATTGTCAATCTATTCAAGCGATTGGATATAAAGAAATCTATGATTATTTTGAGAATCGAGTTTCTTTAGAAGATGCGGTATCACAATTAAAGACGAATTCGCGTCGTTATGCAAAGCGTCAATTAACGTGGTTCCGTAATAAAATGGATGTCACGTGGTTTGATGTTACAAACGGTGAAAAAACGTCAGAAATTTTACGATACATAGAAGGAAAGTTACAAGTAAAGTCGAATAATAGTAAGTAGA
>NZ_JAGXJV010000722.1:0-247 GCF_019091145.1 Lysinibacillus sp. GbtcB16
CGCATGCAAGCCGTGGAAAAGGGACAACGCTCCTTGTCGGCTGTGGCGTATGCCGTAACGATTTTTTTTACGCTGGCGGGCGTGATTCCTGTGCTCTGGATGGTCACGTCCTCGCTGCAGACCGATAAAGATATTGAGACCTATCCGCCGAAATGGACGCCGAGTATCCTGCGTTCGATGGAAGTAACGATTGATTACACGGGAATGCCTGTGATGGAGCCCCTTGATTATGAGAAAGATGCCATGC
>NZ_JAGXJV010000723.1:0-246 GCF_019091145.1 Lysinibacillus sp. GbtcB16
TTTCGTAATTTAAATGTAAATCTGCAAGTTTACGACCTATTTCAACATATTTTTCTTTGTTTTTAAGAAGTGGAATACGAGGAGTTTCTTTACTTAAATTATGATTAAAGATATTTCTATAATCAATTGAATTTAACACTGCATAAATATAATACGGGACGTCATCTTCGATCATATCAAAAACTTTTTTTCCTTCAACAGAAATATTACTAAATATAGAAATATTATCTGATAAATTTGAAGCAT
>NZ_JAGXJV010000724.1:0-246 GCF_019091145.1 Lysinibacillus sp. GbtcB16
GACTACTAGATAATAATAAAAATAATAACCAATTAAAATTTTTAATTAGTTAATGTTTTTTTGAAATCAAGGACATATAGAAATTTTTTTGATTTATGAGGGGTATTTTTATAATTTAGACAAAGGACAGAACTTGGAATTTCTGAAAATCTGATGGGCAAAACTTTCTTTTGGCCAGAAAACCCGAACCCCTTTCTTCTCCCTGCTTGTTGTGGCATGGGGCACCGCCCCTGCTCGCTGGCGGCT
>NZ_JAGXJV010000725.1:0-246 GCF_019091145.1 Lysinibacillus sp. GbtcB16
TCTCTTCGCGAACCGCTTGCAGCAAAGGCGCCACATCGAACTCGAAAGCTTTGCGAACTGCATCTTCAGCACCAAGAACGTCTTGACGCTCTTGCGCATCCTTCACTTCGTCAAGGTTAATCAACAGAGCTTTTGCATATTGCGTTTGCACGTTCAATACGGAACGTAGCATCGCAGGGATTTTACGCTCAATATTGTGGCTTTGGTCGATCATGTACGCAATATTGTTAGCCGCTTGACGGATTT
>NZ_JAGXJV010000726.1:0-246 GCF_019091145.1 Lysinibacillus sp. GbtcB16
TCCAAAGCCCGATTATAATACTGCAGCGCCGAACGATAGGCATTGGACGACTTTGCTTTGCGGCCGGCGCGCAGGTTGAACTCCATCAAATTGATTTGATCCTGCCGCTCTGTCAATAAAGAGGAACCCAAATTCATATGGTTCACGATATCAAAGAGCCGCTGCTCAATCTGGTCTTCCGGCAAATGCGCCAGCAGCTCGCTCGCAATATTGAGATGTGTGTGAGACAGCTGAGCTTCCTCTATG
>NZ_JAGXJV010000727.1:0-246 GCF_019091145.1 Lysinibacillus sp. GbtcB16
GGACTTACGCAAGGAAGGCTCATCTTTCGATCTGGCTATCGCTATAGCCATTCTAATGACGACTGGACAAGTGGCTCCGGATTGTGTGGAGATGACTTTATTTCTTGGAGAATTGGCGCTTGACGGATCGCTAAGACCAGTACCTGGGGTACTCTCCATGGTCCATGCAGCTAAACAACACGGAATTAAACGGATCTGCGTGCCCCGTGCGAATGCTGCTGAAGCTGCCTTAATCGAGGGCATACA
>NZ_JAGXJV010000076.1:0-801 GCF_019091145.1 Lysinibacillus sp. GbtcB16
CTTATACATCTTAATATCCACTCGCTTGACGTTTGAAATTTTCTTCATTCTTATCTTTGTAAGCTTGTACAATATCCTCGTATTTAAAGCCGTATAAATAGCAAATACGGAAGAACACACCAAACATCTTTCTTAATTCTGTTATTGGACAATTTCTATATAAAATCCATTGTCTTTTTGCTTTAAATACTTCCATACTCCACATTTCAAATAATCGGTTAATACTGTAAATATTTCTTTGACACATCTTCGCATAATGGAAACATCCAATAATGTTCTTCTGATCCCTAGTAGTAGCGTTTATTTCTAAAACGATTGATAAAAGAAAATGTAATCCATCTACCAACTCATCTAACAATTTATCCCTATCCGGTGTTTTAAATTTAGTGCTCCAATACTTAAATGACTTTGTTTCGTTCCAAGCTTCATTTACTTCCACCTGCAGTGCATAGAACTTTAATTCAATACGATCCTCTGCCTTATAACTAATATGCTGATCTAGCTCCTTTTGCATAGATAACAATTGTCGTAAGCTAAATTTCTTCTCTAGTTCTGCGTCTGTGATTCTGTGTAGTTCTAGCATTCTTCTGTGCCTCCAATATTTTTAGGAGTCTTTCGACAGACAACTCATACAACTGCCTGCCGTCCTCCATTTTATAAAAGTTAAAATTATGAATTAACTGACCTATAATTCTTTCTTTCCTGCCCATGAATCCCCCGAGCGCTTTTTGCAATGTATTTTTTCAAATGTCCTAAATGTACTTGCGATTATCAATAAAACGAATATTAAAAATACAAGAC
>NZ_JAGXJV010000728.1:0-246 GCF_019091145.1 Lysinibacillus sp. GbtcB16
GGGAAGCAGCATGTTTGGCTGGGCGTGTGGGAAAAAAATGAGAATGCGATTACTTTTTATCATAAAATGGGGTTTGTTAGAACCGGAGCCCACTCTTTCTATATGGGGGATGAGGAGCAGATTGATTACATCATGAGTAAGACGTTTGTGTAGATAAAAGGTATGCTAAACTTGTACTAGAAGTAACTTTAGGAGGAAGCCACATGTTTTCTAATTCAGTCAGAATAATTCTTTTTTTATCTACAA
>NZ_JAGXJV010000729.1:0-246 GCF_019091145.1 Lysinibacillus sp. GbtcB16
CGTGAAAGAAAATACGTTGTTGAATTCACTGCCGTATGATCCGACGTCGATTATGGAGGTTGTTAAGTCTCAAATCGATGATTGGGACCCGCTTCAGCTATTGGCGATGGTTGGTCTGGAAGATGAGTATGACGGTGAAACGCGCAGTATTACGATTCATATCGCCAAGTATTTGCCTCATTTGAAAGAGGAGCTGTTGAGTCAAGGGATTCGTCAAGTATTCACGAAATCTTTTGGTGAGGAATT
>NZ_JAGXJV010000730.1:0-246 GCF_019091145.1 Lysinibacillus sp. GbtcB16
GCTGACATATGAGGTGCTTGTCCAGCAAATAAAATAGTAATAGATTCATCCGGTAATGTGTTTACTAATCGTTCTCTATTTTGAGCAAAAAATGTTGATTTCATAATAATCCCCCTAGCGTTCTATGTATAATTATGAAACTAATTATTCAATACACTTCATTCTATTATTGTTATAATTTTTCGTCAATTTTTAACTAAATTTTAGATAGTATTGACACAGGCAACTAAACAAGTTACAATAACT
>NZ_JAGXJV010000731.1:0-246 GCF_019091145.1 Lysinibacillus sp. GbtcB16
ATAGCATTTTGTCGAAATTGATAAGGTATGAATAGGCATTCGGAATTAGAAAGTGGGATATGGGGTGACTTTGTTTGTTGTTTCAGAGGGATTCCTTTCGTGAATGTCTTTCTCTTTTTCTTGTTAACAACATATAAATTTTTCCTTCGGTCTTGAGATAGATGTCTCTCATGACTTTAGTTCTCTCATTCCTTTGCAACGATCCCTTTTCTTGTGCAGGGAGTGCATCAGCATCTAAGCAGGATG
>NZ_JAGXJV010000732.1:0-246 GCF_019091145.1 Lysinibacillus sp. GbtcB16
TAGGCCTCTAAAGCTTTATTGTCGTAGATGTTAACATGGGAACAACATTTATATATTTGTATAATTGGAATTATTCTTTAGAGTGGTAAAGGTCAGGGCCAAGGTTTCCAATACTACCCGGTATGATATGGCATGAGTGGAATTTACCAGTTTGCTAGCTTACTGGTACATGGACCAGGGTAAACCGACCTGGTATAGGCCTATACCATTCGATACAAGTCTTGTATCACCCAATATGCGCGGTAT
>NZ_JAGXJV010000733.1:0-246 GCF_019091145.1 Lysinibacillus sp. GbtcB16
GTATCAGAGTCTACGATAAGACTTTAGGGTCTTATCATAGAACAACAAAAAACCTAATGTTTCATATTTTAAAATTTTTGGGTGTAAGTGTTTTATCTTGAATGAAAAAGATGCCTTAGGTAAATTTGATGCAAAATCCGATGAAAATTTTTTTCTTGGCTATTCCTCTATTTCTAAGGCCTTTCGTATTTTTAACAAAAGAACTTTGGTTATAGAAGAATCTATTCATATATTTTTTAATGAAGT
>NZ_JAGXJV010000734.1:0-245 GCF_019091145.1 Lysinibacillus sp. GbtcB16
TAATTAAAAATAAACTTAGTATAAATATTACTAGTTAAATTGTTTACATGCGAAATACCCCTTACTTAAAAACTGTTAAACACAATATACTATATTACTACAAGATTTTACAGTTTACCATATAAAAAGTAAGAGAGATTTTAATTTCCACATTACTTGTTTCCGACATACACGTACAAGCGAGCGTGTTTATTTTGTAGTTGTTATTTTGTTAACGCATTTCCGTGCGCTTTTTGACATTACCA
>NZ_JAGXJV010000735.1:0-245 GCF_019091145.1 Lysinibacillus sp. GbtcB16
ATTATGCAGGGGATTATGTGATTTACAGTATGTTCCAAGACCAAGACAACTCATTTACAGATGCAGCATGGATTAAAGATTTAGAGGCAGTGAAAAATGGTCATTTATTTGAAGAGAATGCAAATGCCTTTTATTTCAATGACCCGATCACGCTAGAGCATCAGCTGAAGCTCTTTGTAGAGAAAATTTTACAATAATTAGTAGAGAGTAGCGAAGGCAAAGGACAAAGTTTCGACAGTTACCAT
>NZ_JAGXJV010000736.1:0-245 GCF_019091145.1 Lysinibacillus sp. GbtcB16
GCACTTCGATTTGGATCTGATTATTCACGATATTCACATGAATACGCCGGCCTAATTTTTGCGTAGATAAGCTGAGAGTACCATTCCCCCGCACGACGTCTTGAGTAAGCACGAACCCTTCTTGTTCGCCTGTTATCCAATTGGCATAGAACGATTCCTTCGTATTCAAATATCCTACTAATTTCATACCATTGTCTTTGTTTAGAATGGCAGCTCCGGAATAGGCGTATTTCTTTAATGGCGTC
>NZ_JAGXJV010000737.1:0-245 GCF_019091145.1 Lysinibacillus sp. GbtcB16
TTTAACCTATAATCATTAGCATCACATTTTATAATCTTTATAGATACACGAATTCACTTGAATTCACGGCATTCTAAAGATAGGAATGATAGGCTGTGTACGGAGGTTGATTCATTGACTGGTTAAAACAGACATGCTAAGATTTCAATGAACCTTGTTTATTATATTGAACAGATTATCTTTATGTAAGGATGTGAAGAGATGGATCAAAAATATGCCGTCCCTGCTATAGATAGAGCGAATGC
>NZ_JAGXJV010000077.1:0-794 GCF_019091145.1 Lysinibacillus sp. GbtcB16
ATCTTATCAGGTACAATTGCAACTTCTGCTAGTGCTGCAGTTGAAGGAAAGAAATACGATGAATTATTACAACAGCAACAAGAAGCTGAACAAAGCGTACAACAAGCATCTATGATTCTTAACCCGTTTGAAGGATTAGGGTTAGATTTAGTTAATTTAGATGATTATGATATTCATGGTATCGATTTAAAGCAATATGATTTGCCAGATCGTTATACAGCACCATCTGACATTCAACAAATCGTTGAATATTTCGAATTAAATAAAGAAGAAACAATTCAATTATTAGAGGCTATTGAAGATCGCGAACAATTAGAGTCACCTGGATATGGTAAATTTACATGGGCTGTAGCAGCAATAAAAAAAGCTTGGCACAAACTTCCTGATAAAGTTAAAGGAGTATTAGGTGGCGCTTCAACAACTAAGTTCTTTCATACTTTAGAGCATTATACAGGAGTACTTGAAGACGGTATTTATGAAGGGTTCTTGAGAGTGACAGGAAATAAAACTTTATCAAGAATGTTAGCTAAAACCGTAATGCTATTGGTATTCTAATGAACGAAAAGTTTATTATCGTGTTAGGTATTTTTATTTGCGCAATTTTCTATTTTGGTGTGGACTATTTACTAAGTTTAAATAGTCCAGTAGCATTTAGTATTGCGGGATTAATAATTATTATTTGGTTGATTTTAATGTTTACAACACGAAAAAAATAGATTAGTAATAAAGTCAAATATTAATATTTGACTTTATTAGAATATAAGGATGTTATTTATGAAATATGTGTCTATTAT
>NZ_JAGXJV010000738.1:0-245 GCF_019091145.1 Lysinibacillus sp. GbtcB16
AGTCATTTATAATTACGGACCGGATGAAGGCGGGTATTGGGATGAGTATTATTTCACTTTCGAGGGCAGCCGGATCGAAGAGTGGCTTGGGAGCTGGTTGACGAATGTCGATACCGCCAAGCAGGTTGGCCATGATGACGCTGCCCAACTCAACCGCATCGAACGAATCTTCATGCTGATGGAGAGCGGATTGCCCGACAATATCGACCGTGCGGCGCTGCTGCTGGAAACTTTGCTTTTTGACT
>NZ_JAGXJV010000739.1:0-245 GCF_019091145.1 Lysinibacillus sp. GbtcB16
CTTTTTGAAAATGCATACGCTATGCTTACACCGCTTCCTGGTCAACTAATTGTTCATATGGCACAGCTGGAAAGCCTATTATAATTCACGCATGCAAAAGTGGTGAGTGTGTCTGCAAATGAGCATGACCATATGACAGCTGTGGTGAGTCATGTCCCACTTGTCATAGCAGCTTCCCTTGTGCTTCAATTAGGAGGGGAGAATGGGGAATACTCTATGACTCGCTCCCTTGCCGCGGGTGGGTG
>NZ_JAGXJV010000740.1:0-245 GCF_019091145.1 Lysinibacillus sp. GbtcB16
GCTGCAATATGTTTGGGCGCGCCTGGTTTTATAAAATTGGGTGAATACCAATTGCACCAATTTACAAAAAGTGGTGTCAATTGGACCATGACAGAGGAAGATGTGCAAAAGATTAATGAGGTCCTAGGAACCTATGATGACAGTCTAACTCCTGAAAAATTTGCTGGACGCCCGATTTTCTTTAGGCACGGTGAATTAGATAAAACTGTACCTTTCCATGAATCCTATAAATTTTATGAAACATT
>NZ_JAGXJV010000741.1:0-245 GCF_019091145.1 Lysinibacillus sp. GbtcB16
GTATCCACGTTCAAAACCAGGTCGTCCGTGTTTTGATACATGTAACCATTAATCCACGCTGCTCCAGGTTTTAAAGTGATTTGCATCCGATTTCTATCAGCTATAACTTGGAGATTATTTGCTACATTCGGAAAATAGCCATTCGTTATAAACTTATTAAAATAGTTCGCCCAGTCTTCCGCTTTGTATCTTCTATCACCGTTTACGCTACTAAAAAATGAGTATTTTTCCATCTACTTCTCACC
>NZ_JAGXJV010000742.1:0-245 GCF_019091145.1 Lysinibacillus sp. GbtcB16
TGTTGCGCTAGTGGATTCTCTACTGATATTACGTGAGGCGTTTTCGTATCTGTATGGTAAACTTAGGGTGCGAAAACGTTTTTTGTTTTCTTATTTATAGCTTTACAATTTCACTACAAAGGAGGGATGTCTATTGGCTGATTTGACCATGTCAAGGCTATATGAGGTGATGATCGTCATGTATGCGATCAGTCTAGTGTTATACTTTACTGTATATTTTTATGAGCAAGTACGAGCAAGGCGCT
>NZ_JAGXJV010000743.1:0-245 GCF_019091145.1 Lysinibacillus sp. GbtcB16
CCAGCCGAACGTCGGAACCGGCAAGTTAGCTTCTTGGAGAGCATTGGCATTCAACATGATAAACCAATTGCTGGCATTGACAATGGTTCCGTAATATTTGCCTCTAAACTTAGGATTAATCAAATATTCTTCTTCCGGCTTCACCTGGTCCCTAGCATAGAACTCGTACAATGGCGCAAGCACATTTTGCCCGGCTCTCGCCAGAATCTCCTCCATGCTTGGCATGACCAAGACATCGACTTGTT
>NZ_JAGXJV010000744.1:0-245 GCF_019091145.1 Lysinibacillus sp. GbtcB16
TTTCTACAACGGAGGTATAGTTAGATTCATCCATAAATCCAGTTAATGGCGAGAATGCACCTACACCAATTAAATCCAAGTCCGAAATTGTCCAAGAGTTCACACGAATTTGTTTCAAGGATGCCGCCCGTTGAAGCAATTCTTCTCTTTGTTCATCCGGAACCAGACGAATGATTAATTCGCCGCCATGAGGATTGATCGCCGTCATTACGCAATACCTCCATGATTGGTTTTACTGGTTATTG
>NZ_JAGXJV010000745.1:0-245 GCF_019091145.1 Lysinibacillus sp. GbtcB16
AGTAAGCTAACGAGGCGAACTCAAAACAAAGCTTAACGCGTAATGGCAAATAGAAAACTCTAGCGTTCATCATCTAATATAGACAAAAGTCAACAAGAAGCATAAAAAGGTAAACAATCAGCATCGCTTGTTTTGAGAACTCATTGAGTCGCAGGTTTAGTCTAAAGTCAGTAGCACAAGTCAGGGGTCAGCGAAGAAACAGTGCAATTCCATTCCAGTCTTAGAGATCATATGAGTCTCCTTCT
>NZ_JAGXJV010000746.1:0-245 GCF_019091145.1 Lysinibacillus sp. GbtcB16
ATCGTCGTGACCAACTCTGCGCATAATGGTTTTTAGATCAACATCTGCTTCCGCAAGCATACTAATGTGGGTGTGGCGAAAGATGTGGGGAGTGGCCGTTTTGGTTATTGTCGTTTTCTTAAGGATGCGTTCCATGCGCTGCAGGATGTTTTTCTGAATAAAGGGATATCCATTATCCCGGCAAAAAACAAAATGTTTGTCGTGAAAATCTTCAATCTCATGGCGATGTTTCATTTTGAATTTAT
>NZ_JAGXJV010000747.1:0-245 GCF_019091145.1 Lysinibacillus sp. GbtcB16
GACGCCTGAAACCACAGCATACAGCTGGAAAGCAATGCCCAAGGAAATGAAAGCAATCGGATTCATCACATTCACGACGACAGACTCGCTGTACGCAAGCGGCAGCAGCGCCCTCACATACTCAGCCATAAACCAAACCATTAAGGATATGCATAAGAGCGACGCCAAGCGGTGCTCCGAGCTGCGTGTATTACGCATATAAATACTGGAGGAGATGATGTACAGCAGGAATGCAGGCAGCAAGT
>NZ_JAGXJV010000078.1:0-793 GCF_019091145.1 Lysinibacillus sp. GbtcB16
CCAGAACGATTTTTCACACCCCAATTCCATAATTCTTTTGGAATAAGTTCTACTTCATCTGTTATCATCATTTCATTTGCATCATAGTTTTTTAACCAATGATGATTATTATGATACAGTACACATTTAATAATAATTTGGGTGAATTCTTGAATCGTTAGTTGTGCATCCAAGCGATAATCACGATCTCCACGAACATGAACATCTGTATCAACCACACCTGGCAAGAATGGTTTCACTTTTAAGTTTGTTGTTCGAAAATGTTGTTCAACGATTCCTTTCCAATCAGCTCTATATGGCGGTGTATTTTCAACTTTCATATTGAAAGCTGTAATTAAACGTTCAACATCATATCCTTCAAGTTCCCCACGATCCGCAAGAAGCGTTTGAGGTAAATAGATTGTGTCCCATTCTTCTGGCTTAATACCTATACCATACCTTTTACAGAAAGCCACTTTATCACTAGCTGCGTTGGCAAGAGCCATACTCGCACCTAACCACGAAGGTCCTTCTAATCCAACATAAATTCCAGTAATCATACGACTGAACATATCAATTACTGCATATAAAACGGGGCGTCCAATAATCCACTCTCGATTATAGCTACTTACAAGATAAACATCTGCAATTGTGGCATCAATTTGATATTTAGTTCCTGGACCGTACATCTCACCTACTGAAGTACCTAATACCGCACGATGTCTTAATTCATATTTCCGATCACCTTGTCGTTTACGTTTTTTCTCTTCCGATGTATAGGTTTTTTGATTCCAATATTGGAATTGCCGAAAAG
>NZ_JAGXJV010000748.1:0-245 GCF_019091145.1 Lysinibacillus sp. GbtcB16
TGGAGTAACGGAAATTGAATACTGATATAGCAGCATCCGGCCATCACGATCGGTTGCTTTTTATTCAGCTAACGGGCAATAGAGCGTGCTTTATATTTCCAGTGGTTAGGCAGTTAATCCTTGACCTCATAATACGATAGGACAGGAAAGATCATTAAGTCGCCGAATATCTACAATATCAAATATTTATATTTGCGAAGTAATGTATTTTTGAGAAATCTCGTTTACCAAGAGGTGAGAAGGAT
>NZ_JAGXJV010000749.1:0-245 GCF_019091145.1 Lysinibacillus sp. GbtcB16
TATTTATGGTTTTCGAGTTAAATATTTTTTCTAATTCGTATTCTCTTTTGTAAGTCTTTAAAAGACTATAAGAGATTTATGGGAGGTTGATCCTTTATAGACGGAGACGTAAGGGTATCACACGACTTAGGAAAAATTAGTTAAGTTCGTGATAGATGGTATCGGAGCAAAACAAATACATTTAGAAATACTTGACATGCAAATTTGAGGGACTTAGTGGGGTTGCGTTAAGGGCAGTTAACATG
>NZ_JAGXJV010000750.1:0-245 GCF_019091145.1 Lysinibacillus sp. GbtcB16
CTCCACACCGGGCAGTTCGTAAATCGTGGCATCCAACCCTTTTAAGATATGGACCACCTTGGTGTAAAGACCGTTCTGGCGAATGCTGCCGCCGCCGTACACGAGGAGCACGTTTTTGCCGTATTTGGGAATCTCGGTTGTCAGCTTCTCCAGTTGACCCTGTCCGAAATGGAGCGTCGTCGGATTATAAAATGTAAAAGTATGCATCGAAATACCTCCTCGTCTATCCGCTATAGGATGTCTTA
>NZ_JAGXJV010000751.1:0-245 GCF_019091145.1 Lysinibacillus sp. GbtcB16
TACCGGTGTCTCCGGAATAGTTAGCAGATTCGACCTGAGGCGCAGCCTCAGGTTTTTTCATGTTTGCTGGCTCGCATGCTGTCGGTCGGTCCTCTTCTCGGGATGGCGTGCGGAGGGAACTGTATATTGTACATGTAATTAGCCGGGAAAGTGCGAAAGGGGGAGCATTACCTGTAAATCGTACAGTAAATTTGTGCGAAATTGGCCGAAAGCGGTATTTCCGGTGAATTTACCTGTAGGAAATA
>NZ_JAGXJV010000752.1:0-245 GCF_019091145.1 Lysinibacillus sp. GbtcB16
TTTTTTTACAAGTGGCCATCAACTTTACAAATCTTTATAAGTGGCTAACCTTGTTCCAATGTTAGAATCAAGATAATATTTATAAGTGGCCATCAACTTTAGAAATCTTCCAATCAATCGCTCTTGTTTCAATTAGCATCGTCACCTTTGTCATATGTTATCCTTCACTCAATAATAACTAATTTCTTGTTACTTTATTTAAACTTTCAAATCACATAGAATTGTAAGTCATTATAATGTTTTCC
>NZ_JAGXJV010000753.1:0-245 GCF_019091145.1 Lysinibacillus sp. GbtcB16
CCATGCGACAGTTGTACAAAGACAAACATTTGCGCAAACAGATGAGGGAGCGTTCGAGAAATTATGTAGCTGTGCATCATACGGTTTCGAAATATGTGGAGAAATTTAAAGGCATTGTTGTGGACGGGAGATACGACGAATTGCAAGACGCATTGGCTGATAAAAAACCTGAAGCGGCTGCATCGCCGCAATCGGACGCGGCAGAATCCGCTGCTCCTAGCGAAGAAACGACGAAGGCACCGATT
>NZ_JAGXJV010000754.1:0-245 GCF_019091145.1 Lysinibacillus sp. GbtcB16
GAATCTAAACAAACAGCCCACGTAACGCTTAAGTCAAGTCTCAAGTGAGCGGACCTACTTAACGCTTTGCCAGGATAATCAAATATAGAATAAGAAGAAGCTCAAGCATAAGCAGAAACAGCAGATAGATCCGGATCCGAATAAGACAAGCAACATCAGTTTACTAAGAATCATATGTTGGATCAGCAGCAAGAGAAGTCAAGTCGAGTCGACAAGATAGGATAGGCCAAATCAAAGGGAATAGA
>NZ_JAGXJV010000755.1:0-245 GCF_019091145.1 Lysinibacillus sp. GbtcB16
GAAGGCTCCGCATTTTCTTCAGAGCAAGCCAAAAAACATCTTTTAGGATCTCGTCAATACATTTGATATCAATTTGAGAAAGGAAGGCGGCGATAGCACAAAAATTCTTGAAAGAGGAACGAGTTTGAATCCCTTTTGATGTATCTCCTATAATTTGCTCCTTTGGATGAGCATCTACATACTTCCATTCCTTGGGTAAGGAAATTTCGGAAGAAGGTGCATCCAAGTTGCTATTTTGAGGAGGG
>NZ_JAGXJV010000756.1:0-244 GCF_019091145.1 Lysinibacillus sp. GbtcB16
TAAACTTCTTTCCAATCAAGTCCTTGCTTGACCATTTGATTTATATCTAATAACCAACGCAATCGAGACCAGCCATGACGTGCCCCATGAGAAATCAGAAATAAAAACAAGTCTTCTCTTCCTAATTGATATATAGATTCACTTGTAAGTGTGCTTGTTCGTTTTCGCTCCCACAGTGCCTCAAAGCTTGGCTCCTTTCCTGGTCCAGGGTGTAATCTCCAATGAATTTCAATTTTAATTTGCT
>NZ_JAGXJV010000757.1:0-244 GCF_019091145.1 Lysinibacillus sp. GbtcB16
ACCCGGGCCCGATGGGGCAGGAGATTGTCCCGACCGATGGCGCAATCCAAGTATGGGGCAAGGTGAAGGAGTCGCCGCTATGGGCGAAACGTGGCGCTGCGCCGGTGCAAGCAGGCGAGCCATGGATTCGCCGGGGTGTCGGCGCCTCGATGGTGATGCACGGAGCCGGGCTCGGCCTCGGCATTCCGGATCACTCGGGCGGGCGTATCGCGCTTACGCCGGATGGGAAACTGCAGGCCTCCTT
>NZ_JAGXJV010000079.1:0-785 GCF_019091145.1 Lysinibacillus sp. GbtcB16
TCTCCATTAACCGCAACTACTTCTAACTCCCCTCCAGTATTATTAGCAATCCATAAGCTTGCATCTTGAAAGTCACCACTATTTTCTATTAAGTTAGTTCGTCCAAGTTTCATATCTTTAAAGCGAGTATCAAGAGTAGTAATTTTGCTAGAATTTTCATCAGAAGTTTGTTTTACAGTGTTCACTGTTTGTTTGACCCCTGTTAAATCTTCACTTAACTCCTTCACTTCTGTTTTTTCTGCCTTATTAGTTAGAGATTCTTCTGTTTGCTCTACAGTTAATTTTATATCTGTAAAACGCCCATCTTTAAATACAACATCAGGAATTCCTGCAACATCCTGTTTTAATTTAGTAATGTCTTGTTCAGCTTGGTTAACGGCTCCAGCAACATCACCTACAGCGCCGCTAATCTGCGTTACTGCATCTTCAAGCGCTTTTGTGTCAGGTGTAATCCTTACCCATGTCCCATTCTTCCAAAGTTTCATAACTCTATTATTCTGGTTTGAATTGTCCACCCAAATAGTCTTGCCGTCTTTTAGTCCCACAGTAGGTGCTGTTGGTTGCTCTATAACATTCGCTGTATTTTTTTCTATGTAATCAACAGTCGCTTCCGCTAAATCTTTAGCTACTTTGGATTCTTTCTCAGCTTTTTCTGCTAACTTTTTAGCTTCCTCAGAAGTTAGCTCTGTATCGCCCACACGGTTCACTAGTTCATCGAAAATATCTTTAGGTACTTTATCATGTAAACTTGATAAAATTCTTTGATACAGCTTTCTGAGCTCTGC
>NZ_JAGXJV010000758.1:0-244 GCF_019091145.1 Lysinibacillus sp. GbtcB16
GTTTCAAATGAATAAGGTATTACAATGCAAGGCAGAATATAAGAACTCTCAGGGTACCATATTATTAGATACAGAATCACAAATATCATGTCATTCAAAACACATTTGGTTCATAACAAATAGAGTACAGAGTAATTGGAGCATATTAATAGCGTATGAAATGTTTCGAAGCATATCAATGGCATATGGAACATTTCGGAGCATAACAATAACAGATGAAACATTTCAAAGTATATCGTGGCAT
>NZ_JAGXJV010000759.1:0-244 GCF_019091145.1 Lysinibacillus sp. GbtcB16
ATCGGATTAATCCCCCCGACTGCGATCGTCTTTTTTTTATTCCTGATCGTCATCTTCTCCAACTCCCAGCGAATTCGCCATGTTAAACCATTCGGCCTCACTAACCTCTACAAGAGTCATGATCTCGCGGATATCTGTTATACCAAGAGCAGTTGCAATTTTACTAATATGATCCAATTGCACTCTTTCGAGATTGTCGCGGCAGATGTTCGTAATTGCACTCGGGCGTAAACCAGTCATGGCT
>NZ_JAGXJV010000760.1:0-244 GCF_019091145.1 Lysinibacillus sp. GbtcB16
AGTCGACGCCTCATGCCTCGATCGACGCAACTGCACTCGGTCAACCGAATCGGAACACTGGCCGAGGCATTGTCGCCTGCTCAGGCGCTGTTCTTCACGCTACGCCAGCGCCCATGTTAGACGCTATCACCCTGCCTCCTGCAGGCAGGCACATCAAACAGCAGTAAGCTTCCCTATAAATACCCTCCCGTTCGTCAGAGAAGGGGGGGTCACACATACAAACACTTCTTCTTCTGAAACCCCC
>NZ_JAGXJV010000761.1:0-244 GCF_019091145.1 Lysinibacillus sp. GbtcB16
TTTTCTGTTCAAGATTTAGATGGCTATGCGATCGGGTTCGGTTCGGGGGATAAGAAATGATAATCAGGACGGAGACGTCAAGTGATTATGAAGAAGTATTTCAATTGAATCATGCAGCATTCGGGCATAGGGAGGATGAATCCAGATTAGTTGAGCGGATTAGGCAATCCGAAGGATTTGTCCCTGAATTATCGCTTGTAGCGGAAGACAACGGCCGTGTAGTAGGGCATGCCTTATTCAGCAA
>NZ_JAGXJV010000762.1:0-243 GCF_019091145.1 Lysinibacillus sp. GbtcB16
TTGGAAAAGATAAATAATATTGTTCTAAAAGGAGATATAGAACACGCTGACTACAAGCCGCAAATGCTCTCTGAATACGCTCAAAATCCTTATATAGAAGCATTGCCACCTATTTTCAGTGAAGATGATGTATTAGAACGATTTATGGTGACACCGCGCATTACGGAACGTGATAAGCAGAGTGAAACAAATATTAGATACCACGTATTAAAGCGTATAAAAAACTTTATTCAGCCATTACCA
>NZ_JAGXJV010000763.1:0-243 GCF_019091145.1 Lysinibacillus sp. GbtcB16
GTATCTACAGCTGAACAAGAGCTTAGAGAATTTCAACAAAAGTATAATATTTGCTTATTGTCCTATATATTTTCTGTATTGTTCGATAGATAAAAGATTGCTATAATTGAATGAATTGGTTAATAATGGAGGAATTGTGATGACACAGAAAATGAATTGTCAACGAAACAATGCTTGGAGAATTTATTCAATTTAGGTGGCACTATGCTATTAAATCAACAAGGTTTTGATCTCTGGGCGGAA
>NZ_JAGXJV010000764.1:0-243 GCF_019091145.1 Lysinibacillus sp. GbtcB16
AATGCTTGTGTACGCTCACCGTTTACGTAGATTGCACCGTTCGTTACATCTTCACGTGCTTGACGTTTTGATGGAGAGATTTTGCTTTCTACAAGTAAGTCGATTAATACTGTATCTTCTGCAGTACGTTCTACAGATGGTACGTCTTTGAATCCTTGCTCGATTTCGCTTGCAGTTAGATCTGCTACAGAACCGCTAAATAATGCAGCTGAAATTTTAATCGCTTGCTCTAATGCTTCTTCG
>NZ_JAGXJV010000765.1:0-243 GCF_019091145.1 Lysinibacillus sp. GbtcB16
CTTGGCGTTGCGAAACGAAGGGCGACCTGGCGCAGTGTTAAGTTCTGTTCTTTCGCTAATTTCTTGATCTTCTCCGAACCGCCCTGCTGGCTGTTGGCGCCTAAATCACCAAGATCCGGGAAGGGCTCATCTAGCGGATAGGGACTGAAATCAAAATCGTTGAATGGACGGCCAAGAGCAATAATGGCTTTCTCAATGGAGACGAGATTGACCGTTTCTTGATACTTACGCTGTGCTTCCTCT
>NZ_JAGXJV010000766.1:0-243 GCF_019091145.1 Lysinibacillus sp. GbtcB16
AATAGTTCCTTTATTCAGGTGTTTTCAAGTGTACTAACGCTTGCAGGCACGATTATTATTATGCTGAGCTTAAGTCCATTACTAGCCATTTTAACTATGACCATTATTCCCATTAGGTTTTGGGCAATGCGTTGGATTACACGTCGAACTGCTCATTTATTTAAGGAGCAACATGCAGCTATTGGGGCTCTGAACGCCATGATCGAAGAAACCATATGTGGACAGCGCATTGTGAAGGCTTTT
>NZ_JAGXJV010000008.1:0-131161 GCF_019091145.1 Lysinibacillus sp. GbtcB16
CGAACACGGAAGTTAAGCTCTTTAGCGCCGATGGTAGTTGGGGGCTTCCCCCTGTGAGAGTAGGACGTCGCTAGGCACTAGAAAGACCAGAGAATTTTTTCTCTGGTCTTTTTTCGTTTTCAACAGAAAAAATTAAAGCTGTCTCTAGAGCAAGACAGCTAATATATTTAAAACTCAAGCGCACTTCTCAAGTTATTGATATATGATTGACTCACTGGTAACTCACTACCATCCATTAATGTAATAATAAAGTTTGATGTCAAATCACGCGCCATTTTTTTTATGAAATAAATATTTACGATATAGGATCTATGAATACGAATAAAGTATGATGGTAATCTTATTTGAAGTTCTTTAAGGGTAATGTTCGTTTTAAATTGTTCGCGCTCTACATAAAACCATGTCTTTTTTTGAAGACTTTCAATATGTGATACTTTATTAATGGCTACAGGATTCCATTCTTCATCTTGTTTTCCTGTTATAAACTCAAATGGTTCTGTCTTTTTAGTAGTGAAAGTAGATGGCAGTATAACTACTAGAGCAGCTGGTTCATCCTGAATGAGTATCGGATAGCCGATACCGTAAAAGGGTGTATCGCATGACAAATTATCTAAAATTGTTTCTGTTTTTTTCTGTGTGCGCAAGACTTGATCGGCAATACTTCCAGGTAACACTTGTTGATTCCTTTCTAAATGGATACTTGGATGCCCTGGTTGAATAAAGATATAAGAATTATCAACAGCAATTGCAATGGATGAATCAGTAGGAATCCAATCGCTCAACATTGAAATATATTGTTCTGAAATATCTTTTGCACAAGATTTTAACTCATTGTTCATTGTGAATATCCCCCTTGTTTGTAAATAACCATCCAAATTTCATCGCAAAAAAGAATAGCTTTGTCATGAAAATTTGGTCTTTTATCAAAAAATAATGAAAATTCAAATACTCTGTTATATATTAATTTACAACAAATAAACCTGTTATGGAACAGTGATTTAAAAGTTTTTTAACAGAGTATATTGTATACAAAGGGGAAGGTGGAATTTCAATATGTCAACTCGTCAAGAAAGAATCGGAGCTTTAGAGAAACAATGGGCTGAAAACCCTCGCTGGGCTGGTATTGAACGCACATATTCGGCTGAAGAGGTTATTAAACTACAAGGTACTGTAGTAATTGAACAAACCTTGGCAAAAAAAGGCGCTACTCGACTATGGAATTCATTACATGAGGAGCCGTTTATTAATGCATTGGGGGCATTAACGGGGAATCAGGCGGTACAGCAAGTTAAAGCTGGACTCAAAGCTATCTATCTATCAGGCTGGCAAGTAGCTGCGGATGCAAACCTTTCAGGTCAAATGTATCCAGATCAATCACTATACCCAGCTAATTCTGTACCAGCAGTAGTTAAACGAATTAATCAAGCACTTCAACGTGCAGATCAAATTGATTATGCTGAAGGACGTGTCGATCAATTTGACTGGTTTGCTCCAATTGTAGCAGATGCAGAGGCAGGTTTCGGAGGACCTCTTAATGTATTTGAGCTTGTTAAAGGCATGGTGGAAGCAGGGGCAGCTGGTGTTCACCTTGAAGATCAGTTAGCTTCAGAGAAGAAATGTGGTCATCTAGGTGGTAAAGTTTTACTTCCAACACAAAACGCTGTTCGTAATTTAGTAGCTGCGAGATTAGCCGCTGACGTTATGGGTGTTGATACAATTCTAATCGCTCGTACAGATGCTGATGCTGCAGATATGGTTACTTCAGATATCGACCCACGTGATGCAGAGTTTATTACTGGTGAACGTACTCCTGAAGGTTTCTTCCGTACAAAGGCTGGCATCAAACAAGCAATTGCTCGGGGCTTAGCTTACGCACCATACGCTGATTTAATTTGGTGTGAAACTTCTAAACCATCTCTTGAGGAAGCTCGTGAATTTGCAGAAGCTATTCATGCAGAATTCCCAGGTAAAATGCTTGCATACAACTGTTCACCTTCATTTAACTGGAAAGCAAATCTTTCAGAAGAGGAAATTGCAGAGTATCAGCGTGAGCTTGGTAAGCTAGGTTATAAATTCCAGTTTGTTACTTTAGCAGGGTTCCATGCATTAAACCACTCTATGTTTGAGTTGGCACATGATTATAAAGATAATGGTATGGCTGCATATTCTAAGCTACAGCAAGCTGAGTTTGCTTCGGAATCTAAAGGCTATACAGCGACACGCCATCAACGTGAGGTAGGTACTGGATACTTTGATGAAATTTCTCAAGTTATTTCAGGTGGTACTTCTTCAACAACGGCAATGGCCGGATCGACAGAAACTGAACAGTTCGTATAAAAAATTCGTGTTTTCCTAAATTCATAATCATAGAGTAGTCTCCTCCGCTTCTCCTAAAGCGGAGGAAGACAAAACTAAAATCGCAAAGGTGGGTAAACAACTAATGAAACAAGCAACGACAGGTAAGCTTAAAATTGTTGGAGAACAAAATGAGCATACAAACGAAATTTTAACGCCTGAAGCTCTTGAGTTTGTTCTTGCCCTGCACGAGAAATTTGATGCTCGCCGTAAAGAGTTATTGAATGCTCGTCAGAAACGCCAAAAGCGTCTAGATGCTGGAGAGAAACTAGATTTCTTACCTGAAACAAAGCATATTCGTGAAGGTGATTGGTCAATTGCACCTCTTCCACAAGATTTGCAGGATCGGCGTGTTGAAATTACAGGGCCGGTTGACCGTAAAATGGTTATTAATGCGTTAAACTCTGGAGCAAAGATGTTTATGGCTTGCTTTGAGGATGCTTCTTCTCCAACATGGGAAAATATGATTGGTGGTCAAATTAATATGCGTGATGCTATTAATAAGACGATTGAGTTTACACAAGCATCCAATGGAAAAACGTATAAACTAAATGCTGAAACAGCCGTGTTACTAGTTCGTCCTAGAGGCTTACACCTGCTTGAAAAGCATGTACTTGTTCATGATGAACCGATTTCTGGAAGTTTCTTCGACTTTGGTTTGTATCTATTCCATAATGCAAAAAATGCACTGGCAAAAGGAACGGGGCCGTACTTTTATCTGCCGAAGCTTGAAAGCCATTTAGAGGCTCGTCTATGGAATGATGTCTTCGTATTTGCCCAAGATTATATTGGCATTCCACAGGGCACTATAAAAGCTACTGTATTGATCGAAACCATTTTGGCGGCATTTGAAATGGATGAAATTTTGTATGAGCTACGTGAACATTCAGCTGGTCTGAATTGTGGACGTTGGGACTATATTTTTAGTTATATTAAACGCCTTCGTAATCAAGCGGATGTTATTTTACCAGACCGAGGTCAAGTTACAATGACCGTCCCATTCATGAAGGCTTATACATCTTTATGTATTCAAACTTGTCATAAGCGGAACGCACCAGCAATGGGTGGGATGGCTGCACAAATTCCTGTTAAAAATGACGATGAAGCGAATGCGGTGGCATTTGCAAAGGTTGCTGAAGATAAGCGGCGTGAAGCAACAGAGGGGCATGATGGTACTTGGGTAGCGCACCCAGGTATGGTGGCAACAGCAATGGAGCAATTTGATGCCATTATGACGACCCCCAACCAAATTCATAAAAAGCGTGAGGATGTACAAGTTACTGCAGATGATTTAGTAGCTGTACCTGAGGGCACAATTACCCTTGAGGGACTTCGTGTTAACTGTAGTGTTGGTGTACAATATATTGCTTCATGGCTTCGTGGTAATGGTGCTGCACCAATTAACAATTTAATGGAGGATGCTGCGACAGCAGAGATCTCTCGTACACAAGTGTGGCAGTGGGTTCGACATCCAAAAGGTATTTTAGATGATGGGCGCGGCATTACATTAGCGTTTGTCCTTGAAATTCTGGAAGAAGAGCTTGTCAAAATTAAGGAGGCTGTTGGGGAACAAGCCTATAACAGTGGTCGCTTTGAAGAAGCCGCTGAACTGTTTAAATCCTTAATTGAGCAAGATGAATTCGCGGAATTCTTGACACTTCCAGGCTATGAAAAATTAGCGTAAATGAAAATCTACTAAAAACATATTCAGCTTTCCTACAAAATAAAATATAACGGGGTCTGTTCCCCCGTTACTAATGAGATGAGCACAATTGTATTAAAGGGGTCTACTTATAGAAAAGATGTCCTACGAGCTTAGATGGGGAGCTTATAAGACATCTTTTTTTATTAATCCGCGTAACTGTTCTTCCAGGCTACGCGGATTTTTTCTATCTTAATTGACTATGGCTAGGACAAATCCATCATAGCCTTTGACGCCAACCGTCTGTATAGCTGTTGCTTCAATACGGGGTTCCTCTTTTAGCAGATCTATAAATTGCTGTACGCCGCTAACACGTTCGTCCATACTATTTATATCTGTGACAGCACCATTCCGCACTACATTATCCGCAATAATAACGGCACCTGAATTCGCTAGCCTTACTGCCCACTTTAAATATTCAGGATTATTTGGCTTATCTGCATCAATAAAAATGACATCAAAAAATTGCCCCCTTTTTTTCAAGTCTGGCAATGTATCCAACGCTGGACCGATGATAATTTCAATCTTTTCCTCTAAGCCTGCATGTCGTATATTTTTGCGAGCGACAGAGGCATAGTCTTCATTAATTTCTAAAGTCACTACTTTGCCTTCTTTTGAAAGAGCTTGAGCTAAGCATATGCTGCTATACCCACCAAGTGTGCCAATCTCTAATACATTAACGGCTCCTTTTAATTTAGTTAGTAAATACAAAAATCTCCCTTGGGTTGGAGATACATCAATTTCAGGTATACCTGCAGCTTTATTTGCCAGTAGTGCAGCGGTAAGACAGCTGTTATCTGGTAGAAGCTTATCTGTAAAATAATTATCTACATTATGCCAAACATGTAACTCTGTCATCGTACAGCCCTCATTTCTATGTCGTTTAAAAAGTGCAAGCTTGCATATAGAGTGTATGATAAAATAAATCATAAAAAAAATATATTATAATTATTCATATATAACTAAATGTTATGGATAGGAGAAAATGATGAATATTCATGGCTTAAAATTGTTTTATCATGTTGCTACGACTGGTAGTTTCACAAAAGCGGCAGAATTATTATGTATAAGCCAGCCTGCTGTTTCGAGCCAAATTAAACGATTTGAGCATGAACTAGGTGTGCAACTTTTTCAGCAGCAGGGGCGAGGGGTCGTACTTACGGAGTTTGGCATAGCTCTAGCGGAGAAAGCTCAACATTTGATGGCCCTTGAACAGCATATAGAAACATTTGTAGAAGAGTATCGCCTTGCCAAAGCAGGGGATTTACATATAGTAGCTACTTACCTACCAGCCAATTTTTTAATTCCTAAATGGGCAGCTATTTTTAAGGCAGCCAATGAACATGTAAATTTAATGATTACAACTACGAATACCAAGGATGCCTTTGAGCAACTAATACACTATAAAGCCGACCTTGCCATTTATGGCGGAGGAATTTCTGAGAGACCTAAAGAAATATGGTGGGAGGAATTATATGAGGATGAATTATGGTTTGTGGTGTCACCCCATCATAGGTATGCTCATCAAACTATTACATTAATTGAAATGTTTCAGGAGCCATTTATTATGAGAGAGAAAGGAAGCTCGATGAGAGAGCATCTTTTTTCCTTATGTCAAACGTACCAAGTAGAGCCACCAAAAATTGCGTTACAATTTAATGGGATCAATGAATCAATACGTTCTGTTATAGCTGGATATGGTGCCAATTTTATTTCATCCCTGGCAGTTAGAGAATATGTCGAGAGTGGGCAATTGGCAAGGGTCTATATAAAAGATATACATCCCGTTAAACATAAAATTTCCATTTGTACGAGAAAAAATGAAAAGCAAAATTTGCTGGTGCAAAATTTTATCGAGACGATTAAGCGCTCACTATAAATAGTTTGTCCTTCATGTACATTTAAAAAATATTTGTTATACTAAACATATAACAAATATGGAGCTGATAAACATGTTTATTCAAATAGAGCCGCAATCTGACGTTCCCATCTATGAGCAGGTGACACGTCAAATCATTGAAGGGATAGCAAGAGGCGATATGAAGCAAGGAGAGACCTTGCCATCTGTTCGGAGTTTAGCTGCTGATTTAGGCGTTAATATGCATACTGTAAATAAAAGCTATCATGAATTAGAGGCTAAAGGCATAATAGCTATACGCGCGAAATCAGGAGCCATTATATGTTCAACAGAGGAGAGGGCTTTGACGCCAGAACAACTACGACAAATTGAAAAGAATTTAAAGCCTGTTGTGGCAGAAGGTATGGTGCTCGGCGCAACAGTAGAACAAATTGAGCACATGATGAAAAAGGTGTTCGCAGACTTGCATATTCCAGCAGAGGGAGTGTAGCAAAATGCTACTTGGTGTTTTTATATCTATTTACATCATGACATTAGTTTTACAAATGATCGTTCCTTTTATCGTACGTGAGACCATTGTTTTTGGGGTCACTGTGCCAGATCAACATATTAAGCATCCTGCCCTAGCTGATGTTAAAAAACGTTACGCCCAAATAGTCGGAGGCACTGGCGTGGTGTTTTTAATTGTTATGATTATTAGTTACAACTTGCTTACTTCTGAATCCATTCAAGGCATGTTTTTACTCGGTTGTTTATGGAGCCTGCTTACAGTGAGTATGGGGCTATACTGGGTATATCACCAAAAGATATCAGCCTTAAAAAGGCAGGAGCAGTGGGGCGTAAATCTAAAACAGGTACGTGCAGTCGATCTTACAGCAAGAAGCCGTGATGAGATGCTGCCTTGGTCATTCTTTGCTGTGCCCTTAGTGATATCAGGATTTTTAATTATTTATACAATCCTTCATTACGATCAAATGCCAGCTAATATAGCTGTACATTGGGGACCGAGTGGAGAGGCAGATGCTTGGAAAAGCAAGACGTATTTAACAGCCATTTCATTGCCTCTTATTATGCTAATGATGCAATTCATGATGTGGGGCATTACTGATTCGATAAAGCGTTCTGCCATTAAAATAGCAGTAAATCGCAAGGAGGAATCGCTAGAGGATCAGCTAAAAACTCGAAAATTTATGAGCTGGCAAATTTTATTAGTAAGCTATGCTATAACAGTGTTATTAACGGTACTACAACTTAGTAATATTTATCCTGCCATGACTGTAGGCTATAAGCTATTACCGCTATTTGTTTTATTTTTAGTTGTTGTAGTCGGTTCTCTTTTAATTTATGTTGTGAAAAAGCGCAAATATAGAGTTCGCTATGAAAAAAATATTGATTCACAGGTCATGGATGTGGATGAAGATCGTTATTGGAAGGGCGGCTTAATTTATATGAATCGCCAGGATCCTTCCATTTTTGTAGAGAAACGTTTTGGGGTAGGGTGGACGATGAACCTTGCCAATCCAAGAGGATATATTGTCATTGGGTTACCTTTTCTCTTATTGCTGTTGATTTCTATATTTTCGTTATAAAATAATAAGGATCTATGATGAAAAATTCGTTCCAAGTGAGCGAATTTTTTTCATATTGACTGGAGGTAAGCAGATGAAAATTCTTGTTGTCGATGACGATGTGCATATTTTACAGCTAGTAAATATTTATTTAACAAAAGAGGGCTATCAAGTGTTACGTGCGGAAAATGCTCAGCAGGCACTAGCATTACTTAACGGGAATCTACCCGATTTAGCAGTCGTAGATGTGATGATGCCAGGGATGGATGGATTCACACTGACCGAGACTTTAACACAAGATTATGATATCCCTGTTTTATTATTAACAGCAAAGGGCGAGCTTGAAGATAAAGAGCGAGGCTTTTTAGCAGGCTCAGATGATTATGTTGTGAAGCCCTTTGAGCCAAAGGAATTATTATTTCGTATAGCCGCTATCTTGCGGAGATTGGATAAGAAAAATCAAATAACCATCCAAGTGGGCCATCTAGTAATCGATCGTCGTAGCTTCGAGGTTATTATTGGAGAAGAGACACTTATCTTACCTTTAAAGGAATTTGAATTGCTGGCGTTATTGGCATCACGTCCTAACCAGGTATTTACAAGGAGCTATATAATGGAGCAAGTATGGGGCTATGACTATGATGGAGACGAGCAAACATTGAATACGCATGTGAAGCGGGTTCGAGAAAGATTAAATCGTTTTGATACGGCTGTTGAAATCATCACGGTACGAGGCGTTGGCTATAAGCTAGAGGCAACGTCATGAAGACTTTATATAGTAAATTTGTAATGACCACATTGCTAGTGATGATTGGGAGCTTGTGTATTGGTTTTTTAGCGACGAATACATATTATCATCAAGTCGTAAAAGAAAAAAATGATACAAAAAACGTTGTCATCGCACAGGGGATTGCGCAATATATTGAGATTGCAAAGCCAGAGGATTTAAATAATTATTTCATGACACTTGGCGAAATTGGCTATCAAATATATGTAACCGCTGGCGAGGAAGGGCACTTTTTTGGTGGCGATTATCGGGATAAGAATTTATCAGAATCCGTTGTAAAGCATGTTTTAAATGGTGAGGTCTATCATGGGATGCGAGATTTCCCAAAAGAAACGTTTGTAACAGGCTTTTTTGCAAATGAGTTAATTAATACAATTGGTGTGCCATTTACGTATGAAAATAAATCCTATGCATTGTTCGTAAGACCGGATATTCGCTTATTGTTTTCGGAGGTACATACATTGCTTGGTGGATTAATGCTCGTCATGATAGTGCTCAGTTTACTTGCCATGCTACTATTTGCTAAGGCACTAATTCGTCCCATTACAAAGCTAACAGCTGCAACTCAACAGCTTGCACATGAAAAATTTGATACTGTTTTGGATATTGACCGTAATGATGAATTAGGCCAATTAGCTACTAGTTTTAATATAATGACAGAAAAATTACAGGAGAATGATCGCGTACGAAAGGAATTCATAAGTAATGTATCGCATGATTTTCAATCCCCCTTATTAAATATTCAAGGATATGTTGACTTACTAAAAAATCCTTTGCTGAAGGAAAAGGAAAGACGGGAGTACGCAGCCATTATCGAATTGGAAACAAAACGCTTATCAACTTTAACGAAGCAGTTATTGTTATTAACATCGCTTGATCAATCGACACGAATAGTCAAACGTGAGCGTTACCGATTAGATGAACAGCTAAAGGAAAGCGTACGAAAATATCGCTGGCAAATGGAAGAGGCTCAGCTCCAAATCACTTACAAAATGGAGCAAGTTATTTTTAATGGGGATGCAGGGCTTCTACAAAATGTGTGGGACAACTTGCTGACAAATGCGATTAAGTACAATGTGGAGGGAGGTCAAATACATCTAGATTTACAGCAAAAACCTGCTTCGCTTGCAATACTTGTTGAGGATAATGGAATAGGTATGACTGCAGATCAATTAGCAAAAGTTTATGACCGTTTTTATCGAGCAGACACTTCTAGAACGAAGCAAGGGACAGGATTGGGACTAGCAATTGTCAAGCAAATCGTAGAGCTACATGGAGGCACTGTCCATATAGAAAGCGCAGTCAATGCGGGGACAAAGGTATATATAGATCTCCCCATTTTGTCATGAGGAGTTCATATAAAGTTCATGTTCTCCCGGTAAACTGCTACTTAGTTGAAACAAACTAAGGGGGAGTTTTCGTATGGAACAGAAGTGGAGCATACGCCTTATTCGATTGGCTGCCATTTTTGCTTTAATTGGAACCTATCTAGGTTCACATATGTCCGGTTCAGGTAGTTACGAATATAGACCGATACATGCACATATTTTACTTGTTGGTTGGCTGAGTATGTTTGCGTGGGGTATTTTTTATAGAGCTTTTAAAGTCAAATCACAAAAATTAGTGAATATACATGGTTGGACAGCTATTCTTGGTGTTTTTGGCTTAACATTAGGGATGTGGTTTTACAATATCAATCCATTTAATTTTGGTAGCACCTTTACTTTAGTGTTCTTTATTGTAGGTGGAACTACGTTATTAATTAGCTTTGCTTTGTTCATTGTAGTAACATTTATGATTAAACAACAGGAAGATATGAAAAATTAGAAAAACCTACCGTGTTACATAAGCTCGTGACGCGGTAGGTTTTCATGTTATTGGATATCTTGAAGTGATTTTTTCAGCCATTTTGTGGCTTCTTGATAATCTTGGGCAACACCCTGCCCTTTTTTATAGATCAGACCGAGTTGGAATTGTGCCTTCTGATGCCCCTGATTCGCAGCCAATCGATAGAGCTGGGCTGCTTTAGCAAAATCCTTTGGAACGCCTTGCCCATGACTGTGCATTTGTGCTAATTGGTATTGTGCTTTTATATGTCCTTGAGCCGCAGCTTGCTCAATCCATTTGGCAGCTTCAGTATAATCCTGAATAACACCCTTGCCTTTATCAAATAAATTTCCGAGCTGGTATTGAGCACCCGCATGCCCTTGAATCGCAGCTAATCGATAGCAGCGACGTGCCTCTTCAAGATCCACAGAAACCCCTAATCCTTGCTCATATAATAGGCCTAATTGATACTCAGCCTGAATATGAGACTGATCAGTTGCAGCTCTCCACCATTGCACGGCTTCTGGATAATTAACAGGAACACCAGCTCCTGAAGTTAATAAAAGTCCGAGCTCATATTGAGCATCCACATAACCCTTTTCAGCTGCAGCCTTTAGATAGGGCAGAGCTTTATCTGGTTGTTGAAGTTGATAAACATATAGACGCCCAAGCTCGAAGCCAGCACTAATATGTCCTTCTTTAGCAGCTAGGAGTAGCCATTTCTCAGCTAATACGATATCCTGTTCTTTTTCATAGAGAAGACCAAGGTAATATTGTGCATGTAAATGTCCTTTATGTGCCGCTAGCTTAAACCACTTCAAAGCCTCAATAGGGTCCTTGTCTATTCCTTGGCCAGTATTGTAGAGCATGGCAATTTGAAATTCTGCATTCATATGGTCTTGTAAAGCGGCCATGTGCAACCATTTAGCTGCCTCTGCAAAATTTTGTTGAATGCCACGACCTTTCAAATGCATATAGCCTAGATTATATTGCGCACTTGCATCTCCGGCTAAGGCGGCCATTTCAAAATAAGTGCTGGCCATCACATAACTTTGCTCTACACCTGTCCCATTATGATAAAGAAATCCTAAATTGTTTTGTGCACTGGTATTCCCTTGATCCGCGGCTAAGGTGTACCATTTGGCTGCCTCATTGAAATCTTGTGATATGCCCAACCCTTGATTATAAAGCACACCCAGATTATACTGAGCATCTGCATTTCCTAAATCAGCCGCTATTTGGTAGTGATGAGCGGCCTCCCCATAATTTTGTTCCGTACCTTGTCCTAGATGAAAGAGGACACCGAGACTATAGTGTGCATTGGGATCGTTTTGAGCTGCGGCTCGTTCATACCACATTTTCGCAAGCGTATAATCCTTTTTAACGCCTTGCCCATGGTTGTAAAGCGCCCCTAAATTATATTGCGCACTTGCATCACCATTTTGTGCCGCAATTTCGAACCAATCAGCTGCATGTTTATAAGCATCTGTTGAATGGTCCTGCTGATATAGGTTGTTTTCCGACAAGAAAATATTCTCATCAGCGACATTCGATTTAAAGCTACGATCATAGCGCTTCATAAACCATTCAACAATATCAGTTATATAATCAAGAACAATTTTGGCCGCCTTTGCCTCCACAAGTTCATTACTAGTATGGCTTGTCATTTTATAGACGAGATTCATTAATAGGAAAATTCGACGAGGATGAATCTGGGCTGTAAAACTACGATTATTTAACAGCATGCGAACATTTTTTAATTTGGGCGTAGTATGCATTTCCAATTGATAAACCTCAAATAAAATCTCCTCTAATACGAGCAGTGATTTTTGTAAAGAAACTAGAGGGTTTGAAATGGCGAAAAAACTAGCTTCCTGTAAATTTTTAGCTAATGTTGCGAAGGAAAATTGCCTTAACTTATGACATTGTTCTTCAAGAATTTCATAATGTACGACGATAGTACTCACCCTCTTTCGTGGTATTCTCTTTTTTCATATATCGGAGAAATATCGATATTATTGATATGTTTTCATGGGATTCATCAGTTGAATTGTTGCTGTTACATGATACTATTTGATATAAGGGGAATTCATCAATATGAAGAGCCTGACAGCCTATAGGTGGAGGATAGACATGAAAAATATTGCAGCTATTATTCCAGCATATAATCCGCAACAATCACTCATTACCTATGTACATCAATTACTAGCAACGACCATTACACAAATTATTATTGTCAATGATGGAAGTGATCAGAAATATAAAGGGATTTTTGACGACCTAAAAAAAATTGAAGGTTGCCAAGTCCTTCAGCATCGAGACAATATTGGAAAAGGTGGTGCCCTAAAAACAGCCTTTACATATATACGAGAGCAAAAAAGAATATTTCATGGGGTACTCACAGTAGGGGCACATGGTCAGCATACATTACAAGATGTAAAGCTTGTTTTAACGATGACGAAGGTCTTTTCAGAAGGTATTGTGCTAGGCGTGCGAAACTTCCATTCGGTCGATAGTACCTTTCTTTCGTATTGGGGAAATCGTGCAACAAGTCTCTTATTTGAACTGCTCTATCACCGGAAATTGATGGATACTCAAACTGGTTTACGCTATATTTCGATGAATGAATTACCATGGCTAATGAAGGTAAAAGGTGAACATTATGATTATGATACAAATATGCTAATCGCTGCACTTAAACGAAAGTGCCCTATTTTCGAGATAGAGATTGGGCAATTACGAATAAAAAAGAACTCCATTATTCAGTATGATGAAATAACAAATGCAGGCTCCATTATAACGAGAATGCTTATGAATTATTTACGACCAAGAAAACAATGATAATTAAGGTTTAAAATTGAAATAAAGAGCTAGGATAAAGGATAACAATTACTCAATAGAACGTAGCGAGTATAGAAAGAAGGAGCATGTTTATGGAATATTCAGATCAAGTAAAAAATCGTGTGAAACGGATGGAAGGTCAGCTACGTGGTATTTTGAAGATGATGGAGGAGGAAAAAGACTGTAAGGCAGTGATTACGCAGCTATCAGCCGTCCGCTCGGCAGTAGACCGAACAGTTGGTGTGATTGTTAGTACAAATTTATTGGAATGTGTGCAAAATGCGGAAGGGGATGGCGAAAAGATGAATGAGGCCATTCAGGAAGCGGTTAACTTAGTAGTAAAAAGTCGTTAATTGTCGTAAAACTCACTGGAATGTAGTGAGTTTTATTTTTTTACAATTTAATAGTTATAATCGACGCCTATATTCAAATTTTAGGTAATTTATAGTATAAGGATTATTTTATTTTTTTAGTTGAAAGTCTTAGTTGGGGCGCTTGTCTCATAGCCTAGTAGTCACTTTCTTTGTTATGCTAACTAATAATGATAGCGTAAAAGGGAAGGTGATCGTGTTATGAAGAAATGGTTATTATGTGGCGCTACTTTACTTATGTTAAGTCCGACTGCGGCTTATGCACAACATGAGGAAACTAAGTCTGTAATAAATCCTGTTGTAGCAAATTCAACAGTCACAACTTGGGAGCAGTTTACAAAAGAACTAATAAAGAAAATTAATAGTTTTGAAACGGATATTAACATTACATATACTGGGCCGATGGATGATTTCAAAAAAGAGATTATGGCTGCTTTTGATCAAGCTAAAAAGCAGGCTGTATACGCAAGCGGACATATGGAAAGCACAACAATTTCCGCAGATTCTTTAGGGAACGTATCCTATAAAATAAAGTACCTGACAAATCAAACACAAGAAGCAGCTGTACAAAAAAAGATGGGTCAAGTATTGAAAAATATTATAAAACCTACTATGACTGAATTCGATAAAGTAAAAGCTATTAATGATTATATTGTATCGAATACTAGTTATGGTACTAAAACAAAGGCAAGTCCCCATAGTGCCTATGCTTTGCTATTTGAAGGACAAGCTGTTTGCCAAGGTTATGCCTTAGCTGCACAGGCAATGTTATCACAGAGTGGAATTGAAACAAAATATGTGGTGGGATTTGTAAATGGAAATGAAGCCCATGCTTGGAACTTGGTAAAGGTAGATGGTAAATGGTATCATTTGGATACAACATGGAATGATCCACTACCAAATCGCATTGGTGCTGCATCATATGATTACTTTTTGGTGACGGATGAAGTGCTTAAGAAGGATCATTCTTGGATTCAGGCAGATTACCCTGCTGCCACAAGCACTAAATATAGCTTTATGCGCAATGTTCATTTTGCGTATCCATTAAATAATGTCGTCTATTTTAGTAATACGGCTGATCACGATAAATTATATAAGCTAGAAATGGCAACTGGTAAAAAAACAAAAGTGTTGGATAAACGAGCGTTGTATATTACTGGAGTGGGCCAAAATCTATATTATAGTGATTATAGCAACAGTGGTTATTTAACAAAGCTAAATCTGAAAACTTTAAAGGCTGAAGTGTTGGTCAAACAGCCAGTAACGAATCTAAAGATTAGTGACAATTATCTAATCTATAACATGAATGCCAAAGAGCATAAACTTACATTAAGTCAATAAACAATTATTAACAGGCATAAAAGGACTCTGAACGGGTTCTTTGTGCTTGTTTTTGTATATAATGAATAGAAGAAGACGGTTGGAGGTGAGGAGTTTGTGGAAGAAATTAGCCATTATTATGATCATCATTATTTTCATTGACCCCATTTATACGGCAGGTAAAGCAGTTGTCCGGCAGGTAGCGGAATGGACAAATAATGATGAGATAGAAACAATGCTTCTTTCAACAAAGGAAAAAATCGTTGATGTAACCGCTAGACTTTCAGACAATGCCTCAATAGAAACGGCCATACCTATAGAAGACATGCATGATATGGAGGTAGCACCTACTGCTCAAGCAATTCAGAAGCCAGAGACAAAGTTAGTTGTGACAAACGTTAAGGAAATGACTGATGCAATGTATGCGTATTATAGTAGTTTCTCACCGAAATTTGAAATTCAGTATAAAGGGAATACACAACGAATTGAACAAATTGTAGAAGAGGCCTATAACAATGCCATCGAAAGAGACGATTATGTGTATGGCCATATTAGTAAACATTCAATTCGTTTTGAATATGGAAGAAACCAGGCAACAATATTTGGGGAGCAAAGCTATTTAATGACCCCAGAACAGGCTGCCTACGTGGAGATGAATGTCCAAGAAATCATTGCCAAAATCAGTAATACATCTATGTCAGACGTAGAAAAGGTACGAGCCGTTAATGATTATATTGTGGCAAATACGGCCTATACCGATCAAACAAATTCTAGTCCCCATAGCGCCTATACCGTTCTTGCAGAGCGGGGAGGGGTATGTCAGGGCTATGCTTTACTTGCTCACTCCATGTTACAAAAGCTAGGGATTGAAACGAAATATATTGTGGGATATGTAGGTCAAGAAGGACATGCGTGGAATTTAGTGAAGTTAGGTGGACAATGGTATCACCTTGATACAACGTGGAATGATCCAGTCCCAGATCGTAAGGGGGCCATTCGCTACCAATACTTTTTAGTTGATGACCGCACAATGGCAAAAGACCACTCATGGATTGCTGAAGATTATCCTAAAGCAACGAGTACACTCTATAGCTACTATCATGATATAGACTTCCCAGCGCAGGTTGACAATCAATTATATTTTAGCAACATCTCTGATGACAATAAGCTGTATGTGCTTGATATGAAGACGGGTAAAACGAAACGAGTAACAAATTCCCGTGTACAATACGTCGTTTATGCAGATGGATGGCTCTATTATAGTAATTATTCCCGAGGTGCTTATTTAACAAAAATTCGTCCAGATGGTAGCGGGGAACAGTCCCTAAACCGAGAAGATACGAAGGATTTATTTGTGAAAGATGGCTATCTTTATTTCACAACGAATGAGTTGAAGAAAATGGCCCTATAAATGGGGACAACAAAAAGGGCATGACTTATAAACAGTCATAGGCCCTTTTTGTTCGTTCAATTAAATAATCAATTGGTTGCTGCTCACAAAGAGAAATGGAAATCTGCGGATGCGTTACTGCTAATATATTTGTAAATGTTTTTAAAATAAGTGGATTATACTTGATGGCACCACCATTACAATAAAGAGGAAACAGTCCATTCTGATAGCCTATCTTTGTTAACACGGCTCTTGCTAAAAGAGCCAATTCTTGAGCTGCCTGTTGTGATATTTGAATGGCACAAGCATCTTGTTGTTCAACTGCTTGAGCAACAAATGACCCCATTTTGGCTAACTGTGCATTTGTATAGGATGGCTGAAATAACCATTCAGCGAGCTCGGTTACATTTTGTATACCTAAGGAATGATAGACAGCCTCTTTCAAAATAGTGGCCTCACCTCGACCATCTTCCATTTTAAAGATAGCTCTTACCACCTCTTGCCCTAGCCAATAACCACTACCTTCATCTCCAGCTCGGTGTCCCCAGCCTCCAGCTCGAACGAATTGCTGTCCATCATAGGCGTAAGCGATGGCTCCTGTTCCAGCAATGAGTAATGCACCTGCCTGTCCAGCAGTCACACCAAGTAGTGTGGCTTCAGCGTCATTTTCAATAATAAGAGTAGCAATAGAAAGCTGTGTGGCTGATAGGGCATTTTGAACAATGGCTGTAACCGTTTCTTTGTCTTTTGGAGAATCAATCCCTGCTAAGGCAAAGGTAGCTACAGCAATTTGAGAGCAGGGATACTTTTGCAAAAAAATTTCTACCTTTGCTAAAAGCTCATGTAATATCACTGTAGCTGCTTCCATACCAATGGCTTGATAGTTGGAGCCCTTTGTTGAAGCTGAATATTTCATAACACCAGTTTCCGCATGAACGACTGCGCATGCCGTTTTTGTCGCACCGCCATCAATAACTAGAAGCCATTTCATCATTGGCTCCATTCCTCAAGAAAAATCGTTAATTCTTTCTCCGCTTCAATAATGGAGCTTTCCTTTAATTGAATCCATTCATAAAGACTTTTCGTATTCATTTTGGCATGTTCAAGTGCTACTTTCATTGTGGCGGGAGCTGGGCCACCTGGTAGTGTTCGAACACCAACAAAAGACTCTGGCTGTAAGGTTTTATAAAAATCCTCTTCTGAAATATTTAATTCTTTTCCCGTAATCAATTTAGATTGAGTATTCACGAGTCCCCATGTAAGGCTTGCTAGTGATTCCTCACTATGAGCAAGTAGTACTTTTATGCATTTACTAACAATGCTATGTGCTTGGCGGAAGGAAATATCCTCTGATCGTACTAATGTATCGGCCAGCTCAGTAACATTGGCAAAGCTATTCTCTGCACGGTTTCTTAGTTTTTTCTTGTTCACATCCATTGTGACAACAAGTGAGCCAAATAATTTATAAATCCCAACTAAGCGGTCGATGGCACGCCATAAATAGGGTTGCATATCATCCTCAGTATCGACGATATCTCCGAATGGTGTATTATGTACCATCTGTAACACGGTGCTTGCATCTCCAACAACAGCCGATAGTAATGAACGCGTATGTTCAATTGAAACAGGGTTACGCTTTTGGGGCATAATAGAGCTTATTTGAACATATGGACTTGCGAGTGTGAAGGCATTGAACTCCTGGGTAGCCCATAATAAAAAATCTTGAGAGGTACGACCAAGATTGAGTGCAGCCAGCTGTACAATACTTGCTGCTTCAGCAATATAGTCAGCTCCAGCCACTGCATCCCACGCATTTTCGATAATATCGTCGAATGCCAACAAATGACGCATTCGTTCTCGATTTATATTAAATCCTGTTGTAGTTAAGGCTGCAGCTCCCATACTGCTACGATTAACAGTTTTATAGACATGCTGCATGCGCTCAAAATCTCGTTCAAGTTGGTCAATGACAGCCTTTAAATAATGGGCAAAGGTTGTAGGCTGTGCCTGTTGCGTATGCGTGTAGCCAATCATAATAGTATCTACATGCTCCTCAGCAGCTGCAATTAAATCATCTCGCAATGTTAGTAGCTCTCGCATTAATAACAGTAATTTTTGCCTTAGTGTCATACGATAAATGGCGATACCCATATCATTACGACTGCGTCCAATATGAAGATTTCCAGCAACGTCGCCAGCAAGTTCTATTAATTTATTTTCAATGCGGAAAAATAAATCTTCGTATTGGGGGCTATAATCTTCTAAACGATAATAATTTAAATCTATTTTCTTTAGTGCTGCCCCAATTTGTTTCGCTTCCTCTTTTTTTACAAGTCCTTGTTCTTCTAACATTTTTAAATGAGCTATATTAATTTGTAGCATAATAGTTAGAAAATTTTTCTTTGCCTCTTCATAAGCTGGCTGTAACACAATTTTCCGATAGATGTTAGAAGGGAAAATCATCCCATCTTCCTGCTGCGTTTTGTTGCGAAAATCTTCAAACATTATCATGGCCTCCTAATAGATTAGCAGTTAAATAGCTGTACCAGCACTGCCTTTTGATAGTTTTTCAGAAATAATAAGGACAACTAAAATTAAGCAAATTTGTAAGACACCGTAGGCACACGCAGTCCCAAATTTAAATGCATACAATTTTTGGAATATGGCGACAGACAATGGAATCGTAGATGTACTGTATATAAGAATGGATGCAACAAATTCACCAAAGCTTTGTACTAGGGCTAATAGTGTTCCCGCTAATATTCCGGTGAATGTTAAAGGTACGACGATGCGTCTAAATGTATACCACCAATTGGCGCCTAATCCACGTGATGCCTCTTCAATTGACGGATCTAGTTGTACGAGAGAGGCAGAGGTTGATCGGAAAACAAGTGGCAAATGTCGGATGAAATAGGCTAATGGTAAAATCCAAAATGTCCCGATTAATACTTGATTAAAGGCAAAGATGTTTTCCGTGCTAAAGGCGGCGATTAAATTGACTGCTACCACTGTACCAGGTAGAGCCCAAGGTACCATTATTAAAATGTCGAGTAATGTTTTTCCTTTAAAATTTAAACGGACCATCGCATATGCTGCGGCAACACCAAAGATAATATTGCCAAATGTTGCGACGATCCCCATCTGTATAGAATTCCAAATAGGTCGCCATGTACGCTCATCAGTAAAGAGAGCCATATAATGATCCAGTGTATAGTCTGTAGGGAGTATTTGAGTCTTCCATGCCCCATCAACAGAAAAGGATATTACTATCAGCACTAATATCGGTAAAATCAAAATCAATGTGCCGATAAAAGAGGCAATAGTTGCCGCTATTTTTATTTTCTTGGAGGATACCTCCGAGCGATGGACACTTATCCCTTTACTGAGATTTTGATAATTTCTGCGATTTTGATACCAACGCATCATCACTAAAAATGTAATAGAGACAAAGGACAGTATCATCGACTGAGTTGCGGCCATCTCAAGATTGCCATTAGTCCGCGATAAGTAGATTTGCATGGTCATAGTTCGTTCTACACCAAACATTAAGGGTGCCGTGTAAGAGGCCATAGAGATCATAAATACTAGTAAGGAGGAAGCAACAATGGAAGGGGTCAGCATGGGTAAAATAACCTTTGTCCACACGCGAATACGCCCTGCACCTAAACTAGTTGCCGCTTCTTCTAGAGCTGGATCTAGCCCCTTGATGGCTGCTGATGCAGTTAAATAAAAATAAGTATACATGGTGAAAGTATGAACAACGATGACTCCCCAAATCCCTTTCAATGAGAAGGGTACATGATCTAAACCAAATAAATGCTGAAAGATTCGAGGGAAAATACCACTATCTCCGTACAAAAAAGAAAAGGATAGCACACCGACTAGAGGGGGAAGTGCCATAGGGACCAATACTAAAATAGAAAGTATTCGTCTCCCAGGGAAGTTATAGCGTTCGAGTAAAAAAGCCATAGTTACTCCAACGATAGCGCAGCAAAGGACGCTAATAATGGAAATATAAATACTGGTCCACAAAGCTTCTAAATTTGCTGGGCTTGCTAGATTGAAAAATTTTTTATAGTGAAGGAATGGTTCATCACCAGCAAAGCTTTGAGTAAATGTTTGATAGAAGGGATAAACGACATAGGCGAACAACACTAAAAATAATGGCGATATTAATATATAGATGAACCAATTGGAATGAAAGATTCGTGTCCATATACTTTCTTGAGAAGCATTGACAGTTTGCTTTTCCATATTGGCTTCCTCCTATTCCCCTAAAAAATACAGCGAGTCATGCGTTATATGAACGGTAATATCCTCGCCAATCTTTTTTATTTGGTCATAAGAATTAATAAGCATTACTTTAAGTGAAAAGGCGTTACAATCTATAATATAATTGACGCTAATGCCTGTGAATTCAACAAAGGTTATTTTTCCTGTTAATGTATTATCCCCAGTCCCCAAATGAATAGATTCTGGACGTATTGAAATAAATACTTTGTCTCCAATCATATGCGTTAATGCTGGAGAGCTCTGTTGCTTTCGCCCAGTAAAAATATGTCCATTTGCTGTTTTCACTTGTATTTCTTCGCCTTCAATTGCTTCTAATATGCCCTCAATTAAATTGGTTTCGCCAATAAAGTTAGCTACAAAGCGATCTACAGGTCGGTGATATATTTCCTGAGGAGTCCCAATTTGCTTGATATAGCCGTTTTCCATGACCATGATTCGGTCAGACATCGCCATAGCCTCCATTTGATCATGGGTAACATAAATCGTCGTGACACCAAGCTCAGATTGAATCCGTTTGATTTCAATACGTGTTTCTTCACGTAACTTTGCATCTAGATTGGATAATGGTTCATCAAGTAATAAAATATCTGGCTCAATTACTAGTGCTCGAGCCAAAGCCACGCGTTGCTGTTGCCCACCAGAAAGCTCATTTATTTTTCTGTTTCCGTAATTTGATAGATGTACTTGTCCTCTAATTCGATCAACCTTGCGCTGAATCTCAGTTTTAGAAAATTTACGAACCTGTAAACCAAATGCGATGTTTTCATCTACTGTCATATGGGGGAAAAGGGCATAGTTTTGAAATACCATACCGATATTGCGTTTATTTGGCTGAAGCCGAGTGACATCTTGTTCATCAAATAGAATCTTACCTTTAGTAGGGTAATAAAAACCGGCAATCATTCTCAAAGTAGTTGTCTTGCCACAGCCACTAGGTCCAAGAAAAGTGAAGAATTCACCAGCCTTTATTTCGAGATCTACATTTTTCACGCCATACAACTGACCAAATTGCTTCGAGACATTTTCGATTGTGACTCTTTTCAACAAAAAACTCCTCTCCAACAAAGGATTCATAGCTATATAGGGGATGAAGTAGTAAGGTAAAAATCCACTAAAAAAGCTGGATTTTCACCCGGATACTACTTACCGCGGCCTTTAATATTGTTATCCCAGTATTCCATCCATTCTGCCTCTTTGTCAGACATTTGCTGCCAGTCTATATCGAAAGTTTTTAAATCTAATTCTTGATACCACTCTGGCATGGAGGCCTTATCGATATCAGATCGTGTAGGAATTTGATAATAATCATTTGCCAACTGTGTCACCATCTCTTTTTCGAATAAAAATTCGACAAATAGTTTGGCATTCTCTAGATTTTTCGCATTGTTGACAACTGCAACACCATCTACCAAAATAGGTGCTCCGCTTTTTGGATAAATATAATCAAAGGGATAGTCAGTTGTATATTTCTTTAATAAAATATCTTGTAGATTCCATAAGGAGACACTGCCTTCTTGTCGTGTTAGCTTTAAGTACAAAGCATTAGGATCTTGCGTATATTCCTTCGTATTAGCGTCTAATTGTAATAGCCATTCATAGCCTTTATCAGGAGAGTTCGCATCTTGTCGTACAATCATAGAGGAATATATGGTGCGCATTGTTCCTGAAGCCAGCACACCCCGAATTAAAATTTGATCCTTCCATTTAGGGTCAAGAAGTTCATCCCAATCCTGTGGCCCATTTTCTTTTGTTAATAAATCACTATTGATCATAATGACTTCTGGTAGCAGCATCTCTCCAAACCAGCGACCATCTACATCTTTATGTGTACCATTAATAGAGTCAATAAAGCTAGGTTGCCAGGCATGTAATAAGTCTTCATTCGCCCCAACAATGAGCGCTGATTGTGTGCCGCCCCACCAAAAGTCTGCCTGAGGATTAGCCTTTTCTCCACGTAAACGTTCTAAAATTTGCTGAGCTCCCATTGTTAAAAACTCTACTTCAATGTCTGGATACTTTTTATTAAACTGGTCGATTACACTTTGCACCATTTCTTCGTCACGCCCTGTGTAAATAACAAGCTTACCGGATGGCGTTGTTGCCGCTACTTCCGTTTTGTCGCCATCTGTCGTTTTATCGTTCTTGGCAGCATCATTTGTAGTTTTTTGGTCATCGTTTCCACTACATGCAGTTAAAACAAACAGTATGAACACAAGGAAAAAACTAAGAATACGTGTTTTTTTCATCAACTTCCCCTTTCTTAAAGTAAGGTACTTACATATTGCAGTATAATACGAAGGGGTAACATTCATGTTAGAATTATTAAAAAATTACATTTTCCTTCATCATAGCGAAGTGCCAATCCATTAGCAACGGCATTTCAATGAAGTTCAAAAAAACTCCTTAAAAAGGAATATTTCCATTTTTAAGGAGTTTTCTATCAATTTAAGTTTATACATCCAATAGGCTATCAGTTTGTCGGCGTTGTGCAATAATTGTCGGCAATAACATACCGACTATCACTAGAAAAATGCCCATAATTTGCAATGCAGTTAAGGGTTCATGTAGGACAATAACGGAAACGGTAACTGCAACAGGTAATTCAATAGCGCTTAAGATGGAAGCGAGTGCACCACCAATTTTCGGAATAGCAATGGAGAATAAGTATATAGGTAAAATGATACCGAATAGACCGAGGGCTAATCCATACTGCCATAAGCCTTCCGTAAACAATTTGCCGTTCCAAATCACTTCAGGACTTAAGAAAATACTGATCATTATAAGGGCTACAAAGGAAACGATAAATACCCTTGAAGTGGTTGTAACACCCTCCACTGGTCGAGAGTTAAATTGAATGAAGCAGGCAAAGGTAACGGCAGCAGCAAAGCCAAATAACCATCCTTGGAGAGGGATTCCACTTAAATCCACATTTAAAACACCTGCAGCTAAAATTGTTCCTACAAATAAGATGATAATAGAAATTACTTCAGGTCGACTTGGTAATCTTTTATGTAAAGCGCAATCAATTAACAAGCCAATCCATGTAAATTGGAACAGCATCACTACCGCAAGGGAAGCGGGTAAATACTTGAGAGATTCTCCGTACACTATTCCAGTCGTTCCGGTAAAAATACCGGCACATAATAATATAAGGATGCCTTTATTGGATGGCTTAGGTAATTTTCTATCTGTCAACATAAAAATAACTAAAACGAGTATAAAGCCAATAATATATTGGCTCGATACAGCCTCTGCAGATGTAAAGCCATGCTGCATCGCTACTTTGACAATAGTCGACAAAATTCCGTAGCTACTAGAGGCAATGACGATCAAAAGAGGGTAAATTAAATTTGTTTTCATGAATACCATCTTCACTTCCTAAAATTGCTTCACCATATGATGAAATGGTTCATCGATTATGGACCAAGGCTCAGTAATAACAAAGCCTAAACGTTCATAAAGACGACGAGCATCTTCTTTTTGAGTTTCTACATTTAAGGATAACTTCGTATAGCCATGCTGCTTTGTCAGGTCTTCGGCATATTGTAAAAGCAATGTACCAATTCCTTTACCGCGCGCTTCTGGTGTTACACAAACTGTATCGATATAAGCCTCATCTTCGTGGGCCTCTTGATCGATGATGATTGATGGAGCATTTTTAGCCTCTAACCATTTCACAAGGTTAGCATCCATAGCAATGGCATGTGCGCCATAATAATAAACGAGAATTCCTACTATTTGCCCATCCTCCGTAGCGACAAAGGTATTTAAATAAGAATGTCGATTGTCGTCACGCTGAAAAAGGGTTGTCAGTTCTTGACGAACAGCTTCGGTAGATTGCTCGCCAGTTAAACGATTAGCAATCTCACCAATCGCATCAATAATTAAAGGCACAACGGCATGGGCATCTTGTGGTTGCGCTTGTCGAATTGTAATACTCATCTTGAAAATCCCTACCTTTCTATAGGCAAGTATAACAAAGTTAGTGGATGACACAAATTTTCAGGCATACTCTCACAAGTTAAACCTTTATAGAATGACAATTTTCGTGTTAATCTATAATGACTAGACTTTCAGGAGGACAATCATGACGAAGCAAGATAAGGATTTTATTTTAGTCTATGGAGACGCATTTATTGACTATATTGCTGATGATGTAACAAACACATCATTTACAAAATATATGGGTGGTGCAACAGTAAATGTTGCAGCAGGTATTAGCCGAATTGGGGCACCATCTGCCCTGATTACAATTACAGGGGATGATGAGGGTTCTCAGTTTGTGCGTGATGGGCTTGTAGAGGAAGGTGTCAAGCTTGACTATGCCATATTCGACCCAGCTAAACGAGTAAGTGGTGTTTACGTGCATCTGACAGAAGCCTGTGAACGAATTTTTAAAGATTATGTGGATGAAACACCTGATTTACAAGTGGAGCCACTACAGTTAAATGAAGCAGCATTTAAACATGCCTCTGCTTTAACGGTATGTTCAGGGACCATGTTCCATCCGACGGCTCTAGCTACAACTCGAGCTGCCGTAGAAATGGCCAAGGACAAAGGTGCGATCATTGCGATGGATGCAAATATTCGTCCATTACGCTGGAGTAGTGAAGAAATTTGTCGAGAAACGATTACGTCCTTTTTTGAGGATGTAGATATTTTAAAGGTAACAGATGATGAGTTATTCTTCCTGACGGAAACGACTAGTTTAGAAGAAGGAATTGAACAACTAAGTAGCTATTTAGTGCCTATTATTTTAGTAACAGTAGGAGAAAATGGCACTTATGCCGTGTTGAATGGAGAGGTCATCCACGTACCAACTGAAAAGGTAATACCTGTAGATACTACTGGTGCAGGGGATGCATTTATGGCAGGGGTATTACGCGATGTTCATTACAATGGCTTACCTACAACAAAAGAAGAGCTTGTTCGCTGTACAAGCTTTGGCAATAAATTAGGAGCATTTGCAGCAACAAAAGCAGGTGCTTTAACGGCTTTACCATATTACGAGGATATTAAGCATTTACTGAAATAATCTTATGGAGTGTGACCAATATGGATAAAAACTATGATGTTTTAGTAAAGGATCAAATATTCTTTGGCGGCGCAAAAGATGCGGAGGCAGCTTTTGAGCAAGAAGCTGTAGATGTTGTAATAGATGTTCGTGTCCAGGGACTTACTTCGAAAGAGCAAGAGGTCGTTTCTTATTCGTATAAGCATATTCCAATTGCAGATGAAGATATTGCGGTAGCATCATCTATTCAGCATGTAGCTAAGGAAATTGCTTCGTCCTATGAGGCAGGACAGAAGGTATATGTTCACTGTGGGAGTGGCGGTGGTCGTGCTGGTGTAGCAGCTACTGCGGTGTTAATAGAGTTAGGGCTTGCTAATTCCCTAGAGGAAGCGGAGGCAGCGGTTAAAAAGGCTCGTCCACAAGTAACGATTCGTCCTAAAATGGAAAACGCTCTACAACAACTTTATAAATAAAGGAAAAGATGTACCGATTAAGGTACATCTTTCAGACTGTAGACAAACTCAAAAAATTTGAGAGTTTGCCTATAGTCTTTTTTCTTTTACAATGAAATAAAGTAAAGCCGTTGATTTCCACTACGGGCGGACGCTTTCCGCGGGCGGGGTCGAGCTGCTTCCCTCGCTCCGCTCAGTCCAGGATCTCGACTTTCCCGCTTTTCCCGCAGGAGTCGCCGCCCTTCGTTCCAATCAACTCCTACATAAAGAACTCCATATTCATATGTTGATGAAAAGTAAACTTTCGAGGTGTTTAACCATGATGACGAAGAATCAAATCAATGAACGTGAACAATTAGAAATGTTAACGATTAATCAATTGGTACCTGAAGATCATTTAGTACGAAAACTAGAGGCTGCTATTGATTTTTCTTATATATATCCATTAGTAGAAAACTTCTATTCAGCTTATGGACGTCCAAGTTTTGATCCTGTTGTTCTCTTTAAAATGACGTTTATTCAATATGTCTTTGGCATTCGCTCCATGCGTCAAACCATCAAAGAAATCGAAACGAATATGGCGTGTCGATAGTTTTTAGGATTTGGTTTCCATACAGAAGTCCCGCATTTCTCTACCTTCGGTAAAAATTATGTTCGCCGCTATCAAGACACGGATGTGTTTGAACAGATTTTCTATCGTATATTAAAAGAAATTATGCATCAAGGACTCCCTCATGCAGGCCATCTATCGTATTCCTTCCATGCTGCGACAGATGAAAAGGGCGCCATTGTGACTCCGGGAAATGTGCATGATAGCCATGTATTACAGTCATTTGTTGAAAAGGTCATTCAAAACGTTCAAAAACCATTAGCCGTTGCAGCAGATACAGCTTATAAAACACCAGCGATTACGAACTATTTGTTAGAGAATCAAATGTTGCCTGTTTTACCATATACTCGTCCTAAAACCAAAGATGGATTTTTCCGAAAGCATGAGTATATGTATGACGAGCACTATAATTGTTACCTTTGCCCAGAAGGGCAAATATTGAGGTATACGACAACGACGAGGGAAGGATATCGTCAATATAAATCGAATCCTTTAATTTGTGCTAAGTGTCCAAGCCTATCACAATGTACAGAAAGTAAGAATCACCAAAAGCTCATTCAACGCCATATTTGGGAATCTTATGTGGAGGAAGCCGAACATTTACGACATGCCTATGACATCAAACAAATCTATGCAAAGCGTAAAGAAACCATTGAGCGTGTCTTTGCGGATGCGAAGGAAAAGCATGGAATGCGATGGACAACCTTAAGAGGTCTTAAAAAAATTGTCCATGCAGGCGATGCTTACTTTTGCTGCCATGAATTTAAAGAAACTGGCTACTTGGGTGTGGCAGGCGACTTAAAAGAGTTTTTATGCTTGATGAGTATGTTTAAACGGGTAGAAAATCACCATTTTTAAACATATTCATAGAAGAAAAAGGACAAAAGGAATCGAGTGTGAACTTCTCGATTCCTTTTGTCGACAGTCTGAGATGTACCGATTAAGGTACATCTTTTTTGTTTTTATAAAAGAAGTAGGACGTATAGAAGATGAAAGAGGGGACTACCTCCTATGGAAATGGCGCAGATTATTTGGGAGAGCTATTTTGCGATTTGAAAAAAACAACAATTTTGTTCTATACATGTTAGAACAAAATTGTTATAGTTAATGTATAACAACTAATGGGGTGATCTGTATGATGGAGGAATTAGCAAAAGTTCCATGGGCAGTGATAGCACCGCTCATCGTCGTTCAATTGATATTAATGATCGTAGCACTTATTGATTTACGTAAAACACATACAACGAATGGGCCTAAAATTTTATGGGTATTTATTATTTTATTTACAAATATAATAGGGTCAATTGCGTACTTTATAGTTGGGAGAAAGCAGTCATGACAACATTACTTCAAGTAACTGGTTTGACCAAACGATTTGCAGAGCACAATGTTGTAGATAATGTTCAATTTATTTTGGAGGAAAAGACTTCAACGGCATTAATAGGGCCAAATGGCGCGGGTAAGACAACAACATTATCCATGTTAACAGGGCTCTTAACACCGACAGCCGGAAGTGTAAAAATGCTAAATGGGAATTTACGAGAAAATATAGGGTTTTTACCCCAATATCCACAGTTTCATCCTTGGCTAAGCGCGTTAGAATTTACTGAGATGGCTGCGCGGCTAAATGGTGTATCAGCAAAAACTGCTAAATTAGAGGCGCAAAAAACATTAGAGTTTGTGGGGTTAGGAAATGCCCAACATAAAAAAATTGATACTTTTTCTGGTGGGATGAGGCAACGACTTGGTATTTCCCAGGCAATTGTGCATAAGCCAAAACTACTGTTATTAGACGAACCTGTTTCAGCATTAGACCCTGTTGGTCGTAGGGAGGTTCTTGATTTATTAAAGGGTTTACAACAAGAGACAACTATTTTATATTCAACCCATATTTTAAACGATGCGGAAGAAATGACGGATCAGTTATTATTCTTACAAAATGGAAAACTAGTAGAGCAAGGAACATTACGAGAGGTACGACAACGTTTTGATGAGCAAAATTATATAGTCGAGTTTTCTAGTGAAGAAGAGGCAAAGCTTTTTGCAAGCTCGATTGATCATGTAATAGGTTGTTATGTATATATCGAGATATTAAATGAGGAGCCAACGATGAAGGAGCTGCTTCATCGTTTAAGTAATTGTCCTTATACAATAAGAAAAGTAGAACGACAAACAGCATCGTTGGAAGAAATTTTCATGAAGGTGGCGAAAAAAGCATGAGAGGATTCAACGTACTTCTACAAAAAGAATTTAGAGAGGCATGGCGAAGCTGGAAATTTTTGTGGATACCTCTTGTGTTTGCCTTGCTGGGAATGAATGATCCCCTGATAAATTATTATATTATGGATATCTTAAATGCTGTTGGAAATGTGCCAGAAGGCTTTGAAATGTTGATGCCCGAATTAATGCCAGTTGACCTATTACAGGCCTCTATAGGGCAATTTCAAACGATAGGGTTATTGGTGATAATGGCTTCTTTTGTGGGGATTATAAGTAAAGAACGTGCAAATGGTATGGCTACTTTATTATATGTAAGACCTATATCTTTTGGAGCCTATTTTATGAGTAAATTTATTGTGATGAGTGCAGTTTGTTTTGTGAGTATTTTAGCAGGCTTTGCAGCAAGTGTGTATTACACTAGTATTCTATATGGAACTTTAGAAATTGGACCACTGCTTGCGAGCTTTTGTACGTATTATGTTTGGCTAATATTTGTAATTGCTGTCACATTAATGATGAGTGCTAGTTTTAAAACGATTATAGCTACTACATGTGCCTTTACGGTTATTTTTGTCGGGCAAATCGTCGATATGGTAGTAGGTCTATTCTGGACTATTTCCCCTTGGAAGCTAGCAAGCTATGGACCTTTACTAGTTCGTGGAACAATGGAGATGTCTGATTATTGGTGGAGTTTAATCATGACAATAGTGCTGATAATTCTTTGTATTTGTATTGGAATCATAATGATGAAAAGAAACGCGGCTATGACCAAAATTTAAAAAGTATAGGACGGAAAATCTAATACGTATAGATTCTTCCGTCCTTTTGTTTTAAAGCATTCCGCCATTGATAAGCAGGATGAGCCCAGCAAAGAGCATGATCCACGAAAGGGCTGGTTGTTTTTAAATAAAGTTTAATCAAATGATACTAATAACGTTGATAAAGATCATAGAAAAGAGCGTATTTTGAAAAATGATTGATCAAATTTACTTTAAAAAGACTATTAGTCATTGTGGTAAATTCAAGTGCTTACAAGGAATACTTAGCTAATTGTTCTCCCCAAGATGATAATTCAGTCTCAATAAATCCTGCTCTTTTATAGGCAAATTTTGCTGTAAGATTTTTAGGATCATATCCAATCATGATAAAAGGAATGTTTGCATGATTACTATTCCTTATCTCTTCTATAACCAGATATATAGCTTGTTTGCCTATACCTTTACCTTGAAATTCTTCGTCAATCATTAGTCTATAAATCCAATAATTATTGTCATCAGGGTCTATTCCAAACATAGTAAATCCTATCATTTTATTATTAAGATAAATACCTTTTGCAAAGAAATTATCTAGAAACTGAACTTCTGCGATAGAATAAAGGTTGGATGCAATAAATGCTTGTTGTTCCTCTTTAACAGATAATCTAATTGCTTCTTCCCAATTACTTTTGTCAATAGGCTTTAAATAAATTTCCTTCAATTTGGTACTCTCCCTTTGAAGGGGAAACACGTAGTTTATGGGCTATTGAAACGCTATCCCCTTGTTTTTATGCCCAATCAAGTATAAATAATTTCTCATCGACAACGCCTCCTTAAAAGTACAAAACTGCCAATTCATCCGATCGAATAATCTCTCTTACTCATAATTCAGATACGCTATATGGGGGAAGCCTCACACCCCTTACCAGCCTCCACTCTAACTTAATAAATTTTTGATTATTACATTACTCCGATTATGAGCTGAAGATCTAAGCGTAAAATTGATGGAATGATTTACGATGCTAACAACTGTTATGTGAGCAAAAAGACGCTCTCTAAGCAGCTATAGGCATTATAAAAAATTCCCTTTATTGGAAAATTAAGTGCATGAAAAGAACCAAGCACAAAGACAGTAGGGACAACAGATTGTCCCTACTGTCTTTAGATCTTTGAACCTATTTTTTCTTCTTTTCTGTTGGTTTTATAATTGCGACTCGTCAGCAAGAAGAAGTAGTAACCGAAGAAAAGAAAGCCTATTTTGCACAAGAGTGTGAGCAAATCGTAGCGAAGTTACGCGAACTTTAATTCAATTGAGGAATGGTAAAAACCATACCTCTAGTTTGCTATACTTATTTTTTGCCTTTTAATTATTTTTTTCAGATTTCTTTTTCTCCAAATAAAATAAAAAGAAGAAACCTACAAAGCTAATTAGTAACAATATTAATGATGTAGTTGACTTATAATTAATTATTATTGCTATTAATATGACTAAACACATTACTAAATAATAATAAGGTAGTTTAAAAATTTTCATTTTAATCTCAACCTCCTTTTACCTTACCATATCAATTTCATGTTCTTTAATACTAAAATATTTAAAAATTTATTTAAAAAAACAGGTATCTAACAAAAAATCTCTCTGTACTGTTAATTTTTATGTAACTGATTGACACACGAAATATATGATTAGAAGAGCTAAAGACTAAGAGACTGTCTTTAAGGCAGTCTCTTAGTCTTTAAACGTTTTTGCAGTGATGCTTTATAATAGACTTTAATCGAAAAGATCATCTATTACAGGTTTACATGCACCAACTGTAGCAGTAACACCAAAAATTTCTTTTAATAAATCATTTGCTTCTGAAGCAAGTTTCTCTTTGTCTACAACATCCTTAATAGCTTTAGATAACGAATTTTTAACAGAGTTTAGTAAAGCTCGGTGATATTTATAATTTGTATAAGTCATGTCTACAGTTCTAGTTATTCCACCTAATGCATTAAAAATAGTCTTTAGTTTTGTAACTTTCGAGAAAGGCAAGGCTGCCAATCCAGCCGTTCCAATGCAAGTTGCAACTTCACCCACCGAAGCTCTGGCAAGCACAAGTGATGTTTCTGACGAACTAGTATTGTCTATTAATAAAGACATTTCTTTTTGAATAGAAGGAAATATGAAATTATCATATTCATCAACTAAAATTTCAACACCAGATTCTGCAGATAACCATTCAGCAGATTTTTTAGCTCCTTGTATTTCTATATCGTAAGGGAGCTTTTCAAGAGCCAAAAAGAAATTATAAACTTCATTATGTATACTTACTTCATTATGTATACTCATTTCATTTGAAAATAGTGTGGTTTCATTTGTTAAATTACTATAACTAGTATCTTGTGCATTTGCAGTACTTGGATTTACAGCTAAAACAGACGTTCCTAATAAAAATGTAGAACAACAAGCTATCAACATAGGTTTCTTAAAATACTTAATCATATTCAAAACAAATAACTCCTAATAATTGGGTTTGTTACCACATAAATGGATAACTAATATAAATAATAACAATAAAAAGTAGAATAAACCATAAATTAACTATAAATGAAACTTTGTAACTAATAACTGATTTGAAATTATTATCTAATATATTTTTTTTGCAAAAAAACTATTATTTTATGAGGAGAGGGAAAGCACTGAGGAAAGAGGATATACATTTTTTATATAAAAAAAAGCAACCGAAAGGATGCTTTACTTTGAATGCTATCCACATTTTCTACTAATTTTTTAACTTTTTCTTGAAATTCAAGAATGTAAATTCCCTCCTCAAATAACTATTTTTTGAACAATGTAACATTGTAACTTAATATTTTGGCCCTATCCTCTAACCAATTATAAAAAGGAACTGTTGTTTTTTGATTAAGCTCGAATAAACGCTCTAGCTCAAATGAAATTTAGCTTGCTGAATTAAAGAGTCAGCCCGTTCTTTCGTAATACAGATTGGAACTATGGTAAATTTTCTATATTCTTCAAACCTTTTGATAATAGTAATCGCTTTTTCTCGATTTTCTTCGTCATTCAAATTTACATACTTGAATACATCATCAAAGTCAAAGACAGTTTCTATGAGTGCACTTAATTCTTTTCCTTTGCTCCACTACAAGAAAAGTAACATGTTGATCTAAGCTTGCCTCCCACTCCCATGTATTATTAAGAAGCGCTTGAATTTCCTTATTTCCTTTAATTTGAATTCTAATGTTTAAATTTAATTCATTCTCACTGTAAATCCTATGTCCATCATTTGTCTTACTTGCAGGGAAAAATAGTCCAATTCCTCATAATAACGTAACTTTCAAGGGAGAATGTAAAAATAAATGACAGCCAACATTACATTCTTGGAATATCCATTACTTAGGAATATAATGGTGGTGTAACTCGAAATTTGTCAAATAACACGGAAAATACATAAAGTTAATAGAGAAAGAAGGTACGTAAAGGTGGAGACTGAAAATTCCGATCGTTTCCTGACAGCATTTAATCGAATAGACCATAGATTACGAGATATTGTAGGCAATAAGGATTTTACGCCCTTTTATCGGCTCATTGATCAAGCGAAGAAAAAAGAGGTATTGGTGAAAAAATACGAAGATGATTTACGGTCATACGCCGATTTGCGAAATGCAATTGTCCATCATCGTACTTCTATTAACTATGTAATTGCAGAACCACATACCGATGTAGTCGAAAGAATTGAATACATAGATGCTACGCTTGCTAAGCCTATGCTTGTCGGTCAAATGTTCCGAAAGAGAGTACTTGTTTTTCAAGAGAATGATTCCCTCAAGCATGTGTTAAAGGTTATTCACCAGCGAAAATATACGCAGTTCCCCGTCTATTTTAATAAACAATTTAGAGGGCTAATTACAACTGTAGGAATTACCAATTGGCTGGCCTCTAAAATGGGTGGCGACCATTTACCTAAAGGAATTCCTACGTTGCATGATATTTTGATGCATGAGAAAAATAGGGTGAATTACAAGTTTGTTAGCAGATACATAACGATATATGAAGCCGAAGAGATTTTTAAACAGGGAGTGGAAAGAGGTAGGCGTTTTGAGGCATTACTAATAACAGAGCATGGCAAACCACACCAAAAATTAATAGGAATTATTACACCGTTAGATATTGTAAAAATTGATTAAAAAAAACGAGACAAGCATTTACGGGCTTGAATGTCTCGCTTTATCTTTTAGGCTAATGTATAAGGACCCATTTGTTTGAACCTGTGCAAAAAAGACATCTTCAACGGAATGCACATTTTGTTTTTTCAGCTTCTTCATTACCCAGTCCTCTGTTAATTCGAGCTCAACAATATTTTCTTTGATGAGTTGCCCATCTGACACAACCTCTGTAGGCAAATAAGTAGGTGGGGAAACATCAGCTTTAACATCCTGCTTCGTGGCAACTTGCTCGGAGGTTTTTTGAAGGACACTTAGTTTTCCGTTTGTTTCAAGTAACGCATATTGAATATCTTGTACAGAAAAGATGGCTTGCTCACGTAGCATCATTGTCAGCTCGTCCATATGCAAACGATTTTTTCTTAAGGCAGATTCTAAAATAAGACCATTTTGTACGACAATCGTAGGTTTATCATCAATAAGTACGCGAGCTTTTTTTGATTTAATCGTAAGAATGGTCATTAAGTAGGTTAAGGCACTCCACCAGATAAGGGATATTACGCCGTCTAAAAAGGGTGTTTCCTCCTGCGAGGCAATTTCTGAAGCAATCGATCCAAATGTAATACCAGTAATATAATGGAAAAATGTTAGTTGGCCTAATTGTTTCTTTCCAAGAATACGCGCCAAAATAAGTAAGATGAAGAATGAAAGTGTTGTTCGAAGAATCATTTCCCAAAAATGAGCATGAATAAAGCTTTCCATGCATACATCAACTCCTTTTACAGCTGTCGAAACATAGCTTGTGCAAAATGGTTGATAGTATGCGACAATCGTCAATAACAAAAACTAAAAGAGCGAGGTGGCAGCATGAATAATCAAATAAACGTCGCAAATCCAATTTATCCCATCATGATTTTAATAGGTGTTGCTCACCTAATCAATGATACGATGCAAGCTGTTATTCCAGCTATGTTTCCAATCTTCAAAAGTGAGCTAGGATTAACCTTCACACAAATTGGCCTCATATCATTTGTCTTAAATATAGTTGCGTCTGCATTACAGCCTATTGTTGGTTTTGTCAGTGATAAAAAGCCAATGCCCTATGCATTACCAATAGGGATGATAAGTTCTTTTATTGCTATAACAATTATTGCTTTTACTACTCAATATTGGATTATTCTTATTGCGGTATTATTTTTAGGCTTCGGTTCAGCAATATTTCACCCTGAAGGTTCTAGAGTATCCTTTATGGCAGCAGGCTCTAAAAGAGGGCTTGCTCAATCCATTTATCAAGTGGGGGGGAACTCAGGACAAGCGCTTGCCCCATTAATTAGTGCCTATATTTTTGATATTTTCGGCCAGCGTGGTGCAGCAATTGTATTAGTAGCGGCAACATTTGGTATTATTCTATTAACTAAGATCGCAAAATGGTATAAAAAGCAATTAGAGCAGGAGCGTGTAGCGAAGAAAAAACGTGTGTTAGTTTCGACATTGCCACCATTAACAAAGAAGCAGGTAGGCGTAGCATTAACCTTACTATTTACCATCATTTTTGCACGATCATTTTATACTACCAATATAACTAGCTTTTATGTATTTTATTTAATGGATCATTATGATGTAAATCTCCGTCTAGGACAAATTCTTATTTTCCTATTCATGGCGTTTGGGGTAGTGGGAACATTTTTCGGAGGCTCTCTGTCAGACCGAATTGGAAGAAAAAATGTTATTATTCTTTCCGTTGTAGTACCAATGCCATTTTGCCTTGCATTGCCTTATGTACCGCTATGGGCGGCTATGATATTTTTAGTGATCATTGGTACTTTGATTATGATTAGCTTCTCTGTAACCGTGGTATACGCGCAAGAGCTAGTTCCATCTAAAATTGGTACAATGGCCGGCTTAACAACTGGCTTTGCTTTTGGTATGGGGGCCATTGGAGCAATGGTTATTGGTGTTTTAATTGACCATAAAGGTATTGATTTTACAATGATGGTCGTTTCTTTATTGCCGTTATTATTGCTAATTGCCTTTTTCCTACCGAAGGATAAACCAGCAACTTCGGCGGCTTAGAAAAAACGCATCTGGACTGTAGGCAAACTAAAAATGGGTTTGCCTACAATTTTTTTACAATGAACTAAAGTTTTTAACTACGGTCGGAGTTCAGTTGCTACCAGTTCAGAGAGTTAAAATGAAATGACAAAAGCCATCGAGAGAAACTTCCCGATGACTTTTATCAACAGTCTGAACGCTCCTTTAAAAAAGAGAGCGCGTTTTTTATTGTCTTAATGGGGATAAAAATTCTGCAGGAAGCTTCTCTTGATCGATCACATATCCCTCTGAAATATGAACCTCATGCATTTTATCGTTGTAAGTAAATTTAAAGACACCGTTGTCAAAATCCGTGCCGATTTCCTTGAAGAAGATACCTTCGATGGATACATATTTCGGACATGTAAATGCTACTTTAAAGTTCTCCTGTTCTTTAATTAAGTAAGCACGAACACCTTTTTCATATGTCTCGTTAGCATCATCATCAGTAGGACGTTGAACAGCTACAATATGAAAATCTACAAATGGAACTTCTTTTAACAGTACGTTAAGGAACGATCCTTTAGTAATCTCTTCCCAGCGACTTTGTGCGCTTTGTCCTACAATAATTTGTGAAATGCCGTAGTTTTTCGCCACTTCTGCAATGACTTTCTGAATGGGACGTTTTTCATTATCTTGCAAAATGAATTTTTCGACCTCCAGTTCGTCTGATAACTTTTCCCATTGCTCAATATAACTAGATTTTTCAGCGTCAAATGCATCAAGGGGTTGCGAATCAACTGAAAGAATATAGAGTGGGCAATCTAGCATTGTTGCCATTTTGTGCCCTCTACGTATCAAACGTTCACCATTTAAGCCATAGTAAACACAAACTAATATACTTTCGTCTAAACGCCCTTTTACATGCCTCATAAAAATGTACACCTCTTATCTGTTGGTATTTTGTTAATTTCACTGTTGATTTCGAAAAATTATCCTAAAACAGCTAAAATCGATGCTGTTACAGTGCATTATGCTCATTTATATTGTATACTTAAAAATGTATAAAAGTTAACGGAAATGTATTGGAAAACCCTTGAAGGAATAAGCTTATATCTATAATTTAAAGTTATTTAATTTATGCATTGCGTGTATCAAAGCTAAATTGATTTCATATGCCACACTATTATGCAGTGTGTTAAATAGATAGTCAAGTGTCTTTATAATGCTGATATAATTGAGTTGTAACTGTATAAATTATCTGATTTTCCACAAGTTATTTAGGCTTGCATCGGGTTAGAGGTGACTAAATAACTAAACATACCATTTTCAATGAATGACAAGACACTTTAAAACCCCATCACTTTCCATTTGCAAAATTTCAAGAATATATCTGATATGTTACTTAGCTTAAACAAATTGCTATAGTTTTAGCACTTACCATTCCAATCACCACAAAAATTTGCTTGATGATTTTGATAGTAGGAGGTTTTCATTTGGTTACAGTTCTTATCGCGATACTTTTGCCATTTGTCTGTGCTGCACTTATCCCATTGCTGTATAGGCGACTAAGGCGTGTAACACATCTTGGCTGGTTTGTTTTTTCTGTTCCATTCATCTTGTTTCTTTTACTTGCGCGCTATATTCCTCAAATTGCCGGAGGTAAAACATTTATCCATACATATGAGTGGATTCCCTCTTTTAATATAAATATTACAACTTACCTAGATGGGCTCAGTATGATTTTTGGCTTACTGATTACAGGTGTAGGTAGTTTAGTCATTTTATATTCTATTTTTTATTTGTCAACGAAAGAATCTCTTCACCATTTTTACTGCTATTTATTACTATTCATGGGCGCTATGCTTGGCGTTGTCTTTTCAGATAACCTAATGGTATTATACACATTTTGGGAATTAACGAGTGTGTCATCATTCCTATTAATTGCATTTTGGCATCATAGAAAGGCATCACGTGCAGGTGCTAAAAAAGCAATGATGATTACAGTCTTTGGCGGTCTCTCTATGTTAGCTGGTTTCCTGATGCTCTATGTAGCTGCTGATACATTTAGTATTCGTGAAATTGTAGCTCATGTAGAGGTTATTCGTGATCATGCTCTATTTACTCCAGCATTAATCTTAATTTTGCTAGGGGCTTTTACAAAATCTGCACAATTTCCATTTCATATTTGGCTACCGGACGCCATGGAAGCACCAACACCCGTTAGTGCATACTTACACTCAGCCACAATGGTAAAGGCAGGGATTTATTTAGTTGCCCGCTTTTCACCAGTTTTTGGGGGAGAAGCAATTTGGTTCTGGCTCGTAAGTGTTATTGGTCTTGTTACACTTTTCTGGGGATCATTTAATGCGGTTCGCCAAACGGATTTAAAGGCGCTCTTAGCCTTTTCAACGATAAGTCAGCTAGGCTTAATTATGAGCCTATTCGGTCTAGGGTCTGTAGGTCATTACTATGGCTACACTAAAGACTCTATTATATATACACAAGCAAGTTTTGCTGCTCTGTTTCATCTCATCAACCACTCCACATTTAAAGGAGCCTTATTCATGATGGTTGGGATTGTCGACCATGAAGTGGGAACTCGGGATATTCGCCGTTTAGGTGGCTTAATGTCCTTAATGCCTATTACATTTACAATCGCAGTCATTGGTAGCTTTTCTATGGCAGGATTACCACCATTTAATGGTTTCTTGAGTAAAGAAATGTTTTTTGCAGCGGTCTTGGCTATTCGGGATGTAGAGGCCTTTTCTATTGCTGATGTAGGGTTATTTTTCCCATTAGTAGCATGGGTAGCGAGTATCTTTACCTTTGTCTACAGTTTAATTTTAATTAGTCGAACATTTTTGGGTAAACTACAGCCTGAGAAGATAGATAGAAAACCACATGAAGCTCCATTGGGCATGCTAATATCACCCATTATTTTATGTCTGTTAGTAGTCGGTATCTTTTTCTTCCCGAACGTGTTAGGTCATTATATTTTGGAGCCAGCCATGGCAAGTATTTATCCTACATTCCCAACAGCCAATGAATTAACACCACATATTTCTGCTTGGCATGGAATTAATGCGGAATTATTAATGACGTTAGGAGTCATAATACTCGGGATCATCTTATTCAAAACATTGAAAAGCTGGAAGCCGATGTATCGCATTTTTTCACAAAAATATACATTTAATACTTACTATAATCGAATGATAGAAATAAGTGAAAGTGGTTCAGAGAAGGTTACTCGCAAATATATGACAGGTAATTTAACCCATTATTTTGTTTATATATATGTATTTTTCGTGGCCCTTATCGCTGGTTATTTTATTTATTCAGACGCAATGACCTTTAATTTTGATATGGACTCCACGATTGAGTCATACGAATTAATTCTTGTATTTGTTATGGTATTCGCTGCAGTTTGGATGATCTTTGCAAAGGGTCGCGTTACAGCCATGCTATTAAATGGCGTACTAGGCTATTCAATTGCCTTCTTCTTTGTCATTTTCCGCGCACCAGATTTAGCGTTAACACAATTGGTTGTAGAGTCAGTAACAACTGCATTATTCCTTTTATGCTTTAAGTATTTACCAGACTTAATGCCTGAGGCACCTCGCAAAAGGGTGCAATGGTCGAAAGCGATGATCTCTATTTTTGTCGGTGCAACAGTCACAATGGTTGGTCTAGCTGTAGTGCACTACGAGCAGTTTGAGCCAGTATCCACTTATTTTAATGATGCCTATGAGCTAGCGGGTGGCTCCAACATAGTTAATACAATTCTAGGGGATTTTCGTGCCTTTGATACAATGCTTGAGGTTGTAGTGCTTCTGATTGCTGGCTTAGGGGTTTATACACTAACAAAGCTTAAGCCTCGGAAGGAGGAAGCAGATCATGAAAATTAATGATGTGATATTACGGACAGTCACTAAGGCAGTCGTCTTCATTATTTTAACACTTGGCGTGTATTTGTTCTTTGCAGGACACCACGCTCCAGGTGGTGGCTTTATTGGTGGCCTCGTGTTAGCTTCTGGCATTGTATTATTGTATCTTGCTTACGATATAGAGACTGTGCATAAGGGAATGCCGTTTGACTTTAAAAAGGTTGCAGCTCTTGGTGTATTGCTGGCAACAGGTACGGCAATTGGTTCTTTGTTTTTCGATGTACCATTTCTAACGCAGGCTTATACGTATATAAATGTCCCGATTTTCGGGAAAATGGGTTTTTCAACCGTAACCATTTTTGAAGCAGGAGTAGCTTTGACGGTGGTGGGTGTTGTCGTGACAATTATTTTAAGCATAAGTGAGGATGAGTAGCCGATGGAATCTTTAATACTTATTTTAGTAGGTATATTAGTAGCTGTTGCGACGTACTTAATCCTCTCTAAACAGTTATTACGTGTTATTTTAGGCACTGCTGTTTTATCACATGCTGCCCACTTGCTGATTCTAACAATGGGAGGTCTTAAAAAGGGGGATGTACCATTATTAGGTGAATCAGAGGGTCCTTATACAGATGCATTGCCACAGGCCCTAATTCTAACAGCTATTGTTATTAGTTTTGCTGTGACTGCGTTTGTTCTCGTTTTAGGCTATCGAGCGTACAAAACAAATGGTTCAGGGAATTTTGATGAATTGAGGGGTACGCCGGATGAGTAATATGATTGTTTTACCATTAATAGTACCGGTAATTACAGCTATTTTACTGGTGTTTTTAAAAGAGCATGTCGTTTTACAAAGGATTATTAGTTTACTGACATTAAGCTTTATCGTTATTATTAGCGTGATTTTATTAGTAGAAATTCAAGAACAAGGGATATTGCGCATTGACTTTAGTGGTTGGGCACCTCCTTTTGGTATCTCATTTGTGGCAGATTCCTTCGCAACGCTACTCGTGTTAATAGCAAATATTGTAGCAGTTATTTGTATGCTCTATGCAATATTCACAATGGAGTTAAGGTATGAAAAAATGTATTTTTATCCATTTACCTTACTAATGGTAGCTGGAGTTAATGGTTCATTTTTGACAGGAGATATCTTTAACTTATTTGTATGTTTTGAGGTGATGTTGCTGGCTTCATATGCACTTATTAGTATAGGTGGGGAAAAGGTTCAGCTGCGTGAAGCATTGAAATACGTGCTGATTAATATTGTCGCATCTTGGATTTTCTTAGTCGCATTGGCCTTTCTTTATGGAACAGTCGGTACATTAAATATGGCCCATATTTCTATGCGTGTGATGGAAGCCGGTGCTAATCCACTTATTACAACAGTGGCACTCATTTTCTTAATTGTCTTTAGCTTAAAGGCGGGACTGCTATTATTCTTCTGGCTGCCTGGCTCTTATAGTGTACCTCCCACTGCCATTGCCGCTTTATTCGCAGCACTATTAACAAAGGTTGGGATTTATGCACTCGTAAGAACCTTTACATTGCTTTTCCCAAATAATACCGAAGTCACGCATACGGCACTTGGCATTATGGCGGGTATTACAATTATAGCTGGCTGTATCGGTGCTCTTTCAGGGCGTGATGTTAGAACAATCGCTTCTTATAATGTATTGATTGGTGTTGGGTTTATAGTAGCTGGTCTAGCGATTGGTACAGAGTCTGCCTTACAGGGCGTTGTCTATTATTTAATGCATGATATGGTGGCAAAGGCTATGTTATTTTTAGCTGTCGGCATGATGATTTATGTAACTGGGGAAACAGTCATAGATAAAATGAGTGGGCTTATTCGCAACTATCCGTTCTTTGGATGGCTATTCTTTGTAGCCATGTGTTCATTAGCGGGTATCCCGCCATTGAGTGGCTTTTTAGGGAAGGTATTAATTGGACAAGGTGCGATAGAGGGCGGCAATTTTGTTCTATTAGGTCTAGGGTTTTTCTCTAGTTTAATTGTTTTGTATTCATTACTGCGGATATTTCTTTCCTCCTTTTTTGGCGAGACCATTATTAGTTTAGAGGATGAAAAGCCTTTACCCAAACGTGTAATACTGCCGTTAACTTTATTGGCTGCTTGTACAATTAGTTTAGGAATAGGAGCGGAGAAATTGGCTCCCTTTGTCACCGATGCAGCAGAAACGTTATATACACCATCTATCTATATAGACGCTGTTCTAGATGGTGAACAATGGCAAGGTGAGGTGAATAAATAATGGCGATGCAGTTTATTTTAAATTTATTTATCGCAGCACTTTGGTTACTCTTGCAAGATGAAGTGACACCACAATTTTCAACGTTTTTAATGGGGTTTATCGTAGGAATGGGCATATTATATGCGATGCACCGCTTTTATGGGACCCAATTTTACTTGCGACGAGTCTTTTCGATTATCAAGTTATTATGGCTATTTAATTGGGAGCTATTTTTATCAAGCTATAGTGTATTAAAGCAAATTACTACACCAAAGCTAAACATTACGCCAGGTATTTTTACTTATAAAACCGCACTCAAGGGTGATTGGGAAATTACGGCGCTAGCATTATTGCTAACATTAACACCTGGCTCTGTCGTCATGGAAGTTTCTGAAGAGGGCGATGTCTTTTATATTCATGCAATGGACATTGAGCAGTCTAAGGATGCTGTTATTCGCTCTATAGGAAAGTTTGAACAAGCAATAATGGAGGTGACGCGTTAATGATAGAGAATATTTTACTTCTGGCTCTCGCCTTCTTTAGTATTTCCATCGCGCTGTCGTTGTATCGGGTTATCCGAGGCCCATCTATGCCTGACCGAGCCATTGCTCTCGATACAATTGGTGTAAATCTTTTATCCGCTATTGCGATTGTTTCGATTATATTAAAAACAAAGGCTTATTTAGAAGCCATTCTTATACTAGGTATTTTAGCGTTTATTGGGACCATTGCCTTTACAAAATATATTGAAAGAGGTGTGATTGTTGAACGTAAATCAAATGATTGAATGGGCGGCAGTCATCCTCATTCTAATCGGTTCGATTGTGAGTGTTATTAGTGCATTTGGCATGATCCGTTTACCAGATGTCTATACGCGATCACATGCTGCTACGAAAAGCTCCACATTATCCGTGTTAACTTGCTTATTAGGTGCATTTATATACTTTTGGGTGCACGATGGTTATGTCAGTGTCCGATTAATTTTAGGTATTCTATTCGTCTTTGTTACAGCTCCAGTTGCCGGACATTTAATCTGTCGTGCGGCTTATCGTTCTCATGTTCCATTAGCGGAAGGCTCTGGCGAGGACGAATTAAAAGATAAATTATTTACAGAAGACAAATAAGCAAGAGACCTCCAAATGGGGGTCTTTTTTATTTCCGCGGAAATTTTGCTAAAAATGAAGGGATAATTATTAAGCTTTCGGAAAATAGTAAGGAAAGAAAACTTGAAAAAAATAAATTGACTTATCTGAAAATTTCGCATATAATAATTCGCTAAAAATTATCTAGTTTATCTTGATTATTATTTCAAAAGAGTATATCTTAATTAGCAGATAGTTTTTTTATTCTCAAACATGAATAAATATCCAGTCGACTATTTTTGAGAAATGTATTCTCATACACAATACATTATAAATAAAAGGAGATGCTTAAAAATGAAGAATAAGTTTTTTATGATAATTCTTGTCCTAGCTATTGGCGTACTAACAGCTTGTGGCGCTAAAGAGGATAATGCAAATAATAATGCTGATGGTAGTACAGACAAACAAGTATTAAAAGTTGGTACTTCAGCAGACTATGCGCCATTTGAATATGTTGACGCTGCAAAAGGTGAAGAAATTATTGGATTTGATATTGATTTAATTAAATTGGTTGGGGAAAAAATAGGTGTGGACATGCAAGTGCAAGATATGGACTTCAACAGTCTTGTACCAGCGTTACAAGCAGGAAAAATTGATGTAGTCATTTCTGGTATGACACCAAACCCTGAACGTGAAAAGGTAGTAGATTTTTCTGATCAATACAATGAAACAGAGCAAGTAATCATTGTTAAAAAGGATAGCGGTATTAAAAAGGAAGCTGATTTAGCTGGTAAAAAAGTTGGTGTGCAAACAGCCTCTATTCAAGAAAATTTAGGTAATGAAATTGCTAAAAAAGTGGATGTTTCAGTTGAAGGACGTACACGAATTCCTGAAATTATTCAAGATATGATGTCTAAGCGCTTAGACGCAGGCATTTTAGAGGGTGGCGTTGCGAAGGGGTATTTAAAAACAAATGATCAATTAGCTTCCTTCCCTGTAGAAGAACAGCCCGAGGATTTCAAAGCAATTGCTGTGCCAAAAGGCAGTGATTTAAAAGACAAAATTAACAAGGCATTAAAAGAACTAGCTGAAGAAGGAAAAATCCAAGAGCTAGAAGAAAAATGGTTAGAAAAAGTTGAATAATACATGCATGCGATAGCTCTTAGTTGGGCTATCGCTTATACTTTTCAGTTCAATCTAATGTGCTTCGGAATGATTACGTCTAAATTTTTCGAGTGTGCTAGAAAAGGTCCACTCCCATATCTGTGACATCCGCCAGAAGCTTCTGTATTGGTTGTTTCGCTTTCAGTGAAAAAAAGAATTGCTGAATCAAGATGAAAAAGAAAGGAGGGAGCGCTGTGAATTTAGATTTTACAGCTATCGTTCCCTCTATTCCTTATATTTTAAAAGGGATAGGTGTTACACTTCAAATTGCAATTGGTGCATCCATCATTGGGTTTATCGTCGGTATATTACTAGCCTTATGTAAAATTGGAAAGGTAAAAGTTTTACGCTGGTTTGCTGACTTTTATACGTCAATTTTCCGTGGAACACCACTAGTATTACAATTATTAATTATTTATTATGCAGTACCACAATTATTAGATATTCAAATCGAGCCTATTCCAACGGCCATTATTGCATTTGGTTTAAATTCAGGTGCTTATATTTCGGAAATTATTCGTGCAGGTATTAATGCAGTGGATAAAGGGCAAATGGAGGCCGCACAAGCTCTTGGCATTCCATATGCAAAGATGATGAAGGATATAATTATCCCGCAGGCAGTAAAAAATATTTTGCCCTCTCTAGTTAATGAATTTATTACACTAAATAAAGAAACAGCAGTTGTCACAGTAATTAGTGCCCTTGATATAATGCGTCGTGCTTATATCGTCGGTGGTTCGACATATCGATATCTTGAGCCTTTACTATTTGCCGGTATTATCTATTACCTCATGACACTTGTTTTAACGTTCCTTGGTAAACGAATCGAGAAGGGAATGAGAAAAAGTGATTAAAATTGAAGATCTACACAAATCATATGGTCAGAATGAAGTACTAAAAGGTATTTCAACCGAAGTTAAAGAAAAAGAAGTAATTGCTATTATCGGACCTTCAGGATCTGGCAAATCAACATTCCTTCGTTGCCTAAACTTATTAGAAACCCCTACGAGTGGAAAGGTAACGATTGCTGGGGATGTTCTTACAGATAAAGGGACAAATATTATGAAAATACGGGAAGAAGTTGGGATGGTATTTCAGCATTTTCATCTTTTCCCACATAAAACAGTGTTAGAAAATTTAACGTACGCTCCAATTAATGTAAAGGGAATGGATAAAGCGGTTGCGATAAAAAATGCAGAAGAGTTACTTAAGAAAGTAGGGCTCTTTGAAAAGCGCCAAGAGTATCCAAACCGTCTCTCTGGTGGACAAAAACAACGTGTTGCCATTGCCCGAGCGCTTGCGATGGATCCAAAGGTTATATTATTTGATGAACCAACGTCAGCACTTGATCCAGAAATGGTTAAAGAAGTATTGGCTGTTATGAAAAACCTAGCGGACAGTGGTATGACAATGTTAATTGTGACACATGAGATGGGCTTTGCACGTGAAGTTGCTGATCGTATACTCTTCTTAGATGGTGGAAAGCTCATTGAGGATGCTCCTCCCGAGCAGTTTTTTACAGCGCCTTCTACACAGCGAGCAAAGGATTTCTTAGAAAAAGTTTTATAAATAATTAAACGCAGTAAGTTCTCTTTGAGAGGGGAACTTACTGCGTTTTTTATTCAGAACGTAAAATATAAGGTTATGCCCCTATTGTGATGTAATTAGTTGAGAGAAAGAAGATGCATCAAATTGGTTTTGTAATTCTTCCAATGTAAATAATTCTTCAATATGATAAGTCCCTGCTGGATATTTGTTATCTAGAAGTTCTCTAGCAATGGCAGCTGCAACCTTTGCTGTCACAAGTGATTCATCACGACCTTTAAAGTCTAGTGTCACAGTCGCTTCTTTATGTTGTATCTTACCAATAGCTTCAATTTGTATGGAGCATACATCTGTACCCATTTTTATTTTTTGAACGAGGGAGGCAAGCATGGATTGTATTCCTTTAAATTTTAATAAATAGGAAATACGACTTTTTTGTAAAAAGGCGACAAACCAATTAAGTGATTCTACGTCAAAGCCTAATCTCGTCACAATGGGAACACTAGGAAAATGATGAGCTAATGTGTGCTGATCTGAAAAGTTGAATTGGTACACACTACGTTTTCCAATATCCCTAAATTGCACAGATCTCTTACTAGTGAAATTAGTAATAATCTGATTTTCGTAATGGGAATACGGAATATTTAATTGTTGCAAAATCCAAAGAATAGCGGCAGTGCCATGCGTATCTCCTGCTCCAAGTAAAATAGAAATATGGAGCTTCTCCATAGTGGTTAATGGCTTGGTCGTATGCATGGCCATTATATTAGTTAGTCCAGGAGCCATACCGACACTGAATATGGCAGTTGAACGATACTCTAAAGCTGTCGAATGAAGATTTTTTAGTTGTTTGAGGAAGGTATGGCTAGCAGTAATATCAATATACTTAATCCCTTCTTTCAAGCAGAGCTCTGCAAATGCAGTATCTTGTTGCTCCAAACACATAATGACCAAGGCTACATTGGCTAATTGCTGTGGATGTACAGTTTTAGATGCATCCATTTGTAAAGGTGCCACGAGACCATTATGCTGTGCACAAAACTGTCTGGCTTTTTCTAAATTCCTTCCGGCGATACGTACCTTATTTGGGTAGCTAGAGAGCAGTATTTTTGCAATTTTACGACCAACTTCACCATATCCGCCCACGATTAATATATTGTCTCTTGTCATTTGTTTACCTCTTCTTTAATGGCTAATAAGGCATCAACCATATGTGATTTAAAATATGGAATTACCGTTGAAAAACCGACTTCATGCAATAGGTCCGTTAGCAATTCAAGTGTAATTGGATAGGTAGAGGAGCCAAAGGATTGCTCAAAGCGTAGCCAGTGTTCCTCAGATAAATCATTTTGCAGCATAGAGCTTCGCCAATACTTGAGTTGGAGTTGGAATGATACGGCTGACATGTCTGCATTAATGGATGATATAAATAAAATTCCGCTCTCCTGTAAGCTATCCGCCAATTTTTGTAGTAGAGCTTTTTTTTGCTCATGTTCCTCAATAAAATGTAAAACTAAGTGACAGGAAGCCACTTCAAACGAATGGTCAAACACTAACGCAAGTAAATCCTCTTCATACCAGTCAATATGAAGAGGGGGTTCCAATTTCTCTATATGTTTACGGGCAGCCTGTAGCATAATTTTAGAAGTATCAATTGCTGTAAAGTGAGAGAATGGGAAAGCTTGCCCTAGTGAAAAGAGTTCCTGACCGCCACCAGCTCCAACTATTAGCATGTTATCAGTCGGGTAACTTTGAAGAATATCGGTCATCATGTCATAGATAAGGTCATAACCACTAATTTTTTGTCGAATAGTATTTTGGTAGTTAGAGACATAAGGTTTGTGCCAGTCATGTTGTGGATTTTTCATTTTTACCTCCTTGTTGTACAATTTAATTAAGAATTATTCTCAATTATAAATACTTATGGAAAATGTGCTATCCCATAATTCTGGGGGAGGAATTTTGTGCAAGATATTCATTATTGGAAGAGACGGTCAGAAGTCCACTTAAAAGATAATCAGAATTCAGCTAAATACCGACAAAAGATGATAGAAGAATTGCGTGATTTTATTAGTTTTGACGCATATTGTTGTACCATGACAGATACTCAAACCCTTTTTTCTATAGGAGCTGTTACAGAGCAATCAATAGAGGATATCCATCAGCAAATAATGTCTTTGGAATACGACTCACAAGATATAAATAGCTATGTATATCTTGTAGAAAGTGGCAAATTCATCGGTAAACTTAGCGATGTGAGTAGTCAGAGTAAACGTTATCGAGAGGTGTTAGAGCCCCATGGATTTAGTGATGAAATTCGAGCTGCAATGATGTTTCAGGGGCAATGCTATGGGTTTTTAACACTGTTTAAAAGGATAGAAAATGGACAGCCTCATTTCCAAGATGCTGATGTAAATCAAGTGAAAATCCTCATGCCTGTTATGGCTGAGGCATTAATGGAGTTCTACCATACGATTATAGAAGAGCGACTCTTTATCGAAGAGGAACAGAGTGGCATCATTATTTTGAATAAAGAGCATCGTATTATTTCCACCAATACAAAGGCGGCTCAATTGTTAACACTTTTAAGAAACAATGAAGGCTTGCTTGATTGGCAAATACCCAAACCAATTCAGGCATTTTGTGCAAAGCTACAGGCTAACAAATTGAACAGCCAATCTTCGTTATTAGTTCCAATTAATAACACGGGTTATGTAACAGTCCAAGCATCAGTTCTCATGACAACAGATTCACAGCAGCAAATAGCTATACTACTAAATGAAGCATCTCCTAAAGCAATGTTAGCCTATTTACTGAAAGCCTATCATCTTACACCTAGAGAAAAGGAAGTAGTAGTTGAAGTAATGAAGGGGATACCGACAAAAATTATTGCACAAAACCTTGGGATTTCTAGTTATACTGTTCAAGATCATTTAAAGCTAATTTTTCAAAAGGTAGATGTTGCCGATCGGAATGAATTAGTATGGAAGCTCTTTACTCGTTTTAATTGAATAAATAAGCCTTACGTAAATCTGTTTATGTTCATAAAAGGGAGCATGAGCAGATTTTTTTGCTTTCTGACAAAATTATAGGTCGAAAGGTTAAGAAAAATTAACCTAAAAAATGGAATTATTTCGTAGAAGAAAATAGGTGAGTTGTAATATAATAAAAACCAGTAAGAGAGTCCTAAGAAAAATACAATACTCGACACCGGTTTTAGGTAGTAAGAAATAGAAAATAGAATACATCTGTTTTAAGTGTTCTGAAAATTCAGTTAAAAAGGAGGAAGCAATGATGACGTGGACTTTTTATTTAAATGTTACAAATGACACAGACCGAGATTTAGAGTTAGTAGAATCGCAGTTACACTGGGGTTATTGGAATACAGATGGTGAAGAGGATAAAAAACCTCAAACGATTAAGGCAGGTGAAACGATTCAAGCTATTGGAGCCAAATCAGCATTTGGACCAAATGGCTATGAATTTTCTTGCTCCTGGAAAGATCAAAATAATACAACACAATCACCATATGGGGTAGTAAGTCTTTATGTAAATGTTCCCTATAATGACCCAAATGAAGCTAGATGTCTAGCAAATGGATATTTTGAAGTAACAGAGTGGAAAGACATTCCACACGATGGTCATAACTTTGTTCGAAATATACGGATCTCTAATAAAATGGATAAATTGAAACAAAAAGAAATAAGAAATAATTTATTTACGGACTGGTCCAAAATCAAAACATTAAACGAAATTGAAGATGTTCGAGAAATTGATTTAAACCAATCCATTCCAAGTGGTGTTCATTTTGAAAAAATGCCATTATTTCGAACGCCTCTCTTCAACATTTCTAAACAATTATGGGACGGGGTCAATGATGTAGAAATTGATAGCCTTTATTTAAAGCAGCGAGAGGCACAACAGTATTTTTCTGTAGAGGTAACTTGCTTAAGAGGAGATGCTTCTAAAATTGAAACTGTTACTAAAAAGGGAAAAATTACAGTCATAGATGAGTATGGATTGTCTACTGCTAGTAAGGCAGTGGAGGAAAAGGTTTGTACGATTGAAACTGCCCTTAAATTTACTGAGAAGGTATCTGTATCAGATGAAAAAGTAGTGAAAGCGAGTGTAGCACAGGAACTACAGGCAGAATTAAAGGCGAAATTCAATATATTAAACGCTGTGACAAAAGAGCAACATCAAACAGAGAAAAATTCAAAGACAAGGGTTTTTGAAGCTCCCTCTGATAAGGATATGGACGTTGTGCCATGGATTTTTAGTAAAATGGTTCTTCTTTACCGAACAGACAATAATAATATCACAACACTCATTGGCGCATCTGAATGGGACTATGCAGTTTTACACCGTACGCATGTTTACGATGTGATGGATAACGCGAAGAAAAAAGTACCGACAGGAGGAGCGTATTAAAATGGCGACTTGGACATTTTCATTAATGATTACAAATGCAACAGACCGTGAGCTTGAAGTGTTTCAATCACAGTTGGAATGGGGAATCTGGAACACCCAAGATGAGGAGGACAAGGAGCCGATTAGTATCCCACCAAATACAACATTACAAGCATTGGGCATAAAAGCATCCACTGGTCCAAATGGCTATGAATGCTCTTGTTCGTGGCGTGATAAGGTACAGCCAGGTGAAAAATCCTATGGCACCATCTCGCTTTTTCTGGACGTACCTCAAAAAAGTAAGAATCGATCTGAATGTTTAGCTGACCATCAATTGCACGTAGATAGTTGGGAAGACTTGCCTGAAAAAGGACATAACTTTGTAAGATCTATCATTGTGACTAATAAGAATGTTTAGAAGAAAGTGGAACAAACATCATGAAAATAGAGCTTAAATCTATAGCAAAGGAAGATGAAGCACTTCTCTATGAAATCTATGCCTCTACAAGAAATGAAGAAATAGATTCATGGGGATGGTCGTCTGAACAAAAGATACTTTTTTTAGATATGCAATGGCGTGCACAGCAAGCTTCCTACAATCAGCAATTCCCAAGAGCGAGTCATTGGAAAATTGTCGTAGATGCTGAGGGCGTTGGCAGGTTTCTCACGGAAGAGCAACCTGAATACCATCATCTTATAGATATAGCTTTATTGCCAAATTACCAAGGGAGAGGCATAGGAACACTTCTGATTGTTCAGCTTCAGAAAAAGGCGAAGGAACAACGCAAAGCAGTTGTATTACAGGTTCTTAAAATTAATTCTGCAAGAGACCTTTATGAAAAACTAGGATTTCAAGTTATTCAAGAAGATGAGATTTATATGAAAATGCTATGGAAATAAAAGAAAAGGAGAGTGTTGGCATGTCAGAGGCGTATCTAGGTGAGATTCGTATGTTTAGTGGTAAGTTTGCTCCAATAGGTTGGGCTCTTTGTAATGGACAACTGTTATTGATTAATCAGTATCAGGCTCTTTATTCATTAATAGGAAATAAATATGGTGGGGATGGAATAACAAATTTTGCTTTACCAGACTTACGTGGAAGAATCCCTATTCATTTAAGCTCGCAATATCCTATCGCGAGTAATGGCGGAACGGAAAAAGTAACACTAACAGAAACGAATTTACCAGCCCATACTCATATAGTTTCAGCAAATAAAGAAAAAACGGATACTACAGCAAGCTCTCCAGCTAATAATGTGTGGGGAAAAGCTGATTTAAAGAATTATCAAACAAATGTAGCTAGTGATATTGTGCAGATGAATGCAGATTTAGTGACGTCTGTGGGTGGCAATCAACCTCATGAGAATATGATGCCTTCATTGGCCATTAATTTTATTATTGCAACGCAGGGTCTTTACCCTGATTTTACTTAAAAGGGGGAGAGTATATTGGCAGAACCGTTCTTAGGAGAAGTACGGCTATTTAGTTTCGAAAAAATACCTCAAAATTGGTTACCGTGTGATGGCCGACTATTACAAATAAGACAGCATACAGCACTTTATTCTTTAATAGGAAACCGCTATGGGGGAGATGGTAAAACGACTTTTGCGTTACCTGATTTGCAAGGAAGAGTACCACTTCATAAAAGTGATCAAATTACCTATGGTTCCATAGGCGGTGAGGCAACCCATACATTGACAATAAATGAAATGCCTACTCACACGCATGAAGTTTATGCTGATGAAGGCGTAACAAATAAACCATCCCCAATGAATAACGTATGGGGAAAATTTGATGGAAATCCTATGTTTTCTAGTAATGTAAATACTCAAATGAGTTCAACAGCGATGACAGTTACAGGACAAAATCAGGCACATAATAATATGCAACCATATCTAGTAGTATCGTTTTGTATTGCAATAAATGGGATTTTTCCACCTAGAAGCTAAGGAGGGACAAAAAATGGCAGATGCCTATACAGGAGAGATTCGAATATTTGCTGGAAATTATGCACCAAGAGATTGGGCTTTTTGTGATGGTAGTACATTACTTATTCAGCAGCATGCCGTGTTATATTCGGTTATTGGTAATAGATTTGGTGGGGATGGGAAAACAGATTTTAAGTTACCAGATTTAAGAGGTAAAGCGCCCATGCACTACGGAACTGGCACAGGACTTACAACAAGAGAATTTGCCAAAGATGTAGGGGTAGAAAATGTGACATTAAGTAATGAGCAGCTTCCTGTCCATAAACATGTATTACAAGGAAGCTCGAAAACAACTGGTGGAGATAGTAGTCCAGAAGGTGCTGTTTGGAGTGCTATAGGAGGATTTAATCCCAAAAAAATATATAAAGAATTTACAGCAAATACAAAAGTAAATATTCATCAGCAAGCGATTGGTACAACCGGTGGGAATTTGCCGCATAATAACATGCAGCCTTATGTAGCATTAAACTTTATTATTTGTTTGTATGGTGAATACCCAGTGAATGGGGAGTGATGTCAATGAAAAAACGTCAACAAGTATATGTTGTACTTATGTTGATTGCAATGTTGCTCATAATTGTACAACCGTTTTTAGAATTACAAGTAGCGAGGGCAGCAACTACAACTATTGAACCTAATGAGATTGTAACGGGAACTGTTTCTCAAGTTACACCAAATATAGTTGATATTATGCTAGGTGAAGTGGCTGGGGTTGGTGGCTGGGATTCAGGTGATATGATATACACTGCATATCTAAAATTTAACTTACCAGCTAACTATGATTACTCCAATGCAAAGCTAAGCCTAACGCCATTGCAATTTTCCGATGGTGATGGAGATATAACATCTTTAACAATTAATATTGGTAGCTCGGACGATTGGATAGTTACTGACGGAAGTACATATCCTCTATCTACCTTACCAAGTAATGTAGGGATTGAGAAGGCTTTTTCAAAACCAGCTTATAGTTTTAATAATTTCGATTTCCCTATTTTATTACCTATCGGTGATTTACTCACCGAACAAAATATTAATGATATTGGTAGTAATAATATTATTACACTAATTCTTTCCTCACCTAATATGAAAGATGACTATGCTGTTTTTGGAAGCATTTCATTAGTTGATTTTAATACCTCACCTCAAGTGAAACATACAGTCAGTTTTGAAACAGATGGAGGAAGTGCGGTACCAAGTCAATCGGTTATTAATGGCGGTATGGCAAAGATGCCGCAGGTAGAGCCAACGAAAGCAGGCTATACGTTTGAAGGCTGGTATACAGATGCTGGTTATACACAGACCTATGATTTTAATAGTGTTATCACTGAGGCTACGACAATTTACGCCAAGTGGAATGCGCAGATGCATACCGTGAGTTTTGAAGTGGACGGAGGAAGTGCAGTATCCAATCAATCCGTAGCGCACGGTGGAAAGGCAATGATGCCAGAGATAGAGCCGACGAAAGCGGGCTATACATTTGAAGGTTGGTATACAGATGTTGGTCGCACACAAGCCTATGATTTTACTAGTGTTATCACTGAGGCTACGACAATATACGCCAAGTGGAATGCACAGACGTATACCGTGAGTTTTAATACGGATGGGGGAAGTGCAGTATCCGACCAATCCGTAGCCTATGGTGGAAAAGCGAGTGCGCCAACCCCAGCACCGACAAAAGCAGGTTACACATTTGGAGGCTGGTATAAAGATGCTGGTCATACACAAGTCTATGATTTTACTAATGTCATCACAGAAAACACGACAATATACGCCAAGTGGAAAGCACAGACGTATACCGTGAGTTTTAACACGGATGGAGGAAGTGCAGTATCCGACCAATCCGTAGCCTATGGTGAAAAAGCGAGTGCCCCAACCCCAGCACCAACAAAAGCAGGCTACACATTTGAAGGTTGGTATACAGACGTAACGCATACAGAAATCTATGATTTCAACAATGAAATTGCAGCCAATACGACAATTTATGCGAAGTGGAAACCACTGAATTATACGGTTAGCTTTGAAGTGGATGGAGGAAATGCCATATCCCATCAATCCGTAGCCCACGGTGGAAAGGCAACGATGCCGCAGGTAGAGCCAACGAAAGCAGGCTATACGTTTGAAGGCTGGTATACAGATGTAACGCATACAGATATCTATGATTTCAACAAAGAAATTACAGCCAATACGACAATTTATGCGAAGTGGGAACCACTGAAATATACGGTTAGTTTTGAAATGGATGGAGGAAGTACAGTATCCAATCAATCCGTAGCCCATGGAGAAAAGGCAAGTGAACCAACTCCAGTACCAACAAAAGCAGGCTACACATTTGAAGGCTGGTATAAAGATGCTGGTCGCACACAAGCCTATGATTTTACTAGTGTTATCACTGAGGCTACGACAATTTACGCCAAGTGGAATGCACAGACGTATACCGTGAGTTTTAACACGGATGGAGGAAGTGCAGTATCCGACCAATCCGTAGCCTATGGTGAAAAAGCGAGTGCCCCAACCCCAGCACCGACAAAAGCGGGTTACACATTTGGAGGCTGGTATACAGACGTAACGTATACAGAAATCTATGATTTCAACAAAGAAATTGCAGCCAATACGACAATTTATGCGAAGTGGAAACCACTGAATTATACGGTTAGCTTTGAAGTGGACGGAGGAAGTGCAATAGCCAATCAATCCGTTGCGCACGGTGGAAAAGCAACGATGCCGCAGGTAGAGCCAACAAAAGCAGGCTATACATTTGAAGGCTGGTATACAGATGCTGGTCATACACAAGTCTATGATTTTACTAATGTCATCACAGAAAACACGACAATATACGCCAAGTGGAAAGCACAGACGTATACCGTGAGTTTTAACACGGATGGAGGAAGTGCAGTATCCGACCAATCCTTAGCCTATGGTGAAAAAGCGAGTGCGCCAACCCCAGCACCGACAAAAGCAGGCTACACATTTGGAGGCTGGTATAAAGATGCTGGTCATACACAAGCCTATGATTTTACTAATGTTATTACAGAAAACACGACAATTTACGCTAAGTGGAAAGCACAGACGTATACCGTGAGTTTTAACACGGATGGAGGAAGTACGGTATCCCATCAATCCGTAGCCCATGGAGGAAAAGCAAATAAACCAACGTCAGTGCCAACGAAAGCAGACTACACATTTGGAGGTTGGTACTCAAGCAATACACTGGAAAAACTATTTGACTTCGAAAGTAGTTTTATTACAAGAAACATGACTATTTACGCCAAGTGGATCAGTAATGTATCACCACCTACCAGCAATAATAGTAGTAGTACTAGTGGTAGCTCTACACCTACAACAAACACAGAACGTATTGTTGTAGAGGTTGAAGGAGAAGATGGGATAAATTTATCTAAAACACCGATTACTCGTACAACGATGCCAGATGGAGTTATAAAGGATCATGTTTCCATGTCAGAGGATATTGCTAAGGAAACAATAGAAAAAGCGAAACAATTGCGTAATGATATTGCTCGGATTATTATTCCTGATACAAATGATAAAGTTAGTGAAATTGTCATTGAGATTCCCAAATCTTCAATAGCGCAATTAAGTTCTGGAAACATAAAGTTAGAAATGGCTACTGTGAATGTGGTGATTTCTATCCCAAATTTATTGAACTTTTACGATGATTTATACTTCCGCTTAGTTCCTATTAAGTCATCGGAACTGCAACACCGAGTGGAAGAAAGAATAGTAGAAGCAGATATAATTAAGAATTCCATACAAGGTGACAAAGTGCATTTAATTGGTCGTCCGATGACAATTGAAACGAATATGCAAAATCGTCCTGTTACTTTAACACTGCCATTACCAAAAAATATCACTCAAGAACAACTTGATCATTTAGCTATTTTTATCGAGCATAGCGATGGTACAAAAGAGTTAGTGCGTGGGGAAGTGGTAGATTATCAAAAAGATATACAAGGTTTGCAATTTGAAGTTCAGAAATTCTCTACCTTCTCTATGCTCTATTTGCCTGAAAATGTGATGGAACCAACAACACATATAGCCTATATTCGTGGCAATGCAGACGGGACATTCAGACCGAATGCTTTTGTAACCCGCGCCCAAATGGCAAGTATGTTTGCTAGACAATTAACAGTTAATGCAATTCCTACTTCGAAGGCAACATTTACAGATATTGTTCAGCATGATGCCAAAGATGCAATTGAATTTGTGAAACATACAGGTTTATTTAACGGTGTTACGGAGGCAAGCTTTCAACCAAATGGTTTTATTTCACGTGCCCAAATGGCTGTAGTAGCGGCTCGTTGGATAGAAAAGCATTGTGTAAACAATCCAAACGCAGATTTTTGTAAACCAACTTCACAAAGTAACGTTTTCAAGGATGTTAGTAATAATTATTGGGCTGTTCAAGCCATTCATACTGTTAATGCGAGGGGTATTATGGCTGGTACAACGACAGACACATTTGACCCCGAGGGTTATTTAACACGGGCACAAGCAGTGAAGATACTTAATCACTTATTTGAACGTCAAGTAACAACGGAAAATCAAATTCCAATATTTAAAGATGTTCCAAGTAATCATTGGGCATTTAATGAGATTCAAGAAGCGGCAAAAAGATAAAACGAGGCACGACGATTTTATTAACTAATCGTCGTGCCTTTTTGTCTTTATGTAAAGAGGAATTGATAACCAGAACCTCTTACCGTTACAATGTTAGCTTGATGGCCAGGGATGGACTCTAGCTTTTTTCGTAAATTGCTTATGTGAACTTTTAATGCCTGTGTTTGTCCTAAACTATCTTCTGCCCAAATGAGCTTATACAGGTCAGATGGATGGAAAATTTGCCCTGGTCGCTGTGCTAGAAAGTATAGAATATGAAACTCTTTAGTGGATAAGGTTAAAGCCATTCCATCGATGTACATCTTTCCTGAGTGTAGGTGGAAGTGAAAATTTTCGATGACTTGAACATCTTCATTTCGTATACTTCCATCTGATAGTTGCTGAATTTTCCCCCTTCGTATAGAGATCCTTTCTATTGTTTTCATTAAACGGTCTTTTTCAATAGGCTTTAAAATATAGTCAATAGCTTGAACAGAAAACGCCTCAATCGCATAATGCTCGTAGGCAGTCACAAACACGATGTCCAAAACATGCGTTAATTCTTCTATCTTACTAGCCAAATCAATACCACTCATCTCAGCCATTTCAATATCTAGAAAAAGAATATCGGGTTTGAGCGTAGGAATGTTTGCGATAGCTTCTAAAGGATTGAGAAATTTTCCAATCACATCAATCGCTCCATTGTCCTTTAACATAGCTTCTAATAAATTGATTGCTAATATTTCATCGTCTACAATGATTGCTTTTAACATTCTTTCACCTCTTTTCATCCAAAAATAGTGGGAATCTTAATTTTACAGTCGTTCCTTTATTGACAATACTTTCGATATGGAAAGTGGTATTTTCATATTTTCTTAGACGTTTGGTAATATTGCGGATTCCGACGCTCTGGTGAACGGAGGGCTCCTCCGATAAAATTTTTTCAACTAAATCTTGTGTCATTCCGTTACCGTTATCCTCAATTTGAATATCAATCATTTGTTGATCTTTCTTAATAGTCATTATTACTTTTCCATTTGCTCGCTTGTTTTTTAAACCGTGAAAAAGAGCGTTTTCTACTAACGGTTGAAGTAGCAGAGGGGGAATCAGTATACGTAATGGCTCCTCCATCTGAATTTCCCATTCAAGTTGATCAGGATATCTCGTCTGGTGAATATTGACGTAAGCTTGAATTAGCAGGAGCTCCTGTTCGAGAGGAATAAGGCTATTGGTATTCTCAAAAGCAAGGCTACTTCTTAAGAACGTAGCAAAATCAGTTATCATAATACGGGCCTTATCCAAGTCTAAATAGCTTAGCGATAAAATTGAATTTAAAACGTTATAAATAAAATGTGGTTTTATTTGTGCCTGCAAAAATGCTGTTTCCATTTTAATGGCAGTTTCCGCTGATTCCTTTAATAAAATAAGATTTCGCACTCTAGTCTTCAATTCAGCAGTATCTAATGGTTTATGGAGAAAATCATTTGCTCCAGATTGGAATGCTGCTAGTAAATCCTCTGGTCTAATGGCTGCAGTAAGCATTAGAATGGGTAATTCCGCCGAAGAATAGTTTTTTCTAATTTGTTGGCAAACCTCATATCCAGAAAGGTTGGGCATCATAATATCTAAAATTAATAAGTCTATATCTGGATGCAAAGTTAATTGTTCAAAAACTTGCCGACTATCATCAACAGCAATGATTGCGTAGTTCTCCTTTGCAAGAATATCGATTAGTACTTTGAGATTAATATGATCATCATCCGCAATCAATATTTTCTTACCCGATGTCCTTTCCTTAAAATAGGGGAATGTTATTGGTAAATAGTCTTTTGTTAATATAATTTTATTTTGCTGTTGCTTTTCTTGTTGATCTTGCTTAATTGGCTCCACTGGTAGTTTGACACAGAAAGTCGTTCCTTGATCGACCACTGAATGGACGGTGATTTCCCCGCCATGCAAATTGACAAGTTCTTTTGTGACATTTAGACCAAGTCCGGCCCCTTTACTTGCATCCTCTAACTGTCGGAATGGCTCAAAGATCGACTCTAAATGCTCTGGGGCAATGCCTCGACCAGTGTCACTTACTTCAATAGTAAGGAACCCCTGCTCTTCATAGCAGGATATCTCCACTTTTCCATGCCTAGTATATTTAACAGCATTTTCAATAATGTTATAAAGAATTTGTCGCAGTCTATCCTCGTCTGCAACAATAAATTTTCCTCGTTCAATGTAATTGTAAATCTTGACGTCCTTATTGCCGATGTACGACAATATTTCAACGATCACATGGGTGACAGAATAAAGGTCTACATTAGCCAGGCGTAATTTTAGCTCACCCTCTTTTAACTTTGAAAAATCTACTATGTCATTAACAAGATGTGATAACTTTTCGGTAATATTAAATATAAGTGATATTTTTTCCTTTTGTTCCATCGTTAGTGTTGAGCTCTCAGGGGGCTCTAGCATGGACTGAGAAATGGCAATTACACCATGTAATGGCGTGCGAAACTCATGTGACGTTTTTGCGAGAAATTCATCCTTTAATTTATCCACGCGGAGTAAAGCATTTGTTAATCGTCCTTTTTCCAAGTAAGAATCTGTAAAACGATGCGAAATATAAAGAGAGAGCATCGTTAAGCAAATAAAGGGAAGCAAAGGAGGTAAAGAGTAGATTTCTAAATTAATATTGAGATTTAAAGTAGCTACAACCATATAGATAAGAATTGCCATAGTACTAATCCATAAATAAATAGCGCCTACTAAACGTTTAAAGATTGCGATTGTTTGAATATAAAGCAAGTAAAAGATATTGATTAATATATAAATAGAATAGACGGCTTGTAAGTATGAGCTAATGGATATCGGGAGCATCACCGTAGCTGATAAGACAATGCCAATCATACAAAGTACTTTCACGAACTTTTTATAGGCAATTTGCTGGAGGGCATGGTAAAAATACAGCAGCATGAAGATACCTGAGCCGATACTTGAAATGATTTGGACTCGAATCAGGGATTCATAGGTGATAGGGAGTAATTCCATTAATACTTTTTCTCCATGAGATATACTGTATAAACCAACCATAAAGCAGAATAAAGAAAAATAAAGCTGCTCAATTTCAAGCTTGGCATATAAGTAGGAACCAGCAAAATAAATAAACATAGTAAAAAAGGCAGCAATGGTAATTAAATCGTAGAAAAGCGAGCTTTCTCTTAACTTACCAATACTCTCTTGATCCCCGATAAAAACAGAACCAATAATTCCTCCACCGGATGCATAATCAAAGTTAGCGACATGAATGATGATTTCAAGTTCATCCTTGTCAGGCGAAAAATAAGCAACATACGGTACATTTTGTTGTACATATGTCGAATTCTCAGCAGGTTCCCCACTTTGTCCAATACGTTTTTCATTTATGTAAATGGCATTCGACATTCGAATATTACCTGTTTTTATGCCTAATATAGCATCCGTATGATTAATAAGAACTTTTAAACGATAGGTACCGCTACCAAGTGAAGTGAAAGTTTGATCATCCAGCTTATACCTAGACCATAGTGAAGGGACATTGACTAAATAAGAATGGTAGGAGTCAAATTCTGAATAATTCAATAATTTATCAGGAATGAAATCCCATTCTCCATCCAAACTTACAGTGTTTTCGTGCAAGTCATACTGCCTAAGATCGATTACTCCTGCAACAGCTTTAGGCGCATTTGGGCTTTCATTATTAAGTAATTGAGTTGTTAACCCAATCACTACAATACTAATAACAATAAAAATAAGTAATAGCTTTCTCATCTTTGTTCTCTCATTCTTGTCAAATTGGAAGGTACAGATAGTTGAAATTTTTGAATGTACATAATTATGAAATTATACCCATATTATATCATGTGAAAGCTGACTACGAATAGATTAAATGCGCATGATTTCCTATAAAGGGGGGAGGGGTATAGTTGAATTTTGTGCATTTTATGTAATTAAAGTGCATATACTTACAATCAATTTGTTTTTTGCTTATAATAGGGAAGTCAGAATTTTTTTCTGAAAAAAAGTAGCCGCAAAGTGAGCGATTGCGATTGAAAAAATTATTATATGGTGTTTTTTTCGTTGTTTTTATAGTCATTTTTTTGTACGTAAACAATCACTGGCTAGTCGTTAGTAAGCATGTATTCGAATCTGAAAAGGTACCTGCCAGCTTTGATGGGCTACGCATTGTACAAGTATCGGATTTACATGATGCCCTCTTTGGTAACAATCAGCAAAAACTGATTGCTAAAGTTAAGGAAACAAATCCTGACTATATTTTTATCACAGGTGATGTGATTGATAGCAATCGCTATGATTTAAAACAAAGTCTACAGGCAGTGAAGGGACTAGTTGAAATAACGGATGTTTATTATGTACTAGGAAACCATGAAGTGGCGACGAATAAGGTAAGTGAAATTTATGAGGCGCTATCATCGTTAGGAGTACATATAATGGCCAATGAATCGACCGTGTTAGAGCGCGACGGGGAGCGCTTGGCGATTGTTGGAATTGAAGATCCGTTAATGGGTAGATCAACAGAAGAAATGTTGGAGTTGGCTACAGCTTATTTACCAGATGATATGTTTAAGATGTTACTGGCACATCGACCTGAAGTGTTTAATACGTATGTAAATGATGGCATAGACTTAGTATTTTCTGGGCATGCACATGGTGGGCAAGTTCGTATTCCTGGTCTTGGAGGACTTGTTGCACCTGGACAGGGGCTATTTCCAAAATATACGGCTGGTGTCTATGATGAAGGAACGACTAAGATGGTGGTTAGTCGTGGTCTGGGCAATAGCTCGGTACCATACCGCATTTTTAATCTACCAGAAATTATTGTCATGGATTTAAAGAAAAAATAAGCACTGCGTAAAATTTACGCAGTGCTTTCAATTTGTTTTCGTTCTATGCGTTTGACAAGATAGATACTTATTTCATACAAAATAATCATAGGTATTAATACGAGGAGTTGACTAATAAAATCGGGCGGTGTTATGACAGCGGAGCCTACACCCATTCCGATATATGACCAGCCTCGTATTTTTTTCATGGATTCAGCAGTCAGTACCCCAATAGCCGATAAAAACAAGGCAACGATGGGTAATTCGAATAATAGTCCAAGTGGTACTGTAGTCATAATTAAAAAATGCATATATTCACTAGCGGATACCATGACATCAAAATTGGTAGCACCTATGCCGACTAAAAATGAATAGCTTAGAGGGTTTACAACAAAATAGCCAAAAGCGATTCCCAATAAGAACAGTGCCAGCATAACGGGTGCATAAAGTCCTAAAAATCGACTTTCCGCTTCTTTTAGCCCTGGTTTTACAAAACTCCACATAAAATGAACAAGAAATGGCATAGCAAGACCAAATGATAAGGTAGTTGAAATGGTCATATAAAATTTAACGACCTCAAGTGGCCCTAAAATAATGAGAGAATGACCACGGGTTACAAAGGGGAACCAAATATTAATAGTAGAAAAAACAACAATAAAAAATAGGACAAAAACTGTAAGCCCTTTTATTATTTGTTTACGTAGTTCTGAAAGATGTTCCAATAACGAGTTAACTGGTATAAGAGGTTCATCTGCTATATGCTGCTCTTCCATTTTTACCGCTTGTATTTCAACTAAAGCCTCCATAGGTAACGGAGGCTCAGCTTGTGGTTTATCAAGAGGGCTTAAAAACTTTCTTTTTCCATCCTCATAAGGATCCATAGGAAACCCTCCTACGAAGCATCAGATTTTTTTTCGACTTTTTTCACCGAATCATCATCATCGTCTATAAGTCCCTTAGTGGACTTTTTAAATTCTGCAAACGTTTTACCAACTGCTCCACCGATTTCTGGTAATTTTTTTGGGCCAAATACAATTAATACAATAACTAAAATAATAATTAACCCAGGTACACCAATTGCTCCTAGACCTCCCATAAGTCTTGCCTCCTTTAGAATGATTTTTTTATACTAAAGAGCCACCTGATTGACTATACTTTATGACACCTTCTGCACAACGGTAGGCTAGTGCTCCCAACGTTCCAGTTGGATTGTAGCCGCTATTATGTGCAAAGTTTCCAGCGCTTACAGCAAAGAGATTATCAACATCCCAGTGCTGCAAGTAATTATTCACGACACCTTGCTCTGGCGTTAAACTCATTACAGTCCCACCTGTGTTATGTGTTGTTTGGTAAGGCACGATATTATAATCGGTAATTTCAGCATTTGGGACGATTGTTTTTGCACCCATTTGCTTCATAAGGTCTGCTGCACGCGCAGAAATAAATTTATGAAGCGCACGATCCTGATCCGTAAAGTTGTACGTTAGTTGCATTAATGGAAGCCCATATGCATCCTTGTAGGTTGGATCTAATGTTAAATAATTTTGCTTATGTGGCATGGATGCGCCTTGCGCACCAATCCCGAATGAACGTGTATAGTAATGAATAGATTGCTTTTTAAATTCTGGTCCCCATGTAGGTGTATCAGGAGGGGTTGGATTTGACCCAATTGGTCGGGTCCCTGTTTGTGTAAGAGCGATGTTTCCACCATGAATAAAATCTAATTCACTATGGTCAAAATTGTCGCCATTATAGTCGTCTACACACATGCCTAAAGAGCCTGCCCCCATAAATGTGTTATATTGTTCTTCAAAGAAACCAGCAGCCCCAGGTAATATTTGATAGCAATAATTTCGTCCAAGTGTCCCTTTACCAGTAGTAGGATCATATCTTTCGCCTATGTCAGAGACCATTAATAGCTTGGCATTGTTAAAGACGTAACTCGTTAAAACGACAGCGTTGGCAGGCTGAATAAATTCTTCTCCTGATACGGTATCGATATATCTTACACCCGTAACCTTATTGCCTTGTTTTAAAATTTCAACAACATTGGAATTGTAGCGTAAATCAAAATTACCTGTTTTTAATGCAGTAGGGACAACTGTAATTTCTGCAGAGGATTTTGCGCCATATTCACAACCAAAACGTTCGCAGAAGCCACAATATTGGCAAGCATTAATGGTTTCACCATCTGGGTTTTTATAAACCTCAGAGACGTTTGCTGATGGCACCATATAAGGTGTTAGCTTTAAGTCCTGTGCCGCCTTTTCAAATTGCATAAGCATTGGCGTTTTCTTCATAGGTCCTGTTGGATAAGGGTTTGAACGTTTTCCGCTAAATGTATTTTTATCATCTCCAGAAATACCAGCTGTTTTTTCAAACTTGTCCATATAAGGCTCAAGTTGATCGTATGTTAAACCCCAATCCTGAATGAGATAATCTGGCCCAAGTTTGTTTGGACCATAACGTTTATCGGTTAGCGTTTTTATTTGGAAATCATAGGGTAAAAAACGATACGTCATTCCGTTCCAATGTGTTCCTGACCCTCCTAGCCCCTCTCCGAGTAAGAAGGAACCTAACTGGCGCATCGGTAATGCCTTCATATTACGATCATTGCGAAAAGTAACCGTTTCTTTGGATAGATTTTGCATTAAATCATAACGAATGGCATAACGGTATTCATCATGAACGTTTAAATAATCTTCAGTACCACGCTTTTGCCCTCGCTCTAAACCAACTACCTTTAAACCGGCTTTTGCACATTCAGCAGCAACGATACCACCTGTCCACCCTACACCAACTGTTACAACGTCTACACTTGGTAATGTTTTGGCCATGTTTTAACCCCCTTAGTGGTTGCCCAAAGATTTAGGCTCAATTTTTTGGAATTTCTTATCTTCAATTTGTGATATATAAGCCATTTGGTGGCCAGGGAAGTTCTTCATGCGCCAGCCATCCATATTACGATTCCCTCCATACATTGGGTCAGAATAAGCGCCCTCTAATGTAGCGGCTCGTAACAGTGTAAAGAAGAATGCTGATTGTACACCAACCATTTCAACTTCACCCTTTTGAAAGGCTGTTAAAATTTCATCGATCTGTTTACCATCCAAATCGTTAAAGCTCTTCTTAAAACGTTTTTGCGCCTCATCGTCCATTTTTTGAATGCCCTGTCTGAAAATTTCAGCTCGCGTTAGGCGGCTTTGATAGCCTTGAGTAGGGGAACCTACATCAAAAGGGCCTTGCATATATTCCTTAGAATTACTGCCGTAATTTCCTGCTAATTGATGATCGATAAAATAAGGGACATCCAATCCTATAGCACCTGGCCCTAAATCATCTTCAGGAAAAATGCGTTCTGTAGCCTTTGATAAAATACTGAAATCTCTCTCATTTCTAAAAAACATTTTTGCTTTTGGCGAACCAAGAGCCTCATTTGTAGTACCGTGTCCATCATGCTCCAGAGTAGATGTACCTTTACCATTGATGTTGTAGCCTACTAGTCCTCCAATTAATCCACCGCCGACTAATGTACCAGCAGCAATACCAGTTGTCTTTAAAAAGTCACGACGTGAAACATTGTTCTTGTCTGAACTCATCGTAATCCTCCCCTCAAAATGTTTTGAATCTATCCTATTTCTAATAATCAGCAAAAAATGTGAATTATAATCAATTTTTGTTGGAAAAAGTTTTAATTTCATCCATTAAAGCCAATGAATTTTGTCTACCTATAGCAAAAGATACCGATAAGTTAAAAAAATGTAGAAAATTGTTAGCACTATAGCAATAGGGTAAATGGTATTATTATACATTAATTAATCTTATTGGAAAAGTTTTGTTGACTTCTCCTTTTGCTGACTTTACTCTGAAAGTAATGCATAAATAACTGAATTTTATAGCTAAAAATGGAAGAAGTGAGTAAAAGGGAATGTGGATAAAAGGAATTGGTGGTAAATTAGTCGTTGCCATTATAGCTCTTGTTTTTGTGACGTGTGGGACACTGGGACTGTCTACTTGGATAAATAGTACGAAGGCAATGAATGAGCAAGTGGAATCAAACTTGGTATCTAGAGCTGAGGATGTTTCACAATACATAGAAGAACACTTTCAATTAACGTTAGTAGAGGTTGATGCAATAGCGGAGCAAGAGGCAGTACGTAGTATGGATTTTGACAAGCAAAAACAATATTTATCGAAACGTCTTGCGGATAATAAAAATTATCTTGGATTTGGCATTATTAAAGCTGACGGAGTCGCTCATTATTTGGATGATACTACTGCTGACTTAGGTGATCGTGATTATGTAAAGGAGGGCTTTACGGGTAAATCCGTTATGTCCGAAATTACGATTAGCCGCGTAACCGGGGAGCCTGTTATTTTAATTGTCTCTCCAATCGACACGGTATCAGGTGAGAAAGCTTTACTACTAGCTCGTATGGATGGCTATTATTTGTCCAATATTGTAGTGGATATAAAAGTTGGAAACAGTGGGTATGCATTTATGTTAGACACTAAAGGAACTATCATTGGCCATAATAATCATGCCTATGTGAAAGAGCAAAATAACCCCATCGAGGAAGCAGAAGAAACAGGTGTAATGACAGGGAGAGCATTGGCTGCAAAAGAGATGATTGCACATAAAAGCGGTTATTTTTCATTTGAAACAGAGGATGCAGGTACAAACTTAATGGGCTACCATACACTTGATAATGGTTGGAAAATGGGCGTTATTGCTTTAGAAAATGAGATGTTTTCGGGGCTTTCTAAACTCAAGACAAACTTTATAGTCACAACTATTATTGTTTCGTTACTAGGGCTATTTATCTCATTTGCTATTTCACGATCTGTTAGTAGACCACTTCGTCATGTTCTCCGTATTAGCGAAGGCTTATCAGAGGGTGACTTTACACAAGAGATTCCTGAGAAGTATTTGAAACGTATTGATGAGATGGGGACAATGTCGCGTGCATTGGATCGCATGACTGTAAATATGCGAGAAATGATTGCAAAAGTGAGCCATGAAGCGACAACTGTGAATGAAGCTTCATGTGATTTAATGGGAGATGTAATGGCTGTAACAAAACATTCTAAACAAATAGCAGGCGCAATCAATGAAATAGATAGAGGAGCACAAAGCCAAACTGTCATGGCAGAGGAAAGTGCGTCTGCTATGGAGCAAATGGCATTAGGTATACAAAATGTAGCTGAAGTAGCTTCAACTATTGCCTCAAATACAGATTTTATTTCCCAGAAAATTAGTGAAAGTAATGATGCTGTCCAGCAATCAATCCGTCGCATGAATGAGATTCAGGAAGGGACTACCGCCGAGCTGATGATTATTCATAAATTAGAAAAAGAGTCAGAGGAAATTAACTTAATTTCTAATATGATCGCAGCAATTTCTGATCAAACAAATTTATTAGCACTCAATGCATCCATTGAAGCTGCACGAGCCGGAGATGCTGGTAAAGGCTTTGCCGTTGTGGCAGAAGAGGTTCGCAAGTTATCAGAGCAAACAGCCGAGTCTGCTACTAAAATTAATGTGTTAATTGAGCGAGTTCAATCGTACACATTAGAGGTGGTGAAGGCAGCAGAATTAGGTGAAGATAATGTGGAACGAGGATTGGCATCCATTGAGGCAGTGGGTGAACGCTTCGAGGAAATAGTTCAAGCTGTTGGAGAAATAGCTGGCCAAGTCGAAGAAATGAATGCCTCTGCGGAACAAATGTCTGCCAATACAGAGGAAGTTTCAGCGTCTATGGAAGAAATGGCTGCCACAGCACATGCTGCCAGTGATTATGTGCATGAGGTAACTGATGCTACAACAGAACAGTTAAATACAGTTACAACGATGAATGATCAAACTGAAAAACTATCAGCAATGGCGAAACGTTTATATGGAGCCATTCAAAAATTTAAATATTAAAGAAAGAGGAGCTGTCATAATTGGACAGCTCCTCTTTTGTTAGCGATATTAAACGTTTTGCATAGCTTCTAGTAGTTCTTCTTTAGAAATAATACATTCACCGCCACCTTGCACCATTTGATCACTTCCGCCACCCTTACCATTAATGAGCGGTAATGCCTTTTCGGCAATAGCCTTCATGCTTTTAGATACATGTTTTCCTCTAGCAGCAACGAACTGTAGCTTGCCTTCACTTTCAGAAACAAGCAAAGTGACCATATCTTCTTGTTCAGAAACAATCGTACGAGCTAATTTTTGTAGCTCTTGCATAGTTCGTTGTTTAAAAGCAGCAGTAACAAGACCTGAGCTATTTATAGCGAGCGCTTTTGCTTCGTATGTTAGGAGCTCCTCCTTGGCTGCAACAAGTGCTTTTTCTGTATGTTTCTGAGCGCTTAGTATTTTAGCGAGAGCTGTAGCTGCCTCTACCTCAGGAACGCTTAGCTGACGTGCCACATCACCTAATACTTTTTTTCGCATAGCAAGTTCGTTTAAAACACGTTGACCACAAACGAATGAGACACGCACATTGCCCTTCATTTTTTCAGTACCTAGAATTTTTATGGCATTGACCTGCCCAGTAGATGTTGGATGAGTCCCACCACAGCCGTTGTAATCATAGTCAGGAATGATAACAAGTCGAATATCTCCAGTTACAGCAACTTCTTTCCGAAGGTTAAAATCGGACAGTTCATTTTCTGTAATCCACGTAGTTTCTATCGGACGGTTTTCTAAAATGATTTCATTAGCTCGTATTTCTGCTGCTGTTAGCTGTTGTTCTGTCAAAGTATCTACAGCAATATCAATTGTGACATGCTCACTTCCTAGATGAAAACTAACCGTCTGAGCATCAAAAAGTTCTACAAATGCCGCTGTTAAAATATGCTGACCAGTATGTTGCTGCATATGGTCGAATCGCCTAGGCCAATTTAATGTACCGTGCACGAAGCCTTCCAATTCTGATACATGACCCTGCATGTAATGGCGAATCTCTTCTCCGACTTTCTCCACATCTATCACTTCTATCCCGTTCAATGTGCCAGTATCATGGGGTTGTCCTCCGCCAGTTGGATAAAATGCTGTATTAGATAATACAACATAATGACGACCAAATTCGTCGGTTTCTTTACTAATAATATGAGCATCAAACTCACGTAACATAACGTCCTGATAATATAATAAATCTTTCAAGTAAAAGCCTCCTTTTTATGTAGGTACAGTTTACGCTAGGGTAGATTTCACTTTATTTTGGCATAATTACTTACAAGTGTATATGGCTTTTCTAGTTGACCCATGCTGAAATTGATTTAATATAGAAAGGAACAGCTAAAGATAAAGGAGCTAGCATTATGGAAATTACACAATTCTCAATGGAAGAAATTTTAGACCCAACCAATATTATAGAAGGGAAGCGTTACGAATTTATTTTAGATATTGAAATTGATGAAGAAGATGAGCTATATCACGAAGCAGGTATTGAAATTCGTGTTCTTATAGGTGAAAAGGCAGGAGAGCCATATATTTTAAATTACTTCATCATGGAAAAAGCAGAGGGTGAATACTTAGATTTTGCTTTAGAGGATGATGAACTAGAGGAAATTTTAGTATTTTGTAAAGAGGAAATAACAAAGGCATAAAACGAAACAGGTAGAGAGTATATTCTTTACCTGTTTTTTTATTTTGATGATGTGGAGGTCTGCTACCTACAGGAACGGTTTGTGAGCAAGGGGTTATGTCGGCTTAATCAGCATCGTATTGCTCAAAAATCTGGGGTGAATGGATGGACTTAAGGATTATGTAAGCTTATTGACATATTCGCGTAGAGTGTGGGGATTAAACTGAGTTTTAGGTTTCATTAATTCGGGCAGTTTAAATAGAGAGGTGCTTATATATGTCAACTTACACGCAATCCATTCTTATTGCATTTTTCATAACGATTATTTTATCATTTGTTCTTGTTATTCCATGGTTAATTTATACGTATCGGAAATATAGTTACTTGTCTATGTCAAAAACAATTATTATGTTCTCCTTTATTTTTTACTTTTTATCTGCGCTCTGTTTAGTATTACTGCCATTCCCATCTACAAGGGATACTTGCTCTCTTCAATCGCCAGATACAGTCCATACAAATTTACGACTATTTCAATTTGTCGAGGATATTTTAAAGGACAGTGGTGTTGTCTTAACCAATCCATCGACATGGCTTGCTATCACAAAACAGCAAGCATTTTATCAAGCATTTTTTAATTTCCTATTATTACTGCCATTTGGTGTGTACTTGCGATATTTTCTTCAAGAAAGAAGGTACTGGAAACGTGCATTTATAATAAGCTTTTTGCTAACATTGTTTTATGAGATCACACAAAGAACAGGTATTTATGGCATTTTTAATTGTGCCTACCGCATATTTGATGTGGATGATTTATTGCTAAACAGCATAGGTGCATTATTAGGCTTCTTTTTAGCTCCTATCGTGTGGGCACTATTTCCTTCTCATGAAGAGGTCGAGGCTAAAGCTGCGGAAATGGAAAAAAAGGATATTGTAAAACCAATATCCATTTTACTAGCATTGGTTATTGATTTATTTATCGTACAAGTAATTTGGTTCATTATCGGCGCTCTAACGGGTTATAGTGGCACTTTTGAGTTCTTAGTTGTCATTACACTATACATGACTATCTTTGGCTTCATACCAAGTATGATGAATGGCGCAACAGTAGGTATGAAAATTATGCGCTTTACAATGGTCCATAAGAAGGGCAAAAGTATAGTAAAGCAATCATGGAGACGCTGTGTAGCGATTGTTGCGACCGTATGTCTATTAGAGGCCATTTCAACAGTCGGTGAGATTCAATTAGATATGGATTCACCATTTTATGTTCTGCAAATTGTCATTTCTTTACTAGCCTCATTAGGAGGTTTTGCACTTACAATGATAATAGCTATTCATGTTATACGTGTCATTGTTAGCGGAGGAAAGCGTCGGTTGTATATCGACCAATACGCAGATTTAATGGCAACAAGGAAAAAATAAGGGGGCAAGTGGAATGAAATACGTCATCATTGGGGGAGATGCTGCAGGGATGTCTGCAGCTATGGAAATCTATCGTAATGTACCAGGAGCGGAAATAACTACTTTAGAACGTGGCTTTATTTATTCATATGGACAATGTGGATTGCCATATGTTGTAGATGGTCGTATTTCATCAACCAAACGATTGATTGCAAGAGATGTTGAAACTTTTCGAGGTAAATATGGCATCGATGCAAGAGTTGGCTATGAGGTAGAAAAGGTAGATGTAGAGAAGCAGGTTGTTTCGGGGGTACAGGCAAGTGGCGAAGTATTTGAAATTTCCTATGATAAGCTTCTTATTGCAACAGGGGCAGATCCAGTTGTACCTGTTAAAAGAGGTGTAGAACTAGAAGGTATCCACACCGTAAAAACAATTCCTCAATTAGAAGATTTAATGGCTGATCTAACGCCTGATATTGAACAGGTAACTATTATTGGTGGCGGCTATATCGGCTTAGAGATGGCAGAAACATTACATGCCTGTGGGAAAAAGGTAAGACTTGTTCAACGAGGAAGCCATGTAGCAAAAATTTTAGATGAAGAGCTTGCCCAACATGTTCATGAAGAAGCAAAAAAGAACAATGTAGAGCTATTATTAAATACAGATGTAGAAGCTTTTGAAGGGAATAAACGAGTGGAAAGGGTCATCACAAATAATGGTGTCTTGGAAACAGATTTAGTCATTGTTGCTTCAGGTATTAGACCCAATACAAAGTTTCTAGAAGGTACTGGTATAGCTTTTGCAAAAAATGGGGCGATTATCGTCAATCGTCATTTAGAAACTTCGGTGGGGAATGTTTATGCGGCAGGAGATTGTGCCACTCATTTTAATATTGTGAAGGAGCGCATAGATTATATACCTTTGGGGACAACTGCCAATAAACAGGGCCGTCTAGCGGGTCTTAATATGTCAGGAAAGTTTGCACCGTTCAGAGGCATTGTCGGGACATCTATTTTAAAATTCTTCAACTTAACAATTGCTACAACGGGTATAAATGAAAGCCATGCGAAAGAGCTAGGCTTTGATTACGAGGCCTTTAAATTATCAGCTCGCCATATTGCAGGCTATTATCCAGGTGCACAACGTATGTACATTAAAGTAGTTGTACGTAAACGAGATCAGTTGCTATTAGGTGCACAAATTGTTGGGCCAGCTGGTGTTGATAAGCGTATTGATGTGTTTGCAACCGCATTGTATAGTAAAATGACATTACCAGATTTGCTAGATTTAGATTTAGCTTATGCACCGCCATTTAACGGCGTATGGGATCCTTTACAACAGGTGGCAAGAATGAATGGACGTTTATAAATAGGAGGTAGGTAGCAATGAGTATTTATAATATTAACGTGACGTTAGAAGATGGTACTGACTATAGCCTAGAGCGTTATAAAGGAAAGCCGATGTTAATTGTCAATACTGCCTCAAAATGTGGCTTTACACCGCAATTCGAAGAATTAGAAGGTCTCTTTGAAAAGTATCAGGAAGAAGGTCTTGTTGTACTAGGTTTCCCGTCCAATCAATTCAAGCAAGAGCTGGCGACTGCTGAAGAAGCCGCTTCACAATGCCGACTGGAATATGGGGTAACCTTCCCGATGCATAAAATCGTTAAGGTGAATGGTAAGGAAGCGCATCCGATTTTTGATTATCTCACTTCACATTCTAAAGGTTTTTTAGGCAACAGCATTAAATGGAATTTTACTAAATTCTTAGTGAATCGAGATGGCGAGGTTGTTGGACGCTACGCATCGGCAGATAAACCAAGTAGCTTTGAAGAGGATATTAAAAAAGTTTTAGCCTAATAGTTAGAAGGATTCATGCACAGACTGTGTATGAATCTTTTTTTTATCAATATAAGCAAAAAAGGCAATGGATGTGGATAACACAAATTAATTTATTGAGAATAGATGATTTAAGGTTGCTGTAAGCTTGCGACAATTTTGCTGTAAGTTTGGGGGCGTATACTAAAGTCAGAAAGAAGAGGAGGAGCGTATATGACGCCATTATTACAGGTACAAAATGTTGAGAAAACTTACGGCAAGGGCGCTAATACCTTTACAGCGTTGTCTAATATATCATTTGAAGTAAATAAAGGTGAATTTGTGGGCGTAATGGGTCCTTCAGGGGCTGGGAAATCTACGCTTCTTAATGTATTAGCTACGATTGATACACCGACGACTGGTGAAATCATAATTGGTGATACGAACTTAGCGCGTATGAAAGATGCTGAATTAGCTGATTTTCGTCGTGATAACTTAGGATTTATATTCCAAGACTATAATTTACTTGATTCTTTAACGGTACGTGAAAATATAGTCTTGCCGTTGGCTATTGCAAAAATGCCAACAAAGGCTATTAGCGCTAGAGTTGATCGTATTGCTTCATTGTTCGGCATTAGTGATTTATTGGATAAATATCCTTATCAAATATCGGGCGGACAAAAGCAGCGTACAGCTTCGTCACGCGCTTTAGTGACAGAGCCAAAATTAATCTTTGCGGATGAGCCTACAGGTGCACTTGATTCAAAATCAGCAACCGATTTGCTGGAAAGTTTAAGTGATTTAAATCAAACACAGGCGGCAACCATTATGATGGTTACTCATGACGCTTTTGCAGCGAGCTTCTGTCAACGCATATTATTTATTCAGGACGGACAGTTATCCAAGGAAATTCATCGTGGGACTCTAACAAGGAAACAATTTTTCCAAGAGATTCTACAGGTGCTGTCAAGCATCGGGGGTGGAGTAAATGACGTTATTTAGTTTAGCACGTAAAAATATTCAACGTAATCTATCCAACTATTTTTTATATATTGCCTCAATGGTATTCAGTATCGTCATTTACTTTACATTTGTGACACTGAAATATAATGATGATCTTTCAGCCTTAAAACAATCCTCTCAGCAAATTAAAGGATTGATGAGTGCATCGTCTGTTGTTTTATTGTTCTTCATTGTCATCTTTATGGCCTATTCTAATTCATTTTTTATGAAGAAACGGAAAAAGGAAGTAGCACTCTACTCACTATTAGGTGTGCGTAAGCAAAAGATTGGTCTCATGCTGTTTTTCGAGAATCTAGTCATAGGATTAGTTTCTCTAGTATTGGGCATCGTTTTAGGATTCTTTATGTCTCAAGGATTATTAATGATATTAGTCCGCTTAATGGGGTATGAAATTGTTGGAAGCCTAACATTTTCGGTAGAGGCACTGGTGAATACAGCAGTCATTTTTACAATACTGTTTTTATTCACGTCGTTACAGGGCTATCGTGTTATTTATCAATTTAAATTGATTGACTTATTTCATGCAGAAAAACAGGGTGAGCAAATTCCACGTGCCTCTTTAGTAGCTGCTGTTTTAGGAACGGCGCTTATCGCATTTGGTTATTATACAGCTGCCTCTGATATGTTTACGAGTGAAATTTGGCGATTCTTTACGGTTCTAGGCACGCCACTAATGGTCATCGGCGTAACTATTGTCGGGACATATCTTTTATTCCATAGTGTAAGTGTCTTTGTGTTAACAGCTTTAAAAAGAGCGACATCTTGGTCATGGAAAGGGTTAAATTTAATCGGAGTTTCCCAGTTACTGTATCGTATCCGAGCAAATGCTAAGTCATTGTCGATTATTGCCATTTTAAGTGCGACGACAATTACAGCAGGCGGTGGCGTCTTTGGTATGTATTATAATGCAGAAGCATCGGTACGTCAGATGCTGCCCAATACATTTATGTGGAAAGGCGATCCCGTCGAGTTTTCACAGAAAGATGTTATCTATCATGAATCACTGTCTGTGAAGAATTTACGTGTCGATAATGAATTTTCATTTTTCGAATATACATTACTTAAGGAATCTGATTATAATCGTTTAGCAAAATTACAAGGTAAAGATCAAAACCTGCATATTGCTGGTGGATCGGCCGTGCTGCTGGACGCAGCTTATGATGAACGATTTTCACATGACTTTACTGGGGAAGATTTTAAGTTAAAAAATGGAGATTCCTTCCATGTTGAAAAAATGTACACAGAGAGTGTTCTTAACTTTATTCCGGCGGGGACTGTACTTGTCGTGAATGATCAAGAGTTTGCTACGACTAATGCAGAAGAAGTACAGATGCAGGCTATTGGTTTAGATAATGATTTGAAACAACAGGCCGTTTCACAAGACATAGTCAAGCAATTGTCGACAGAACAGCAAGAATCTTTCTCTAGTGTTCCGCAAAGCTATGAGGACAGTATAGCAACAGTAGGTGCATTACTGTTTGTTGGTAGCTTCCTAGGACTAGTTTTCCTAGCGGCAACAGGAAGTATCATTTATTTTAAAATCTTAACGGAAGCCGAGGAAGATCAGGCGAAATATGCGATTTTAAATAAAATTGGTGTAAACAGTAAGCAAATCTTAAAGACTGTAGCCGGACAAGTGGCTGTCATCTTTAGTGCACCACTTATCGTAGGTATTGTGCATAGTGCATTTGCGTTACTAGCATTTTCACAGTTATTTGGTATGAATATTACGAAGCCAGTGATATTATGGATGATTGCGTATTCTGCTATTTATTTCATCTATTATATATTTACTGTACGTTCGTTCTACAAAATTGTAAGACAGGGGAATTAATATGAAAAAAGTATTTTTAGGGATAGGCGCATTGCTTATCTTATTCATAGCAGGGTTAGTTGTATTGATGACTGTAGATTTTAACCGTTTAAATAAAGACACTTATTATGTCCATATTACGGCTGATGGTGAGGTAGAGGAGTATAAGGCAAGTAATGGTGAAATTTTTAAAATGTATTGGTATGAGCTGTCTGCCTACAATAAAAATGGCGAAGAAAAAACATTAAAGTTCTCCGCTCACAAAAATTTACGCCATGATGCTTATTTAAAGCTTTACGTTAAAAAAGAGACAGAAGTCACTTCCTATGATGAGGTGAAATTCCACGAGTTACCGAATAAAGTGCAAGATCAAATGAAATAGCAAAAAGGAGCATCCACTAGTCTAACTAGGGCTGCTCCTTTTTTATATAGATGGTAACGATTGTACCCTTTCCTTCTTCTGAAGTGATAGTAACAGTACCTCCATGGGCTTCAATAATATCTCTAGCAATAGCGGTTCCTAAGCCCGTACCAACTGTATTATCCGTATTTGTACCGCGGTAATAGCGCTCAAAAATATGCTCTAAATCCTCTGCGGAGATCCCTTTGCCATTATCCGCTATCGTAATGGAGTCATTATCGATAGATACATGGACAGATACATCTGGCGGATTGTGAAGTAGGGCATTGTGTAAAAAGTTCATAATGGCTCTGCGCATAAAATGTTCGTCAATGAGATGGTGATTGTTCTCTGAGATTGCTTCAAACTCTATATTGGCGAGTTCAAACTGTGGGGTATTTAATGTATCAATCACAATCTCACGAATAAACGGAACCATGTTGACGTCTTGTAAAGTAAGCGGTAGTTGCTGATGTCTTAAGCGCATCGTTAAATTTAGGTCATCAAGCAAATCTTGCATATGCAATGACTGTTTCTCGATAATCTGAGCATACTCGGCCTGTTCTTGAGAGGGGAGTGTCTCGTCGTCTAAAAGCTCTGCATAGCCACGAATAGAGGCTAGCGGTGTTTTCATATCATGAGAGACATTGCTAATCCATTCCTCACGTAGCAGTTCAAGACGCTTGCGTTCCTGCTCATGTGCGGCTAGTTCTCTGGATACTTCATTTAAATTTTCAAAGACAGTTTTATATACACCACCAGGCGTTTTTACTGGCTGATGCTCATGGTTTTTTAAATGACGAATACGTTCTATCAAAGCATAGAGAGGCTTGGTTAGCGTACGACCAAATAGCCAGCCAACCAATGCAGCGACAATTAAATCAGCAATAACAATGAATAATCCAAATTTACCAGCAAACTGTAACAAGGAGGGGCCAGAAATATGCATGACTAATCGCGCAACATTACTGCCTTTAATGCCTACAAGATAACTAACCTCATCTTTGACACCAACATAAACCGTCGTATCAGCATCAAATTCTTTATATTTGTACACTTGTATCAAATCAATGGGTTTGTAATGGGAAGGTGCTTCTTCTGGAGCAAATTGAGAACCAATGACTTGACCATTCATATCAAGTAATTGAATCCAAGCATTTCGCTGATGTAACTGTTCGAGTCCTTCTGTACTTATAGAAGCTGCTCCATTTTCTATGTCAATATACTGCTGAAAATTCCGTACGAAGTCTTCTTCTTTCGATTCAGTAGCTCCATGAGAATCATTAATAAGTCTATATGACAGTAGCCCGATGAGAATGGCTGTATTGACGAATATAACGATGATTACAATGGATAGCACAGAAAAGAGGAAGCGTGCAGTCAATTTCCACTTCATCCTTGCGCCTCTTTTGGTATGACGAACTTATACCCAAGTCCTTTTACAGTTGTGATAAAAAAAGGTTTTGAGGCATCCTGCTCAATTTTTTCACGCAGACGTCGAATATGAACCATAACAGTATTATCAGAACCGAAAAAATCCTCTCCCCAAACACGCTCAAAAAGAGTCTCTTTACTTAAAATGCGATTAGGGTTGTGCATAAAACATGCCATTAAACCAATTTCCTTAGCTGTTAACTCCAATAAAACTCCATCCTTGTGTACTTCAGTTTCATCACCGTTAAGCAGGAAGGGTCCAACTTGTATCGTTTTTTCTGAAATGCTCAAAATTGTATCGTGTGTTTGATAGCCAGCTCTTCGTAACTGTGCCTTTACACGGTAGGCAACTTCCTTAGGGCTAAAGGGCTTTGTAATATAATCGTCACCTCCAATGGCAAGTCCTAAAATTTTATCAATTTCTTCATTTTTAGCAGACATGAAGAGCACGGGGACATGCGATACTTCGCGAATTCGTCTGCATAAATCATAGCCTTCCCCATCAGGAAGCATGACATCTAGAAGCACAATATCGGGACTTGTTTGCTGAAAGCTTGTCCAAGCATCGTGTATAGAGCCAGCTGTATAAATTTGTTTATAGCCTTCTTTTTGCAGGCTTACCTTTAGAAGATTCGCTAAATCTACCTCATCATCCACTACTAATATGGTTGGCTCTTGCATTATTCACACACCTTTTTTTTGATGAATACTTTCTTTTTGAAAGAATCTTTCTATGTTATGAACATCATTATAAATGAAATGTACTGAAAAGAGGAAACGAAGTATTACTAAGAGAAGACTTTGTAAACTTACGTTCACAATTATTAAAAATGAAGTTGGGGGAATGAAACCTTTACAGCCATTGAACGTAAAAAGAGTATAAACGAATGAGGAGGAATGGCAATGTTTAAAAAAATAGCTGCCGATGCATTAGGATTATCTGATATTGGAGTAGTCGTTCAACGAGAGGACTATGATAAAACAGATGCAGATGATTTTATACTACATGAAATTGATGAGAAAATTTACTTTTTAATTAAAACGAAGGCAGATGAATACTGCTTTACAAACCGTGCCATTCTCCATGTAGATGGCGAAAGCGCTATGAGTAAAAAACGATTACTACGTCGCTATGACTATTCTATGTACGCTATTACAGATGTTTTTCTCGAAACAGCAGGAACAATTGACCTTGATGTCGAAATTAAGTTTACAATCGGTAATTCTCCACTTTCCATCGACATTCATAAACGCTTTATTGATGACATTAAAGATTTATATAAAGCACTACATGCGATTAGCTACGAACAAAAGAACAATGCCTATAAGTTAGAAGTAGCAGAAAAAAGCTTACATATTGCTTCTTCATCACTTGGACGAATAGGCAATGATAATATTTCTCCATCAGCATCATTTGAGGCAATTACCCGCTTTGCGAACACTTGGATGATTGATCATAAAGATCAGTACAAAAAAGAAGATTTCTCACATATTTTTGATTTATATATGAATAATTAATTGTGTGCCTAGTAGTTTAGGTTGCTCATGATAGAAAAGAATAGCTCTCTGCGTATGTGGAGAGCGTTTTTTTACATATAATCTCATACATAAAAAGACAAACTAGGAGCGTGACGAAAAATGACAAACGAATTGCAAGTGCTTGACAAAGAGGGACTAGAAAGTGACTTTATACAGCAACCGCAAGCCGCTGAGACATTGTTCGTAAATGAGTTCATAGATGGTATTTTAGACCCTTCACAAGAAATGCTTGGGCCAGTTAAAGATGGAGGAACAATTATTGCCAATACCACACCTGGCTGCTGGGGACCCATGCTAACACCAACTATACGGGGTGGACATGAAGTAACGAAGCCTGTTTTTGTGGAGGGGGCTGAGGTGGGGGACGCCATCGTCATTAAAATTAAGTCTATTCAGGTTACCTCCCTGGCCACTTCCTCTGGTCATGATGAGGCGATTACAGATCGATTCATTGGTGATCCATTTGTTTCCGTAAAATGCCCAGGCTGTGGCAAGCTCCACCCAAGCACAGTTGTAAAAGGTATTGGTCCTCAAGCCATTCGCTGTTCGACATGTGACACAGATACAGCACCATTCAAAATGACGAATGGCTACACAATGACGTTTGATCATAAAGGGCAAATAGGTGTAACGATTGGACGAGAGGGTGCCCGTCGTATTGCCCTTGATGCCAAAAATTACATGAGAACACCCGAAAACTCTACTCAAAATCCTGTTGTTGCACTAGCACCAAGTGACATAATAGGTGTCATGGCCAGAATGCGCCCATTTTTAGGTCAGCTTGGTACAACCCCTTCAAAGGCAATGCCCGATTCTCATAATGCGGGTGATTTTGGTTCATTTCTAATTGGGGCACCACATGAATATGCCTTTACACAGGATGAATTGGATTTACATCGTACTGATGGGCATATGGATATTAGCAGAGTTCGTGAAGGTGCAACGATTATTTGTCCTGTAAAGGTTCCTGGCGGTGGCGTATACATTGGAGATATGCATGCCATGCAGGGAGATGGTGAGATTGCAGGACATACAACTGATGTAGCAGGAATTGTACAGCTTCAAGTTAGTGTCTTGAAGAAAGTAGCATTGGAAGGCCCTATATTACTACCAAATGAGGAAGATTTACCGTATACAGCAAAGCCTTTTACAAAGGAAGAAAAGCGTCGTGCTCGCGAACTAGCAGAGGAATTTGGCGTAAAACAGGTTGAAGAGGCATTCCCTGTATCCATCGTTGGTTCTGGCAAAACATTAAATGAGGCAACTGATAATGCTATTCGCCGTGCATCCAAGCTATTCGAATTACCTGAACCAGAGGTATTAAATAGAGCAACCATCACAGGCTCTATAGAAATTGGTCGTCATCCAGGCGTTGTCACAGCCACTTTCCAAGTACCTAAAACGATACTGAAAAAGGTCCGAATTTATAAAACGGTGAAAAAACAATACGATTAACCAATCAATTTGTAGGAAAGCAAACTTTCAATGGTTTGCTTTTTTTGTAGGAGTTGTGAGTGGAAAAAGTGATTATTTGTCGGAAATTTGAAGTTAGAATTGAAATGTTATGATGGATTGATATAATGATAAAAGTTTAATATCCATCAATATATAAGTATAAAAAATAGAGAAATAGCAAAGTCGGTGCTGAATGTCAGAATTAGTGCGAATAGGAAATAAAATTGAAAAAAAGAATATTATAAAGCCCTTTATGTTAAAGATGAAGGGAGGCGGACATGCGCCCTCTCGGACAAATTTTGCTGATGCCTTTACTGGAGCGATAGGTGGTCTAATCTGTATTTTTGTGTTGCTTTTGTTAACAAATTATACAAATGCACCTTGGTTAATGGCATCTCTTGGTGGGAGCTGTGTTCTTGTATTTGTCGTTTGGAATGCGCCATTGTCTCAGCCTCGAAATATTATCGGTGGTCATTTGGTTTCTGCATTTATTGGTCTAGTGTTATATTCAACATTAGGTTCGAGTATGTTGTCCATCAGCCTTGGTGTTGGGTTAACTATATTTTTCATGGCCTTGTTAGGCATTATTCATCCACCTGCAGGCGCCAATCCTATCATTATTATTTTAGGAGGCTATAGCTGGAGTTACTTAATTATGCCTGTATTAATTGGGGCAATCATTATTGTTTTCTTTGGTCTGTTAATAAATAATTTAAGAGAAACACGAAAATATCCACAATTTTGGTGATCAAGATGCCATCTGCGAAGTATTCACTTCATAGATGGCTTTTTTTATTCGCATGCATTTTTGATAGGCATACCACTATTTTTTTAGCATATGTTAGGTAAGATTTGTTATATTGAAGAAAGAGTGTTAAAAACATGAATTTTAAAGATAGGGGAAGATCTTTGTTGGTCGAACTTGATGGGAGGCTCCAATTGTATGCTGCTGGACTGTGATGAGCAATTATTCATGACATATAAACAAGGTAATGTAGAGGGTGCTGAAAATTTACTTGCAACATGGCTAGAGGCAGAGGTAGATCTGCAAGAAGATCCAAAAATACTTGGTACTTCGCTCTTATCCAAACGATTTTTAGTAAACGAAGAAATGGCTATGAATATTGCCTTTTCCACAGCACGTAAATATTGGGGCCGTGCATCAACAGAAATGCAAATGTATTTTGACAAATATGGTTTAGATGCAAAATTTGTGAATGATCGGCTCAATGCCTTTTTTTATACGCAAAAAGGAAAAGAAACTTTCTTTGAGCAGCTCTTTGCCCAACATACAATAGACCTTGAACGATTAATTTGGCTGGTTTTTGGGAAAAGAATGCAGATGGAAATGCCAGTGAATGAGCTACAGACAATTATGTTGTATAAATTTCAGGATGAGTATTTAGTGCATATGATGTATAAGGAACATACATCTTTTTGGCATTGGCTGTTCACAAAAAAAGTTTATTCACTTTTTATCCACAGACCATTAGAACAATTCACATTTCTTTATGAAATAATGGGACATTTCGAGCATTCTATGAAAATGAGCTGTGAACATGTGGATAACTTTGTGAATAACTATAAAGTGATACTGGATAAGTGTATAACTCATGTGGATAAAAATAAATCTAGCTGTTTGGCTAAGAAACAGCTACGACTTTACCAAATTGTGACACATTATTGCTTATCGGAAGGTGACTATCATCGCGTCAAAGACTTTATAACTTCATTTGAAGCGGAATGGCGATACTCTATGTATGCTCTAACAGAGAAGGAAAAAGTGTTAATTGCCTATATTTTATTTCATATAGCAAATAGAGAACAGCACAGTGAAAATGTTATACATTATGGTGAATATTTATTAGAGGATGAGCGCTTAAATAATTATGCTATCGAAATTTTATTGGAATATAAAGATCTTTTGCCAAATCGGAAACCTACACCACCTGCAATTATAAAAAATTATCAACTAAATTATTTAGAAAACTTATATGCGATTTTACTTGATCATTATGTAAAAGCGACACGTTATGAAGATGGCTTACTGCTTTTAAAGGAACATGTATTAGCGTCTAACAAAAAAATAAATACTTCTTTAGTACAAAAAAACTATAGCAGTGAACAGCTAATTGCTATTGAGGCATACGTTCAACAGGATATTGCTCTACAGGTGAACAACTCATTACAGCATATTGGTTTGTCAGTAGAGGAGTGGCGACAAAATTATCGTCAACCGGATGTCCCTTACTATATCGTGGCTCAAAGTGCTTCCTTGCATATGCTAAATATTTTACGGGTGTTATTTGTAACGGAGCAATTTGAGCTTTTTGAGAAATTAATGGAAATCTATAAAAAATATTTATTAATTGATGATCATTTTGAAAATCTTCGAGTATTTATTAGTGCCTATGTATAAAAAAATGTCTAATACGTCCTTCATCGACAGTATTAGACACTTTTTTTATTCCAAAACGCCTCTATCCTTTAAAGCCTTGATTTGTTCGGTATCGTAGCCTAATGAACTTAGTATTTCCTCATTATGCTCACCTAGCTTAGCACCAACATGCTTGTATTCTGGTGCAGAGCCATCAAATTTAAAAGGTGAAGCAATTTGCTGTTGTACTGTGCCATCCCCTTTAGGAATCTCAACAATCATTTCTCTTGCTTTTAGCTGCGGATGCTCACAGGCTTCTGGGAATGTGAGAACAGGCTCCACACAACCTTCAAAATCCTCATTAAATACTTTTAGCCATTCCTCATACGTTTTCGATAAAAAAGCATCGTGAACAGCTTCTTTAAAACGAATTTGTGTGTAGTAGGAATCATTGAAAGTATTATCAATCAATTCAGGAATATCCAGTGCTTCACAAAGCAATTTCCGAAATTGAGGCTCTAAACTACCGACAGAGAAGAAGCGGCCATCCTTTGTTTTATAAAAATCATAGTAACTGCCACCGTTTAAAATTTCCTGTTCTGGCTGTGGTACACGTCCACCTCCAATAAAGGCTGAGCCATACATAGCATTTAGTGAAAATACAGCATCCGTCATGCTAATATCAATGAATTGACCATTACCTGTTTTCTCACGTTGAAGGGCAGCGGCTAGTACCCCAATCGCAGCATGCATCGTTCCACCTGCAATATCAGCTAGCTGAATTCCCATGGAAACAGGCTTTTTATCCTTATGGCGAGAATAATCAAGGACACCGGCTAATGAAAGGTAGTTATTATCATGCCCAGGTCGATTGCTATATGGACCCGTTTGACCATAGCCTGTAATCGCACAATAAATTACCCGTGGATTTATTTCTTTAAGAGCTTCGTAGCCGATCCCAAGCCTTTGCATAACCCCAGGACGGAAACCTTCAATTATTACGTCATATTCTTGTACAAGAGATTTTACAATTTCAATAGCTTCTAGTGATTTCAAATTTAACGTAATCGATTTTTTAGAACGATTTAAATGTTGATGGATATATGCTTCATGATCATCATCGTAAGGAGGCATAATTCTTGTTAAATCCACGCGTTTGGAAGATTCAACATGTATGACATCGGCTCCTAAATCAGCAAAAATCATTGTTGCCATTGGCCCTGGTAGTAATGCAGAAAAATCGAGAATTTTTAACCCCTTTAAAATACCCAAATCTTTCAACCCCTTTTTTGTGTAGGCTACACGACCATCAAGGATGGTTGAGTAGCGCTTTTCTCATAATCCCCATTGTGCGAAAAGCGTTGTACAAAACTGTAATAATACAGAATGTTTAATTTTAATCAGTATTATAACAGAATGAATCTTTCCTTGCCTATGTTAATTTTATTATAGAATAAACAATTCTACTTTTATATGTCAGAATAACAATAAAAGTAAAAAAATTTAGAATTTAGATTTTGTAGCAATTGTCAGACAACTATTGTCAAATATTAGAAAATTCGGTGAGAAGTAAAGAGCTCATTGGATAGAGAAAGTTTACAGGATAGCCATATTATTCGACCCTCTTTATTGATACAATCCTAGGGATATGTTCTAGCGTTTAACGGAAGGAATTTCTTCAGAAAATTCCTTTTCTCTTGAAGAGCTGTTGCTTATAATAGGCACTAATTGTAAAAAAATATAAACATACTAACATATATAGGTGGGAAGTAATGAAATCACATCAGTTAAAATTAAAGCATTTAATTATGGGAGTAGCTATGGCTGCATTCTTCTTTACAAGCATAGGTAGTGTTTGGGGCGGATATAGAATGAATGTTGACTCCATCAAGGAAAATACACTTGAAACAAATCGAGTGTATGCACAGAAATTAGCTTCAACAGCAAACGCTTATCTTCATGAAGCCTTTCAAATTTTAAGTTATAGCGCGAATCAAGTGAGTGGAAATTTGGATGATGAGCAAATTTTAAATAGAGAAACAGACCGTCTAAGATTACAAAATGAAATGTTCAATTCAGTAGTCATAACAAATGCAGAGGGACTTGTTTTATCTGTATCACCGCCCTCCATTGAAATTAAAGGTGAGGTTTTAACATCTCTTGGCGCACAAGAGGCATTGGCCAAAAAAATACCACTAGTTTCTAAGCCTTACGAGGCGATAACAGGACGCCTCATTATTTTTATATCCCAACCTATCTTTTCGGCATCTAAAGAGTACTTAGGGATGGTAGCAGGAACAATTTATCTAAAAGAACCAAACGCCTTTAAAACGTTATTAGGAGAACATTATAGTAAGGATGGCTCCTACGTATATGTTGTAGATTCAGATGGACGTGTGATCTATCATCAGGACCCAAGCCGTATCAATGATGTTGTCACAAAAAATAAAGTCGTTCAGGCTGTGATGTCCGGTAAGAGTGGGATTCAAATCGTTGACAACACAAAAGGAGTGAAAATGCTTGCCGGGTTTAGTACAGTGCCTTCCACAGGTTGGGGAGTTGTCGCCCAAAAGCCTTTAGAAGTAGCACTGGCACCTTCATTCGATAGAGTACAGGAAGTTATTATTCAATCTGTACCGCTTATGATTGTGTCAATTGTTATTGTGCTTTGGGCAGCGACTCGCATTGCTAATCCTTTACAACAATTAGCGACGTTAACAGAAGAAAGTCTAGATAAGAAAAATGTAGAAGGCTTAAAATCAGTCAGTGGCTGGTACTTTGAAGCCCATTCGTTGAAGAATGTCTTAATTCGAAGTCTATCGTTTTTACATGGACAGGTTACATTTTTCAAGGATCAATCAACCGTAGATCCATTGACGGGTGTTACCAATCGTCGAACGATGGATGCTATGCTGGCGGAGTGGTTAGAGAATAAGGTGCCTCATGCCATTATTTTGCTAGATTTAGATCACTTTAAAAGCGTGAACGACACATATGGTCATGCTGTTGGTGATAAAGTCCTGCAGTTTTTAGCCAAGCATATGCAATCTGTAGCGCGAGAAGGGGATGTATGCTGTCGTTATGGTGGCGAGGAATTTGTGATGCTTCTGCCGAATACAGCTGCCAAAGAGGCGCAGCAAGTGGCGGAACAATTGAGGGGGAAATTGGCTGAAATGGAAAGTCCATGTGGTAGACCCGTAACATTATCAGCAGGGATAGCCCTATATCCAGAAATGGCTGCTACAACAGAGACGTTAATTGAAGCGGCTGATGGAGCCTTATATGAGGCGAAACAAGCTGGACGAAATCAAGTTAAGATTGCCGTACAAAAAATAAAGTAAAAATTGATTAAAATAAGCTTATATTTTTGATTTTTGGGGTAATTGATTAATGCAAACATCATTTGGGCAAGCTATTTGTAAGTCATTCGCCAAATGACCATAACTATGTTCAAATGATATGTAATTCGGGTCACATCTCTCGATCGACTTGACAAGACGTAAGGTTATCCCCCTTTCCCTTATGACACCACAAGTACGACTAGATGTATGCCTATATATCGTGAAAGTCAAGTGAGCACCGATGCTCCTTGGCTTTTTTGTTGTTGGAAAATGGGATAGAAATATTTGGCTGTATGAGTAGTCTCGTAGTGCTATATTTATCAATAAATTTACGGGACTATTTTGCATTTATCTATGAAGATTCGCCTGCTCTTGGTCGATATAAAGGGTATGATAAAAATGATATTTGTACGTATCAAAATATATAAGTAAGTGAAAGGAAGAGTGGAATGGATAAATCTAAAATCCAAAAAGTAAATAAAGCCTTGATAGCAACAGTATTTGCTTCAAGTGGGATTGCTGTTGTAGTGCCTTCACCACAAAAAGCGGCAGCGGCTACTTCTCCCTTTACAGACATAGATCAATACTCGGTTCATTATAACGATATATTAAAGTTGTATTCTCAGGGCGTAATTAACGGGTTTGCCGATAATACCTTCCGTCCAGATGTCAATGTAACTCGTGGACAAGTAGCAAAAATGCTGGCTACGGCATTAAAATTGGATACTAGAAATGTCCAAGACCCTTATTATAAAGATGTTCCGAAGGGGAGCGATTTTTATAAATCTGTAGCGGCACTGCAAAATGCAGGCATTATGTCTGGTTATTCAAATGGCACATTTATGCCCAATGAAGTAATGACTCGCGGCGAATTAGCTAAAATATTAGTGTTAGCATTCCATCTGGAGGTTTCTCCTAGTTACAACAACATTTTTAAAGATGTAGATAGCAAATCAAGCAATGCAATCTATATTCAAACACTAATCGATTTGAACATTACGGAAGGAACGACACCTGTAACATTTTCACCGTTTGATCCTGTAAATCGTGGACAGTTTGCTTCTTTTGTTGTCCGTTCACAAGAAAAGAAAAATAATGAAACATCTTACAAAATTACAAGTGTCGATGATGATGCCGTTTATATAAATGGGAAGGCTTATAAAGCAGAAAACCTTTCACATATTTTTAACGACTATAATGCACCAGTTTTAAAGGGTGCTTATATTGAAGGGACTCTTTCTAGTAAGAAGATTCTATCTATTTCTAAATTAACTATAAATGCTAGTGGTACAAGCAAGGATTTACTTGAATTCGATGGGGATCATGGTTCATTAGGTGCTACTATCGAAGTTAATGGTAATTATATTGAATTTAATAATCTGAAGATGACTGGTACTATGTTTGTCAATGAAACAGTTCGTCCACCACTACATTTAGGGGCTACTACTTATAATCAGCCTTTATCAATTGGACGTGTGGCAAGTAACAATATCTCATTTATCAACTGGTCAGATCCTGATAATACTAAGGGTGAAGATTCATCTATTAACAATTCAACAAACGATCTTCAGAATTGGACGAATCAAAAACCAGAAAAAGATAAGCCGTTTGTCAACTGGTCTAACGAAAAACAGGAAATGAAAAATGTTGAAAAGCATCTTGAATTTTATAACAGTACTGTTTCGAGACTAGTAGTATCTCAAACAGGTACAAAAATCGAATCCAATATGAAACTACCACGTGTAGACATTATTGGAAGTGTTCGCGAATTTGAAATTCAAGGCTATATTGGTACGTTAAATCTTACTACAGAAACACCGTTAACAATTTATGGTTCAGGAAATATTGATTGGATCAACTACAATAGCCGCACAGATCTTGAATTATATATCTACGGTCGAATTGGCACATTATTTGTGGATAATTTATACGGTAAAATCGATATTGGAGATTATACGTATATCGATAAGGTCATCTTACCTAAGGATGGTTCACCGAATAATATCTTCGACGATTTCCTTGATGATAAAGATAATATAGGCAGTATTACTGACCCAGATGGCAAACCAATTGATAAAGATGAAAACGAGAATCAAAACCCTGATGATAAAACAAAACCTATCGTTAGCATTACAAATGTCAAAGTGCTCAATGGCAGTGAGATTCAGGCGGACTTCACATCCGATGAAGTCGGTACGTACTATTATATTGTCCGTGAAAAAGGTGCCGAGGTACCAAATAAACGTGAAATGGTTAATCACCTTTCAAATGAAAACGTAGCTTATGGAAGTGGTGCCGCTGTAAAAGGTACAAACTCCGTTAAAGTATCCAATCTAGGTGAGAAAAAAGAATATGTCATCTACATCATGGTGGTAGACGGCTCGAAAAATGCATCGGATATTGTTTCTCAAGCGTTCCAGATGAAAGATGCATCACCGCCAGTAGTGAAATCTTTACAAGTTACACCTTTACACGGAGGCACAAGAGCTGAATTCAAATTTGCAGCAAGTGAGCCTGGAGATTATTACTACTATGTACGTAAGAAAACAACAGCAGCTGACCCGACAACGGCAGACATCGTCGCTAACCCAACAGGTCAAGGGAAAGCAAAAGCTGATAAACTTGGCATAACTGGAATCTTAACAGGACTTGATCCGGAGACAGATTATCAGCTCTATGTCGTAATGAAGGACGATTCAGGAAACTACTCTGTAGATCCTGCTGTTGTAAAGGATTTTATCACGCTAGAGCTAGATAACGTCCACCCCTATGTAGAAAATCAGAAGTTAGAACCAGCAGGTAATGAAAACCAATTCTATGTCTATTTAAACGAAGCATTAGATCCTGAAAGTGCAAGAAATGTTAACAACTATGATTTATCTGGAACAGTTATTGTAAATACAACTGGTCAAAATAAAATTAAACCTTCTTCTGTTGTATACAAAGAAGGAGAAAAAAGAGTACTATTATCTATTCCATCAGGTACTGGATTTGTTTATAAGGATACATTACGTGTAACAATTTTACCTGGCGTGAAGGATTTAGCAGATAATGATTTTGAAAATGCGAATACAATTGAACCTGGTAAAAATGTTCGGAACTTTGCAGAATATGTCCATGAGAAATTTATTAATCCAGAAATCTCAATAAAAAATGTAGTTAATAAACCAGACCAATCTGATAATTATAGAAGAGTTGAAGTAGAATTCAAGCCAAACAAAGCCGGTACGTATTACTACATGATTCTACCTGATACGGTTGTAGACAATGGTGAAACAAAGACATTTAATCAATATTTAGAGGATAAAGGAATTACAAAGCGAGATTTTGTCAATGAATTTGCAACTGAATCATCATTAAAATCGGGCTACTTCCAAATAGGTGGTAAAGATATTTATATTGAAATCGGCTCTGGTCCTGCGGATTTGGAGGAGAACACTAAGAAATTCCCTATTGCTATTTCTAAAGACAAACTTAATCCTTTCTTAAGTTATTCTGTATATATGGTCTTGAAAGATCGTGGTGGTGAAATTTCTGATATAGCATCAAAAGAAATTATTGGTGACACAAAAGCACCGTTAATTAAAGACTTAGTTGTAAAACCTAAGGAAAATGATGATAAAAAAGCAATGATTAGTTTTAATACGGATGAGACAACTGTATTACATTATTGGTTTGTACCTAAGAAAAATGCTGATGGTACAACAAATGATTCAGCTAATTTAACTATAGATACACCAGCCGAACGTAAATTTTTAGAAGACAAATTAAAAGGAAGTCCAAGTGTTAATAAAAGTGGAAAAGGTTCGTTCCCATTAACGGAAGCACCGGGTGTCAATTTAGAGCCTCATACAGATTATGTTGTTTATCTTGGAGCAGAGGATACGTATGGTAATATTACCATTTACAAAGCTAATACAACTGGGGACAATCATGATGAAACAGTTGCTGGCTGGATGAAACAGGATTTTTATTCTGATGGTACTGCTCCTAGAGTAGAAGACCCTATCTTTAAACGAATCGATGGAAAAACATTTGAGGTTACATTCTCGGAAGCAGTTGGTGACCCAGCAAATCCAGGCAGTATTATTAAAAATAATAATTCATTCTTTAATTTTACTAACATAGATGGTACTACTGCAACTTTACCAGCACATACATGGGTATGGGAAGATGGTGCAGATTTAATAGAGACATGGAAACCTAGAAAAATGATTATTACATTTAATAATCCAGTAAATCAAAGCTTTACATTAACAGTAGATGCAAATATTACAGATAAAGGTAGTGTGATTATTGCTAATACACAAATACCATTTATAAATGGTAAACCTAAATCTTCTTATATTTATAGAACACTTACAACAAATATAGAAAGTGCTAAGCTTCAAGAGCCAGTTTCTGGTGATAGAAGTAATAAAATTAATGCAACATTCGACTTTACTTTCCAAGATCCTTCAGTGGAAGCTGGGGAAGAGGTTAACTACTATTACGCAGTATATAGTAAAACATATCCAACAACAGCTATTGATAATATTAAACCGATCGAGGTAATTGATCCGAATACTTCGGGTGCATTGACAAGCCTTAGCCACGGAGATGGTAAAACACCACTTAAAAAAGGACGAACGGTGCAACCAATTATAAATAATACGTTCCCGTTCATTGAAGGAGATTATATTGTAATTGTTATTGTAGATAAATATGGTAACAAATATCTTGTTAAAGATATAATTTCAAAGTAACACTAGATATTGTAAGGATTAAGTTAAGTACTATACTAGACTTAATACTGTTAGTTTTTAGATTAGATTTAATGGTACACTCTCTTGATAGAAATGTTGAGTGCTTAAGTGACCTATATAGCATTGTATAGTTAATGTAACTCTTACAAAAAGTGAACTGCCCCCTGTCAAGTAGACAAAGTAAATTTTAAAAATAGTATTAAGCGGCTTGAGCTCTGAATTCTTGGAGGCTCAAGCCGTTTAATCTTTATAAAAGAGATATGTAGTTTTAAATTGAGTATGTTTGCTTCAAACATAAAAATACTCCCCTTAGATAAACAGATTATATTTTTTAATCTGTCTACCTAATAGGGAGCATATCACAAATAACTACTGGGGCTTTTCTGTTAGGAATTTAAAAATCGTGGAAGTCGACCAAGCATACTAGGAAGGACACTAACATGGTCTTCCTCATCAAATTTCACATATTGAGTGTGAACGTTCTGTTCGCTTAATCGCTTCAGTCGTTCAGCCGCTAAATCAGCTCCCTCTAACATATCTGGAAGCTCGTTAGCACCGATTGTGAGTAAGAAATTAATAGTATGCTGACCTTTCCAATCGTCAAAAAATTGGTCTATTACTTTTAGTACCGCATTGTCAGCCCACCACACAGAGGGACTGCCAGCTACAATATGACTGAATAAATGAGGTCTTGCACATAAAGCATATAGTGTGAAAAGACCACCTAAGGAATGACCAACAACCGCTTGTTTCTTTTTGTTGATGGGCCATTCTTTTTCGACAGTAGGCATTAGTTCATGTTCAATAAAGTCTAGAAACTGGTTGGCTTTGCCGTTTGGTGGCCAAGGGGTTCCATCTGGACGTGCTGGCAGCTTTCCATCACTAACAGGCAGGGTAAAATCATTGCAGCGTCGTTCCATATCAAAGGGTTCCTTAGAGGGATAGCCAATACCAATAACAAGAATGGGCTCATAGCCTTTTGGTTTGCGCGTTTGTAATTTTACCGCCTCTGCAAGCGTTGGGAAAAGAGCGTCTCCATCTAGTACATAAATAACAGCATAACCATCTGCTGGTGGTGCATCTGTCGGGTTAGCAATTAATATTCGATAATCTAACTGGTTGTGGGATGTCATGACATATTCAAAATAAGTTTCTGATACATACGGTTTCTTTATCTTTGTTGTCATGGTGCTAAAAACTCCAATACATCGTCTATCACTTTCTCTTGTGCATGAATACCACCATTTAGCCAATAATCCTCAGATGTTTCAAATACCTGATTACTTTTGAAGGCATCTGTACTTTGCCAGATAGTACTGTCCTTCAGTTCATTAATGAATGAATTTCCAAGATTGCCATCATTGATCAGGAAAATATAATCGGCATCTAGCTCAGGGAGAATTTCCAAAGATACTTCAAATGCACCGTTTTTCACGTAGCTACTTTGCTCGAATCCTAATTCATGTGTTAACACATACCCACTGAAATATTCATCTGTCATGAAAAACATCCCTTTGGCGTTAAAGCGAATTAACGCTACTTTTTTGCCTTCCGTTTTGGAAGCCAGCTTTGATTTTGCTGCATCCACCTTTTCTTGATAATTCTGTATAGCTTGCTGTGCTTTAGCGGGCTCGTCTAGTAATTGCCCTAACACTTTAATTGAACCTTCTATATCAGTTGCTGCATTTTTGAACACATAGGTTGGCGCAATTTTTGCGTATTTTTCATATGTGCCATTTTCAATATAAAACGAATTATGCAAAACAATTAAGTCTGGCTTATCTGCCATAATCGTTTCAGGAGATGGGGGGCCGCTTGCAAAGCTAATTTCAGGTATGCCTTGTAGCTGATCCTGTAAATAGAGCTGTGGTTTAACACCATTCGACCATTGCATAGTAGGCTTAATACCAAGAGCTAGTAAGGAATCCTCCAAAACAGGTGCGAATATTTTAATGGGCTTAGCTGGTAATGTTACTTCATTGCCAGCCTCATCCTTTATGGTTAATGGATAAGCTTTTTGCTCCTTACTATTGTTTGAGTTTACCTGTGCTTCTACCTTTTTTTCGTTATTGCTTGATTGGGTATTGCAGGCAGAAATTAATCCAATAGCTAGCATTAAAGTGGCTAGAATATAGACAGATTTTATAATCGTTTGATTACGACCATTGTGTTTCATTGTAGTTCAATGTCCCCTTCCATTGATAATCATTCTCAAATGGAATTATAATTCACTATCGGATACGATACCATGGACGGGGACAGGAAAAGAGTTTGGATTTTTTCCGGTTAACATGAGCAACATTTCATCTAACATTCGATTTATCGCAATAGCAGAGTATTCAAACCAAGGATTTGATGGCAAAACATAGACATGTCCATTTTTTACAGCTTGGAGCTCTTTCCAACGATCAAGGTATTGTAAAGTAAGCCAATAATTTCTAGTCTGAGAATCTGGACATACGATAAAAAGTAAACGATCTGGGTTTATATCTACTAGCTGATCAAGCGTAATTAGCTCGTTACATGTTTGCTGTTGCCCATCAATAGGGGAGAGCTGCAAATCTGTAAATAGGACATCCTGAATCCCTTTATTGCAATATAAAAATAATTGATCGCCACATAATCGTAGAACGGCAAAACTATCTTCCTTGGTCACTCGTTTAATTTCTTGCTTAGCCTCTAATACCTTTTGTTCGTAGGACTGTATGAAATACTCACACACGCTTTGCCTTTTGACAGCAACGGCTATTTCTCTTAGTTGTGTTCGCCAATCCTTAGCTTCAATATAAACACTTTTAATGCCAAATGTTTGAAGCCAACCAAGCATGGAAAGAGAGGGCTCTTCTTGAAAAATATGAATATCAGGCTTAGCGGAGGTTAATTTTCTAAAGTTATCCTCTGATTCTGCATCAAATATATTCACATGCACTTGGATTTTGTCCTGATAATGATTGTAATAATAAGGACTCCATTTAGCATTCAGTGGAGCCGCAACGGGAATGATGCCAAGAGCTAGTAAGTTTCCGATAGTGGACACTGAAAAGGTAGAAATACGCTGGCGCGCTAATTTACTAAAAGCGGAGGGTGAAACCCCCACCTCCTTTTTAAATTTACGGCTAAAATAAAATTCGTCACTGTAGCCAACTTCTCTAGCAATTTCACGCAGTAATAGGTCGGTATCACGCAATAATTGTTTGGCATGACCAATACGCAGCTCTGTTAAGTAATCTGTGGCACTTAGCCCAAATGCCCTTTTAAATGCCTCTCCAAAGTAGCTAGAACTAAGACCAGAAATGATTGCGAGATGCTCAATCGTCAGAGGCTGGTGATGATTTTTAGCAATATAATCACGTATATCCTTTAATGATATTTGCGTCGTCATTCGATCTGTCATACTTTCTGTTTTCATATAAAATGTCACCCCTTGAATTTATATTACTTTGCAGTAATTATTAATCTCGGTAAAGCGCCAAGTAATTTTTCTCTCGTAAAGGCATCGTTATAATTCCACTTTGTTGCATCTACTAAATATACGTGGTTGTTCTGTACAGCCTTGAGGTCCTTCCAAATATCGCTATTCATCAATTTCATCGTGGCCATTTGCGAGTCGGGTTTATCCGATAAAAGCAAGAAAATTCGATCACCAACATACTTTGGTAACTGATCTATTGGTATTTCTTTATATCCATTGCCTGTTTGAAGCAATTCTTTTACTTGCTGGTGAGGCTGAAATCCATCTGGATGAAAAAGAGCAGGAGCTAGACCTGTACAGCCCATGACATAAAGGCGTTTACCATGATCAAAGGTCAAGACCGTTGCTGTTTCACCTGGGTCTACGACTGATTGGAGCTTTTGCCACATCGTTTTTTCTTGGACTTTATAGCGGGCTAGCCAATCTTCTGCACGTTGTTGTTGGCTAAGCCATTGTCCTAATAGAAGGATGCGTTCCTCTAAAGAATCCCAAGAATTTAAGGTAATAGTTGGAGCAATTGATGATAGTGCTTGATATTGCTGCTCATCATTATTTGTAAAGATAATTAAATCTGGGTTTAGCTTTGAAGATTTTTCAAGATTAATGGGAAAGGCAACATCTTGAATATAAGGAACATGGTTTTTATAAAAGGATTTACTAATAGACTTCTTGTCACCGCCTATTGGTTGAACATCAAAGATCAGCATATCCCCAAACGTTTCTCCGTGATAAATAATTCGGTGAGGTGCGGATGGGATCGTGACTTCATGTCCTGTCCAATCTTTTACAACCGTTCGTTGCCTATATTGTCGGGCAAACTGTTTTGGCGGAATACCGATCACCTGTCGGAAGCGGCGATTAAAATAATATTCATCATCAAATCCAACTTGTTGTGCAATATCCTTTAATGGCTCATTAGTTTGTAATAATAATTCCTTTGCGTTAGTAAGACGTAATTCTGTAATATAATCTAGCGGCTTCTTCCCCGTTAAAGATTGAAAGATTGTACTATATTGCCATTGGGCTATATGAGCAAGTTCAGCTAACATCTTAACGGTTAAAGGCTGTTGATAATATTTATGTACATAATTGATCGTTTCCTCGACTGCCTTCGTCATAGTTAATTGGACATTTCTATGAAGCTGATGTTCAAATAATAAATTTAATAGTTCATATAAAATACCTTGCTGTTTAAAATAATCCGATTGGGTCTTTAATTGATACAGATCTTGTGTAAGACGGATAAATCGTGTATTCGGATAAACGGTATGCTCCACTTCATCAGAAAAAATAGGTCCTAGATAAGGAGAAGGGAGCTCCAGTTGTAGCTGGAAAGCCGTAAAGGTTATTTTATAGAAGCAGAATTCATTTGTTAGATCCGATAAATCGATCATGGAATGAGGTTGTATAAGAAAAATCTTTCCTTTGGTCACCAAATAGGGAATGTCATCTATTGTTAATGTCCCACAGCCATCCGTAAAAAGTATCATGGTATGGTGTGATGGGCAAATAAAAGGGTAGCTCTGTGAAATACAGTCAATATCTTCTAAATGAAATAATAAATTATGTCTAAAAGAATGATTGTCTTCCATTTATTCACGTCCTTGCTAAATGAAAATGATTATCAATTAACTTTATTGTATAAAAAGTAAAGAGACATTTCAACAAAGATGAAATGTCTCTTTAAATCTATTTTTTTAACATAGTAGGTAATTCGGTTAATAACCATTCTCTAGTTGAGGCATCGCTATCACTTTTTTGAATATCAATTGTGTAAACATGCCCATTTTTTACAGCAGGTAGGTTTTTCCAAATTGGACTATTCATCATTTCTTTTGTCGATTGTTTTGCTTCATCATCTACTGGTGTTAGGATGAAAATTCGATCGCCAGCATATTCAGGAAGAAGCTCTGTAGAAATTTCAGCAAAGCCTGTGCCATCATCAAGTATTTTTTGAATCTTATCACCAGGCTTAAGAACATTTGAATCGTATAAAACTTGAGAAAGCCCTGCACGTGCCATTACAAATAATCGATCACCTGGATAATATGTTAATACAGATGCAGTTTCATCTGGTTTAACCGTCCCATCAGCCACAAGCGACTCCCACATTTTATCCGCTTTTTCTGTATAATCAGCTATCCATTGAGCGGCTTCTTCTTTTTTATTCAGTATATCGCCCAGTTCCGTTAAACGTTGGTTCAAAGGTGCGAACGTATCAAACACTATAGTTGGAGCAATTTTAGAAAGCTGTTCATATGTTTTATCATCGGCAGTACCAATAATAATAAGGTCTGGCTTTAATGACAATGTTTGCTCTACATTAATCGGAAAACCAACGTCCTCCACATCTTTTACACGATCTTCCCAAGCATAATCAGTAATCCAGGAGAATCCTGCACCAACTGTTTTGAAATTTAATGCAAGCACATCCCCGTATCCTTCGCCATGATAAACTACTCTCTCAGGATTCACAGGGATTTCTACCTCATGACCTAAATAATCCTTATAAATACGTGTTGTCGGTTCTGACGTTGCTGTCTCTTTTTGATTAGTATCTTCATTGTTAGAACCACAAGCAGCCAATAGGACTCCAACCAGTAGTAAGAGGCTACAAATGAACATATGTCGATTTACTTTTTTCATATCTTTTCCTCCGTAATTGATAATCATTATCATACGTTAGCATAAATTAAACCTTATTTTAGAACAATGGACAAACTAAATATAGTTCATTGAGGTTTATCCAAAAATCGCATTGATGTGGGCTGAGCCCACAAGACTTTAAAGAACCATGAGCATTTTCAAACATATGAAAAATTTTTTGAGCATATGGGGAAGGGATAATAGAGCTAAAATGATTAAAGTTGGAGGAGAGTAACAATCATCCTTTTATGTTGAAATAATGTGTTTCATGAACATTTAGCCGTTTAATTAGTATAATCAGCGATGTAAAAAATTTTGAATAAACAAGGCAGTAACGACAAAAGGTGAATTGTTCCATAATTTTACAGATGAAATGTAACGGAAATTTGTATAAGGTATAAAACTTTTTGGATAAGATATAAAGTTACACTTCCTCATTTAGAAAAATATGGTATTATAAAAATATACAATAATTTACATAGGAGGTTATTTTATGTTAAAAAAATTAATATTACCATTTGTGATTTTACTATCTATAGTTACCGTTGCATTTACAATGGATTCGCAGACAGCAGCAGCAGAAGAAGTAGTAGATTTAGAAGAGGTAGTTAATCCAGAAGAAATAGAAGTAGATTCAGAAGAGGTTACACCTTATTTTGTTAATGATTTCCGATATCGAAAGGTAAATGTAAAAACATTCAATGAATGGTCGGGCTATAAAAGAGCTTCTGATAATATAACGACAGGCAAAGGAGGCGGTTCTATTACAGCAACCAAAAGTGTCACTTTTGGAACTGATGTATCTGGAGCAATAGATGGACTAGGAATATCAACTTCAAAATCTATCACTAGCTCGATAGGATATACATTGAATGCTGACCCTAATAAAACCGTTTATATGGGATATAGAGTATATTATAAAGTGGAAACGGGTACTAGAGAGTATTATGATTTAGTAACTGGAAAAGTACTGAAAAGTAATAGTTATACTGTTAAGGTTCCACAATATGGAGAATTTAAATTAATAAATGCTAAGTAACAATTAATTAAAACAAGACTAGCTAATATAGTTAGTCTTGTTTCAATTTTGTAGAGAAGAAGTATCCTAATTTTGAAAGTGAATATAGTAAAAAAATAACCATTAAATTTCTGGATATTACATATCCATCAATTGCAAGATCATAACCTTTTGGTATTAAAATACTGCTATTTAACAGAATGTATATTGCGGATAATATAGGAATTATTATACATGAAAGTCCTAATAACTTGTATTTATTGTCCATAATTTTCCTCATCTCCCAATTTTATTATTTATATTATTTTAACATTTTTTTTTGACTTTTAAAATTTTAATTTTAGTTATTTAACAGTTGTTTTACGAGACATACTTTGAGTCCTCATTTTTGTAAGGAGTACAGGCACTGCTTCAATTGTATATGTAATGAATTTTCAATTAATCAATCTGTAACAGATAATAAATAAAGTAATCATAAAGTAATGTAATATATGTCACACTTTTTTGGCTTAATTGCTCCTCAATAGCGAAAACAACTAATAATTTTTTCCTTAGCAGTAATGTACCCATAGAAAAACTGCCTCCCAAATTGTAGAACTTGTCTAATGTTTGGGGGCAGTTTAAGGCTGCTAAATGTATTTCTACTTAGCGATACTATCTAACACATTTTCAATGATTTGGCGATTGGCAATGGCCCCAGAATATAACCAGCTTGAGCTTTGGTCAAATTCATAAACGTGGCCATTTTTTATGGCGGGTATATTTGCTAGGAGAGGATCACTTAGTAATGTAGAACTGCCTGCACGATCACTGTTAATAACAAAGAGATAGTCTGCATCTATTTGTACGAATTTTTCTAAAGATACTTGTGACCAATCACCAGCAGCAGAAGCTGATATTTCTTTCACTAGGCTAGGATTTTTTAGCCCAAGATCCTCATAAAGAACAATACCACTCGAGGCTGTATTGCTTACCATATAAATTGTATTGTTAATATTCCAGATGACAGTGGCGGAAGGGTTCCCCACTTTATTGTGAATATCCTCCTTTGCCTCTTTAGCAAATTGATCATAATCTGTAAGGACTTCCTTTGCTTTATCTACTTGATTAAAAATTTCTCCCACTTTCAGAAGCTTATTACGCCAATTATTATCTTCTGCCCCCATTACATATGTAGGCGCAATTTTCCTATATTGCTCGTATTTTTCCCCTTCTGCGATTTCTGATGAACCGATTACAATTAAATCTGGATTAAAGCTTGTAACTGCTTCAAAGGGAAGGTCAAACTCAATTGTTGGAATGTCCTTTAATGATTCCTGAAGGTAGTCTTGAATGGACGCCCCACCTTTTACTGACCATTGTGCTACTGGCTTAATACCTAAAGCGATGAGGTGATCTTCTAGGTAGGGTGCAATAATACGCTGGGGACTTTCAGAGACTGTTACTTCACTACCTAATGAATCTGTTAATACACGGTTTGAGTGATCAACGTTAGCCTTATCTGCTGATGGAACTGATTGATTTCCACATGCAGCTAAGAGCATCGAAAAAATGAGAATACCTGTGAAGAAGGAATTCTTTTTTAAAAAATTTGTCAAAGCTATAATCCTCCCAATGCAATTGATTTCTAATATTCTATTCCATTATAATGAAAATGATAATCAATATCAATTGAGAGATTAGGAGATAGAACTAGAATGTACAAAGATAATGAGTTACTGTGCCAATTTTTTTATCAACCTATTCAAATTATGAAACTAGAAGAACTATTATGCGATAAGAGAGGGCGTTTGGCATACCCATTTATCATTGTCGTTTATGAGGGTCATGCCATCTATACGCTCCAAGGTCGACAGCTTCAGCTTAGCTCAAATTCTGTTATGTTTGTGGATGATGGAGACGATTTTCAACTACTTAAAGCAAATGAATGTATAGGGGTTGTCATTATATACCGTGCATATGGCCCGAATATAGTTAACTTATTACAAAATACCACTTTAATGGTACATTGCACATATCGTCTCATGAATTTAGTCAAGGAAATAGAAAGAGAAGCAAAGATTACAGTTGAAAGTAATCCGTTTCGTTTACAAAAACTATTTGCTGAAATGTTAGAAGAACTGTACAACCATTTACGTACTAACAAAGAACAAGAAGGTTTGTGGATTGATAGGGTACTTGATTATATGAATCTACATTTCAATGAAGATCTAACAAGAGAGCAAATGGCTGAAAAAGCGCAGGTAAGTCCTGAACATTTTTCTCGTACGTTTCATAAGCACACTGGATATACGTATAGCGAGTATTTAACATTATTAAGGATAAGGGAATCTCAGAAAAAACTATTATTAGGGATGCCAAAATTAGATGATTTAGCCCAAGTAGTAGGCTACAGAGAGGGGACCTATTTAAGTCGGAAATTTAAAGAAATTGTCGGTGTATCGCCTACAGTTTATTATCAAAAATCGAAACGTCTTATTGTACTGAATGCCAATCATACTGCCTGCTTACTGGCCCTAGGGATTACGCCAGTATTGGGGGTGTACTCTCCATTTTTGGAAAATATTAAGTCTGTTCCATCCTCGCAGAAACTTACAGGCTATGAGCAAGATATTGCTTCGAATTATCAGGAAATAATAGCTGCTTGTCCTGATGTCGTTATTAACTATAGTGGAAGCATGGAAAAGCAGGCTCTACTGTCAATAGGCCCTGTTTTTGAGCTATCCTGTAGACAATTAAGTTGGCGCGAACAATTTGGACTAATTGCAAATTTAGTAGATAGACGAGAAGTGTACAATCATTGGCTTCGACAATATGATGAACAGATAGTTCACTGTAACCAGCTTCTTGATCGACGATTTGGGGCAAGGGGTACCGCTATTGTTTGGGAAATAGGTAGTCATGCAGCTTATTGTCTAAATAGTAGTCATGGGAGGGGAAGCCATATACTTTACGAGGATTTAGGGTTTAGTCGGCCGGACGAAATTGTCGCACATAATATAGAAAAGACAGGATATTTAACAGTAAATATTGAAGAAATCGTACATTTTCCAGCTGATTATATTTTTGTTACGGCACTTCCAACAAAAGATTCAGGAAAAGAGAGTCTCTTAGCAGTATTACACTCTGATAAATGGAAGTCGCTGGCGGCTGTCCAAAAGAAACAGGTGTATTTTATGAACCAGTATGAAACATTTTATGGGTATGATCCATTATCTACAGCAGTTCAATTACAAAAATTGATGGAAGTACTGACATCATAAAATAACATGGCAATAAATCACTTTCATGCATAGACAGTTATTTGGCATTCTTCTACAATTATTGAGAATGATTATCAATTGTTGTGTATGGAGGGAAAAAATTGTTTAAACAAAATAGAAAGATTGTAGGACTATTATTTCTGCTCATAATGCTTATGTTAACAGCTTGCGGCCAAGAGGAAAGGGCAGCTAATCCAACTGGAGAGCAAGATGCGAAAGAAGCAGAGACAAAAACGGTTCAGACTATAAAAGGTGATATTGTTATTCCGTCTAATCCGAAGCGAATTGTAGCAGAGGAATATATCGCAAGTCTACTTGTTTTAGATGTGAAGCCCATAGGAGCTCCTGGTTTGGCTCTTGAAAATTATTATGTTAAGGATGCATTAAAGGATGTAGAGGATATCGGTGTTTATGGGAAACCATCCATTGAGAGGATTTTAGGACTCAAACCTGATTTGATTATTACTGGCAATGGAGAAAACTATGATGCTTTAAGTAAAATTGCTCCAACTGTAGTTATCCCATACGGGGAATTGAAAAATGCGCATGAGGAGCTTACATATTTCGGTGAGTTACTTGGAAAAGAGCAAGAAGCAAAGGATTGGCTCTCCCAATATGATCAGAAGATTGCTGATGCTAAAGCACAGGTAGATGCGATTATCCCAGAGGATGCAAGCTTTTCTATTATTGAGGATGCAGGTAAATCTATTTATGTTTATGGTGATAACTTCGGTCGGGGAGGACAGCCAATCTATCAGTCACTTGGTCAAAAGCTACCAGCTAAAAAGGCAGATGAAATTATGGAAAAGCAGTGGGCGGAAATTTCTGAAGAAGTATTGGCAGATTACGCAGGAGACTACATTATTTTGACTTCGAATGATAGAACGGTTGAAGATTATAAGAAAGATCCAATATGGGGAAATTTACCGGCTGTGAAAAATGACCATCTTTATGTTTGGCCAGAGGAACGTTCATGGTATTATGACCCAACAGCGGTCTTGGCTCAAGTTGAGGAATTAACAAATTGGCTACTGAATAAAAAATAGTAGAAAATGGTGAGCGATTATTTAGTTTAACCGTCTCAATTAAGAAACTTATAGAAGCATCTTTCCTAGTGAAGATGCTTCTTTTTATTATTACATTTTTTGATATTATTGAGAATGTTTATCATTTATAATGTTTACAAGAGGGGGCATTCTATTATTTAACTTGAAAGGTGTGTATACAAACAGTGAATATAGATGATCATATCCTTCTGTGGAAGTCTGCTACTATCCAAGTGTTTGATATACGGTATATCAAGATACATGGTGATGAGCAGCCTAGCTCATATCGTTTACCAGCTAGCGGCTTCCTGTACGCTATCAAAGGGAAAGCTAATGTAATATTAGACAATAAATCTTATAAGATAGAAAGTTTTAATATAGCGCATGCTGTTAAAGGAAGCTGCCTACATATTAGTGCTGTAGAAAATAGTTTAGAGTACTACTTAATTCTCTACAAAGCGACGTTGCCTATTACATCTAGGAAAGACATGCTAGTGCTATGGGAACGCGAAAAACCTGTTCAGCTTCAATATGTTTTTCAAGTTACAAATGCACTTACATTGCAGGAAAAAATAGAAACTATGCATCGAGAGTGGCTCAAACAGAATAATCTAGGACATTTCCATGTCAAAGCACTTTTCTACCAAATTATTTATGAACTTTTGCAGCAATTACATCAACAGCATGTCAATGTGCAACAGCCAGATCCCGTGGAGCAAATTCAAAATTATATAGATGAATATTACAGTCTACCAATTACTCGAGAATCACTTGCCCAAATGTTGAATTATAGTGTGCCCTATATAGCTAAGCAATTTAAACAAAAGACGGGTAGAAGTATTATTGATTATCTTATTCAAATAAGAATTCAAAAAGCGCGGCAATTATTAATACATACAACTTTAAGCTTGCAAGAGGTTGCTTCGAGTGTTGGCTATGAAGATGTTTCTTATTTTATCCGTATTTTTAAAAAGCACAGTGGTCTAACCCCCATGAAATTTAAACAGCAACCAAATCAACATAAATCGTATCGTCCTATGTATCGGCTTTCTTTGTCTAATGATAAAAAGTGGATACAACATTATATTGGTAATGATAATTATTATCAATATAAACAAAAAGGAGATTTACTGATGAATAAAAAGACAAAGTCCTCTATGATGACGACTTTATTGCTATGTTTCACTTTATTGCTAAGTGCATGTTCTGGTAGTGCTATGAATACTACCAATAATGGAGAGACAAAGGCGGCAACCAATCAGGCAGCGGAAGTGCAGTCCACAACGAAAATCGTTTCTACTGTGAAAGGGGATGTAGAAATTCCAGTTGACCCGAAACGTGTCGTAACGGATACGTATCCTGGTTTTTTATTGACCTTGGGCATAAAACCAGTAGGTACACAGGAGCTTTATATGAAAAGCCCTTATTTAAAAGACTATAACGAAGGAATTACTTATTTTGAGGATTCCCTTGAAGCCGTAGTAGATTTGAAGCCAGACCTTGTTATTACAGGTGATGAAAAGAAATATGAAGCCTTTTCTAAAATAGCCCCTACCGTTTTAATACCATTTACTTTAGAAATGGATGAGACATTGGAGGAGTTTAGTAGAATATTTGATAAAGAGGAAGACGTGAAGGCATGGTTAGATGACTATCATCAGAGAGTAGCAAAAGCCAAACAAACCGTTCAAAATATTATAAGCAAGGATCAAACTGTTACTATTCTAGCTGGCGGGGCAAAAAATGATATAACATTATACGGTAATGGCTATACAGGGCGATCCTTTTATGATGGGCTTGGACTAACGCCACCTCCAAAAGTAATCAATGATATGGATCCTGAAAAACCTTGGTTGCAATTATCCCCTGAATTACTTACAGAATATGCAGGTGATTATATTTTTGTGGCAGTTGATAAAGCAACAGAAACATACGATTATAAAAGTGAACCTGTTTGGAAAACACTTGATGCCGTACAGAATGATCAAATTTTCGAAATCGATGGATGGAGTTTCTGGTTTTCAGATCCAATTTCTATACTTGGGCAAATCGAAGAAGTAACGGAAATGATCGTCCTACAAGTTAAAAAATAAAAGATAAGTTCAAAATCACTCTAGCATTGTATAGCCAGAGTGATTTTTTATTAATATCTATTTATTAAAAAATATAATTGAGAACTATTATCAATTGTAATAAACTTGGAGTAGCTGAATGGAAAGGAATGATAAAGAATGCTACCTGATGAGGAGTTTCTATTTCTTTGGAATCATGCCACAACAAAAATACTAGATATACGTTATGAGCTATTCAAACCTGAGGAAATTGGTAAATTGTATAAATTACCTGCTAATATGTTTCTTTATGCTACAGGAGGTAGTGCAGATATTTATATAGACTTAAACAAATATACACTAGAGGGCTTTCATCTTATACACAGTGGGAAGGGCTCTACTCTGCAAATCATGGCTAAGGATAAAGGATTTGAATACTATATGGTATTCTATCGAGCCTTCATTCCTTTAGCTTCTAATAAAAGGGTAGTAGCTGCCGTGTATAGAAATAATCCTTTCAACTATCAATACGGTTTTGTACCAAGCTCACCTGTTACCATGTTCGAAAAAACACATCAAATGTATAGTAAATGGAAAAATGCCAGTAATCTAGATAAATTTACAGTTAAATCACTATTTTATCAATTTTTAAATGAAATTTTTATACAGTTAGATCAAGAGAGTCTCGACATACCAAAGTTGAATGTCTCTTATCAAATTCAAGCATACATAGAAGAAAACTTCGCAAAATCATTGACGTTAGACACAATTGCCAAGGCATTACGTTATAGTCCATCACATTTATCTATTCAATTCAAGCAACAGATAGGCTGTAGTCCTATTGAGTATTTAATTCAGCTAAGAATCGGAAAGGCTTCCACTTTGCTTGTGGAGACAGATGCTAGCATACGTGATATTGCTATGGGCGTCGGCTATCATGATGTTTATTATTTTAGTAGACTATTCAAAAAAAGAGTAGGTATCTCACCCATAAAGTTTCGCCAAAAAGAACAAATAGATCATCTAGTAAAGGATAGTCCTTCAATGTCTGAAAGATACTCCATTGTCGATTGGAGCTTCCAAGATTATATTGAGAATGGTTATCAATATAAAGGAAGGAAGTATGAATCAATGAATAAAAGAGGATTATCAACTATTGCAACACTTTTTCTATGCTTAACACTTTTACTAAGCGCTTGTAGCAACGGAACATCTACGAATACGGGGAGCGAGGGAAAGACCTCTGTTGCACAAACAGCAACTAAATCACAAACAAAGGTTGTATCCACTATTAAAGGGGACGTTGAAATACCCGTTAATCCTGAGCGAGTAGTTGTGATGTATTATACTGGTGACGTCCTAGCATTTGGTGTAACACCTGTGGGATCTTCTAAGATACAGGACGGCGCTGCATTTGAGGAGGCATTAAAAACAGTCGAAAGTTTAGGTGAATGGTTTGAGCCGAATGTTGAGGCAGTGATTCAATTAAAGCCGGATGTCATCATTATTCCAAAGAATGAAGAACTATATGGGCAGATGAAAAAAATAGCTCCAACTATTGTGATAGATGACGCCACAACATCTCTAGATCAACGTTTAGAAAAAATTGGAGAAGTGCTGGGGAAAGAGAAAGAAGCAAAAGATCTTTTGACTAATTTTTATACAAAAGTAGAAGACAGTAAAGAACAGCTAAAAGCGGCGGGTGTATTAGATAAAACAGTTAGTATTATGGAAGGCGGCAAAGGGAAAATGTCAGTTGTAACAAGTTATACCTTCGGACGTGGTTCTCAAGCATTGTATGAATATTTAGGAATGCGTGCGCCAGAAATTATTCAACAGAAAATAGATGATAAGAATAATACTCAGGAGGCGATAGATGTATCCTTAGAAGTATTAACGGAGTATGCAGGAGATTATGTTTTTCGTTCATCATATGAAGGGATGGTAGATTTAACTGACCATCCAGTTTGGTCCGCTATTCCAGCTGTTAAAGAAGGCAGACTTGTGGAAATTGATTTTGGTTTTTGTTACTACAACGATATATATTCATTAACTAAACAGCTTGATTTCATTGTAAATCGTCTATTAGCTACAGCAAATTAAATAAAGGGTGCCTCGTAAATGGACAACAGGTTAAGGGAGGCGCTTTAAGAAAGCACTAAAGAAACCTTTGAAATGGGTATCTTTAGTGCTTTTAACTGTTTAATTTCTAATAATTTGGAATGTCCCAGGTGTCATTGTTTGGATAATATGACGGTTTCCACTAATGATATAGTCGGCTGGTACTTGCTTGCCAAAGTCATTTAAGTGATTGATCGATGAGCTTGCTGATAAACCTTCAATAATAATCTCCATGTTCGCATCGAATGTAACTTGCTTTTTATTTAATGTAGCCTGAAGAGTAATGCGATCTCCCCTTTTTGTTACTTGAATGTCGATTACACCTTCATCTTCATTGATTAATGTATAAAGTGGCGGAATGATAATTGTTATTTTATCCTTTGTTGTTAAAATAAAGCGTTCTGTATCAATCTCTGAATCAGAAACATTTATTTTGGCTTTATAAATATTCTTGCTTTTCGTCATAGCCGTTGTTTTACCTGGTAGAGCTACCATATCTGATAGTACAGGTGTTTTAGGGACGTTCCCTTTTGAAGGGAGTGTATATTTCCCTTGAACAAAATCAACCAAAGTCCAAACATTTGGCACGAGTTGCTGCTGTACAGGTGTTAGAGCTTCAAATGACGTTTTTACTTCTTGTACATCCTGAGGGGTAGACGTTTTGGGTGATAGAGCTGCAATGGCACTTTCTACAGCCTTAGCAGCAGCCTTATCCTTCAATACAAGCTGTTCAGCGTCAAGTAGAAGTTGTTCAACCCCAGTAGGTAAAGAAACATATGAAAACCTACGTAAGGCATATAGCTCTGCTCGAGCATCAGCTACATCTTTATGGAAAGTTGGACGAGATGAATTAATGAGTTGAATTTTATTTACTACTTTATCAACTGTTGTATTAGGCGCAATATATGATGTTAATATTTTTTGCGCGGCTGCACTTACAAAAGTTTTTTGTGCTGCATTTAAGGTATTATACCAATCTCTTGTTTCCATGACATTTTGATAATAATTAACAGCTGTAGATTCTACTGAATATAACTTTTCCTCAATTTGTGCCGCCAGCTTACGGTAAGAAATTCTTGTCTGTTGATGTGATGACAATGTGGAATAGTTTGTTACATACTGCTTTTCCAGCTCTGTTAGTGCATTGTAGGCTTTTAGTGCTGCCTCCAAATTTACTTGGAAGGTAGAGGTTGTGTAGTTAATATTGTTAATCAATTGTATAACATTTGACACGTTAGAATTGTAGTAAGAAGTACTGTATATGTATGCCACGCTTGGTTGTCCAGTCACATTAGCAGCAGATGCTGGTGCACTATAAAGGAGCGATGGGACCGCCACTAAAGACAGCAGGGCTAATTTTTTTTTATTTTTCATACTATGAGATGCCTCCTAATTATATTATTCGAAACGCAAATCTATCCAATATATGGTGTTGTATCAATTTTATCATAGCCTAGGATTTTTTTATGCATTTTTTGGTCGAATAGGTAGATTGGTTATGTGTTTTTAGTGAGAGTATATAACTTCAGTACCTATTTAAACGGCATTAAAAAAGAATTGTTTAAGTACTACCGGATAATAATGGGCTGTAATGACGAAAAATCATCTGACAGAGAAAATTTGAAAATGAGCGGCTAGGACAGTTTATTTTATAATGGAAAAAAATAATTAAAATATGGAATTTTTTCAGGAGGTTCACACTCCTATATCCTATTTCAGTAGATGTCTACAAATTGGATTATTTATCCTTCAAAAGTAATGCTATCCCTCAATTTTTTAGAAAAATAAACGATAATAAGTAAAGGAGTAGTTTTTAAGGAGGAGTAATAATGAGAATCGTGCTAATAGATGATGAATATTTATCAATAACGAGATTAAAAACCTTGCTTGAAGAAAGTAAGGTTCCAGGGATAGAAGTAGTTGGAGAATACACTGATTCTCTAAAAGCGATGGATGAGATACAGAGTCTACAACCAAGTGTTGTATTTTTAGATATAGTCATGCCGGATATGGATGGTTTAGCACTGGGGGAGAAAATTCAAGAATTATTGCCAGATGTAGAGATTGTTTTTACAACAGGGTTCGATCAATATGCTTTAGATGCCTTTAATTTACATGCCGTTGATTATTTATTGAAACCCATACAAATTTCACGTTTAGAAAAGACATTGGATCGTCTTGAACAGATTAATAATAAACACAAAAAAAGTTCGAGGAACTCTACAATTATTAATCTATTTGGCGGACTCCGTGTCGTATTACCAGACGGCCAAACACAAATTTTAAAATGGCGAACTTCCAAAGCGAAAGAGTTATTTGCCTACTTACTTAATCACCGTGATGAAATTATATATCGTGATACCATTTTAGAGTTATTTTGGCCAGAGTCTGATAGAGATAAAGCATCGAAACAACTTTATACGGCCATTTATACAATACGTCAAACATTAAAAAATTATGGGCTGGAAGGTGTGCAAATTTCAAGTCCATTGCTCAATTCAGGTTATAAACTTTTGTTGGAACAAACTGTTGTCGATGTAGAACAATGGTTGTCTAGCTTGAAAGCCTTACCTTCACTAGAAAAGTCAACCGTGGATCAGCATGAACAAGTATTCCAACTGTATACTGGTGATTATTTAGGGGATTGTGATTATCTATGGGCAGAAAGTGAGAAAGAGCGTTTAAGGCGACTATGGTTACATCATGCCCATCAGCTTAGTGAATTTTATATAACAAATGAAAACTATTCGGCTGCTATTAAGGTTCAGGAAACAGTTCAAGCTCTTTTTGCAGGTGAAGAGGAAAACTATTTCATCTTGATGAAACTTTACGATTTACTGAATAATGTAGCGGCTGTTGAGGAGCAATACTTGCTGTTAAAAAAAGCGCTTCAGGAGCATTTGGCTGTGGAACCAAGTGAGGAAATTGAGAATTGGTATAAAAGATGGAAGCAGACAAATGCGCTAACGCACATGAATGTTTAACTATATAGAATACTGATTATAAAAAGGACTCTTGCAGTTTGCAGAGTCCCTAGATTGAAAAAATAAAAGCCATTGAGAAGTTAACGCACGGTTGATGATATAGTTGTTGCTAGTTTTCGTCCTAACAGGTTTATGAAACTAATGGATCAAACGTTATATTCATTGATTTGTTTTGTCAGCATCATTGTTTTATTTTTCATGCTGAAAGAATTTAATCTTTCCCTTTTTTATACTGGCCTTTATAGGTTGAAATAGCGCTGTTTAAATAATTAATGACATATGAGACTTCGTAGTCAGAGAAATAATTATTAGATAAAAACGTTTCAGCGTATGATACGGCCGAGTCGAAAATGTACCATTCCATATATGTTGTCCAATTGGTATTAGACGATAAACCCGATCCATCCTCTGAAACAGTCACATATATCCCTTTTGCTTGATTAACAAGCGTTTGTAAGCTGTATTTATTACCATAATAATAATTATTATTATACTTAAAAGCACTCTTATAAGTCCAAATAGCATTGTTTAAGTTATTGATAGCACTGGTAATATCAGTTTGAGTAGCGTAATAATTATTAACAACTGCTTGAGCAGCTGAAACGGCGGAATCTATAGCGTTTCTCTCAGCTTGCGTTGTCCATGGATTATTATGGTAAACATCTGAGCCCCACGAAACCGTTACATACTGAATTGAATTAATTAAAGATTGAAGAGTAGCTTTATCGCTATTGCCGTAGCCATAGCCATATTTTAAGCCGTACTTTTGAGCAGTTTGATAGACGGATAAAGCATTTCTGTATTGTGTAATAGCATTCTTTACTTGTTCTTGTGAGGCGCTATTGTTGTTTGCTACAGCTCTGGCGCTGGTCACAGCAGAATCAAAAATATTACGATCAACCTGCATTGTCCATTTGTCAGTTGTTAAAATATCGTATCCATTTATAGAAACCTGTACGTAAGGGGGGGATGCTAGTAGCGTAGTTAGCTCTTTTTTATCAATAACAGGTAGGATAACGGAAACGCTTTTATTGTCCACTTGAACTTTACCCACCTGGTGTCCGGAGTTTAATGCTACTTTTGATCCGCCTTTGACAATGATTTGTTCAATTTTACCCTCGCCGAAAAGGTTGAAGTTTTCCTCTACATTGATTGTTAGCTTTTCCACATTTGCCTTCAACTCAAAAGTAGGAACTTTACCTCCTATATCAATTTTAGAAAGCGCTTGGTCAGAAGATATATTCACCTTCGTACGTGCTACATTGATAGTAGATGATTTCATATCTCTTAGCGTAACATACAGCCAGTCATTCTTCTTTATAATTAGTGGTTTTAGTGTAATCGTATCGCTCACAGAAACGTCATCAAGTGTAATAGCTTTTTTTACTCTGTTTGTAATGATTAGCTGACCATCAATTGTAATGTCTTGTATGTTTACATAATCTGCGTTCACAGTAACATCACCAGAAACATGAGCGTCACCCCCATCAAAATATACTGATTTTTTGCTCGTACCAGCTTTATTTAATGTTAATGATGTCACATCAATAATTTGCTTGTTTTTTACGACAATGGTGGCCGATGCATTCGTTAATGCTGTTTTGTTTGAATGATCAAAAAGGGGCTTTAAATCATTGTGGATTCTAAATGTACCGTTTGATGTAATGACCGTATCATTTGTAATGTTTTTAATCGTTACGGCATTGCCGACCACTTTTTTTGTTGCTGCAACTTGAAACTGTGCTTCATATAAGCTTGATTGATTTAGGGAAGAAGAGGCTTGTGCAGTAGACACTGGTAATACTAGTGTCGCTGTCATCGCCGTGGCTATTAATGTTGATAGCGCTTTATTTGTCATGCAAGTCACTCCAATCATTTTATCTAATAAATAATATACCATATTTTACTATAATTTAGTATTTTAAGTGTATGTTTTACTAATTGGTGCAACTCGAATGAGTCATAAGTACTTTGAAATATATAAGGAAAATCTATTAATATGCCTGTATTTTTATCTATAATTATGTAAATTTCTACTTTATTCGCTAAATATTTTATTGAGATACGACCTTCCATCCATTATGATTATTTATAAAAGTGGGGGTGTTTGTGATGAAGAAATCAAGAGGAATTGCATTGAAACTATCTTCCCTAATAATAGGATTGTTTCTAGTATTATTTTTATCCTATACAGTGACAACGGGGATTATTATAAAAAAGCAAAGTGTTAAAGATGCAGAGTATGGAACATTGCAAACGGCTGAATCATCAGCGGCGATTATGAGCGAGCGCTTTAAAAAAGCCAATACAACATTACAAACAACGAAACGGATCGTTGAAAGTATGGAGAAGAATAAGACGCTATCTACCAAAGGTGTTTTAGACATCATGGAAAATAATTTAGCCAATAATGATGATTTATTAGGGGTAGGAGCTATCTTTGAACAGAATTCTCTTATTGTAAACCCAAATGATGAGGCTACATTGGTAGATTCCAAAAAACGTTTTGGGCCATACTTAAGTAAAAATGGGAATGAAATAACGACCACTCTTATTGAAGGTGTAGATGATAAAAATGTATCCCAATGGTACTGGGTACCAAAAGAAGAGGGACGGACTGTTTTAACGGAGCCCTATGACTATAGTGTAAACGGTCAAACCGTACTAATGACCACAATTTCTGTACCATTAGTCAATGCTTCAGGGAAGTTTTTTGGTGTATTGACGGCGGATGTGTCGATAGATTATTTAAATGAGCTGACAATGTCTGTTGCTCCGGAAGGCGGCTATGCAGCAATTATTACAAATAACGGTGTACTAACAGCTAACAGTTTCGGTAAAGAGCTGGACGGTCAAAATATGCAAGATGACTCTGCTTGGACAAGCATAAGTAAGACAATGGAAAACGGCGAGCTAACAAGTATGTACATAGAGTCTAATGAACTAAAGGATAAAGCTTATAATGTGTTTGCTCCAATGATTTTAGAGGACATTGACGAAACTTGGACCGTTCAAATCGTATTAGCTGAATCAAAAATTTTAGAAACATATAACCATGTATTTGTATATACGATTATTGCATCCATTATAATGGTAGCCCTGATGACTGCTGCAAGTGTACTATTTATTTACAAACAGTTAAAGCCGCTCAAGTTTTTACGTGCTTCAATTGAAACAGCAGCAGCAGGAGATTTAACACAAAAAGTAGAGGAGAAATATATTAAACAAGATGAAATTGGGGCAGTCGCACTGGCCTATAATAATATGTTGGAAAAAACTAATAGTGCTATTAAAGCCGTGTTAAACTCCACGACTCTATTGAACCAATCTTCTAATCAGGTCCATGAGGCGTTTACTGAAATCGTGTCCTCTAGTCAAGAGGTATCAGTAGCCATTAATGAAATTGCACAGGGTGCATCGAAGCAATCAGAAGATACTGAAGAAACGAACTATCGTATGATGGATTTATCGGAACAAATAGACGCCATTACTGCACTTTCGAATGAAATGGACGATTTATCTCACAAGACAAATGTGACAACAGAAAAAGGCATGCAAGAGGTTCAAAGTTTACATGAACATAATTTAGAGACGAATGAGATGAACGGCCGTATTCAGCAGCAAATGGAATCGCTAGCTTCTAATATTGCCAATATTAATCAAATTATTGCCTCCATTCAAAGCATTACGGAGCAAACTAATCTATTAGCTTTAAATGCAAGTATTGAGGCTGCACGAGCTGGTGAGCATGGAAAAGGTTTTGCCGTCGTGGCGGAAGAAGTAAGAAAATTGGCAGAGCAATCAAAAACTGAAACAGAAATTATTAAAAGCACGGTAGAAAGTATTTTAGAAAATTCTCAGCAAACAGTTGCAGTCATTGCATCAAATGCAGACTTAATGCAATCTCAAAATGAGTCCGTACAAAGCACGCAATTGGCCTTTAAAGATAATAGTGATTTGTCACGTGCAATTGCAACTTCTATTAGTGAACTAATGACACAGTTGTCTACTATGTTAGAGCATAAAAATCAAGCGATTATGTCCATTCAAAGTATTTCGGCAATCTCAGAGGAAACAGCGGCCTCTGCTGAGCAAGTAAGTGCCTCTGCAATGGACCAACAAGCTGAATTGCAAAAAGTGGCAGAGTCTATGCAAAATATGAATGATATCTCTAATGAACTGCAAGAGGTTGTTAATAGATTTAAGCTTGCGTAAAGAAAAAGGCCACCTAGAATCTAAAGGTAGCTCAGACTTTTTGATAAAAGGAATCGAGAAGATCATGCTCGATTCCCTTTTTATTTATCCTTCATTAAAAATAGTTCTTTGCTGCCCAATCATACACAGTCCTAAATGAATGAGTTTAGGTAATTCTTACATTGTGTACATTGTTCTCTTTCATTGATTTGATTTTTTGAATCTTTTCAACCATATGAACAAGGCGCGCCCCGTCCGTAGTGGAAGTCAACGGTTTTAATTATGAAAGTAAGTGGCATTGACCTAGTGCATGATCGACACTACTATTAAAAGGGAGGAGGGACATCAATATGGTGTATCTTGGAATGATTTTCTTTCAAATTGTCGCACCTATTTTAGTATTACTTGTACTAGGTGCTATTCTACAAAAGAAATTTCGCTTTAATTTAAAAGCATTATCACAGCTTATTACATATTGTTTTATGCCAGCCGCTGTATTTATTAATTTATATGAGACGAATATAAAGCTGTCTGTTCTAGGAGAAGTCGGATTGTTTGTTGTACTTTTTATCGGGAGTCAAATGCTGCTTAGTCACTTTTTAGCGAAAGGGCTTGGCCTCGCCAAAACTGAGGCGGCTGTTTTTAAAAATAGTGTAGTACTCATTAACTCTGGGAACTATGGGATTCCGGTAGCTCAAATGATTTTTGCCACTCAACCTATCGGTGTAGCCATCCAGGTTATACTCGTTATCTTTCAAAACATGACAACATATACGTATGGTTTATATAATTTAATTTCCTCTACTAAATCGGGCATGACGATTTTTAAGGATTTTATAAAAATGCCTATTATTCACGCTCTAATAATCGGAGTGGCCATGAATTATTTTGATATTGGCATTCCGCAGTTTATTAAAATACCAATAGACCATGTAGCAGATGGTTTTATTGCCGTTGCATTAATCACGCTAGGAGCCCAATTGTCTCAGCTGGAGATCAAAACGATGTTTAATAAAACAGTATTCGTCAGCTGCTTCACACGATTATTTATCGGACCAGCCGTGGCTTTAGTCATTATCTATGCGCTAGGTTTAGATGGGGTTGTGGCACAATCATTATTTATAGCGAGTGCTTTTCCCACATCCCGCAACAGTTCAAGTCTAGCATTAGAATATGATGTAGAGTCCGCAACAGCTGCTCAAACTGTTTTATTCTCAACCATTGTGAGTTGTATAACGGTCACGATTGTGATTTATATTGCGGATGTATTGTTTACCTAATAGAAAATATTTTAATGATATCTTCCATCTCTTAGCAATATCTGCTACACTAGCATCAAACTGAATAGTATTAACTAGGGGAGTCTGATGAGTCAGGCTGAGAGGGAAACGCATAGAGGTTTCTTGACCCTTTGGACCTGATCTGGCTCATACCAGCGTGGGAAAGTTAAGAAGCTATTGCCTATTACGTGCAATCAATAGACCCTTTACATTCATGGCCGGATCCAATTATTATTTTGGATTCGGCCTTTATTTATTGTATTGATTGTTGGGTGAGCTAGATTCGGTCCTTGCTTAAAATACATTTAAGGGAGAGAAGTAGCTCATGTCAGCAATTAGTGAAAAGAACATTACGATTATGTCTAACTTTGAAGGAAGTAAAAAGGTTTATGTGGAAGGATCTCGTCCAGATATTTTAGTACCAATGCGTGAAATTGCATTAAGTCCGACGACTGGTAGCTTTGGAGATGAAGAAAATGCCCCCATTCGGGTGTATGATACGAGTGGCCCATATACAGATCCGGCCTTTCGTGTGGATATTACAAAGGGCTTACCTGCTTTACGAAGTACTTGGATACAAGAGCGAGGGGATGTTGAGGAATACGGAGGGCGTACGATTAAACCGGAGGATAATGGTTTCCGTCGCGCTGATGATCCGCGTATCCATGAAAACGTCTTTCCGGAATTGGTGAGAAAGCCTTTACGTGCAAAAAAGGATGGAAATGTCACACAGCTTCATTATGCTCGAAAAGGAATTATTACACCTGAGATGGAATTTGTAGCGATACGCGAAAATATGGACCCAGATTTCGTACGTTCAGAGATTGCAGCAGGCCGAGCTATTATGCCTTCCAATATTAATCATCCAGAGGCAGAGCCAATGATTATCGGTCGTAACTTCCATGTGAAAATTAATGCGAACATTGGAAATTCAGCTGTATCATCCTCGATTGCAGAGGAGGTCGAAAAAATGACATGGGCTACACGCTGGGGTGCTGATAATATTATGGATCTATCAACTGGCAAGCATATTCATACAACGAGAGAATGGATTATTCGAAATGCTGCAGTACCCGTTGGGACAGTACCAATTTATCAGGCATTAGAAAAAGTGAATGGTGTCGCTGAGGATTTAACGTGGGAGGTGTACCGTGATACGCTTATTGAACAAGCGGAGCAAGGGGTAGATTATTTCACTATTCATGCAGGTGTCCTTTTACGTTACGTTCCTCTTACGGCAAGCCGTGTAACGGGCATTGTGTCTCGGGGTGGATCCATTATGGCGCAGTGGTGCTTATACCATCATCAAGAGAACTTCCTCTATACTCATTTTGAGGAAATATGCGAAATTATGAAAGCTTATGATGTAGCCTTCTCATTAGGAGATGGCTTACGCCCAGGGTCAATCGCGGATGCTAACGATGAAGCACAATTCGCGGAGCTGGAAACATTAGGTGAATTAACGGAAATCGCATGGAAGCATGATGTTCAAGTAATGGTGGAGGGTCCAGGTCATGTTCCCATGCATTTGATTAAAGAAAATATGGACAAGCAATTAGAGGTTTGTAAGGAAGCTCCCTTCTATACATTAGGTCCATTGACAACAGATATTGCGCCAGGTTATGACCATATTACATCTGCTATTGGAGCAGCAATGATTGGTTGGTTTGGTACAGCTATGCTCTGCTACGTGACACCGAAGGAACATTTAGGTTTACCTAATCGGGAGGATGTTCGAGTAGGGGTTATTACTTATAAAATTGCTGCACATGCTGCAGATTTAGCAAAGGGCCACCCAGGTGCACAGCAACGGGATGATGCACTGTCCAAAGCGCGTTTTGAGTTCCGCTGGCGCGATCAATTTAACCTTTCTCTTGATCCAGAGCGTGCAGTAGAATATCATGATGAAACATTGCCAGCTGAAGGAGCCAAAACGGCTCATTTTTGTTCAATGTGCGGGCCTAAATTTTGTAGCATGAGAATTTCTCAGGATATTCGTAATTATGCTAAGGAAAAGGATTTAAATACAACAGAAGCCATCCATGAAGGTATGAGGGAAAAGTCAGCGGAGTTTAAAAAGGCAGGTAGTCAAATCTACCAATAATAATAATGCAAGGCTTGTGTTTATTTCTAGACACGAGCCTTTTTTATGTTGGTTTCATAACTTAATAGGGAGATGAAAAAAAGGAATATATGCCTTTGCAAATAGAAATGAACGCTTAAACCTAGACGAATACAAAAAAGCTCCATGTGAATTATACATTCACATGGAGAAAAGTTGGATTTGGATATCAATAATAAGTGGAATATTAAACGTTTGTTGGTTGTTTTACGTATGGATTTGTAAGATCCATACCTTCTAATGAAAGACCCATTGCTTTTGCGACACCTTCACCATATGCTGGATCAGCTAAATAGCAGTGAAGAATGTGACGGCGTTTGATGAATTCCTCAACAGAAGCCATATCATTAGCCGTATTTTCAAATAGACGTTGTTGTTCTTCCGCAGTCATTAGGCGGAAAAGTTTACCTGGTTGCTCGAAGTAATTACTATCGTCTTCACGGAAATCATGAATTCCTGCATGACCATCAATGCGTAACTCAGGCTCTTTATGGTCTAAATTATGTTCCCATTCACCATAGCTATTTGGTTCATAGCCTAGTGTTGATCCAAGGTTGCCGTCAAAACGCATAGAGCCATCTCGGTGGAAAGTACGGAATGGACACTTTGGTGCGTTAACAGGAAGCATATAGTGGTTTACACCTAAACGGTAGCGTTGTGCATCCGCATAGGCAAAGATACGACCTTGTAACATTTTATCTGGTGAGAAGCTAATACCAGGGACGATGTTAGATGGTGCAAAGGCAGCTTGTTCCACTTCTGCAAAGTAGTTGTCCGGGTTTTTATTTAACTCAAACTCACCTACAGGAATTAATGGGAAATCTTTTTTATACCATACTTTTGTTAAATCGAATGGGTTGTATGGTAGCTCACGAGCTTGCTCCTCTGTCATAACCTGAATATACATTTTCCATTTAGGGAAATCGCCTTTTTCGATGGCTTCATATAAATCACGTTGTGAAGACTCACGGTCTTGACCGATTACCTCAGTTGCTTCATCACCTGTTAAATTTTTAATGCCTTGTTCTGTACGGAAGTGGAATTTAACCCAAACACGCTCATTATCAGCATTGATAAAGCTATATGTGTGCGAACCAAATCCGTGCATATTACGGTAACCAGTTGGGATACCACGGTCGGACATTACAATTGTAACTTGGTGAAGTGCTTCTGGTAATAGCGTCCAGAAATCCCAGTTAGAATTAGCGTTTTTCATATTTGTACGTGGATCACGTTTGACCACGTGGTTTAAATCTGTAAAGTGTAGTGGATCACGGAAGAAAAATACTGGTGTATTGTTTCCTACTAAATCCCAGTTGCCTTCTTCAGTATAGAACTTAAGGGCAAAGCCGCGGATATCACGCTCAGCATCTGCTGCACCACGCTCACCAGCAACTGTGGAGAATCGTGCGAACATATCAGTTTTCTTGCCCACTTCCGAGAAGATTTTAGCTTTTGTATATTGAGTTATATCGTGCGTTACAGTAAAAGTACCAAATGCACCTGAACCTTTCGCATGCATACGACGTTCAGGGATTACTTCACGATTGAAGTTTGCTAGTTTTTCAACTAGCCATACATCTTGAAGTAATAGAGGGCCGCGTGGACCTGCTGACATAGAGTCATGGTTACTTACTACTGGAGCACCACCTGCTGTTGTAAAACGACGGCTACGATCATTTGCGTTTGTCATATTAGTTACCTCCTGAAAATAATGTAAGTCAAACTCTTCGTCTATAACTATAACAAATATAAAATAGAATTGCTAGTACATTATAATAATTATCGTTAAAGAATTTTTATAGTAAGATATAAAATATAAATATATGCAGCAAAGAGCTTATTTATACTTAATTATCGTCCTAAATTTGTTGTTAAATAAACTATATATAAACAGTATTTATACTGTAAATGAAAAAAGTATAAGAGTTAATACCCATAACACAAGCCTTTATTGAAAATGAAAACGACTAATTGAAAATTATCTACAACGTTCTTTTTAGTTTTTTCGGTATCGATGAGGGGTCATACCGATTTGTTGTTTAAATATTTTAATAAAATAATTCGGGTCATCAAAACCGTTTAAATGAGCAATCTCACTAATTGCAAAATCTGTTTCTACTAGCATCTTAATAGCGTTTTGAATTCTAACTTGCTGTATATAGCGCTTAAATGGCAAGCCTTGTTTCTTCGAAAAAATTGTACTTAAATAATTGGGGCTGATGCCAAGCTTACGGGCGACAAAGGGAAGAGACAAGGAACTATCTTTAAATTGCTGATCAATAATTTCTAAAGCGAGCTCAACATAATCGGCTCTTTTCTCCATGCGTGCATCACGGGCTAGCTCTATTAATCTCTGAGTGAAAGAAATAATACCATTGAGAATCGTATAAAAAATAGGATGCTCAATAATTAAATGAAATAGCTGACGGTAGTTTTGTTCAATGACTGCTTTTTCGTGTAGTTTATATTTCAACATAAAGCGCCGAATTTGTGCTAACACACTTGTTAGATGGATGCGTAGGTCATCCTGCTCATAATAGATGCCTTCATTAGAAAGTCGATATAAAAATGTTTTTACGGCTTCGAGATTACCCTCCTCCAGGCTACTTATTAATAATTGTTGTTCTTCTGGTGTTAGTAATGGATCGAAGGGCTGTATTTCAAATTGTTTACTTGCGTAAAAAATATGCCCGAATCCTTCGTAAAAACTTTGATGAAGTGCACGCTTTGTTAATGTATACATATTTTTAATGCTTGTAGTCGGTCCATCATATATCCCAATATTTAAAGAACTATTGCTAAACAAACGCCATTCCTTCATAAGAGTACGTACATCCTTCTCTACCAGCTTTATGTCTTGCGTTTGAAAAAGGCAGACGATTCTATTCGATAATGGATAGGTTTTCATATGGAAGTGAATCGATGTCGGTTGAAGCCAATTGTAAAGCTTGTTATAGGTCTCAGTGTGCTCAGGTTCAATTATTGTAAAGTGAATGCCAGTTTCAATAGAGTTTGATTTCGTATCCAAAAATAAATGATTATAAAATGATTCATTTGCAGCCTCTTGCGCAGTATCTGTAATTTGTGGTGAGCGCAAGGAAATGCCTGTCAGTTTTTGCTTTAATACTTCTAAATCAATGGGCTTTACAAACAGATGGGCTACCTGTAAATCAATGGCTTTTAATGCGTTTTTAAATAAGGGTTCTGTTGTTACAGCTAAAATAGCACCTGCAAGTTTTTGTAGATCTCGATAAAGAGAAGTTAAGCGATTATTAGGGATCAAGTCGATATTTAACAGTATGGCATCCGGTTCAAATTGACGGATGCATTGAGGTACATCTGACATAGTCGTGCACATATCAATGAAAACATCGCCTGGAAAATAGGTATGTAAAAACCACTTAATGCCTGCTAGTTCAGTGGGGTCTCGATCGATTAATAATAGCTTCATAACATCTAACCTCGCTTAAAATATTCTAGTTTCATATAAAAATACGATTATATTATTAAAAATAACATAGGAATCTGAAAAAAATCATGTTTTCTCTTTTAAAATTCTCTATATTCTGAAAAAAGTAGTTAGTACAATGGAAATAGAGTAATTGACCATTATTCAGCAGGACACTCGTTTATAATGAAAACGCTTAAAAGTAGTTGAATGCGGATGTGTTATTGATTACGTTAAAATGAATTTTACATAAGCCTTAAAGGGAATAGGGGGATGTCATGTGAAGTCGATCATCGAGCTTGATGGCCATACATTAACAAGACAACAAATTGAGGAAATCGTTAAAGGGCATGCAACAGTTGCACTTGCTGCAGATAGTATAGAGCGTATTCGTTTAAGTAGGGAACGGATCGAAAAGCGCTTAGCAGAGGGGCAAACGATTTATGGTGTGAATACAGGCTTTGGAAAACTAAGCAATATAAAAATTGAGGAAGACGATATTGGGCTATTACAACTGAATTTATTACGATCGGATGCAACAGGTGTAGGCCAGCCGTTTCCTACTGATGTTGTACGTGCCATGATGGTTTTACGTGCAAATGCCTTAGCTCGTGGATTTTCAGGAATTCGTGAGGAAACGGTACAGCTTTTATTAGATTTTATTAATAAAGGCGTACACCCAATTGTCCCGTCACAAGGGTCGGTTGGAGCAAGTGGAGATTTAGCGCCATTATCACATTTAGCTTTAGTCCTAGTGGGAGAAGGTAAGGCTGAGTTTAATGGAGAAGTGATGAGTGGTAGTGAGGCGTTACAGCAAGCGGGATTATCACCTGTTCGACTACAAGCTAAAGAGGGGCTGGCACTTGTAAACGGTACACAGGCTATGACGGGTATCGGTGTCTTAACCGTTAATGAGGCTGAACGAATTGGGCTAGCGGCGGATATGGCTGCTAGTTTAACACTAGAAGCATTGAAGGGTATAACATCTGCGTTTGACCCAGCACTTTTAGCAGTAAGACCACATCCAGAGTTAGAGCTTGTTGGCGGTCGTATTCGTAGGTGGCTTGAGGGAAGTAAGCGAGTGACAAAGCAAGGAGAAATTCGTATGCAGGATGCATATTCTCTGCGCTGTATTCCACAAGTGCACGGTGCTTCCTGGCAGTCTTTCTTTTACGCGGAGAACCGAGTACAAACGGAAATGAACGCTACGACCGATAATCCGATTGTTTTAGAAAGCGGTGAAGTACTATCAGGTGGCCATTTTCATGGTCAGCCAATTGCATTAGCGATGGACTTTTTAAAAATTGGGGTAAGTGAATGGGCTAATATTTCAGAGCGCCGTACAGAGCGAATGGTGAATCCTCAATTAAATGAAGGGTTACCGCCATTTTTAGCGACAAACCCTGGGATTGAGTGCGGTCTGATGATTGCTCAATATACAGCAGCATCTATCGTTTCAGAAAATAAAGTGTTGGCGCATCCTTCCAGTGTCGATTCAATTCCTACATCAGGGAATCAGGAAGACCATGTAAGTATGGGGACAACTTCTGCTCGTCAAGTACGTCAGATTGTCCGAAATGCTGCCCTAGTTATAGCGATAGAAATGATTTGTGCATCACAGGCTATTTATTTAGATAAAGCGGAGGAACAATTATCACCAACCACACGAAAGTATTTAGAGAAAGTTCGTGAGTTTTGTCCACCACTATTAGCAGATCAGCCGATCGGTGATGAAATTGAGGCATTGGCGGAGTATTTATTAACTACTGATGCTCTAGTAAAAGAATATATGTAAAGTTGCTTAAATGATTATAAGTTGGAAGAGCTGAGGCGAGACTTGGTTTTCTAAGTCGCCTCTGCTTTATAAGGGATTATTCGTTTTATTGTCTGAATATTCAGTTTTATTTAATTTTACTAATGTATTTATCATTTTAAAGGAGTGTGTTTTTTATGGTATTTAAAACAAGTATTCGTGCACCACATGGGAATCAATTAACTTGTAAAGGATGGACGCAGGAAGCAGCGATGCGCATGCTGATGAACAATCTTGATCCTGAAGTAGCGGAGAACCCAGATGAGCTGATTGTTTACGGAGGTATTGGAAAAGCAGCTCGAAATTGGGAAAGTTATGAGCAAATTATTGCTTCATTAAAAAAACTAGAGAATGATGAGACATTATTGATCCAATCAGGGAAGCCCGTAGCTGTATTCCGTACACATGAACATTCTCCACGTGTTTTAATTGCCAATTCCAATCTTGTACCAGCGTGGGCTAATTGGGACCATTTCTATGAATTAGAAGATCGAAATTTAATGATGTATGGTCAAATGACTGCTGGCAGTTGGATTTATATCGGCGCACAAGGTATTTTACAAGGTACTTATTTATCCTTCGTAGAAGCAGGGAAAAAAGTATTTGGCTCTGCAGATTTACGCGGTAAATTCATCCTTACAGGTGGTATGGGTGGGATGAGTGGTGCACAACCTTTAGCGGGGAAAATGGCTGGCGCTGTCATTCTAGTTGTAGAAGTAGAGCGTGCCCGCATTGAACGTAAAATAAAAGAGGGCTATTGTGATTATCTTGTAGAAACTGTGGATGAAGCAGTTGCATTAGTAAATAAATTACGTGACCAAAAAGAACCAGCCTCGATTGGCCTTGTTGGAAATTGTGCAGACGTCAATCGTGAACTGTTGAATCGAGGGATCATTCCAGACTTTGTCACAGACCAAACCTCTGCACATGATCCGATAAATGGCTATATACCGAATAACATGACATTTGAGGAAGCATTAGCACTTCGTAAATCAGATGTAAAAACATATGAACGAAGAGCTAAGGAAACTATGGCAGAGCATGTTCGTACAATGCTAGAGTTCCAAGAGGCTGGTGCAGAGGTGTTTGATTATGGCAATAATATTCGCGCCTATGCTAAAGAAATGGGCGTAACCAATGCTTTTGATTTCCCAGGCTTCGTACCAGCCTATATTCGTCCGTTGTTCTGTGAAGGGAAAGGGCCATTCCGCTGGGCTGCGCTTTCGGGAGACCCTGAGGATATTTATAAAACGGATGCACTTGCGAAAGAGATGTTCGCAGAAGATGAAGGTCTAGTGAATTGGATCGATATGGCACAAAAAATGGTTAAATGGCAAGGGTTACCTGCACGTATTTGTTGGCTAGGCTATGGCGACCGTCATCGCTTTGCGTTAAAAGTAAATGAAATGGTAGCGAATGGTGAGTTATCAGCCCCAATTGTTTTTGGTCGTGATCATCTTGATTCAGGTTCTGTCGCTTCGCCAAACCGTGAAACAGAAGGGATGTTGGATGGTTCAGATGCAGTATCGGATTGGCCGATCTTAAATGCGCTAGTTAATACAGCAAGCGGTGCCAGCTGGGTAAGTGTTCACCATGGCGGTGGCGTAGGTATGGGCTATTCACAGCATGCAGGGCAAGTATTAGTAGCAGACGGATCGGAGCTAGCAGCAGAGAAAATTGCTCGCGTGTTAATTTCGGACCCTGGTATGGGTGTAGCTCGTCACGCAGATGCAGGCTATGATATTGCTATTCAGACAGCTAAAAACAAAGGTGTGCAAATACCAATGTTAAAGGATGATGTAAAGTGACTATCTTAATAAAAAATGCTAATGAAGTGATTTCATTAAAAAATAATGTACGAGGACCTCGCACAAAGGAGCAAATGCAAGAAATTGCTATAGTGGAAAATGGTAGTGTTCTTATTGAAGAAGATCGAATTGTTGCTGTAGGTGCTTTAGAGCAATTAGAGGTAGATTTTCCTGAACTAGTGAAGAAGGCTACTACAATTGATGCTTCTGGTAAGGTCGTTATGCCGGGGCTAGTGGATTGTCATACGCATCTCGTACATGGAGGAACCCGTGAAGAAGAGTTTAATATGCGGCTCAATGGTTCTACCTATATGGAAATTATGAATGCGGGTGGCGGCATTCACGCTACAACAAAGCGTACACGAGAAACTAGCTTTGATGATTTGTATGAAAAAACAAGAAAGCACTTAGATATATTTTTAAAGCATGGAGTCACAACCGTTGAAGCCAAATCAGGCTATGGATTGGATTGGGAGACGGAAAAGAAGCAGCTTGAAGTAGCGAAAAAGTTGCAAGCAACGCATGATATGGATGTTATTAGTACTTTTATGGGTGCACATGCAGTACCTCGCGACTATAAAGGGCGTGAGGATGAGTTTGTGGATGTTTTGATTCATGAAATGCTACCCAAAGTTGCAGAGTTGGAACTAGCTGAATTTAATGATGTATTTTGTGAAAAAGGTGTCTTTACACCAGAACAATCTGAGCGTATTTTAGAGGCTGGGAAAGATCTTGGATTAACACCAAAAATACATGCTGATGAAATTGAGCCTTATAAAGGTGCTGAACTTGCTGCAGAAGTGGGAGCCATTTCGGCAGAGCATTTGTTAGTTGCCTCCGATGAAGGTATTCAAAAAATGGCTGAAGCGGGTACAATTGCTGTCTTGCTGCCAGGAACTGCATTCTTTTTACGTGCGCCTTTCGCGAGAGGTCGTCTAATGATTGATGAAGGGGTACCTGTAGCCATTTCGACGGACTTTAATCCAGGATCATCTCCGACTATGAGTCTACCGTTTATAATGAATTTAGCTTGCATGCATATGGGAATGACACTAGAGGAAGTACTAACAGCAACAACAATTAATGCCGCGTATGCAGTGAATCGAGGCGAACAAATAGGTTCCCTTGAAGTTGATAAAAAAGCGGATGTTATTATTTTAGATGTTGCTAATTATAAGCAATTACAATACTTCTATGGCATGAACCATACAAATACAGTTATTAAAAATGGGCAAGTTGTTGTACAAAATGGAATTTTGCTGAAAGAACAATAAAGTAAATGGGCATAAATAAGGCATAAAAGCTTTATTTATGCTTTTTTATTTTAATTGAAAAAATCTGATGATAATAGCTCTTTGGGTTACTAAATAAATAGGTTGCATTTTTTTCAGTAGGGGTTTATAATTCAATTAAATAGTAATTCGTTAATTACAAATTACTAAAACCTTGTAATGATTAAAGGGGTTATAAGATGTCAAAATTTAGGACGGAAGAAGAAATGCTAGCGCATTATGATTCTTCAAAATATAAAACACCTGATGGATACACAGCAGATATAGCAATTTTTACGATTACTTCGGAGAAAACAGAAGAAAAGGCGCCGCCAAACATGACACTTAAAATTATGTTAATTAAGCGTGCTGCTAAAGATGCTGATGGAAATGCCAATATTGAAGGTGGAAAATGGGCGCTTCCGGGTGGGTTTGTAGATGCCCATCAAAAGGAATCAGCCTATATTGCAGCAAAAAGAGAGTTAAAAGAAGAGACGAATGTAGAAGGGTTACATGTTCAGCACTTTGGTGTTTACGATGATATCAATCGAGATCCTCGTGGCTGGATGATTTCAAATGCTTTTTATGCGATTGTTCCTGAGGAGCAAATGGAACAACGACAAGCAAATGATGATGCAGATGATGTAGAGTTATTTGATATTGAAGATGTATTTACACTTCAACTAGCCTTTGATCATCGTAAAATCATTGCAGATGCACTCAAATTTATTAAAAAAGACATGGTGCAAACAACCGTTGCTAAAAACTTTTTACCGCAAGAGTTTACCTTATCAGAATTACAACGGGTACTACTGACAGTTGAAGACGATCCACGAATCGCTAATGATTCTGTTTTTTTTACAAAAGCACCTAAACTACCTTTTATCGAAAAAGTAGTGGATGTGGAAGGAAAACCGAAGAAAACAAAGCGAAATTCGTTTAGGCCATCACAGCTGTATACTTTTAATGATTTTGAAGTGGTGGAATCAATTTATCATTAGGAAAGATTCGTCTTTCCTGATAATTTTAAAAACAGTAATTTGTAATTTGAGTATTACTAATTAAAAATTGGAGTGATAAAACGATGAAAAAGAGAGCATTAATTAATATTGATTACACTGTTGATTTTGTTGCAACTGATGGAGCTCTAACTTGTGGGGAGCCGGGACAACAGCTTGAGCAGGCAATTGTTAATTTAACAAGTGAATTTATCTCCAATAATGAGTTCACAGTATTCGCTATAGATGTTCATGAGCAAGAAGATGTTTATCATCCTGAAACAAAGCTATTTCCTCCACATAATATTCGTCATACCAAAGGGAGAGATTTATACGGAGCTTTAAAAACATTGTACGAAGGTAAGCAAGAATTGGAACATGTCTATTATATAGATAAAACTCGTTACTCGGCCTTTGCAGGGACAGATTTGGAGTTGAAATTGCGTGAAAGAGGCATTACAGAGCTTCATTTAATTGGTGTTTGTACAGACATCTGTGTTCTTCATACCGCTGTAGATGCTTATAATAAAGGGTTCGATCTTGTCATTCATAAAAACGCTGTCGCATCCTTTAATCAAACAGGACATGAGTGGGCTTTAAGTCATTTTGAGCATGCACTTGGTGCCTCTGTTATTTGATAGTAAAGAATGGAGGGAAATGATGTGAAATATGCAGATGATAGTTTCATGTTACACACCGATTTATACCAAATAAATATGGTTCAGACCTATTGGAAGGACGCGGTTCAACAACGAAAGGCTGTTTTTGAGCTGTATTTTAGAAAACTTCCATTTGGCAATGGTTATGCGATATTCGCTGGCTTAAAAAAAGTAATGGAGTTTATTAATAACTTTGGTTTTTCTCAAAGTGATATTGAATATTTGCGTGAAGAAGGGAACTATCCAGAGGAATTTCTCCATTATCTACAGAATCTAAAGTTTACAGGAACTATAAGGGGGATGAGGGAAGGAGAGTTGGTTTTTGCCAATGAACCTATTCTGCGAATCGAGGCACCATTGGCTGAAGCACAATTAATAGAAACCCCCTTGCTAAATATTGTTAATTACCAAACGCTAATCGCGACGAAAGCTTCGCGAATTAAAGAAGTGACGGGTGAGGATATTGTGATGGAGTTTGGAACCCGTCGTGCTCACGAGTTCGATGCGGCAATTTGGGGAACTCGTGCTGCTTATATCGGTGGCTTTTCTGCAACAAGTAATGTGCGTGCAGGTAAATTATTTGGTATTCCAGTTTCAGGAACACATGCGCATGCTATGATTCAAACCTACAGAGATGAATATACGGCGTTTAAAAAATATGCAGCCGCACATAAAGACTGTGTATTCCTAGTAGATACTTATGATACGTTACGGTCAGGTGTTCCGAATGCCATCAAAGTAGCGGAGGAATTGGGAGATCAAATTAATTTTATTGGTATCCGTTTAGACAGTGGTGATTTAGCCTATTTATCAAAAGTAGCAAGAAAAATGCTAGATGATGCAGGCTTTAAGGAAACAAAAATTATGGCATCCAATGATTTAGACGAATATACTATTATGCATCTAAAATCTCAAGGGGCGAAGATTGATGCTTGGGGAATCGGCACGAAGCTAATTACAGCCTATGATCAAGCTGCTCTAGGTGGGGTATACAAGTTAGTCTCTATTGAAAATGAAAATGGGGAAATGGTTGATACTATAAAAATCTCTGCGAATCCAGAAAAGGTGACGACTCCTGGGTGCAAACGAGTCTACCGTATTGTAAATAATGAGAATGGTCATGCTGAAGGTGACTATATTGCCCTTGATGAGGAAAATATTCAGCAGACAGAACGACTAAAGATGTTCCACCCTGTCCATACGTATATAAGTAAGTTTGTGACGAACTTTACAGCCATCGAGTTACATGAAAGCATTGTAGAAAACGGGAAAGTAGTATTTGAGGAACCTACAATTCAAGAGACACAAGCATATGCACAGGAAAATTTAAAATTATTATGGTGTGAGTACAAACGAACGATGAACCCGGAAGAGTATCCTGTTGATTTGAGTCAGGCTTGTTGGGATCACAAGAGGACTATTATTCACGATATTAAAGAAAAAATTTCGAAGAAGATGGATACTAGATAAAAAATGACAGGAGGAAGATACGATGGCGAGAATAGGTATTTATGGTTCATCCTTTGATCCTATCACCAATGTTCATCTTTGGACTGCTAGCACGGTTGCACATCGTTGTAAATTAGATAAGGTCATATTTTTACCCTGCTCAAATAAGCGAAAAGATAAAACTATAAAAACAGAAGATAGGCATCGGTGGAATATGCTACATTTAGCAATTGCTAAGGATGATCGTTTTATGGCGGATTCCTATGAGATGGATCAAGAAGGATGGAATATTTACACGTATGACACGATGAAATACTTTAGGGAAAAGCATCCAGAAGATGAAATCCATTTTATTATGGGCGCAGATTTATTAGCAGATATTGGTGCAGGATTATGGAAGAAGGGCGACGCATTAGTTGCGGAAAATAAATTCATTGTTATGGCGAGGCATGGGATTGATATGTTATCAACAATTAGCCGATCCCCGATTTTAAGAAATAATGATGATGGGAGATTTCATCTTATTGATAAGGGCTTAGCTATGGAAATTAGTTCTACCTATATTCGGGAAGAATTTGCGATGGGTGGAGAGCCAAGATATCTTTTGCCTAATGCTTGTTATGACTATATTAAAGAACATCATCTATACAAGAAATAAAAGTGTGGTTGCATGCCACACTTATTTTAATTTTGAAAAGATGGTGACTTTTACTATTTCTAGCCATTCGTAAGCTATAATAGAAATAGCAATGGTGACGGCTTTTTTGCTGTCACAAAAATTTTAATGATTAATGTTAGAAAGGAATTCATGAATGTGCAGCTTACATTAACATTTCTTATTTTAGGTGCAACAATTTTCGCATTTGTGACCAATAAAATACGAGCAGATCTTGTAGCAATTGTGTCACTTTTAGCATTTGTTATTACAGATATTCTAACGCCAACAGAGGCATTAGCTGGATTTTCAAACTCTGTAGTTTTAATGATTGCAGGGCTTTTCGTCGTGGGTGCAGGAATATTACGCACAGGTCTTGCAGGAATGGCAGGACAGTTATTACTTAAATGGTCGGGCAATAGTGAGTTGAAACTATTTGTATTACTACTCATCATTGTTGGATCTGTCGGTGCATTTATGAGCAATACAGGTACTGTCGCATTAATGATGCCAATAGTTGTCAGTATAGCAATTAGTATGAAGGTCAGCCCTTCTAAATTTTTATTGCCACTCTCATACGTAGCTAGTCTATCGGGTCTTATGACGTTGATTGCGTCTCCAACCAATTTAATTGTCAGTCAGTTATTGGTAGATAGAGGATATAGCAAACTTGGATTTTTTGAAATAACTCCAATTGGTATAGTGGGTATGATTGCAGGAATTGCTTATCTAGTGCTTGTGCGCAATATTTTGTTACCGAAAGATCAACATCGTACGCAAACAAATGAGGGCTATAAGCTTTCACCGAAGAAAATCATAAAGCAATATGATTTAAATAATCGACTATTCAAAATTTCTGTTCCAGAAGAATCACCTATTATTGAAACGTCGTTAGCAGAGTTAAAGCTACCAGCCAAGTACACGCTCTGTATGATGAAAATTCATCGCAAGTCACAAGAAGGTATCAATTTACTACCTATGACATATCAAGAAATGGCTGGTCCCACAAGTGTGATTCATGCAAAGGACGAGCTGTATGTTCAAGGAGAAGAAGAGGATATTCGTCACTTTGTTGAGGATTATCACCTGGAGATGCAAGGATTAGTAGAAGGGGAAGCTGATGAATTGGTTTCGAAGCACCTCGGTATTGCAGAGGTATTGCTTACGCCAAATTCAAGCTTTATCAATGAAACAGTTAGTTCGTTAGGGTTTAGAGAAAAATACAATCTAAATATAATTGGTATTAATCGTAAGGGTGGTTATAAACTTCAAGACATGGTTTCGCATAAGTTGAAATTTGGAGACGCTATTTTAGTGCAAGGAGCTTGGGATGAAATTCTTTTATTAGCGAGAGAGACCCAAGATGTTGTGGTTGTAGGTCAGCCAAAAGAACATGCGAGTGTAGCAGCGGCAACAGGAAAAGCTGGTATTGCGGGGATTATTATGCTGTTTATGATTATGTTAATGGCATTTGAAATTTTCCCTGCTGTTATTTCTGTTATGATTGGTGCCGTTTTAATGATATTAACGGGTTGCTTACGGAACATGGAAGATGCGTATAGCAATATGAATTTTGAAAGTATAGTGCTAGTGGCCGCCATGCTACCAATGGCGACAGCGTTAGAAAAAACAGGAGGCATGGCTATATTATCTGACGGGATTATTAAAGTTCTTGGTGACTATGGTCCCTATGGTGTGCTCATAGGTGTTTATATTTTGACAGCTGTCTTTGGACAATTTATTAGTAATACGGCGACGGCTGTATTGTTTGCACCAATAGCTATGAGTGCTGCAATAGCAATGGAGGTTAATCCTACAACATTTATGATTGCAGTAGCAGTAGCCGCGAGTATGGCGTTTGCCACACCAATTGCATCCCCAACTAATGCGCTGGTCATGACAGCTGGGGGCTATAAATTTATGGACTTTGTAAGAATAGGGATACCGTTACAAATTGTTATGTTTATTGTCATGATGATAACGATCCCATTCTTTTTCCCCTTATAAAATTCAGTTTAAGACTATAGATAAACCCAAACTTTTGAGTTTATCTATAGTCTTTTTTGAAATCAAGTAAAGCCGTTGACTACATTTAGGAGTGTAGTGCCCCACATTCTAGTTCCCCTTTATATAAAGAACTGCATCTATATACTGAAAGATCGGTTTAATATTGATTTTTTTCCTGCTATCCAAAAAATCTATTAAATTTTTCTTGTAAGATATGATAAAATTATATTTTAATTAGTGGTATAACATAAACCTTAAGGGTGAAAATATTATTTGTAGTCAAAGATTTATTTTGATTATTAATATAGGAAGTAATTCTATGTGGAGAAAAAAAGTTAAACTTTTTTTGAAAAAGTGTTGACCTTTTAAAAATAAGGGTGTAGTATTATACAAGTCGCCACGGTGACACGCTAAAACAAAGCAAAACATGAACCTTGAAAACTGAACAAGCAAAACGTAATCAATAAAGTTTTTAGTAACTAGCCTAGCTAGTGAACGAAACAAAATTTTGGACATCAAAATTGATGCCAGCAAAACAATTTGAGCTAATCAAATT
>NZ_JAGXJV010000080.1:0-762 GCF_019091145.1 Lysinibacillus sp. GbtcB16
GAAAGCGTGGAGCTCGGTAATCGGGCTCCTTGTTCATTAGTAATAGTTTCAGGTTTAGGTGATGTAAAAGCAGCTACGCAAACACAGAAGTCTGCATATAGGCATGTTTCTTGCTATATCGGGACGCTGCTAGAAGAAAGAGAAATAGAGGCTGAAGTCTTGATAGAGGGTGATAATTACGAGCGAGTATCAGAATACAGGTCTATGTTGGCTCGTATTATGAACCCGGCACTAGGTGAAGGCGTATTACGTTATGAAAATGACTACACGAGCGTGCGGATCAAAGCTGTGCTAGAAAACGTGCCCTTATCACCTGATGGTGTAGAAAATCGTGGAGAGAGATTTCAAAAAACGTTTATTCATTTACTTTGTGCGGATCCTTTCTTCTTTAAAGAAAAAAGACAGGACGATATCGCTGTATGGGTACCGGCTTTTGAGATGCCATTTGAAATTCCGATCAGTGGCATGGAGTTCAGCCATCGAACACCGTCTTTAATCACTGAGATTACAAATGAGGGGCATATTGCTACAGGTATAGAGGTGCAGATTAGAGCATTAGGTAAGGCGAAGAACCCTAGAATAATAAACGTAGTTACGCAAGAGTATCTAAAGATAAACAAAACAATGGTTGCTGGAGAAATTATCACCATCGATACAACAAAAGGGAAAAAGAAAGCTGTGAGTAATGTGGATGGTCCAATCATGCGTAAAATCGATTTCGCACCAAGTACCTTTTTACAATTAGAAGTGGGTGCGAATTTA
>NZ_JAGXJV010000767.1:0-243 GCF_019091145.1 Lysinibacillus sp. GbtcB16
TCCAATAAAGATTTGAACTCCAGCTTGCGGAACATAGCCGCCAGAGCTTGTCCGTCGAAGCCGTCATAGCGGAACGTGTTCCACTCCGTTTCCATCGGCACTTCGCGGAAAATCGTGGCGAGCTCTTTGCTCATCAGCGCGTCTTTGGCGTGCTCTTCAACCTTCTCTTTCATTTTGCCTTTGAGGCTCGCCGTATTGGCTAACACTTCTTCTACCGTTCCAAACTCGTGAAGCATTTTGAGC
>NZ_JAGXJV010000768.1:0-243 GCF_019091145.1 Lysinibacillus sp. GbtcB16
TCGAGCTTCGTCATGATGAAAAACTGTTCGACAAATAATACAAAAACCGTAATAATTGCAAAATTCGTAATCAAATCGCGCAGCAGAACGATCACCTGCCTATCTTCATCTTGCCTACCCTATTGGTTGATGGTGTAAATCCTTCTGCAGCAGCTCCTCCACATGGTCCGCCTGAACCGGCTTACTGAAATAGTAGCCCTGCACGAACCGGCAGCCGCATTCCCGAAGCACCTGCAGCTCCTC
>NZ_JAGXJV010000769.1:0-243 GCF_019091145.1 Lysinibacillus sp. GbtcB16
GTAATCACCCCTGAGTGGGGCTCGTGGGTGTATTTGGGCGAAATGATCACGGATATCCCATTCACACCCGATCAACCGATGATGGACCAATGCGGCGACTGCACAATTTGCATCGACGCTTGTCCCACGGGGGCGTTGGTCGGCCCCGGGCAGCTGAACTCGTCCCGGTGCATATCCTTCATTACGCAGACGAAGGGGTATGTGGAGGACGAGTTCAAGCTCAAGATCGGCAACCGGCTCTAT
>NZ_JAGXJV010000770.1:0-243 GCF_019091145.1 Lysinibacillus sp. GbtcB16
ACAGTTAGGGCTCTGACCTCTGGCTACTATTAACTTCATTCTTAAAACACATAGCCAGTGGGCAAGCAGACAGATTCCACTCCCCTTTCAACTCCCAGACAGATTCCACTCCCCTCCTTTCAACACCAAGACAGATTCCACTCCCCTTGAAACTCTCCTTTCTTACCTTCCCGTAAGCACACAGCAGATTATATCTCCTCTACCTCTGGCAATTGAGCACCCGGCTCCTGAGGTAAATTCTGT
>NZ_JAGXJV010000771.1:0-243 GCF_019091145.1 Lysinibacillus sp. GbtcB16
GACCTTTTGCCCTCCCAGTTCTTATAAAACCAGCCTGTAACGATCCGAGCAAAGAAGACCGAGTAAATCGTGCAAACATTGACATAATACGTGCCCCTAAAGTTAGGGAAGGCAAAATATAACTAGAGAAACCAACTAACCCTCCTGTTGGGAATAGCCCAAGCTGTACTGAAAATAAATGAATTAATAATAGACCCAACCAAAAACCAGGAATCGAAATGCCAGAAACCGCTGTTACCATTC
>NZ_JAGXJV010000772.1:0-243 GCF_019091145.1 Lysinibacillus sp. GbtcB16
GCGGTTGCAACACCTTGTCTCCGAAATTCATCTATTGTTAACCCTGCTTCCAAGTAAGCGCTATGGGTTATATCAACTAACTTTGTTACTGGCGCATCATTAGGACCTCTCCATCGTAGCAAAAAATGCCCTATCGGGGTGTTATCATGCCAAGCGATTAAGTATAGTCCCTCCCCCTTCTTTTGTATAGCATATCGGTTGTATTGGAACATAGCATTACCAGGTGAAAATTGAGTTACAAGG
>NZ_JAGXJV010000773.1:0-243 GCF_019091145.1 Lysinibacillus sp. GbtcB16
ATTTAATCCCGGTAACAGTTATCGAAGCTACTCCAAACGTAGTACTTCAAAAGATAACTGTTGGAACAGACGGCTACGAAGCAATTCAAGTTGGGTTCGAAGATAAGCGCGTTAAGCTTTCTAACAAACCACAACAAGGTCACGGAGCAAAAGCGAACACTGCTCCTAAGCGCTTCATTCGTGAATGCCGCAACGGGAACGTGGAAGAGTACGAAGTTGGTCAAGAAGTCAAAGTAGAAATTT
>NZ_JAGXJV010000774.1:0-243 GCF_019091145.1 Lysinibacillus sp. GbtcB16
CCTGCTAAGCATCATATCGATTATCTTGGTGCAACAGTCTTCTCATTAAGTACAATCGCTCTACTATATGCATTATTAACAGGTAGCAGTAAGCAAAACTGGGGAGACATGACAATTATCGGCCTATTAATCTTTGCCGCTATTTCATTTATTATTTTCTTATTCATCGAGAAAAAATCTCCAGAACCATTAATTCCGCTAGCACTTTTCTCTAACCGTACATTATCTACGATAAATATATTA
>NZ_JAGXJV010000775.1:0-243 GCF_019091145.1 Lysinibacillus sp. GbtcB16
TAAAGGAAAAAAGGGAGTTTACTGTTCCTGTTCGAAAGTATGGTTATTGCCAATATAACCGAAATTAGTCAAAGCTAAGGTTGACAGTAGGAGTGAGTTCAATAAGAATCAACAAGCGGGTCTTCAAGGGTAGGTCATGAGCTAGGTTTACAGCCCAAACTTGTATACGAGTCGTTTAATAAGTAGTTGTAGCCAGAAGAGAGGCTTTGAAGCTAAGCTATAAGTACATCAGTGAAGAATTCC
>NZ_JAGXJV010000081.1:0-734 GCF_019091145.1 Lysinibacillus sp. GbtcB16
CAATAATTTCAATGCCTTTTTCGTTGTATTCTATTGTTTCACGTGCATTTTTATTCCAATCATCTACTGTAGAAATAATTAACCCTCGTTGATAATAGCTTTTTCCCATTTCAGCAACAAATGAATTAATTTCATCTTTACCAATTTTCTTTTTATAAAATTTTGCTTGGATTGCTACTAAATCTCCATTAAATTGTTCAGCTACTAAATCAACACCTGTATCCTTTTTAGGAATACCGTACTCAATTGGAACTTCAGTTAATGTCCAAATATTTTTATATAATCTTTGGTAAGTTGGCTCATTTTTTAAATATGCCAACACTAACTTTTCAAATAAGCTACCTCTTTCTCGTTGAATATCTCCTGCAACTTCATTAATTTGTTCAATTAAATCATCAAACGTATTAATATTTTTATTTTCCATTGTAAATCTCCTCATAAATTGAAAGTATACTTACGACTACTCTTTAAATATATCACTTTTATAATAAGGTTTAATCAAAATATTTATGAGTCTTGATATGACACATTTTCTTAATATTTGTTTTCTAAAACGGTACAACTTTATTCGAAGTAACGTGACTTTTTATAACCATCAAATGCTGATTTGAAATAAAGTTTGATTAAAAGTGCGGTTCAAATATTGTTTTTGTAATTTTGCTTGTAATATCCATTTATAGATCCAGCGACGTCTATTATCATGAAAACCCCGTCTTTTTTTAAACAAACATCTG
>NZ_JAGXJV010000776.1:0-243 GCF_019091145.1 Lysinibacillus sp. GbtcB16
GGAAACTGCTAATGTGCCGTTTTCATGCAAAAGCAGTAATACTTGTGTATGTGATGGCGGCATATGTCTTTGAGAAGAAAATTCTCCAGGAAGCATAAATTTGCGATAAAAAAGAGGCACTAGCGAAAGAAGATGATCAACAATACGTTCCCACTCGCGTGATTCCATATAAAGGCCCCCTTCCACACTATCATTGTAACAAAAAAGACATGTTATAAAAATAGAATTGTTTCATGGGAACTT
>NZ_JAGXJV010000777.1:0-243 GCF_019091145.1 Lysinibacillus sp. GbtcB16
AATGGCGACTTATATTTAATAATACACCTACTGCCATTAACATTAATGTCAAACTTGATCCACCATAACTTAAAAACGGCAAGGTAATACCCGTAACAGGCATCAGTCCTGTTACAACACCAACATTAATCTTTACTTGAATCGCAATCATCGCCACAATACCTACTGCTAAAAACGTACCATATAAATCTGGCGCTCCTAATGCGATACGAATCCCGCGCCATAATAATAGACTAAATAATA
>NZ_JAGXJV010000778.1:0-243 GCF_019091145.1 Lysinibacillus sp. GbtcB16
AATTATTTCCTCTACTTCATCTTGATTTCTGAACTTATCTCCCGTTTTCGTTTGAGTTTGAGTGTCCAATTCAGAAATTCGTTAACGCGAATTCAGATTAATCCATTGATCATAACGTTTATTTAAATCTCCTGAAGAAATAATTACCTGATTTAAACCACTTAAACCAAGCACACATTGGAATGTTTTTTGTCCTTCCTCAGATGTCATTTCAAGCGCTTCTATACTTTGAGCATTGAATAT
>NZ_JAGXJV010000779.1:0-243 GCF_019091145.1 Lysinibacillus sp. GbtcB16
TCTACCTTTGTAACAGGAGGGGAAGTAAATGCTATTCTTCTGATTTGATGAAGTGTTGAAATTTGAAACGACAAATATACATAATCATAAACACTTAGCTAGAAAATCTTTATTAAAGGACCCAGAATAGTACACCGTTACATACCAAAGAAACATATGACAGTGGAGGAAGAGGAGGAAGGAGGAGATACAAAGAGGAAGAGGAAGGAAGAGGAGGCAGTAGAGAAAGAGGAAGGAAGAGGA
>NZ_JAGXJV010000780.1:0-243 GCF_019091145.1 Lysinibacillus sp. GbtcB16
AGTATCATAGTACTCGACCTTCAGATCAACAGGCACGCCAGCGGTCAGCGCAATCGTTCCCGTTCTCTCCGTCCAGCTTTGATTCACCCAACTGTCAAGAACCAGCTTGCCGTTCACCCAAACTCTAACACCAGCATCGCTAATGGTTGATATCTGGTAAGTTTCCGTATAGGCAGGCACGAGCTTCCCTGTCCATCTTACCGAAAACGTATCTGCTTGCATTGATGGAAAAGGGGCTGACTG
>NZ_JAGXJV010000781.1:0-242 GCF_019091145.1 Lysinibacillus sp. GbtcB16
TGAAAAGCGCCGTCATTTAAGCTTTCTGACAATGCAAAGAATGCATTGTCTTTTTTTAGGGAAATAACAAGGTGCCATGTTTGGAAATGGCTCCTTGTTTCACGCTATGCTTCTGGCTCAGACGTATTTTGTCCTGTCGCTTCAATCACTTCAGGCGTATCGTCCACTGTGTCATCTTCTTGTACATTTTCAGCAGATGGTGGTGTAATCGTCACCAGTGTATAGTCATCTTCTTGTAAAAT
>NZ_JAGXJV010000782.1:0-242 GCF_019091145.1 Lysinibacillus sp. GbtcB16
TAATTTAGATTGAACAGCTTGATAAACATCTGGATTTGGCTTGCAGAGTCCGATTTCACTTGAAATCGTAATGCTGTTAACGAACGGAACGATTGGTTCCAATAATTCCGATAACCACTCGATTCGATGATTGCTGAGGATATGGATATCCGCAATTTGACTCCAATAGGCAAGGCGGTCGAATGCCGGTAAATAGTTAAGGTCCCTTTTAATAGACTCGCGCACTTTTTTTGCATCTACGG
>NZ_JAGXJV010000783.1:0-242 GCF_019091145.1 Lysinibacillus sp. GbtcB16
TGATTTAAGCTCATACTTTCGTAAGCATCATACGTTTTGGAGCCTCCGCCTTTCTTCACGGTCACATCACCGGATAACGAAGCAACAACAGCAACACGAACCGTTTTCGCAGACGCAGGATTGACCAGCAGCCCCGAGAGCAAGCTGAACACCAAACATAAGCTTAAGCATAGTGAAACAAATGATTTCTTGGAAACTTCCACTCCGAATTCCTCCCCCATAGTCTTGCATTTATAAATTTC
>NZ_JAGXJV010000784.1:0-242 GCF_019091145.1 Lysinibacillus sp. GbtcB16
TATCATAGAACAGGTACACAATTGTAAAACATACAGCTCCAATTAACAAATCATAAATTTGATAATTGAGCGTAACTTCTATTGTCTCTTGTAAAGTAAACCAAATTATCGACATTATTATAATGAATAAGAAAATACGAATACATCGCTTCAAGCTTTCAATTCCTTTCTCTTATATAATAAAGAATAACAGCTTCCTATTCATACTAGAAAGTGAAACAAAGTATTCTCTATTATATTGT
>NZ_JAGXJV010000785.1:0-242 GCF_019091145.1 Lysinibacillus sp. GbtcB16
TTAGAAAGAGTAGATTATAGGTAAATGGTGAAAATTTTTACATATATGGCTCGATAAGATATATTTTTGTCGCACTTTTTAACAAAGACTATTGGCATCTAATGGTCATAGATCTTCGAGAGAAGTTCTATCTTCATCATAACTCTTTCCAAATAAATTACATTCTTATATTTTTTAAATCAACTGTTTATTTTCATTAGTTATCGAATGATAATTTTTTTTTTCTGAAATTAACTATTTAT
>NZ_JAGXJV010000082.1:0-727 GCF_019091145.1 Lysinibacillus sp. GbtcB16
GAGGGGAACACACAAAAATATATAGAACAAATCAAGGAGCAAGGATTAGCCGTTGCAAAATCACGTTTATATCATGCGTATGATAGAAGATTTATATTTTTCCCGAAAACAATGAGATTAGAGAAACATTATATAGAGGAAATGCCAGAAAAAGATAAAATAATTGCTAAATTAAATTCTCTCGTACACTTAGAGGTAGTCATTGAAGAGAAAGATTGTTATATTTTGAAAGAGGAAGCAAAACCTTGGTATCCTGCTATACTAGTAGATTTAATTCCTGCAAACGAAAAAGTATATTTTGATAAAAGTGTAAATGGACTACAGAAACAATTGAATTGGTACGAACCAGTTGGAGTGGAAGTTTAGTGAATACAAATAAAGTTGATAAATATGTATTGTGGAGGGACAAGAATTTCCTACTATTACTATTTGGACAAAATTTATCAGCCTTTGGAGACTGGTTCCGCACAGTTGCGACAATTGGTTTAATTTATAAATTAACAGGAGACGCTACACATATAAGTTTATTATTTATTTGTTCAATTCTGCCTACAATAGTTGTTTCAATGGTTTTCAGTCCGATTATTGACAGATTTTCCCGACGTTTACTTATGATTATTGCAGATATTGCTCGTTTATGTATTGGAATTGGGTTTGTAATAGTTGTTTCGACTAATGTGTCTCCATATTTTTTATATTTACTTCTTATTATTAATGGATCATTTTC
>NZ_JAGXJV010000786.1:0-242 GCF_019091145.1 Lysinibacillus sp. GbtcB16
CTGCTGCCTCAGCCTCCCATTCCGCTTCCATACATTTGATTAAATAAGAGGTATCCAGATAGAGCGTGCCATCCCTCTCAACCTGCAAATCATTCGGTATTCGCTCATAGAAGGTGACTCTGTCTAAATTGTGCAGAAAACCATAGCGATAGGCATGAAGCGCACTTTCGTACGATTCTTTCAACTGGACAGGCGTATCGACGTTAATGCCTACACCAATCCGAATCTTTGCGCGAAATGGT
>NZ_JAGXJV010000787.1:0-242 GCF_019091145.1 Lysinibacillus sp. GbtcB16
GAACGGTCCGTTCCTGGGCGATAGCCGGAAGAGCTTCAACACGTTCAAGGAGCAGGATGAAGCGATCAAGATCTGGGAACAGACGGATGCCGCCAAGCATGTGATGCCGCTCTTCTTGACGCCGACAGCCGAAGAAAGCAAGGAGCTGGCCAAATTAAATACAGCGATTGCGAGCTACAAGGAAGAAATGTTCGTGAAGTTCGTGATGGGCAAAGAGCCGATCGACAAGTTCGATGACTATG
>NZ_JAGXJV010000788.1:0-242 GCF_019091145.1 Lysinibacillus sp. GbtcB16
TGAATTTGTTCATTTTTTCCTTTTTTTCTTTATATGTATATACATTTCTAACTGGAACAAAATATTTTATACGCTTTCATACCTTGTCAGCACTACGTTATACACTTAATATCAAATAATTAGGAATCATTTTTATGTTAACATAGGTGTATATAGTATATAATATAGGATATATATTATATACACTTTCCGGTAACGGAGCTTTTCCATTATGCGGACAAGCCATGTATCGGACAGTTCAT
>NZ_JAGXJV010000789.1:0-242 GCF_019091145.1 Lysinibacillus sp. GbtcB16
ATGTAAAGCTATCCAAACTTAATTCCATTACCAGCGAGAAAAGTGGAAGAAATGGTGAACCGAGTGAAGCCGTTACAGTTTAATCGTTTATACAATGCTTTTCATCGAGTAGTAAAAGAAAATGCAGATGAGGCAGTTGAACGTTCTGCTGAAAGATATATAAAAGCAATAGAAGGAAAGTTGTTTCATACGTAAAAGGAGAGTAGCTTAATGAAAACGTTAGTATGCTTTGGAGATAGTAT
>NZ_JAGXJV010000790.1:0-242 GCF_019091145.1 Lysinibacillus sp. GbtcB16
TTTCTCCTTTACTATGATGCTCTTAGCTCCATCATCTTTCATTATTATATTTTCTTGGGATCAAATCTAATACATCAAGTCATCCATCTTTTGTGTAAGTAATTTGACTTTGATAGAAAGATCCGACAATGCTACTAGAGAACTTTCTATCATTATTGCTTTTTGTAGATGATTAGTGTTGAATCTTAAACTCCTGAAGTTTTTTACCTGAACTTTCATATCTTTGTTTGATGGTAACTATC
>NZ_JAGXJV010000791.1:0-242 GCF_019091145.1 Lysinibacillus sp. GbtcB16
AAACGCGGGCGAAATCCACGTGGAAGGCGGCGGCAAGCTTGCCGAAATCCGGATTCCTGAGGTCCGCGCCGATGGGCCGGCCGTCAAAATTCTGCTGCTGGTCGCGCTTCACGTTGCCGAAGGCGGAGTTGTTGAAGACGAGGGTGATGACGTCGATGCCATATTGCGCGGCAGTCGCGAGTTCCTGTGCTGCGAACATGAAACCGCCATCTCCGGCAATCGACACGACCGGCACCTCGGGT
>NZ_JAGXJV010000792.1:0-242 GCF_019091145.1 Lysinibacillus sp. GbtcB16
GTTCTCTTTTTGATTTGGGGACAATCACTCTTGTAGTGTCCCGGCTTTTTGCACTCATAGCAAATGACTTGGTCCTTTTTGGGTTCAAGTTTATTTTTTGTGTCATTTTTAAACTTGTTTCTTTTAATGAATTTTTTAAAATTTCTTGTTAGAAGTGCCAAGTCATCGTCACAGTCCTCAACACTTGAGTTTTCTTCCAAGTGGTCATCCAAAGTTCTAAGTGTCATATCCTTCCTGTCATC
>NZ_JAGXJV010000793.1:0-242 GCF_019091145.1 Lysinibacillus sp. GbtcB16
TTCGCAGCAGTGGCTTGTTCTACCTATCATCCGTAGAGCTGCTGGAGGCACCTGTTAGTTTCACTAATGCCAATCAGGGCTACAGCCGCACGGAAGGCAAGGGCATTGGGCACTTATATGTGATGGATGAAAGAGGTCAGCTTCTTCACGACATTCAGATCGGGGAAGGGACGATGTACCATCCAGGGGGCATTGATACGGACGGACACTATATCTGGATTCCAGTTGCAGAATACCGGCCG
>NZ_JAGXJV010000794.1:0-241 GCF_019091145.1 Lysinibacillus sp. GbtcB16
GAGATTGCCGCCTCTACCGCGCGCCGTGCGCGATCATGGTCCCAATCAACGCCATCGCAAGTCGCAAGCGCTTCTTGGAAGACCGGAAGCCAAGTATTTTCGTCGCCCAGGCCGTGGCGGATCCAAACTTTTTGGGCCGCTTTGTCCAGTTGCCGTATCCGGACGATGAAGGAATGCCCCATGCCCCCAGCGAGTACTTGAGGAATCGCTTGATCCAGCACATTCATGGTGTAAAAGAGTT
>NZ_JAGXJV010000083.1:0-724 GCF_019091145.1 Lysinibacillus sp. GbtcB16
ATTCGCCTTCCGAAATTAAACAACTTTAATATTCTTAAAAAATCGTAAAGCGAAAGAAAATCTAACCTTTTAAACATTTTTAGTAACCATCTATCAGCGTACAGATAAATGGTTACTTTGTTTTTAAGAATATAATTAAACGACTTTATTATCTCTATACAGGAATTATGCATAAGAGTATTATAGCCCATAGCGGGAGGCGTATCCGCAGATGCGCAGTATCGAGGACCTTAGAAACAAGAATAACGGACCAAATACTAGCTTTTAATCAAACCAAAATAATCAACTATTTAGAAAAGAAGTAGACGATACAATGTTATATGAAATATAATGATGTTGCCAGTGCATCTCTGGAAATAATGTGGGAGTGCTTTCGAGCAGTAACTCTTATCAAACTTTTGGAGCATTGGCATACATAGAAAAAAGGCTCCTTTTAGTAAGGGAGTCTTTTTTATGCTTGTATTTAGGATATATATTCCAGTATTCTATAATTAGGATTATACTTAAAATAAACAATAATTAGATAATTATATTTATTTAGAGTGTGCAGGCCCTCTATCCACAAATAGTGGAGTGCCCCACTTACTTATAAGAGGTCTAAGGATTAATATTAGCCCCAATCCAATTATGGACGGAAACACCTTAAAAGGTCACTGCACATTCTTAATTATAACAAAATAAAGGGCAATAAAAACTTATCAACAGGAAAAAGAATTTCAAAAAT
>NZ_JAGXJV010000795.1:0-241 GCF_019091145.1 Lysinibacillus sp. GbtcB16
GGAACGATCTTCGTTGAGGGTGATGTTGGACTGAATGAAATGAAGGCGCTCAATCGGAGCTCGGAGGATTCCAGTCCATTAATCATCATGTCCACGGGGCGAATCATTCTAGGTGACAATGAGAGTGCGTTCATTCGTGCTTTCTTGTATTCGAAGCAACCCATTACGATCTACGGCGTTAAATCCAAGCTGACTATAGACGGCGGAATTCATGGAGAATCTGGCGATGATCCTACGCAAG
>NZ_JAGXJV010000796.1:0-241 GCF_019091145.1 Lysinibacillus sp. GbtcB16
TTACCTATCCGCTGTCACCGTCCCCTTAATGGTGATACGATCCAGGGTTAAGCGCTTTACTCTTTGGATTCGACAAAAGATAGGGGATTCCTTTCAATATTGGTATCGTTCATCTGCTTAATTCATTAATTAAGTTATTTCTAATTTGAATTTTTGCCGGCTACCACCCTCAGATCCTTTTGGTATCGACTCTACTAGAGGCACAAAGCCGAACTTCTGATATAATTGCCTTGCAGGCCGT
>NZ_JAGXJV010000797.1:0-241 GCF_019091145.1 Lysinibacillus sp. GbtcB16
TGGTGAAGACGAGACATGGGGAGGTTCCGCTTCCTCATTTGCCCCACCAATCACTCTAAAAAGGGTAAGAGTGCAACCGAATGAAAAGTTATATAACACTTCAACAGGTGATAGCGTAACTTTTCAAGCAATACTTTTCCATGATTCAGTCAACTCTTCTCCTGCTAATCATGTATTTAAAGAAAAATCTAAGATCGTGTGGGGTGGAAAAGAAATGTTTATTAAAGAAGTTGAACCACTT
>NZ_JAGXJV010000798.1:0-241 GCF_019091145.1 Lysinibacillus sp. GbtcB16
TTTTCTTATTAAACGATTCCTCAAAAAATGCGATCAGCTCGCCAATCACCTCTTTGACGAATCCATCGTCTTCTTCCTCCAGCATAATGGGATCCGTGCCAGCTTGAAGCTCGTAGAGCTCTTGGATACTCGTATAGGGAATCACATAAGTAACCGGTTGGCCCGGTACCATGAGTTGTCCGTGCACCGCGAGCATGACGGCTTCGATGATAAACGTTTTGCTCATGTTCTTCGCCTCCTT
>NZ_JAGXJV010000799.1:0-241 GCF_019091145.1 Lysinibacillus sp. GbtcB16
CGCCGCACCTGTCGAGGCGACCGCCATCGGCAATATCATGATGCAGGTCAAAGCGCAAGGAGAGGTCGCTTCGCTCGATCAAATCCGTCAGGCCGTGCGAGATTCTTTCCCGCCTGACCGGTATGCGTCCAAGGATGAAGATCAGTGGCAGGAAGCCTATCATACCTTTAAGCAAGTCATTGCCAACCATTCAGCAAGGAGTTGAAAGAACGATGTCTGAGCAGCACGTGAGAGAAGAATT
>NZ_JAGXJV010000800.1:0-241 GCF_019091145.1 Lysinibacillus sp. GbtcB16
CCTTTATGTTTATCCGTGAGTGCCACTACGAACGGATATGAGGTTACGGCTTCCTTCTTTTCAAGCCCTGAATTTATGCCGCCTTGAGTTGGACTTAACTTGATCGTCTCAACCTTTCCTTCCCACATCTCACTTGATAATACTTTGGCTTTCACCTTTACCGGCTGATCGGCTTTTACGAAGACCGAATCAAACTCGGTGATTGTTCCCTTAACTTTGTACGGATCATTCGAAACTAGAT
>NZ_JAGXJV010000801.1:0-241 GCF_019091145.1 Lysinibacillus sp. GbtcB16
AGGAATAATGATTTCTGCTCGTAAAATCGATTGGAAGGCGATCGTTGTGGAGGCCATCATGCTGATCCTTGCACTGGCGATCATTGCGCCATTGCTTATTATGCTGCTCGGTTCTTTCAAAACAAGCTCGGAGGTACTGGATTTCTCATTAAAACTACCAAAACAGTGGATGTTTTCCAATTATAAAGAAGTAATTGAACAGGGAGGGCTGCTCCGCGCCTTCTGGAACGGCATGTTTATT
>NZ_JAGXJV010000802.1:0-241 GCF_019091145.1 Lysinibacillus sp. GbtcB16
TGACGGCTGGCTCAGCCTTCTCCTCGATCGGGATAGCGGGGGGCGATGACGATGCGGCTTCTACCGGAATGACCGGGGCCACGTCTGTATCCGTTGGATCCTGGGGATCTATCGGCAAGCTATTGTTTGTTATCGGCTGGGCATGAAGCTGGGGGGCTGCTGACGATTGGGAAGGTGTCTCAGGATTCTGATGATTCATCCGGGTTACATAATCGAAACCCATCGTGACGAGAAGCGTTAC
>NZ_JAGXJV010000803.1:0-241 GCF_019091145.1 Lysinibacillus sp. GbtcB16
GGAGCGACTATCGACTAGTCGCTCCGGTGCTTAGCTGTAAGAAATACCTATTTCTTCATCTTGCTTTTATAATCGGCAGCTGCCTTTTCCATTTCTTGCGCCGCTTGCTGAGGCGTCCATTCGCCAAGTGCCACCTTGTCTTGCGCCTCGAACAGCTTCTGTGCTACGACTTGCGGCAGCGCTTGGTCTGTGATGAGGAAGGCTCCGTCGGAGGCACCATCGAGCATCGGCTTAATATGCG
>NZ_JAGXJV010000804.1:0-241 GCF_019091145.1 Lysinibacillus sp. GbtcB16
AAATGGATGATTAGTATAGGTGTCCTTTGTTTTTTGGGAGCGTTATATGTGCTCCCTGTTTTAGGGGTAAGCGAAAGACGGGAGGAAGTGCAACCTCCACCAGCGGATGAAAAAGCTTGTGAACTATTTATAGAAGTGGAGGGACAAAAGGATAAAATCCCTTTAGAGACGTATATAACCGGGGTAGTAGCGGCAGAAAGGCCTGTTTCTTTTAAAAAGGAGGCATTGAAGGCACAGGCAA
>NZ_JAGXJV010000084.1:0-719 GCF_019091145.1 Lysinibacillus sp. GbtcB16
AACTGCATTCTCTTTGGCAGCATGCTGCACACCTAGTTTAATTTTCTTAAATGTAATTCGAATTTGTTCTTCTTTCACATCATTCATAATGACAACAGAGGTTGGTAGTAAAGTTTTCTTATCTACTGTAATCACCTGATGAGGCATACTATTTTTATAGCTATTTCTAGTAGCCGCTTCAAATATATATGCTTTCTCTTCCTCTTTCATGACAAGATTTTTATCTTCTGCTAAATCTTCTGCAAGAGCTCCTATTAGATATGCTTGACTATTCTTCTTAGGCCAATCACTTTGGAATTTATACATTTTGTTTAATGTTGGTGTTACAACAAATACGCCATCCGCATTACGCACAATCATTTGAGAAACATCTTTTCCACTTTCCATAACTTCTACACGATAGAAATCAGGTTTAGTATGCCATACTGTTACATTATAATTTCTAGGCTCCCCACCAGATTTGATCTCCATCGTAGCATTTAATTCATAGCCATTTGTCTCTCCCCATTTACCATTCACTTTCTTCAACACTTTTTCCTGTGAGGCTGTACCACATGCCGACAGAAGTAATATCGTACAAAATAAGACGAGCCATTTAACTATTCGGTTGCCCACGCTTTCACCCTTTCTTCTTTCAAATCCACTACGACAATATATGAACCGTATTTGTCAGTTATGTCATTTGTAGAAAAGGCAATATATTTAAATTTATTGGCTAA
>NZ_JAGXJV010000805.1:0-241 GCF_019091145.1 Lysinibacillus sp. GbtcB16
GCTTGAAGATCGATCCTGTTGACCGGCGTAAGGAACGGATGAGCGAGATGGACTGGATTCCCCCAACCATACAGAAGGGAGGCGATTTGCAGCTCAATCCGCCGCATCGGGATCAATGGTTCAAGTCCGGTGAGATCGTCTTCTCCTTGTCACGGATGTTTCCCAATAATGCCTCCGCTCCGCGAATCGTAGAGGTACAGCAGCGCTATGAAGAACTCGAAGAGATAATTGGGGATGCCCG
>NZ_JAGXJV010000806.1:0-241 GCF_019091145.1 Lysinibacillus sp. GbtcB16
AAATAACAAAACTAGCAAAGGGTATTTCCTTAAGAAGACCACTAGAAGGAGGATATGAGGAACAGGTAACAGTTGTAAGACAGGTGCTAGCGGAAGTCAAGACACAGGGAGACGTAGCGTTACGTGCCTATACAGTACGGTGGGACGGATATATGCCTGTGAGCTTGCGGGTCACAAAGTAAGAGATAAAAGAGGCCATAAATGCTCTTGACCAACTATTCTATGAGGATTTGGCGGAAGC
>NZ_JAGXJV010000807.1:0-241 GCF_019091145.1 Lysinibacillus sp. GbtcB16
AAAGGGGGAAGGAACATGCCTTTTGATTATTGTCTTCTTCCTCTAGCTTTTTCCTCCATTCCTTGCTTTCCTCGTTGGTGCTGTCTTTGAACAAGTGAGAAGAGACCTGGCCCTAGCCTCCCGCATCTCACTCTCTTCCTCATCTCCACTCCACATGTTATCGGTGTTGTCTCAACCTGTTTCTCCTATGAAGAATCACAACTTGTTATATTAGAGTTTTGACAGGTTTTGTTTAAATTAA
>NZ_JAGXJV010000808.1:0-241 GCF_019091145.1 Lysinibacillus sp. GbtcB16
AGCGCTTTACTCTTATAGCTCAATATGACGCTAATCTGCAATTTCTGTGGTATCTACAAAAAGCTTGGAAGCCTGTTGAATGGAAGTATTATATGTGCACTTCCGAAAGGAATACTGATATTTTCAGGAGTAGCAAGAGCCAGATTTAGCGAGCACGTGACTTAGATCGAATGATTGTAGATACTACAGAAAATAGAATTAAAAGAGATGTACTAAGTTGCGGCATGTGAACTTCAGTGTA
>NZ_JAGXJV010000809.1:0-241 GCF_019091145.1 Lysinibacillus sp. GbtcB16
TAAATGACAAAGGCATACTCGTGTGAAATAAACAGGAAATGTATTTCTCTTTAAAATTTTCCAATCTCTACATTATCGATTTTTTTAAAAATGATAGATTAATGAATCTATATAGGTTTTTTTTTTAATCTATTGAAAATCATTTTTATTTCATGGTTTCAATTTCAGTAAGGTTTGTCTTGATTGCTTCTTACATTTATAATTTCACATGTTTCTATCAATTCAGAGTTTTATCTCCTAG
>NZ_JAGXJV010000810.1:0-241 GCF_019091145.1 Lysinibacillus sp. GbtcB16
CGTATCAGAGTGAACCTTGCTCGCGCAGCTAAAAATGACTTATTTTGGATAGTTTTTTTATACGTTTTTGCAGCCGCAGAGACCGCGTCAAGCGGTGCGAAACGTCAACTATCACAGCACTGTGAAATCCCTATGCACAAACACTGCTGAGCATCACTGTAACAGATTTGAGTATTTTGGTGCTTCAAAGATGGCACTATTCCGATATGAAGAAAGTCCACAGTTTTATGAAAGCATACAG
>NZ_JAGXJV010000811.1:0-240 GCF_019091145.1 Lysinibacillus sp. GbtcB16
CTCTGTGTTCTCGGTGCTCCGGTGTTCCACAATTCGCGTATTCCAGCGTTTCTTTGTTCCAAAGTATTCACATATTAAGGCGCATCTCTGCTCCCGGTACTCAGGTTCGACGTATTCCCGCATATTCGTGCATCTGTTCTCCAATGTTCCGTATTCGCAATTTTGTTATCTCATGCTCCTTTGTTCCACATATTCGCATTTTTTGCTATCTCGTGCTCCTATTACTCCAGATGTTCCACG
>NZ_JAGXJV010000812.1:0-240 GCF_019091145.1 Lysinibacillus sp. GbtcB16
CTTCTTCAATTAAAAATGATAAATATGTTTTTACATACATTACTGCCATAATTGCTAACGCTGCATTTCCTACTTGATGAATGCCTTTCATTGAGATTTGCAAATCTTCAAATGCGGAAAAAGGACAAGTAAAATCAAACTGTTCCCCATCTTCATTAGACTGTTTATGTAACGCTGTAAAATGCTTGCTAAGTTCGTATAAGTTTGCATGGTTTTCCTTTGCAACATTTTGAATGACTT
>NZ_JAGXJV010000813.1:0-240 GCF_019091145.1 Lysinibacillus sp. GbtcB16
GCATCGCATCCTTCCTAGGTTTAGCCCACTGAGTTCTTCTTAAAGTCAACAGTGAGTTTCGGAATTAGGTTATTCTCCTCGAAGTGATGTTACTTTCTTACAGAAGAGGTGGGTTCGCACTCTATGATATAATTGATTAACTTCCCTGCATCGTAGTTGTGCACTTAATTCATAAACAAGTAAGGGGGTAGATCGATAGAACAAGCAAGGTAATAAAGCGGTTCAAGAAATAGTGACGTC
>NZ_JAGXJV010000814.1:0-240 GCF_019091145.1 Lysinibacillus sp. GbtcB16
CCATCCGCTCCCTCTGCTACAAAGTCAAAATTCCGAAGAGCGCCGTCGTTCTCGAATTTATTCAGCACATCGTAAGCGGTTACTTCTCGAAGCACCTTCAATTTCGGTTCCCAGAACGTATCTTGGATTTGTACATTTTGAACCGAAACATTGTGAATCACTTGGTGCTTATACACGGTAGGCTTCTTATTCATCTCAGTTGCTTTGGCAGACAAACTCGGACACCCCTTTGAGTGGAAT
>NZ_JAGXJV010000085.1:0-714 GCF_019091145.1 Lysinibacillus sp. GbtcB16
ATATCCAAATTACAGCAGATGTTCTAGAACAAGTTTATAGTAACAAAAATTTAGATTGTATAATCATAATTTCAAATGATAAAGATATGACTCCATTAATTAAAACAGCGAGAAAAGTAAAAGATAATGTATCTTTAGTCTTATTCAAAAGTAATTATGATGAAGTTTTATTAGCGTGTCCAAATCAACACTTTTTTATTGACGATATTTTAGAAATAAAAATTGATGAGGTAAATGGGTTAAAAGAGGAAATAAAAAATAATTTAAGTAACTATATACAAAAAGATTTTATTGATCAAGGGAAAGTTCCACCGTGTATTTCACTAGAAAGATATGTAGAGAACACAGTAAAGTGGCATAAAATATTTGAATATGAAGTCATAAGATTGCTGAGTTTATTGGAAAAAGAGGGCGATATTGTAATACATAAGTATACAATCGGATCCTCAAATAGAGAACATATAGGTATTATTACACCAGAGTTTGAGAAGTATTTCCAAGATCCAAAGCCAATACATAAAATTAATAATTACTTTGCTGAAAATAAAATTATGAGCTACTATAATAAATTCACACAAAAATAAACAAAAAAATATTGCATCTTTTTAATTTTCTTGTATATAATAAGAATATAAAAAAATACAATACTTTTAAAAAAAACAAGTTATTAAAAAAACAATACTTTAAAAATTACAACGTTTTAAAAATTACAAT
>NZ_JAGXJV010000815.1:0-240 GCF_019091145.1 Lysinibacillus sp. GbtcB16
TTTTAAATAATGGTGTTATCGACTAAATACGAAGCAAATGATTGAGTCAATCAAAAAGCAGAAGGGAATGGGATATAAGTCGTGAATATTGCATTAGGTAACGATCATTGCGGCTATTCGATGAAAGCGGTTGTCCGTAAGGCTTTGGAGGTATTAGGTTGCACGATCATAGATCATGGTTGCCACTCTGAGCAGCCAGTTGATTTTCCGGATATTGCTCGTTTGGTGTGTGATACAGTG
>NZ_JAGXJV010000816.1:0-240 GCF_019091145.1 Lysinibacillus sp. GbtcB16
CTTGGTTATCCTCCGGATGATCAACGACTTTATCTTTCAAGGTGTCGGTATCGACCGATTCCACCTTCCACCGGTTTTCATTCGGATAAGGCTCAAGCCGCAAATTTTTCATTTGATGATCAGTGACATGACTCAGAATATCCTGATGAATCACGCCGATGAGCGAGCTGGTTCCGTCCGTGGAAGGAGTTCCTTGAACGAAATAAACCTGCTGGGCGGCGCCGAATTTCGGCGACTGGT
>NZ_JAGXJV010000817.1:0-240 GCF_019091145.1 Lysinibacillus sp. GbtcB16
TGAAACAATCGGACTGAAGTTTCAAGGAAGTTTCACAATCTTGAAAAGCAGGAAAATTGGCTTTCATGGAGAATTATTACTAGAAAGAATTAATAGGTTCATAGTGGATTTATGTGATTGCACTTGTCATACTTCGCCGTAATCTTGACAAGCGTTTTCGTTCGTTGACAAGAGAGTGCAGGCTATTCTATTTCTGCACTTCCTGTTATCAACCTTGATAAACGCGCCCGCCCCAAAGGA
>NZ_JAGXJV010000818.1:0-240 GCF_019091145.1 Lysinibacillus sp. GbtcB16
GATTGTTCATGAGGATATCTCCTTGCTTGCATGGAGTGTCAGCTCAGACCCGTATACAGCTTGCCGTGAAGTATGGGAAACCGCCGTCACGGATCAACGCATCGGCGGGACGACCAGACTGCGGGAGCAGAAGCATTATCCGGAGCCTTTCCGCTATTTGGGCTGGTGCAGCTGGGAAGAATACAGGTTCGATATCAACGAAGAGATGCTGCTTCAGGCTGCCGACCGAATCGAGGAATC
>NZ_JAGXJV010000819.1:0-240 GCF_019091145.1 Lysinibacillus sp. GbtcB16
TTCTTGGCAAAGCCTAGCTTATAGTCAATGGCAGAAAGTGCAAATAAAAGAAGAAATACAACATAGCCTGCAATTTCATTGCTTGGTAAATTTACATATAAAAATCTCGTTATACCCGCCATTCTTCCAAAAACTCTTGGTGTTTCCTCGGAACTTGTCTGTGCAGCACCTTGAATAACATTTACTTCACCCAATATAGCGGGCTTAATATCCAATCCTCCTCTTCCTTTCATGTCAGCG
>NZ_JAGXJV010000820.1:0-240 GCF_019091145.1 Lysinibacillus sp. GbtcB16
TACAGCAACTATTCAATTTAGCTATTTCACCAATGAATGCTTATCGTGCAATTCAACAAGAGGGTATCGACCAAAACGAATTCGTTGATGACAAAGTAGATATATGGACCGTCTTACTTGGCACATGGCTAGGTGGATTATGACAGCTTACCAATCATCAAAATTTGAAATCATTAGAACCACTCTTACAACAGGCAATAACGATTTTCTTAAAAGAAATTAAAAAAGGTGGGATTTAAA
>NZ_JAGXJV010000821.1:0-240 GCF_019091145.1 Lysinibacillus sp. GbtcB16
TTGAAAGGCAAATAATCATTTACATTTGATAGAGAGGAGGTAGCGCAGCGCAAGGGGGAGCGGTTGCCGATCTCTTGCTGTAGTCAAGATAGCATTTTAATGGGGAGCAAGGAGATTGTCAGTGGATTAGGCATTAGAGAAGATAGAAGGGGCAGATTATATTGCAGAAAGAAAATAAGGGCTTAGTTTATTTAGTAGAATGTTGCGCTAACGGAGGAGTTCCGTATAGATAGATGTAAT
>NZ_JAGXJV010000822.1:0-240 GCF_019091145.1 Lysinibacillus sp. GbtcB16
CCGGAGTGGTTCCCCCGTTTCCTCACGAATCATGAGGAATTCGGCATGAAATATTTGGTTTTTTGATGCTAGTCACTGTAATTCGTCATAAATATCGAAATTCCTCTTTATTCGCTGCTTTTAGGGGCAAAAAAAGTGAAATGGTTCGTTTTCCAGACAAATAAAACCATATTTTCAAAGAAGTAAGCGATTTCATTTGCGAAATAGACCGAAATACAGGAGAGTGTGTGGCAGGCTGTG
>NZ_JAGXJV010000823.1:0-240 GCF_019091145.1 Lysinibacillus sp. GbtcB16
ACGGCGCTTATCCGGCGAATATGAGCCGATTTGAATTTGTAACGGACATGGGCGCGGCTATTTCCGGTTTTTGTCATGATTTTGCCGTAGAATCGGCAAATAACGTCCGCTGTGTCCGTTAGAGCCGAAACGAGTCGGTTTTCTCGGCTTTAGCGGCCGCTGTGTCCGTTAGACTGCTGAGCGGCACTTTGGCTCCGGCTAACGGTCACCACGGCGCTTATTCGGCGAATATGAGCCGAT
>NZ_JAGXJV010000086.1:0-699 GCF_019091145.1 Lysinibacillus sp. GbtcB16
TATCCGTTCCGCACAAGGCAAAATTAAGTTTATTTACAGTATTCATTGTACTATAAATAACACCATATTTTTCTTTTTCCAATCTTTTAAGACCAAAAGTTTTAATAGTACACAGAGTTCTCAAAAAAAATTTTTTGGCCTCACATGGAATGACATTAATTTTGAGTAAAGTAAATAACTGTTCCATGTATACTTTCCTAGTCCTTTTGCTACTTTTTTCGTTCCTCACAAGACAAAGATAAAATACAGGGTCTTGTTAAAACATTAATTATGCTTCGAGGACATTTTAACTTTAAATAATACTTTCAAAATAAATATAAATATATTAATTAATTTTTCTTTTCTCCCCTTAATATCTTTAAACATATTTTTAACCTCTTTTTGATTGCTAGAAGATAACTTTTTATAAATACTGTTTATATCATCGATGCTTATATCACGGTCAAATTCATGTGCCAAACTGTTTCTTACTTTTTTTATTTCAAATAGAACATTAATAATATCTGTAGGTAGTTTTTCCAATTTTTTTAGAGCTTTTAATTTATTATGAAAATCCATCCTTTTTTTATATTTACCGAATTTGTTTAATATCTCACTAATCATCTGCTCTATATACATTTGACCTTTTAAAAATATTACAAAAAGATTATCATTCGCTAAATATTCCTGTAATTTCTGTTCTAATTTATATGTTTCTTT
>NZ_JAGXJV010000824.1:0-240 GCF_019091145.1 Lysinibacillus sp. GbtcB16
AGGACAGCTCCCTGCCGATGGCACTCATCATGCTGATCGCCGTGGCAGCGGCGGGAGTTGCGTTGGTGGGGCTGGCGCGGCCGTGGCACGGGGCGGGCGAACCGGGCGGGGGGCGTGCCGCGTGACGGTCGTGGTGGACTCTCCTTCAGGCGTATGACGCGGTGCCGCGGGTCCGGGCGTCCCGTGTCCTGGTCCGGCAGCGCGGCGAGTCTGCGGTACAGGCCCTGACCGCGTACGACG
>NZ_JAGXJV010000825.1:0-239 GCF_019091145.1 Lysinibacillus sp. GbtcB16
ACCGACGCCCAGCGGCTGACCATCGAGCAGATCATTGAAGATCAGAAGCCGGCCTATACCGAGGGTAAGCTGATCATATTGCAGCCGTGGATGTACGCGGACATGCATACGTATCTGGGCATTAATACTTACTTATCTGAGCCGACGTTATTGACGCTCGACCAGCGCTCTTCGATGCCTTACAACACGGTGCTGATCGATGTGGATCGCGATAAACGCATGGATATACATACCCGTTT
>NZ_JAGXJV010000826.1:0-239 GCF_019091145.1 Lysinibacillus sp. GbtcB16
TGGAAGAGCAGCTCATACGTCCCTGGCCTGAAGGATTCCCCGCTTAGCATCGGTCCCGACAAACGGCCGTCAGCATTGGTTCGCTCTGTACGAAGCAGTTCCGTATGGCCGTCCTCCAGCCGGTACAAATCTATGCGCACATTCTTGGCCGGCCGTCCTTGGCTAATGTCTAGAACATGTGTAGTCAGTTCAACACTCATAGGCTCTCCAGGTCGCGTTTTGTCATGGAAAAGCCTTGG
>NZ_JAGXJV010000827.1:0-239 GCF_019091145.1 Lysinibacillus sp. GbtcB16
TATTCCCTCTGCAAAAGAGCTTTTGGGTCTCCAACCAATTGCATTTGCTAATTTGTCATTATTTAAAAATGAATGTTCAATTTCTCCTTCTCGCGCGGGGGCATATTGAATTTCAAGTGGATGATTTAAATGCTGTAGTAGCAAAATAACTTGATGTAGTGACCATGCTTCATTTGTGGACACATTATAGATACCCTGCAAGCGTGCATGGGCACCGGCATAGATGACGTCTGCAACAT
>NZ_JAGXJV010000828.1:0-239 GCF_019091145.1 Lysinibacillus sp. GbtcB16
ATTTCCATCGCAACAACGTCTGGCGAAGCCGGTTGCGACGTGCTAGGCGTCTGAATCGATATGGCTGGATCTATGGTAGGCTGTGGGGAAGGCGCAGATGACTTCTGGCAACCAGCTACGACAAGCGAAGCAAATGCGACTGGCACGAGGCTTAGTATAATTGGTCTCATTGGATTGTTCATCGCCATCTATCCTTTCTGCCGAATATTTGTTGGGAAAAAAGCAACATTATTAATCAT
>NZ_JAGXJV010000829.1:0-239 GCF_019091145.1 Lysinibacillus sp. GbtcB16
AATCGCTATCACGTCATTTTTTTGGCCCAAAGTATTATGGTTGGGACAGGGATACTGTCATTGCCACAAAAATTGAGTGCGAAGGGCTATACCGAGTGGTTTATGCCTGTCATATTCGGTATAGACGCTACCTTAACACTTTGGCCAATACTTTGGCTTTGCTCCAAATGCCCGAATGACCATTTATTTCGTATGAATGAAATTCTGTTGGGAAAAGTGTTAGGGAAGGGCGTGAATTT
>NZ_JAGXJV010000830.1:0-239 GCF_019091145.1 Lysinibacillus sp. GbtcB16
TGCTTCGTACTGGGCAGGGTCGATTTGCGTTATGGCTGCCAGGAAGAGAATGGTTCCCCAGCCGATTTCCCTCCATGTATTTTGCAGCAGCAGCACCCACCAGAACAACTTCGGGTTGGAGAGGAAGGCAATGGGTTGTCCGCCTGCATTGACAATGACTTTGTTGACCAGTCCAACATCAGAGGAAAGCATGAAGAAGGTAACCCCAGCAATCACCACCCATGACAAAAAGTGAGGCA
>NZ_JAGXJV010000831.1:0-239 GCF_019091145.1 Lysinibacillus sp. GbtcB16
TAGTAGTGCTGCCATTGCCATCTACAAGGGATACTTGCTCTGTACAATCGCCAGATGCAGTGCATACATATTTACGACTATTTCAGTTTGTCGAGGATATTTTAAAGGACAGTGGTGTTGGCTTAACCAATCCATCGACATGGCTTGCTATCACACAACAGCAAGCACTTTATCAAGCATATTTTAATTTCCTATGATTACTGCCATTCGGTGTGTACTTGTGATATTTTCTTCAAGAA
>NZ_JAGXJV010000832.1:0-239 GCF_019091145.1 Lysinibacillus sp. GbtcB16
TCCAAAAATGTACGATGACATAGTTTTCACGTTACGCTCATTATAACCATTCTATTATAACATATAACAAATTCATTTCAAGGCGGGCGTCCTTACTTTAACGGATCGGGCTGAAACTGCTTCACAAACGCTTGCAGCACAAGGTGTGCACGCTTCCACGGGAGGGTCATGGAATCCACGATTCCGTACGTGTCAAGCAGCTCCTCGCGGTTAACGGAACCGAACAGCTGCTCCTGAAG
>NZ_JAGXJV010000087.1:0-694 GCF_019091145.1 Lysinibacillus sp. GbtcB16
CAAACTTTTTATCAAATCTTTTATCTTTGCTTCATCTCCTCCATACCCAACTACATACCAAGCAATATTATCATACCCTTTATCTTTTAATATTTTTAAAGACTTGACAGCATTGTCTATTCCTTTTGCATATGATAGCCTAGCTACTGTGATAATTTTAAATCTTTTATCATGAACCATAGGGTTTTCTATATTTTCCTTTGACATTTTTTTTATGAAATTTGGTGAGGTCAAATTTTCTATTACAACAACCTTATTTTCTAATTCACCATATTTTTTTAGAAAAGAATTTCTACACTCTTCAGATACAGCCACAATGTGATCAAATTCTTTCCACATTTTTACGTCCATCTTTACATCTAACTCTAGATTAGAATAATCTGTATGAATCCACGCAATTTTCTTTCTAGCCTTAATCTTTTCAGCTATAAAATAATGTGGCCATAAATAACTAATTGCTATATCGTACTCTTTCTCCTCTTTAGGAAGAAATGGCAAAGCATACTTCCACATTAATTGCATTTGGTAATATCCAGGTTCTGTTATTTTTTTCATTCTACCTATAACATCAGCATTTACTCTTGATAAAATTCTACTTATTCCAATACGATATTGTTTTTCTTTAAAAATCCCGCTTATTGATTTTCTAAAAGTTGTATACTGTGGAATTTCCTCTAATAGATTCACTTTATTC
>NZ_JAGXJV010000833.1:0-238 GCF_019091145.1 Lysinibacillus sp. GbtcB16
CTTCCGTGTTCGGTATGGGAACGGGTGTGACCTCTTTGCCATCATCACTAGACTATTTTCGGCTTTCAATACACGGCGTATAACTGTGTCTTGAAGCTCTTTTTTATTGAAAGGATTGTTCTTTCAAAACTGGATAAACGGTTCATTGAATGCTTCAAACTTTTTTTGGTTAAGTCCTCGATCGATTAGTATTCGTCAGCTCCATGTGTCACCACACTTCCACCTCGAACCTATCTAC
>NZ_JAGXJV010000834.1:0-238 GCF_019091145.1 Lysinibacillus sp. GbtcB16
CCTGCCATTCAATTAAGTGAAAAGATTAGTGAGCTATTAGGAGATGATTATGTCGTCTTTTACTCGAACAGTGGTTCTGAAGCGAATGAAGCTGCCTACAAAATCGCTCGACAATATCATCAACAAAAAGGACATGTCAATCGAACGAAGATTATTTCTCGTTATCTCGCTTATCATGGGAGCTCAATGGGGGCCTTAGCGGCAACTGGACAAGCTCAGCGAAAATACAAGTATGAGC
>NZ_JAGXJV010000835.1:0-238 GCF_019091145.1 Lysinibacillus sp. GbtcB16
TATATTATTGCGACACCTGAAAATACTGCAAATAAGAAAAAATTGTTGGAAGTCAACGAAAGAGATAAGGAAGTTTTACTTACTTATGCAAAATATGTTGAAGAATTATTGAATAGTAATTATCAGCAACAGAATCAGGTTCAACTGCAACAACAATATGTATCAAAATTAAAAGAAAGAGGATTAGCTAGTTTTTCAGGAAGAGTTAGAAGAAAAGATTTGTATCATTCTTTCTGTA
>NZ_JAGXJV010000836.1:0-238 GCF_019091145.1 Lysinibacillus sp. GbtcB16
ATTTTCTGCCACTCTGAAAACGGTTCAAAATGTGTTTCTTTTCTTTTTATCCTTTTGTTTGGCTGCATGGGCTCTTCTTGTTGATTACCGGATTTACTTTGCCGGAATTATGCTCGGTTCTGCTGCGAGTATGATCAATGCCAGATTTCTGGCTTACAAAATTAACAAGTTGGGAGCAGCTGCGATAGAGCAGAAAGGGCGCAAGGTGACCCTAGGTTTTCTGACAAGGGCAGCAGTT
>NZ_JAGXJV010000837.1:0-238 GCF_019091145.1 Lysinibacillus sp. GbtcB16
GGATGGCGGTAGCCGTTCCGAGCGGCAAATGGGTGCTGCAGTACGGGTATAAGCCGCTGCTCATCATCGGTAACGGCCTGCTCGTCGTGACGGCGATTATGCTGTATTTCCTGAATGAAACGACTTCCTTCTGGTACTCCTTTGCCGCCATGACCGTGCTCGGGCTTGCTTTCGGTTTGATTTTTACAGTTTCGACGATTGGTTCCCAACAGCTTGTAGAGTCTCATCAGAAAGGGAT
>NZ_JAGXJV010000838.1:0-238 GCF_019091145.1 Lysinibacillus sp. GbtcB16
TGATGCCTTGGGCGCTTATTGGTGTTATAGGCGGCTATCTCGTATTGCTAAAGGTAGACAACAATCAATTGAAGCTTCTCTTGGGTGCCCTTATATGCGGATTAATTCTTCTTCAAGTCCTTAGGGATTTCCTGGGAGCAAGATTGGATGCCAAGTTTCCTTCTTCCCTATGGTTTATTGCATCGATGGGCATACTTGCCGGCTTTGCAACGACGATTGGTAACGTGTCCGGCGCAAT
>NZ_JAGXJV010000839.1:0-238 GCF_019091145.1 Lysinibacillus sp. GbtcB16
GCCTGCAAGCATGCTTGCCATACAACGTCATGCAGGGCGAATTCCTTGGTGAACAGAATAAACGGCTCATTCTTTAATTCGACTAAAGTGACGGAATCTCTATCGGCAAGCCAGTGATGATTGCTTGCAATGACAACCAGCCCTTCAGATAACAAGGGAACCGTTCCATACAGCCTGGTGTTCACCGGTAACACAGTGACCCCAAAATCGATGTTTCTTTGATCCATCTGCATCTCTA
>NZ_JAGXJV010000840.1:0-238 GCF_019091145.1 Lysinibacillus sp. GbtcB16
CGCTGTGCTCTTTCGATGATAGCATGATCAAATTGATCCAAGGTGCTCGATAGATGACAATATGATTGAATCAACATAAAGCGTTATTTTGACATCAATATAATTAAATCGGCCCAAAGTGCTTTTTTAATGACAACATGGTTGAATCAGCCCAAAGCAATCTTTTGATATAGCCCAACCAATTGGCCCAAAATACTCTTTCAATGATAGCATAGCCAAATTGATCAAAGCACTATAG
>NZ_JAGXJV010000088.1:0-693 GCF_019091145.1 Lysinibacillus sp. GbtcB16
CAGGTACTTAGATGTTTCAGTTCCCTGGGTCTGCCTTCAAGACGCTATGTATTCACGTCAAGATACTACGCGATTAAACGTAGTGGGTTCCCCCATTCGGAAATCTCCGGATCAAAGCTCACTTACAGCTCCCCGAAGCATATCGGTGTTAGTGCCGTCCTTCTTCGGCTCCTAGTGCCAAGGCATTCGCCGTGCGCCCTTAATAACTTAACCTATCAGCTTCCAATACACATCACATTTCGTTGTCAGCTTCACTCGTTCAATCAGTCACGTACTAAAGTACGCTCCATCATTTACTCGATTGCTTCCTAGAACTGTTCGTGTCTTGAAACCTTTTAATGTTATTAAGCCTATAAAAAAACTTAAAAAATAAATGTGTTTGTTACTATTTCAATGTCGTTTTATCCAGTTTTCAAAGAACAAGTTTGGTGGAGCCTAGCGGGATCGAACCGCTGACCTCCTGCGTGCAAGGCAGGCGCTCTCCCAGCTGAGCTAAGGCCCCAAGAGGTATATATGGTGGGCCTAAATGGACTCGAACCATCGACCTCACGCTTATCAGGCGTGCGCTCTAACCAGCTGAGCTATAGGCCCTCTTGGAAGTTTTATATTATTAATAAACCTTCAAAACTGAACGCAAAACGTAATCTTACAAACCCAAGGTTTGTATTCCGAAAATATCCTTAGAAAGGAGGT
>NZ_JAGXJV010000841.1:0-238 GCF_019091145.1 Lysinibacillus sp. GbtcB16
CTCCGTATGATCCAATCCTTTGTGGGACTGGTCCCATGTGTATTGCATTGCCTCGAATTGTTCCACCACGATTTGTTGCACCATGTCGTCTCCTAATGACATCTCTATTGCATTCTGAACATTGCGGGATGAACTCGGACTGCGATCCCTCGATGTGTGGCCTTTGCTAGCACAAAGCAAGGCTTCTGCCACCTTCGATTGTGTTCGCTCTTTTGGCAATCGACCTTCGTCCACCCGC
>NZ_JAGXJV010000842.1:0-238 GCF_019091145.1 Lysinibacillus sp. GbtcB16
TCAGTTGAAGCAAGTGGTGCAGAAGCTGTTGTTGTAAAGCGTATAGAGCAACTTGAAGAGATTGATGGTCTTATTTTACCAGGCGGTGAAAGCACAACAATGCGCCGTCTTATTGATAAGTATGCTTTCATGGTACCACTTCGTACATTTGCAAAGTCTGGTAAACCAATGTTTGGTACATGTGCAGGGATGATTCTTCTTGCGAAAACACTTATTGGCTATGAAGCAGCACATATTG
>NZ_JAGXJV010000843.1:0-237 GCF_019091145.1 Lysinibacillus sp. GbtcB16
AGGTAGATAGGTTCGAGGTGGAAGTGTGGTGACACATGGAGCTGACGAATACTAATCGATCGAGGACTTAACCAAAATGTTTGAAGCATTCAATGAACCGTTTATCCAGTTTTGAAAGAACAATCCTTTCAATAAAAAGAGCTTCAAGACACAGTTTTATGCCGTGTATTGAAAGCCGAAAATAGTCTAGTGATGATGGCAAAGAGGTCACACCCGTTCCCATACCGAACACGGAAG
>NZ_JAGXJV010000844.1:0-237 GCF_019091145.1 Lysinibacillus sp. GbtcB16
AGTTTTAATGTATTTTTCTTCATTTTATGCTCCTTTTCGGTATAATTAACTATTATGTACCGGTACAAACAAATTGTAACATATTTACAAAATAATGCAAGATTGGAAGTGTGCATCGTGAAAATAGTTGGAATTGTGCTTTTAGTTATGTCTGGATTGTTTTATACTTTAGAAAGAGGATTTACAATGCTATCAACTAGCATTGCACAAGCTGGTGTTTTTGCAGGTAAAATGTCC
>NZ_JAGXJV010000845.1:0-237 GCF_019091145.1 Lysinibacillus sp. GbtcB16
GTTCGATCTCCACAACCCGCAAACCATGCTGATCCAAGCAAGCCGATAGTTGAACGAACGTCCAGTTATTTTGCTTAACGATCGAATCGATGTGCGTATGACCGTTAAAGTAGATGCCTACGCCTTCTTTCTTGCTCAGAATCTTCCACATATCAATGCTGGGATGAATGGAGCCTTTATCTTTATCCGAATTGGTTGTCGTTTGATGCACGGGATGATGGGCAAATACCAAGAGAG
>NZ_JAGXJV010000846.1:0-237 GCF_019091145.1 Lysinibacillus sp. GbtcB16
TGAACTATCGTTCTTCGAGGGAGCTCAATGGCATGGATTTTCCAATAGTTGAGAAACCATTAGTTCTATTCCAACCATGCGCCCATTACTGCTTGCCACATTCCCCATATGTAAGTCGCCGTGGACAAGCGTAGAGGGTACACCATATGTCGATATTCGCTTGCACATTTCTGAAATGGCAGGAAGTTGCCTGCGAAGATCTCCGATCTCTTCCGATGTAAGTTTAGAAACAACTAG
>NZ_JAGXJV010000847.1:0-237 GCF_019091145.1 Lysinibacillus sp. GbtcB16
TATAGTGCCCATACAAGTCCCCAGAATATAAATCCTAATCTCATTTTCATCAGCTTCATTCATCGGAGAAACACTAATCCTATTTCCATCCCTTATAGCAAACGTAGCAAGGTTAGGGAGTTGAAACATAACTAGATTATCCCTCACCAAAAATTGATTGGGTTGACCTGCTATTTCCAGCCATAACTCAGATAAATCATCAATCGTAATCAAAACATCCGGTTTATCGGATTGTTT
>NZ_JAGXJV010000848.1:0-237 GCF_019091145.1 Lysinibacillus sp. GbtcB16
GGACTGCAACGGTATCCATCGACCAATTGGATTTGTGAGCCGGCTCTATGAATGCCCTGATTCACCCTGATTCCGCCTGACCCTTCCTTTCGCCTGATTATATATGAAAATTAGAATACAAATTCCTTAACCGGGGCAAAGTGGGTGATTCTATGCGAAAAATCATATAGAAATTACTATTGGCTCCTGGATATCCAGAGTTATATATGAAAAATCGCATACAATCATTTTAAATGG
>NZ_JAGXJV010000849.1:0-237 GCF_019091145.1 Lysinibacillus sp. GbtcB16
GTTGTTTTTGATGAAAACGTCCTACTGCAGAGGTCATCGAAATTTCTGCACGATGTTCCGCCTGAAGACTACGACACTCCTACTGACGAATAGCTACACGATACCAAAATTCATAGCGAGTCGGTAATTCTCTTACTTCATAGGTAAGCAATGATTTTAAAATTGTACGCACTTGTTCATATGTATCAATCCATTTCTCTGCGTCTTTAAACATCCCAAACATACAACCACCCCCAT
>NZ_JAGXJV010000850.1:0-237 GCF_019091145.1 Lysinibacillus sp. GbtcB16
ACTTGTATAACAATGTTGAAGGAAACCAAAAAGGAATGCTGCTGATGGGCAAGGCAATAACGGGTCTAAGGAAGCCTAATCTGTATGAGTTATTCATGCTGCATGCGGCTGCTCGGGGGCGAGTCGTAGGAGATGCGGCTGGCGCGCAGACGGTGTTTGCTGTGGATGCAGGGATTACCCCTTTCGATATAAATCGGATTATGGCTGAGTTTATTGCTTAAATATAGCGGTCGGTTT
>NZ_JAGXJV010000089.1:0-692 GCF_019091145.1 Lysinibacillus sp. GbtcB16
TGCAATTATTGAGCCAAATAGACCCACATGCTATCATAACAACCAATTATGATGAAATGTTAGAAAAAATTTTTCCTAATTATGAAGTAATAGTTGGACAACAGATTATAAGAAGGTCTATGTATACACATGTAGGAGAAATCTTGAAAATCCACGGAACAACAAAAGAAGCTAATAGTATTGTTCTACATCAAGAAGATTATAAGCATTTTATGAAAAAGAAAAAATACTTATCTGCACAGCTATTAACTTATTTCATTGAGCACCCATTAGTGATAATGGGGTATTCTGTGCAAGACGAAAATATAAAAGATATTTTATCAGATATTGCTGAAATGTTGGATGATGCAAATCACCTAATCTCTAATATTTGGTTGGTAGAATGGCAAGAACATATCAATAAAGAACAACCAATGGCAAAAGAGAAATTAATTGATTTAGGTAATAATCGTTCTTTACGCGTTAATGCAATAGTAGTTGATGATTATATTGAACTATATAAGACGCTTGGTAAGAGTGTGGTAGTTGATAAAGTGAACATGAAGTTACTCAGAAATCTTTCGCGAAGCGTTTATAACATTGTTAGAAGTAAAACTACTCAACTAAATGTAAACATCGCGACTTTAAATGCATTTTCCGATGAAGAACATTTATTTAATGTATTAAGTGTTCAAGATTTAAATCCAGAGGCA
>NZ_JAGXJV010000851.1:0-237 GCF_019091145.1 Lysinibacillus sp. GbtcB16
TGCTCATAGTTTATCGGATTCTCTAGGCATTCAGCTTGGGGCGGAGCCAACATTCATCCATGACCGGTTGTGGGCGCAGGAAATTGACAGCTTGAAGGAGACGCAGCGGCATTGGGGAAGTGTGCGCAATTGGTTCACGAACTTCATGCAATGGGCCAACTTGGACGATATCGGATCTGAAGAGCTTATGGTATTTCCAGGCTTCGAAGAATTGTTCTGTTTGCTGAGAATCAAAGA
>NZ_JAGXJV010000852.1:0-237 GCF_019091145.1 Lysinibacillus sp. GbtcB16
ATTCCTGCTTCACCGTAACGAAAGCATCGCCTGCGATCAAGGAGCGGTCCTTCTCCCGGAACAGCGAGATGTGCCCGGGGGTATGCCCCGGCGTATGCACCCACTGCCATTCAGGCAAGCCGGGAATGGTGCTGTCTGCCGGCAGCGCCTTCACGCGGCTTTCGATGTTGATGCCGTGATTCGGGAACAACGGGGAGAGCTCGGTGATCAGACCGCCGTTCACGGTTGAGTCTCCTT
>NZ_JAGXJV010000853.1:0-237 GCF_019091145.1 Lysinibacillus sp. GbtcB16
TGGTCGCCAACCGCTAGTCCTGTAACGCCATCGGCAATCTCTTCGACATAGCCCGAAAGCTCATGCCCAAGTACGCGGGGATAACTGAAAAAAGGCTGATTCCCTTTGAAAGCGTGCAAATCCGTGCCACAAATGCCGATCCTTTGAATACGAACGATAGCCTCCCCGGCTCTAAGAACCGGCTCCTCTATGTCTACAAGCCGAAACTGCTCAATCTGTTCACATACAATTGCTTTC
>NZ_JAGXJV010000854.1:0-237 GCF_019091145.1 Lysinibacillus sp. GbtcB16
AGAGGAAAAGGATAGGAATCCAAAGTCCATGTTTTGTCATTTAAGTCTCTTGGATGTCTGGGCTTTAGTCCTTTTTCATCTTGAAAACACATTACTTTTTTGTTAAATGGATAAATCAGATTTTCTATTTCTCTTTTTCTTCTTGTATGCTTGTCCCTTGTCCATGCAACAATAATAAGTTCTGCATCTTTGCAAGCTTTATATATAAATTTATCATTTTCTGATTCAAAGACTTCT
>NZ_JAGXJV010000855.1:0-237 GCF_019091145.1 Lysinibacillus sp. GbtcB16
ACGCTTACCGATAAGGACCGCGAGCTGCTGCTCGAGTTGATTGAAACGCTGGACCCGCTTGTTGACCGTGTGACGATGCACTATCATCTTGGTTTTGATCAACATGGGCATGTTGCGTACAGTTTGCGCAGAAGCCGGCTTGTGCGCCGGGACTGCCAGTTCGTGTGGATTGGTGCTGTTCATGAATATTTGGCAGCTTCCGGTTCGGTGCTTCATAGCGAAATTGCAGTTACGCAT
>NZ_JAGXJV010000856.1:0-237 GCF_019091145.1 Lysinibacillus sp. GbtcB16
ACATAGTAATTTCAATTAATGTGTATACATTTCATTAGATCTTACACAAATAATATTATTATATTCATGCTTTCCAGACCCTACGATTGTAAGTGTATATTCAATTTATTCACTCTAACAATCTCATATTTCCAACGCATGCTTTAAGATTGTCCAACACTTGAACAGTGTCTCTTCAATGTGGCCCAAGTGCAGCACGTGCTTTGGCCCATTTTGAGATATGTTGGCCCACAATAG
>NZ_JAGXJV010000857.1:0-237 GCF_019091145.1 Lysinibacillus sp. GbtcB16
AAATGAGAAAGGTTCTATGATTTCGTCAATAAGAAGCGATCATGGTGGAGAATTTCAAAACCACGATTTCCAAGAATTCTGTGAACTCAATGGATATAACCATAATTTCTCTACTCCAAGAAATCCTCAACAAAATGAAGTAGTAGAAAAAAAGAATATAAACTTACAAGAAATAGCTAGAACCATGTTAAACGAATATAGCCTAGCCAAATATTTTTGGGCCGTAGCCATAAATAC
>NZ_JAGXJV010000858.1:0-236 GCF_019091145.1 Lysinibacillus sp. GbtcB16
GGTGTAGCGGTTAACATGCCTGCCTGTCACGCAGGAGATCGCCGGTTCGATCCCGGTCGGGACCGCCATTTTTTATAGTATATGGGTCAGTAGCTCAGTTGGTAGAGCATTAGATTGAAGCTCTAAGTGTCGGCGGTTCGATTCCGTCCTGACCCATCATTTTTTTGCCGGTGTAGCTCAGTTGGTAGAGCAACTGACTTGTAATCAGTAGGTCGTGGGTTCGACTCCTATCGCCG
>NZ_JAGXJV010000859.1:0-236 GCF_019091145.1 Lysinibacillus sp. GbtcB16
TTTCTGATGGGAGATGAGGTAACGGGAGGCCGCAGCTTTTCTTATGCGGAAAGCGAATTGACCGCGATCTTAGAAGGATTGGAGCGACACTGCGGTATAACCCCCCGCGGCAAACGTACCGTAATCTACGACAGCTATAACCGTGTTGCGGATCAAGCGCTTGAGCCCTCTACGGTTGGGTTATATTCGAAGGAACAGTATGCGCAGCCTGATTTCACTTTCGAACCATATGATCC
>NZ_JAGXJV010000009.1:0-111770 GCF_019091145.1 Lysinibacillus sp. GbtcB16
CTATTTGTCTATTTCTCCACTCTATTAAAATTGTTATAGGATCATCATCAAGCGCTATCATTTTTTTGACATCTTCTGGTTTCGTATATGTATTTCGTCTCCATGCCATTCTGTTTTTCATAACAAGCATATGATGAACTCGTATACGTTTCTTCGTTAAATCAATGTCATTCCAATGTAAAGCTGTGCCCTCATTCACACGAATTCCTGTCATATAATAGACCCATAACATAACAAAATTCAAATTCTCATAAAAATCACCTATATAAATTTGATTTATCACTTTTTCAAATTCCTGTTTCGTCCAATAAGGTACTATTGCTTTTCCTTTAGGGATTGCCCTAACCTTTTTAGAAATATTGTGTTCCAAATACTGCATTTCTACCGCTTTATCTAAACTCTTACGAAATACTCCAAAAACTAGACTTGCATATGATTGAGCATATCCAGCTCCACCATTTTCTTTATCTGTTAATAACCATGTACGAAAATTTTGTACTTCCTCAACTGAAATGGAACGGAGAGAAGTAGTTGCAAATCTATCCTTTATCTTTTCAAATATTCTTCGCCGAACGGAGAAAGTACTTTCTTCAACGTCTGTTTGATAGTAAGGTATATAAACTGTATTCATAAATTGCTCGTAAGTCATTTTATAGTTAGCATAACCATTGACCTTATGATATTCTCTTTTCAATCGAGTTAACTCTTTGTTTGCTTCGAATGCGGAAGAAAAAGGTTTACCATTTACGTCTTTTCTTCCCTTTTTCCTTATCCGTTTTCCTGTAATCTTATCAATCCCAAATTCTGATTGATAAAAGTAGTTCCCTTTATCGTCAACATATACACCAGGATATTTTGTTGTTTGTTGCGTTTTATTGTTCACTGTAAGTACTTTCTGACACTAGAGATACTCCTAGAATAGATTCAACTACATCTCTCGGAACTCTCCCCAATCTTTTGTTGTTATAATAAGGACAACCTTTTTGCACCATGATTGCTTTCGATTGTCTAATTAGTGAAATGGCTTGATATTTTTTATATCCCAGTTTAATTAAATCATCTTTACATACTGTTGTACCCATCACAACAGCCCCTTTCAATGTTAATATTCATCTTCGCTTATAAGTTCTAATACACGTTGTTCGATTAATGTTTGATCGGATTCAGTTATTTTTTCTTTCCCCATTTGTATTAACTCTTTCAAATAACGCTCTGCAAATTCTTCACCATACACAAGTCTAAATGATTCATAGACCATACTTATTGATTTTACTGTAGAGTTCTCAACCCAAATTTTCTTTTTCTTTAAAGTGAGTTTTTCACGCGTTACTTTTAAAGGGATTGCTTCAATGCCATCTACAAACTTTTGCCACCACCTCATTGTAGGCAGTCTATTTTTATTGTGTAAATCGCTAACATTCTTAGGCTGTGTCTTGAAGCAATAATGGGCTGATAAAATACCTTTAACTATAACGCTAAGAGGTTTCCCATTTGATATTTGAAGAGCTACTTGCATTGCTTTGTTTCCAGTCAGCTCTAGTTCCCATCTGACCCATTTTTCAACATTTACAATTTCATCTGCATTATCTTTTCTTTCTTGCTTTTTATCATAGATTCTCAATATTTGGGGCGATGAACCAATATACAATGTGAATCCTGTCAATTTACCATCAAGAATCCTACCACTATTTATTTCAATGAATTTGTGACTTTTCGTACTTAACTGTCCACGTTTTACATAGTCCTGTAACACTTTTACAGACGGAGTAGCATCATCAAAAATATCTAAAGCTAAATCAATTCTTGATACTTTACCTTGCCTTTCTAAGATAAAAAAAATAAGTTTGTACCAGTGCCAGCCATCAACCCTAGACATGTATTCTTCATATTGTCTACATGCTTGTCCAGACATATCAATAAGAACACTACTATGGCTTCGGGAGGAATGAAGCTTTATATTCGCAAAGCTAATACATGCATCATATGTGGGATATGGAGACCCCTTCATCTCTGAAGAAAATTCAGAGATAGGGAGTCCTAAAATTCCATCAGCGACTGTCGGAAGCTCACTATTTGGAATCGAGCAACGAAAATAATCAATTAGGCATTGATTACTTCGCTTTTGGCTCATTTACTACTTCACCGATAGCATAACTATCAGCTTCTATTTTGATCTCTAAATACTGCCATGTATCAACCATTGGCTTACCTTGTCCGACAAATGCTTTCTTCTGAACTTTTTTTGGCTTTATTTTAAGTCCCTTAAAAGCAATGGAGATGAATTCACCATCCTCATAATTATCAAAAATAGGCAGACTTTCCTGATTCTCAACAACTACCATAATAGGCGAGCCAATTTCAGTTCCACCATTTTGTAGGATAAGCTCAATAAAAGGTCTGTCATAAACTTTAAAAGTTAATGTATATTTTCCTGTTTCAACAAGTTCACCGTTCAGATTTTTTTCTTTTTCGATTCGAGTAGCAAAGCCATCTTTTTGAACTACCATTGCAGTCGGAACTTTAAACTGACTAATATCAAAACAAATTTCCCCCAAATCAACATTTTCTGAATCATTTAGAGAATATAAATTTGATGTTTTTAAAATTAATTTCCCCATGTTTTCAAGCTCCCTTTTTTCCAATTTTTTATCCCGAACTCTCGGGATTTTGAACAACCTCTCAACCCTAGAGCCCTATATAATTGGGCGATTCCTCTTGAGGGTAATACACCAGTGTTACTCAACTGGTGACCCGGATTTTTTTCCAAATTACGTTGAGCAAAAAACGCTCAACAGTTATTTTCACGAGCATTTTCGGACACTCCGTTCGGATAGCAGGGCTACCGCCTCAAAAGCCCATGAAAATAACAATTGTCTAACTATAATTTAATTAGCGTTGCATTAACTTCTCAATTTCAGCAATAAAATCAAAATCTTTTTCTATATATGGCGTTTCAAAGTAAACAGGAGCCGTATGTAAACCATCCACTTGAATGTAGCCCCCTCCTTTTTCTACGACGGTTTTATATTCAATATCATTCGTATCAAATATCATGTTATATCCAATAGAGTCCATTGCCCCTAACCCTGCTTTAAAACCCATTTGAGCCCTAATATTCGTTGGTAAATCGTCAGCAGAAGGTCGTTGCATAAGTATTTCCATCATTACGCCTACCTGACGGCCCTTCATAACGACAGCGAACACATAATCTAAAGCTTCTTTCGCTATTTTCTTATCTACGGAATGCATAAACGCCGCAAACTCATCAAAAATCACAATCACAACAGGCAAATTAAAATCTCGATAAGTTTTCCCAAAAGCAGATACATCAGAGAAATATTCTTTATAACGATTCTCCATCAGCTCAACAACTTCTCTTAATATTCGGCATATTTGATTCGGCTCTGTAGCAACTTTGTTCTCAAAGCCTGTTACAAACCGCAGAAGTGATAAGTCTGCTTTCTTAGGATCAATAATATATAACTCTGCTTGTGGTGTTAATTTAAGATAAGAAACAATTTTCCCTAAAATAAACCACGATTTCCCAGACCCGGTTCCACCCACTATCAAGGCATGTGGGACGTTATGAAGTTCATAAGATATGTTACCCGAAACTTTTATAACATCTGATTCACTCGACATAATATTTGTTAAAGCTAGGTTAATACGTTCATCTTTTCTTTTCAGAAATGAATATTCAGCGTAATTTACGTTTTTAGTAAAGGTATCTAATTCTAAACCTAGCGCTGATTCCAAATTTTCTCCTAATGAAATAGATACTTGCGTGAATCTATCTCCACCACGCATTACTCTAACATACACTCTATCTTCATCTTGTCTAAAGAATATTTGTATGACTCTTTCAATTACTCGCTCCTTGACTTCTTTTCCGCCTTTTTCAACTTCGACCACTGTTTCATCGAACAGTTTCAAAGAATGAATCATATAAGCCAGACTATTAGCAATTTTAGTTTCGCTAGACTTGTATTTTTTATTAAAGTAAAAAGTTAAAGCTTTATAAATTGCCCACACCCAAAGAACTACGAATAAAATATCCCATACCCAGTTCAAGCTAATGTAGCCACCAACTAAGTAAATACCTAGAGAGGGTAGCATATCTATTAGATTTCCTGTTAAAAACAAGCCTAGAAAAAGAACTACAAAGATAAGAAAGCATCGAATAAGCTTATCTTTTTTTCGTGTTGGATACTTCACCGCCTTCCACTCACTTCTCGTTTGCCAGAAAATACCCCTAAAACTATTAGATAAATTGTTCAGCACGTTTTTATTCCTTTTCATCAGCTTTTTTCTCTTGTCTAGCAACTCCACGCTCAAATAGCACTTTAATACATGCTACTCGCTCTTCAAGAGATTCAATTAGGTTTTCTGCTTGCTCTCTATCATACGTGTAACGGGAAGTAACAGATAGATTTGATACTAGGTCTAGGCTTTCTAATGCTTTTCTTTGACGTCTACTAGCCGATTTTAAAAATCTATCTCCTTTTGTTTGTGTGTTTGCTACATTTGTGTTTGTTGTCATCTGATTCTCCTCTTCCCTTTTTTTGTCTAAGAATTCTTTAAACAATGCTTTTTCTTCTTCGGTCATACCTTCAAACATAATCATTCCTCCTCTACTAGTTGAGCATATGAAACTCGCCTTCAAAGACAAAACAAAATCTTTGAAGGACGTTTTCTTTTTGTTCATTACAGAAAATTAATCATCAACCACAATTTCACCGTCAGAATTCAGAGTATAATCTCCATTCCCGAGTGCTACAGCCTCAAACAGTTCTTCCATATAGGCGCTAACTTCTTCTTGTTCTTCTAATGACATGTTTTCAAAACACTCTTCAAACATTCAACTTCCCCCTTCCACAGTTTCTGAATACTAAATACAAAATATAAGGAACCTTATTTAGTTGTATTTAAGATGATAGTAACTTATTTATCTAAATTAATCAACAATCAAGTGCAAAAAAATCTTTTTTATATTATCATAAGGGGTAATAAATGAAAATAATACGGTTTCGATTATTAGGAGTGAATTATTATGAATAAAGAAACTCGAGAAGAAAAATTTATACGTATTGCGGAAAAACGTATGAGTAGAATTTTTTCACAAATGAATCTTATAGCGAATTTAAGTAGTAAAAAACATTATTCGTATACAGAAAATGAAGTAAAAGAGCTTTTTCAATGCTATGAAGATAAAGGGAAAGAGATAAAACTTTTCTTTGAATCTTCATCTAATATCGACTTCCCTTTGCCAACAGAATTTAGTTTTTCAAATGCAATAGAAAGGGAAGAAAAAGGAGAGAAATTCCGAAAACTAGCAGAATCCCGTATGAGCAAAATTTTCACTGATATGAACCTTATAGCAAATTTAAGTAATAAAAAAAATTACTCCTACAATTCTTTTCAGATTAATGAGCTTTTCCAAGCCTACGAAGATAAAGGAAAAGAAATAAAATTATTTTTTGAACCTTTAAATGACAAATTTACTTTTTCAAATAAAAAAAACCCTCCTAAGAATAAAAACTCTTAGGGGGGTTTTTAGTGGGAATGTACTTCAATCCACAATGATTTTACAAGTAATATATGTTAATAAACACTGTAAAATAGGCTTCTTATATTTATAATTATATTTCCTTTTTACTCCCACTCATCTTGGTTTCCCTTAATCGTTACAACGTCACTATTTTTTGAACGAGAGAAATTTACTTTTAAACCTAAAGCTTCTCCTACTGCTCGCACTGGGATGAACATTGTTTTGTTATAATAACAAAACCCAGTGAATGGGGCAGGAATATTACCATTTGTTATTCTATTATTTATTTTCAATTTGTTATATTCCTCTAAAACCGTGATTACTCGACCATATTTTTCAATTTCAAGAAAATAGGGGCCGGGTAGAGCTGCGGATTGGTCAGGAAAAAATTTAAATTTGTCAGGCTTAATAATATCTATAAAATCATCATACCTCATGTACAAATTATCCTTATATATAAAAGCTACTATTACATTCCCTTGTAAAATATTTTTCATATAATCAGACTCTACTACTGCACCAGATACTTCTAAGTTAGTAGGTATATCTTTAAAATGTTTTATGCCATTTAAAAATATTTCAGCTTCTACTTCTTTATTTGAATACTGCGAATAATCAATTTCATAAGCATTAACTATTTCGACTGCATCAACTTTCCCCATTGTGCTAGTGATTAAAGCCAGACTTAATCCAAGAGATAAAATAGTTTTTTTCATTTATAATTCCTCCCCAGTTTTTATACACTTCACTTTTCAATTTAGAGAATTAAAATTCTACAATAAATTTATTTGTAAAGTTGGTGGGGGGAATGGGGGGTAATCAATTTTAAAAAGCCTATTTCACACGTATTATTTGTTAATAAACACTGTGAAATAGGCTTATCCAAACATAGTTATACTAGCTTGTTATTCCCACTCAATCGTTGCTGGTGGCTTAGATGTAATATCATACACTACGCGGTTCACGTGTTTTACTTCGTTTACTAGGCGGACAGAGATTTTTTCTAGTACATCCCATGGGATACGTGCCCAGTCAGAAGTCATACCGTCGATAGATGTTACCGCACGAATACCAATTGCGTAATCATACGTACGCGCATCGCCCATTACACCAACTGAACGGATATCAGGTAATACCGTGAAGTATTGCCAAATGTCACGATCAAGGCCAGCATTGGCGATCTCCTCACGTAAGATGAAGTCAGATTCGCGAACGATTTCTAATTTTTCTTCTGTTACTTCACCAAGTACACGGATACCTAATCCAGGACCTGGGAACGGTTGACGCCAAACGATTTTTTCATCCAGACCAAGTTCTAAGCCTAATGCTCGTACTTCATCTTTGAATAAAGTTTTTAATGGTTCGATCAATTTGAATTGCATATCTTCTGGAAGACCACCAACATTATGGTGAGATTTGATTGTTTGCGCTGTTGAAGTACCTGATTCAATAATATCTGTATACAGAGTACCTTGTGCTAAGAAATCCATACCTTCAAGCTTTGATGCTTCTTCATCAAATACATAAATAAATTCATTTCCGATAATTTTACGTTTTTTCTCCGGATCTGATACACCTGCAAGTTTGTCCATGAAACGTTTACGAGCATCAATTTTAATAAGGTTCATATCAAAATCTTCAGTAAATGTTTTCATTACTTGCTCAACTTCACCTTTACGGTTTAAGTTGTGGTCTACGAACATACAAGTTAATTGGTCACCGATTGCTTTGTGAATAAGAACCGCTACAACTGATGAGTCAACACCGCCTGAAAGCGCACATAATACTTTTTTATCGCCTACAATTTCACGAATTTTCGCGATTTCAAGTTCAATGAAGTTGGCCATTGACCAATCACCTTTTGCTTCACAAACATCGAATACGAATTGACGTAATAAATCATTACCATAAACAGAGTGACGTACCTCTGGGTGGAATTGAACAGCGTATAGTTTACGTTCTACATTTGCCATTGCTGCAATCGGACATGATGCGCTCGTTGCGATAACTTCAAATCCAGCAGGAACTTCTGTTACATGGTCACCATGGCTCATCCACACGATTTGCTCAGTTGGTAACTCACCAAATAATTTATTGGAAGCAGTTACTTTGATTTCAGCTTTACCATATTCACGAGTTTCAGCGCCTTCTACTTTACCACCATTTGTATGTGCCATTAATTGCATACCATAGCAAATACCTAGTATTGGTAGGCCTAATTCAAAAATGGCTGGATCCACATGGAAAGCATTTTCATCATAAACAGAGTTTGGACCGCCTGAAAAAATAATACCGGCTGCGTTCATTTCTTTAATTTCTTCTGCAGTTACTGTATGTGGATGTAATTCACTGAATACACCAAACTCACGGATACGACGAGTAATTAATTGGTTAAATTGGCTACCGAAGTCAAGTACAACGATTTTTTCTTGCTCTTTTAATAAAGGGCTAGCTGTCAAAATTTCCACCTCTTCTACTATTTTTAAAGGATATTTCATTTGTTCAAAGAAAAACGCGAAGAAAGTAAAATCTTTCTACGCGTTCAAAAAGCTCATGTTGATTTATAAAGGCGAATGCGTAGCAAAGTAAAGTGATTTACTATACTTCTCACCTAGCGAATACATCCGCCTTCATAGAGAAATCATTTATGGTGATTTCGTAGAAACATCCGAACCTTATTATCGAACTTATATGAAAGCAATCCTTGCATTTAATTTTTTTCATTTTACTCTTTGTCTAAGTTAAAATCAACCGATAGTGCGATTGATTAAATATTCCCAACTTTCTTTCAGCTTCATGAAATCCACTTCATGCTTATCCTTCCCATAAACATGTTGCTCATAAACAGCCGTTAGCTTTTGCATTTGATCTGTCTCTAATGATGCATCCACACGCTCTGCAAACATGTGCAACGTTTCCCCATCCCTCATACGCAATCCAATACGTGATAATTGCTTCAGAAGAATATGATAGGAGGAATCAAAGGTAGACCAATTGGCAGTCTTTTTACGATAGACTCGAACATGCATTTTTGGAAGCCAAGTTTTGCGCTGCAAGTATAAAGCAATCCCACTGATCATCAATAAAACGAAGACGATTATCCAAACATAAGCAAACTTTTTCAACCAAGTCCATAGCATATCTAGGCTAAACATTGATTTACTTTGTTCTTTATTAGACACTTGTTCCTGCTTTTGCGGTTGCTCAGTTTTTTGCTCTGGCTGTACTATTTCCTCCTGTTCGGATGTATCTAATGGTATATCATAATCAATGTTAACGTTGCCGCTAAAGCCTATTGTAGGTTCAAACTCCATCCAACCTGTACCAGGTATATATGCCTCTACCCATGAATGCGCGTTATCATTGGTAATTCGATACTCTCTCAGACCATCAGACATGGGTCCTGCAGTACCAGGCGCAAATCCTTTGACCCAGCGAGCTGGAATGCCTATTGAACGCAAAAGCACTACCATCGAAGTTGAGAAATTATCACAATAACCTACTTTTGTATCAAATAAAAACTGATCAACATAATCTTGATTTTCTGCCGGAATAGCCGCTTGTTTTTTATCATACCTAAAACCGTTCGTTCTAAAATAACCTTCCACTGCCTTAATTTGATCGTAAACCGTAGTTTTATCCTGTGTTATCGACAGGGCCAAATCTCTTACTCGCTGTGGTAATTGCGCTGGCAGCTGCATAAAGCGATCAAATGATGAATCTAACGTTTCAAGTGTGGCTGGGAATGATAATTGCAGCTGTTCCATACTATAGACAGGCTCACTATACGATAAAGTATAGCCTAATAAAGATGTAGATGTATCATTCTGCTGCTCTATAGTCATCTTTTCCGTCTGCTCATCCTGAATAAATAATGTGGAATCTTGAGCAGAAACAGATAGCAAGCCGTATGTTTGGATTAAAAACGGCATCGAGGTCGCAATGTCCAGTTGTATTTGACGCTCGTTTTCAGGTGAGCCTACTTGTAAAGAGGTCATAATCGGCGCATTTGCCTCATATACATTTTTTCCGAAGTTCCCCTCTGACAAAATCCATCCCTTTGACGTATAAGTATCTTTCGTTTCTATACGCCAATAATGACGATCACGTGAAGACGCAGTAAAAATTAATGTATTATCCCCTTGGAAAGGTCCACCTAATTGACTATCATCTTGACTATAGCCGACTGATTTCATGCCAGTTCCATTTCCATCTTGTCCAGTAACACCTTGAATAAATGGCACAGGATCTGCCCATGTCGGCCCTGTCTTTGGTAAAAAGAAGGCGATAGACCCGACAAGTAATACGGATACAAGCATCGGAATAACAATTTTCCATCTCCCAAACGTATTGCTCGTTGTACCCACCTGAAGCCATAAACGTTTGACAAATAGGACACCTGTCATCATTAATCCTAAAATGACCACTTTAACAATAGCTGTTTTTCCATTGTATTCACTAAACGTATCTAACGTAGCTATAAAGAATACTGTCATGGCAAAAAAGTAAAATATATTTTTCCTTACGGAGACCCAATGGTGGATTAAGTAAACAAGCATCCATATTAACACCAGAAATAGCACTGTTCTAAAGGCATCGGATACTAGACCAAAATCACCTGATATAATGGCGGCCATATTCCCTTTCCATTCTGCTATTAAGAAGGATATGGACTGTCCAGAAAGCACAGGGCTTTCGCTATAAATAAAGACAATGCACCAAGTCATATAACCAAACTTTACAATCCCTGATAATAAAGGATGTACTCGGAATAAACTTAAGGCTAGGGACAAGCCAATAAAAACTAGGAAGAGATGAAACCCTCCTGTATTAGTTAATTGCATAATGGGTATTAGCCATTCACGCAAAATAAAGAAGACAATAATATAGGCGACCGCTAACTCTAAAAATTCCCCGACTGTTTGTTTCACGGCTTCTTCACCTCCGTGAATACATGATAAAAATCTGTTGGATCTACATAAACAATTTGAATATGTTTATAACGCAAAGTAACCTCAGACTGCACAGGTGGCTGTTTTGCCACGACAAAACAAATACAACTTTTCACTATATTCGCAAGAGTATGTAGGAATTCTTCTGATATTTCATTAGTCACATAAAGCAATGTCGCTACTTGCTTAAAGGCTTGCTGGTCATAAAATCGAAATTTTACATTCTCAGTAGATTTTATAGCTGCCAAATGATACATAACCTGATCTAACTGCTTTTCACCTTGTATAACAGGGAATACCTTTGTCTCTTCTCCAGCAGAAATAAAGGAAATATCACCAAGTTCCTGCATGATCATCTTGAGCATAGATGCTACTAGCTCAATCTTATCCTCAAATAACGTTGATTTCTTGGCATCAAGCACTAACATTAGCTCAGAAGATTGTCTATCCTCAAATTCCTTAGATTGTAAGGTTTGGGTTTTCGCGAATGACTTCCAATGAATCCATGAAAAACGATCCCCAGGAACATATTCTCGTAACCCAACAGCCATAGTAGTATCCTTTACTATGGAATAAGGAGACATCATTGGCCCAACATCATATTTTGTTTGAAGTGCCGAATATTTCATTTCTCTGAGCCTTGGGTACACTAAAATAGTTTGTTCTTTCTCGGCCACCACCATTTTTTTTGCCCAACCAAAAAAATCATAGAAAGCGACAGTAATACCCAAATAACGGTGTTCGCCACGAGGCATATTTACTAATTCATAATGCCAGTTAAAATTTTTTCTAAAGCCAACAAATTTTATAGCAGCTGAACTTTGAAGCTTCGCCTGAACTAACCCCTCACTATCTACAAGTTCCTCCATCATCATATAAGCAAAAGGAAAACGTGTTTTTCTTTCGATTGAAATCATGACCCTCGCTGATTGACCACGTTCTACATGTGCTGGCTCAATTTTGCGCTCTACTACTAAGATACTTTCTCTAACAACAAAGAAAAATAAGGCATACACTAAAAATGGACTTACCGTAAAAAATACAAACCAACTAACAAATCCACCTTGGAACATCGCATAACAAAACGTTACAATCATTAAGAAAACTACTAATAGGAAATGTTTACTTTTCTCTAAAAAAGCTTTCCATTGCTTCATTGTTCTGCAAACCTTTTTGTTGGTACTGGTGTTTTGGCAATGATACGTTCAATGATTTCACTTGCCGTTACATTATCATAGCGAGCATCTGGTTTTAAAACTAAACGATGACTAAAGACAAAAGGGACAAGGTATTGGACATCATCAGGTGTTACATAGCTACGCCCTTTCATAAATGCGTAGGCTTGAGAAGCCTTCATTAAGGCTAATGTCGCCCTGGGACTTACACCTAAATAAACATAGCTGTTTTCTCTAGTTTGAGTAGCAAGCTCCACCATGTAATTTTTTACTGAATCTTCAACGTACACCCCTTGAACGAGCTCTTGTAACTCAATCAATTGAGCTACAGACAATACTGCATCGATCTTTTCAATCGCTTTGCCATTTTCCGCGCGACGTAAAATTTCCACTTCCTGCCCTCTAGTAGGGTAGCCCATCTTTATTTTCAGTAAAAAACGATCAAGCTGTGCTTCAGGCAATGGATAAGTTCCTTCATGTTCGATCGGATTTTGTGTGGCCATTACAAAGAACGGCTGATTTATAACAAGTGTTTTACCATCAATAGTAACCGAAGCTTCTTCCATTCCCTCCAATAAAGCTGACTGTGTTTTGGGCGAGGTACGATTTATTTCATCGGCTAAAATAACATCCCCCATGATGGGTCCTGGACGAAATTCAAACTCCAATGACTTCGGATTATAAATAGAGATTCCCACCACATCGGAGGGTAATAAATCTGGCGTAAATTGAATTCGCTTAAACTGCGCATCGAAGGATTTTGCCAATGAACGAACCATCATTGTCTTCCCAACACCAGGCACATCCTCTAACAATACGTGCCCCCTCGCTAATAAAGCAACAAGGCTTAGCTCAGCCACATCTCTCTTTCCAATCATCACTTTCTCTATATTTTCTAGCACATTTTGTATTTGAGAATTCATAAATTAAAAAACCTCCATTTCATCCAACAATTGTGTGAATTGCACGATAACTTATCATAAGCATATCGAAATATGTCTAGTAAAACAATTATCAGAAACTTCTTCCCTTCGATAACACATACTAAACAAGGCTTGCTTGAACGTAGTCAAACAAGCCTTGTTTAGTATATAACGTTACTATTCATTAGAATGTTACAATTTTAATCTTTTTAACCATATTTCTTCCAAAGATGTAGAATTTTCTTGTGTGAAAATTTCAGTGATTTCACCAGAAATAATAATTTCCCCATCATGTAAAACTAATACATCATCTGCTATTTCTTCAGCAAAAGACAGCAAGTGAGTAGAGAATATGACCGTATTTCCTTTGTTCTTTTCCTCTAACATTACATTTTTTAATTGCGCTATCCAAAATGGATCAAGACCATTTGTCGGTTCATCCATGATCAGCAAAGATCCACTTCCAAGTAAACATTGCGCAAGATTTAATCGCTGAAGCATCCCTTTAGAAAATTGTTTAGCTGGTTGATTACGAACATCCCACAAGGAAACACGCTTTAATATGCACTCTTGTTCATCTTGATCTACCTGCTTTAAAGAAGCTAATAGATTAAAAATTTCAGCTGCCGTTAGCATGGTTGGAAAATTTACGTCGTCAGGCATATAACGAATGACATCTGGTTTATGCCATATCATTTCTCCGGACTTTCCCTTCTCTTGACCCGTTAGTAAACGGATCAACGTACTCTTTCCAGCACCATTGCCCCCAACCAACGCTAAAATTTTACCAGAATGTAATGTAAAGGTAGCTTCTTTTAAACCTCTACCATTTTCATAGACATTGGCTATATTTTTGGCTTCTAAAAGAATCATCGCCGTGTGACCTCCTTTGAAAACTTAGTAGCTTGCAAAAGTGGTAGAAGGATCCAAAGAAGTGTCACCACCACATACAACACATGACCTAAAGTTGACGAATAAAACCTCGTGATACCATAAAATGCTGGACCAAGCACACTAGCCTGATTGGTGAATATAAAATAACCAAAGCGTAGCCATTCTACAGGATTAATATGTATCGATATAATGGTAAGCTTTTGTAAAACATGGCCCGCTACAACTGTACCTAGAGCCATTAACGCATAAGAAATAAGCAGTAAAAAAAAGGACCATACAACAAGTGATAAGGCTAGTGCAAATAATCTTGTTTTAGCCATTGCCCCCAGTACAATACCTAATGAGACAAATATAAAGATACATAATAGCGTAAGGATCACTAAAATAATCGGTAACTGGACGCCGCCTAATAGACCACCTATTGCTAAGACAACGCCAAATGCCACAAGCACAACTAATAAAAAGGCAAGTGATATAGCCACATATTTCCCTATAATATATTGCCATATTTTCATTGGATATGTTTTTAATAACGAAAACCAGCCAGATTCAATATCGCCTGCTATACTCATACTTCCAATGGTGATAATAAATAAAGGTAATAGAAACAATAACACATTTAAAAATGATGCCGTTTGACGTGTAAAGCCCTCCACATCAGGTAATGCCATTCGCTGAATGACAATAATGGCTACAAATACAAAAGTAAAAAGAAAAGCTACTAGTTGCATCCAATGGCTTCTTAAAATTTGCTTCAACTCTATTTTCACAAACATCATTCATGAATCCCCCATTTAAACGTCAGCAAATCTTGATAGGCTAATAATTGCCCCTCTCCTTCATTGGTCATCCATTCCTGCGCCTCATCCTTCGTTGCAAATGCAAGTACTCCATAGTTCATCGGAGTCCAATAACCTGCATTGTACACATAGGTAGCTTTATAAACGTCAATCCATTCATTATTTGCATTATTTTTAATATAGGCTGCGCCAATTTCTTCCTCACCATTTAGCGCCAGATAATCCATCAAACAGCCAATATCATCAAAAATCTTATAATCTCCATTTGTGAGCACAATTTGTCCAGCATATTCATGATGAACGATGCTCATATTACAAATTTCACAAATATCTGTTTCACGGATAATATCACGTGGGTTATACGTCGTTTCGCTGCAACCGCCCAATATTGTACTGCATATAACTAGAATGGCTATCCACCTCGTCATACTTACACCCCTCTTTTCCATAGCCAAAATCCACTCATAGATACAACTAAACCAATAATAAATTGTAAGATATTGATGGAAAACGACTTCTCTTTCGTATGGCTAATTAATCTTGGTTCGTTATCTACAAGCAAATTTTGTTCTGTTTTATTCACTTCCTGATCAAGTGACGTCAGAATCATAACACTCGGTGATGCCACAAAAAATTGATAAACTGGTTGTCTCACCATCCATTGACCAAAGCTCGACACAGCCACGTAGGGAACATCTCCGAAACCATCTCCCGCAACATCTATCCCTCGGTAATCATCATAAAAATTGCGAACTAATCGCAAGCCTTGTTGGTCTGATCTTGCCGTTAATATATTTCCAGTAAACTGATTATCATTGATGATAGAGTGATTATCTACCTTTGTTCCTTCTAAGGCAGTCTGATTCATCTGAAACCCATTTTCTTGTATTTGTATGACTGAACATTTTTGCATCGCTACACCTACCCGATTATTTCGAATACTATTTTTTCTCACCTTCGCCTGTTGTGTGTCATACATTAAAAGGCCATAGCTATTGAAATCATTATGGTTACTAATTGTATTGCTCGCTATTTCTAAGTCCGTAGTCATCATTACCATAAGACCTGTCACATTATATAAATATGAATTAAAAAGCACCTTCACATCACTTGAATACATAAAATGCGTTCCATAACGACTGTTTGTCACTTCGTTTTGTCGCACATTGATATGTCGCACTTCTTCTACATATATCCCATCTTGCACAAAATCAATTGCATTGTGTTCAATAGCAATGTCATCACTTTTAAACACAGCAATCCCATTGCCTTTTTCAGCATAATGTAATTGATTACCAACAACCTTATTTTCTAATAGTTGAATATGCTTAGAACGTTGAATATGGATACCCACTTGTACATCCTTTATTTCAATAGCTTTCAGTTTTAAATTCTCCACTTCACTAACAACAATCCCTTTGTTTTTGGCAGAAATCATTATATCTTCAACAGAGACATTAGCCGTATCGTCTATTTTTAATGCAGGTTCAGTATTTTGGGAATAAAGTTCAACCCCTTTTTCTCCTTGGAGTTTAATCGATTTCTTTACGGTAAAATTTCCTTGGTAACGACCGGCAGGAATATGAACAATCTCTCCAGGTTTCGCTTGATCAATAGCAAATTGAAGATCAAACTCCGCATTTGCTGTTTGACATGTCCATAGAAAAAACAATACGAACCATCCTATTCGTTTCATTACCGTCCCCCCTTATTCAGCATGAAAAGACTAGAGGAAAGTTCCCCTAGTCTAAGCTTTTAATGACCATGTCCCTCTTGCCCATGATTCATATCACTTGAATGGATAGAACTAGAATCTCCATTCTCTCCCTCAGCCTTTTTTTTCATCATTTTCTTACGTCGTTCCAATGCGTCATCTTTAATTTTTTGTAGTTTCTCCATATAAGCATTCGAATTTTCTTGGATGTATGTATCTGCTTCCGCTTTGTTCACGAAGTATATATAGCCCCAGTTCATCGGAGATTTCAGCTCTGTTTTCACAATTGTTACATCTTCTACCTTCGCCCACTCCTTCGTCACAAAATCACGGACAAATTTTGCATTGTTCTCTTCATTAGCAACCTCCGCATTCAATAAACAGCCAATATCGTCATAAAAAGCAATAGTCCCATCTTCTTTTATCGCTTGCGCTGAAAATATGCCCATTTCATGATCCTTCATGTAAACCTTCATATTACACATTTCACAAACTGTATCCTCCTCCGGCTCTTGTAAACGCGGATCTACAAGTGAAGCAACTTGTACAGAATCATCCATTACCTTCGTTTCTATTTCAGTAGCGCCTTGCTCTGATTCCTTCTCCTTTACCTGAGGTTTTTCGCTAGTACATGCTGCTAGTACAAATAATAATATTAATGCTGGTAACCATAATTTTTTCACAACTATTCCCTCCAAATTTAGTTTTCTGTTGCCATATTCAACAATACAGATTAGTTGTGAAATTAGTAAAAAATCGCGGTGAAGAATTGGAAAAATTATCTTGAACATTCAATGAACATCTTCATTTCAAATAATTTGAATTTAGCACTTCTTTTTCACTCAAATACAAAAAAACTCCCCACATGTTTGGCTGTGGAGAGTCTGGTCTTTATATGGAAGAACGGTAACTATTAAGTCGCTTCTTTTGTCTGCTTAAACGACTAAGCTTTAACGCAGTTTCATTTAATTCACGACGTATTTGCAAATCATTCGTACTATCCATATGGATAGGCACTGTATGTTGATGCTGTTGCTGCTGATTTGGCGCATTTATTGAACTGCGCTTCTTCTCTTTATTTCTTTGCAAACTATTTTTAAATAGATTTTGTGGATTTTGCCCAAAATTATGGCTAATATCACCTGCATGTAAATATTGATTTTCCTGACGAAAAACACTACTTGTCGTTGCATTTACTCTAGAAGTCCTCATATTTAGTTACCCTCCCTTACATTTTATAATCCTTATAGGTAATTATATCGACATTATATGATGATATTTAACAACATAGAACCAAATTGCATAAAAAAAGAGAGAAAAGAGCTATTTTCAAAAGTGAGATTCACTTTTATAACTCTTTTCCCTTATTTTACTTCCAAAAAACATCAAATATTGTAATAGGCATATGACGTTTATGTTGCGAACGTAAATAATATCCTTCCAGTAGTTGGCGAGGTTCTTCTGGGATTTCCTTCCCCTCTAAATAATCATCAATTTGATCATAGGACACCCCAAGAGCCACTTCATCTGGCAAAGATGGGCGATTTTCCTCCAAATCTGCTGTTGGCACCTTCATATAAAGATGTTCAGGACATTTGAGCTCTGCCAATAACTGCTTCCCTTGTCGTTTATTCAAACGAAAGATTGGCATTAAGTCTGCTCCTCCATCACCAAATTTAGTATAAAAACCTGTGATGGCCTCGGCTGCATGATCCGTTCCTAATACGACTGCTCCATTCATTGCAGCAATCGAATATTGCACTTTCATACGCTCCCGTGCTTTCTCGTTCCCTTTAACAAAATCATTCAGCTGAACACCTGCATTTGCTAGGGCCCTCACACTCGCATCGACAGCATCTTTTATATTCACTGTATAAGATCCCGTCGGCTTAATATAGTCGATAGCGTCCTGACAATCTTGCTCATCTGCTTGCACTCCATATGGTAAGCGAATCGCCCAAAATGAATACTTCATTTCACCAGCTTCATTATTTAGCTCGTCAACAGCTAGTTGCGCTAGTTTTCCTGTTAATGTTGAATCCTGACCACCAGAGATACCAAGAACAAATCCTTTCACAAAACTATAATGTTTCGCATATTCCTTTAAGAAATCAATGGACTTACGTATTTCCTCGTGCGCATTGATAGTTGGTTGTACACGTAATTCTTCAATGATTTGTTGTTGTAAAGTCATTGTTTCCACCACTCCCTTTTTACATTTGCTTAACCATGTTATGAACTTCCTCAATATTGCGCATTTTATTATCCCAGCATTTTTGACTTAAATCGACTGGATACTCTTCAGGATTCATCGCACGTTTGTATTCATCCCATAGCAGCTCTAAATTTCCGGCTGCATAATCACGCATTTCCTCAAGCGTTGGGTTATGATAGTTAATTTCTCCATTATGAATGACATGCTGATGTAAATTTTTCGCTTCGAAATTCGTGACAAACTTAGAGACAAACGTGTGAATTGGGTGGAACATTTTAATACGTTCCTCCTCCTGAGGGTTTTCATCTTGCATCGCAATGTAATCTCCCTCTGCCTTGCCATTCTTTTTATCGATAATACGATATACATTTTTAAGACCTGGCGTTGATACTTTTTCAGCATTCGCTGATATTTTAATGGTATCCTCCAGTTGACCATCGCTGTTTTCAATGGCAACCATTTTGTAAACAGCACCTAATGCAGGCTGGTCATAAGCTGTAATAAGCTTCGTACCGATTCCCCAAACATCTACTTTTGCCCCTTGAGCTTTTAAATTTAAGATCGTGTATTCATCCAAATCATTTGAAACAATGATTTTTGTATCATGGAAACCTGCAGCATCTAGCATGCGACGAGCCTCTTTTGATAAAAACGCAATGTCTCCACTATCTAAACGAATACCGATAAAATTAATTTTGTCTCCTAATTCTTTAGCTACTTTTATAGCCGTTGGAACTCCTGATTTCAAAGTATTATACGTATCTACAAGAAAAACACAATCGCTATGACGTTTTGCATAAGAATGGAAAGCATCATAATCATTTTTATAAGCCTGTACCAACGCATGTGCATGTGTACCAGACACTGGGATGTTAAACAGTTTACCTGCTCTGACATTACTAGTGGAAGCAAAACCACCTATAAATGCTGCACGTGTACCCCAAATAGCTGCATCCATTTCTTGTGCGCGTCGTGTACCAAATTCCATAGCCACTTCATTTTTAATGATTTGTTTAATACGACTAGCCTTCGTCGCTATTAATGTTTGATAATTAACAATGTTCAATAATGCTGTTTCTATAAGCTGAGCCTCCACTAATGGAGCTTCTATTCGAACAATCGGTTCATTGGCAAAAACAAGCTCTCCCTCTACCATCGAATACATATCCCCTGTGAATCGAATATCTTTTAAATACTCAATAAAATCCTCTTTATAACCAACTTCATCACGTAAATACGCAATATCAGAATCACTAAAACGGAAATTCCGTAAATAATCCAGCATCCGCTCTAGGCCCGCAAATATTGCGTAACCATTGCCAAATGGTAATTTTCTAAAATACAACTCAAAAACTGCTTTTTTATTATGTATCCCATCAGCCCAATAGGATTCGGCCATATTGATTTGATATAAGTCTGTGTGTAGCGCTAAGCTATCATCTGCATAGTTTGATCTCACAAGAAACCCCTTCTTCCGCTTTGATAATTAGTCCTAGTATACACTATATACCCAAATTCTTGCGTATGACATTCACACTCTCTAATGTAAGGTTTTCTAACATGAATAGTCAGAAAATTTAGAACTGTTCATATTTTAGACACAAATTTTAGTACCGCTTTCATTCCCATTCTAAAACCTTTTTTCAGCAACTATTTCGAGAACAAAAATAATTGGTGTAATAAAACATAACATAGTTTTCGAAAAAGTAATTGCACTACTGTTTCAGACGATTTAACATGTAAATTAAAATTACGTAAGGAGCTGGTACAGATGAAAAAAATCGAAGTCATCATTCGTCCTGAGGTTTTTGGAGCCGTTCGGGACGGTCTGGCACAACAAGGGATTGCAGGACTAAGCGTATCTGAAATCGCAGGTTGTGGCCGTCAATTAGGGAGGACTGGTTTATTTCGTGGTAATACGTATGAAATTGAGTTTTTACCTAAATTGAAATTAGAAATGATTGTAGATGATAGTAAAGTAGATGGCATTGTAGAAATACTATTGCGCGAAGCAGCCACTGGCAAGGTTGGGGACGGAAAAATTTTCATTTATCCAGTAGAACAAGCAATTCGTATCCGAACAAAAGAAGTCGGATCGATTGCAGTAGAATAAAGGGGGGCGATATAGATGGATGAACTATTGTTATCTGTTAATTTAATTTGGGTGATGTTAGGCACAATTTTAGTATTTTTTATGCATGCTGGATTCGCTATGGTAGAGGCAGGATTTACACGTTCAAAAAATGCTGTTAACATCATCATGAAAAATTTTCTAACTATTTCCCTTGGGGGAATTGTCTATTTTTTATGTGGCTACGCAATTATGTTTGGTGACAGTGTAGGTGGTATTTTCGGCATAAGTGGCTTTGCTTTAAACGGAGTCGATGATCTTTCATTCTTTATTTTTCAAACAATGTTTGCTGCAACAGGAGCAACTATTTTATCTGGTGCTGTGGCAGAGCGTACTAATATTTTTGCTTATATCGGAATCATTATACTTATGTCATTAGTCGTTTATCCTGTTGTAGGCCATTGGGTTTGGAGTGGCCAAGGTTGGTTGACTGATTTAGGCTTTGTGGATTTTGCTGGCTCAACAGTCGTTCATTTAACGGGAGCTGTAGCTGCCTTTATCGCCGCAGTTATGGTTGGACCACGACTAGGTAAATATGAAAATGGTCGAGTAAATGTTATTACAGGTCATAGTATTCCATTAGGAGCATTAGGCGTATTTTTACTTTGGTTTGGTTGGTTTGGCTTTAATGGCGCATCCACTTTAGCTGCCGATCCTGAACTTGTTCCGAATGTCATCGCAAATACATTTTTTGCAGCGGCCGCTGGTGTCGTAGCAACCTCCTTCTATACGAAGTTCCGTTATGGACATATTGACGGCTCCCTCACATTAAATGGCGCACTAGCAGGACTAGTAGGAATTACAGCGGGTGCAGCGAATGTCAGCATTATCGGCTCTATTATAATTGGCCTGATCGCCGCTCCATTACTTGTTGAAGGTGTGCGATTCATTGAGTGGAAGCTAAAAGTAGATGATCCAGTTGGTGCAATTGCTGTACACGGTATTTGCGGAGTATGGGGGACATTAGCTGTTGGATTATTTGATAGTAACGGGCAAGGCTTATTTTATGGTGGAGGCTTGAGTTTGCTAGGCATTCAAGCAATCGGTGTGATCGCTACAATAGCCTGGGTTAGTGTATCTGTAGCAGCTGGTATATTTATCATTAAAGCTTTTGTACCTTTACGTGTAACGGCGGAAGAGGAAATTGCTGGTTTAGATGTCATGGAACACGGAGCGCCTGCCTACGAATTCCAAGATATTTTTAAAAGCTCTGCGGTTCGAGGAGAAACCTTTGCCCATCGTTTAACACATTTCGGTAAAACACAAAATACTGTACAACAGGAAGAACAGCACATATAGACAGAAGAAAAATCTGCTCTGCTATTCATAAAGTAGCAGGCAGATTTCCTTTTTGAACTGATGGCTAATGAAAGTATTAAGCTTTCTCTAGTTCTAATAAAAATCGCTTTACATCTAGTCCACTACGAAAACCTGTTAATTGTCCATTTTTGCCAATGACACGATGGCATGGAATAATAGCTAATATTGGATTCGCACCAATAGCACTACCTACAGCCCTAACTGCTTTGGGGTTCCCAATACGTTCTGCGATGCTTCCATACGATGTTGTTGAACCATAGGGTAATTCTTTTAGGGCGTCCCACACAGCTAATTGAAAAGGTGTACCCTTCACATGGATAGGTACATCAAAGTCTGTTAGTTCCTTGTTAAAATAGGCAGTTAATTGTTCCTTATATGGTTGCAATTTTTCTTTATTTTCTTCAAAGCTATAACCTTTAAAAGGCTTTTTTGCCCACTCCTTAACCTCATCAAATGATGCATTAGGCGTTCCAATATAGGCAAGTCCATCAGTTGTGGCTACGATGTACATAGCACCTTGTGCAAACGTTAACGTATCGAAATACAATATCTCCATTCCCTATTCTCCCTTCATTTCTAAAATCTTATATTTAAACTGCATCTTTCCTTCAATTCATGCTACAGTTATTTTACTGACTATAGCAAAGGAGTTTCACTAAATGAATACGCTATACGAGCCTGCCATTCACTTTCAACAAGTTCAATTCTCAGTAAATGACAAAATGATATTAAAGTCAATTACTGGGTCGTTTCCAAAAGGTCAAATTACCACTCTCGTCGGCCCTTCTGGTGCAGGTAAAACAACCCTGCTTAAATTATGTAATGGCCTTCTTTCACCGACAAACGGACATATACTCATTGATAATAAGCCCGTCTCAAATTATGAGCCCTCAGCATTACGAAGACATGTTGGTATCGCCCTACAAGCTGCTCCTATGATTGCTGGCACTGTAAAGGAAAACCTTGCACTTCCACGGACATTGCAGGGAAAAACACTCTCTCAACAGGAGGCCATTCAATATTTAGAGGATGTTGGTTTAGATGAAAGCTTCTTACACCAATCCACAAATGAATTATCAGGAGGACAGCGTCAAAAGGTTTCTATAGCAAGAACACTTATTAATCAATCCTCTATCTTATTATTAGATGAAATAACTTCTGCACTGGATCGCCAATCTGTTAAGGAAATTGAAAAGCTCATCGCCACTATTAATAAAAAATATAATGTAACGATGATTTGGATTACTCATAATTTGCAACAAGCATTAACGATTGGACACTATACATGGGTCATGATGAATGGGGAGCTAATTGAAACTGGCAAGAGCGCTTTACTTAAAGCACCGACTAACCCACGCGTAGCAGAATTTGTACAGGGGGCTAACATATGACTTATACGTCTTTATCACTAACATTAATTTTCGTATGCATCCCTCTACTGCTATCCAAAACATTAAAATTAGGACTTGAAAAAGATACGCTTATTGCAACCCTTCGGTCTATCGTTCAATTGCTCTCTGTTGGCTATATTTTAAAATTTGTCTTTGATGCAAATAGTTATGTATATATTTTTCTTATGGTTGCGTTAATGATACTAGTCGCTACGTTTAATGCTCGAAAAAAAGGAGAAGGTATTAAAGGGATCACCTGGAAAATAGCACTGACACTTGTGATGATAGAAATTATTACACAAGGTGTCTTGCTTGGCTTTAACATTGTGCCAGCGACCGCTCAGTATATTATTCCAATTAGTGGTATGTTAATTGGCAATTCAATGGTGTTATCCATTTTATTTTTAAACCGATTTACGGCTGAAATTACTAGCCATAAAGATCAAATGGAATTAATTTTGTCACTTGGAGGCACACCCAAACAAGCTGTTCATCGACAACTTATCAATGCCGTAAAAGCGAGTATGATCCCCACGATTGAAAGCCAAAAAACAATTGGCTTAGTACAGCTACCAGGTATGATGAGCGGCCAAATTATTGGTGGTGCCGACCCCATTCAGGCTGTACAATTTCAACTTTTGATCATCTTCGCTCTCCTAACAACGGCGACATTATCAAGTATCATGATTGGTTTTTTAAGTTATCCTGCACTTTTTAATGAGCGTATGCAAATACTTGAAATGAAATAATTGTTAAGCAGATTTAATATAGATTTAATAATTTATGATATACTAAAAAGAAAATGCAGTTAGGAGAATGACCATGTTATTACGCGATTTTTTCATCCAGCTTTCCGAAAACCAACTATTGAATAGTGCTGCAAAGAAATATGGCCTAAAATTAGGAGCACAAAGTGTAGTAGCTGGTACAAATATTGAAGAAACAATTGCAAGCATCAAAGAACTGAATGCACATAATATCTCATGTACAGTAGATAACCTTGGTGAATTTGTTTCAAGTAAAGAAGAAGCAACTGCTGCAAAAGATAAAATTCTCTCTGTGGTAGAAGCTATTCATGAAAATGATGTAAAAGCACATATTTCATTAAAGCCTTCTCAATTAGGCTTAGATATTGATGTAGATTTCTGCTATGACAATCTGTATGAAATTGTTGAAAAAGCGGCTGCTTATGATATATTTGTTAACTTCGACATGGAGGACTTTGGGCGTCTTCAAACATCTTTTGATATGGTAGAAGAGTTGTCTAAAACATTTAATAATGTTGGAACTGTCATTCAATCTTACTTTTACCGTGCCAAAGACGATATCGAAAAATTCAAGGACTACCGTTTACGTATCGTAAAAGGAGCTTATAAAGAGCCTGTTGAGGTTGCTTATCAAGATAAATTGGATATCGATTTAAACTTTATTGAGTTAATTGAATATCATTTACTACATGGTAAATTTACGTCCATTGCTACACATGACCATAATATTATTGCTCACGTTAAACGCTTTGTAGCTGATCATAATATTCCACTTGATAAATTCGAATTCCAAATGCTTTATGGATTCCGTACAGATATGCAAAAAGAGCTAGCTAAAGAAGGCTATAACTTCTGTGTGTACGTTCCATTCGGGGAAGATTGGTACGGTTACTTTATGCGTCGTCTAGCTGAACGTCCTCAAAACCTTAACCTTGTCACAAAACAAGTGTTTACGAAAAAGACGAATACAGTTCTTGCTGTAGCTGCAGGTGCATTCGTTCTTGGACGCTTGACAAAACGCAATAAGTAAAACAGAAAAGAACCTTGCCGCTACCATGCGATAAGGTTCTTTTCTTATTTATTCCATCCTTTTTCTTTAAAGCGTGCAATGGCTTCAATACGATTGCCTACGTTTAATTTTTCTAAAATCGTTGAAATATAATTACGAACAGTTCCAGCAGATAAAAATAGTTCTGCGGCAATTTCCTTCGTTGTTTTGCCCTCTGCCACAAGAGTCAGCACCTGACTTTCTCGCTCAGTTAATGGATTTTCACTATCATCCTCATACACAAAATCAACGAGCTCAGGGGCATAAATTCGTTTACCATCCATAATAGTCCGGATGGCAGAAACTAATTCCTCAATAGGGCTATCCTTTAATAAATATCCCCTTACACTAGCTTTTCTAGCACGCTCGAAATAACCTGGTCTAGCAAATGTAGTTAAAATAATGACTTTACAATCCAAGCCAGAGCCATGCATTTCTTCTGCTGCATCAAGGCCAGTTTTAACTGGCATTTCAATATCCATAACACAAATATCAGGCTGGTGCTCTTTAACAAGCATCAATGCTTCCTCACCATTTTTTGCTAAGCCAACGACCTCCATATCCTCCTCCATACTAAGTAAAGAGCGAAGAGCGCCTAATAGCATCCCCTGATCTTCAGCAATCACAATTCGTATCATGTCACAAGCCTCTTTTCTATATGTTCTTCAGATTTTCTTTCACACTTTGATGCGTAATAGCCACTGGAATGGTTACTGATAACGTCGTGCCGTCCACACTTTCAATTTTGAAGGAACCGTTGATAAACTCTAATCGCTCACGCATTCCTTTTAATCCGTTCCCAGTTTTCCATGCTTGTTTTTTCGTAATGCCTTGTCCATTATCACGAACTACTAAGTAAACTTCTTTAAAATTTTGATGGAAAGCTATTTCGCATTTTGTCGCACCACTATGTTTCACAACATTATTAACAGCCTCTTTTAAGCACATAGACAAAACATTTTCTACAAGCGGTGGCACTTGCAAGGCATTTTTATCGCCTTCAAAGACAAACTCCATTTCTGCTGCCTTTAATATTTGAGAAATACGCATAAGCTCATCTTCAAATTTTGCTGTACGCATGTCTGAAACTAATTCACGAACCTCTTTTAAGGCGATACTGGCAGTTTGGCGTATATCCTTTATTTCAACTAAAGCTTGCTGTGGATCACGCTCAATCAACCTTGATGCTAAATCACTTTTCAAACCGATCATAGACAATTTTTGCCCCAGTGTATCATGTAAATCACGTGCAATACGTTGTCGTTCTTCAAAAACAATTAACTCTGCAATACGCTCATTGGCCGTTTCTAACTGCCCTTCTAAGTTCTCGCGTTTGTTTTTGGAATAGATCGTTAGCGGTAGTAGAACAACAGCTAAAATAGTTAACACGACAAAAGGTAATTGTGATAAAAATAAGTGAAGCTCAACAAAAAAGCCGGCACCTGTAGATATGACTGTAAAGCCAATATGTAGACCGTACATAATATAGAAACCAACTGGTCTTCGTATATTTCCAATAAAAAATGCTGTAAAAATGGAAAGATAAACATAACCATATAAAATCGTCATGACAATATTAATAACCATTTCAAAGCTGATCCACATATATACTAGTCCGCTTTTCGAATTCATGGAAAATCGATAGAAAATAAAATATAGCATTAGAAACGTAATGCCTATAGAGATTTCTATATAAGATGATTTTCTAAAAATGAAGAAAAACGGTAGAAAGCAAAAAATAATCCATAAATATATACTGAGCATAGGACTATTCGGAATAATACTATGCCATTTTCTCAACATAATCTCACGCTCTTTCCTACTTTTCCCTTATTATAACAAGAAAATTATTTTTTTGCCCATACATGCTTATTTTCTCGGCTATATTTAAAACAGCCATCTCTCTAATTGAGATGGCTGTTTTAACTAAGCGGCAATACTGCCTTTTGCTTTCCGTTTTATAATTAATTCGACTTCTTTAAACGTTACAAATTTACTTTGCTCTTCATCATATAGCTTATAACGCAATGATTCTAAACTAGTTCGTAAAGTAATCGTTGTCGCCGTGTGTAATGGCGGCGTTTCATTATGAGCCTTTTCAAGATTATAGTTAGGTACACGAGGAGCCAAGTGATGGACATGATGGAAACCGATATTCCCAGTAACCCATTGTAAAATTTTCGGCAATTTGTAATATGAGCTACCTTCTACTGCTGCTTTCACATAATCCCACTCTGAATCATGTTCAAAATAAGAATCTTCATATGTGTGCTGAATATAAAATAACCAAATTCCTAAAGCACCTGCAATAAATAGTGTCACACCTTGGACTAATAAAAATGCTTGCCAGCCCATAAAGAAGATTAAAGCGGCACAAACTCCGACAATGACAATATTCGTTAGCATTGTGTTGGTACGTTCCTTTTTCTTTGCATCCTTACGATTAAAACGATTTAAAACAAGTACCATATATAAAGGTCCTAAACCAAACATTACAAATGGATTACGATAGAAGCGATACCATAATCGTTGACCCTTTGAGGCTTGCATATATTCTTCCACAGTCATCATATCAATATCACCGATACCACGCTTGTCTAAGTTTGAGCTTGTTGCATGGTGAATTGTATGCTCACGCTTCCATTTTTCATATGGGAATGACGTTAACACTCCAGTAAAAAATCCAACCCAGTCGTTTGCCTTTTTACTTTTGAAAAATGACCCGTGCGTACAATCATGAAAGATAATAAAAGTTCTTACGACAAAACCAGCTGAAATAACGCTTAAACCAGCTGTTAGCCAAGGTGAAACATCCACTAACAAGTAACCTGCCACCCACAAAGCAATTAACGGTACAATGGTATTGATCATTTGAAAAACACTTTTACGCATATCTGATTTAGCAAAAGGCGCTACATCTTGGCGTAATTTTTTTGTTTTTTCTTTAATTGTTGCCATCTTTTACTCCCTCGTTTCCTTTTCCTTATGACCTCATCATAAAACAAGAGTATAAGTCAGCAACAGACGCAAACATCACAAAAAGGATATGACATTTGTCATATCCTTTTATGAATTGGGTCCAATCAGCTGCAGTTGGTAGAACACAAGATCTAACCATTGTTCAAATTTATAGCCTGCATTTTTAATGGTTCCTGCATATTCAAAGCCTAGTTTCTCATGTGCTTTAATACTACCAATATTTTCTCCATCTATACCAGCAACCAATGTCTTTACCCCTTGTTCCTTCGCTTTCTCTATTAGCTTAAGCATAAGATTCGTTGCAATACCTTTTTGATAGTGGTCCTTATGTACATAAACGGAGTGCTCCATTGTATATTTATAACCCAGATAAGGACGGAATTGACTATAAGTTGCAAAGCCAGCGACCATCCCATTATCTTCATATACAAACAACGGATTTCCTAATGCTTGCTGGTCGCTAAACCATTTCTTTTTTTCATCTAACGATTGAATTTCATATCGATAGACTGCTTTGCTCGTTAAAATAATATCGTTATAAATTTCTAACACCTCAGGTATATCTTTTTCTTCCATCAATCGAATCATTTTCCTCACGTCCTTCCGAAAATATCCTCCCCTTCAATAGCAAGAAAAGAAGATATAGATAGGCAATCCATCCACTATCTATATCCTCCTATTTTACGCCTTATACATTGAAGTATCGAGCATCAGGATGAGCAAAAACAATCGCCGATACAGATGCTTCTGGCTCCATCATAAAGCCTTCCGTTAAATGAACGCCAATATCCTCAGGCTTTAGTAAACCAAACAATTTTTCTTGATCTTCTAAGTTTGGGCATGCTGGATAACCAAATGAAAAACGTTGTCCCTGATACTTAGCCGCAAAACGATCGCGCATCGTAAAGTCTGTCACGTCTGGGAAACCCCATTGATCGCGAATTTCTTGATGCATACGTTCGGCAAAGCCCTCTGCTAATTCTAATGCCGTCGACTGTAAGGCATGACTTTCAAGGAATTTACCATCTTCTTTTAGTTGCCGAGCTTTTGCCATAACTCCTTGCCCTGCTGTCACTACCATAAGTGCAACATAATCCATTTCTCCACTTTCTACCGTTCTTAAGAAATCAGCCAGGCATAAAAAAGGTTCGACCTGCTGACGCGGGAAAGTAAAACGTTCAATTTCTGTTTTGTTATCTGCTGGATCATAAATAATTACATCATCTCCATCTGCTTGGGCAGGGAAGAATTGATATAAACCTGAAGGCTTTAATAGATCACTTTTTAAATAATCATCCACTAAATCTTTAAGCTCAGTTGCTCTTGGATCGCCAGCATCTAGTAATGGTTGAACTTGCCCTTTTAACCCCAGATGGTGCCCAAGCAATGTCCGCATATTCACATATGGATATAAATGTGAAACAGCATATTCTTTCTTTACATGACGACGCAAATCAGCCGGTAAAAATACGGGTGCTTCCTTTACTGTACGAGCAGGTTTTATTGTAATCTCTTTGACAGGACGAGCTGCTCGTTTTTCATCTGCCTCTAAACGTTTTTGGCGAGATTCCGCTATTTCTGCTAAGAAATTTTCACGTGTCCCCTCACCCATTAATAAATTGGCCTGCTCTAATCCCTGCATCGCATCCTTTGCGTATATAACAGGACCACCATATTCATCAGCAATTTTTGTTTCTGTAAAACGTCGGGAAAGCGCAGCTCCACCTACTAAAATTGGTACATCAATTCCTGCCTCTTTGAAATCTTGGGCAGTAGTGACCATTTGCTGTGCTGATTTAACTAATAGACCTGATAACCCAATGAAATCTGGCTTTTCCTTGCGAATAGCTTCTATTAATTGAGCAGGCGTCACCTTAATACCTAAGTCTACAACCTTATAGCCATTGTTACTTAAAATAATATCAACAAGGTTTTTTCCAATATCGTGCACATCACCTTTTACAGTAGCAAGCACCATTTTCCCCTTGCCTGCACTCTCCTCGTTCTTCTCCATATATTGCTCTAAATGAGCAACAGCAGCCTTCATCACTCCAGCAGATTGTAAAACCTCTGCTACGATCAATTGGTTATCATTAAATAAACGACCAACCTCAGCCATCCCATTCATTAAAGGTCCATTTATAATATCAAGAGGTGACTCAAATAGTTCTCGGGCAGCCTCTAAATCAGCAATAAGTCCTTCTTTGGTCCCCTCCAATATATAGTAGGCTAAGCGACCTTCTACAGTTTTTGGAATATCTGCTTCAGTTTTTTCCTTCTTTTTATCACGATAAAAATCAGTAAATACTGCTAATGTTTCATCATTAGTATTAAATAACAAGTCATTGGCTAGTTTAATTTCCGCTTCTGGAATCGATGCATACCGTTCTAGCTTTTCAGTATTGACGATGGCATAATCTAAACCAGCCTGTGTACAATGATAAAGATATACAGCATTGAGAACCTCGCGTCCAACCGGTGGTAAGCCAAACGAAATATTACTAACTCCAAGCACCGTTAATGTACGGGGCATTTTTTCTTTAATGAGACGAATTCCTTCAATTGTTTCAAGTGCTGAGCCAATATATTGCTCATCTCCCGTTCCTACTGGGAACATTAATGGGTCAAAAATGATATCTTCAGGTTGCATTCCCCATTTTTCTGTTAGTAATTGATAGGAACGTTCAGCAATTTCAAGCTTCCGATGACGATCGACTGCCATCCCTGTTTCATCGATTGTTCCCACAACTAACGAGGCACCGTACTTTTTCACTAATGGCAATACGGCATCAAACCGTTCTTCGCCATCTTCTAGGTTTATAGAGTTAATGATGGCCTTCCCTTGCGAAAACTTGAGGGCCTCTTCAATAACCTTTTCGTCTGTGGAATCAATAACAAGTGGAACCTTAACTTTTTTCACAACCTCCTGCATAAAGCCACGGATATCTGCTAATTCATCACGATCTGGGTTCGCCAAGCAAATATCTATGACATGTGCGCCATTTTTCACTTGCGCCCTTGCAATCTCAGCTGCTTCCTCAAATTTACCATCAATAATTAGGTTTTTGAATTTACGAGAACCAATAACATTTGTTCTTTCCCCAATAAATAACGGACGCATAGAATCATCGTATAAAAGTGGCTCGATACCTGATACTGCGTGACCATGCGTTTTTTCTGGTAGCTGACGAGGCTTTTCATCTTTTAAAATTTCACGTATAGCCGCAATATGTGCTGGAGTTGTACCACAGCATCCACCTACAATATTGAGCCAACCCTTTTCTGCAAATCCTTTTAATTTTTGCGATAAAGATTCTGGAGACTCATGATAACATCCTTCTTCATCAGGTAAGCCTGCATTCGGATAACAGCTAATATACCCCGTTGACAGCTCTGCTAATGAGCGAATATGATCCGTCATAAATTCAGGTCCCGTCGCACAGTTTAAGCCTACCGATAATGGTTGAATATGCTCGATGGAAATATAAAAGGCATCAATGGTTTGCCCTGCAAGAGTAGTCCCCATAGGCTCAATTGTTCCAGAAATCATCACAGGTAATTCTTTACCGGTTACCTCGAAAGCACGAGTTACCCCAAGGGTACCTGCTTTCACATTTAACATATCCTGACTTGTCTCTAGCAATAGCACATCTGCCCCAGCTTCAATCAATGCCTTTGCCTGCACAAAGAAATTTTCTTCTAATTCATCAAATGTAATACCGCCTGTTACTGACAACGTCTTCGTTGTAGGGCCCATTGCGCCTGCAACAAAGCGGGGCCAATCGGAAGTCGTGTAATTGTCAACTGCTTGACGAGCAATTTCGACTGCACGTTTATTAATTTCTTCCGCTTTTGCACCTAGATTATATTCATTTAATACAAGAGGTGTTCCCCCAAATGTATTTGTACAAATAATATCTGCCCCTGCCTCTAAGTACTTATGATGAATTTTCTCGATGACATCAGGTCTAGTAAGCACTAGATTTTCATTACAGCCATCTAGGTCCTCCCCACCAAAATCATCGGCTGATAAGTTTTCATTTTGCAGCATGGTTCCCATTGCGCCATCGAGAATTAATATTCGTTTATCAAGTTGTTCTTCAATCAAGTGCTTAGCCATTTATACTTACCCCTTTTTTCTGTTCATCCAATTGCTCTATATATTTCATTAATTCTAATGTCACATCGTAGCGTAAAAATGGTGTAATAAGGTAAATGCCATTGAAATATTGCGCAGCCACCTCTACTAATTCCTTGGCAATTGCAATCCCCTCAAGTGTGGCGCGTTCCTTATCTTCACCACATGCTTTCATCCTTGATAAAGCATCTTCAGATAATTTTATGCCTGGCACCTCATGATGTAAAAACTCTGCACTTTTATAACTCGTAACGGGCATAATGCCAATATAAATCGGTGCTTGTAAATGCTTCGTTGCTTCATATATTTCTATAATTTTTTCCTTTGTATAAACAGGCTGTGAAATGAAATAGTCTGCCCCATGCTCCATCTTTTTTTCTAAGCGTGCCACAGCACGATCTAATACACGAACATTTGGGTTAAATGCAGCAGCCACAGAGAAGTTAGCCTTTTTCCGTAATGGTTTCCCTGAGAAAGAAACCCCTTCATTTAATTGTTTAATTAATTGGATCAGCTCCATCGAGGAGACATCATAGACGCTAGTGGCACCAGGAAAATCTCCAACCTTGGTTGGGTCACCTGTAACAGCTAGCACATCATGAATTCCTAAGGCATTTAACCCCATTAAATGTGATTGCAGACCAATTAAATTACGATCTCGACAGGTAATATGTGTAAGGGGGCGTACGCCATTAGAGCTTTTCAATAACGCCCCCATTGCAATATTACTAATACGTGGGGATGCCAATGAATTGTCTGCCATCATAACTACATCGGCACCTGCCTCATATAGTTGCTTGGCCCCTTCAAGAAACCCATCTATTTCTAAGTGTCTAGGTGTATCCAACTCTACAATGACCGAGCGTTCACGCTTTACCTTTTCATGAAGTGGTTCAAATTTAGCTGGCTCAGCATCACGAACAATCTCAATCTTTGCAGGCTTCGCATGCTTTTCACTAACTGGTGATAGCTCTTCTAAATACTTCTTTGCGGCTGCAATATGCTTTGGTGTCGTACCACAACAGCCCCCAATTAAACGAACACCCTGATCACGCAGCTCAACAGCAGCGCGACCAAAATAATCAGCCTCCGACTCATAAACAACACGCCCGTCCTCTAAATCTAATAGCGAAGCATTTGGATAGGCTGACATAAATGCCTTTTCCGGAAGTTCTACTCCCTCAAACGCTTGAATCGTATGATATGGACCAAGACGGCAATTGACACCAACAATATCTGCACCAAGAGTCTCTAATTCATGTAGCGCATTATTTAAAGACATACCATTTTGTAAAACACCAGGCTCATGCATAGATACTTGAGCAATTATCGGTATATTAGTTTTGGCGCGTAGCATGTTTAATGTCGCTGTTAATTCTTCAAAATCATAATAAGTTTCGAGTAAAAGACCATCAGGATTTCCTGCAAGTAACACACTTGCCTGCTCATCAACGGTCGCTAATATGTCATCTAATGTTGCATCGCTTTTACGAATGCCACGAATACCACCAATCGTTCCTAAAACAAATTGACCGCCATCCGCTGCTGCTCGCTTAGCAATAGTAATAGCTGCTTCATTAAATTGTTGAACACTTGATTCTAATCCATAGCGAGCTAATTTAATGGCATTGGCACCGTACGTATTCGTTTGAATAATATCAGCACCCGCTGCGATATATTCTCTATGAATCTTTTCAATTAATTCAGGTCTCTGAACATTCATTTCCTCATGACAATACTCCAATCCATAGCCATACAACACTGTGCCTATTGCACCGTCTGCCGTCAATACATGCGTTTGTAACCTTTCAAGCAATCCCATAAAACTAGCCTCTCTTCCTCTATTTCTGTATAATAAAAAGCCTTCTTTTATATAAAAAGAAGGCTTTAACGACTCATCATTATTGTTCCTTCTCATCTTCGACTCAACGGTCTTCTGGATTTAGCACCTGACAAAAAGTTGGTTGCTGAAGCTTCAATGGGCCAGTCCCTCTGCTTCTCTTGATAAGAATTATTAAGTATGAATTTTTTAAATAATTAAAAGAATCATATCGTTTACAGACGAATGAGTCAAGACTATTTCACATAACAAAGAAATTTTTCGTTTAAAAACTTAGAAATTGGATAGTTCTTCTGCAAGCTCTTCACCAATTTTTTTCCCATTTTGAATGCAAGCACCAATACCTACTCCAAAATAAGAGCAACCCGCAATCGATAAATTTGGATAGTTTTCATTCAGCTCTAATAGTAAGCCTTGCAGCGCTTCCCGGTGAGCTAAGTCATATTTAGGCATTTGATCAATCCACTTTGTGACATTCACAACGGTTGGCTTTTCATCTATTCCTAGGCTTTTCCGAACATCTTCTAAAGCGATGGCTGCCAATTCGTCGTCAGTCATTTTACGTAACTGCTCATACGCCGGATTAATACTCTTATAGAATAGGCGAACAAGTAGTTGATTGTTTTTCGATGTATGCTTCCACTTGCGACTCGTCCAAGTCGCTGCATTACAAGTGACATCAGAATTATGGGATACAATATAGCCTGTTCCATCCGCTGGTAAGTTTGCATCAGGCACATCAAAGCCTAGATAAATAGTAATGGCTGATGCTGTAGTAAACTGATCAAAATAATGTGTTAAGGAGTCATCCTGTAATATACTTTGAACCGCTTCATTCGGTAGCGCTAGAACAACATATTCTGCCTCAATGTTTTGACCATTTGCTAATGTAATCGAATATTGGTTCCCCATTTTTTGGACATGATTTGTGGCTACCCCTTTAATGATATCTACCTCTGTTAATGTCTGTTCTAATCGCTCAATTAAAGAGGATAACCCATTTTGAAATGAAATAAATTTTTTATTAGCAGCTTTAACAAATTGCTCACGATTCGCATCAAAACCTTTTATGATACTTCCATAGTCATTTTTATAGTCAATTAAATACGGTAAAGTAGAAGCAATAGAAAGTTGGTGTAAATCACCAGAATAGACACCTGCTAAAACAGGTGCAATTTGATTTTCCACAAGCTCTTCGCCAAGATAATAAGTTAAAAATTCCCCTATCGAGCTTTCTTTTGTAAAACCTGCATTGGGTAAAGTTAAATCTTTTAAAGCTTCTTGTTTGGCCAGATCTGAGATAAGAGTGCTTTCCTCAAGTGATGCCACACTCATAGGTATACCGAAAGTAGAATCCGCTGGAATGGCGTGCAACTCGTTATTTGTATAAATATAGGATACACCTGTTTCGTTGTAAACGAGATGATCTTCAAAGTCTAGCTCCTGCACTAGCTCCATTACACCTTTATGGCGAGCTACGATAGAGTCAGCACCAGTTTCCATAATAAAACCTTGTTCATAGGCTGAATATAGTTTGCCACCTAAATATGTATTTTTTTCTACGAGCACTAGCTGAACATCTAATTTTTTTTCCTTCACTTGGCGTTGTAGATAATGCATTGTGCATAAACCAGTAATGCCGCCACCTAATACAACAACTGTTTTCATAGTAAACCGCCCCTATTTTTAGTTCTGTCTACAGTATAAACTTATTTTCATTGAAAATTACGTTAAACCCTTTACAAATTTAGCAAAAATAGAGCTACCTCAACTATGAGATAGCTCTAGCTCCAAAAATTATGCTTACTAAACACACATTATAATGAGTACTATAGTGTTTAATATGGTTACTAGTGATCTAGCTTTTTAAATTTTGGGCAAAGCTAGCTAATTTTTCTGCTGAGTTCGTTACTTCAGTAAAAGAACTACCCAGCCCACTTAATATACCTGCGATTGCTTGTATTTTCGTCGCCATGCAATCATTTTGATCTTTTGCTTCTGTCATTGCCCCTACTATATTTGTAAATTGACCTTCCGTGTGTAACATATTATCCTCACCAGATGCCACTTCTTCTTGGATATGAATGAGAGATTGCTCTAATTTCCCGGTGCGTTCACTCGTTTTTTGCAACAATAATGCAACAGCGGTGACAGATTCCTTTGTTTGAATGGATAATTTACGTACTTCATCAGCTACTACACTAAATCCCTTCCCTGCTTCTCCGGCACGGGCCGCTTCAATAGCGGCATTTAAGGCCAACAAATTGGTCTGATTGGCAATATTGGTTACGACACTCATAATTGTTTCCATTTCCTTCGACATATCAGATAATTGTTCAATATTTTCTTCTATATCATGAAGAGACTGAATAATATTATGCATATTTAGTGATTGTTTCTTTAAACATTCACGTCCATCCAGTGCTTGGTTTTCAGCGAGAGTAGACACTTCTAGCGATCTCTTTGCCAATTGTTCAATTTCCCCAGACTGCTCACTTAGTCTGCAAAACGAATTATTAGTTTCCTGTGAAATGGTCGCAAGCAATTCAGAGGATTGTACAATTTGCCGTTCAATTGCTTCTTTTTCTAGTTCCATGTTTTCTTTATGCTGTTCAACTGTATTTTCATATGCCTCTAAAACAAGTTGCTGCTCGAAATTACAAATTTTAGATATGGCCCTTATTGTATTAAACTGATCTCGTGGATGATCGATATGCTGTTCAACCAAGTCTATAAATGAGAGAGATAAATCTTGGAACGCGCAAATATACCATTGTGTTCTAAGCCCAATATGTACGTGCACCTTTGCAATTTTCACACGCCTTTGGTAAAATTCCTCATCAATCGTTCCGTTAAACATTTCAATAATATGCTGCCGTAACGTTATTTTAAGCTTTTCTACAGAACTATGATGACTAATAATATTTACCAAATGTTGTTCGGTACCGATCATATTGTAAAAACGGTTTACGATGTGATCAACATTGTCCATAACATACGGTTGGAATGCTTTTAAATATTGTAAGTCTTGCTTCGTTACATTCAGCATTTCAATTTGCTTCACCATTAATTGGCGATTAGACAGCTCCATTTTCACCGTATATTGCTGTAAATCCAACGCCTTCGTCTTACTCTGTTTTTGAAAAATCACTTATCTTCCCTCTTTCGTTCCGTTTACTTTAACAGGCTGAGAAACAACAAATACCTTTTAGCATATTGATTGATACAACAAAAAATACCGATTCATAGGCTGACCATATACGATGATCCCATTTGCTTCAGCTATTTCATTTGTCACACTGCTTCCTCCAAAAGCAGCCACACATTGTTCTATCATGAATAAAAGGTGAATTGTGCTCAACTAACAGATTTTCTCTATACATTGACTATAGTCGATTTATTTATGTATGATTCATTTCAAAATTACTCATTTACCTTAAACATTTTAAAAAATACTGTCAATTTTATTTATACCATATTTTTACATAATATGTATATAAAGTCCTTACTGCTACATTGTCTGAATTTCAACAAAAAAAAGCTACCACAATATTATTGGTAGCCTTTTGTTTCATTTGTTTGTTTGATTATGCTTATTTTTTTTATCTTTTTTCTATTTTTCAATCGATCATCATTAAATTTCACTATATTAATATTTTATACCCTTATTCTAAATAATTATAAATACTCATAAATAAACCCTCATGCAATACAAAAGGATTATTATGTTAGACCATATAAATAATCTTAATGAACCATGAAATTTTAATATAAAATTTACAATTCCTTAAGTTCCTCTACTAATTTTGCGGCTTCTTCTATGCCAGCATCTGCAGCAAGTGAATACCACTTAATAGCCTCCTTCAGATTTCTGGCGACTCCCTCACCTTTATTATATATATGACCAAGCTGTAGCTTCGCATCTGCATCCCCTTGCAGAGCAGCCTGTTTAAACCAATGAATGCCCTTTTCAATATTTCGAATGCCTGTTAAGCCTTTACTCCAAATAAAACCTAAATCATAAAAGGCATCGATATGAAATTGCTCTGCTGCTCTTTCATACCAAAATAAACCTCGATTCATATCTTTTACTTGATCAAGACGCCCCTCTAGATAAATACCACCTAGACGATACTGCGCTTCTACATATCCTGTTTCGGCAGACTTTTTATACGCATTAAAAGCTGCATTCGTATCTTTTTTGACTCCTAATCCTTGCTCATACATGATTCCTAGCGTAAACATAGCCTCCGCCACATTTTTACTAGCTGCAAAATCAAACCATTTTCTTGCTAGAGTAAAATCCTGCGACACACCCTCTCCATTAAAGTACATATCCGCTAAATTATTGGCAGCATCGGCATGCCCTTGTAAAGCAGCCTTTTCATATAAAGAAAAAGCTGAGTGTAATTCTCCTCAACACCGACTCCCTCAAAATAAAAATTCCCTAGCACATATTGCGCATCTACATTTCCTTGGGCAGCAGCTAATTCGAACCATTTTAATGATTTTTCAGGCTGAAAACAATCCCCTTCCTTAGCATTGTAATACTCCCCTAGCTGATATTGTGCATCCGTGTCCTGATCCTCAACCGCCTCTTTATATAAATCAATCATTACCTCATGATCTAAGTCTTCTTCATCTAAAATCTTGACTTGATTATCCTGATGGCAGAAATACCATTCAACAACATCAAGTACATCATCAACCACTTCTATTCTGCTTGTTAATCTTTCGAGGGATGAAATTTGCCAAATGAGTATATAGATTGGTTGTGGAATAGCATCACGCAACACATCATCATACTCTGCTAACAGCGTTAATACATTGTCCTGCACAGATTGAGTTTGATCTGAATGGACAATTTGCAAATGTCGCTGTTGCTGATCTTTTAATAACCCTCGCACTATTTGATACAGTATTTTTTGCAAGGCTGTTAAGTTAACTTCAGTGAATGTTAGTAATTTTATATGTTGAGCAAACCATGTATTTTTCGTTTGTATGATTTCTTGTAGGGAATGAATGCGTTCCTTATTGCGCTTAGCTAAAATTTGCTCGTACATTGTTTTCCTCCCTTGCACATTATGTAAAAAACTGCCTTGCCACTATTATATGGAAGACAGTTGAATTTTGGTTACACATATGCTCGCAACAGTAAGCCTATAAATAGCGTAATGATTAAAAAAACTGTAATATGGGCCCACTTATTCATTTCTAATAAGCCTATAAATTCTCTTGTAAATGCATTAGGAACATAGTAGAAGGCTGTTTTTGAGCCAACCCCTTCTGCATCTAGTTTTGCTTTTTTTGCATAGAGACTTGCGCGAAATACGTGAAAATTATTTGTTACAAATATGGAACGGTATTTTTCGCCTTGAGCATGTTGATCCATTATGTTTTTCGTAAAAATCATATTTTCTTCTGTATTGGTCGACTGATCTTCCATTAGAATTTTATTCGCAGGAATATCATGGACATCTAATAAATATGTTTTCATAGCCCTGGCCTCTGATACTTTTTCATCAGTCCCTTGACCACCTGAGACAATGATAAACGGTCTTTCCCCGTACTTTTTGTATTGCTTTACCGCTTCATTTAAGCGACTTGCTAAAAGTGGCGGAACTCTATCGCCAATTACCCCTGATCCTAGCGCTATTATATAATTTGGTTCATAGCGAATAGGTGTGAAATGATACAATACAGCATATGCTAGGACACTTGTGTATAAAAACATTGTATAGCCAAAAATTAAAAACGCATAGAAGAAAAGAATATGCCAAAGCACATTTTCAATCTGAATAAAAATGACGAATACATACCATATCATCATAATAACAAAACTTAGCCCCAAAATAGCTAACATTAAATTCCTTACTTTACGTCCTTCCTTCTCTAACAAAACCTTACTATTGAAAAACATGGCTATAGATAAAATAAACATGATACTAGGAAAGCTTCCTAGCATAATAAAAATCCCCATTTCTGAAACGATTCCCTGATCATTTGGCAGTAATAAAGGATAGTGTATAATGAACGCTCTGATTATATATACACCTATTAAACCCAGAGCTACCGCGTTGAGGAAACGCCTTTTTTCTGTCAGATACAGCAATATAAAAATGGAGATGAAGGTTATTAATGTGACTAGCATCGTTTCACCCCCTTTCTATTGTATAATTTTCACAAATACTTCATCTGTCACTATTTGTTCAAATTTTTTGATATTGCTCATTTCTAGAAGGTATTGGTTTTATTTTTTAATAAAGTTCATGTAATATTACTATATAAGAACTAGTTTATGACCAAACCAAAAATTATATTGGAGGAATGTAAGTAATGAAAAAAATTCTTGCCGCTCTATTTGCAGCGACACTAATATTTTCCACAGTTGGTGCAACATTATTCATCTCTGATACACCAACAGCAGAGGCTAAATCCTATAAATCCGGTAAAAAAGGCTTCTCAAACAATAACAATAGCTCAAATATCCAGAAGTCACAGGACACTTCTAAAGATCAAAAAAATGCCACAACAAATAAAAACAACACAAACTCAACAAATAAAGCTGATACAACTAAAAAAGGTGGTTTCTTCTCAGGTGGCCTTATGAAAGGATTAATGCTTGGGGGACTTGCAGGTTTATTATTCGGTAGCTTATTTAGCGGTATGGGGTTACTAGGAAATATTTTAGGTTTGCTCATTAACGTAGCTGCAATTGCCGTTATTGTGATGCTAGTCGTAAAAATTATGAATATGTTTAAAGATAAAAAACGCAAAGAGGAAGCCCAATGGCACAAATAATTAACGAGCAAGATATTATTAACGCTATTTGTTTATCCCAAGCGTATTATAAGAGCATTCGCCCAGAGGATGTTATCGTCGAATTGACATACGATGATGACACAGGCTTCGGTGCGGAGGTTGAAGTAAATAGTCAAATCGAAATACTCAATACTGGAGCCATGATTGGTGCCTTGCGTGTTTGGATAAAAGATGTTCTACATGGTGATCCTTTTTCAACAGGTATTGAACTTGTTTTAGACGATGAAGAAGGCATTATAGCAAAGCTTTCATAAAATATAGCCGTACAATGAATCTTTCACCAGATTCATTGTACGGCTATTTTACTTTTTCAAACGTTTCTTAACCGCAACCGCTTCCTCCTCATTTAAAGAAAAGTCTACAATAGAGCGGCCAAGCGAGAGCAACATAATAAACATTACACCTGTACCTACAATCAGATAGATCATTGTAAAAATCTTGGAGAACGAGGTTGTTGGGTATAGCCCCGTTTCTACGCCTGTTGGAATCAAGCTGACTACAGCAAAATACATAGCATCTAGCCAATACCAACCCTCTGTCCCCTTGTAAAACAAAGTACCCGATAGAATGATGAGGAATAGTGTCGTAAATAATGATAGAAACTGTGGTCGTTTAAATGAACGCCACAATCCTTTAACTAATCTTTTGGCAGATAAAATAAATGAAAACATCCTCACTTCCCTCTCTTTTTTACTATATTCAGTCTAGTAAGACTATACTTTGTTTATAGACATAACGTCAAAAGGTAGAGATGTTATTTCACCTCTACCTTTATTTTTTATTGACTGAATAATTGATTCAGATTCACCATCATTTTAGCTGCCTGCCCTCTTGTAGTTGAAGCTGCCGGTGAGTACTTCTGTCCATCTCCCGACACAATCCCTAGCTCAAATAACATCGTAATGGCATGCTTTGTCTCTGCATTATAGGATGCAATATCTGTAAATGGGGCACTTCCTTGGACAATATAAGGCTGTTTAAATTGTTGCTCATAGGCACGCTCAATCATCACAGCTAATTCAGCGCGTGTTACAGGTTTTGCAGGGTTAAACTTCCCATCGGCTCCCTTAATAATGCCATGTGCATACGCTGCCGCAATTTCCGATTGTGTTTTCGCATCATAATTAGCGATATCTGTAAATGGCGCCTTTTCCCGCGTTGTTATTCCCAAACTTCTCACTAGTATAGAGGCTACTTGTGCGCGTGTCACATTTTGATTAGGTTTAAATGTGCCATCTGGATAGCCATCCATCATCCCTGCTTCTGCTGCTTGCTGTATATAATCTTTTGCCCAATGATTTGCTGTATCTGTAAAACGAATTGTTTCTCCTGTAGTGAAAGTCGCTGTTGGATTTTGAACACTTTCATTACCAGCAGCATCCATTGCTTTTACTGTAATTGTGTAGGCTGTATGCTCAGTCAAATCTGTAAGTGTCGTCTCGGTTGTATCAGCAGGTACTGTTGAAGTTAATTTGTCATTTACATATACTTTGTATTTTTCTACACCAACATTATCCGTCGCTTCTTGCCAATTTACATCCACCGTTTTACGATCTTTTACATAGACTTGAATAGCTTTCGTTACATCCCATAATGTACTAGTTTTTATGATTGGTAAAAATGCCTCATTTGCTACTGCAAAATAACCAGCTTCACTTAAATGAATATTTTCTGGATTTGGAAGATAGCTTGGAACATCCTTTGCTACAACATCAGATGTAGGTACAAAAAACGCTCCAGCCTTTTCAACTGTCGTTTTAATGGTTGTATTCATTGTAGCCAATAGTAGTTTAAATTGGTTTTGTAAGCTCTCACTATAATATGGAAACGAATTGTAATAGCCCATCACATAAATTTCTGCTTGTGGATTTAATTTTTTTATTTCAGTTAAAATTGCTGCAATATTGGTTACAGCCTCTTTTGTAGCCTTTATGATGGCTAGTGTATCAATTCCGGCTGTCTGTGATTCTTTTAATATTGGCAGTAAGTCATTAGCGCCAACAGTTAACGTGATAATCTCTGCCTCTTTAATAGATGCTTTTAATTTAACCTGTTCCATCGGATAGCCAAAACCTGTCACTGTTTTGGCAACATCATTTTGAATATCTGCTAACACATCTTTTGTTGTATAGCCTGACATCGCAAAGCCCTTATTATAAGAAGTAATGAGGCCCTCTTTTTGTAAAGCTTGTGCAACAAAATCTGTGTAGCCTAATCCGATTGCACCGACCTCATTCATCCCATGTGCGATTGAATCACCTAGAGCTACATAATCTGCCTGAGGAGCCCAACTTGGTGCTATGTAATCTCCTGTTTCTTCAGCATTCGCAGCGACAGGTATTGTTAACTGTAATGCAAGCATGCTTGTGGCTAAAAAACGGAATTTCTTTGAAAATTTCATACATTCTCTCCCCTACCTAAAAATAGTAATTGTTTTAACTATTTTACTAGAAGGGAGTTAAAAATAGGTTAAAAAACCAATAATCTTTTTATATCATTTTTGCTATTCAATGTGTAGCTTCCCATAAATTCCACCACCACCAACTTCAATATTTAAATGACCTGTTCTCGCAGCTTCTATTAATTTGGCCATTTTTTGTGGCACAATTTGTTCAAGCTGTTCAATGGTTACTCGATGTAAAATATTCATCTCTGTTCCAAAAGCATGCAATAATCGTTCCATCATTTTTGGACCAATACCAGGAATAAAATCGAGCGGTACTTGATGGATATACGGTGGTCTATTTTTTTCGTGGGAAAAATCCTCTGATAATTCCTGTATACGTGAAGCAACACCCTTTATGATTTGCGTACTTTCACAGTTCGAGCAAATTATAGCTTCGTTACTAAGTTGTTCTCCGCACTTACCACAAACTGTTTGATGATATTTACCAAGTAATGGATTCAATCCATAATTGGCGATGATTACTCGTCCCTGTTGTTCACGAAGAGCCCTTTGTAATTCTACAAAATTTGCGTCTGCTAAGCGTAATTTTTGATACTCTCGTGCGAGTTTCCCAAGAGAATGTGCGTCAGAATTACTCACGAATGGATATGCTTGAAGCTCTTTAATATGACGTACCATATTTGTGTCTGAGCTTAACCCTAATTCAATTGCATCTATTAGCTGGGGATCAAAGACTTCGGTTAGACTGTGATGGACACCTTTGCCATATAAACTTTTAAAGGGGGTAAATACATGAGCAGGAATAAATAGCCCTCCCAACTCATGAACTTTTTGTTGCAATGTTCTTCCATCACAGTAAATTCGTTGTGAGCTTAAATGAATATTTTTCATATGCTGAGACATCCAATTTGAAAATTGCTCCATGAGCAATAATGTAGGAAAATAAGCAAGCACATGAATGGGACCATGGCAATGTTGATCATAGATTTCTATTTCTGAACCTGGAATCAGTGTCGTTTCTTGAAAGCGCAGTCCACCCTCTGCCAGTTCAACGAGTTCACCTTGGTCAATCATCTCTTTCATTTCCTCTATAACCTCAGGCGAATGACAATCAATAATACCAATGATGTCCAGACCTTTTCTTGCACTAGCAGTCTCTAATATGCGCGCTAATGTCAACGTTTTACTACCAGTAATTTTCACAGCACGTCCTTTAGCTGTGCGGCCAATATGAATATGTAAATCAGCATAGAACTCTTTCATGTTCATTCACTCCTTAAACGCTACTTAAAATGAAAATACCTTACATGACTGCAAGGCATTTCACATTTATTATGATGGATGATTATTGCTTGTGCTATTATTTTCCTCAAAAACCCCAGAGTTATTTGGTGGCATAGATGATGAATCGTAGGCAACTAATGTGACACCCATTTTTTTCTCCAGTTCATTAATTTTCGCAAGTTGCTGCGAATCTAATTGTGCAAATTTAATGTTATCCATTGTCATCAATCCTTTCAAACATAAAGTTCCCTGAAATTAAAACAACTATACTCGCCGGAAATGACTGACTATCAGTCATTTTTTATTGACATTCATTTTTCTCTCCTGTAACATACTAATAAGTAAGGCAAAAGTGAGGGATATCATGTCAAAGGAAGAAAAGATTATTCAAGCAGCCCTTGAAGTATTTCGAGAAAAAGGTATTGAAAAAACAAAAGTTTCAGATATCGTAAAGGCAGCTGGTATTGCACAAGGAACATTTTATCTTTATTTCCCATCGCGTCTTTCGGTTATGCCTGCTATTGCCAAAAATATGGTAGAGCGCATTATGGCTACTGTCGAAGAAGGTGTTTCAGATCATAAGCCCTTTGAACAGCAGCTTGAAGAAGTGGTGGAGATGATTTTCTTAATTACGAAAGAATATGGGGATATCGTTGCACTTATTTATGCGGGTATTGCACAAACTGAGCATTTGAAAGAGTGGGAAAATATCTATTCTCCCTACTATGCTTGGATGAGTAATTTTTTATTAACGGCTCAGCAACAAGGAGTCATTCGAGATTCCATTAATCCATCGCGATCAGCCAAGCTTATCATTGGTCTAATCGAATCTGCTGCCGAACAAATTTATTTGTTTGACGATAGCAAGGATGAAACCATGCAGCAGCTTAAGCTTGAGCTTCTAGACTTTTTATATCATGCACTTGGCCTACGTCACGCATAAGTGGCGTTCTCTTTTATCTAAAAAATGACTGAATGTCAGTCATAATATTCTACTACGGAAGGAATTTATTTATGCAAAAAGAATGGATGTATGTTGGACTAACAAGTTTATTTGAATTGTTTTGGATATTCGGTTTTAATGTAGCAAATGCATGGTGGCATTGGATCATTATTGTATCTATTATCGCTGTTGATTTTCACTTCTTATCGAAGGCTTGTGAAAAACTCCCTACAGGTACTGTCTACGCAATTTTCGCTGGAGCAGGTGCAATCGGTACGACATTAATGGATATTTTTATTTTCAATGGTGATTTTAATGCGATTAAAGGGATATTCATGGTTATTTTAGTATTGGGCGTTATTGGCCTAAAATTGGCGGATAATCCATCGAAGGGTCCTAGTACGACAAAAGGAGTGGATGCATAATGGGCTGGATATTCGTTATATTAGCAGCAGTGGCGGAAATAGTCGGTGTCATTGGATTACGCTTTTATAGTCAACATAAAACCGTACGAAATTTATTATTATACGTCGGAGGCTTTGGTTTATCTTTTGCACTTTTATATGCCTCCTTCAGCTATTTACAACTAAGCATCGCCTATGTTGTTTGGGTTGGTATTGGAACTGTAGGTGCCGTGCTGGTCAATATTATGTTCTTTGGGGAATCTAAAAACTTTGCACGAATCATCAGCATCATTGCAATTATCATTGGAGTTGCAGGTTTAAAAGCGGTATCTTAATAGTAGATGACAAAGGGCGCCCTCTTAGATGAAATGGCGCCCTTTTTTATTAGATGGTGTTGAATGATCGTGGCAAACTAAATAAGGTTGCTCCCTCTTGCAAATTGTTCAGGGACGTATGTAAGATACGGCTTACCCGTCAGTGAATGTGTTTGAATATCAGCAAATACTCCAAATACTTCTCGCAACAATGATGGTGTAAGTACTTCTTCTGGTGTACCATGGCAAACAATGCGTCCGCGCTGTAAAACATAAATTTGGTCACAGTACATGGCGGCGATATTCAAGTCATGGAGAGCGGCTACTACTGTTAGATGCAAAGTTTGAATTAAATCCATCAGTTGAAGTTGATGTTGAATATCTAAATGATTTGTTGGTTCATCTAATATAAGTATCTGTGCTTGCTGAGCGAGTGCTCTTGCCACCATAACACGCTTCTTCTCCCCACCGGAAAGTGAGCTAAAGCTTCGTTTCGCTAGGTGCAATATGCCCGTTTGCTTCAAAGCATCTTTTACAATTTGAAAATCTTGCTCCTGATCAAGCTCTAATAGCTTTTTATGTGGAGTCCTTCCCATACTGACTAAATCATGAACAGTAAAGTCAAATAATACGGGTGTTTCTTGACTAACAACGGCTAAATTTTTAGCAATGGATTTACTAGATTGCTTTAAAATATCTTGTTCATTTAACAAGACTGTCCCACTTTCAGGCTTTAGGAGACGATACATATTTTTAAGCAATGTCGACTTCCCACTACCATTGGGGCCAATTAACCCGACAAATTGCTTTTCCTTTATTTTTACACTTACCTCATGAAGTATTCGCTGATCGTAAATGGAGAATGATACTTGTTTTGCTTCTAATGTCATGGAAGTTAATCTCCTTCACCGAAAGAATAATTATTACGACGGAGTAACCAAATGAAAAACGGTCCCCCACAAAAGGCTGTAATAATACCAATTGGCATTTCCTGTGGAGCAATAATAATTCGAGCTAATGCATCTGCCCAAACTAAGAAAATCCCTCCTAATAAAGCACTGACCGGTATTACATATTTATAGTTAGAACCGACAATTAATCGTACTATATGCGGAATAATTAATCCCACAAATCCGATAGAACCGCTCACTGCTACAAGTACCCCCGTTAAAAGTGAGACAAGTAAAATGAGCTGTATGCGAAATTGTTGAAGATTCACCCCTAATGTTACTGCTGCCTCTTCCCCAAGTAATAGCAAATTTAAATTTCGATAGAATAGCCATAAAAGCCCAAACACAATGAAAAAGATGGAGGCTGGAATAATAATATTATTCCATTTTGCTCCCGCTAAGCTGCCTAACATCCAAAACATAACAGCCTTTAAAGCACCCTCTTGCTTTGACATCATTAATATAAAATTAGAAATGGCCGTTAATATAAAGGAAACTGCCATCCCTGCCAATAGCAAGCGAAAAATCGAGACACGGCCACCTACGCGCGATAAGAAAAACACTAAACCAATTGCGAGCAAAGACCCTATAAAGGCTGATACAGAAAGTGCGTAGATACCTAAAAATGAAAAAGCACCTAAAATAATTACTGAAGTTGCTCCAACTGCTGCTCCTGAAGAAATTCCTAAAATATATGGATCCGCAATGGAATTTCGTACAAGTGCCTGAATCGCTGCCCCTGCAATGGCTAAACCCGCTCCTACAATAGCGGCAAGGATAACGCGAGGTACTCTTATTTGCCAAATAATAATTTCCTGTGAGCGACTCCAATCTTGCTCTATAGTGTGTTGTATAAATGGTAATTTCGAAAGAATTACTTTCCATACATATAATGGCGTCACCGAAACAGATCCAACCATTACAGCAAATGTCATGGATACAATTAATACGAAAAGAAGCACTAAAGAAAATAACATAAATTTTTTATTCATTCATTAAACTCCTACTAAGATGATGAATGAAGCAATTAAATATACGTTCGCATAATGTAGGTCAGATGATCTTACTTCAGTTGACACTCAATAAAAAAAGGGCATTTCATGCAAAAATACGCACAAAAATACCCTCGAATAAACAAAGTCAGAAAATCCAGCTATTGTCCGTAATTGCTTGCATCCTCGTGGGCATTACAGGTATTACTTATTGGCAGGTCTCCTGACTTCGATTCATCATCCTATAAATAGCCTTCCCATTTTTAACAGTGGCAAATAAACATGATAGGACTCCTCGTTACAGTTGCGGGACAGCGTCGGACTTCCACCGACTTCCCTTTTAAGCGACATTGTTTAAAATGTCACACCAATAGTATGTAAAGTTAAAAAATTATGACGATTCTATCATACAGTTTTATAGATAGTTAGTCTACAAGGAATTTCCAACACGATTGAGTTAACCAATACTTATAATAAAGTTGACACATTTGTTTTTGTTTTTTACACTAACGATAAATACTTTGAAATTAGAGGTGAGGTCATGTCAACAGTATCCGAACAAAGCCATCCAAAATTAAAGACTGTAGATATTGCATATATTGGATTATTTTCTACCCTCTTGATGATCGGTGCCAATATAACTTCCTTTGTGCCCTTTATGACAGTGGGAGGAGTGCCGATTACTCTACAAACCTTTTTTGCCATTTTAGCTGGACTTATTTTGGGTAGTAGGAGGGGAGCGCTTGCCTGCACTGTCTATATGTGTATTGGATTAGCAGGAGCACCTGTCTTTGCTCGCTTTGGTGGAGGGTTCAGTCAACTATTAAGTCCTACATTTGGATTCATTATCACCTTTATTTTAGCAGCATATGTTGCCGGTTTAATGGTAGAGCGAAGTGGTACAAAGAAAAGCTTTATGCTAGCTGCATTCATCGCAACTGCTATCAATTATTTAGTAGGTACAAACTGGATGTTTATTGCGTATAAACTATGGGCCAGTGCGCCAGAGGATTTTTCCTATGGATTAGTATGGCTCTGGATGATTCCCCCACTCCCAAAAGATATTATTTTAGCTATTTTCGCTGGTATGTTAGCGTACCGACTACAAAAAACATTGAAAATCATGCCCATTCAATAACGCTTCCATCCACTTCTTTAGTCAATAGACTAAAGAAGTTTTTTGTAATAATGAATGTCCATCTTTTCTGCATATTTGTTTGTTACAGTAAGGGCAAATAGAAAGGAGGATCTCATATGATATTCAAGCGAAGATGGTCAGGTGGACTATTATCAGCAGTTGCTTTACTTACTTTATCCGCTTGCTCTGAAGATAAAACGGAGCCTTCATCAACTTCAGACTATACTCCTGAGACTGAGCAACAAACAGAAATGGATCACTCCACAATGAACCATTCTAGCTCAGCAGAAGTACCGGCTACATTAAGAAAAGCTGAAGATCCAGCATTTCCGGTTGGAAGTACCGCTATGATGACAGATGGGCATATGGAGGGTATGAAGGGTGCCGAAGCGACAATTGTTGGTGCCTATAAAACTACAGCCTATATCATTTCTTATGATCCAACATCAGGTGGCAAACGTGTAGAGAATCATAAATGGATTATCCATGAAGAATTAATGGATATAGGGGAAGCACCACTATCCCCTGGTACAGAGGTAAAAACGACTGCTACTCATATGGAAGGCATGAAAAACGCAACCGTCCGCATTGAAGAAGCTGTACCAACCACAGTTTATATGATTGATTACATTTCAACCACTAATGGTGAAGCAGTGAAAAATCATAAATGGGTAACAGAAGATGAGTTAACAGCGCAATAATCTGAACAACCTCTCCCAGTATATTTGGCAGAGGTTGTTTTTTAGTTTTTATGTTCTAAAGTCTTGCGATCCGCAAACTTCTGCCATTTATAGCCGATTCCCCAAACGGTTTGCAAGTAATCATCAGCAGGAAATCCACTTTTCCTTAATTTTTCTCGTAAATTACGGACATGGGAATCGATAGTGCGATCCTCAATGGATACATGATAACCCCAAACTGTGTTAATAAGATGTTCTCTAGAAAACACTTTATTTTGATAATCTAGAAATAAGGACATCATGGAAAATTCTTTTGGTGTTAATGGGATTGCCTCTTGTTGATAATATAATTCAAAGGATTCTTTATCTAAGCGTAACCCCTCAAAGACAACCACCTTGTCTTCTATCTTGGTTCTCCTTAATACAGCATGTATACGTGCTAATAGCTCTTCCTCATCAAAAGGCTTTACTATATAATCATCTGCCCCCATGTTTAAACCTTTTACAATATCTGAATGCTCTCCTTTAGCCGTAAGCATGATGATAGGCACATGCCAAAACTTCCTGATTTCTTCACACACTTGAAATCCATCCATCTCTGGCATCATAATATCCAAAAGAACTAAATCCACATGCTCTTCCTCTAGATAAATGAGCGCATCTTGAATGGAAGACATTGCTCTACATTGAAAACTGGGCTCTAAGTAAAGAGTCAATAAATCTAACATTCTTGGTTCATCGTCTATGCATAAAATGGTTTTCATCCGCTACTACTCCTTTAAACGATAATTCAAAAACGGTCCCTTTATTTAGTTTACTTTTAACCGTCACTTCTCCCCCATGAGCATGTACGAGTTCCTTGACAATGGCAAGCCCTAGTCCAGAACCACCCAATGCACGACTTCTAGATTTTTCTACGCGGTAAAAGCGCTCAAAAATAAACGGTAAATCCTTGTTGGGAATCCCTCTTCCTGTATCTCGAATTATGATCGTTATTACGCCATTGACCTTCTTTACATCTACCGTGGTAGTATCTCCCTGTCCGCAATAGGTCAATGCGTTATTTAATAGATTAATTATTATTTGCTCTAATCTTGCCTCATCTGCCCATAACGTTAATCCCTTTTCACAGCACACATCAAAGTGGATATCTTTTTCTTGAAAAGCAGGACTTAATTTCCCTTTAATACCAGTAAAAAAATCCTGTAAATCTAGATTTTTTTTTTCAATAACAAATGAGTTTTCATCCATCTTAGCTAAATCAAATAAATCTTTTATTAGTCGTGAGAGTCTATTCGTCTCTTCCAATATAATAGCTAAGTATTTTTGTCGATCTTGCACGGATAAATCGCGTTTATAAAGAATATCGGTATAACCTTTAATAAAGGTTATCGGTGTACGAAGCTCATGGGCAATGCTGGATAAAAACTCTTTGCGCTCCTGTCTTAAATGATTTAACTCATTTGATAGTAGCTGAATGGCATTCGATAAATCCCCAAGCTCATCTTTGCCATTTGTAGAAAGAGCGACCGTAAAGTCCCCTTTACTCATTTTCAACGTGGCCTCTTTCATCTGAATTAATGGTTCGGCAAGCTTTCTAGATAACACAATGATGACTGCAATGGTGACTAAGCCAGAAACAATGCCCACGATAAGGAAATGTTTATTCAAGCGTTTCATTAATGCATGAATCGAGTCTGTATTTTGAAACATAAAGACATAGCCAATCGTTGTCTGCTCTTTTTGCATAGGACTAATAGTAGCTATAGCTTTTGCCCGTTGCCAGTTATCTTGTAGAATCTTTCCCTCGTATGGTATAGTTCCATCTAATTTCTTTATCAGATTCTTCATTTCAGGATGCAGTTGAGAGGAGGCTAAAATGGTCCCCTCAGCATCTGTCACTACTACATCTGTAGATTCTTCCGATTCCATCAAGACGACATGTGCTAATGTTTCCTTATTAAAGTTCTGTTCTAATATTGTGCGATGTGAGTTTCCTCTCGCTTGCAAACTTGCTAATTCTTCCTCCACTCTAGAATTAGTCAATGAGGCGTGTAAAAAAAACATCATAAATGTTTCAATACAAAATAATGTAATGAAAAAGATGATGCCTAGCTTTAGTGATAATTTTCTCATCTGTAACCACCATTTTAGAGTTTCTTACTAGTATATCGGCAAAATATGAAGATTTCATGCAGAAAAAATCTCTATCCAAGCAGAAAAAGACCCATAAGTATAGTATATACTCATGGGTTAGCTTTTAATTTAAATGTATTTTTTTGCCCAGTTTAAGAAGTTATCGATGACTACATCCAAGAATTTCACTGTACCTTCATCCGTCAAATTACCTTCTGCATCAAATTTTGTATGCACAGCACCAATATAAACATCATTGCCACTTAATAATGGTGAGTTAATGCCTGGTGAGAATAAAATATCACGTAGATGTAATTGTGCTTTTACAGTACCTAGATTTCCCATTGATGCACCCATAATAATAGATGGCTTGCCAATCATTACTTTATCTACACGAGATAACCAATCAATTGCATTAACCATGACACCTGGAACAGTTCCATTATATTCTGGTGTTACCCATAACACTGCATCTGCAGCCTTTACCTTAGCTTTAAAATCAAGAACTGCTTGTGGTGCTTCATTTTCGATATCTTGATTGTACATTGGTAAATCCTTCAGACTTAACACTTCTAGATCCAATTTCTCTGTATAACGTTTTTCAATAAATTGAGCTAATTGCATATTATAAGATTCTTTACGGATACTCCCTACGATGGCTACTACTTTCACGATGTTTCCTCCTAAATGTACATAATTCTTAGTATTTAAATAACTATTGTATTTTATACCACTTTAATAATAAATGGCAAATTCTTCAACTGGCTTACGATAACCACGTAAACGACGACTGCTTTCTTTTTCTTTTCCAATTGTAATCATGAGCGCTATCTCTTGCTCTTCTGGTACATTGAAAAGCTCACGCATTTTTTGATTATCGAAGCCAATCATTGGACAAGTGTCCCAGCCACGATTTTTCGCTGCTAGCATAAATAACATGGCTGACAAAGATGCATTTCGAATCGCTTCATCTTTCATAAATTCCTCGCCGCGGTCTTCATAAAAGTGAGTATTCTCAGCAACTATTTCTTCTAACTCATACGTTGTGATAATCCCTAAATCGACCATACCTTGACTTAGTTCTGCCGTATTTTTATACGCTTTTTTATCACCTAATACAAGAATGACCCCAGAAGCCGAATGCACTTTATATTGACCATATGCAGCTTCTCTTACTTTTTCCTTCATAGCCTCATCCAACACAACGATGTAATTGGCATGCTGTAAGTTAAAGGCCGATGGAGCAAGTTTGACATCCTCTAAAATTGGGCGTATATCTTCCTCAGTCATTTTAACGTCCATTAAAAAATTGTTCGCCGAGCGACGCTTATCAATCAATTTGGAAAATTCCATTCAATAAACCTCCAATTCAATATGTAACCATTCAGTAGAGAAAAAATTTCTCTACTGAATTAAAAATATTACTCATATTCTTTATCGAACGTAATGGAACTTCTTACAGTATCTATAGGGCGAACAAGTCCTTCAATTTGTGTACGTTTTGGTTCTAGGAATGGTGGTAATGAAAGTTTTTCTCCTAACGTTTCGTACGGTTCATCTCCCATAAAACCTGGCCCATCTGTTGCTAACTCAAATAAAATTTGTGGCGCTACACGTGCATATAAGGATTCAAAGAAATGACGATTTACATAGCCAGAGGTATGGAAACCAAAGCTTTCAAAACGTGCAGTCCATTCATCTAATATTGCACGATCCTCTACACGAAAGGCCGCATGGTGAACCGTACCAAATCCTTGGCGAGCTACTGGTAACACAGTATTGTGTTCTACAATCACTTGCGCTCCATTGCCACCCTCGCCAACTTCAAATAGGTGGAAATGTCCGTCCTCCCCAATCTCTGTAAATAGCATTACTTTTTCTAATACATCTTTAAAGTAATTAAAATCAGCTACACGAACAAATACTGGCCCTAAACCTGTAATAGCAAATTCAAGTGGGATAGGTCCATCCTGCCATGGCGTACCTGATGCGATACCTGTATCATGCTCATCAGAAATAAGTTGATACTGCTGATCATCAAAATCTACAAATGATAGTATTTTTTTACCAAACTGTTCTTTTATCCCTGTATGTTTTACATGTAATCGGTCAAAGCGCTTTTCCCAATAGTCTAAAGAAGCATCTGTTGGCACACGAAAGGAAGTCTTTGAAATTTCATTTGTACCATGTACACCTTTTGGAATGTTAGGGAAATCAAAAAACGTCATATCTGTACCAGCACTCCCTTTATCATCCGCAAAGAATAAATGGTATGTTTGAATGTCATCCTGATTGACTGTTTTCTTCACTAAGCGCATTCCTAATACATAGGTAAAGAATTTATAATTTTCTTCAGCACTGCTTGTAATAGCTGTTACATGGTGTACACCTTTTAAATGATTCATAAAAATTCTCCTCCCATTATCTCGAAATCGAGATAATTATTTAAAATTTTTTTACTGTTCATTCGCATTTTTGCCAACCTTTTTTAGGGACAAAATCATTGTATCCAGCTCCTGAGGTCCCAATACTTGAAATATCTCATTTATTTTTTGTTCATGCTTAGGGAAAATCTCTTCCATTAGGGTCTGTCCCTCATTTGTAAGCAATACATAAGTGACACGTCGATCTCTAGGGCATGATTTGCGATATACATAGCCTTTTTGTTCAAGCTTATCAATTACATACGTAATACTACTGCTTGCAATTAATATTCTTTTACCGATCACTTGAATGGGCTGCTCGCCACGATGATACAGAAATTCAAGGACCGAAAATTCAGTTTGATTTAAGTCAAATTGAAGTAAATCCCTTTTGGTTGCTTCCTGAATCGTTTGATATGCTCGGAACAAGACCGTAAATGCTTTTAAGTTACGATTGTCTTCCTTCATACGACTCCCTCACTTATTTCGAATTTAATTATCTTTAATTCGAGATAATAATAACATATCCATTTTTAATCGGCAATCATTTTGTTTCGTATGTTACTCATTAGCTGAAAATGTTTGTGAACATCCTCTGCGGGTAGAAGGTAGTTGTAACTTATAAAGGAGGATTCTATATATGAAAAAAGAAATCAATCAAAAACAACAACAATTAGAAGCATTCCGAGTAAGTGATAAAAACCAACCACACACAACCAATCAAGGACTAAAAATATCAGAGGATGAACATTCTTTAAAAGCTGGTGATCGAGGTCCTACTTTACTAGAGGATTTTCATTTTCGTGAAAAAATGACGCACTTTGATCATGAACGTATCCCCGAAAGAGTAGTGCATGCACGTGGATCGGCAGCACATGGGATTTTTGAAACCTATGAATGTGCAAGTGACATTACAAAAGCACAATTTTTAAATGGTAAAGGAACTAAAACACCAGTCTTTGTTCGTTTCTCTACCGTTGCAGGCTCAAGAGGCTCAGCCGATACTGTCCGTGACGCACGTGGCTTCGCTACAAAATTTTATACACAGGAAGGTAACTATGATTTGGTCGGGAATAATATTCCGGTATTTTTTATACAAGACGCTATTAAATTCCCCGATTTCGTACACGCAGTAAAGCCCGAGCCAAATAACGAAATTCCTCAAGCTCAAAGTGCCCATGATACATTTTGGGATTTTATTGCGAACAATCAGGAGTCTGCCCATATGGTTATGTGGCATATGTCGGATAGATCGATTCCACGAAGCTACCGCATGATGGAGGGTTTCGGTGTGAATACCTATCGTTTCATCAATGCCGAAGGAAAATCCCACTTTGTTAAGTTTCATTGGAAGCCAGTTCTTGGTGTTAAATCGTTAGTATGGGATGAGGCACAGATCATAGCTGGTAAAGATCCTGATTTCCACCGCAGAGATTTATGGGATTCCATCGAACATGGTGATTATCCAGAATGGGAGCTTGGGGTGCAGCTTATTCCGCTTGAAGATGAATTTAAATTTAGTTTCGACATTCTCGATGCTACAAAAATATGGCCCGAGGAAGAGGTTCCTGTTCGTATTCTTGGCAAAATGACGCTTAATAAAAATGTGGACAACTTCTTTGCTGAAACAGAACAAGCTGCATTTCATGTAGGGCATGTTGTACCTGGCATTGACTTCTCAAATGACCCTTTATTACAAGGCCGCTTATTTTCTTATACAGATACACAGTTAATAAGACTCGGAGGCCCAAACTTTCATGAGCTCCCTATTAATAAACCTATCTGTCCTTTCCATAATAATCAGCGAGATGGCTATGGTCGACAAACGATTAATGTTGGGCAAGTTAGCTACCATAAAAATTCCTTAGCTGATAACACACCATACCCCGTCCCCGAGGCAGAAGGTGGCTATACACATTATGAGGAAAAAGTAGAGGGTCATAAAGTACGCGCACGCAGTGAAAGTTTCAAAGACCATTTTACACAAGCTAGGTTATTTTGGTTGAGTATGACCGATATTGAAAAGGAACATATCATCAATGCCTTTAGCTTTGAGCTTGGTAAAGTAAAAAATAAAGCCATTCGAAAACAAGTTGTAGATATGTTTGCCCATGTCAGCCATACACTTGCAACAGCAATTGCAGATAATATTGGTATTGTACCTCCCGTACAAGTAGAGGTCCCTCATACTATGCAAACCTCCCCTGCGGTTAGCCAAATCTTGAATGCTGTAGAAAGTGTCAATACTTTTAAAGTAGCCGTGATTGTAGCAGAAAATACGGAGGAAAACCTAAATGACCTGATTGCTACACTTTTGAGCAAAAATATAGTAGTAGAATTAATTAGTACAAAACAGGGCTTACTAAATGGCTTTGAAATTCATGAAACTTTTGCCACTGCTTCTTCCGTACTTTATGATGGAATTTATGTAACTGGTTCCTACCATGATTCCCATCAACAAATTAAAGCAGAGCAATTTATTGAAGAAGCCTACCAGCACTTTAAAACAATTGGCCTTGCTAAAAATGTATCGATTTTACCGCATATCGCCAATAAAAATGGGGTTGCCAATAACTTAACTTCTTTTATTCAACTCCTTTCAAAGTATCGACATTGGGAACGTTAACGTTTATGCATGTAAAAGCCAGCTAACGCTTGTTTAGCTGGCTTGTCTCATTTTTAAGGTAGTCGTTTAAATTCCTTTTCGTTTCCGTCCATAAACTCTACTTCGACTTCAATGGACTGATAGTTATCTTCAATATTAAAAACTTTAATTACTTGATCAATCACTTCATCATTTGGAGTGGTAGAATCAAAATTTAACTGCTTAAATAACGGCTCTAGTTTTGTATAGGCTTCATCACCTTGTAACTTTACATTTTGTCGATCATCCTGTAACTTCGCTGAGATTCCTGATTTTTTATTTTCATACTCTACCTCGTATGACTCCGTTGCAGAATAATCAACATCCAATGAAAACTCTAAAAAATTGAATGTCACTTGGTCTGTAGGCGTATCACCAGTCTGTTGTGAAGCATTCTGATCTGCTGGCGCATTTGTAGGCACATCCTTTACCTCATCTTTATTACAGCCATAAAGGATAACCATTACGAAAGAAATCGCTAATAATAATTTTAATTTCATCCAATTGTACACTCCCTTCTTTTCATATTATTTCCCCTTTCTGCTATAAACTAACCAAAAAAAGGACATCTCCTCAAATGAGGAAATGCCCTTTTCATAACATACAACTAATAATAGAAATTGCGATCAACTTTATTTTCTTGAATAGCCTTTGCTAAACGGACTGTCGAGACAGCCAAATCAGCATATGACACACTCTTCGTAGCATTAAAGTTATTTTGCTGTGCATCAATTAGACCCATACCATTTGCTAAAGCAATATAGCCTGTATACGCTGGATCAATTGAAGATGCATCAGCAAAGTTTAATTTATAAATATCTTTATATTTAGCAACATTGTCTAATTGTAATAGTTTGATTGACCACTCTGCGAACTCTTGGCGAGTTAGAGTAGCATCTAATGCAAATTGATTAGCAGGCTGAATGATGCCCATTTTAACAGCTTGCTCCACTACCCCATAGAGAGGATGTTTTTTATCAATATTGTTGAAGGATTGCTTTTCCCCATCCCCAATGCCATAGTACCCGTAAGTTAAGGAGTGCAATAAAATTTTCAATGCTTCTCCTTTTGTTACAGCAGCGTCCGCATTAAAGTTTGCTATATCTTTTACATCTAACACATTTTGGTTAAATAAATAGTTTAACTCTTTGGCAGCTGTTGGATGAGAAATAACGGGCTTCTCTTTCGAGTCATCTACATTCGTTAACCAGTCACCAGAAATAGCATCAATTTGATTAAATAAACTTCCATTGTAAGTAGGTGCATACACTAAATCGTAATGGAGTTTACTCTCTGAATCTTGTTTTACATATTGCAGTTGCAATGTAAGTGCTTTGCTATAAGCTTCTTTTGCTTTGTCAGCGGATATTACATTATTAATAGGCTGCCAGTTATCTATCTTTTGCTTATATACACTTAGTGAGCGTAAAGATCCATCAGAGCCAATCCCTACATGTAAGCCATCCCCTACAACTGCAATACCATTCATAATGCGTGGGAAGGTGAAGTAATATTCCTTACTATATTGATCGAATACGGCATCCTCGATTGGCATTGAATATTCATGTAAATATGAAGGTGCCCATTCCTTCAAATAATCAGTTGCCTTCTTCAATGCAGCGTCCTTAGAAATTGCGTTTCCTTTGTTATTTATTAAAAAATCTCTCGATAGGTCATGATACTGAACTAGTTCACCTGTCGCCTTATTAATTTCTAAAGAGCTACCAGATCCACCATTGCCATACATATACGTATAGTTAACAGAGTAGATCGTCTCACCATTGTCATTTTCTCTTTCATCTACTAAATCGATCGTAAGCTTTGCTTTACTCTCATCAACTTTTAAGAAATTTTTCGCGAATTCTTCAGCCTCAGTTGCCGTCATACCGTTCTTTCTTGGTGGTAAAGGTTGTGCTGAAATTTTTTCAATGCTCTTTGTCTTCGGCAATTGTTCAGTGAAACCATTTGCTGTCTGCCATTGCCCATTTAGAGCATGTACACCATTGAACCCTGTGGCAGGTGCATAAACAAGCTTCACATTACGTTGATCAGATCTGTAGTCATAATCAATATAATAACGAAGTTCGACAGCTAAATTATCACGAACTTGTGCCAGCATATCCTCCTCTTTCTTTTTTTGATCTAAACTATCAAAGGAAGCTTTACTAATAGACTCTGCATTACTAGACATCCCCGTAACTTCACCATTTGCCAGAACATTAATAGTAATACTTTGATCTCCAATAAGAACCCCATTATAAATTGGTGAATAGACATAGGAGTAAGTAATCGGTTCTGATAACGGTCTCGTCATATTAAAACCATATTCGTTAGAATCCTCACGAAGTTTGTAATTATTCGCATTTGCAAATTTACCCAGGAATTTTTGTGCAATTTTTTGTGCCTCATTCTCTGAATACTTTGCTGGATAGATTGCCTCTGCTATATTTGCAGGCTGATAATAAAAGCTTTCTAATTCTAAATCATCGCCCTTAAATACAAAGCTACCATGTACGTCTTTACCTTTAATTGTTTTATAGAAATTTAGTTCATATCGAACCGTTGTATCATCTCTATAGAAGTGTCCAGGTCCAGAATTAAAGTCTTGATCCGCTACAAATTTGAACTCTTCCGGGAATAGTGATCGTAGCTTTTTTATTAGCATATTTTTTGTAATTTTTGTTTCAGTTGAAGCTACCTGAATTTCAATACGCTCCGATGATTCCTTTACATTTGCTGATGCTTGCGATATTGGTGCTAAAATACCAACAGAAAATGCTGTTGACGTTAGAATTATTCCTAACTTTTTAAATTTACCCAAAATATCCCTCCTAAAATACTATTTGCCATAATTATAATATAGTTTCCGATATTTAGAAACATTTTTACAGATAATTTCCAAATTAGAAGAAAATACAATGGGTACACCCTATTCTTCTGCCTCGTGTCATTTCTTCACCACATCAAAATTAGCACCAATTAATACCCAATTTTGAGGGAAAGGTAATCCTAATTTCCAATAGCCAATACCACGAAGATTATATTGTTTGACTAGATTAAATTTAGCTTGAATGGATCTTGCATCTTCAAACCATACAATATGCGCTCTACCCTGTTCATCATAGTATTCAAAAAAAGGAGCTTGTGCTCTCCAATCATATTGAATTGCCGCATTATAACGTTTGGCAATCTCAATAGCTCGTTGAGGACTCAATGCTTCAGCAAATGGACCCCCTTGTACAAATGGTAATGTCCAATCATAACCATATAAATTTTGTCCTAGCATAATTTTGCTGGCAGGTATTTCACTCACCGCATACTTGACAACGGCCTCCACTTCAGGAAGTGGGGAAACGGCCATTGGGGGTCCCGCAGAATAACCCCATTCATAGGTCATTAATAAAACGAAGTCCACTATCTCACCATGTGCCCTATAATCATGCCCCGCAGTCCATGGACCTCGATCACTTGCACTTGTTTTTGGAGCTAAAGCAGTAGATACCGTGTATCCTTGAGCATGGAATTTCTCCACCGCTTTTCTTAAAAAATTGTTATAGGCTTCTCGTTGATCACCTGGTAAATTTTCAAAATCAAAATGGATATCCTTAACGTCCTCTAGCTTTCTAGCCTCCGCAAGAATATTATCAAAGAGTAAATCCTGAACAGCTGTACTTTGAAAAATATCTCTCGCCAGATCTCCACTAAAACTGAAATTCTCCAGATTCGTAACGACCATTGCCAAGGAAGCCCCAGTATCATCCGCAATTTGAGTTACACCTTGACTAGGCGGTATCCGTAAGGTGCCATCCCGTCTGGCTTCATAACTAAATAAAGCTAAATATGTTAAATAGGGACCCGCTTCCTTAGCTTGATTTAAAAGTACCTCACTAACCGAAGTACCTCTTGGCTCTAAGTATGCTAATGTTTCTGCTCTTGTTCTTGGTGGTTGCGGAATATATAATCTCATCCCAACAGCTAATGGTTGATTTGGGTTAATACCGTTGACTTGCGCAAGTGTTACATAGTTAATACCGAAGCGTTGTCCAATTGACCATAAACTATCTCCTGGCTGTACATAATAAAAGCTACCAACAATAGGTATCACAAGAGCTTGCCCCACAACTAAACGATTTGGGTCTGGAATTTGATTGGCATCTACAATACTTTGAACCGTAGTCCCATACGCCTGCGCAATACCCCATAAAGACTCGCCAGCCCGTACAACATGTATTTGAATGATCTTGCCTCCTTCTAGCTTGATAAATCATACCTATAAAGTTTATGAGATAAGAAAAGAAATAATGTCTTTCTAGAAACCACATAAAAATCCATTCATCAAAGTAGCAAAGGATGTTACCGTGGTTTATTTTCTAATCTTCCAGCTTTATAGATTTGGCGAATAAAAGATCCTTTATAATAGTTTTAGCATCATCATTTCGTTATATTTTCCACACAAGCGTTCACTTTCTATTACTCTCTATATAGTAGAAGTAGCCTGAAAAATTTTCTTGTGTAATATCCTCTGCTTTCCATAGTATTTATATTATAGAGCGCAAATTGATACATACCCCTATAAAAATAATCGTACAAACGTTCTATTTTCAACAGATCTTTAAGCAAGCCTACCCCCTCTTTCTACCTTACTAATAATCCGTAACATGCTATTTTTTGTTACACATTTCCCAAAAATAATTATGCAACTAGCGTCGGATGCCTTATTCTTTTCATAGTTATCACTCTTGTATAATGAAATTATTGTAAGGAGGTGTTAGATTGCGTTTATTTTACCAACAAAAAGTAATCGGTAAGAAATCACGTAAGCTTCAACAGATTCCATTTTTCATCGAAGAACCTGTCATAAATTTACAAGATTTACTTATTAAACTTGTCTCACAACAGGTACAACAATATAACGAGAAAATGGTTGATACGCCACTCCATCTCTATTTAACCGATCAGCAATTAGATGATGCGGCTCAGCATGGCAAAGTCCATTTTGGAGAGAAAAAAAGTGATTCATTCCAGCCAGTAGACCAAGCTGTCTCTACAATGCTTCAGGCTTTTCAAGATGAGCTTTTCTTAGTACTTCACAATGAGGAGTCTCTAGATTCGCTTAACTCGCCACTAACTGTACAGGAAGACGATGTTTTTACATTTATTAGATTAACCATGCTTGCAGGACGAATTTGGTAAGGAGGAATGTCTCATGACACTATCACATGAACAAAAAATACATTTTCAAAGTATAGTTGACACCGCACCGTCAACAATACAGCCATTAGCAGCCGCATTATTAAAGTATATGGACAATCGTGATTACGATATTGAAAAGCTTATTACAGAACAGCATGTTCAATCACTAGAGGAGCTATTTAGCGGACCATTATTAGAAGTGCTTATATTATTTTCTTCACAGGAACGCGCGCTCCACATTAAGAAACTAGCTTTACGTTTTGATGCTACGATATTCCAAACTGATATGTTACGTCGATCATTTCGTTCAGCACAACCCGTACAAGATCATCTTTTTCAATGTCTACAATTAATAGAAGAAATGCTGACATTTGAAGAAATTAGTCTGGAGGATTTACTAGCTCACCATAGCCAATATGAGCATGGTACCTACCCGAACTATAGCTCCTATGTATTGAAAAACGAAAATGAAAAAGTAATGGGCTTTCATGTATTTGAGCAATTGCTTGCTGAAGAATTATCCATAGAAAATCCACTCATTGAAGATAAAGTAGAGAGTATTTTATTTGATGAGCACCGCAGTAGCTTTTTCGGTCATCCACTCATTCGTGGCATTTTTAAATCAAGCAATAGTCGGATGCACGAAGCGCTTGGAAAATTATTAGTAGCGGCTGCACGTCAAGAAGGGCTTCGACAAGCAATTGTAGAAAATATTGACCACGGGAATCTAGATGCACAGCTTTACATGATGAAACTTATTCAGGAGCACCAACTAACAAGGTTCTCCTCTGTTATACGAGCGGTCGATACATGGATGGGGCTTGGCTATAGTAGCTTCGAAAATCAAAAAATAACGGAGGAAGTTTTGTCCTTAGCCATCCAAGCGATGGAAGATGACCATTTCACTGAACAGTTGCTAAAAAGTGAACGGACCATTGATATTTACGTCGCATTATGGGCGACTTCGACAAAAGATTATACGAAGCTAGATGTGCTGTTGGCCGATCTCTTACAGCGAGACAAGCATATTCAGCTTACAACGCTAGCTTTTTTGAAAAACCTATCAAAAATATCCTTTACAGCGCCTTTCGTAAAGGAATTAATTGTAACAACGAAGGATATCGAAATTTTTGCATTTGCATGGGATAATTTCCTTCATGCCAACCACTATATCAATAGTGAATATGCAAGAGATAATGAATGGGATAAAACACTTCAAAGCTTCATGAAAGACAATACACAGCTACAGGGCATAGAATATGCATTATTTGAACAGCTTGAATGGGCAAAAAATGAAATGACCAAAGATGGGTTATCCATTACAGGCAAGCCTCTATCCTTTGTCTTTGTTCACTTGTCATTCGAAGACTTAATTTCAACACAAATTGTACTTGCGTATCATCTACAAGATGAAGAGTTATTCCAACGAATCATCGCGCAGGCAGATGCTTATCCACCATCAAGTAGGATCGGCTTATTGAACATTTATTGTCTGGATCCAATCACACAAGGACAGCGTGAATTTCTATTCAATTCATTACGAGATCGAAGCTCTATCAATCGTTCCCTTGCATTAAAGAAAATACATGCATTGACACCAACCAAAGAAGAAATAGCAAAAATCGAGGATCTTTTAGCCAATAAATCTGGGGCTCTGCGGAAAGAAGCTATTTCACTCTTGAAAATTCAACCACAGGATCATGTATTGGAAAGTGCTGAACGATTAATAAAAGACAGTAAGCAGCTAAAGAGGCTTGGTGGTCTTGAATTATTGTTAGAAGCATCTAAGGACTACAATTTATCGAGCGAGCAAATTACGACATTATGCTCCCTATTACCAAAGATAACAAAAAATGAACAAGTACTATTAGAACAATTAGTAGCAAGAGATGTACCCGAATATAACGAAAGCAATGGCTATGGTTTATATACACCACATGCTCCTATTCCATACGATCGCATTGCCAATAGCGCGATCAAAATGAATGGTGAAGAACCTTGGCAACAGCTTGTATCTTTATATATACAAAAACCTACACCTATTGAAAAATTCTTTCAATATGATTTAGATAAGCTTCTCTCCAAGCTAGAACAACTTATTCAAATACTTGATGAATATGCTAATTTTGAATATGAAACTTATCAATGGAATGACGCTAAAATGACGACTACTTTAGGGCAAAAATACAGTATCTTGGCCTCTAAAACAGACAGTCAGCGAAATGCCAGTCTAGATGTTTATCCTATACCAGAAGCCATTGTTCAGTGGATTAAATCATCATCCTTTAGCGGTGAAGACTTAGCTTATTTCAACTTTTATAATCATTTATCAGAATATCCTGCTGCTCATGACCTTTCTGAAGCAGCCCATATTCTTATAAAACCTTTCTTTCAATATGAAGGAATAAAAAAATATGTTGCCCAATTTAACTCGTTGAAATATCACTATACGCTTCAGCAAATCTTTTCCGTTTTGTCGCAAGATATCAAAAATATCTCAGGAGAGACACTATTGCATAAAGAAGCAGTTTCATTACTAGAACAGCATGCACCAGCATTTAATAGCTTTGAACAGGCAACCGGTATTGTGCTTCAGCTATTACATCAAATCCCTGCGGATCAGTGGCGAGTAGAAGTAAGAGATAAAGGCTATTACTACTATCAATCTACCTCTACAATTGTCGACTTAGATATTATTGATGCATTTGTCGATCGACTATCTAATTATGCAACTTATGAAGGCTATGCTAAAATGCTTGCCATCAATGAAGAACTAACAAAGCGTATGCAAAAAGAAAATTATAGCCCAAGTCTCTACGATCTATCGTTATTCCAATATTTAGATGCATTTAAAGTTGGCTTATTGACGCAAGACCATTTATATGAAGCTATTTTTACGAACACTCTTGCCTCAGAAATATTTACTGAACCAAGTAAACTGTTGGATCGCTATCAATCATTTGAAGACTTAGCTGATTTCCTTGCCATTCGTAATCAAGCGATCGACCGCATCTTAGCTATCGAGCTAAAGCGTGGCGATACTCCTACAACTGTTACCAAGCTTGCTAGTAGTATTTCTTACTTTGAAGGAATCGATTATTTCCTGCAAATTTTACAGGCACTTGATGGTGAAAAGCTTTCACGAGGATATATATGGCAGGCAGAGACGAAAAAAGATGTCTTCTCTCGCCTTTTAACTAGCTGCTATCCTCAAAAAGAAGAAACCGCACAGCAGTTAAAAGAAGCATGGCAAAAAACAGATATTTCTAAAGAGCGTTTAATTGAAGCTATGATGTATAACCAGCATTGGATTGACCTTGTCAGCGAGGTGATTGGCTGGGAAGGACTAAAGGAATCTGCTTGGTATTTTATTGCCCATACTACAGATTCTTTATCAGACTTTGCCAAAGATCAAATTGCCCTCTTCTCCAGCATAACGGCAGAAGATTTTCGTGATGGCGCCTTTGATTTAGCATGGTTCCAAAGTGCTTATCAAACACTGGGCTCAAAGAAGTTTAAACTTGTATATGATGCGGCGAAATACGCTTCAGAAGGAGCTAACCACCGTCGTGCTCAGCTTTATGCAGATACAGCCATTGGCACACTTAGTCCAAAGCCATTAATGAAAGAAATTCAGGAAAAGCGCAATAAAGATAAACTGCGTGCACTTGGACTTATTCCGTTAAAAACAACAGATGACAAAGATGCTCTACATCGTTACCAATTTATTCAACAGTTTTTAAAGGAAAGTAAACAATTTGGAGCTCAACGTAGGGCAAGTGAATCACGAGCAGCTAGTATTGCACTAGAAAATTTAGCCCGCAACGCTGGGGACGGAGAAGCTACTCGCTTCATATGGCGAATGGAATTATCAGCCTTTAACGATATTCAGCATTTATTTAAAGCACAGCCTATCGAACAAATAACAGCGCACTTACAAATTGAAGAAGATGCCGCTGTTACAATAATCGTTGAAAAAGATGGTAAACGTCTAAAAAACATACCTGCTGCTTTAAAAAAGCATGCTGACGTTGTTACTCTTCAAGAAGCTCGTAAAGATTTACAAGAACAATATAAACGTGCACGTCCAGCACTAGAGCAAGCAATGACATTAGAAACCAAGTTTTCAGCGGAAGAGCTAATTAATTTGTTAGCTCACCCGATTCTTGCTCCGCTTTTACAAAAGCTTGTCTTTATTAGCGGCGAGCATGTTGGGATGATTACACCAGAGGGTTTACAGGTACTATCAGGTAATGTCGTGAAGCTTGCTCCGACAACACCCTTAATGATTGCTCACCCTTACCATCTTCTTGAAAGTGGTCAATGGAGACAATGGCAGGCCTATATGTTCCAACACAAAATACAACAGCCATTTAAACAAGTGTTCCGTGAGCTATATCTTATAAATGCAGACGAAAAAGGTTTAAAACAATCATTGCGTTATGCGGGACATCAAGTCAATCCATCTCAAACAGTAGCCTTGCTAAAAACACGAGGCTGGCAAATTAGTTATGAAACTGGACCTCGTAAGGTGTATTACAAAGAAAATATAGTGGCATCCTTGTATGCGCAGGCAGACTGGTTTACTCCAGCAGAAATCGAAGCACCTGCAGTTGAAGGTATTTATTTCTACGATCGTTTAACAGGAAAAGATATCGTCTTAGATGATATTCCAACTGCAATCTTCTCTGAGGTTATGCGGGATATGGACCTCGTGGTCAGCGTTGCCCATGTTGGTGGTGTCGACCCTGAGGCCAGTCATTCTACTGTTGAAATGAGGACTATTATCGTTGAGGAATTGGCAAAATTATTAAAGCTTTCCAACGTAGAAGTGAAGAAACAACATGTCCTTATTGAAGGTAAATTAGCAAGCTATTCCGTGCATTTAGGCAGCGGCGTGGTCCATCAAGTCGGTGGTTCGATGATACCAATTGTCGCAGTCCCATCTCAGCATCGTGGACGCATATTCTTACCTATGGTGGATGATGATCCACGAACAGCTGAAATTATGTCAAAGCTTTTAATGCTAAGTGAAGATACTAAAATGAAGGACCCAGCCATTTTAGCTCATATTCGTAGCTATGAACAAACGCATTAAAAGGTACAAAACAAAAACAGGTGACGAAACAACATACGTCACCTGTTTTATTGTACATTTGTTTTTATCATTTCAAATAAAAGAGGTACATTCGTTCCTCGCTGTAATGAATGGCTTCCTTCCATTAAAAACGACCAGCTTTTTTTCATTTTATCCCTATAGGGTAGTTCAGCATCGACTGGCATATAAGCCTTTAAATATTCTTCGATCGTACCAGACAAATTTTCTATAAACTCATCTGCCTTGTGGATTTTCTCCGTTGGGATTTCATTACGTTCATCCCATAGTACATGTTCTAAGTTTGTAGAGAAATAAAATAATTGATAAGGTACTTTCAAGCGATTAATACTAAAGTGGTCATTCGCAATTAAAATTCTGGCATTCCTCGCCTTCATCTCATTGCGCTGTTCAATTTGCTCTTTACGCTTATCGGACTTCACTAAAATGGCATCCTCTGTATAAAACAATTTTTGCTCGATATTCTCATCGACCCTGACGCATTCTGGTGCAATAAAACAACCGTCTGCATCTGTTATATGAATTACAGCAGTTAAATCCTTCGCTAAAAATTTATATTTATCTAAATAACTCTGGATTACTCGGATAACACTGTTTTTAATATTGGGGATGCGTTTATGGGCATCCCATTTTGTCAATACATCCTCACGCTGGACATCAAAACGTATCGTTGTATCCGCGAAGTAAGTATCTAAATAATCCTCTAAAATAATTTGCTCTGTCTGCCCCTCAACAATAATTAAAAGTACCTTTTTAGTCATGCTGCACACCTGCTTTACGAAAAGCACGTTTAATTTTAAATGTTTTGGTCTCTTTATAAACCTCTTCATCCTGTCCACCAAGCTGAATAGCTCTCAAGTAGACATCTCTGGCATTATTTATTTCTTTAATACCCTTTAGCTGCATATAACGGTGATTTTCATTCGTTGTCGTGAACCATAAATTTTTAATAGCTAGCACCTCTAACACTCGTAGATTATGGGATGTGAAAACAAGCTGTCCTTTTCCTTCCTCATCTATCACTGTTAACAACTCACCTAGCAAATATTCAAAAACGCCTGAATCTAATTCATCAATAACGACACAAGCATTTGGATTGTTATATACGGCAATCAATACACTAAGAATCGAAATGATCTTCAATATCCCTTCTGACTCTGTTCGCAAGGGTAATTCTTGCTCTCCACGCTGCGATAAAAATTCAAAACGGATGCCTTGTCCCCCATCATCCATTGTCTGCTTTGTAATAATATTGATCTTAATAGTCAAACCTGGAATAATGGCAGCTAGTACTCGGTTACTCTGTTCAATCACTTCACATAAAGCATAGAATTCATCCTCTGGCAATAAGGCAGGACCCTTTAAGTCATATGGAATTTGCCCTCTTGTTTTCTCTAAATGGATACTAAATGGCATGATCCGTTCTTCAAATAACGGGGCAATATTTTGGTTATTCACTACATGTAAATCTCGATTAAAATCAACAGCTATGTTTTTGATTAGCTGAATCTCTTGTTCGGTCAACCGTTCCTGTAATAATGGCTTCAAATCCTTATGGAAAAGAAAAGATCTATATTCCTTTCTTGCTAATTGCTGAATAACAAGCAATTGAATACGTGCTTGTTCACTCAGATCAGGCAAATTTAAGTTACGTATTTGGATACCTTTCTCTGTCATAGCCATTAACACCTTTGACCGTTTTCCTTTGTCATTTTCTCTATACGTCAGTCGTTCCAGTGTTGTATAGAGCCGATGCTGATCCTCCTGCAGCTCCACATAATAATGGACAAAGAATGTGCCAAATTGATTCTCAACTAAAAATTCAAAATCGAGACTGGCTGTATCCTCACCCGCTAAAATTAACCGCTTTTCTTGCGGGGGTAGCTTCACTTCAGCAAGCCAACCTGAAATAAGGGTCTTCAATAAACCAAATGCATCGACAATGGTTGTCTTCCCAGAGCCATTTTGTCCGTAAAGTCCAACAACATTTGCTTGTAAAAAGCTCTCGAAGCTAACTGCTAAAGTTACCTCACCATGTCGTACATTCCGTAAATTTTTTAGTTTGATCTTTTTTATTTTTATGATTGCCATCTGCTAAACATCCTTTAGCTCTTTTCCCCTATTATAATGAAAATTGTTATATTTTATAACAATCTTACACTTAATTATCAATTAGCCTATAGCCTATAACACTCACAGTAGGTAGGCATATGTTAAAGAAAAATGAAGAAAGGTGTGTTTCATTGGTTTATCCTAGATTGGCTCCTGAAGATTTTAACAGTCAATTCCGTCCAGGTATGAAAATATGGGTGACACTTCCTACAGGGACTTATTCAGGCACATTGATTCGAACATTTGGAACAGGAGGAAGAACAGCCGAAATCCAATTAGATAACGGTCAATTGGTGACTGTTGATGTTAGCCAAATAACGGCTGCTGGTACAGGAGCACCTCCTGGTAACTCCTATCCACCGCCCTATCCGCCACCTTATCCGCCACCTTATCCGCCACAACCGTACCCACCAAGACCTTATCCGCCACAGCCATACCCACCACAACCACCAAGACCTTACCCACCGCAGCCTTATCCGCCACAACCACCAAGACCCTATCCGCCGCAGCCTTATCCACCACAACCACCAAGGCCATATCCGCCGTTTCCAGGGGGACAATTCCCGGGGTTCCCACCTCCATTATTGCCGGGACTCCCAAACATCTTGCCAGGTATTATCGGCAACCCCAGACAGCCATAAAAAATAAAAGGCTTTCTCTTTGTTCTTTTACGAAGAATAAAGAAAAGCCTTTTTTTACATATTTATATTTTATTTCCATAATAAAAACGAAGAAAGGCAATAGCATTTTCTAGAAGAAATGACATTCCTTAATAGGCAAAAAGACTTAAAGAGAAATAAAAAAATAAGATTTTAGCCAAATTTTAATTAAACTAAAATTGACTCAGTTTTGAGCATACTTGTTTTTTATATTATTTACCCTTCGAATTTTCATAAAAATATTGTCTAAGCTACAAAAAACATAGACTATAACACTAAATATCTTCGTTTACCTATTTAAATCTACACTGCAAATAGTAAGTTTTCTGGGTTGTGAATCATTTTTTTTGGCAGTATAGTAGTTTATTGTTAGGGGATAATTAGATTATTTTTCACTGGTACATATTTATTGAGAATGCATCTGGAATTCTATGAATGACATCTAGACTTTACATTGAATTAGCTTTAATTTCATTGATAACAATACCCATTTCTCATCCTTAACATGAATTAATCGGTATAATATAATTAGGAGGAAAAGCATGAAAAAACGTAAGAAGCAGCATATGTCCATTAGTAAAAAAATAACCGCTATAATGGTAAGTATTTTATTACTGTTTGGGTTAGTTACTTTAGGTCTTTCTTATTATATAGTAAGAAATAGTAATTTAACAGATATGAATCAATCGCTTGATGACAAGGGTATGATCTTAGCCAAAACAATTGATGTGAACACATTGAAATCAATCTTAGATAATCCTTCAGATAGTAACTCTGATGCAATTCGACTGACGAAGGAAATGGATGCTATTAATGATTATTCAGATAGCATTACCAATCTGTTTTTAATTACAGTTGATGGTGAAAATATTAATGCACCTGTCCTATCTTCTAGTATACTTGAACTAGGTGCTGAGTATAATCAAGACATGATTGCTATGGGTTTATCACCTGATTTCCTAGCGAGAATTAAAGAAGTTTTTGAGACAAAAGAAGCTACAGCTACAGATATCTATAGCGATGAGTTTGGTAGCTATAAAACTGGTCTTACACCAATTTTAGATGATGATGGAACTATGCTAGCTGCATATGCTATTGATTATGACGTTTCGATGGTAACTGGCAAGGCTATGTCAGAGGCACTTTGGACATTGGTAGTAACCGTTATTTTCTTAATTGGTTCATCCATTGCTGTGTATACTCTTTTAAGAAAAAAATTAACACCGATTCAACAGCTCTCCCTACAGTCTAAAAAAGTAGCTGAAGGTAATTTAGAGCTTGATCCTCTACCAGTTACTTCAACGGATGAAGTAGGAACGCTTACGCAAAACTTTAATTCGATGATTGAAAATTTAAAAACTGTTATTAAGAGTACAACAAATGTATCTGCACGTGTTTCAAACACAGCCAATATTTTGTCTACGAACATGCAGGAAACTTCTGATTCCTATAATAATGTAGCATCTTCCATGCAAGAAATTGCGAGTGCAGCTGACCTTCAAGTTCAAAGAGCCAATGAAAGTACCATTACAATAGAAGAAATGAGTATTGGAATTCAACGTATTGCTATGACATCCAATCAAATTTCGGAATCTTCTATCTTAGCATCTGAGGAAGCTGAAAGAGGGAATGAATCAACTAATAAGTCTGTCGCTCAAATGAATGCGATTAGTCAGGCCGTCAATCAATCAGCAGCATCGGTTAAATTGCTTGGCGATCATTCTAATAAAATTGAAGAAATTGTCGGCATTATTACCGGAATTGCCTCTCAAACAAATCTCCTAGCCTTAAATGCAGCTATTGAAGCTGCCCGTGCAGGAGAAGCTGGCAGTGGCTTTGCCGTTGTAGCTGATGAAGTACGTAAGTTAGCTGAACAGTCTGAGGCCTCAGCCCGAGAAATTTCCACGCTTATTTCTCATATTCAGCACGATACAAATGAATCTGTGAATGTCATGGTTCGCGCGGTAGAGGAAGTCGATCATGGTATTGTCATGATAAACGATTCCGAACAATCATTTAGTCAAATATTAACATCTATTCATCATGTAACTGGACAAATACAAGAACTGTCCGCAACTATTGAAGAAATGGCGGCTGGCATGGAACAAGTGACTTCCGCAGTAAAAGATATGGAGGACTTCTCCATCAATTCTAAAGATAGTACAAGAGCAGTAGCAGCAACTTCTGCCTCTCAGCTAAATACAGTACAGCGAGTGTCTGAGGAAGCTCAAGTACTATCCGAGTTATCTGAAGAATTATTGAATGTTGTCAATACCTTTGTAGTGAAATAAAAAGAGAAAGGGCTGCCCTTATACGGTGTTTTTGGTCCCTTAGCTTCTACAGAATACTTTCTGCTGGAGCTATAGGACTTAAAATTTCCTACATAAGTGACTGCCCTTTTCTAAAATAGGAGTTGTAATGATTGAATAATAAACGAGAATTTGATTGTCCTACATCACAGTTTAAAAAGCATTTTTCTAAAAAAAATACGCTACTATCCAATCATACAAAGCTATTAAATGAAGAGGATACTTTAGCCTATCAAACATTAAATCGGACAATGGCTGACTATGATAAAAATATCACGATACCGCAAGTATTTTATCAAGTAGCACAGCAGTTTGCAGACCGTATCGCTCTATCCTATGAAGATGGCAAGATGACCTATCGTCAGTTAAATCAAAAGTCTAATCAAGTTGCACATATGCTAATAGCCAATGGTCTACAAAAAGGTGACTATGTTGCCATTATTATGGATCGTAGTAAGGAAACTATCATCAGTTTGTTAGGTGTGCTAAAAGCTGGTGGTGTTTATGTTCCTATTGATCCGAGTTATCCAAAAGAACGTTGCCAATATCTCTTACATGATACTGGTGCACCATTTATCATAACGAAAAATGAATATAATGATTTACTGAATGACCTAATACATAATGAATTCCAATCACCCACAGTGCTAACAATCAATCAAATGGAGAGTGGCCATTCACAAGAGGATTTACCATGTAACCTACTTCCATCCGATTTAGCCTATATTATTTATACATCTGGTTCTACTGGTAAACCTAAGGGTGTTTTGCTTAAACATTCAGCCGTTATTAACCTAATAACAGATAATCAAAGAATTTACCATTCGACTGAAGAAGATGTATTTTCTCAGTTTATTTCTTACAGTTTTGACCCCTCTGTAACAGAGACTTTTACCGCTTTCTTTTCTGGTGCAAGACTCCATATGCTCGCAAGTATTGAGCGTCTTTCAATCGAAGCATTTGCCGAAATGATTGCACGAGAGCAAGTAACAACTGCAACTGTTCCGAACGCTTTCTTTACACAGCTAGCCACACATTTACCTATAGATTATCGGGACAAGTTGATGACGTTACAATATCTATCGGTTGGCGGTGAAGCCCTATTGCCTGCTATTGTCCAAAAATGGCAAGAAAAATTCGGATATTCTACAGAAATTATTAATGTCTATGGACCAACTGAATGTACAGTTTTAACCTCCTACTTCAAGATAAAAAGTCGGTTAACAGACATGCAATCAAGTATTCCTATTGGCAGACCAATTGCCAATTATGAGATGTATGTGGTGAATACGGATGAACAGCTTTGTCCGGTTCATGTAACAGGCGAATTATGTATTGCAGGAGCTGGCCTAGCAGCAGGTTATTTACATCAACCTGAAAAAACAGCAGAGGTCTTTGTCCCTCATCTGTTTAAACCAGATCAAAAAATGTATCGAACAGGTGATTTAGTCCGTCTATTACCTAATGGTGTCATTGAATTTGTAGGACGGAAAGATTCACAAATTAAAGTAAGAGGCTTCCGTATTGAGCTTGGAGAAATTGAGACTGTTTTAAGCAATCATCCTATCATTCAGGAATCTGTGGTCATAGCTAAGAAAATGTCTGACGGCCTAAACCATTTATTTGCTTACTACACAGCGGCAAATGGTATACAGCTAGAGGAACAAGTTTTAAGAGACTACTTAAACAATTTTTTACCAGATTATATGGTACCTGAACGATTCATCGAATTACTAGAAATGCCATTATCCCCTACTGGCAAAATCGATCGCAAGCAGCTGGCCACATTGGATGTATCATTATCACGTAGTCATCTATACGTTGCCCCTGAAAATGATACGCAGCATTTACTAGCGAATGCATGGGAGTATGTACTTGGCAACAGTCCAATAGGCATTCACGATAACTTCTTTCACATTGGCGGACATTCATTAAAAGTACTTGAAATTCTTGTCCAAGTGAAGAAGCATATACCGTTCCTGAAGATTCAGGATTTTTTCCAATATCCAACGATTGCTGAATTAGATCAATATATTAGCAACTTTCAGCCTGAAGATTTGGACGTGGAAACACCACCTAAAAACATTGTCTATAAGGATTTGATGGAGCCTAGTAAGCTTCCAGTTTCAGAAACGGTGAAGCCGTTACCGATGACTTCGGTTTTATTAACAGGTGCGACAGGTTATTTAGGAAGCCATGTATTATACGAGCTGCTAGTGACAACAAAAGCGCATATCTATTGTCTTATTCGACCAAGTGAAAAGGCCACTTTAGAGGATAAGCTAAAGGACAGTATGCAATTTTACTTTGGACATACCATCACTAAACATATGGAGAATCGAATAACCGTCATTCAAGGCGATTTAGGAAAGAAGAACCTTCATTTAACTAGCAAAGATGAACAGGTTCTAATAGAAGAAATCGATGCCATCATCCATTGTGGAGCCGATGTACGTCACTTCGGAGCGACGGATCATTTTAATAATGTTAATGTCAATGGGACACGTTATTTACTGGAATTGGCAAAGGGTAAACCTGGTATTCATTTTCATTATGTATCAACAATCGGCATTCCAGAGGAGCTTGCTGCCATTCGTTGGGGCCCAGATGAGGCTAAAGGCGACTTCAACTACGATATGCAGCTTCATAGCGTCTATACACAAAGTAAGCTGGAAGCAGAAAATCTCGTAAGAAATGCTGTACATGACTCGATTCCTATTTCTATCTATCGTGTAGGTAATTTAAGTTGTCATTCTGAAACAGGAAAATTCCAACGAAATATCAATGATAACGCCTTTTACCGTATGATTAAATCAATGCTTTATTTAGGTAAAACACCTTCCGTACAATGGCATGTAGACTTCACACCGATTAATTATGCTAGCCAAGCATTAGTATGCCTAGCTAATCAGCCAGCTGCAAATGGACATGTATTCCATCTATGTAATCCTGTGTCACTTACTTATTTAGAATTAATCGACATGATAAAGGAATTTGGCTATGATTTACAAGTCATGACAAAGCAAGAGTATACAAATTGGCTATTACATGATGACCATTCTATAGAAGTACAAGAATATTTAACTTTAGCTATTGCACAGCTAGAAGGTGATGGAGCTAGTGACTCACCATTTATCTTTAACTGCAAAAAAACGATTGAATTTCTAGCAAACGCAAGTATTGAATGTGCTGTACCAAATACAGCATTTATTCATCAAATGATTGAATATGGGATCGAAACAGGTTACTTTCCTAAGCCCAAACAAGTCAATATACGATGAACACAAATGATATACAGCTTTTTGCACTCCCATTAGGGGAACAGTTATCTTCCGAAGAATGGAATGCATTTACTATAATGCTCCCTTCTCATGTCCAAAAAAATATCATGCAGTACAAGCAGTGGCAGGATCGTCAAAGAGCCTTGCTAGGTAACACCCTTATCAGGTGGGCACTTCTCCCATTCATGAATAAGGCTGTATGCCATATTACTCAAGACATTTATGGTCGTCCGACTGTAGCGAATCACAAACACTGGGAAGGCGATTTTAATCTCTCTCACTCTGGTGATTGGATTGTTCTGGCCCTAACAACAAACGGGCGAGTAGGCATTGATATTGAAGAAATAAAGCCAGTGAATAAAGATATTATGCACTATGCATTATCTAAACAAGAGTTCCATATGGCCCTTCATCAGCCTCTACATGCTTTTTATGAACTTTGGACATTAAAAGAGGCTCTTTTTAAAACAGGCTTATTTCCTAACCTATCGCCTCACTTGCTTGATACTATTGATATTAAAACGACAAGAGCAGATCTTTCAACGCAATTACTTTATCTTGATCAACGTCATCCTGTCACCATATGCTGGAATAATAGCTCTACCAATGTAAAAATAACAACATTAAATAGACAACAGCTTCTACAAGAATAAAACAAGGAGGAGAAAACTATCATTTCTCCTCCTTGTTTATGAACTGAAAAGCTGCCTATTATGTCTGTTTTATAGACCAATGGGCAGCTCCAATACAGTTTATTTAAATAAATCTGGATACATTTCTTTCGCTAAGGCTTCCATACCATCTATTGTATTATAGCCATAACCAAACATATAATTATAATCCACAATATAGATTTGTTTGTTTTTAATAGCCTTCATGCTCGAAAGCTTAGGGTTAGCATAGATTTCTTCACGAACTTTTGTCAGATCAGAACCATCCCAGTTTGGAAGAATTAACACATCTGGATCAGATGCAATTAATGTTTCCACACTAACATCTCCTGTTTCATCTTTGAAAATATTATCTAGCTTAACCATTTTAAATGCGTCATTAAAGAATGTTTCATCATGCGCTGGGTATACAAAAAGTTCCTTTGGATCATTTGTATGCAAATAAGCAAATGTTTTTTCTTCTTTAATACTTTCTAATTTTGAAGTAATGTCTTGTTGTCGATCTTTTAATTCTTTAATGAAGCTAGTTGCCTTGTCTTGAACATTGAAAATTTCACCGATATTTTCGATGTCTTTATAAATAGAATCATACGTGCCACCTGTGATTGATGATTCTAAAACAAATGTTTTAATACCCATTTCGTTTAGTGAATCTACTGTGCCTACTCCCCATTCAGCATTATCAAATAAGCCACCACGGCCAAATACTAAATCTGGATTAGTTCCTAATGTAACCTCTTTCCCTACATATTCATCACTTAATATATTTAATTTTGAGTATTCCTCTTCTACAGATTTATCGACAGCACCAAAGTTTGCACCAACACCAACGATTTTATCGCCTAGTCCTAAATGCAATAATAATTCCGCTGCTGGGCGTGTATTTGCCATAATTTTTTCAGGAGCCTTATCGAATACTTGATCTTTCTCTTCCCAAGTCGAGCCACCTTCAGCCTTTGTAAAGTTTTCGATAGTTAATGGATAGTGCTCTTTTGTTTGTGCTTCTTCTGAAGTATTTTTGCTAGTATTACCGCAAGCTGTTAACGTTAATAAAGCGGCCAAACCAATTCCTAGTAATAATTTTTTCTTCATGTTGTTGCTCCTCCTATAGTCCATATGCAAATCCTAATCCATTCGTCACTGGATTAGTAAACGTTTGACACTTGATATGATATAAAGCTTCTATTATTTCGGGCGTTAAAACTTCCTCGGGCGTACCATGCGCATAAACCTCACCATCTTTTACTGCATAAAGATAATCACAGTAATGTGCAGCCATCTCTAAATCATGAAGTGCTGCTAACACGCCAATATTTAAGCTTCTTACACAGGATAGTATTTCAATTTGATAACGAATATCTAAATGGTTCGTTGGTTCATCTAAGATCATAAATTTAGGCTGCTGGGCGATTGTTCTCGCTAATATAACCCGTTGCTTTTCGCCACCAGATAATGAAAGGAAACTACGTCCCTTGTAAGCTTGTAAATTCGTGCGTGCTAATGCCTCTTCGACAATATCAAAATCCTTTTGGTTATCAGATTCTAACATTTTTTTATGAGGTGTTCTGCCTAACATCACCATTTGCTGAACGGTTAAATCAAAATGCATTTCATTGAATTGCCCTACCACCCCTAAATGCTGTGAGATTTTCTTTTCTGGGCTTTTCAAAACGTCTAAATCATCTAAAAAAACCATCCCTTTTTGTGGCACTAAGCTTTTATAAATACTTTTCAGTAAAGTTGACTTTCCGCATCCATTTGGTCCGATTAAGCCCACAAATTGCTGCTTGTTTACATGAATGGAGATATTTTTTACAATTTCCTTCTTTCCTATCTTTACTTCTATTTCCTTCGCTACTAATTCCATTGTTCTACCCTCCGAAGTTGTAACCTTTTTTTACAATCATATAGATAAATAATGGTGATCCAATGACAGAAGTAATGATGCCAATCGGTAGTTCAACATTCTCGATTAATGTTCGAGACAAAATATCTGCCCATATCATGAAAAGTCCTCCTAAGAGTAACGTTCCTAGCATTAATCGTTTATGATCCGCTCCAAAAATCCCTCTCGTAATATGTGGAATAATTAAGCCGACAAAACCAATCATACCTGCATAAGCAACCATCGTTCCTGTTATTAGCGATGTGAGAATCATATACAATTTACGGTAAACACTTAAATTGATACCTAATGTGATAGCAGATTCATCTCCAAGTAGCATCGTATTCAGCACTCGATGTTGAAAAAGAAATAATGCAGCTCCTAATACGATGACGATTGCTAAAATCGGCGTTTTATCCCAGCTTGCAGAGGCTAAACTTCCCATAGACCAAAAAGTAACGGTTTTTATACCCTCAGCATTATTGGCAAAAAAGATAATAAGACTTGAAAATGAGCTACATAATGCACCTATCACAACACCAGATAAAACGAGCTTTACCGATGTTGCTTTACCACCAATACTAGATAAAATTAGCACGGCCATAGAAGTAAGCATGGCTCCTGCAAATGCACCAAAGGCAACCCCAAATTGTGCCAGCAATGCACTGCTGCCGAAGCCAACTAAAATGGCAAAGGTTGCCCCCAATGATGCCCCTGAAGAAATACCAAGTATGTATGGATCAGCAAGAGGATTTTGTACAACTGCTTGCATCACAGCCCCACATAAAGCAAGTCCAATACCGATAAGCAGTGCAAAAATAACACGCGGCATTCTGACCTGTAAAATAATATTCAAATAGGACTCACTATCCACACTATCGAGTGTGCCAAACTTTCCATTAGATACAGCATGCAACAAGATATCCATTGATTGCTTGAAGGGTATACTGACCTGACCAATTGATACAGAAAAAACGGCAGATATTATAATGGAGCCGATTAATAGTAAGATTATGACATAATATATATTGCCCATCCCTATTCTGTTAGCTTCCTGATTATCCAAAATGTCACCTCTATTATCCAATTTATCTCAAATGATAACGATTATCATTATCATTTTACATTTCGTATTGTAAGGGATAATCTAAGGAAAAACAACAGGAAAATTTTTTTTATTAGATTTTTTTATTTAACAACACAAAAAACCAGCTCTCCTTTTTTTAACTGCAGACTGGTAAATGGCCGACAAATAAAAAAATAACACTCATTGCTGAATGTTATTTATCATATAAATCCGCTTTTAAATTGTGTTCTATATAAGCTTGCTCCTCTTCGGGTCTCAATAGACGAGTCGCTCTTCCCGCATTTCTTGATTCTTCGCCACCTTGCATCTCCCAAATTGCGTTATGATCTTCTACAGCATGAGAAAAATCACCCTTCGACCATCTTTCCAATATTGAAATGTAAAGTTCTTTATATTTATAATCGTTCATTTTGCATACCGCCAACAATCGATCCACTTTTTCTTGTGTGATTTCGGTGTGACCCCATTTTACACTAGCTTCAACTTTTTGGTGGGACATGTTGTGAATGGCTTCGTTTACTTTGTGTTCTATTAAATTGTCAGGATAAAGCAATTCTTCTTTTGTAACAGGTTTATTTTCAAGAATTAGTCCATCATTTTCAACAATTGCTTTTTCCTTTTCTGGGACAGGCTTCCCCATATGTTCATTGAATTTAAGATAACCAAATGCTCCACCGAAAATGATGAAAATGACAATGATACTGATCACCGATTTTGTTGTTCTCTTCATGTTATGACCCCTCAGTAATTTTTTATCATTATGTAATTATTTATTAGTTTATATTATGTAGGTTAGGATAATAATAACAGAAATTTATAATAGGGTTCAACCTCTCTAAAACAGAGAGCACCTATGATTATAAGTAATATCCTCAACAATTATTACTTGGTTTTCGGTGCAACCTATCATCTAAAAAGTTTGGTTAGGCAAAGTTAAGCAACAAAAAAACCACTCCTCGTGTTTACCGAGAAGTGGTTATTGTGATTGAAATTAATTATTTACATGACCAGTAATTATTTCACAAGATGGAAGTGAATAATCCCTTACATCATTCCTGGCATGCCGCCCATTCCGCTCATATCTGGCATACCTGCACCAGCTGGTTCTGGAATGTCTGCAACTACTGCTTCTGTTGTTAAGAACAGTGCAGCTACAGAGGCAGCGTTTTGTAGAGCTGAACGAGTTACTTTCGCTGGGTCTACTACACCTGCTTCCATCATGTTTACCCATTCGCCTGTTGCTGCATTGAAACCAATGCCAATTTCTTCACGTTTTAGGCGATCCACGATGATAGAGCCTTCAAGACCAGCGTTGTTAGCAATTTGGCGAACTGGCTCTTCTAAAGCACGAAGAACAATCTTCACTCCTGTTGCTACATCGCCTGCTTCAGATTCAGCCACTTTTTCAACTGCTGCATATACGTTAAGAAGTGCAGTACCACCACCTGATACGATACCTTCTTCAACAGCTGCACGTGTTGAGTTTAAAGCATCTTCAATACGAAGTTTACGCTCTTTAAGCTCTGTTTCTGTTGCAGCCCCTACTTTAATAACTGCTACACCACCTGCTAATTTCGCAAGACGTTCTTGAAGTTTTTCTTTATCGAATTCTGAAGTTGTTTCAGCAAGTTGTGCTCGGATTTGGCCAATACGTGCTTCGATTGCATCTGCACCGCCTACACCTTCAACAATTGTAGTATTGTCTTTTGTCACAACTACTTTTGCAGCACGACCAAGTGAAGAAATATCAGCTGATTTTAAGTCTAAGCCTAATTCCTCTGTAATCACTTGTCCACCAGTTAAGATAGCGATATCTTCTAGCATTGCTTTACGACGATCACCAAAACCTGGTGCTTTTACTGCTACAGCATTGAATGTACCACGAAGCTTATTCACTACAAGTGTTGCAAGTGCTTCTCCTTCAACGTCTTCAGCAATCATTAAAAGTGGACGACCTTGTTGTACCACTTGTTCTAATAACGGTAATACTTCTTGGATATTTGTAATTTTTTTATCTGTAATTAAGATATATGGGTTATCTAGAACTGCTTCCATTTTATCTGTATCTGTTACCATATAGTGTGACGCATAGCCACGGTCAAATTGCATACCTTCTACTACATCAAGCTCTGTTGTGAAGCCTTTAGATTCTTCAATTGTAATAACACCATCATTACCTACACGCTCCATCGCTTCAGCAATAAGTTGTCCAACTTCATCATCAGCAGCCGAAATAGCAGCAACTTGTGCGATTTCATCTTTATTGCTTACAGGTCGAGAAATTGAGTGTAATTCCGTTAATGCCGCAGCAACAGCTTTATCAATACCTTTACGGATACCTACTGGGTTTGCGCCAGCTGTCACGTTTTTCAAGCCTTCACGAATAATTGCTTGTGCTAGAACGGTTGCAGTAGTTGTACCATCACCAGCGATTTCGTTTGTCTTAGAAGCAACCTCAGCTACTAATTTTGCTCCCATGTTTTCGTATGGATTTTCCAGCTCGATTTCTTTTGCGATTGTCACACCATCATTTGTAATCAGTGGTGAACCGAATTTTTTTTCTAATACTACATTACGCCCTTTTGGACCTAATGTTATTTTTACCGCATTTGCTAATTTATCTACACCTTGTAACATTAATGAACGAGCGTCTTCTGAGAATTTAATATCTTTTGCCATGAGAATTTACCCTCCTGAAATGGAATATTCGTTAAGCTTCTTCAATATATTTATATCAATTTCATCTTATTGTCACTTTTCGATCAAGAAACAATAAGCTTTCACCTTAATTTAAGGTGTATCAAATATTATTCAATAATTGCAAGAATATCGCTTTCGCGTAAAATTAGGTATTCATTACCTTCAAATTTAACTTCTGTGCCAGCGTATTTAGAGAAAATAATGTGGTCGTCAACTTTAACGTCAAGCTCTACACGTTGTCCGTTCTCTAAAACACGACCTGTCCCAACTGCTACAACTTTACCTTCTTGTGGTTTTTCTTTTGCAGAGTCAGGTAGTACAATGCCGAATGCAGATTTTTCTTCTACCTCGATTAGTTCAATTACAATACGATCTCCTAGTGGTCTTAACAAGTGAAACAACCTCCTAATAATAATAATTGTTGAATTTATTAGCACTCTATAACATCGAGTGCTAACACAATTATTATGATAATCAATCACACTTTTTTTTGCAAGTCAGAACTTCGAAAAATTTTGTTTTCTTTCCATATTCATCTACAATAGAAAGGAAGCCTATGAATGGAAAGGATTTTGACTGTGACTAATTCTCCAAAAGTAACAAAACATAAAAAAACAGCTCTATATGTTTTACTGATTTATATCCTCATGCACATCTCAAGCAGATGGTTGCTCTTACCGTTTCACAAGCTCGTTATGAAGATGACTGGCCTAGCTTCTGAGCAAGCAGCACCGATAACTCAAGGATGGTATATTGCGCTTAGCTTTGCCGTGGCGCTCATTTTAAGTTTAATCTTAACATCCCGTGATAAAGCCTTTTGGAACGTCTATCAAGGAAAAAAAGAGACAATACCACTCACAATTGTTTGGGGTATTCTTGGTTTCTTCCTTGTATTTTTTGGTCAAATGATTGGAGCAGCTATTGAAATGGCTGTTTTTGGTATTGAAGGAGGTTCCCAAAATACCGCTGATATTGTCGCTATAGCTAAAGGAGCACCTATCGCCATATTAGCGATCGTTGTATTTGGTCCCATTTTAGAAGAGTTCGTCTTCCGTAGAGTTATTTTTGGATCACTTGTCCAAACAACAAACTTCTGGGTGGCGGCAATAGTAAGTGCTATATTCTTTGCGATTATCCACTTCGACTTCTCTCATATTTTACTTTATACAATTTGTGGTTTGATCTTCGCCTTTTTATATCACAAAACAAAACGTATTTGGACTTCCATTATTGCACACGTCATGCTGAATGGATTTGTGACACTTGTACAATTCTATGCAGAGCCATTGCAAAAGTTTCTTCAAGAACTAGAAAAAATGCAATAAATTTTTGTAAAGCTCTATAAAGTTGTCAAAAATACAAAAGCTCGGTGCCTTTATGTAGGTACCGAGCTTTATCTATTACTATTTATTCAATTCTTCTATTTGTCGTCGTTGCTGCTCAAGTGCCTCTTCAATCTGGCGCTTTTGCTCCGCTTCTTGCTCTTCTTTTAATCGAATTTCCTCTGATTTTAAATATTTCCTATAACCTACTCGAGATATCATAATACTAATTTCATACAGGATAAATAGCGGCACTGATACCATTAAGTGAGACGCCAATTCAGGCGGTGCAATGAGAGCAGCACATACAAATAAACCAAAGTATGAATATTTACGAATACGAATTAGTAGATCTGGACTCAATATTCCTATCCGTGAAAAGAACAATACTACAATAGGTAATTGGAATAGAAAACCGAATGGTATTGTGAGTTTAAATAAAAATGTAAAATACTCATGTATTCCAATTGTTTGCTTAATATCTAAATCATTTGATAAATTCATCATGAATTTGATGACATACGGGAATAATAAAAAGTATGAAAAAGATAACCCTGCGATAAACAATAAAAATGAATATGGTATATAGCTTAAGGTTGCTCTTCGCTCTACTTCCCTTAATCCTGGACTAATAAACGACCACAATTGATACATTAATACTGGCGATGAAAGAATAAATGCAATTAAAAAAACAACTTGAATATAAATTGCTAGTGGTGTTACTACGTCAAATGCATGGAGCTCAATATTATATTTTGCTCCTGTGGTTTGAAGGTATTTAACAAGTGGCTTTGCGACAAAAAAGGCGCCAGCCATAGCGAGAACAAAGAAAACGGCAACAATGAACAGCCGTTTTCTTAATTCTTCTATATGCTCAATGACAGTTAGATCTTTTGGATTCATTCCTCAACATCCTAACTTACTTATCTAGTTCTTTCTTTTTCTTGTCATCATCATCTTCGTCGGCTAAACCTTTAGTAGCATTTTTGAATTCACGTAGTGTTGAACCAAATGCTTTACCAAGCTCTGGTAACTTTTTAGGACCAAAAATTAGTAACGCGACAACTCCGATAATAATGAGGCTCATAGGACCAATACCGCCCATTACAGCCACCTCCTCTTTATATCCATCATTTTAACGCATATTTCGCCATTTTGCTAACTAATTATATGTGAAAGTTTTTCGTCACTCTCACTGATTTTACCTTGTTTTATTTAAAATTACTATTTGACAGAAACAGTGAACTCCACTATAAAATATGTAAAAATTTCACACTTCCTGATTCCGAATTAAATAAATAAGCGCTTGCAATTCTACCGATAAATCAATGGTTAAGAGCTGCATACTATCTGGCACCGTTAAGCGCTCGGGCGTAAAGTTTAAAATTCCCTTTGCATTCATAGCCGCTAACCGATCTGCCATTTTTTGTGCAGAGCGCGGTGATACTGTCAAAATAGCTAGCTCAGCCCCATATTCTGCATACTTTTCTTCCAGCAAATCAGGATGAAAAACAGGAATGTTACTAATCATTTTGCCATCCTTCGGCGCTTTCGAATCAAATGCTACAACAATATGAGTGTTGTGGTTTTTTTGAAAATTATATTTTAATAATGCACTGCCTAAATTCCCCACGCCAATTAACGCTACTTTTGTTGTTTCATGTTGATCAAGCGTCTGGCTAAAAAATTGTAATAGATGCTGTACATCGTAGCCATAGCCTTTCTTTCCAAGAGCACCAAAATAAGAAAAGTCACGGCGAATGGTTGCAGAATCTATTTTCATCGCTTCACTCAGTTCCTTCGACGAAATACGTTCCATACCTTCTTGTGCAAAGTTTTGAATAAATCGATAGTAAAGAGGAAGTCTTTTTGTAGTGGCTTGTGGAATTTTTAATTCTTGTTTCAAACTTTCTCCTCCTTATAATGAAACTCAATCTATTTTACTGTACTAATTTTAATACATATATCCTTAACTATATACAACATTTTTCAATCCACTAGCGTATTTCTCTTTAGTTAATGGCGCTTTGTACGCAGCTAACTAAAAAGAAATCGTTTCAATCTTACATGACTGCTTGGAATAAGTAAAGCACCGACATTGCATGCAAATCGTTCATCCATTACACTAAGGTAGAATTGAGGTGTCAAGAATGATTGTTTTACAGGTCAATCAACTAACTAAATCCTTTCTTGCAGATGAAATTTTAAGTGGTGTGAAATTAGAAGTTCAACACCGTGATCGCGTTGCCTTAGTAGGGCGCAACGGTGCAGGTAAATCTACTTTATTAAAAATAATTGCTGGTCAAATGTCCTATGACTCGGGGGATATCATTATTCCAAAGGGCATCCAGGTTGGCTATTTAGAGCAACATGCCGGATTAAATTCTACGTTAACTATTTGGGATGAAATGATGACCATTTTCGAACCCCTTTTAGCTCAAGAACAAACACTCCGCTCGCTCGAACAGCAAATGGCAGATCCTACTGTTTATGAAAATCCTACTCTGTATGCCAAAGTTATGTCGGAATACGATCAACTACAGCATACATTTAAGGATGCTGGCGGCTATCAATATGAATCGGACATACGCGCAGTGCTTCACGGTATGCAATTCTATCCGGAAGACTATGATAAACCTATTAGCTCACTATCTGGTGGACAACGCACACGCTTAGCACTAGCTAAGCTTTTATTGAGTAAACCAGACCTACTGATTCTCGATGAGCCTACGAACCATTTAGATATTGAAACATTATCTTGGTTAGAATCTTATTTAAAGAGCTATGAGGGCGCTATTTTAATTGTTTCACATGACCGCTACTTCTTAGACCAAGTTGTTTCCATTGTCTACGAAGTTTCACGTCATCGTGTCACAAAATTTACAGGCAACTACAGTGCTTATTTAGATGAAAAAGCTAAAAACTATGAACGTGATGTCAAACTTTTTGAGCGTCAGCAAGACGAAAAGGCCAAGCTAGAGGATTTTATCCAAAAGAATATTGCACGTGCCTCTACAACAAAAATGGCACAAAGTCGACGGAAGATGCTTGAACGAACAGAGTGGATGGAATCGCCGGATGGTGATGAGAAATCCGCTAGTTTTGGTTTTACGATTGAACGTCAAAGTGGAAATGATGTGTTATCCGTTGATGATTTAACAATCGGCTATAACGATCAGCGCATATCTAGTGGGATTAAGCTACGTACTTTTCGCGAGGATCGGATTGCTCTTGTTGGACCAAACGGAGTTGGTAAATCGACATTATTAAAAACGATTGTGAAAGATTTAACACCTCTAGCAGGTGATATCCGTTATGGTACGAATGTACAAATTGGCTATTATGATCAAGAGCAAGCAAAGCTTTCAAGCAATAAAAGTGTCTTAAAAGAGCTATGGGATGAATGGCCGCTGATGAATGAAAAAGATATTCGCACCGTATTAGGACGTTTCCTATTTAGTGGAGAGGATGTGGATAAAACCGTCTCTTCTTTATCAGGCGGTGAGAAAGCACGACTGGCACTTTCAAAATTAATGATGCAAAAGGCCAATTTTTTAATTCTCGATGAGCCTACAAACCATCTAGATTTAGATAGTAAAGAGGTACTGGAAAATGCGTTGATCGATTACCCTGGAACGCTTCTATTCGTCTCCCATGACCGCTACTTCATTAATCGTATCGCTACGAAGGTAGTGGAGTTGTCTGGAACTGGGTCGTTTGAATATTTAGGGGACTATGATTATTATGTAGAGAAAAAACAGGAGCTGTTGGAGCTAGCACAAATGAAAAGTACTTCCCAACCGCAACTACAGCAGGACCTACCTGATAAGTCCTCTACCTCTAGAATTGATAAAGAGGCAAAAAAGCGTGAACGACAAATAAGACGTACTATCGAAGAATTAGAAGGCAAGATGCAAGAAACGACAGCCTCCATTGATAGATTAGAGGAAGCTCTCTGTGACCCTGCAATTTTTACAGATCATGAAAAAATTACCCAACTGCAAGACGAATTGGCTACTGAAAAGGAACAGCATGAGCTTTTAGAATTAGAGTGGCTAGCGTTAAATGAAGAATTAGAAAATATAAATATGTAATTTGATTTAAGCCGTGTGCATTGTCGCATGGCTTTTTTCTTTACTCTCCTTCATTTTTCATATATATTGGTCAAGTGCTATTTTTCGACAAAAAATGCCCACAGTTTTATTCACACCATAAATCTAGTAATACCAACATATCAACAGAGTTTTCCACACTGTCCACAATTAAAATTTATTTTATCCACACCATCCCATGTAAAACATGCTACTATATATTGAATAATCACAAGTTATGCACAAGTTATCAACAATTTGTGCATAAGTACGCGTGTTCGGTATTCAGTTCGCTCTACTACCTGTGGATAATTTTCTGAAAAATTTGTCAATTAAAGTGTTTCAGTGGATGTTTCTCTTCGCTACATTCATTTTTTATCAACAAATTTTCGACAATAAAAAAAGAGATATCTTCAATAAGATACCTCCTTCATTTACTACTACACCCAGGATTTTAACTCCATTCCTGGACGACCGTTCATCATTAAGTTTCCTCGGATTCCTGCTTCATACATTGGCATCGCTACTGCTCCAATCATTGCAGCATTATCTGTACACAATTTGAGTGGTGGTACAAAAAACGCAATCCCTTCCTCAGCGAACACTGTCTCTAATGAAGCACGTAAGCCTTTATTGGCTGCTACACCACCAGCTGCAATGACCTGCTTCACCTGATATTCGCGAGCGGCACGCAATGTTTTCGCTGTTAGTACTTCGACAACACTTTCCTGAAAGCCCTTTGCTACAGCGGCTGGAGAAATTGCTTCGCCGCGTTGATCCATATTATGTTTATAATTAATGACCGCTGATTTTAAGCCACTAAAACTAAAATCATAAGATCCTTCCTCTAACCACACTCTTGGAAATGGAACAGCCTCTTCGCCCTCATGAGCAAGCTGATCAATGCGTGGGCCACCTGGATAGGATAAATTTAAAACTCGTGCCACTTTATCATATGCCTCACCGGCTGCATCATCTCTTGTTTCACCGATAACCTCAAAGGAGCCATGTTCCTTCATATAAACAAGCTCCGTATGCCCACCTGATACAACAAGTGCCAATAATGGAAATTCCATTGGCTGGACTAGAGCATTGGCATAAATATGACCTGCAATATGATGCACACCGATAATCGGTAAATTGTTGGCAAATGCAAACGCCTTAGCCGCGTTTATGCCAATTAGCAACGCACCGACTAAACCTGGACCCTCCGTAACGGCAACAGCATCTAAATCGGCTGGCTTTATATTCGCTTGTGCTAATGCTTCCTCAATAACCACTGTAATTTGTTCAACATGATGACGTGAAGCGATTTCAGGAACTACGCCACCAAATCGCTTATGGCTTTCTATTTGTGAAGCAACAACATTCGAAACAATTTCATGACCATTTCGAATAATTGCGGCAGCTGTCTCATCACAGCTCGATTCTATTGCTAATATCAATCCATTATTCATTATAAATTCACCCACATGACAAGGGCATCCTCCCCGTTATCAGTATAATAGCCTTTCCGTATACCACCATCTTGGTAAAGAAGCTTGCGATAGAGATTTTGTGCAACTACATTTGTTACACGTACCTCAAGCGTCATGACTTCCATTCCATGTAAACGCGCTATATGCATCGCCTCACGCATTAATCCTTCGCCTATCCCTCTGCCACGAGCCTGCTCAATCACAGCTACATTTGTTATTTGAGCTGCATCTATGACCATCCACATTCCACAAAAACCAATAATACTACCCTCTTCATCTATAGCCAGCACATAATGCGCATACTGATTTTCATGCACTTCGTAGTAAAAGGAATCTAACGTCCATGGTACTGGAAATGAAGCCAATTCTATTTCATAAACTGCTGGCACATCGTCAGAAACCATTTTTCGATAAGTTACATTCCTACTCATGTTTCTTCTCCTTCTGTTCTTTCAGCCAGTTCGCCTCAGCCTCGGCAATCCGTTTATATTGTGGAACGAAGTGATGGGTAGCTTCGACACTTGGCAACTCCATTTTCGTCGCTAGATGAATGACTTCCGTTGCGCGTGGCAAGTCAATACTAAATGGTGCACGTACTGCATGTTCACCAAGTATTTGCACAATATTCTCCCAAAATATATCAACATCTGTTCCTACAAATAGAATAGGTTGCTCTAATGCCTTTAAACGCACTAATAAATCATCAATATGTGCATGATGATCCTCCACAAGTGCTTCTAATGTCTCACCTTGATAAACTGCCGTATAGACATTGCCTCTTCTAGCATCAAAAATTGGACAAATTAATCCATTATAAAGGGCAGCGTTGGCAGCTAATGTTTTTAAACTAGATACGCCGACTAAGGGTTTCTGTAATGTCCATGCTAATGTCTTTGCTAATGTCACACCTATACGGACACCCGTATAAGAACCTGGTCCTTCAGATACTGCGATCGCATCCAAGTCATTCGGCCTTACATCTATTCGTGCCAAGATTTCTTCAATCGCTGGCATCGCACCTGCAGAATGCGTTAATTTTACATTTTGTACCATCTCGGCCACTACTTTGCCGTCCTTTACAACTGCAATGGAAAGTGGTGTATTTGCTGTTTCTATTCCTAACCAAATCATTTCATTAGCTCCTCACATAGTGCCTCATAGCGTTCTCCACGAGGTATTAACACAAAGCGTCGTTCATTTTCTCCGATTCGGTAAATCTCGATCGCTAGACGATCCTGTGGCAAATCCTGTTCAATTAAATGCGCCCATTCGACCACTGATACCGCATCTCCATAAAACAGCTCATCCCAACCAAGGTCTTCATCACTTTCTGCTAACCTATATACATCTAAATGATTAAACGGTACTCTTCCCTCATACTGCTTAATAATCGTAAATGTAGGACTGTTGACTGTTCGTTTGACCCCCAGCCCCTTCGCCAAGGCTTTCGTAAATGTCGTCTTGCCCGCGCCTAGATCACCTTCTAATGTAATCGTATCTTGAGCTTCTAGTTTATTCGCAAGTTTGCAGGCAAAACGTTCTGTATCATCAATTGAATTCATGATTAATTCATACATATTCTTTTTTCCTCTCATCACTACATTACCTCTAGTTTACCTAAACTAGCCAAAATGTTCAAAGCATCCAATACCATTATACTTGCTTTGATTGCGCTCGTTAAAAAGCTCTTTTAATAACAGCAGTGAGGTGACACGATGAAAACAAAAACACGACTTCTCTGATGAAGACGTGTCAGACTGTACAATGAAAAAAGTAAAGCTGCTGATTTCCACTACGCGAATGCTTTCCAGTGAATGTGATAAGAGAACAAAAACCATCGAGAGTGAATTTTCCCGATGGCTTTTGTCTACATGTTGAGATGCCTTCTTTTACAAAGACATTTTACAATTATCGATTGGAATGGCCTTTTACAGCTATGATCTCTTTAGCAATTAATTTATCATCCTTAAATTTCACTATATAAGCCTGAGTCAACAAAGTTTCATCATTCCAACGGTATTCATTATTTTTCACCTTTTTACCTGCGCCACCTGCTGTCTCTACTACCTCAATATATGACATATCATTTTTTAATTTCTCAAATTCTACTTCGTTCATATTTTTTTGCCAGTGATACGTATTTGCTTCTTCAATCTCTATAATAGGATCTCCACAGCCTACCATCATAATCATGGAACCAATAAGCAAAGGTACATAAAAATGGTTTAAGAAATGGTCTTTGCCCATATAAACACCTCCGTAGCCAATCCAATTACTTCTAATTTTTACCCATCGTTTTAATTTTAGAAACATATCTCATTTTACCTTATAAAACCGTCATCATTTATCGGTAATTTTTACTATCTTTAGATAATGTTAAATATATACAATTCATTAGTTTCATTTCAATAATACAAGTGATTTCATTGGGATAGGGCGTATTTTGAGTGACAGTAGTGGGGCCATTTAGGGCAATAGATGTTATTTTATTAAAATCAATAGGAGGTAGGTCATAAACCCTTCACCAAATGTAAAGCTTTTCACCTCTATGTTTATACCCTGTGAACTAGGTCTTCATAAAGTGACACTTTCACAATTGAAATAAATGCTTGAATAAATTTTATGGTTGACAGCTAGTCGGCAAGAAAATTCTCATTCAATACAAAAAAGCTCTTATGACTGTAACAGTACATAAGAGCGAACATATCAATTTTAAATGGCGGTCCCGACCGGGATCGAACCGGCGATCTCCTGCGTGACAGGCAGGCATGTTAACCGCTACACCACGGGACCTCTTTAAGACATTTATAAATATATCATATAAGAAAAAGGTATGCAATATATATTTTCATATTTTTTCTTCTCTTATTTTTCTAACAATTGGCATCAATCTTGCAAATAAATTAATAGTTTCAACACACTATTTAGTAGGAGGCTGGTGCCATGGTTCGGTACATATTTACACGAATTGGCTATATGATCATTACACTTTTTATTATTATCCTGCTGTCATTTTTATTAATGAAGGCTTTGCCTGGTTCACCATTTAATGATGAACGCCTTCCAGAGACGCAAAAAGAGCTGCTTTACAAAAAATATGGATTAGACAAGCCGGTCCCTGTGCAATTTGGTATTTATTTAACGAATCTTGTACAAGGAGATTTAGGTGTTTCTTTTGTCTTTGATAATCGACCAGTGACTAAGATTATTCAGGAACGTATTGGTGCATCAGCTATTTTGGGCTTTCAAGCCATTCTAGTAGGTACAATTATTGGTCTTTTTTTAGGCATTATAGCTGCTCTAAGACACAACACGATTATTGACTATGGCGCTACAATACTAGCCGTACTAGGCATATCCATTCCATCATTTGTTTTTGCAGGTTTTTTACAGTATTGGGTTGGCGTTAAATTGGGCTGGTTACCCATTGCCTTTTGGAATGGCTTTGAGTACTCCATTTTACCAACAATTGCTTTAGCAGTAGGAGTAATTGCTACAATTGCTCGTTTCACGCGCATTGAAATGCTAGAAGTCCTTAGTCAAGAATACATTTTAACCTCAAAAGCAAAAGGATTATCAAAGCCTATTATTATTACAAAGCATGGGATTCGAAATGCCATGATCCCAATCGTGACTATTATTGGTCCGTTAACCGTGAACACTATTACTGGTTCACTTGTTATTGAAAAGATATTCAGTATTCCAGGTTTAGGTGAGCAATTTGTTAATTCAATTATTACGAATGATTATCAGCTCATTATGGGGACAACTATTTTTTATGCGGTATTATTTGTAACCGTCATTTTAATCATCGATATTTTATACGGTTTGATTGATCCCCGCATTCGTGTGACGGGAGGCGATAAGGCATGACCATAAAACTGACAGATGGTACAACGAAGAGTCATCCAAAGGAGTTATTTGAATATGCAACGCAAACTGATATTACAGATGATTTCACCTATCGTCCTGAGCAATCATTTTGGCAGGATGCTTGGCGTGGTTTGCGAAAAAATAAAGCAGCTATCGTTGGGCTATGTACTATTATCATTGTTCTATTACTTGCCATTTTCGGACCTTTTATGAATAGCCACGGCTATGACGAACAAAATATTACGCGTACCAATTTACCGCCAAAAATTCCTGTCCTTGAGAATATTTCTTTCTTAGGCTTGAATGGTGTCGATAGCCGCGGCATAGACCAATATGAAGCGAAAGGTATTGAAGAATATTTTTGGTTCGGTACAGATGAATTAGGGCGAGATCTTTGGACACGTGTATGGGAAGGAACAAGAATTTCTCTTTATATAGCTTTTTTAGCAGCAACCATCGATCTCATTATAGGCGTTGCTTATGGGGCTGTTTCAGCATTTTATGGTGGTCGAACAGATACTATCATGCAACGCATTATTGAAGTGTTAGTGGGTATCCCCGGACTAATTGTGAACATTCTTCTGATCCTTATTTTAAAGCCTGGCATTATTTCAATTACGATTGCAATGGTGATCGTAGGATGGATTAGTATGGCTCGAATTGTTCGCGCACAAATTCTGAAGTTAAAAACGTATGAATATGTACTTGCTTCACGAACACTCGGTGCTAGTAACCAGCGTCTCATATGGAAGCATTTAATTCCCAATACGCTTGGACCAATTATCGTTGCGACCACATTTACTATCCCAGGTGCTATTTTCACAGAGGCTTTATTAAGCTTTATTGGACTAGGGCTACAACCTCCAACCGCTTCTTTGGGGACAATTGTTAATGATTCATATAAACTATTAAGAATTTATCCACATGGCATGATTGTCTCATCTATTGTCATTAGTTTAATTATGATTAGCTTTAATTTACTCGGTGATGGACTGCGTGATGCATTCGATCCAAAAACTCGTAAATAGGAGGTGCTCTAAATGAAAAAAATAATAGAGGTAAAAAATTTAAGTGTTTCCTTCAACACGTATAATGGTGAGGTACAAGCCGTACGTAATATATCATTTGATTTATTTGAAGGTGAAACCTTAGCCATTGTAGGCGAGTCTGGCTCTGGAAAATCAGTTACGTCGAAAAGCCTTCTTCGCCTCAATCCAACCGAGTCCACCATGATAAAAAGCGGACATATTTTTTATGATGGACATGATATTCTATCTTCCAGTGAACAAGAAATTCGAGCAATACGCGGAGCTGAAATCGCTATGATTTTCCAGGATCCCATGACTGCCTTAAACCCTACGATGACGATTGGTCACCAAATTGCAGAAAGTATAAAAAAACATACGACTTTACGTGGCCGACACATAACTAACCGTGTTATAGAACTATTGCAACTTGTCGGTATTAAAGAAGCTGATAAACGATATAAACAATACCCACATCAATTTTCTGGAGGTATGCGCCAGCGAATAGTCATTGCCATGGCTCTTGCTTGTGAGCCACGTATCATCATTGCTGATGAGCCTACCACAGCACTAGATGTTTCGATCCAAGCACAGATTTTAGAATTATTAAAAAATCTACAACAAAAAATGAATTTATCCATTATCTTTATTACCCACGATTTAGGTGTTGTCGCTAAAATGGCAGATCGTGTTGCCGTGATGTATGCTGGAAAAATCATTGAAATTGGCTTAGTTGATGAAATATTTTATCAATGTCAGCACCCTTATACACAAGGGCTACTCGCAGCCATGCCTAATCCAGATATTCATACAAACTCATTATATGCCATTCCTGGATCGCCACCAAACCTGCTCCACCCCCCTACTGGTGACGCCTTTGCAGCTCGTAATAAACATGCCTTGAAAATTGACTTTATAGAGGAACCACCTATGTTTCAGGTCAGCGACACTCATTTCGCTGCCACTTGGTTATTGCATGAACACGCACCGAAAATAGTACCGGTTCACCAACAGCTTGCTCAAGTACAGCAAGAGAAGCGTCAGGCACCAGCTATCTTTGATAAAGAACATCCCTATTTATCATTAAAAGAGGTTAAGCAGCACTTTTCTTTAAGTAAAAACATGGTTAATAAAGCGGTAGATGGCATTACTTTCGATATTTATAAAGGAGAAATTTTTGGTCTTGTAGGAGAATCCGGATGTGGTAAATCGACAACGGGACGTTCCATTATTGGACTCCATGCGATTACCAGTGGTGACATTCACGTTGATGGCCGTAATATCAATGACCATCAAACAAAAAAAGACAAGCTTGCCTTCAATAGCAAGGTGCAAATGATTTTTCAAGATCCCTATTCTTCTCTCAATCCACGTATGAAGATAATGGATATTATTGCAGAAGGATTGGCTATCCATGAAGTACCTAAAAGTGAATGGAAGTCAAAAATATATGAGCTATTAAACATAGTCGGATTAACAAAGGAGTATGCAAACCGTTATCCACACGAACTTAGTGGTGGCCAGCGTCAGCGTATTGGTATTGCACGTGCTCTAGCTGTAGAGCCTGAACTCATCATTGCAGACGAGCCTATCTCTGCATTGGACGTTTCCATTCAGGCACAAATAGTGAATCTGCTAAAAAAGTTACAGCAAGAACGTGGGTTGACCTATCTTTTTATTGCACATGATTTGTCAATGGTGAAGTATATTAGTGATCGTATTGGTGTGATGTATCGAGGGAAAATCGTTGAGCTAGCGGACAGTCAAGAACTCTATGATCACCCCGTACACCCTTATACAAAATCATTATTATCGGCCATCCCATTACCAGATCCTAAGCTAGAGCGAGACCGCAAACGCATTATTTTTAATGAAGCTACCTATCAAGCTAACCGAAATATTGAAGGTGAAAGCTTTGTTGAGATACGGCCTGGTCACTTTGTTATGCTGACAGAGGAGGAGCTTGTCCAATACCGTTCAGCACAAGAAGGAGGTATATTACTTTGAAATTAAAGACCTTCCTCTTACTTGCTAGCGGTATAATCATAGTTTCCCTCAGCTATACCTGGCTCCTCCACCAACCAATCACTTTTTTAACGATAATTGACAATGTTTTCCTCACTTCACTTACTTCTACAATTGTAGGTGCTTCATTGGTTGTTGTACAAGGTGGGCTTTTTAATGGCATCGCCTATAGTTTCAAACGTTTTTTTGCACGTGTTACTAAAAATGGTGTCTATGCCTTGGAATTAGATGGAGATTTAGAATATGTTCATGCTCCGACCTATACCTTCACTTATCCGCTACTACTAGCAGGTATACTTGGCTGCTCAGTAACAGCCATTTTATCTATAGTTTTCTATCTATAAATGAAAAATGCTGTCCTCTCGAGAAAAGAGGACAGCACTTTTTATTTTACAATTTCTACCCATTTATAGCTTATGTCAGCTGAGAATGGATGCTCATATAAGTTTTTCACATATGGTTTTGTCAAACGACTTAACCCTTTTTGGAATGTTGGGGCAAATGCTACATCTTCCATCATTAATTTTTCGGCTTGCTGCATAAGTTCCCAACGCTCGGTAACATTAGAGGTAGTTTTTGCTTGTTTAATAAGTGTATCAACTTTTTCATTTTTATAGTTAGATTGATTATAATAAGCCGTTGACTCAAATAATTCAATATAAGTCATAGGGTCTTGATAGTCAGGGCCCCAGCCACCATAGTCTAAATCAAAATCAACAGCCCCTTCTAATGCAAGCTTTTGCTTATTTGGCTGCATATTAATTGTTAGTTCTAAGCCTTCTAAATTCGTCTCCAATTGGTTTTTAATAAATTCAGCGGCTTTTTTAGATTCTGCACGGTCATATGTTAAAAACTCCAGCTTTACTTGGTCTACACCAAGCTCCTTTAAGCCAGTAGCCCACGCTTCCTTCGCTAGCTCGATATTTGTTTTATTCATATCGCCGTTGCCATCACGGAAATCATTCCCCTTGTCATCTGTTGATAATCCCTGAGGTACTAAATAGTAAGCAGGAATGGAACCATCCTGTAATATCACATCAGCGAATCCTTGTTTGTCCCATGCCATATCAATGGCCTTACGAATGTTTAGATTAGATAAATATTTATTTTCATGATTCATACGAATAAAATACGTATTTGGCTTTAAAAACGTTGAATACTCTGGACTGTCTTTATATTGAGCAACATATTCACTAGATAACTCGGCAGTGTCTATTTCACCAGCTTCATAGAGGTTGACAGCCGTTGCCGTATCTTTCACTATTTTCTGCGTGATTTTAGTGAGCTTTACCGTGTCTTTATCCCAATAACTTTCATTTTTGACGAACGTCCATCCTTGACCATGTTGCCAAGACTCCATCATGAATGGTCCATTATAGATCATATTTTCCGCTTCTAGTGCATATTGATCGCCTTGGGACTCTGTAAATTCTTTATTTAATGGGAAGAACGGTGCATACGTTGTTAAGCTAATAAAGTATGGGATCGGCGCATTTAGCTGCACTTCTAACGTTTCATCATTTATTGCTTTAATACCGATTTCCTCCACCTTCCCATAAAGGGGATCTTCTTCTGTTTGCACATTGGCAGCATTTTTTATATCTAGCATTAAGTATGAATAGATTGCTTGAGTTTCGGGATTTATAGCTCTTTTCCATGCATACTCAAAATCATGTGCTGTCACTGGAGTCCCATTACTCCACACAGCATCTTTACGTATTTTAAATGTATATACTGTACCATCCTCAGAAACTTCATGTGACTCTGCCATACCTGGGATGGGTGTATTTTCAGGACCTATACGATATAATCCCTCAAATACTGAGTTCATTGCCGTCACAGCAAGTGCATCTACACTCCCTAAAGAACTCATCGTCGTTAAATCTCCTGTTGCCACTAAATGAAGTTCCTGTGAGGCAATAGTGTCGTCCCCATCAGAAGATGCATGGTCTGTTTCATTATTATTTGTAGTATTTCCAGAAGTGGTGTTATCTTTGCCGTAACAACCGACCAATACAACGAGCATTAATGCTAACAATACGAAGAGCCATTTTGTTTTTTTAGCCATCCTCAAAACCCCTTTAATTTTATTGCACGAAAGAAATCGCACTATAAAAATCTATGCAATTTCCATGCCGATTCTAATTTTTTTAAAATTGGCACAGATTTTGCATTATACTTTCATTAAAGGGGGAATGACAACATGTCAAAACTAGAACAATTACGAAATGCTTTACAAGCACAAGGTACAAGCGCAATTATTATTACAAATGCTCAAAACCGACGTTATTTAACAGGATTTACAGGAAGTGCAGGAACGGTTGTAGTAACTAACACACGAGCACTTTTATTGGTGGACTTCCGCTATACACAGCAAGCAACAGAGCAAAGTAAAACATTTGAGGTTCATGAAATTGATCGCAGCCGTTTATATGAAACGATTCAAGAAATTTTAGAACAGGAATCCATTCAAACTGTTGGCTTTGAACAACATCACGTCACTTACTACACGTATCAATTAATGGCTAATAAATTAACAGCAACATTAAAGCCTTTATCTACTATTGTGGAGGATTTACGTATGATTAAGACACCAGAGGAAATTGAAATTATGAAGAAAGCAGCTTGGATTTCAGATGAAGCCTTTAAGCATATTTTGACATTCATTAAACCTGGTGTTACAGAAATCGAAATTGCCAATGAGCTAGAATCCCATATGCGTAAAAATGGTGCTACTGGCGCTGCATTTGATATGATTGTCGCTTCTGGTCATCGCTCTGCTCTACCACATGGCGTGGCATCTTCGAAAATTATTGAGCAAGGTGATATGCTTACACTTGATTTTGGCGCTTATTATGAAGGCTATCGTTCTGACATGACAAGAACTATTGCTGTCGGCGAGCCCCCTGAACAATTAAAAGAAATATATCAAATTGTTTATGACTCCTTGCAACACGCCCTTTCTAATATGAAGGCTGGTATTACTGGTCGACAGGCAGATAGCTATACACGTGACTATATTACAACTAAAGGCTATGGAGAAAATTACGGACATGGAGCAGGTCATGGCATCGGTCTAGATATTCACGAAAATATTTTCATGTCGACAGTTTGTGAAGACGTTTTAGAGGAGAATATGGTGCTTACAGTTGAGCCAGGCATTTATGTTCCACAAGTTGGTGGTGTTCGTATAGAGGATGATGTCATCATTACAAAAGACGGTGTTGAAATAATCACACACTCGCCAAAAGAACTCATTATTTTATAATTTCTTTACACTTACCCTATAGATGTTTACTTTTTTTTACACTTTTTAAAACCATTTATTTCAACATTTTAAGCTTATTATTGAAAGCTAATGATTCATTTCGTTGCACATGTCAAAGTTTCTTGTCACTATATTTTTCTAAGTTAGTTAGATAGATTGATAGAGAATCGAGGTTTAAGTATGCAACTTTCTATTAAACAAACACAAGAATTACAAATCGTTATGTCTACCCAACTTCGTCAGGCAATCGAGCTACTCCAATACTCAACTCAGGAATTAGAACAATATATACGTGAACAAGAGCTCGTTAATCCGTTAATCGAGCTAAGTGAACCAGCACTTAAAGAGCATCTACAGATTCCAAAAATGAGTAGCGGACACTATAACAATTGGCATCTTTCTACAAAATGTGAAAAAAATATTCGTGATGAGCTGTTCCAGCAGGTCAGGCTAACATTTGATAATGAAAAAGACATTCAGCTCTTAAAACATATTATTTATCATTTAGATGACAATGGTTATTATGAGCAACCTATACAAACTTCTTATAATGACCTAGAAATAGAAAAGGGCGTTCATTTATTACAAACGATTGGTCCTTTAGGAATGGGTGCACGTAATTTAAAGGAATGTTTACTATTACAAACTATTTATTGTCCTAACAGCCCTGCTCATGCCGATACTATTATTTCTAATTATCTAGAAGAGCTTGCTCATAATAATTGGAAGAAAATATTAAAAGAGCTGGATATAACACTAAATGACTTACAAATGATCTATCTTTTTATACAATCATTACAGCCAAAACTAAGCTCATTATTTTATCAGGAATTGGTACATACGACGATACCAGATATTATTGTTGATATTGTTGACGGTGGGATCACCTTTTCATTGAACGACTATTATTTACCAAAGATTAGTATTCACGCTGACTACTTTCCTTATATAAAAGCTCATTCCTCAGAAAAGAGTTATTTTAAAAAACACTTAGCTGACTACCACTGGCTAGTGAACAGCATTGAACAACGTCGAAATACAATGATCAATATTATGAAGGCCCTTATTGAAAAGCAAAAAAATTTCTTTCTGAATGGCTTCGACGCCATGCAACCACTTACGTTGCGTGAAATTGCTGACCAAATAGAAGTTCATGAATCGACGGTAAGTCGTATTACAACAAATAAATATGTACAAACTGCTTTTGGCACCTTTGAATTAAAGGAATTATTCAGCTCTAAATTGTCGACAGCCAATGGTCAGAGTGTATCACAAATAAAGGTGAAGTCTTTGCTGTCAGACTATATCAAGTCAGAAAATAAGGCTAAGCCCTCCTCCGATCAAAAAATAGCTGAATATTTTAACGCTGCTTTAGGCATTGAAATATCTCGACGTACCATTGCCAAATACCGCGAGGACATGAGTATCCCGTCCTCTGCACGGCGTAAAATAATACCCTTTCAATAACGAGAAAAGGAGCTACCTATTGAAGATAGCTCCTTTTCCTTCTTTCATGCAAACTCGCTTATTATTGCTTCATATTAACAAATACACTTTTCACCTCAGTGTAATTGGACAATCCATATTCACCGCCCATTTCACGACCAATCCCTGACTGTTTGTAACCTCCAAATGGCATCGTTTCCCATTCTAACCCAAAATCATTAATCCATACTGTCCCTGCTTGTAGTTTACTAGCAATATAATGTGCCTTTTTCACATTTTCAGTCCAAATGCTTGCAGCAAGTCCATACTTACTATTATTAGCGCGTGCAATTACTTCATCTACTGTATCAAACGATAGAATGGACATAACAGGTCCGAAAATCTCTTCTTGGGCAATTGTCATCGTGTCCTGAACATCAGCAAAGATAGTTGGTTGGACAAAATATCCCTTTGGCAGTGCTCGATCTCCACCAGCTACTAAGCGAGCACCCTCCTCTTTTCCCTTTTCGATAAAATGAAGAACAGTGTTTAATTGCTTTTGTGACACTAATGGACCCATATCTGTTTCTGGGTCTAAGCCTGGCCCTACCTTCAATGCTTTAGCCTTTTCTGCGAGTCGTTCAATAAATTGATTGTATAGACTACTATGCACAAATACCCGTGTACATGCGCTACAGTTTTGGCCATGATTGTACATCGTCCCAGCAAATGTTCCTTCTATTGCTTCCTCGACATCTGCATCTGGTAACACAATAGCAGGAGATTTCCCCCCAAGCTCTAATGTGATACTTTTCACATCATCAGCAGCCTTTTTCATCACGTGTATTCCTGTCTTTGTTGATCCTGTGAAGGCTACTTTTGCTACACCTTTATGAGTAACAATCGCTTCGCCCGCTTCTCCAGTACCTGGTACAATATTTACTACACCGTCTGGAAAACCAGCTTGTTTCATTAATTGCCCCACATATAATAATGACAATGGCGTTTCAGCCGCTGGTTTGATGACAACCGTACATCCTACAGCTAACGCTGAACCAAGCTTCCATGCCGCCATTGCAAGAGGAAAATTCCAAGGAATAATTTGACCTACAACTCCAACGGGCTCATGTACAATGTAATTCAAATAATCTTTCGACACTTGTACAGTCTGGCCTGTAATTTTTGTTGCCCAGCCCGCATAATAACGAAAATGTTGAACTGTGCCATCCACATCATCTGCAAGAGCAGTTTTATATGGTTTTCCATTGTCTAATGATTCAAGCTGTGCTAGCTCTTCACGATGTTCTTCTAGTAAATCTGCCAATTTATAAATAATTCGTGAGCGTTCAGCTGCCTCCATCGTTGACCATTCACCATCAAATGCTTTTCGAGCAGCTTCTACTGCAAGATCAATATCTTCTGCTTGTGCTTCGCTTACTACCGCAATGACCTCTTCATTAGCAGGATTTAAAACATTCAATGCTTTACCTGATTGAGCTCGCACATATTCACCATTGATATACAAGCCGATCGTGGACTGTAGAAATTCCTTTACTTGTGGTTTTAATGTCAACACTGCCTCCATCATTCATCCTCCTTTGCATTAATAATGTTCAATTGCCAGTACGTCTAAATTAGTCATAATTGCTTTAAGCTGGGCATCTTCTTCCTCTGTTAGTGGGAGTCTTGGTAGACGACAAGGCCCTCCTGCCCATCCTTTTAGTTCCATTGCACGTTTAGTAATTTGAACATATTTACCCGATCCCTCTAAAAATGCACATAAAGGTAATAAGCGATCATAAATTGCCCAAGCTGCCTCTAAGTTCCCTTCTTTTACTTGACTATATAATTTTGTCACAAGCTCTGGCACAATATTTCCAGAAACAGAAATCCACCCAACAGCCCCAACAAAAAATGATTCGATAGCTAAATCCTCCGAGCCACAAAATACTTTTATATCATCTCGGCCTTGACGTACGATATCACGCGCTTTTCCAATATTGCCGCTTGATTCTTTAATATGTGTAATATTGGGAACATCTCTACCTACTTTTAAAATCGTTTCTAAGCCAATATCTACCCCCGAAGTAAACGGATTATTATAGATCATAATAGGGAAGCTTACAGATTCGGCTACTGATTTAAAATGAACATATATTTCATCTTCTTTTGGATGTGCGTAATAGGAATTAATTAATAATGCTGCATCTGCTCCCGCCTGTTCTGCTTGCTGTGTATAGATAATTGCCTCTGCAGTTGTTTCAGCTGCTGTACCAACAATCAATGTAATTCGCCCTTTAATTTGATCTACAGCTACTTCTACTGCTTTAAACCGTTCTTCTTTCGTTAAACTTACAAATTCACCTGTACTACCGTTAATAGCAATACCTGTTACCCCTGCTTCAATAAAATGTTCAATATTTTGACGGAAACCATCCCAATCAATATCCGTTTGATTTTTCATCGGCGTTACTAATACAGGAAATACACCTTCTAGTTTTTTCATCTTTATTCCTCCTCTATCTTCTTTTATTACACAATGATAAATCCACGCTGCAAAGGATCTTCACGATCCACTACAAATTGATGGATTCCTGTGATATAACCTGTTAATGCAATTTCGTAGCCAGCTTCATGCTTTTGTATAATTCCAATGCTGCTACCAAAAATACTGTCATTTTTTTTGACAGCTTCTTCCCCTAAAACTGCTATTAACGCCAGTGTACTGTCTACACCGGGTGAACGTAATATATAGCCATCTCGTTCAAAGGTAACAGACCTGACAGAGCCATGTAACTGTTCATACATAATGACCCCATCTGCCTTACTATATTTCTCCCTTTCTAGTAATCCCCACGTACTGATTTCTGCTAATTCTTCTAAAACAATGGCTTTAATTTGCCGTGGCTTTTCGACCACCATGTAGCGTCGTTCATTATCAATAATGATTTGCTCACCTTCTAAATGTGCTGGCTTCACTATTAAATGAACGGATAATACGGCATCTCTCTTTTCAGAAAGTTTGACGTGGGCTTCATAGACGCCTTTGACTGTTTCAATAGAGTAAGTATTATTTTTTGAGAGTTCTATTGTTCCTTGCTCAATCAATGCTGTCATCGTGGCTACAAGTGCCTCATACTTAAAATTTGTAGAAGCTGCATGCTGGAAAAATAATAAGCGATAAGAAGCAATAGCGGATGGTAAAACAAGGCAGCCATTCATTCCACGGTGTCCTCGTGGCTCATTCAAAAGCTGTTGTTTTGTATCTTCAAATTGTGTATTTAACTGATGATCCGCTTCCAAAATATCTTCATGCATAAGCATGATTGGGGATTGCACTATGATGCGAAAGGCTTCTCCCACTACTTGTGTATCTATCGTTTGAAAAGACTTATGAAAATTCATGTTTATCCTCCCTTAGTGATCCATTGGCGGAATCATCAAATAGCCCTCTTTTAGTGGGTCCTGATCATTGTAAAAGAAACGATGCATCCCCATTACCCATGCTGATCCTGTTACCTCCGGAATAACAGCTGTTAAACCACTAATTGTTACTTCTTCTAATACACGTGCTTTAAACATTGTCCCCACAATACTTTCATAAACGAAGGACTCATGGAGATCGAGCTTATTTTTTGAGTAGAGTGTAGCAATTTTGGCAGATGTACCAGTGCCACAAGGAGAACGGTCAATTCCTCCTGGCGGAACAACAACTGTATTTTTTAAATCTGCAGATGGGTTAACTGGATCTGTATAAAACTCAATATGTGTAAGCCCACGGATAAATGAGAATTCAGGATGGACAATATCCTCCTTAGCATTTACAGTATTGCGGAGGCGAATAGCCGTGTTAATAATCTTCGTCGAGTTGTCTACAGCTAAGTCTAGATTGATTTTTCTAGCATCAATAATGCCGTAAAAGTTCCCTCCATACGCTATTTCACATTCCACTACACCTAGCTCAGCATCATTGATTTCAATCGTTTTTAATAAAAAGGATGGTACGTTTTTAAAGGTCACTTCCTTCGCTACTCCATCATCCACTTTAATTTGTACATCAATTAAACCTGCAGGTGTGTCCAATTTTATGTTTGTATAGGGTGTAATGACCTCTATTAAATTTGCTTCAATTAGTGCTGTACAAACCCCTATTGTGTCATGTCCACACATTGGTAAATAACCACCTGTTTCTATATAAATCACGCCAATATCGGCTTCGGGGTGGCAAGGATCTGTAATGATAACGCCTGACATTACGCTATGTCCTCGTGGCTCATTCATAAGAAATTTTCGAATCCAGTCATAGTTTTCTTGCATAAATAACATTTTTTCTGACATAGTTTTGCCTTCAAGCTTGGGCATACCACTTATTAATGAACGTGTTGGATTTCCACCCGTATGAGTATCAATCGTCGTAAATAGCTTTTGAAAATTCATTTATGAAGGACTCCTTTCTGAAAACGACTAAGATGAACCGGTTCAGTAGGAATACATGTATCTTTGTGCTGGAGTAATTCTTGGATAAGCTTTCCGGTAACTGCAGCTAAGCTAATGCCATCTCCTTCATGACCCGCTGCAATATAGAAGCCAGGTATTTCTTCTACTTCACAAATAATAGGTAAGTGATCTTCTGTCCATGGTCTTAATCCTGCATATGTACGAATAATCGACATATCAGCAATTTTTGGATAGAAACGCACTGCACGTCTAGCAATCATTTTTGCCACATCATGATTCACCCTCGTGTCAAAGCCTACAAATTCACGACTACTCCCTATTAAAAAATTCTGTGCCTCTGTCGGTTCAAACACTAAGGCTACTCCATATTTTTCAATATCCGCATCCACCTTACGCTCTCCACCAAACTTTGAAATTAAATAACCAAATTCCATAACTTTTCTTAGCCCAACTGGTTGCTGACGTGATGCGACCAGTATATGACCTTTGCGAGGTTTAATGGGAATATCAATACCAAGCATTTGTCCAATAAATGGTGCCCAAATTCCGCATGCATTAATGACTTTATTGGCGATTATCCATCCGTCATTCGTTTCAAGTAAAAATGTATGATCTGGCTGTTTTTTAATACGCTTGACCTCTGTTTGTTTTTTTATCTTTGCCCCTAACTGTTCAGCTGAATGAAACATAGAAAATGTCAGCATGTATGGGTTCACTGTTGAATCAGTTTTACATTCCAATCCACCGTATAAGTCATCTGCGAAGTATTTTGATTCGTTCCGCAAATCCTCACGATCTAACATCGTAAAATCTAACCCCGCCTCTTGTTGGCGATTAACCCATTGTTGTGCAGCCTCCATCTCTAGCTCACTTTCACAAACAAGGATGCTGCCCGGATTTCGGTATTCAAAGCTCATATCTAATTCTCTATTTAGTTCATGAACCAATCTTTGACTGACTAAAGACATTTGACTGTCGAAGCCAGGATCTTTATCAATAGCTAAAATATTGCCATCACAACGAGAAGAAGTCCCACTCGCAAGTTCGTTTTTTTCAAGTATTGTGATATCTAAGTCAGCCTTTGCGCAATAATAAGCTATTGCTCCACCAATAATGCCACCGCCAATAATTACGATATCATGATGGGATTTCTTCATATCTCCCTCCTCCTTTCTATTCATGACTGTATGATGCAAAAAACATGCCAATCTATCAAACTCGAATTTGTTTGATAAACTAGGCACTATATGTCAAAATTATTTATATTATTCAAAATAATTGGACAAATGAACAATGAGGGGGGCTTATCTTGCATCCATATCATTTAATAATGAATAAAATAGTAAAACGTAACTTTGCTATTACAACTACTGACGACATTGTGTCCAAAATAAACGATGTCAGCAAACAATATTTTGTGATAGAAAATAATAAACCCTATGGAGCAATTCGCGGTAAAAGGAAAAATGATGTTCACTATGTTGCCTGTCTTACCATCCAGTCGAATTGCCCGCTTAAAATCGCCATTGAATATATGAAGGACTACGAATTTTTACTAGTTTGTAATGATGAAAAGCAATATTTAGGATATTTATGGAGAGAGTCCTTAGCATACGACCTTGCCTATGAATTAGAATGCGGAAATGCTTATTTACAAGCCATATTAAATACTATTAATGAATCATGTACGGTCATAGATGCTGAACAAAATGTTATTTATTGGACGAAAGGAGCTGAAAGCATTTTTTCAGTATCCGGAGAAAATATTATCGGTAAGCCAATCACTCACTTTTTCAAAGAAGATCAACTAGAAATTTTACATACTTTACAGCATAGAAAATCTGTCTATCAACAGCAGCATTTTCCGCGGGAGGATCTCGTCGTCATGATTAACTCTAATCCTGTTATGCTGCAGGATAAGACAATTGGAGCGGTGGTTGCTGAAACAGATATTACCCATGTCAAAAAATTAAACGAAGAGCTTCATATTACCTCTGAGAAATTGTTAAATTTAGAGAAACAGATGAATACGAATGGCCTAGCCTTTGACCCATTCACCCTTATTCGTGGTAATAGTCCAAAGCTTAAAGAAGTATTAGAAAAAGTAAAAAAGGTCGCAGAAACCGAGGCAAATATTTTAATTTACGGAGAGAGTGGCGTTGGTAAAGAACTGTTTGCACGTGCAGTTCACGCTATTCGAGAAAAGTCTGAGGCACCCTTTGTTGCTATCAATTGCGGGGCCATTCCAAGCGGTCTGTTTGAAAGTGAGATTTTTGGCTATGAAAAAGGAGCTTTTTCTGGCGCCCATCAAAAGGGAAAAAAAGGTAAAGTGGAGCTTGCACGTGGGGGTACTTTATTTTTAGATGAAATTGGTGAGATGCCGCTAGACATGCAAGTCAAGATTTTACGACTGCTTCAGGAAAAAACTTTTTATACAGTTGGCGGTACAAAGGAAATGGACGTCGAATTTAATTTAGTAGCAGCTACTAATAGAGATTTGAAGCAATTAGTGGCAGAAGGCAAATTTAGAGAAGATTTATATTATCGACTGAATGTAGTGAATTTCACAGTCCCCCCTCTTAGAGAACGGGCATCAGATATATTAGAAATAAGCAATTACTTCTTATATGAAAAGTCGATTAAATATAATCGACCTATTCAAGGTATCCCAACTGAAATAGCAAATGTTCTTTTAAAATACCACTGGCCAGGCAATGTACGTGAGTTATCGAATGTTATCGAGCGACTCGTTGTTTTTTCTGATGAGGGTGCCATTCATATGGAAGATCTCCCTACTGATATTTTAGCGGTGATGCCAAAAGATGAAACATTGGACGTTAAGAGGGAGTTTCCTCTAGGGACAGGGCTCCACCATCAGCTTGAGCATTATGAACGAGAAATAATATTAGACCAGCTTGCTAAAGTAAATGGTAATAAAAAAACATGCGCTAAAATTTTAGGTATTACTCGTGCCACTTTATACAACCGATTAAACAAATTAAACATAGATGTCTAATTTCTTTGAATAGATGTCAATATTTCTATACACATCTATCGCATCCACCTAGATTTACTTTTCGTAGCTATTTTCTTTTCTTTGGCATAATTTTTGCATTATGTACTATGTTAAGTATTTTTTATAGTAGAGGTGGAACTATGCAAAATAAATCTATAATTGTATGCCGTTGTGAAGAAATTAGTTACGATGAATTAGTTGAAAGCGCATCAAAATATAAGTGCTCTGCACGAGAACTGAAATTACGAACGCGTGCAGGTATGGGCTATTGTGGCGGTCGTACATGCCGTACTATGGTAGATACAATTGCCAATCTTCATCATCCTCGTAAAAATGATGAAGTTTCATTAAAACATCAAGCCCCTATTCGACCAGTACGATTCTCCGACTTAGGGGAGGTTAACTGATGACAGAACGTATATTAAATCACCCCATTTTAGGGAACATAATACAAAGAGAAAAAGTGACCTTTACTTTTGACGATCATGAGTTTGAAGGTTACCAAGGTGAGTCTCTAGCGGCTGCCTTGCTAGCACAAGGAATACGGACTTTACGTTTGCACGAAGAAACTGGGCAGCCTCGAGGTATTTATTGTAATATTGGACATTGTTTTGAATGCCGTGTCACTGTAAATGGCTTAGAGGGCGAACGAGCATGCTTAACCCCTCTCTCAGATGGGATGGTTGTAAAAAGTGGACAGACACTTCCTACGACAGTAAGAGACTGGAGGAAGAATCATGAACAATAAAGTAGTTATTATTGGGGCTGGTCCTGCTGGGCTTGCGGCGGCCATTACATTAGCGGAAAAAAATATTGCAGTCCTTGTTATCGATGAATATTTATATGCAGGAGGTCGATTACTGGGACAATTATATGAAGAAAAGCCAGGAACATGGTGGAATGGCATTGTAGAATCTGAACGTTTAGTAGCACGTGCTAAAGCAGTCCATGTTGAGTTTTTATTACAAACCAGTGTATCCGACTTAGAAAAAATAGATGAAATGTGGATCATCCATACAACCAAAGGTGTATTTCGCACCCAACATCTGCTACTAGCTACTGGAGCTGCCGAATCGCCTTTCCCAATTCCAGGTTGGACGCTACCAGGGGTAATGTCTGTTGGAGCAGCACAAGTTATGACAAATGTGCATCGTGTGAAGCCAGGTAAACGTGGCGTCATTGTCGGAGTTAATGTGCTTTCTTCAGCTATTGCCATGGAATTACAATTAGCAGGGGTTCAGGTAGCCGCTATTACATTACCCCCTGCTAACTTGTTAACAGAAGGGAATAGCAATCCCTTAGAAGTTATGAACTCATTATTGCATGTAGCTCATATGGCTCCCTCCCCTTTTGTTAAGATGGGTAGCAAATTCATAAAAAATGACTTTATGAAAAAACTCGGTATTACCTTTTATCCTAAAAATGGTGTAAAAATGTGGGGTATACCTATTATGTTGCGTAAAGCGGTTATTGAAATCGTAGGTAAAGATCAGGTCGAAGGGGTCGTTTTAGCAACTGTGAATACAGACGGCTCTATTGTGAAAGGTAGCGAACAACGTATCAAAGCTGATTTTATTTGTATCGCCGGTGGCCTTTACCCTCTAGCAGAGCTTGCTTCTGTAGCAGGTTGTCCATTTCATTATATCGAACAATTAGGTGGGTTCATTCCTTTGCATAATGAACAAATGGAAACTAATTTAGAGGGATTGTATGTAGCTGGAAATATTACAGGAATTGAAGGAGCCAAGGTAGCATTAGCGCAGGGGGAAGTTGCAGCACTTACAATTGCTCAACGCCTCAATGGAGGAGCATCCAATCATGATATTAAGCTTGCCATCCAAGCTGTTGAAAAAACAAGAGCCACTGCACATATTCAATTTCATCCAGAAATTTTAGCTGGTCGTCAGCAGATGAAACAAATTTGGAATGAAACTGTTGGGTCTCTTACTATTCATTAAAAAACTATATGAAAGTGTAAAAGTCTTTTTCTCATCTTCATGAGTAAAAGGCTTTTTTGCTTTATGGCATAAAACATGCAATACATAGGGTGAGCTTTAAAATCATGAAGGGAGGCTTCCGCCATTTAAACATATGTCTAAACAAAAGCCTTATACACAACTCATTCATATGGCAGGCATAATTCGCGTGAGGAGATGATTGCTGGTGATGTATAGTACACAAATTTTAGAGTGATAATTAGGATTTTGATTTAAGAAAAAAGGGGGAAACATCTATGGAGACAATCGTTAATACATTGGTCGATTATATTTGGGGAAATGCACTTGTATACTTAGCATTAGGGGTAGGTCTTTACTTTACCGTCCTAACAAAAGCTGTTCAATTTCGTTATATCCCTGAGATGATTCGATTATTACGTGAACGTAAAGAGTCAAAAGAAGGAATCTCATCATTCCAAGCGTTTTGTATGGCATTGTCTGGGCGAGTTGGTGTTGGCAATATCGCAGGAGTGGCTACGGCAATTGCTGCTGGTGGACCAGGCGCAGTATTTTGGATGGGTGTTATGGCATTTCTAGGGGGTGCAAGTGCATTTATTGAATCAACACTTGCCCAATTATATAAAGAAAAGGCTGATGATCAGTATCGTGGTGGTTCTCCATACTATATCGAAAAGGGTTTAAGACTAAAGGGTTTTGCTATATTTGTTGCGTTTGTTATCTGTCTTTCATATGGTGTTCTAGTACCGGGAATCCAGGCGAACACAATTGCCACTTCATTTAATACGGCTTTTCATATTCCACCCTTTATCACAGGTGCCCTAATCGTTATTCTTTTGGGATTAATCATATTCGGCGGTGTAAAACGCATAGCACGTGTTGCAGATAAAGTTGTGCCAATTATGGCACTTGCCTATGTAATTTTAACACTCATTATATTAGGAGCGAATGTAAGTGAAATTCCAGATATGGTTAAACTTATACTGACAAGTGCCTTTGGTACAAATGCAATTTTTGGAGGTATAGTGGGGACTGCCATCGCCTGGGGTGTAAGACGCTCGGTATTTTCAAACGTAGCTGGAGCAGGAGAAGCAACATTTAGTTCTGCTGCTGCTGAAGTATCTCATCCAGCTAAACAAGGTTTAGTCCAAGGGTTTTCCATCTATATTGATACAATTATTGTCTGTACGGCTACAGCTTTAATGATTCTCATAACAGGTATGTATAATGTTACTCCTCCTGGAACAACGACACCGTTAGTTGAAAATATACCAGGCGTTGTAGCAGGTACTGCTTATACACAAGCAGCAGTATCTACAGTATTTAATGATTTTGGAAGTGGATTCGTAGCTATAGCAATTTTCCTCTTCGCATTCACTACTTTAATGGCATATTATTATATTGCAGAGACAACTATTGTATATTTAGATAAAAAGCTTCGCTTCCCGTTTTTAAAATTAGTATTAAAAGTAATCTTCTTACTAGTTGTTTATGTTGGAAGTGTTCAATCTGTCAGTCTTATGTGGGGTCTTGGAGACATTGGATTTGGGAGTATGAGTTATTTGAACTTTATTGCTATTGTATTATTAACGAAACCAGCGATTCGAGTTTTACAAGATTATGATCGACAAAAAAAGGCTGGCCTCGATCCTATTTTTGATCCAAGAGAAGCTGGTATTAAAAATGCTGAGTTCTGGATAGAATATAGCAATAAGCATAAAAAGAAATGAATAGAAATAAAAAAACAGTCAGCACACAGCTGACTGTTTTTATTGCCTAGCGACGTCCTACTCTCACAGGGGGAAGCCCCCAACTACCATCGGCGCTAAAGAGCTTAACTTCCGTGTTC
>NZ_JAGXJV010000090.1:0-684 GCF_019091145.1 Lysinibacillus sp. GbtcB16
CATAACATAACCTCTAGCGATTTTAGCAGATTTAACTTTCATAGGGTCATCGCAGCCATAGAAATAAAAAGCTGTTCCTGTATCCTTATGACGTATAACAAGCGGTGATTGACCGAAAAAGAACTCATCTTCTAATTTCAGCATATATATCGCCCATTTTATCTGCTCATATACAGAAGTAGAAAGATACTTTGCTACTTTACGTAGTATAACTATATTACCGTTTGGGTCTTCCATAAAATCAGTTACAAGCCTCAATGAAATAACAGATGACTTCATTGAAGAACGGCCACCTGACAAAAGGTTTCTTGATCTATCATCATTTAACCAAAAATCATAGAAATTAGGGTTTATTAAATCAAGTATTTCTATTACTTCGCTCATTTAATATCCTTCTCATTTCGTCTTTATCGTTAACAATGATAGTACCCGTACTCTTATTCCCTTTGTCAGTAACTTCTTTTACTTCTGCTTCTGCTTTTTGTACATTAAGCTGCATCATCTTGAGTTCTAACCTACGTTTATCGTTCTTATTTGCTAATTCATCAAACTGTTTAATTAAGTTACGGAATTCAGCAAAAGCCCGTGACTGTGCATTGAATAAGTTCGCTTCTTTGTCCCAAGCAAATTGAATGTCCCACTCTTCATCTAATCCATGTTCGTTCATTTTTTGTTTTCTTAACT
>NZ_JAGXJV010000860.1:0-236 GCF_019091145.1 Lysinibacillus sp. GbtcB16
TTCACTCTGTATGGAATTTCCATGGCGGACAAGTGCTCTTTCACTTGAGAGAAGTGCGTTGTGCATTCTTCATCCAAGTAATCCAAAATCTCAGGCGCGCCCTCGCCGTACTTCTGATCGATTTTACAATCGAGGATACGCATAGGGTTTCTGTCATATCGGGACTGGCAATCTTTGCAAAGCTTCTCTTTCACCGGTGCAAAAAACTCACGCAATTTCTCTCGGTAAGCCGTTCT
>NZ_JAGXJV010000861.1:0-236 GCF_019091145.1 Lysinibacillus sp. GbtcB16
CTGATTTCTGAGAAATAGATTTCACGGCAACTTTGCCAGTCCAAAAAAATCAGAGTTTTATGGAGTAAGAGGTGTATGTATGGTCTGGATTTGGAGGCCATGTTCTCATCATGATTTCGATGTAGCGCTTTTATATTTGTGGCCCCAAGGCTGGGAAAGGAGAAAAGAAGGTCATCTGAGATGAAGACTAGAATAACTTCAGCAGAGGGTGAACGACAACGTTGTTTATGACACAT
>NZ_JAGXJV010000862.1:0-236 GCF_019091145.1 Lysinibacillus sp. GbtcB16
GACTTAGCGACTTAGTGGATTGTTTTGGCATAGGCGATTTCCTTTGCTTTTTTTCTGGATTTCGATCTTAACTTCGCTCTTAGTTCCTTATTCTTCACTTTCGGTATGTAGGCCATCGTAGATAATGCCAGAACCTCTCGAATGTCCTCGTCGGTTTTCAACGTGTCATCCAGCGCATCCACCAACAAAATGATACCAATTGTAGCAGCCAAGGACGCAACGAAGGCTAAAATAAT
>NZ_JAGXJV010000863.1:0-236 GCF_019091145.1 Lysinibacillus sp. GbtcB16
ATCTCACTTTTTAGATTCAAGAAATATGCTTGGTTTTGTTCAGAGAATTCCTTTCTTATTGGAGACTGGTAGGGAAAGTTCGATGATCTGTGCCACTTTTGTCTTTTCGAGTAGAACTCAGTCAGATTCTCTCATTTCGTTGTATACTGTATCTGCTGTCGCAGACACTCCTATTGACATTGTTATTGTCAGACTCTGCTTCTGGTCAAATTGCTGAACATTTTCCACGCATCTGT
>NZ_JAGXJV010000864.1:0-236 GCF_019091145.1 Lysinibacillus sp. GbtcB16
GTATCGCCAATGTAGAGGGAATCGGGCTTGAGAATACCGACGTGAAAGTGGAAAAAGGCGTCATCCGCGTGAATGCATTCATGCAAACGACAGAATCTCACATCTATGCCGTAGGGGATGTCATTGGCGGTCTGATGCTGGCGCATATGGCCGGTCATGAGGGGATTCTCGCTGCAGAGCATATTGCCGGACTGACACCGCATGAACTGAAGCCGCATCTTGTTCCGAAATGTACG
>NZ_JAGXJV010000865.1:0-236 GCF_019091145.1 Lysinibacillus sp. GbtcB16
TTTTTTTTACTATGAGTTATAATAATCAAGTTGGTTGGTTTGATATTGAACTTTTTAATCAGATTTATGAAGACATTAAGAATATTAAATGTAAAAGTTGAATTTGTATGAAAAAAAATTATTTCTAACGATCTCTTTGAATATATTATTGGTTGAAATCAGCCTTAGAGGTTTTGATCACTCTTGATGCATTGCTCAATAAAAATAATGTGTCATTAAATACTATCCAAGGTGAT
>NZ_JAGXJV010000866.1:0-236 GCF_019091145.1 Lysinibacillus sp. GbtcB16
TGAGCTTGTGAAGCCGAAGAGCGTCGTGGGTAGAAATACCGTAGCGGCTATGCAAGCTGGCATCATCTATGGATATGTCGGTCAAGTCGACGGAATTGTAGAGCGTGTAAAGCAAGAGTTTAATGTAAATCCTACAGTCATAGCAACAGGCGGACTCGCAGAGCTGATCTCCAGCGAATCTCGCACGATCCAAATCGTGAACCCTTTGCTGACTTTGCAAGGGCTACAAATGATTT
>NZ_JAGXJV010000867.1:0-236 GCF_019091145.1 Lysinibacillus sp. GbtcB16
CATCATGCGGCCATTCTATTTCATCTGGAGCCCTCTGCATCCGGCAGCGGGGTGTTAGCTCAAATCCGGCAGATCAGCGAGCGGATCACGGACTGCATCCGCACCTATCTGAAGCTGGATGCCCGTATCGGTTTCGGCGGCGTGAAGGCAAGCTGGACGAATATTTCGGACTCCACCGAGGAGGCGTTCCACGGTTTACTGCAGCAATCGATCGTTCACGAGCAAGGGGGGCAAGT
>NZ_JAGXJV010000868.1:0-236 GCF_019091145.1 Lysinibacillus sp. GbtcB16
GTAAATATCCTGTTCCCGAAAGTAAAACACAGATGGGCATTCGATTTGAAAAAGACAAATTCTCGGCAGCCAGCCTTAATCCCCAAGCCTCACACGCAGTGAAGCCGGCTCGGATACGTGAATGTCCACTACAAATCGAATGTGAAATCAGACAAATAACCGTACCCGACTATGCTCCTTCTATAGCAATCGTAGAAGTGGAAGCGAAGCAGGTTCACGCTATCCCAGACATCGTG
>NZ_JAGXJV010000869.1:0-236 GCF_019091145.1 Lysinibacillus sp. GbtcB16
CCACAAGCCGCCGGCAAACTCCAGGAACATGATGCCCGTCGTGATGCCGAAGGCGATCAGCAGGCCTTGCTTGTTACCGCCACCATGGTGGTGGTGATGGCCGTGGTGTGAGTGCCCATGCGAATGACCGTGGTGGGCGTGGGCATGGTTGTGATGCGCGTGATTGTGATGCGCATGGTCATGCGGGCCCTCGTGGGCGCAAGCGGTTTCGCGATGCGCGTGGGCGTGTGGCGCGT
>NZ_JAGXJV010000091.1:0-663 GCF_019091145.1 Lysinibacillus sp. GbtcB16
AACACTTTCATAAGAAGAAAATTACTGTAAAAAATATATTGTGGTATATACCAATAGGTGCTATTCACAGAACAAGTAAGCGATTACACTGTTGGAAAAAGAAAAAAAGGAGTGTTTGAATAACCTTTTTATATGGCGAGATAATGTTTACGCTCATAATGATATGAAGTATTTCTTTGATAAAGGACAGTTGCCAAAAGACGCAGCATTAACAATGAAACATATAGACGAATTAATTGAGAAAGCATGGGGAATTGTAAATTTTTACTCGTTGGCTTTAGAAGGAAAAGCATGGCATCCAGATTCTCCAGATACATTAGATGTCGAAAAAATTTTTTCGATACTTAAAAATTTTAAAGATGAAAAAAATAGAGAAATTGATGTTTTATTGATGGGAGCAGGATTAAAAAGAACACAATAATTTGAAGGATTAATCATCAAAAAGCAAGTGCAGATGTTGAAATACAATAAAGCTGGGTATCAGACAATAATGTTAGGTACTGATATAATCGTCGTTTGAAAAAGACCCAAATCAATTTTTATTGGTTTGGGTCTTTTATGTTGAATGCTGAGTTTAATTAAGGTATTTCGAAAACTAGAATCATTTTTTTAAGTGATTTGTTTTTCTGAATTTAGATAATAAAGCGTGTTATACACTTATTA
>NZ_JAGXJV010000870.1:0-236 GCF_019091145.1 Lysinibacillus sp. GbtcB16
TGCGGGCGCTGTTGGATATATTTCGACGACAGGCGATATGGATTTAGCCCTTGCTATTCGTTCCATGATCATTAAAGATGAGAAAGCTCATGTACAGGCAGGAGCAGGTAATGTTCACGATTCGGTCCCATTATCTGAATATGAAGAAACACTAAAAAAAGCTCGAGCACTACTGGAGGTGAAAAAATGATTTCAATAATAGATAATTAAGATTCTTTTACTTACAATCTATTTCA
>NZ_JAGXJV010000871.1:0-236 GCF_019091145.1 Lysinibacillus sp. GbtcB16
TTGGAGACTTATTGAACTACGATACTTTTGATGAACGTATTAAAACGGCAATTGAAAAGGCAGAAAATGCAGGGATGGAATATGAATTTATTACAGAAACAGCTAATACGGAGCATCCAAATACGGCACGTCTAGTTATAGGAGACGATGAAGGTGGAAAGTCTGTCGTCGGTATTTCTACTGGTGGCGGTAAAATAGAAGTAAGTGAAGTAAATGGCTTTAAATTAAGATTAACA
>NZ_JAGXJV010000872.1:0-236 GCF_019091145.1 Lysinibacillus sp. GbtcB16
ATAAGCCCCAATATATACGCCCGCTTTACCTTGGTTCACCAATACAGTTCGGTCTTTGACCACCGGGAAGTCACTGTTAAACAATTTGTCTTTGAACATTTGCTGCAGCAGCTTCATCGTATCCATATAAGCCTTCGACATGAAATCCGGCGACATTTTACCATCTTTGTATTCCCATGTATTCGGAGCCCCCATCATGGCAAGGAGGTGATAAATTTGCGCGGTGCTGGAATCAA
>NZ_JAGXJV010000873.1:0-236 GCF_019091145.1 Lysinibacillus sp. GbtcB16
CACTATTATTCTTTGAACATAAACGTCCTTATCCATTAATTAAGGCTCAGCTACCGCTACACCATTACACGTTACCAATCGGCAAGCCTGATGTCAAGCCTGAACGGGATGATGTGACCGTCATTACCTATGGTTTAGCTGTACACTTTGAGCTGCAAGCGGAAGAGCGTCTGGCTGCTGATGGAATTACTGCGTATATACTTGTCCTCCGCACAGTTTAACCACTTTATAAGAAC
>NZ_JAGXJV010000874.1:0-236 GCF_019091145.1 Lysinibacillus sp. GbtcB16
CATGCTGATTTTGTACTTAAGCTTGGCTCTGGTCTCCTTGTATATGGATTTCCGGCCCTTAGTGCTTAATGGCGTAATCGGATTAGTGAATATGAACCATTTCTGCACCACGCTGCCAGGGCCAATTGATGACATTGCGATCAATGCTTTCTACGTGCTTACCATCATTGCTTTTATCGGTCAGGGTCAGATCGGAACACCGATGCTGGCCTATGTGGCGCGTAGTGCGAAGGAAT
>NZ_JAGXJV010000875.1:0-236 GCF_019091145.1 Lysinibacillus sp. GbtcB16
ATTCCATTCTATCGGTGACTCCGGGATAGGAGAAAAGGAAACTAATCAGGCTTTCAGCTCCTTCTTTTCTCTAGAATTTGTCCTGTGGCGGTAACCGTGTAACTCCATCTTTTTAATCACTCGGTCTACTTTCTTCGGGTGCTTAGCTAGTAGCCCATATCTTTCTCTTTGTCCACTTTCTTCGAGTGCATAGCTAGCCCATATCTTTTGATCTTTGTAAGCCCATATCTTTTGAT
>NZ_JAGXJV010000876.1:0-235 GCF_019091145.1 Lysinibacillus sp. GbtcB16
TTCTTGGATGTATAGAATAACTTATATATTTTCATTAGAAGCCCTCCTCTCATTTAATGAACAACTACACCTTAATAAAAATATACTCTAAACCTTTAAATTGTATACTTTAATCTTTAAAACAGCTAACTTTTTAATAAAAGCATATCAAATATAACAAATTTTAGAAAATATTATAAGTATTAATTGCTAAATTCTTCTTGAATATTCATTTGAATTATAATTACTTTTCATC
>NZ_JAGXJV010000877.1:0-235 GCF_019091145.1 Lysinibacillus sp. GbtcB16
CTAGTATTTCCAAGCCAATTGACCTGTTTTAGAAAGCACACGTCATCACCTCCAAAAAATAAATTCTGTATTTCCATAGGCGCTTATGCATGTATCTTTGACATTCTTGGCAATGAAATATATTGGGTAGATAATTATGAATTACACGATCCATAAGGAAATGGAACATCTAGTCAGCAGTCTCCTAGTATCGATTGAATTGGCATCAGTATGGTGCTATGGTCTTTTTTAACTG
>NZ_JAGXJV010000878.1:0-235 GCF_019091145.1 Lysinibacillus sp. GbtcB16
TTTATTTTATATATGATTAGATTTAATCATAAGATCCTTTATCATAGGATGGGCAGCTGATCGAATCGGATCTGATCTGAGCACAAGGTGAACAATTGATCTAACATGTCTTCCTCTTCTAACTTCTGAAGCTCTGGTGGTGGTTTTGTCCATCAATAATAATTTATATCCATCAATACTATCACTATAACCCCCTTCAAAATTTTGAAAGCCATCAACCTCTTTGAATATAATG
>NZ_JAGXJV010000879.1:0-235 GCF_019091145.1 Lysinibacillus sp. GbtcB16
CCTGCAGGCGGTTTCGACGACAGCGGGGTTTGGGATTTTGACCTTCGTAGACTCGACATTGTTCATGCTGACCATATTGAGTGTGATGGGCTTCTTCATCTCTTGGAAGCTGACGCTCGCTGCGATTCTGCCGCTGCCTTTCATGGCCGCCGCGATTACGATCTATGGGGGACGCATCCACGAGAGATTCATTCGCGCACAGGATGCTTTCGGCCAGATGAACGACCGGGTGCTG
>NZ_JAGXJV010000092.1:0-659 GCF_019091145.1 Lysinibacillus sp. GbtcB16
TTAGGGGCACTTGGTGTAGCGTACTCTAGTGTAGTTCTAATTGCATTAGTATTACTTTTATTTCATTTTCTTTTCTCGCCTGTACATATTGAGGTAGATTTCTTGAGTGTTAATAATAAAAGCATAAAAAAACACCATGTAAAGAAATTATTAGATCCAAATGATGATAATAAATCTATATATAAGATCCAGCTCAGTATTTCAAAAGGAAATAGATTAACTAATGCGTTATTTAGTCTAGTAGGGTGTGATTTAGTAGTACTATATAGGCCATCTGCATATGATACTGAAGTTTCGGATGGTTGGGGAAATAGTAGAATACGAAGTTCTAACTTGTATAAGGATAAAAAAGGAAATGCGAGATACTTATGGACAGACTCTGTAGTTGGTGCAGGGAAAATTAAAGAGGATGATGCAATAAAATTATGTCCTGAAATAATTATAGTTCCAAAAAGGTTCGAAGTTATTTCTTGCCAAGTAGATTTAAAAATCAAAGTATCTAAAAAAAAGAATGTAATTCAACAATTCTTTGCTTTTTTTATCAAGAGCTTATTGGTTAAGGTTACAAAGAAAGATTTTAAAATTATATATAAGTAAACAAAGGGGGAGCAATAATTCATGGCAAATACTACGTTGTTCAGATTATCTAATGTTCAGTC
>NZ_JAGXJV010000880.1:0-235 GCF_019091145.1 Lysinibacillus sp. GbtcB16
GTATAGCTCCCGTTCCTTGTAAATAAAATAGTGGTTGCTCAAAACTACCAATTGCTAATATAAATGGCTTCTCTTTTACATGCTCCATCTTTGAATACCGTTCTTCGTACTTACGGCATTTCGTGCTTATACTATTAGCTATTCTTTCTGTTGCCAAATGAATAATCTCACTGTGTATTTCCTCATGAGATTTACCACTCTTATATAAACGATTCAATTCTTCAATTCTTTCATG
>NZ_JAGXJV010000881.1:0-235 GCF_019091145.1 Lysinibacillus sp. GbtcB16
TGATTTATATCGGAACAGATATTATGCAGATCTACATTTATATGCAGTTTCTCGAGAAGATTTCGGTACAGCTCGACGAGAGTGCGATGTTGGATGGCGCATCTTACGTGCGGATTTTCCGCTCGATTATTTTCCCCTTATTGCTGCCAGCAACGGCTACACTAGCTATACTAAAAAGTGTTACAATAATGAACGATATCTTTGTCCAACAGCTCTACATGCCTAGCGCGAAACT
>NZ_JAGXJV010000882.1:0-235 GCF_019091145.1 Lysinibacillus sp. GbtcB16
TTACTTGCGATCCAACCTTCACGATGACACCGGAAAAGTCATTACCAAGGATTAGAGGCATTTCATATTTCAGTAACATCTTTACTTTTCCATCACGTATTTTAAAGTCAATTGGGTTAATACTAGCTGCATGAATTTCTGCGAGCACTTCATGTTGGTTTATTTCAGGAGTAGGTACCTCTGCCATGCGCATTGGAACTTTTCCGTACTTATCAATTATCATTGCTTTCATTTC
>NZ_JAGXJV010000883.1:0-235 GCF_019091145.1 Lysinibacillus sp. GbtcB16
GGCAGAAGCGCATCCGTTTCAATGCGGCGGATCGAGCCGTAACGGATCAGCACCGACAGCTCATAAGCAGCTGCCGCTACTTGCTCCAAGCTGCCTGCATCCACCGCCAGCCCTTGCAGCGCAGCGATGGCCCGAACCATCTCCTTCGTTAGCCCGCAATCGCAAGCGATACGGATGAACCGGGAAGCCTCGGCGATATCCCCGCAAGCTTCGAGCAGCTCCTTCAGCACGAAGG
>NZ_JAGXJV010000884.1:0-235 GCF_019091145.1 Lysinibacillus sp. GbtcB16
ATAGCTACTACAACATTAATAGAGAGCGTTCATCGCTATTTATATGAGTTAAATATGGAACTGCGCATGATAGAATATACTGTGACGTTAGATCAGTACTTAAGAGGAGAGCGAATGATGCAGCTCTCTTACAAACGACCGAGTGATAGCAAAGCAGATACGACGCCGATAGAGGTTTATAATGGAAGTGAGCAAGTAGGTGTAGTAAGGGGCTATTATAAAAATACGCTGATGA
>NZ_JAGXJV010000885.1:0-235 GCF_019091145.1 Lysinibacillus sp. GbtcB16
TAATACGCTTTTGATTGAGCTGCTGCGTAATAGAACAAGCGAGCTATCCGCTGGAGAACTGCTGAGCAGCTATGCGAATAACCGGTTCGTGATGCCAACGGGCCTTGGTCCAATTGCTCTTAAACAAATGGAGATCGATATGCTGAACATCGCTCAAGCAGCGAACTATCGAGCCGTCCAGCTATCGCCGGTTGCTCCTCTTGGTACTTGCTCCGTCGTGGGCACGGTGAATCAG
>NZ_JAGXJV010000886.1:0-235 GCF_019091145.1 Lysinibacillus sp. GbtcB16
ACCAGGGACCTTATTTGCCGATTTCGAGGCGAAATTGGTAAATAATCGGCGAATAACCGCGCGTGTGTCCGTTAGAAAATAAAAGCGGCCCGAATTCGTCGAATAAGGTCCGCTGTGTCCGTTAGCCGGGGACCGCCACGGGACTAGGCGGTCGAGCTAGGAGCCGGCCGGGTTGTAGGTTTGCGGCAACCGTACGGTGATCGCCCGGGAGCAGCACCGCAGCAGCTCGCAGCAG
>NZ_JAGXJV010000887.1:0-235 GCF_019091145.1 Lysinibacillus sp. GbtcB16
ATCTGATGTTTTTGTATTTCTTTTTCTTTTTATTCTAAGAGATTCTAGATTTTTATTAATCTATTTATTTAGTTCATTATCTTCATACGCGAGTGCTCCATCAGACTCAACCTCAGCAGATAGGACTATTTTGACAGCTATGTTATTTTTTAGTCGTCGATTACGGACATGGAGGGGCGGCCGATCTTCATTTCGCCATGCATCTGCAAATAAGGTTAATGCTTTAGAGTCTGCT
>NZ_JAGXJV010000888.1:0-235 GCF_019091145.1 Lysinibacillus sp. GbtcB16
TGACAACGAGGGAGAAAAATTGCTAGCTCAAGATGCAAAATTTGTAAACTTACACATTGCAAAAAAAGCAAACTTGCCAGCTTTCTCATCTAAAAAGTGAAGCAAGATGTGTTATCTAGCAAATCTCAAGAGAAGCAATGTTTGCTAAGTTGCACATTTCAAAAATTACTAGTTCAAGATGCTAAATTTAAAAAATTGCACATTGTAAAAGGAAGAAAAACTTGCTAGCTTGCAC
>NZ_JAGXJV010000889.1:0-234 GCF_019091145.1 Lysinibacillus sp. GbtcB16
GCCATCCCAATAATTGGTGCGCAAGCGATTTGGAAAGTAGACATTGAAGCAGCGACACCTGAATTGGTGCAGCGCTTAGGTAAAACCTTTCATGATACATTTCAAATAGAAACACCACTTTCTAAAAAAAATTTACCTTCTATTACTGTTATACGCCAAAAGCTACTAGAACAGCTTCGAGAGCTCTCTTGGGTGCATATTGAAAAAAATGGTGGACGCGTGGTACTAAGACCA
>NZ_JAGXJV010000093.1:0-633 GCF_019091145.1 Lysinibacillus sp. GbtcB16
GGCGCGCCCGACAGGAGTCGAACCCATAACCTTCTGATCCGTAGTCAGACGCTCTATCCAATTGAGCTACGGGCGCATAAAATGGTGCCGAGGACCGGAATCGAACCGGTACGGTAGTCACCTACCGCAGGATTTTAAGTCCTGTGCGTCTGCCAGTTCCGCCACCCCGGCACATTTGGAGCGGAAGACGAGGTTCGAACTCGCGACCCCCACCTTGGCAAGGTGGTGTTCTACCACTGAACTACTTCCGCATGTGCATAAGTTTTTTTATCTGGCATATTTAAAAAATGGTGCGGGTGAAGGGAGTCGAACCCCCACGCCTTGCGGCGCTAGATCCTAAGTCTAGTGCGTCTGCCAATTCCGCCACACCCGCTTAATATGGTTGGTACTTATAAATGGTGAGCCATGAAGGACTCGAACCTTCGACCCTCTGATTAAAAGTCAGATGCTCTACCAACTGAGCTAATGGCTCGTCTAAAATGGTGCCGGCTATAGGAATCGAACCCACGACCTACTGATTACAAGTCAGTTGCTCTACCTGCTGAGCTAAACCGGCAAATGGTGGAGGATGACGGGCTCGAACCGCCGACCCTCTGCTTGTAAGGCAGATGCTCTCCCAGCTGAGCTAATCCT
>NZ_JAGXJV010000890.1:0-234 GCF_019091145.1 Lysinibacillus sp. GbtcB16
ATCGGCTGGTCGATGACGCTGCAGGATGCCCGCTGGATGATCGACTGGATGGCGGTTCTCGGCACCAACATGTTTAACTTTCACGCGTTCTTCTACTCGATTGACGGACTTCGCAAGCATGATGCGGCGCCTTCCCAGTTCGAGCAGAACCCGTATTGGGAACATTTCGCCCTGTTGGGCGACTATATCGGCCGGTTGAGCTGGCTGATGAGCGAAGGCGCGGCCAAAATCGAT
>NZ_JAGXJV010000891.1:0-234 GCF_019091145.1 Lysinibacillus sp. GbtcB16
TCGCTGACCTTGACCACATCCGCAAGCTCCAGCTGCGCAAGGATTTCCGTCCGAGCCGCGTCAGCGCTCGGCCAGAGCGCAAGGCGCACATTGGGGTCGTACGACACCAGTGCGCCAAGGCTTTTCGCGCGCCGCGCAGCGTCCAGCGTCGCGGTGCGGCAAGGCTCGGCAATCAGCGAGACCGAGCCGAAATGATAGACCGCTGCGTCCTCAAGCCACTGCGTCTGGACTTCG
>NZ_JAGXJV010000892.1:0-234 GCF_019091145.1 Lysinibacillus sp. GbtcB16
TACTACGAAACCTATACCTATATTTTTCGTATAAACATGTAACCAAAAGGGGGTATTTAGATGGAGCATGCAATAATGGAACAGGTGAAACATACAAGAGTTTTTTTAAGAAAGGAGCTAATAAATACCATCTTTGAGGAGTTTGATGCTCAACGAATGAAGTTAACGGAGGCACAGCGTTTGGAGAAGTATCAGAAAATGCTTGAAAGCCCATTCCGTTTTTTCCGAGGAAGT
>NZ_JAGXJV010000893.1:0-234 GCF_019091145.1 Lysinibacillus sp. GbtcB16
TCCATACCGGCTCGCTATCTGAGATGAAGCGGCTTTGGGAGAGAGTGAAAGCCGGCGGTGTTCCCGCAAAGGGATTGTATATCCAGGATGAAGGGATCTCCTTTCATTTTCCGGATCCCGAGGGCAATCGAGTGACTGTGTTATGGCCGCAAGAGCTGCAGGGCGGTAAGGGAGCTAAGGATTGGAGATTGAACAACGATGCCGAGAGCGTGCAGTGGGTACGGCATAATTTGG
>NZ_JAGXJV010000894.1:0-234 GCF_019091145.1 Lysinibacillus sp. GbtcB16
GCGCTAGTGAAACGAAGAAAGTTCTAATGATTACGAAGAAGTCGCTCTTGGATAGTAATACCCGTTATGCACAGGGCGGCATAGCAGCCGTTATCTCGGACGAGGACTCACCGGAATATCATATGCAGGACACTCTGATTGCAGGCGCAGGCCTATGTTCCCCGGAAGCGGTGGACGTGCTTGTTCATGAAGGGCCTAATGGCGTTCAGGACCTCATTCGCATGGGAACCAAGT
>NZ_JAGXJV010000895.1:0-234 GCF_019091145.1 Lysinibacillus sp. GbtcB16
TATCCACAAAAGGTTCATCGAAATAAATTTGAACATCGACGATTTCATCCTGCACTTTGTATTCGAAGGGAACAAGGCCGAATTGCTGCATGACCACGGACTTGGAAGCAGGCAGCTGCACAGTACGGAAAGATAATTTGCTTTCATCCACACTTGCCTCTGTCAGCTTCGTCCCGCTTATCGATCCTACGGCAAGATGTTAGCCGTATACGGAGCCAGGGGCTAGCTTGCTTC
>NZ_JAGXJV010000896.1:0-234 GCF_019091145.1 Lysinibacillus sp. GbtcB16
GGATCGATAATCACTTATCCATCCAGCTCGATCCGGTTGCGCCCGGCCGACTTTGCACGGTACAGCGCATGATCCGCTCTGGAGATCATATCCTCAAGGATCATGGTGCCGTATTCCAGCTTCGGTGAAAACTCCGCAATGCCAACGCTCGCGGTCAGCGGCACCGTCACGTTCTCATCCTTATAAGCCTCTTGCCGAATCCGCTGCAAAATCACTTCCGCCAAGCTGGCGGAT
>NZ_JAGXJV010000897.1:0-234 GCF_019091145.1 Lysinibacillus sp. GbtcB16
GTTTTTTAAAGATAATAAAACCATGTTAAAAAAATGGCTGGATCGTCACGGAATAGAGCAACAAAAAATTGCGCGTACCGCGGGTATTTCTTTACCAACAATGACAAAGGCTTGTCGTGATAAAACCTATATTCCAACACCCCTTGTAATGAAAAAACACTTGAAAGCTATTAGTAAAATAGACCCCTACGCACAACCGCATGATTTTTGGAGAATGTAAAAAGCACAAGCGAC
>NZ_JAGXJV010000898.1:0-234 GCF_019091145.1 Lysinibacillus sp. GbtcB16
GTAAACCATTTGTCCCCGAGCCATGTATCCAAGAGCCAAGAGGGAGTTTGCATCGGTCGGTAAAAAATTCCCTTCGAATGAACGATTTGAGAGGATAGCGTAGTTCCCGTGTACCCATACTCCGGCTTATTGTACAAAGGAATGCTGCCGGTTACATCCAAATATTCATCCTTGGGCACCAGCCAGCCAATCTCCGGCAAATCGATTTGTACCCATTGTTCGCCGAGCCAGCTT
>NZ_JAGXJV010000899.1:0-234 GCF_019091145.1 Lysinibacillus sp. GbtcB16
TGAGAAGCGTCGATCATTACAGATGTGAAACCTGCATCGATTGCTTCTTTACATTTTTCGAAGCTTGAACCATGGTCAAGGTGAATCGCTACAGGAACAGTGATGTTCATTTCTTCGATTAAAGCTTTAACCATAGCTACAACTGTTTTGAAACCAGTCATATGACGGGCTGCACCCTCAGATACACCTAGGATTACAGGAGATTTTTCTTCTTCCGCAGCAGCTAAGATAGCT
>NZ_JAGXJV010000094.1:0-633 GCF_019091145.1 Lysinibacillus sp. GbtcB16
GAATCGTTTTCAATATTAGATATAATATTTATAAGTGTAGTTATATATTGAGCCTCACCTGAGCTAGCATTTTCAAGTTTGTAAAAACTATCTTTTTTTAAAGAAACTGTTAACTCTTTAAAAATTCCTAGTTCATAAAGGTGCCATAAAATAGAGAATTCATCATAATATTGATAGTATTCTTCATTGGCACTAAAATTAAAGTTAATTGAAATCGATTTTTGTTTTATATTAAATATTCCCTGAGCATATTTTCCACTAATTAAATTTCTATAAAAATCTATAATGTCTTTGCTATCAACAAAATTAATATTCTCTTGCTCTCTCTTTGGTTTATTTCTTAAATTATTTTGTAATCGTACAATACCCTTTTCGTTAATTACTTCCTCTAATACCCCATTCTTTAGTGAGTAACTGATTTTAAAAACAGGCTCCACACCAATAAAATCGGTAATAAATTTTAAATTTTGATTGAAATTGTCCTTTTGAGAAGAACGTAGTATATTTAATACTAAATTTTTAGTAGTTTCACCGATTTTTGCTATATTGTCTGAGCATTTTATCCCTAAATAACTGTTCCTATCATTTGAATCTTCTGATTGTTGGTTAAAAGTAAACCTATCATTAATACTA
>NZ_JAGXJV010000900.1:0-234 GCF_019091145.1 Lysinibacillus sp. GbtcB16
TAGAAAAGGCCTCTACATCCCGAATAGCCCAGACCGCAGCAAAAAACATTTCTTTACACAAGAAACCATTAAATGGTGGTAATCCTGTCATAGAAAAGCTACCAATGACTGCGATTGTAAATGTAATAGGCACTAAGGACATTAAGCCACCTAAACGGCGAATATGCCGAGTTCCCACTTCATGGTCGACAATCCCATCCTTCATGTGTAATGCTCCTTTATATGTTGAGTGGT
>NZ_JAGXJV010000901.1:0-234 GCF_019091145.1 Lysinibacillus sp. GbtcB16
CGCCGCCAAGTCCAACCGGGTAACTTCGCAGAATGTAATTGCCGCTAACCAGCGCCAAACGATGCTTCTCCGTATCAATCACAATGCGGAGCCGCTCCTGAAGCGGATCCGTAGAAGCCTTGGGCTGTGCGCTGCTAGGGGCTGCCCGCTCTGCGGCTCCAGGCGGCGGAGACTGAGCAGTCTTATCGCCAGTCCCTTGCTGCGCAGCACCGGGTGAGCCTGCTTTAACCATAC
>NZ_JAGXJV010000902.1:0-234 GCF_019091145.1 Lysinibacillus sp. GbtcB16
TCTCGGCATTCTGACACCAATCCTTACATTGTATGCCAAAGAAGTGCTTAAGCTCTCATCCTTTGAGTACAGTATGTTCTTGGTGGCAGGCGGTGCCGTAACGGTGATCTGTCTGGTTCCAATGGGGAAATTGGTGGACCGGCTCGGTATACGTCCGTTCCTGATCGCCGGCTTCACGGCCAGTGCAGCTGCCCTTCTACTGTTTACATATACAACAAGTATGGCCATGCTGTA
>NZ_JAGXJV010000903.1:0-234 GCF_019091145.1 Lysinibacillus sp. GbtcB16
CTTTACTTGCTTTACTTGCCCTACGAATCTTCCATATGCTTTCAATCTATCTTTACGAAAATAATTTTAAGTTAAGTTTTCGAAACCGATTTTCGTCGAAATTAATTTTTATCGTACGAAGGTTTTTTGAACCGACGTAACTTTTACCGTTGCACTAATTCACCCCCCCCTCTTAGTGCTGACCCCGACTCCTGTTCCTAACACATGTAGTAATTTAAGGAGCATATTTTGTTA
>NZ_JAGXJV010000904.1:0-234 GCF_019091145.1 Lysinibacillus sp. GbtcB16
AATAGGATAATAGAAGAATATAGCTAGGGATTTTCGCTTGGAAGTTGTCGGGGTTTTTGCCCAATAGGGTGATCGAGTCAGGGAGCAACTACAACTCCTCACATTTCCAGCTCCTGCTCGTCGATCACTAAGAAGTCAATGCTCAAGATGTTTAGGTAGGCAAAGAACTCATCGACATTCCATCCATCCAACAGCATTAGCTACCACCACATGAATGACTTTGTACAACAATAA
>NZ_JAGXJV010000905.1:0-234 GCF_019091145.1 Lysinibacillus sp. GbtcB16
ATATAGTATCAGTATAAAGAAAAATGCGTAGAAAATACTACGCATTATGATACTTTTGCTGATTTATTTTTTATAAATTTAGGTTGTTTCTGCACTAAAAACTTTCTTTTCGCTATTGAAAACACAAATAATGCAACCCATATACAGAAAAATGCAATCATATGAGTAGAGGTGAAATGTTCACCAAATACGAATACACCTAAAATTAATCTAATCGTTGGCGCAATATAATGT
>NZ_JAGXJV010000906.1:0-233 GCF_019091145.1 Lysinibacillus sp. GbtcB16
TTAAAACCTACATATTTCCAATTGTGAGGATACATGTAATATGAAGAGTAGCGAGTTTGAGTGATGAACTCTGATATCAGCAGATTCACCAGAGTCAGCCTTTCGCTAATGTGCATTCCATTTCAAGGAGGTAACTGAGGTATGGTCGATGTCAGAGGAAAAAAATGGTTGTCGATAGGGACTGCGGGTATACTATCCCTCGTTGTTCTTGCAGGTTGCAGTACCACCACTCC
>NZ_JAGXJV010000907.1:0-233 GCF_019091145.1 Lysinibacillus sp. GbtcB16
TATGCTGCGCAGTCGGCGCGGAGCTAGCCGGGCCGTATATCACGAAGACGATCATCGACCAGCATCTCTCCAATGATACGAACCAGATGTCATCTGTGCTCAGGCTGCTCGGTATATATATGGGTTTGCTGCTGGTCGCCAGTATTTGCAACTATACGCAGGCCTACCTGTTTCAGTCCACGGCGCTCCAAATCATCAAGAACATGCGCATGGACCTCATGCGCCATATTCAG
>NZ_JAGXJV010000095.1:0-621 GCF_019091145.1 Lysinibacillus sp. GbtcB16
GATAATTTTCTTATGATTTTCAATTTCCTTTTTGGTAATCATCAAAGAATCAGCTGCATTTTCTTTATAATCAAAAAGAGCCCTATTAACATCAGCAATATTTATTAATTTATTCAAATTAGCGGTCGTCCTTCCATGTTCATAAAGCTTCGCTAAAGTGATAATAACATCGTTGAATAATGACTGAAGTGTCAGAGTAAAAAAAGCTGGCGCAATATTAAGTTCATCCAAATGTTCATTTCTATGCTTTTGAATGTGTCTCCATAATTGAAATTTTGATCTTACATTTATAATTTCAAGCATGAATCCCCTTATTAACTGATGTATCTTTTTCTTATCGTACCCACTCAAAACTTAACCCCATTTCCAAAATAATATCTGTATCATTACATTATTTCTCCCCACAAATTATAACAAACTCTATAGTTAAAAGTAAAAAAAAGCACCTTTAAAAAGATGAGTAAAAAAACAAAAAAGCATCGACAAATGCCGATGCTTTTCGTGCCTATTTCAATAGACCAGTACCTAAAATTATTTTTTGGCACCCTACTTTATTGTATTTCAACATTTAGTATGCAACTTTGTTGTCGAGTATTGAACTTTGTTATTCAGTATTGAACT
>NZ_JAGXJV010000908.1:0-233 GCF_019091145.1 Lysinibacillus sp. GbtcB16
GCTGCCCCCAAGCAGTTAGCGGGCACGGCGTCCGGCGTACTGAATGCAAGCCGCCAGATTGGCGCGACGCTTGGTGTTGTCCTGTTTGGCGCGATGGTAAGCTCCGGCGACTCTTTAGTTAGCGGCATGCATGCGGCTTTGATAGCTGCAGCGGGTTTGTTTGTATGCGGAGGGATGCTCTGTTTCCGCTATGTGCGAGATCGGTAGAGGACGAGCGGAAGAGGGCGGCGCCG
>NZ_JAGXJV010000909.1:0-233 GCF_019091145.1 Lysinibacillus sp. GbtcB16
TGATTTGGGTAGAAGGTGTAGTGTGGAAACTGATGAAAAAGAAAAGCAAAAAATAAAATTTGAATTGTTAAATCATAAAATATTTATTTGGATTAACTTAGATAGAAAAAATAAGTTTACAAAAGATTTAAGGATAAACTGTAATGAATATATTACCTGGTGGGCTTCTTTTTTAGAGTCATCGAATGATGAAGAAAAATCAAATTTCGAGAGAGCATCTTATAAAAATATGA
>NZ_JAGXJV010000910.1:0-233 GCF_019091145.1 Lysinibacillus sp. GbtcB16
CGCTGGATTGAAATTGAACTTAAAAAATTCGGGGAAACAAACGAGAAAAAATTACTTAAAAAAGAAGCGACTAAGAGACTGAACGCATATATGAAGTTTTGGCCGAAAATGAGTGCTCTTTCACTGTATAGTTCAATAGTAAAAAGTAAAGAAATACTCGAGGTATTACCTGAAGAACTTGTTAAAGAAACAGAAAAGAGTTGTCGTAAAAAAGAAGTGTATGTAGAAGATTT
>NZ_JAGXJV010000911.1:0-233 GCF_019091145.1 Lysinibacillus sp. GbtcB16
TTCTTCTAATGCACCATACAAACATTAAAAAAAGTACAATATGATAATAAACATCAAATAAAGTATATACTACATTGTTAAAACATTTTAAAATTCTTTCACATACATTCCAATAATGTGGATATAAACAAATATACCTAATATTATTTGTAATAAAGTGCATAATAATTATTTATATTCAAAACAAACTTTAAGCAATTTATATGTAGAATTTCATCATATAGGAATATCCA
>NZ_JAGXJV010000912.1:0-233 GCF_019091145.1 Lysinibacillus sp. GbtcB16
TGACAGTGATCTTCTGTCTCTTTCTCTTCTTCACGAACTTGCTCTAACTCTGTTTTACCTAAACTAATTAATACACTCTCAATACGCTCGCGTGAGCATGTGCAATTAAATTGAACATCCATTGTTTCTAATACTTTTACTTTATCTTCTCCAAGAACTGCATATAGTAGCTCTTCCGGAGAAAGTCCTTGTTCAATCAACGTTGCTACAGGTGGAATCTTTTGTAAACGGTC
>NZ_JAGXJV010000913.1:0-233 GCF_019091145.1 Lysinibacillus sp. GbtcB16
GGAGATATAGTTGAAATAGCAGAATGTCCTGTTTGAGTTGAATCGACTCCAGAATGATGTAGGTATTGGCGCTTGTCAGGTAATAGAATGAATCAGCAGTTCGAGAAGTCACTCACTAACGACTAGACGCATGAACAAGTTTAGGCTTGAAGCACCTTTCTCGAGTTGAGTTCGCCGTTAAGCAAGTTTAGTATAGATCAAAAGTAATTAGATAGAGATTCCATTCTTTGAGG
>NZ_JAGXJV010000914.1:0-233 GCF_019091145.1 Lysinibacillus sp. GbtcB16
ATTAGGCGTTATCATACAAAAAGTGATTGGATGAATTGTCCTTCTTGCTCGGATACGCGAACCAACGGAAGTCTGACTCCCCCAGTTTGGATACCTTTCAGTGCAAGAGCATGCTTGATTGGTGCAGGGCTCGGTACACGGAAAATGCCGGTAAACACAGGATGGAGCTTACGATGAAGTTCTGCCGCTTGCTGAATGTTGCCTTCTAGATAATACTTTACCATAGATTGCAT
>NZ_JAGXJV010000915.1:0-233 GCF_019091145.1 Lysinibacillus sp. GbtcB16
CCATTAAGTACTTGTTTTCATAACGGTTAAATACTTCAATTGCCATAGTGTGTTAGCAGCCCCTTTCTCCTTGCGAGTGCTTGTTGTTCATGTCTGTATCTTAGTCCCCGAACCTTTAGCGAAACTTAAATGAGAATGTCATATTAAATTTTTATGAAGGGGAAGCTGGGGGCTGCGATTAAAGGTTGATTAAAGGTTCGGCGCCTATAATGAAGACATACCGCAAGGCACTC
>NZ_JAGXJV010000916.1:0-233 GCF_019091145.1 Lysinibacillus sp. GbtcB16
ATTAATGCCTATGAGTGAAGAACGATCTACATTACAACAAAGCCTAGTTCCACACTTAATTATAGCAGCAGCCTATAATGATGCCCGCCAAGCAGACAGTGTAGCACTATATGAAATTGGCTCAGTATTCCTTGGTCAAACGGAGGAAGGGCAACCTTTCGAAGAAGCGCATCTTGCAGCCGACCTTACAGGGAAATGGCTAGAGCACGCTTGGCAAGGCGAGAAAAAAGCCG
>NZ_JAGXJV010000096.1:0-616 GCF_019091145.1 Lysinibacillus sp. GbtcB16
CTACCGGTTTGTTTTGACATTGTATGTGACTCCTTTATATTTCTAATCAAAGAAAATCCCTCCCAAAAAGGGAAGGATTAATAAGTAGGTGCTACTTTAGGTGTAAATTGTGCGTATCTTGAATTGCGTCTTTCTTGCGTTTTTTCTACCTCAGGAGTGAGAGCTTCACCGACAATTTTTTTATCTAATATGATGTATGTGTTACCTTGATTACTTTGATTATCATCTGGATATGTTGTTTTAACTTGTTGCTCTTGTTTCGGTGCGTTATATCTAGTTTGTTGAGGTGTAGGATTAACCTGTACTAGATCATTAACAAACCGCTTAGAATTCGCGAATTGATTTTGTAGTGTATCGCTAACAAGGTTACCCTCTAGAAAGTCACCCATAACGATATCTTCTTTTAGTGCTGCAAAACCATCCATTACAGACTCCGCAAGTGTACGGGCTTTTTTAACGGCATATTTAGTCATGCCTACAACACCGTTAGCAAGACCTTCTGTTACGAACTCACCCAAAGCATATGCCACACGACTTGGAGAGTGAATGTCGAAGAAATCGGCAATTCCATCTTTAATATTACTTGCTACACTTTTAACAGCAGATACAGCTTTCC
>NZ_JAGXJV010000917.1:0-233 GCF_019091145.1 Lysinibacillus sp. GbtcB16
AAACGAGGATGAGATCGCTCGCTACGTGAAGTATATTGATGACTCCACTCTTGCTCAGTGCTATATGTTGGGCTCTATGACTCCTGAGTTACAGAGACAACATAAAAAGATGGATGTCAGATCCATTCTCCTACATGTCCTCAAATTGTTTGAGCAACAGGGAAGGACTCAGCGATATGAGATATCTAAGAGCCTCTTGCGCGCTAGGTTGACTGAGGGGACACCAGTTCAGA
>NZ_JAGXJV010000918.1:0-233 GCF_019091145.1 Lysinibacillus sp. GbtcB16
CTAATTTCTGTGAATTTAGAATTATAGAATATAATAGAAAATGACTTTCAAAAGTCTTCTTTCTAATGAATAATTGGAATGAGTTGGAGAAGAAGACTTTCACTTTAAATGCCAAGGCTATAAATGTCTTATTTTGTGCTTTAGATAAAAATGAGTTCAATCGAGTGTCTATTTGTGAAACAACTTTTGATATTTGGTACATTCACGAAATCACTCATGAAGGCACTAGTAGA
>NZ_JAGXJV010000919.1:0-232 GCF_019091145.1 Lysinibacillus sp. GbtcB16
GGAGCCTCTGCTTCTGGCTTCCCGCGCAACATTGATGACATCGAAGATGGTGACCTTGCTCTGCAGCGCGCGTTCCGAGGAGCGCTGAATGACAGGACCGTCAGCAAGCGGATCCGAGTAAGGAACGCCAAGCTCGATCAAGTCGGCGCCGGCCCGCTCCATCTCCAGAATCAGCTCCAAGGAAGCTTGGATCGACGGATCCCCGATGGTCAAGAACGGAATCATCGCCGTT
>NZ_JAGXJV010000920.1:0-232 GCF_019091145.1 Lysinibacillus sp. GbtcB16
TCCTTCGAAGCGGAGGCGTACAGCACCCCGCCGCCTGCGATCAGAAGCGGCCTGCGCTTGCCTTGGAGCAGCTGCGCTGCGCGCTGAACCGCAGCTTCGGCAGCTGGCCGGCGGTCGATATAGTGAACTTTCTTATCAAAGAAAGCTAATGGATAATCATAAGCCTCTGCCTGCACATCCTGCGGCAGAGCAAGCGTCACCGCTCCGGTGTCAGCGGGGTCCGTTAGTACCC
>NZ_JAGXJV010000921.1:0-232 GCF_019091145.1 Lysinibacillus sp. GbtcB16
CTAAACCATCATCATTGGCTTCATGGTCTTTGACAACTCCATGAAGAAGCATATGTCTATGAAGACTATTCCACTTTACACCTCACCCGTGACACCTAAATTAGTCTTTGGCTACCATTAAGTCAATGTCGATGACCACCTTCATGATGCACTATCTCCGGTGACACTTTTCCTACCATGACACATCTTATCTAGTTGCGATATCCGACAGCCTCTAACAATGCTCCAATTG
>NZ_JAGXJV010000922.1:0-232 GCF_019091145.1 Lysinibacillus sp. GbtcB16
GATTCCGACTGCAGAAGGCGCATTAATGATGGCGATTCAGAACACGGATATTACGATCCATGGTTCTGTATGTATGGTTTTGGGGTTTGGACGTACGGGGTTTACAATGGCAAAAACACTTCAGGGATTAGGGGCTACCGTGAAGATTGGCGTTAGGAAACCTGAGCATTTTGCAAGGGCGTGGGAGATGGGATTTCAGCCGTTTTATACGAAAGAACTGTATTCGGAAGTG
>NZ_JAGXJV010000923.1:0-232 GCF_019091145.1 Lysinibacillus sp. GbtcB16
AGCTAACGTATGAAGAAGCGCAAGCACGTCTGATACAAGAATTTTATAAGGGATGAGGGTCCTGAATACATTTTCGTTATTCTTTCCAACAAATCGTCGATTTGAAAAATAATGAAAGAACACAAGCGGAGTGGATTTTGTCCGAGGCTATGGGTCAATTGCGGAATGAAGAAACGAGCTTGCACGGTTTGTTCCAACAGAAGGAGAACCTGCAGAACGAAATGGCAGCCGT
>NZ_JAGXJV010000924.1:0-232 GCF_019091145.1 Lysinibacillus sp. GbtcB16
GAATCATGACCCCCGAGATAAGTGGAGATAAGACCACATTCAAATTACAGCTGCAAGGCGAGGGGAGTATATGGGAAAATAATACGAATTTGGATATTCGTATGCCGGGGAACCTTAAACGGATAGAGAATGCCTTGGAGAAATCCGTCGAGACTCAAGTTAAGGATACGTTAACCAAGCTCCAGAAGGTCTACAAAGTAGACAGCGTCGGTTTCGGCCGAGAAATTTACCG
>NZ_JAGXJV010000925.1:0-232 GCF_019091145.1 Lysinibacillus sp. GbtcB16
AACGCTAATAATAGTGAGATGATTCCAAATGTTGCGCCCCAGACATTGCCACCAAACTGTGTCCATGTCTCATGTTTCCAAATGGCATCGAGTGCAATTTGATAAAATTTGATAGGCAAATTATTAATAAGTACAGCCAGTGATCCTACACTCGTCAAAGGCATGATCGTAATAAATCCATCACGAGTGGCAACTAAATGACGCTGATTCCCTGCCTTAGCAGCAACCGGTT
>NZ_JAGXJV010000097.1:0-613 GCF_019091145.1 Lysinibacillus sp. GbtcB16
GTACTTACTATTGTGTAATGAGGATAACGATAAGTTCTACGATTAGAACTTATCGGGTTATGCTTGAATCCAATGGGATGGAATTCAAAGTGCTTTTTATCTTCTCATAATATGGCATATAGATAGGGGGAGTTATGTTTAACTCCGTCATCAATTGATTGTCATCATCAAAAAGGGGGAGATTGTTGAATCTCGGATTTTGATGATGAAGTCAATTGTCATTTGTTGTCTAATCTATGTGTTGAGATAAGTGTGCAGGATTAACTACGATGAGAGTAAGACAAGCAGCAGGAGTTGCGCCGGAGTCAAGACCATGATCACGTTGGGAGTTCGAGAGTTCGACGGAAGTTCGGACGGTCGTCAGAGGTTCTACGGGAACAAATCCGAGAAGTCCAGGAGCTTGCCAAAGATGCTCGTCGGAACTTGCCAAGAAGATCATTGTGAAGTTTAGGAGCTTGCCGGGAGTCTGCTGGAACATTGCCGAGAGATCGTCGGAAGTTCGCCGGAAGATCGCTGGAAGAAACCAGACTTATTTGGCTTATTGTATGCCTTAAATTTCGTAGTTAGCACATAATTGGAGTTAGCATTGGGAGATAATCCTACTAACTCAATT
>NZ_JAGXJV010000926.1:0-232 GCF_019091145.1 Lysinibacillus sp. GbtcB16
CAGCTCATAAGCGCCCTGCGCAGCCGATTGTAATCGCTTTCTATCCGCTTGAATCTCACGGCAGGGAGGAATCGTTATCGACTGTAATTTATCTATTGACCGTTGGTCACTCACATCGAAAGTCCGAATAGAGTCCACTTCGACGTCAAACAGCTCAATCCGAATCGCATTCTCCGAAGTGAGCGGGAACAAATCAAGGATTCCGCCCCGAACGCTCATTTCCCCTTTGGTT
>NZ_JAGXJV010000927.1:0-232 GCF_019091145.1 Lysinibacillus sp. GbtcB16
TGCCCTTTTATAGGGCGGACTCAATTCTGAGTGTCATTATTCTTCAGAGGAAGTATCATCATTGGCATTGGCTGTTGAGCTTTGAAGCAGGGAGCTCAGTTCCTCCACCTGCTGCTTCGCTTGGCTATCTTCCGCATTCGCCTCAGCTGCATTGATGGCATGACTTACCACATCGTTTTGATCGTTCGCTGGCATGTAGAATCACCTCCTCATTTTTCAACTAACTCAGTAT
>NZ_JAGXJV010000928.1:0-232 GCF_019091145.1 Lysinibacillus sp. GbtcB16
ATGTGTCCGCAGGGTGTTGACGGACACCCTAAGCTCGCGAGCAATGTCGGGACCGCTCAGGTCGGTTTCGAGAAGCCGAAGCACGCCGCGTTCACGTTCGCTCAGCGGCTCGCTCAATGGCTGAATCGGCCGCTTGCTCACAATTTGTTTACCGGGAGCTCCGCCTTCATCCTTGTAAAAGACTGAAAGAAGTCGCTGGACATAGCTTGGGGTGATCCCCTTTTTCGCAGCT
>NZ_JAGXJV010000929.1:0-232 GCF_019091145.1 Lysinibacillus sp. GbtcB16
TTCGGAGATCCATTGCTGGGCTTGTTCTCCAGTGAGTTCGTGAATGCGGGCTGGTCGTTCGACAAGGTGCTGGATTTGCTGAAGCATATGATTATTCCTGTCATTGTCATCGGACTCGCCAATACGGCGGAACTGATTCGCGTTATGCGGGGGCAGATGCTCGATGAATTGAATAAACCGAATGTCGTGACGGCGAGGTCCAAAGGGGTCTCAGAGACGAAAATCCTGCTCA
>NZ_JAGXJV010000930.1:0-232 GCF_019091145.1 Lysinibacillus sp. GbtcB16
TCAGTAAATTTGCCGTGTCCTATGTGTTCAAAACCTTCGAAGATGCAGGAGTTTACCCTTGGGCACAAGTTCCAATAGAAGTGTTAGCCTCCAAAGGAATTATCAATGGTGTCTCTGAGACTGCGTTCCAACCCGAAGAGAAGATTACCAGAGCGGATTTCCTGCTTCTGCTCATGAAAACATTAGGCTTAACGGCGGATTTCAGCGATAATTTCAGCGATGTCAGCCAATC
>NZ_JAGXJV010000931.1:0-232 GCF_019091145.1 Lysinibacillus sp. GbtcB16
CTATAGCCTATTCGGCCTAGTGCAGTTCGGTATAGACGAATGTCTATATTTGTATAAGAAAATGTTATTAGTAAAAGTTCTCAGAAAAGTTGAATAGCTTGACAATTTTAGGTATGCTAAGCATATTAACTAATCCTATAGAGAAAGAATGATGCATAGATGAGTGGAGCTGTGTTTTATATTTTCGGGGCAACGGGGGATTTAGCGAAAAGAAAGCTGTTTCCTGCGTTTT
>NZ_JAGXJV010000932.1:0-232 GCF_019091145.1 Lysinibacillus sp. GbtcB16
TTCCCCCTTAAAGCCACGCTTCTCAGCCCATCGTGTATACATACGTAGTAGCATAGACCCCCAGTCTTGTGACTCTGTACCACCTGCACCTGGATGCAACTCTAAAATAGCATTGTTTTGATCATATGGACCGCACAATAATAATTGTAGCTCAAGATCAGCCATTTTTTGTTGGAATTCTACCAGTACTTTTCCTAACTCTTCCTGCAATTCTTCGTCTGGCTCTTCACGA
>NZ_JAGXJV010000933.1:0-232 GCF_019091145.1 Lysinibacillus sp. GbtcB16
TATTAGAGAATTAAACAAAGCTAATATTTCTTGTACAGTCGACTATCTGGGAGAGTTCGTTTATGAGAAATCAGAGGCGACAGCTGCAAAAAATAATATTTTAGCAGTTGTTCAAGCTATTCACGATGAGCAACTAGGTGCTCATATTCCACTTAAACCTTCCCAATCAGGTTTAGTCACAGATTACGCATCTAGCTATGTAAACTTAAAAGAAATCGAAGAGCTTGCCCAT
>NZ_JAGXJV010000934.1:0-232 GCF_019091145.1 Lysinibacillus sp. GbtcB16
TGCGCTATCGATTTTTTTCTATATGGCAGCAGCTGAATCGTAAGGTTGTTTATTTATTTAGTGACCAAGTCCTAATTTTAAACGTCTATCTTGCTCTATTAATGCCACTCGCTTCTTACATGCTACCACTCACCTTAACACAATCCATCTCACTTCCTCATTTTTTAACAGAAGAAATCATGAGTAGTCGAACAGGTAGGTTAACCTATGCCGCAGTGGCAAGTATTTTAGT
>NZ_JAGXJV010000935.1:0-232 GCF_019091145.1 Lysinibacillus sp. GbtcB16
TTCGCAACAGACAAGCCGCAGAAGGTGTGGGTGGCCGATATAACGTATGTTCCTTGCCGAGAAGGACGGCTGTATTTGGCGAGTGTATTAGACTTGTGCACCAAAGAAATCGTAGGCTGGAGACTGCGTGACCGAATGACATCCGACCTCACGCTAGACGCGCTGGAAGCCGCCCACAAAGCAAAGAAGCCAGGCAAAGGGCTTATCCATCATTCCGACCGTGGATCGCAGT
>NZ_JAGXJV010000098.1:0-606 GCF_019091145.1 Lysinibacillus sp. GbtcB16
CTAATATGCAAAGCATCTTCATTGGATGCTGCCTTGATATTCCGTTGAAAACGTGCTTTCTTTTCTGCTACTTCTCTAGATTCACCGCTCCATGAATAATCGAGTTCCAGCATTGTCGCTTGCCTCTTTACAGTTATTGGATCAACGTTTAGCTTTTTGGCAATACCAGTTAATGTACCACCATCTCGAATCAATACCTTAAGTTTATTCTTCCACACATCACCAAAGTCTTTAATACGTCCGATCTTATATTTATCTTCTGTAATCGTGTCGGGTCCTCTTCGCGAATACACAAACCCACAGTGACATGTGAAAGTACCAACTGGACGTTTTGTATCGTAACATCTTGTTATCACAAGATTTTTCACCACTGATTTCATGTAATCCTTACAAGCTACGTTTAAACAACACCACGGACCACTACCAAAAGGTTCGTATGGCTCTCCCTTCTCAAAGAAAATACGCAAAGCATCACCTAAAAATATCATGATTAATAGATGACGTATTGGATGAAACGATTTACGGTGCCGCTGAAAGATCATCGATAACCAATCTGTTTCATCAAAATTTATATTTGATTGTAGGAGTTCCAGTAAAGACCCACTA
>NZ_JAGXJV010000936.1:0-232 GCF_019091145.1 Lysinibacillus sp. GbtcB16
AGCGGTTGGTGTCCTTCCTGGCAAAGGTCCAATGAGCGGCGTTGCTTTATTAATCACAGTAACAGCAACCATTACAGCGGGTTTACCTACGGAGGCCGCCGCTACAAGCTCTATTATCTTAGTTGCAGGCGTTTATTACGGAGCCATGTACGGCGGTTCAACAACTTCGATTCTATTAAACACACCAGGTGAATCCTCATCAGTTGTTACAAGATTGGATGGCTACCAAATC
>NZ_JAGXJV010000937.1:0-232 GCF_019091145.1 Lysinibacillus sp. GbtcB16
ATAATTGTTATTCTGAAATATTTGCTTGATGAGCCACTGGAATTCTGTCCGAAATCGAGCTTTGGTCGCTTTCGCGCATTCTGTTCCATCCCTTTGAGTATTTAAATTTGTCTGACCTTCTTATTGGAATTGAGCTGATTATGATTGCTTGGATTCCCTGTACACTCTTGCTTGCGATTCTCTCCTAAAATGAATACTTTTGTGAGAGTTTTGTCCCTTGTATCACATTGTT
>NZ_JAGXJV010000938.1:0-231 GCF_019091145.1 Lysinibacillus sp. GbtcB16
ATTTACTTTATTGTTCTTTCAGCAAAATTCCATTTTGTACAACAACTTGCCCATTTTTAATATCTGTATTTGTATGGTTCATGCCATAGAAGTATTGTAATTGCTTATAATTAGCAACATCTAAATTAATAACATCCGCTTTTTTATCAACTTCAAGGGAACCTATTTGTTCGCCTCGGTTCACTGCATACGCGGCATTAATTGTTGTTGCTGTTAGTACTTCCTCTAGTG
>NZ_JAGXJV010000939.1:0-231 GCF_019091145.1 Lysinibacillus sp. GbtcB16
GGCACAGATGTTAATATTGGGATTACGGTTCCAAACAAGTCTACGACAGAAAGTATTAAAGTTGTAGATTCAAGAGGTATTAACCAAAAGTCAGGTAATAGCTGGGTAGGGCATGATATTGGTTTGACAATTGCTGATGCTTCCTTAAATAACAAGCTTAAAAAATCAGAAAGTAGCGGACTTGTCATTGCACCAGGAGATTCAAAGGTCATTGAAACATACGATCTACAC
>NZ_JAGXJV010000940.1:0-231 GCF_019091145.1 Lysinibacillus sp. GbtcB16
TAATGACGGTATATGTTGTTGGCTAGACAAATCATTAGTAAGCCATTGACGATTTACGACATCATTGATATCTAAGCTTTTAGGTCGTGTACGTGATACTACCCATACAGTATCCCCCTTCACGGGTAAGCCTTTTACAAAAGCGTCACCTAACCCCTGTCTTGCTCCAAATACAATAATATTTTTACTCATTTTTACCACCCTCTCCATATCAGCATTAATTAGGAGATT
>NZ_JAGXJV010000941.1:0-231 GCF_019091145.1 Lysinibacillus sp. GbtcB16
ATTCTATTTCTTTTTCCAGTTTTTTGTTACGAACAGTAAAAGTATCTTTATCAATTCTTTCGCCTTCTAAATATAAGTCTAATAAACGCTCTTTCTTAACTTTCAAATCTTTAATATCTTTGTTAAGTTTTTTCAATTTAACATGTAGTCGATTTTCATCCGAATAAAACTCTTTTTCTAAAACACTTTCTTTTTCTTTCAATTTATCCAGCACTAATGCTCTTAAATCCT
>NZ_JAGXJV010000942.1:0-231 GCF_019091145.1 Lysinibacillus sp. GbtcB16
CATTTTCTTAGCTCCTAAAAAATCGCAAGTCGACATTGTTCAGGCTGTTGGACGTATTATGCGTAAAGCAGAAGGAAAAGATTATGGTTATATTATTCTGCCGATAGTTATTCCAATTGATGAAAAACCAGAAACAATATTAGATAATAACAAAAATTATGAGGCTGTATGGCAAGTTATCAATGCTTTACGATCGGTGGATGAACGTTTTGAAGCCATGGTAGATAAAAT
>NZ_JAGXJV010000943.1:0-231 GCF_019091145.1 Lysinibacillus sp. GbtcB16
GGGGGTTGTCCACCAGCCGCGCGATGTAATCTGCTACCTCCTGCGGATCTGGAGCAGTCATGGACGCTTTGCGTGAATATTCAAGCATGCGGCCCAGCCGTTGCGAGTATGGCGATGACTCCGGCGCGTGCACGGACTCGAAGCCTTACGCCAAATCTCCGTCCGGTAGGCACCTGGTTCTACGAGGATAACACGCACACCGAACGGCATCATCTCCAAGCGCAGCGATTC
>NZ_JAGXJV010000944.1:0-231 GCF_019091145.1 Lysinibacillus sp. GbtcB16
ACAGCAAGAGAAGCGTCAGGCACCAGCTATCTTTGATAAAGTACATCCCTATTTATCATTAAAAGAGGTTAAGCAGCACTTCTCTTTAAGTAAAAACATGGTTAATAAAGCGGTAGTTGGCATTACTTTCGATATTTATAAAGGAGAAATTTTTGGTCTTGAAGGAGAATCCGGATGTGGTAAATCCACAACGGGACGTTCCATTATTGGACTCCATGCGATTACCAGTGG
>NZ_JAGXJV010000099.1:0-364 GCF_019091145.1 Lysinibacillus sp. GbtcB16
AATAACATTACTTCAGCTTTAATTCTAGGTAATGATTATGCTGGATCAGGAAATCTTAACGGTTCGTTAGTAATTGACCAAACGACAATTAACGGCTCCCAATGGACTAATTCAGTTGCTTCTATTGGTATTTCTACGGGCATGAGTGGAAATAACATCTTAAAATCTAGTTATATTAACTTCTATCGTTATGACGGGGGAATGGAACTCAAGTCTCAAGGTGATTTCAAGATTGTAAATGATAATGGAAACATAAGCTTAAGTGCAAACGCTACAGGATCTACTACTGGTTTTATGTACTTACGAGCAAACAAAGATATTAATATTACAGCATTACGGGGTTATATTAATTTTTACACAACTG
>NZ_JAGXJV010000099.1:374-603 GCF_019091145.1 Lysinibacillus sp. GbtcB16
TTACAGATACCGCACCTGCATACGGCGGAGATGTAGATTTTACATTTGCTAATCAAATTATGATGCGTATATCTCGTAACTTTATCGATGATGGAATCAAAGTCATGAACGGTTCCGGTAGTTCTTGGGCAAACGTAAAATTAGGTGTGTTAAGAACAATAGGTAACATTGGATGCAATGGCGATGTGTACGGAAAGAATTTCATTAATACATCTACAAGAAAGATTAA
>NZ_JAGXJV010000945.1:0-231 GCF_019091145.1 Lysinibacillus sp. GbtcB16
AAGGGCTTTATGGTATTGGCGTAAGAGGATGATCAGGATTTGTTAGTTGGAGTTGCAAGTGCCATTGATATAATGGGACTCCATACGTATGAGTGGACACTAGTGGTGACACCTGCATATCGCCAAAAGGGGATTGGGACTGCATTAGATGTAGGCATACAAGTCGGGCTAAAAGAGCGAGGGGCAGAGGGGCAGTTAGGTGTTGTGATTGATGGTACCCCACATGGGCAC
>NZ_JAGXJV010000946.1:0-231 GCF_019091145.1 Lysinibacillus sp. GbtcB16
ATTACGCAATATCAAAAGAATTTATTATTTATACACAATTCTAAAATACGAATTAACAGTTAATATATAATATCCAAAATAGATTATGCAATATGCAATAGAACTAATGGAAATAGGAATCATAATACTGTATATAGGCATGTTGTGTATTATTGGTAAAGCAAATAAGCTATGAGTAAGTCCGTCTATTATAGGTGAAATAAAACTAAAGCTAACTTGGTTAGAAATTGA
>NZ_JAGXJV010000947.1:0-231 GCF_019091145.1 Lysinibacillus sp. GbtcB16
CGTTCTAATTCAGTCTTATCTATTAATTTAGCCGTTTGTGTCAAAATTACACTACTTTGCAAGGTTACCTTCTCTACAATTGACAGTAACGGCTCATTTGCCTCTATAACTCTGTCGAAGGTGTTCTTACGCTGTAAATCACCGGCAATACGTAATTTTAATTCCTATACGCCGCTGACGTGCAGCGATTTGCATAATCGTATAACAGCTGCACTGCTTGTCTGACTTGCG
>NZ_JAGXJV010000948.1:0-231 GCF_019091145.1 Lysinibacillus sp. GbtcB16
GTCCAAAAGACATAAACTGAAATAATAATAGCCGTTAATGGTACAATGCTGGAGAGAATACTCGACTCTACAGCTGTTATATATTCCATACTACTTAAAAACAATATGAAAGCGACTGTACCAAAAAATATTAAAGCAACCATTAAAAGAAGGGATTAAAAATCAGTAAAAAAGATCAATCGCTTAGGCAGCCATACCCTCCTCACTATACCTAATGTGGGCCCACCTATT
>NZ_JAGXJV010000949.1:0-231 GCF_019091145.1 Lysinibacillus sp. GbtcB16
ACAATAGATGAAGCACTGCGATGCTGATTCCGTAGCAACCCAAGATCCAAAGCAACCCAATCCACATAGCGGATCCCTCCTTTATTTGCAGTGTATGCTGCAAAATTCGAGGGGTTCCATCAGGGGATATTTACAAGGTTACCCAACCATTCTTTATCGCGATGATGACCGCTTGTGTTCGATCATCAACCTCCATCTTTTGGAGAATGGAGCTTACATGATTTTTTACCG
>NZ_JAGXJV010000950.1:0-231 GCF_019091145.1 Lysinibacillus sp. GbtcB16
ATATAAGAGTCTAATTTTAAACGAGCTAGGTCTTGCCTGAATCCACATTTAGTGCTAAAAATTATAGCTAAAACAGTGTATAGGGGTCAGTTTACCAAAAAAAATTTAGATCCTTGGTGTTATGTCGAAAGAGAGAAATATCAGATTCTAAGCATAAATCATTCAGAATCAATATAGGAACAGAGACTAATACTTCTGTAGGATGGGGTTAGAACACTTGTCTTTGAGAAT
>NZ_JAGXJV010000951.1:0-231 GCF_019091145.1 Lysinibacillus sp. GbtcB16
GACCGCCTCCAGGTCCGTCTCGACCGTCATGCTGACTCGGACCCGGTCGCCGAGCAGCTGAAGAAGATCCGCATCCCGCTTCACCAGCGGGCTGCGGGTTTGCAGGAACAGGAAGTCCGGCGGTTCCGCGGTCATCGCTTCGAGGAGCGAGCGGGTGAGCCGCTCCTTGTATTCGACGGGCTGGTACGGGTCCGTCGCCGAGGACATGAAGATCGTGACTGGCCCCTTACG
>NZ_JAGXJV010000952.1:0-231 GCF_019091145.1 Lysinibacillus sp. GbtcB16
TTTCATGCATCTGATACAAAACTTAAGTATTCAGAGTCTAGTAGTTACTACTTGGTCTTGTGCCAACATTGGTCGGTTGTGCTCCTTTTGCTGCTTCATTTCATAATGTGCTTTCTCCTACTCCTGGATCTATCTTTAATCCATGCATTTAGCAGTTATTTCTGCTGATCTTTGAGTCCTTCCTTGATGTTTGTCTTGATTTATAGTTAAATTCTCTAGCTGATACTTTTA
>NZ_JAGXJV010000953.1:0-231 GCF_019091145.1 Lysinibacillus sp. GbtcB16
AAGTATTTATTGCATTATCTCGTGTACAGCGTTCTGTTATGGATACTACAAATAAATCTATACAAAGTAACGGGTTAAATCCAACTGAATTTGCTGTATTAGAACTGCTATACCATAAAGGCGGTCAACCACTTCAGCAAATTGGTGAGCGTATTTTAATAGCTAGTGGCAGCATTACATATGTTGTAGATAAGCTAGAGAAAAAGGGACTAGTAAAGAGAATTCCATGCC
>NZ_JAGXJV010000954.1:0-231 GCF_019091145.1 Lysinibacillus sp. GbtcB16
AAGCGATTCGCTTGACGAACATCACCGATCATGTGTCCTTATTCGCCAGTTATGGCGCGATTCGTCAGCTGCTGGTTTAGCTTCTGCAGCAAATGGCCATCTCCATGGTCGTCGTAATGGCCGGCCGGGATATTGGCACGCATGTCATGCCCGATGCGGAGATCAAGGTGTCCTTGACAGCCTCCGTGAACGAACGTGCAGAACGCCGTTCCAAAGAAATGCAGAACAGCG